>NZ_CANMIO010000001.1 GCF_947497935.1 uncultured Shewanella sp.
GGATATGAAGTGATGCGATGAGTTAATAGCTATTGTAGCCCTGAGCATTGGAGTCAATTGGGACTAACAGCATTACGTGCATTACGCTAAGCCCACGTTCCTTGAAAATATGAAGTCTTGAGGATATGAAGTGATGCGATGAGTTAATAGCTATTGTAGCCCTGAGCATTGGAGTCAATTGGGACTAACAGCATTACGCTAAGCCCACGTTCCTTGAAAATATGAAGTCTTGAGGATATGAAGTGATGAGTTAATGACTATTGTAGCCGCGAGCATTGGAGTCAATTGGGACCAACAGCATTATGCTAAGCCCACGTTTCTTGAAAATATGAAGTCTTGAGGATATGAAGTGATGTTGCTAATTAACACTCATCTAGAGAGTAAGGAAATCGTTTATGGCCATTGAAGATCCTATTGTAACCGGGCTCGATTCCGGTTGGGCTCATATTAATGCATCCAAGCTCAGTGAAAATCAAACCTTAGAGGCCGATGTGGTGATTATTGGCAGCGGCGCAGGTGGCGGCGTTGCGGCAGAAATTCTTACCGAGGCGGGTCTGTCGGTGATCATCATTGAGGGGGGGCAACTCAAGTCATCGAAAGACTTTGTGATGGAGGAGCGAGTCGCCTATCCAGACCTCTACCAGCAAGCCGCAGGAATGAAGACCAGCGATAAGGCGATCGGTATTTTTCAGGGGCGCGCCGTAGGAGGCTCCACTACAGTCAACTGGACCACTTCGATTCGTACTCCAGAACCGGCATTGGATTATTGGGCCGCAACCAAATCGGTAACGGGTCTGTCTCGCACCGAACTCGACCCTTGGTTCGAAAAGATGGAGCAACGACTTAATATCAGTGAGTGGGCCTACGATCCTAACCGTAATAATCAAGCCTTAAAGCAAGGCTGTGAGAAATTAGGCTGGGATTACACTGTGATTAAGCGTAACGTCAAAGGTTGTTGGAATACGGGGTATTGCGGTATGGGCTGCCCGGTGAATGCCAAACAATCTATGTTAGTTACCACCATTCCCGCAGCGCTAGAGCGTGGTGCCACACTGGTAAGTCAAGCCCAAGTCATTAAGCTTGAGCATCATAATGACAAGATTTTTGCGGCTAAGGCTCAAGCCGTTGATAAAAACATGAAACCATTACCGATTGAGGTGATGTTTAAAGCAAAGCATTACATATTGGCCGCTGGCGCGATTCATACACCGACGATTATGTTGCGTTCTAAGCTACCCGACCCTCATGAAATTATTGGTAAGCGTACTTTCTTACATCCCACACTTTTGAGCGGCGCGGTGTTTAGCGATCCGATCAATGGTCACAGCGGGGCGCCTCAGTCTATCTATTCTGATGAGTTTGTCTGGCAAGATGGCGCCGACGGAGAGCTAGGCTACAAGCTTGAAGTCCCACCTATTCATCCAATTTTGATCGCCTCTAAAACCCTTGGCTATGGCAAGAGCCATGCACAGTTGATGGAGAAGTTTAACCAATTGCAGGTCACCATAGCGTTAGTCAGAGACGGTTATCATGAGAATAGCCAGGGGGGGCAGGTCAAGCTGACAGACCATGGCTTCACCCTAGATTATCCGCTTACCGATGCGTTTTGGCGTGCGGCGCGGCGAGCCTATGCCAGCATGGCAGAGTTGCAGTTTGCGGCAGGGGCGCAGCAAGTGTTGCCAATCAGTGAGGGAATGCCGTACCTGTCGAGCTGGAGCGAGGCCAAAAAGGTGATTAGTGAAATGGATCTGGCACCGCTTAAAACCGTAGTGGCATCGGCCCATGTGATGGGCGGTTGCCCATTTGGTGAAGACCCTAAGCTATCTATGGTGAACAGCTTTGGTGAATCGCACTATTTCGATAATTTATCTGTAATGGATGGCTCGATATTCCCAACCAGCTTAGGCGCAAATCCGCAGTTGTCTATCTATGGGATCACCGCGAGAAATGCGACTCGGTTAGCCGAGAGGCTTAAGCCCAGCTAAGTACTTTTGTTAAGGGCTTAAACTCAGTTAATGACTTAAGCTCAGTTAAAGACTGTAATGAAAGACTTCAGTTAAGGACTTTAGCTCAGTATAAACGCTGTCTTTTATAGAGAACGTCATAACGAGAAAAGCGAGCCATAGGCTCGCTTTTTTATTGGGGGAGATCAGTTCATTAACGATGAGAACCTATGGCTCTGCAAGTTAAATAGGCCTAGATAATAGCCTAGATTATCGTAATGACGAGTACTTGCTTGCTCTTCTAGCGACATCAGTTCTAACGCATTTAAAATCATCGCTTGAGATTTACGCTCCAGCATTAGCTCTAAATCTAACATCTGTCGATATTCATCAATTTCAAGGCAGGCTTTACTTTGGCGTCTTAGCTGCCTGTAGGGCAGTAACAGTTTTTCTTCCCAATGGCGTGTGTCTTGCTGTAGCTGGCGCCATTGTGGCTTGGGGAGTAAATAGTGATGCTTATCGAGCCAAAGGGCTAATAGCAGCAAATTAACATTGAGCTGGTGGTCATCTTGTAACTGTAAGCACAGACTCTGATGTTGCATGTAGAGAGTGTCGCAATCACTCCATAAACTGAGAGATAAACGGCTAGACAATGTCATTGGACGAACCTTATGGTTATCGTTTCATTCTTAATTGGTATAAAACATGGTAACAAAAAGGGGAGCCACGCTCCCCTTTTGTCTGATTCAGCCAAAACTTAGGCTTAAGCTCAAACTCAAACTCAAACTGAAATCTAATCTAGGCTTCGGCGCGAACGCTTTGCTCAATGGTCTCTATCTCTTCTTGGATTTCCAGCCATTCCATTTCACTCTCCTCTAACCCTTGGGTTAGCGTGGTACGCTCGGCGAGCACCTGAGTGAGTTTTGCCTTGTTATCGGCATCATAAAGGCTAGTATCGGCTAGCATATCTTCCAGCTCTTTTAAGCGCTCGTTAGCTTTATGCTGCTCTTTTTCAAGTTTAGTCTGCACCTTCTTAAGCGGTGACAACTTCTGTCTCAGCTCTGCTTCTAAGCGTTTCTGTAGCTTCTTGTCTTGAACTGGCTTGCTTGTCTCGCTCTCTTCCTCTTTGCCAGCGGTTTTTGCCGCGTCGAGTAACCACTGATGGTAATCATCTAAGTCACCATCGAAGCTTTTGACTTCACCTTGGTCGACAAGGTAATAGTCACTACAGCTTAATCGTAATAAATGCCTATCGTGCGAGACGATAATCATTGCACCTTCAAAGGTTTGCAATGCCATAGTCAAGGCGTGACGCATTTCTAAGTCTAAGTGGTTGGTTGGCTCATCGAGTAGCAATAGGTTAGGGCGTTGCCACACGAGTAGCGCCAGTACCAAGCGGGCCTTTTCACCACCAGAGAAGGGACGAACAGGCGCCAATGCCATATCGCCGTTAAAACCATAACCACCTAAGAAGTTACGCAGCTCCTGCTCTTTAGCATTAGGAGCAAGGCGAACTAGGTGTTGCATCGGCGAGTCATCTAAACTTAAAAACTCCAGCTGATGCTGAGCAAAATAACCGATATTTAAGCCAGGGTTAGTTTCATACTGACCTTTCATCGGTGAGAGCTCACCTGAAAGCAATTTAACTAAGGTCGACTTACCCGCACCGTTGCGGCCTAGTAAACCAATACGAGCCCCGGGTACAAGGTTAAGATGAACCTTCTTAAGGATCTCAGTTTCACCGTAACCGATAGAGACTTGCTCCATAGTCACTAGCGGATTTGGTAGGGCTTCAGGCTCTCTAAATGCCATATGGAAAGGACTGTCGGCTTGTGACGGCAGCAACTCGGTCATGCGTTCTAGCGCTTTCAATCGGCTCTGAGCCTGCTTCGCCTTACTGGCTTTATAACGGAAACGGTCGACAAAGGATTGCATATGGGCACGCTCTTTCTGCTGTCGCTCAAATGCCACCTGCTGCTGGGCCATGCGTTCGGCACGAACACGCTCAAAAGAGGTGTAGTTACCCTTGTAGTAGTTTAGTTTATGGTTCTCGACATGAACGATCTCGTCGACGATACCATCGATAAAGTCACGGTCGTGACTGATCAGAATAAGCGTGCCTTGATAGGCTTTAATCCAACCCTCTAGCCAATACATGGTATCTAAGTCTAAGTGGTTGGTGGGCTCATCGAGTAGCAGTAGATCTGAGCGGCATAATAGTGCTTGGGCCAAGTTGAGGCGCATACGCCAACCACCCGAGAAGCTCTTAACTGGATTGCTTTGCTCTTGTTCGCTAAAACCTAGGCCAGCTAATAGGCTTGCCGCCCTAGAGTGAATCGCGTAGCCGCCGATGGCATCGATTTGCCCGTGTAAAAGGGCAATTTTATGGCCGTCATCGGCCTCTTGGGCTCCATGCAGTTGCGCTTCTAGATCCCGATATTCGGCGTCCCCATCAATCACATATTCAACGGCAGAAACCTCAAGAGCCGGAGTCTCCTGCGCCACTGTCGCAATCTGCCAGCCACTAGGCATGCTGAACTCGCCTTTATCTAGGCTGATCTTGCCCATAATCAGTGCAAGGAGTGACGATTTACCGCTACCGTTGGCGCCGACTAGCCCGACTTTGTGGCCCGGATAGACGGTTAGCGAAGTGTCATCGAGCAAGGTTTTCGAGCCACGAATGAGTTGAGCTTGAGTGATGGTGATCATTGAAGTCGGCTTAAAGTCAGAGAGCAAATATTGGGGACAGATAATAGCTTAGAACCCATGGTTACTTCTATGGTGGATCCTAGAAAAGTACGGTCATGGCGCAGCTTTTATGGCAAAATGTTAGCGATATATGGACTGGAAGTAAAATCATGACTATAACGACTAAAAAAGTGAAGAAACGTTTCGTGGCTGGCGCCAAGTGCCCTAAGTGTCAGGCTAAAGAGTCTATTGTGCTATTTAAAGAAAACGGCATCGAGACGGTTGAGTGTGTCGACTGTGATTATCGTGAGCAACAAACCGAAGAGAAAGTGACTAAGAAGGCTACAGGCGCTGTGATAGGTGTATTTAATCCGGATTAACCTTTAGGAGGCATTAGAGGGGATTTTCCCACACAGATTGCTCGTGTGTACAGTTGTGTATTCTTGTGTTTATTTTGTCTAAGCTAGTGTAAACTCGCTGCCCTGTGTGCCAACAAAATGTTGGCGTGAGCTAACTTAGGTAAATGGCAATGACAATAATACGCATGTGTGCGCTAGGGATGAGTCTTCTTTTAACGGGCTGTGGCGTTATTCACGATTATAAACAATCGCAGATGTTCAGCTCCTTCGATGACTTTCGTCCTGGGCCCGATGGGGGCAGTGATCTCATTTGGGCTCAGCCTAGAATAAAAAGCCTGCAGGACCTCAAACAAATCCTCAATGAATATGACAAGATCATTGTCGATCAAGCTTGGTTAGTGCTTGACGATAAGACTCGCTACGACAATCTCGATGAGCAAGAGATTATTCAAGTGTCGCAATATCTGGTGAGTAAGATTAAAGACAAAGCAAGGCAGCGTTTTGAATTAGTCACTGAACCCGATGACAACACCCTCAGAGTCAGTGTCGCCCTCACTAATATCGAAACTCCTAATCCAATCTTAGCGGTTACCAGCAGTATACTACCGGTAGGGCTCGGTATTTCCAGTATCTCAAAGATAGTGACGGGTGAGCATACCAATGTGGGCAGCGCGACCATAGAGTTGATGATTAGCGATGCCAGCACAGGTCAGCCTATCGTGGCCGTAATAGACAGAAAAGCGGGCAGTAAAGACTTAAGCACCATGATTGATTCAACCGATGATGCAAAGGATGCCATCGATTGGTGGGTAGAACGCCTAGGCAAGACCTTACGCGATGAGAGTTTGTAAGGGGTTGCTTGTAACCGAAGTTTTTGGGATGCAGGCATAGGTACACCTAAGCGTCGAGGCGAGTTAATTTGTCATAGCAAGTGATATTTAGCGGTTATTACCCATTCGATATGCTGCAACTAAAAGAATAACTGCTACAATAGCGCGCTATAATTTATAGCGATAGAAAACGACAACCTTGCTCCTGCCATTTTGGAGCCTTGTCACCATGATTTTATCACTGCCAAGCGCGATTTGATGAGCCTTAGTAAGGTATCGAGTCTTAGAGGGTAAACCGCCCTAATGAGCAGTGAATACTTAGGAAAGATACTTTGACTCAAACAGTCCCCAATACCGATGGCCAAGCGCCGTTTTCAAGTCTTAACCTTAAGACTGAATTACTCGATAACCTAAAAACCATGGGTTATGAGTCGATGACCCCTATTCAAGCGCAAAGTTTGCCAGCGATCCTTAATGGCGAAGATGTGATTGGCCAAGGTAAAACCGGTTCGGGTAAGACTGCTGCGTTCGGTTTGGGCTTATTGCACAAGTTGGACGTTAAGCGTTTTCGCATTCAATCTCTTGTTTTATGCCCAACACGAGAGCTTGCCGATCAGGTAGCGAAAGAGATCCGCACTTTAGCGCGTGGCATTCATAACATTAAGGTTCTGACCCTCTGTGGCGGTGTGCCTATGGGGCCACAGATTGGTTCACTAGAACACGGCGCGCATATCATTGTCGGTACGCCGGGCCGTATTATCGATCACTTAGATCGCGGTCGCTTAGATCTTGAAAACGTCCATACCTTAGTGCTTGATGAAGCCGACCGTATGTTAGAGATGGGTTTCCAAGTCGAGCTTGAAGGGATCATGGAGCGCATGCCAATAGAGCGTCAGACATTACTATTCAGTGCCACGTTCCCTGAGCAGATCCAGTCGATTGCCGATAAGATCATGTTCAAGCCTGTTTTAGTCAAAGTGGCTTCGACTCATGCAACCAGTACTATTGAGCAACACTTCTATGAAGTGGGCAATAACAACGATCGCATGCGTGCGCTTAAGTTATTGCTGCTGCAATACCGCCCTGAGAGCGCAGTGGTGTTTTGTAACACTAAGCGTGAAACCAAAGATGTTGCAGCGCAGCTGAAGAACGACGGTTTTAGCGTTGTAGCCTTACATGGCGATCTTGAGCAACGCGACCGTGATCAAACCTTATTGCAGTTTGCCAATAAGAGTGTGTCTATCATGGTGGCGACAGAT
Source organism: uncultured Shewanella sp. (assembly GCF_947497935.1). Lineage (GTDB taxonomy): Bacteria > Pseudomonadota > Gammaproteobacteria > Enterobacterales > Shewanellaceae > Shewanella. Next base: position 7,080 of record NZ_CANMIO010000001.1, read on the forward strand.
GTTGCAGCTCGTGGTCTTGATATCGATGCATTAGACGCGGTTATTAACTATCACGTTGCTTACGACACTGAAGTACACATTCACCGTATTGGCCGTACAGGCCGTGCGGGCAGTAAAGGCTCTGCGCATACCTTCTATAATGACGAAGATGGCTACAAGATTGCGCTACTCGAAGATTATCTAGAGCGTGATATCGTTAATGAAGCGCTACCATCAGAGAACCTGTTAGATACCTTCCCAGTACAACCTGTGATGATCACCTTGCAAATTGATGGTGGTAAAAAGCAGAAGTTACGTCCTGGCGATATTCTTGGTGCGCTAACGGGCGAGAACGGTATTGAAGGTAGCGAAGTGGGTAAGATTAAGATTACGGATATGCGCTCTTATGTTGCGGTTAACCGTAAAGTGGCTAAAAAGGCACTACATAAAATTACTAACGGCAAGCTAAAAGGCCGTTCATATCGTGCCTGGGAAATGCGTTAAGCGCATTTTCTTCATTATTAGAGTGAGTCTGTATCTGATTAACTCCAATAATGACAACGATAAGCCACAAAAAAAGCAGCGTATCAACGCTGCTTTTTTTGTGCCTGGAGCACTTATGCCAATAACTCTATTTATAAGAGATATGGATGGTTAGCTTTGGTAGTTGTGCCGAGAGCACTTATGCCAAGAGCTCTATTTATAAGAGATATGGATGGATAGTTTTGGTAGTTGTGCCTAGAGCACTTATGCCAAGAGCTCTATTTATAAGAGACATGGATGGTTAGTTTTGGTAGTTGTGCCGGGAGCACTTATGCCAAGAGCTCTATTTATAAGAGATATGGATGGTTAGTTTTGGTAGTTGTGCCGGGAGCACTTATGCCAAGAGCTCTATTTATAAGAGATAGGATGGATAGTTTTGATAGCAGTGCCTAGATCGCTGATATCAAGGTCAGTTGAGACCTTGATATCTAATCGATATTCAATGAGTAGCTATTTTAGCTTGGCTTATTTGCACTGCGGTTAGCATTCGGGCGACGTTGGCCTGATGGCTTACCTTGAGTTGAAGCTGAGTTGCCATTAGCAGCATTAGGTCTGCGTGGACGTCTAGGCTTACTTGGTTGTGCATTGGCATTTGGCTGGTGGCCACGAGCCATTTCGCCGCTACGTTGACCATCTTTGTGCTCGACTTTAGCCCCGGTGTTTTCAGCATTACCTTGGCGACGTGGGTTAGGTGACTTATTGCTAGCACCGCCCGAGTTAGCGCCTTTATTTGGGCTACGTGAGCGACCATTGCCACGACCTTGGTTACCAGCATTACGCGGACCTCTGTTTTGGCCGTGAGACTTACCCGTTAGGTCTGTTTCAGGTAGGTGATAAGTTGGTTCAAACCCTTCAATCACGCGGCGTTCTAAGTTTTGCTTAATCAATAACTCAATGTCGCGCAACAGTTTAATTTCTTCATCACCAACGAGTGATACCGCATGACCCGATGCGCCAGCACGACCAGTACGGCCGATACGATGCACGTAATCCTCAGGCACGTTTGGCAAGTCGAAGTTAACCACTTGTGGTAGCTGGTCGATATCTAGGCCGCGCGCGGCAATATCGGTTGCCACAAGTACGCGTACAGCACCGCTCTTAAAGTCTGCTAAGGCTTTGGTTCTTGCGCCTTGGCTCTTGTTACCGTGAATCGCGGCGGCGGTAATATCTTTTGCTTCAAGGTTTTTAGCCAAGCGGTTTGCGCCGTGCTTAGTACGGCTAAATACCAATACCTGCTTCCAGTTATTCTGCTTGATAAGCTTAACTAAGACGGCCGCTTTTTGACCCTTATCCACAGGACAGATCCATTGCTGAACCGTATTGGCTGTTGCGTTACGTGGCGTCACAGAAATTTCGACTGGGTTATTGACCAAGCCCTTAGCGAGCTTACGAATGTCATCAGAGAAGGTGGCTGAGAACATTAGGTTCTGACGCTTCGCAGGTAAAATCGCTAAGATTTTTTTGATGTCATGAATGAAGCCCATGTCTAACATGCGATCGGCTTCATCAAGCACAAGTACTTCAAGCTGGCTAAAGCTCAATGCACGTTGATTATAAAGATCGAGAAGGCGGCCTGGGGTCGCGACAAGAATATCGACGCCGCGGTTAAGTTTAGTGATCTGTGGACCAATACCGACACCACCAAATACAACTGCCGATTTTAGCGGTAAATTCTTACCGTAAGTTTCAACGCTTTCACCTACCTGAGCCGCTAACTCACGAGTTGGTGTTAACACTAATGCGCGCACCTGTTTAGCCGGGGCTTTGGTCCCTTTTGAAAGCAGCTCTAGCAATGGCAGGGTAAAGCCTGCTGTTTTACCTGTACCTGTTTGCGCAGCGGCCATCACGTCTTTCCCTTCCAATACGGCAGGAATTGCTTGTGCCTGGATCGGTGAAGGAGTGTCATAACCTTTATTGGCAACGGCTTTCAAAATTTGGGCTGATAGGCCCAGTGAGGCAAAACTCATAGATAGGTCTCATTTCGGCTGCGAAATAGGCGTTAAAGTGCGACTGGCAGCGGTTTCAGGGGGCCTGCAGATGCTGGCGGCCGTGCAGCTTACAGGATCTGCCTAAAAAGCGCTAATTATTAAACAATCAGCAGCTAAATAATCAGCTTAGCCTGTAAATTGTTTTTGCTGTTAATGAGTATGGCACTATATAGGGTTGAGGTTGGCCGTATTGATAACTGTTACGCGTTGAAATCGACTAATTTTGAAAAAAAATATCGATTGTGTGATTTTTGGGCAATTAAAAGATGTTGTATCAGCGCCGCATGTGTTAATCTCGCGCCCCTGAAAGTTCATCTACCGATTTTTACCAGCAAAATCTAGGTAAGGATTATACCTAATTCGGCGGTTTGTCATGCTGCAGCCTATCGTGAGTTATCATCAAGATGATGAAGATCATTGGGTTGCCACTTTGTCTTGCGGTCATACTCAGCACGTACGCCATCGTCCTCCTTGGGAGCGACGAGATTGGGTGATTCACCGAGAAGGCAGAGATGCCATGCTTGGTTATAAACTGAATTGTAAGCTGTGTGAATTAGTGTCGGCAATGAAGTAAAACGCATGGCAATGTAAGGTGAGCATTAGCTCTGCGGTTTAGCAACAGAATTATGAACGTGAGAGTGATGCTTAGGGTGTTGGTCTTGCGTATTGATTGAGCTTAGCTATAACTATATCGGATTGGCTTTCCTCTTATGGAGTCGTCTCAGGTGCGTAGTCTACTTGGCTCAAGTATTAGAATTATTGTTAGGAAAAAAAGTAACATGACACAAACTAAGAAGTATGATTTTCGCGTAGTAGCAGATGGCGCAACTTGGACCGGTCAGATCACTCGTCGTCAAACGGCACGAAAGATCGTGGTATCTAAAGCTAAGAAAGGTTTTGCCACAGAAGCAGAAGCGCAAGCTTGGGGTGAGACTGAGCTTAAATCATTCTTAGAGAACTTAATTAAGCGTAACGAGCGTAAGGCTAAGGCACGTGAAGAGCGTAACGAAGCGGCTGATGCTAAAGAATTAGCAGCTGATGCATGGCGCAGTGCGCGTCCAAGCAAAGAGTCTAGCTTTGATGAAGATAACCTAGATTATGAGTCTGACTCAGAAGGTTAATCTTGATCAGCAAGTCTAATTTGTTTTAGCGATAGCTAAATAAATTGAGAAACCGCAGTAAGCCTAGCTTAGTGCGGTTTTTTTATGTCTACGATTTGTTGAGCTGTTTGTTTAATAAACCGTGATTTATTGATCTAGCTCAATTTTTGTGAGTCCGATAACATTTACTGCACTGATGTTTTATTCTGCGATAAATGCCTGCGATACTGCGGCAATATTGAGATGTATTCTCGTTTTTGCGTTTTCAAATTTTGAACTTAAGCCCAGTATAAAAGTCTTTAAAAGGGCGATATTTCAATTCGCAAAGATGCCTAGCATCGACTTACCTCCCACAGCCATTAGTCTGGAAGAACATGGATAAAACAGTAGAGAAAAAGCTTACTAAGTGGCTTAAACAGCAGAAAAAGGCCTGTGGCTTCTATCTGAATTTGTCGGTTTTTTTCGGTGTGTTAACCGGACTAAGTTTGATGTGCCAAGCCTGGCTTATCGCGACGGTTCTGCAAGGTATTATTATTGATGAGTTACCTAAGAGTGATTTCATTAATCACTTCTGGGCGCTGCTAGCGCTCACGGTTGTTCGTGGCGTGCTGGCTTTTGCTCGTGAACGCGCCAGTTTTCAGGCTGGAGCAAGACTTCGTGTGCAGATGCGCGGTGCGGTGCTCGATAAGTTAGCCTTGCTTGGTCCCGCTTTTATCAAAGGAAAACCCGCCGGTAGCTGGGCCAGTATCGTGCTGGAGCAAGTGGAAGATCTGCAAGATTTCTACGCTCGTTACCTGCCACAAGTGGTACTTGCGGGCTTCATTCCTTTAATTATTTTGGTCGCGGTATTTCCAATAAACTGGGCTGCGGGCCTTATTCTGTTGGCTACCGCTCCACTTATTCCTATGTTTATGATCTTGGTTGGTATGGGGGCTGCTGATGCCAATCGTAAGAATTTCAGCGCGTTATCACGTTTAAGTGGCCATTTCATGGACCGGCTCAAAGGTCTGTCTACTCTGAAGTTATTCTATCAGGGCGAGAAAGAAGCCAGAGTTATCCGCAAGGCGTCGGAAGAGTTTCGTGAGCGCACCATGGCGGTGTTGCGGATGGCGTTTCTAAGCTCTGCGGTACTCGAGTTTTTCGCGGCGGTATCGATAGCGGTACTCGCTGTCTACTTCGGCTTTAGCTACTTACACCACCTCGACTTTGGTCATTATGGCGTTTCAATCAGTTTGTTTACTGGTTTGTTTGTGTTGATCTTAGCGCCCGAGTTTTATCAGCCTCTTAGAGATATGGGCACTCATTATCATGCCAAAGCGCAGGCGATTGGCGCAGCACAAGAGTTAATGGCGCTGCTTGATCACCCAACAGAGCAATACGGCGGTGATAAACAAGTTAACGGTGCAGTGGATATCGAGGCTAGAGACGTATCTGTGTATAGCCTCGATGGCAGTCTGTTATTGGGGCCTGTCAGTTTCCAAGTAAAGGCTAATGAGCATGTCGCGATAGTTGGTCCTAGTGGCGCAGGCAAAACCAGTTTACTTAACGCCTTGCTGGGCTTCTTGCCTTACAAGGGACAACTTAAGATTGCGGGTACTGAGCTAAGCGAGTTATCGCTCGCGGATTGGCGTCAGCATTTGGCTTGGCTTGGCCAAGAACCACAGCTTTTCCATGGCACCTTGCGCGATAATATCGCCATGGGGCGAACCCTATCGGATGACGCAATTTTTAAATTGTTAGAGAAGGCACAGATCTTAGACTTTGTTGAGCAGCAACCTCAAGGACTCGATTACCCGATTGGTGAGCAAACGGCTGGATTGTCAGTGGGGCAGGCGCAGCGGATCGCTTTGGCTCGGGCACTGGCTCTACAGACGCAGCTATTCATTCTCGATGAACCGACAGCGAGTTTAGATAGTTTGAGCGAGCAGGCGGTACAAACCACCTTAATGGCTGCGATGCAGGGCAAGGCCTGTGTGATGGTTACCCATAGATTAGAGAATCTGAGCGCCATGGATAAAGTCTTAGTGATGGATAAGGGCGTGATAGTGCAGCAGGGGAAATATGATGAGCTTGCCTCAAAGCCCGGCACCTTTAAACAGATGCTTGAGGAGGCCTCTAGTGTGAGTGAGTTTGATATTGACCTTGAACTCAGTCTTGAACTAGACACTCAAGCAACTGAAGCAACTGAAGCAACTGAAGCTGCGCCTAGACAGCAAACTCAAGGCGAGGGAGATAAGTAATGAGAGCACTATTTCCTTATATTAAACGCTTTAAAAGCCAATGGTTTATGATGTTTATCGGCCTGTTTTTAAGCGTAACAACTTTGATGGCCGGGATCGGACTATTATCGCTATCGGGTTGGTTTTTGTCGGCGGCAGCTGTTGCCGGTTTGACGGTGGCTACAGCGCAAACATTTAACTATTTCTCTCCAGCAGGGGGCGTTCGCTTCTTATCGATAGTGCGAACTGCCAGTCGTTACGGCGAGCGTTTGGCGACCCACGAGGCAACCTTTAGCCTGCTGACGGACCTGCGTTGCTGGGTCTGGAATAAGTTACTGCCGCTGAGCGCCAAAAATTTACAAGGGGTGCGCCAAGGCGATCTACTTAACCGCTTAGTCGCCGATATTGATACCTTAGATCATCTGTATCTGCGTTTAATCACGCCGTTAGCGGCCTCATTATTGATGATGCTGGCGCTGTACTTTTTTGTGGGGCATTTCGATCCAGAACTGGCCCGCACCTTATGCAGTCTGCTGTTAGCGGTTTGGCTATTACTGCCTACGACCTTTTACTTTCTTGGCCGTAAACCGGGTATTGCTCAGCTAGAGAGCAAACGACAGTTAAGAGTTCAGCTATTGGAGTACCTGCAAGGTCAGGCCGAGCTGACTCTGTTTGGCGCACAAAAGGCCTATAGAGACAGGCTTAATCAGGCGCAGAGCGTGATGATTAATAGCCAAAATGCCATGAATCGTGTAACGGCACTGAGCCAAGCTTGCTTGATTTTGTGTCATGGCTTTGCCGTGCTGCTGATGCTGTATTTGGCGGCAACCGGTGTAGGCAGTGCGGTGCCTCCGGGGCCAAGACTGGCCATGATAGTCTTCTTAACTATGGCGACAATCGAGATGATGATGCCACTCGCTGGTGCCTTCCAACATCTGTCGGCCTGTAGTTCTGCAGCGACACGACTCAATGAGGTCGTGGAGCAGAGCCCAAGCGTTACTTTCGCTCAGCAAGCAAGTGTAGAGATAACTTGCGGTAATGTCGCATTTAACCAAGTCACCTTCGGTTATGTGCAAAATCAAACTGTGCTAAAGGAACTCAACCTTGAGATCCCTGCGGGGAAAAAGGTCGCCCTGCTAGGGCAAACAGGCTGTGGTAAGTCGAGCCTATTGTCACTTCTAACCCGAGAGTGGTTGCCAAAACAAGGGCTTATTACTATCGACGGTCATGATGTGGCGGACTATACCGAGCAGCAACTGCGCCAAGCTATGTCTGTAGTGAGTCAGCGGATCTACCTTTTCAGCGGTAGCTTGCGCGATAACTTAGCTTTAGCCATCGAGGGAGCGACTCGTAAGGATGATGAAAAGCTGATAGCTGTGCTACAAAAGGTGGGTTTAGACAGCTTATTGCAGGGGGACAAGCCCCTAGATACTTGGATAGGTGAGGGCGGTCGACAACTCTCAGGTGGTGAGCAGCGCCGGATCGGTGTGGCAAGGGTATTGCTCAGAGATGCGCCTATTTTGCTTCTTGATGAGCCAACCGAGGGCCTAGATAAGCGCACAGAGCGTGAAATCCTGCGTCTGCTGTTCGAGTTCGCCGAGGGCAAGACTATGCTGATGATCAGCCACCGTTTAACAGCCATGAATAAGATGGATACTATTCACGTGATGGAGCAAGGCGTGATTCGTGCAAGTGGTTGTCATGGTGAGCTACTCGAGCAAGATGCTTACTATAGCAGTCTGCACCAGAGATTAAGTTAGTACTGGTAAAACGATTAGCAGTAATCGAGTTGTCGGCATGAATCAAAAAGCCCTGTCAGTGACAGGGCTTTTTTATGTTCCACTTGGTTACGGAAACTAAATCTTAAAACGAGACACTCGTTCACTTAAGCCACTCGAAGTCTGTAGCATCTGCACCGCATTGTCACTCACCTCTTGAGTTTGCGATGACAATTGATGCGATGTATCGCTAATCGCTTGAGTGTTACGGCTGATGTCCTCTGAAACGGCGCGTTGTTCTTCTGCGGCGCTGGCGATTTGGATTGCCATATCGGAGATCTCGGTGATTGAATTGGTAATGCTCTCTAGGCTCAGCTTGGCTTGGTTAGCAAACTCGACACTGTTGTGGGCAATATCAGTGCTCGAAGCCATAGACGCTACCGCTTTCTGACTGTTCTGCTGCAAGGTGGCGATCATGGCGCGGATCTCTTCGGTAGAGTCTTGAGTGCGGTGACTCAGTACACGTACCTCATCGGCAACCACGGCAAAGCCTCGACCTTGTTCTCCTGCGCGCGCAGCTTCAATGGCGGCGTTAAGAGCAAGCAAGTTGGTTTGCTCGGCAATTGCTTGAATGGTTGAGAGGATCTGGTTGATCTCGGTAGCGTTCTCTTCGAGTGCAGAAACTACCTTAGATGCATCACCAAGTTGCTCCGATAAAAGCTCGATAGAATCGCTACTCTTAACGATAACTTGGTTACCCTCAACGCAAGCTTGGGTCGATACATGAGCTGCATTGGCTGTCATCTCGGCATGATTGGCGACTTCGCTGGCGGTTGCTGACATTTCATGGATGGCGGTGGCGATTTGATCCACATCTTGATGTTGGCCATTGACCCCATCACTGGCTTTAGTGGCAATGTCTGCAGACTCATGGATCTGCTTGATCAACTGCTCGGTATCATCGGAAATCGCCTTAATCATCAGCTGTAGGCTGGCTAGGAAACGGTTCATATGGCGTTCGAGCTGACCAATTTCATCTTCTCTATTGGCCGCAAAGCGTTGGGTTAGGTCTCCATCGCCTTTCGATAGGGTCTCAATCGCAAGACTAAGTTGCTGCAGTGGCTTAAACAGGTAGCTTACGGCGACTGAAGCTATCAACAAAATGATGATGGCTAATATTGTGACTGCAAACAGTGATTGTTGGATTTGCTGTTCTATCGCCTGATAGGCGAGGCTCTTGTCTTCGACTAAGCCTAAGGTCCAATTTGTGCCCTTAAGCGGCGTTAAACGGATCAGCTTTTGTTCGCCATCTTGCCACTCTATCGTATCAATTTCACCGCTATTACGCAGGGACTGAATCATCGACTGAGTCAATTGTTGCGATAAACGTTTAGCGTCTTGCTGAGCATAGCTCCTATCTCTGAAGGCTAGGATCTTATTATTTTCATCGAGTAGGAAAGCAAAACCTGAGTTGGTGATATTGAGATTGTCGATCTGCTCCGTGATATAGGCAATGCTTAAGTCAGCAGCTAACACCCCAGATACTAGGCCGTTAAAGCGCTTAGCTAAGGTCACAACGGTATCGCCAGAGATATCGACGTATGGCCTTGTGGTGATGATCTCGTGGCTATTGTAGGCATCTCGGTACCAAGGTCGGCTTCGTCCATCGAAATCGACTGGGATCTCAACGGTTTTGTCGCCAGAGATCACCTGACCGCTTTCTAGTCCCATATAAAGATTAATGAAGCCGCCAGCATGAATGCTGAGTTCGAGCTCTTTAGCATTGTCTAGGCCATTCTTTAAAGGGGCTTCATTAGCACTTATAATACGCTTCTTATCTGCTAACCAACTGAAAATGTTATTACTCACCGCCTCGGCTTGGAGTGAAAAACGGGTCGCGATAGCATTCTCGGTTTGTAGGTTTAGTTGCTTAGTTGCGATAAGGGCTAGAGTTGCTGTTATCGTGACGATAACGAGCAACACGGCAAGTTGTATCTTGTGCTTAATTGTAAGAGTCATTTTTATATTATTGACTGACGAGTCAATAACCTAGAGCGGTTATAGCTGTCAGTTCTGCAAGGTCTTGTTGAGAGTGGGCGGATTATAATTGAAGATATTTAATTGAGCATTTGAATCATTTCGTCTGTGAGAGATCCATCTCAAATTATTAATAAGTTACATCAAAATTATTGATGATATTTTAACAAGCTGCGGGCTTGATGATGTAAAAGTATAGGTTAACAAAAAGCCCTGTTTAAACAGGGCTTCTTAGTCGATTACAGTCTGACAGTTTAGATCTTAAAGCGTGAGACCCGATCGCTTAATTCACTTGAGGTTTGTAACATCATCTGTGCGTTGTCACTGACCTCTTGCGTTTGGTGCGATAGCTGATTAGACGTATCACTGATCGCCTGTGTGTTACGGCTGATATCTTCAGATACAGCCCGTTGCTCTTCAGCTGCGCTAGCAATTTGGGTGGCCATATCAGAAATCTCAGTAATCGAGTCGGTGATCCGTTCTAGACTCTCCTTTGCCTGATTGGCAAACACAACACTAGATTTAGCAATATCCGTACTTGATGCCATTGAAGACACTGCTTGCTGACTGTTTTGCTGCAATGTTGCGATCATGGAGCGGATCTCTTCAGTAGAGTCTTGAGTGCGATGACTCAGTACACGTACCTCATCGGCAACCACGGCAAAGCCTCGACCTTGTTCTCCTGCGCGCGCAGCTTCAATGGCGGCGTTAAGAGCAAGCAAGTTGGTTTGCTCGGCAATTGCCTGAATGGTTGAGAGGATCTGGTTGATCTCTGTGGCATTTTCTTCGAGTGCAGAAACCACTTTTGAGGCATCACCAAGTTGCTGTGATAGTTGCTCAATCGAATCGCTGCTCTTCACTATCACCTCATTACCTTCTACGCAGGCTTGGGTTGATACTTGAGCCGCGCTGGCTGTCATCTCGGCATGATTAGCGACTTCGCTTGCGGTGGCTGACATTTCGTGGATTGCCGTTGCAATTTGATCTACGTCTTGATGTTGACCGTTAACTCCGTCACTGGCTTTAGCAGCAATATCTGAAGATTCGTTGATCTGCTTGATTAACTGTTCGGTATCACTAGAGATCGCTCTAACCATCAGCTGTAGACTTTCTAGGAAGCGGTTCATATGGCTCTCTAGTTGGCCAATTTCGTCTTGCGTTCTTGCTGCAAAACGTTGAGTTAGATCCCCATCGCCTTTAGATAAGGTTTCAATCGCATCAGATAGTTGCTGCAACGGTTTAAACATGTGGTTAACGATAAAAGAAGCGATAATCAAGATGATAAACGCAAGTATGACGACAACAATAAGCTTGTTGATGACTTGTTCTTCGATCGCTTGATAAGCTAAATTTTTATCCTCAACTAAACCTAAGGTCCAGTTTGTTCCTTTCAGTTTGGTCAATCGCAGAATCTTTTCACTGCCATCTTGCCATTCAATCGTGGTGATTTCGCCTAGATTACGTATTGATTCAATATTGGAGGGGGTCAATGTCTGAGCAAGACGATTCGCATCTTTTTGAGCATAGCCAGTGTCTCGGTAAGCAAGGACCTTGTTATTTTCATCTAGTAAGAAAGCAAAACCGGCGTTATCGATCTGCAGGTTATTAATTTGCTCGGTAATATAGCCGATGCTTAGATCGGCAGCCAGAACACCATTCATCGCGCCATTAAAACGTTGGGCAAGTGTCACCACGGCAGCGCCAGTAATATCAATATAGGGCGGCGTGATAATCATAGACGAGCTGCTATAGGCTTGCTGATACCACGGACGAGTAAGTGGGTCATAATCTTCAGGCCAAGGCTGGCTCTTATCACCAGAGATTATATCGCCAGTATCAAAACCTGCGTATACATCGATAAAGCCACCGCTATGGATCGATAGCCATAATTCTCTATCACTGTCTAGACCGCGTTTAATGCGTGACTCGTTAGCCTTAACGATGCGCTTCTTATCTTCTAACCAGCTGAAAATGTTGTTACTTACTGACTCGGCTTGTAGGTTGAACCGAGTTGAAATCGCCATTTCAGTATCATGAGTAAGTTGAAGAGTCGACAGCGTGGCCAGCGTGGTGCTAATGGCAAGAATTGTCATTAACACGGCTAGTTGAATTTTGTGTTTTATGGTTAGATTCATTTTATATACCACTAATAAAATCAGTTTTAATTAGTTGCTTAGGCTGAAAAATAATAAAAGAGTAGAGCAAAAGAGAGATTTAAAATCAGCAGGATTATAGAGCAATTATTTTAACCAAGTATATCAATAATGTAATAATTGAGAGAGTTATCTCAAATAATATACAATTACCTAACCTGTTGTTAATTAAAAGTCTAATACACTTGTTTAGTCATGTGAATAACGCGCTTAGCATGACTTTAATACTGAGGCATTTTCCTATGACGACAGAATAAAAAGGCCGACTACATAAGTAATCGGCCTGTTTTGCTAGAGCTTTAGCTGCTCAAGCAATTTATCTCAAGCTTTAGCGTCTTTAGTCTTCGCTATCACCTAAAGACAGTAGAGTCGCATTCCCACCAATAGCTGTAATATTGTTGGTGTGTGTTTTTTCAGTAATAAAGCGCGTTAGGTAGTGTGGACCGCCAGCTTTAGGACCTGTGCCTGATAGGCCTTGGCCACCGAAAGGTTGTACACCAACGACTGCACCAATCTGATTACGATTGATATAGACGTTACCTGCTCTCACTCTATCGGCGAGTTTGAGAGCGTGGCCTTCATTACGGCTGTGGATCCCTAAGGTCAGACCAAAGTTCGTTGAGTTAATCTCGGCGATCACCTTATCAAGCTCTGAAGACTTGTAACGGATGACATGCAAAATTGGGCCGAAATGCTCTTTTTCCAACATTTTAATCGAGTCGATTTCTACCGCCGTTGGCGCAACATAGTAACCATTTTTAGTGCTTTCAGGCAGTTCTACTTGTTTGAGTAGCTTGCCCACTTGCTTAATATGATCAATATGCGCATTCAAGTTAGCAGCCGCCGCAGCATCGATTACAGGACCAACATCGGTTTTCACTGAGTTTGGATTACCAATGGTCAGCTCTTCCATTGCGCCTTTCATTACGTCGAGTACGCGATCGGCTATGTCATCTTGTAAGAACAGGACTCGTAACGCAGAGCAACGCTGGCCAGCACTCGTGAAAGAAGAGGAGACTACATCATTAACGACCTGCTCTGGTTGTGATGTTGAATCGACCACCATGGCATTCTGCCCGCCAGTTTCGGCGATGAGTGGAATAATCGCACCTTCACGCATGGCTAGTGTGCGGTTAATCAGCTTCGCTGTACCAGTTGAACCAGTAAAGCAAACGCCACCAATGCGCTCATCTGAAGTAATCGCCGCGCCGACTGTAGCACCAGTACCTGGCAGAAATTGCAGTACGTCTTTCGGAATTCCAGCTTCATGTGCAAGCTGAGTCGCTCTGTATCCAACAATCGATGTTTGTTCTGCCGGTTTTGCGATGACGGTATTACCTACCGCTAGAGCGGCGGTCACTTGGCCTAAGAAGATGGCTAATGGGAAGTTCCATGGGCTAATACAGACAAAAATGCCTCGGCCGTGTAGGTATAATTCATTCAGCTCACCTGTTGGGCCAGGGAGCAGTTCAGGTTTCGCCATCATCTTTTTCGCCTGAACGGCGTAATAACGACAAAAATCTACGGCTTCACGCACTTCATCGATGCCGTCTTGTATGCTCTTACCAGCTTCTCGTGTACATAGCACGATGAGTTCTTCGCGGTTTTCTTCCAGTAAGTCTGCCAGTTTTTGTAGTGCATTGGCGCGCACTTCAACTGGGGTGGCATTCCAGCGCGGGAATGCTGCATCGGCACTCGATAGGGCTTGTTCAATGGCTTGATTGTTGGCAAAAGCAATTTTACCGACCACTAAATTGGTATCGAATGGACTCACCACCTCTTTGGTTTCACCAGTTAAGGTTTCACCGTTAATTAACGGGCCAGCAGACCAAGTGGTGTCTTTAAATTTGTCGAGTGCAGCAAAAAAAGGCGCAGATTCAGAGATAATGTTCATGTTCATTCCCTTGGAGTTTTTACGTTCAGCTCCGAATATATCTTCAGGCATGACGATCTTATTATTAGCCAGGGTTTTATAACCCTTAAGTGTTGTCAAAGGGTGTACCACTAACGACTCAATAGGGGTCTTAGGATCAACAAGTTTGTGTACAAATGAGGTGTTAGCGCCATTTTCAAGTAGACGGCGAACTAGGTAAGGTAAGAGATCTTTATGTGCACCAACGGGAGCGTAGATCCGCACATTTTTAACGCCGCCTTCAGCTAAAAGTGTGTCATAGAGTTCTTCTCCCATGCCGTGTAGACGTTGGAATTCATACTCTCGATCGCCAGCCATGTCCGTTATGCTGGCAACGGTTTGTGCGTTATGGCTAGCAAACTGCGGGTAAATCGCACCGCGAGTTGCGTCGGAAAGCAAGTATCGTGCACAGGCAAGATATGAAACATCGGTACCAGCTTTGCGTGTATAAAGTGGGTAACCAGCTTCACCGTTTTCTTGAGACCATTTTAGTTCACTGTCCCAATATGCCCCTTTTACTAGGCGCAGTGGGATTTCATCACCTTGATCTTTCGACAGGCGAGTTAACCAGCATAGTACCGGTAGAGCGCGCTTTGAATAGGCCTGAACAACAATACCTAACAGGCCCCAGCCTTTTGCGGCATCCGAGTTATATAGCTGCTGGAATAGCTTGAGAGAAAGCTCAAGTCTGTCCATCTCTTCTGCATCAATTGAAATGCCCACATTAAGGCTGCGAGCTTGCTTGATAAGCAGAATTAGGGTGTCATATAGCTCGGTGAGCGTTCTGTCTTCATTGGCGACTTCATAACGAGGGTGCAATGCAGAGAGTTTGATTGAGATAGTTGGGCGAGGCGCTTCGCTGGTGTCATATTCTTGATCACCTAGAGCTGCAATTGCGCTTGAGTAATCCTCGAAGTATTTTTGTGCATCTTTTTTCGTGAGTGCAGCTTCACCTAACATGTCGTAGCTATGAGTGTAGCCAAGTTTACGTTTGTCGATACTGTTCTTAAGCGCTTCTTTTACGGTACGACCCAGTACAAACTGTTTACCCATGATCTTCATAGCAGCAAGCATGGATTGTCTTATGACAGGTTCGCCGACCTTATTGACTAAGCGGTTTAACAGGCTGCTTGGCTTGCCATCAATACTGTGGTCAAGCTTAACGATTTTACCCGTTAGCATTAAGCCCCAAGTTGAGGCATTCACTAAAATTGAATCACTCTTACTTAAGTGTTCATCCCATTTGGCACCAGACAGCTTATCTTCGATTAATGCATCGGCGGTGGCGGCATCAGGAATACGCAATAGCGCCTCAGCAAGACACATCAAAATAATGCCTTCTTGAGTCTCTAAACTATATTGCTGAAGGAAAGCGTCAACACCGACCATAAGGCCTTTTTTGTCGTATTGACGGACTTTATTAACTAGCTCGTGTGCTCGAGTTGTCACACGGTTGATCTCTTCATCACTTGAAGGAACTAGCTTTATCAAATCAGATAAATATTGTTCTTCATCGACAATGTAATTATCGCTGATCGCTTGGAACAGTTCGTTGAGATTAGCTGTATCATAATGACCAGCTAGAACTTCACTCGCTTTGAACATAGTAATCGCTTCCATCTGGGCCACAGGGGCCGATTGCTTGGGTAAGGTGTTACGATGAAACCTCTGTTGTTATTCTTTTGTATACAATCTAAGGCTTTCGCGGGGCCGATTATAACCATAAAATGTGATGGGTGACAATATTGACATATTTAGTGTGAACCGCGTTTGATTTTTTCAATGCTAAAGGTGCGCTAGCCCTTATGCTATAGGGGCTAGAGAAAGATTAAAAATAATACAGTGTTTTAATCGCTGCGGCTTTATATGCGGTTTCACTGAATTATTACCATTGAATTTTAGGCCTTTTAGATTTTGTGATGAAAACCAAGATGATACCTAATAGCCGCAGCTCTTTTGATTTACTTTGGGGGGATTTCGCCATCAGATCCCTGCAGAAACTTAGCTGTCATTTCTGCAGAATTGAGGCAATAAACAGGCCTGTGTACGGTTACCGCGGGCTCAATATCTGACTTGTTTTGAAGTTTTGATAGATTAACTAAGATGATGCCTAAAGCAGAATGCTATTGGCCAGTTAAAGCTTCTGTATGGCTAACACAGGCTTAAAATGATGGGGGGGAGTCTCTGGCCAACTTCTTCGTAAAGATGGTTAGGCTTACGTTGCGGCGCTCTAGATGAGCGTTGCGGTTTAGGTTGGTGAAGTTAGGCTGGGAAGCTTAGATGATGAGCTCGGATGCGGCAATAAAAAAGCCTGTGTATGATTAACACAGGCTTTATTAGCCATGCAGCTTAGATAAACAGCCTTCTGCTTATCAGAGAGCTTACCAGCGATTCTTAGGCTTACGTTGCGGTCTTGGTAGGTAAACGATGATGATACCAAGTAGTAGACCGCCAGCGGCAATAAAACCACCTTGCTTCCACATCTCGAAACGTTCGTTTCTTTGCATGCTCGCAAGTTTTGCCTTGGCACTATCACGTTCGTTACTCGCGCTATTCAAAGCTTTTTGAGCAGCAGCAAGTTCAGACTTAACTTGTCTAAGCTCCTGAGCATTATTATCGCCGCTGCTTAATGCTGACTCTAACTCCGATTTGGTTTGCTCAAGCTCAGCTTGAATCGCTGGCAGTTGAACTCGAAGGCTCGCTTTAGCGCTTAGCATCTTGCTTTGAACCCAACCTTCACGACCTTTGTGGTCGACTATTTTACTGTAGTCGCCTTGGGTTTCCTTGAGTGAAGTTACCTCTTGGCCAGCTTCAATGCTGCCCAAGATGCGGAACTGAGTTCCTGGGCCACCATGGAGGTAGATGTAAACATCATCTGAGATGTAGCGCGTTTGGTTTGCAGCAAGCAAAGAAGGGGAAAGAAGCATCATTCCCGCAATAATTAGAAGTCTTAACACTAATCTATTCTCATCTACGAAATTTAGCCCACATGCTAGGGATTTAAAGGGGTTAATGCAAGTGGCAAAAGAGGGATAAAACGCAAAAGGGAAGTTTGATACTAAATTTATCAAACTTCCCTCGTTATTGCTCAGTATTTGTAATACTGATGTTACTCGGATTTAGTTAAAAATACCTTTAATCATGAAGAAGAACATGATTGAAAGACCAGCACCCGCTGGAAGGGTAACAACCCAAGAAACCACGATGTTACGAACAACACCCATGTTAATTGCCGCAATACCACGAGCCATACCCACACCTAGTACTGCACCCACTAATGTTTGTGTAGTAGAGATAGGTAGACCTGTACCCGATGCGATAACAACGGTCGATGCCGCAGCAAGTTCAGCTGCGAAACCACGGCTTGGTGTTAGATGAGTAATGTTCTTACCAATGGTTTGCATTACGCGCTTACCAAAGATGGCAAGACCTAGAACGATACCGACAGCACCTAGAGGAAGAATCCACCATACAAGCGGTGCAGTGCTATTGATCTGACCGCCGCTTTCAACAACAGATACAACTGCTGCTAGAGGGCCAATCGCGTTAGCAACGTCGTTAGAACCGTGAGCAAATGCCATACAACAAGCTGTTACAACCATTAAGATAGCGAATACTTTCTCAACGTTACCAAACTGTGTTTGGCGATCAGCTTTAGTGTCCATCTTAAGACGTTTGATGGCAATCATACCGCCAATACCAACAAGAATAGCAAGTACTACAGCAAGGGCATACGCTTCAACGTTAGTGAAGTGAAGACCTACGTGCTTAAGTCCTTTCTTGATAGTCACTAGTGACATAACAAAGCCAGCTAGAGCCATATAGAAAGGAACGTAACGCTTAGCATTCTCTAAAGGATTGTCGGTATTGAAAATAAGCTTTTGCACACTCTGGAATATCAAGAAGGCGATAAAGCCTGATATTGCAGGAGTCACAACCCAAGAGCCAACGATACCGCCAACTTTGCCCCAAGCTACCGCATCAGAGCCAACACCCACTGCGGCGAAACCAACGATAGCGCCAACAATTGAGTGAGTCGTCGATACAGGCCAGCCTAAAGCTGATGCTACGATTAACCAGATACCAGCGGCAAGTAGTGCTGAAATCATACCGTAAACCAGTAGTTCAGGTGAGTCGATGAAATAAGCTGAGTCAATGATGCCTTTACGGATCGTACTCGTTACTTCACCACCCGCTAGATATGCACCGGCAAACTCGAAGATCATAGCGATAATAATCGCTTGTTTAATTGTAATAGCATTAGAACCTACAGAGGTTCCCATTGCATTGGCTACGTCGTTCGCGCCAATACCCCACGCCATTAAAAAACCAAATACAGCCGCGATGGCGATAAGCCATGGGCCATTGGTGACTAGTACATCAACCATGTTATTACCTTGATAACCTTTCCGATTAGACGCGAGCTAACATTAGCTCTAGGCGGGAACCGACTCGTTCAGCAAGATCTGCCAAGTCACCAACCCACTCAATTATCTTGTAGAGGAACATTACATCTACAGGGTTTAATTCAGATTCGATAGCGTAAAGCTGTCTACGGATCTTAATCTGTAAGTCATCGGTATCCTCTTCAATAGAGTCGAGTTCACCAATCATTTTAGCCACAAGGTCCACTTCACGACCTCTAAAACCTGTTTCTAACAGATCATCGAGTTCGTTAATTGCTTCTTTAGACAGAGACACTGCGTCGATGCAGCGTTGCAAATAGGCAATAAATGGTTCTTGAATTGCTTGAGGTAATTCTAATTGTCGGCCAATGACACGGCCGGAGATGTCTTTTGCTTTGTTAGCAATCTTATCTTGCTGGGTTAATAGCTCCAGTAAGTCAGTACGTTCAACAGGCATAAACAGACCGCCAGGCAGAGTTAGGCGGATCTCACGTTTTAGTGAGTCAGCTTCTTGCTCTGCAGAGCTAATTTGCTTACGCAATTGAACGGCTTTGTCCCAGTCTCCTGCGACAGTAGCTTCAAAAAATGGGACAAGTAATGACGCACAGTCGTATACTTTGTCGATATGCTCTTGAAGAGGCTTAATTGGCGATTTTGCAAACACGCCTAAAATAGAGTTTACTGGCATTGCCGTGTACCTATTTTGGTTATTCCACTATTGGAAAAAGCGGGCGCATGTTAACTCAAGCGGCCGCGTAAGAAAACTGTGTTTTACGATTTAAATTGACAGTTTTTTATTCTAGCTAGTTATATCCTAACTGCAAAGCGGATCCTACGGCGGTATTATTGCAGAAATATTACAGTGTGTAACTTTAGTGACAGATTGATTAATTTTTGATGACAAGGTGGCAGATAGATCGATGGAAGCTGAGATTGAGCTCAAACTTTTTTTTAATGAGAATAAAAAGAAAAGCCTTATAAACCTGTTAGATAGCTTACCTAATTGCGATGCTAAAGGCAGAGAAGAACTGACAAACGGTTACTTTGATACCCCTGACTTAACCTTAAGAAAATGGGATATGGGTCTGCGAATTAGAGGCATTAATCAACATTTAGAGCAGACAATTAAGACAAAAGGTCAGGTTGTAGGGGGGATCCATTCTCGTCCCGAGTACAATATTGATATAGATCAAAACTTTCCTCAATTAAATTTATTTCCGGATAAAATTTGGCCTGAAGGGGCGAATGTTGAACAGACACAGTCAGAACTATACTGTTTGTTTAATACAGATTTTGCCCGTCAGCGTTGGCATATCTTTGTCGATGACAGTCTAGTTGAAGTCGCATTAGACATAGGTGAAATTCGAGTTGGTGAAGCAGTAGACCCTATTTGTGAATTAGAATTTGAGCTAATTGCGGGGGATACCAGCGCGTTATTGACTCTTGCGGGTATCGTCAGTCGTGCAATTCCTGTGCGTTTGGGAAAGGCGAGCAAGGCGCAGCGAGGCTATCAACTCGCAGGGCAATCCAGCATTGAGTCTATTGAGGCGCTCCAGTTTATTGAAATCGATCCTCAGCAAAGTCTAAAGCATGTTGCGATTAATTTATTAGCCGTAGGCCTAGATCGTTGGCAGACCATAGAAGAACTGATTTTAGCGCCAAGCCAAAGCGTCATGGCCTTACCTATGCTGAGTTATCGTCTACGAGCCTGTATTCGTTTGTTGAAAAACACCCTAAAGCAGTTCGGACTGCTTGAAGATTCATTCCAAACCGACTTTGACTGTATTGAACAGCGCCTTAACTTTATTGAAGAGGGCTTGAGTCTTTTTAGCATCATCGAAAATGATGCGGCATTAGTGGCTAAGTTACCTATGCATCAGGCTTTGGTCGATGTGGCGTTAGTTAAATTGCAGCAGTTGAATATTATTGAGCAAGTAGAGGAGCTGCTAGGGGATATCTGCTACGGCCGCTTACAGGTACATTTGGTTGACCTATTGATGCAGCTCAATGATGGTCAGGTCATCATAGATAAAGCACTCGACTTGAGAAGCTTTGCCGATAAGATGCAGGAAAACTCTTGGCAGAAAATTTTAGATGTGATGCCGCTGGACAACGAGTTCAGTAGCTCTGACTACTTATCCGTTGCTAAGGCACTCGATGACAGTATTTTTGTCGGTGTGGCCTATGGTGGGCTTTATAGTGAAAAATCCCGGGATCAATTTAGAGCGCCTTGGCAGGACTTAGCCTTAGGGATCCGTACACTAGCCGCCTATCGTCAGCTCAAGACCGTTAGCGAGACCGCTTATTTAGATATCAGTGGTTGGTTAGAGAACAAAGAGCAAAGTTTAGTGCAGGCGATGGAGTTCTCTCGTCGTAGCGCCATGCTCAGTGAGCCATACTGGCGTTAATGCGCGAGTAACCCTATCTGTAAAAAGCCCACATTGATGTGGGCTTTTTGTTTGCGGAACAGATCCAGAAAATGTCACAGACTCTGATTTTCGAATTACTCTGGCTGCTTGTCTTCGATGGCTTGTTTGAGTTCATTGAGCTCGGCAATCAACTTTTCTTGATTCGCTTCCATGCGCGCTAGACTCATATTGAGCTCTGAGCGGATCTCCTCTGTATGGCTATCGAGCTTCTCCGCTTCGTCGGGGGCAACAAAAACTGACGCCATATAACCTGAAATCACACCAAAAAAACTGACGCCACAGACGATGACAACGCCGCCAATGATATGGCCTGCTGTCGTCACCGGATAATAATCGCCATAACCTACGGTCGAGATGGTTACTAAGGCCCACCAGATGGCACTCTCTGCTGTGTCGATATTGGCACCTTCTACGCCACTTTCTACGATTAACACTAAAACTGACGAGAGGGTTAAGATGGTGACCAGTGCCACCAACAGGCTGGCAATGGTTGCCTGTCTACGCTGCTTGAGCATAGGGACAATCAGTGAGCGGGTCATGCGAATGAGGCGGATCACTCGGAGGATCTGGAACAAACGCGCCATTCTAAGAGCTTCAATTGCGGGGATACTGGCGACGAAATCGATCCAGTGATGTTTTAAGTAGCTGGCTTTATCACTAGCTTTGAAGAGTTCGAAAAAGAAGTTAGACATGAAGATAAGACAGATACTGAAATCTATCATAAATAAAAGACGCTTGGTTTCGCCATCGACGCGGCCGAATGTCAGTACTAGCACCACTATCACAGATAGTAATGACAGTAACATCATGGCGAGTTGAATCGGGGTTGGGGGCGTTTCGGGCTGAAGCAGCCAGCGCTTTTTATTTGCCATCGCTTAGGTCCATCTTTAGAGACGCCAGCAAATTTCCATCTGGCACCATGTGTTGTGCCTATTTATCAGCACTAAATTGTATTAAATCATCTAACACATACTTTTTAATTTCAAGTTGCTGATCTGCGGATAGGTGATATTTCTCGGCCAAAATTTCATAATCACTCGGGCTTAGTGACACGGTAAGGCGTGGACGCTTTGGGCGTTTAGTCACGGTTAAGCCGAGAATTTCTCTGATCTGATCCGATGGACTGACTCCTGCATCGAGTGCGGCCTTACGAATGGCATACTGGAACTTCTCATCCAAATCGAAGGCTATTTGTGTCGCCTTGGCAGCTTTTTGGTTTTGTTGCCATTGTGCGGGTAAAGTTTTTTTTTGTTTGGTCATACGTGCGATACCTAAATTTACCAATCCGTATTAACAAGGTACGGGATCTCTCCCATGCTACCACTCATCGGAGTTGAAACAAAAATGGTTCTAGATTTACACCTAGAACCATTATTTTTATGCGCCTGGCCAATACTCTCTGATATCAGACAAGGGACGATAGAGAGTCAGCATCACATCTGTGTCACCGCTTTCATAGACCTCAACATCGACAGCCTTGTCTTCGTTATCGTCAAGCAGCTGATAGGATTCAAACGGCTCACCCGTTGCACCATCGGCATCCTGAGGAGGCCTTAATCCACGGTAATCTTGACGATGGAAATAACCAAAGCTTCCAGCAGTCACTTGATGATAATGAGGCGATAACCACTGCTCATAATCATTTAAGTCAGATGACAGCGTTTGCGTATCTAACTCGGCTTTACCCGCTTCTTCAAAGATCTCGCTAAACTGATCGAGATCGAAAAATTGCTCAACCTGACCGCGGCTGATCTTAATCGACAGAGCCAAATAGGTTTCGTCATCTTCATCAAGGCTGAGGAAAATAGCATCGCCACTGTGGCCCTTTAGCACCC
Organism: uncultured Shewanella sp.; assembly: GCF_947497935.1. GTDB lineage: Bacteria > Pseudomonadota > Gammaproteobacteria > Enterobacterales > Shewanellaceae > Shewanella. Next base: position 29,399 of record NZ_CANMIO010000001.1, read on the forward strand.
ACTCAGTCTGTTGCTTACGCTGGTACTCATAGGTGTTCACCGCTTCAACTCGCAGCTGCTGACCACGAAGTTGTGGCGGCAGCGCAAAACTGTCATCAAGGGAGATCATATCTCCCTTGTTCAGTTTTGTTGGGTGGTCGAGTTGACGTTTAGGTTCCTCTTTCTTGCCAAATAGGCTGCTTAGAAATCCCACGCCAGTCTCCTTTAGCCCTTACGCGCTTTAATGCGGTCAAGTACGGCGTTAGCGTTAGACTTTTGCTCACCAATACCCGCTTCCGCTAGCTTGTCATGCAATGCTTTGTCACTGTTCTCTTCCGCTAACGCTTCAGATGCCTTTAGGCGATCATCAAATGATTGCTGGCGCGCCTTGATGCGCTCTAGTGAGTCTTTAGCGTTAAGTAGCTTTGAGTTACTGCCCGCAAAAGAATCAGTAATGGTTGCAGTTGCTTTTTGCACGCTTTCAGTGGTCTTAACCATAGTCAGCTGACGCTGGTAATCGGCTACTTGGCGCTCTGTCTTGCGTACTAGCTCTTTTAGGCGAGCCGCGTGAGCGCTGAAACTGTCGTTCGCAGCTTGTTGATCGGCTAACTCTTGATCGAGCTGAGAGATTTTCTCTGCAACTTCCAGTGCTAGTGGCTCGTTACCTTTCTCAAGCGCTTGGGTCACGTAACCTTCATGCTCGGCAACAGAGCGCTTTAGGCGATCCACTTCGCGGCTCGCTTGCATCTCTTTGGCCATCACTTCGGTTAAGTCACGCTTAGCCTTGGTTAGGTGTTTCTCTGCATCACGGATCTCTTGCTCGAAGATTCGTGTTGAGTTTGCATCTACGATGCCTTGGCCAACTTCAGTAGCACCGCCACGGAAGGCCGTAAGAATTTTGTTTAGAATGCCCATGATGTGGCTCCTTTAGTTCAGGTAGTCGACGAGCTCGTCGATAACTTCGAGACAATTATCAGAAAGAACAGATAGCTCCTGCTCAATTTCTTGCATGCTTGATTGCACCGATAGTGCACCGTAAACCACGTACTTATCGTCAATTTTGGCAAATGACGACAGTGGCATTGGAATGTTGAGCTCTAACATGGTCTCAAACATTTCGCTGCGACGTTCTTGATTTACTTCGTCCTCGCCCCATAGATAACTGATGCAAAGGATCTGGTTGTCCGTGACCGATACAAATACCGGGATCTCTTCACGGCCAACTACGTTAACTTGTAAGACTTCCACGTCACCATTAATTGGATAACAATCAAATTGAAAGCCAGTATGGCTGTTGTCGCCAAGTTCATTTAGGTGGTTGGCAATTGTGTGGATATTCATATTTGTCCTTATTGACATATTATGTCTGTGATTAAAGATAACACCGGGACATAATATGTCAAGGGCTATCTTTACGATTCAAAAATAAACTCTACTGATTTTCTAACCAAGCCTGCTGATGGTATTGATACAGCTGGCTTGAACCTAAAACATTGGGCTTAATCTCGGGTTTGTTCTGATAAAAGTTCCCCGGAAACTCAAAGGCTGCGTGGATTAAACCTGGGGTTAACCAAGGGTCATCGACGGGCAGATGCTGCACACTTTGTAGCCTAGCGCGGGCATTTTTTCCACCTAAGGTGGCAATGCTCCAGCCCCATTCACCAAAGCTGGGTACGTTATGGTGATACTGATCAACATTAAAGCCTGCAAGCTCTAAGGTCTTTGCTACCGAAATAAAGGCGTTAGGAGCGTGATAAGGTGATGTCGACTGCACTGTTAAGGCAGCGTCATTACTCATTAGTTCCTTGAGCTTTAAATAGAAAGCATCGGAATAGAGCTTGTTAAGATCAGGATGACTCGGATCCGGCAGATCGACAATAATCGCATCAAACTTCTCTTCCTTCGCTAGTAATTTATCAACGCCATTAAAGGCATCTTCATACATAATTCTTACACGAGGATCGTTGAGCGCATCTTGATTGAGCGCGAGTAATGCTCGGCTTAAATGCTCAGGCATATCACTTGCGGGTTGCTTAAACAGCTTGACCAGCTCACTGTCCAGATCCATGAGTGTCACCTGCTCAGGTTGCCATTGCAGTACCTGAGTTAACCCTAAGCCGTCGCCGCCACCAATGATCAACACCTTATCGTGACGAGCGCTAGCCGCCATTGTCGGGTGTACCAAGAAGGAGTGATAGATATGCTCGTCGCTGCTAGAAAACTGCAGTCGGCCGTTGATATAGAGCGAATGTACCGGACCGAGGCCGTTGCCTCTCAAGCGCTCAGTAAAGGTCAATTGCTGAAAGCGAGTCGCCTTGGCATAAATCACCTTGTCTTTATAAAGCAGGTTATTAAAGCTCTGCTCCCATTGAGGGCCATGCAGGGCCAGCATGACTAAAATACCTGTGGCGATAAAGTGGCCGACTAATAGCAGTTTTACATGGCGGATTTGATGCCAGAAACGCCAGATAAAGATAAAACCAGCCAATAGATTAAAACTGGCGGTGAGTGCTGCAGCCAGCTGAATATCAATGGCTAACATGAAGCCAACCCAGATAGCCGCGCCAATACCAGCGCCTACATAGTCTGCGCCATAGATGGTTCCTGCGTTATGCATCAAATGAGCCTCTGACAGGGCTTGGCGGACTCTTGCGATCAGCGGGATCTCCATGCCAATCATCAGGCCGAGTAACACGCCCCACACGTAGGGTAGGTATTCGCTAAGTTTTTGCAAGGTACCAATAAAGCCACCGTTGGGCAGCTGATCCGCTGGCAGACCTAAGGTATTGGCGATAACAAGCGGCAGTTGTTGGCCAAAGCCAATTACCGCAGCAGTAATTAAAATAGCTAATGATCCACAAAGTGCGACACAAAGTTCCAACACGGCAAAGCCAGTGAAGGCGCAGCGAATTTTACGGGCGGCAAAGGCGCCGAGTCCCATGGAGACGATCATCAGACCGATCATGGTGTAAATCGCAGCTTCGAGAGCACCTAGAATGCGTCCGGCATAATGAGAAAGCAGGTACTCATAGATAAGGCCACAGCCCGCGAGTACGGCCATGATGCCCAGCAGTAACGCGTCGTCGAACCAGCCGAGTTTGCCTGATTCTATGGTTTGTTTGGTTGAATCGGTAGTGGAGCTATTTGAGTCGGTTTGCATTGAGTGTCTATTGATTAGGTTGGGTCAGATAAAGAGTGAATCGCAAATAAAAAGGGAGCGAGTTACGCTCCCTTTCATTTATCTTAAGCCATTAAGGCTGCTAAGATAATTGCGATGGAGACGCTAATAGCCATCTCAACGGCGGCAAGGCCAATATTGTGTTGTTTCTCGACTTCTTCACATAGGTTGATCTTAGCCAGTACCAGCTTCTTGACCAAGGTGATCAGTAGTGACAGAGAAAGTAGCATCACTACAGAGAAGATCAGCCAACCGATCAAGTTAGCCACATAGGCTTGCGGGTCAAAGATAATGAAGTGACTCGCGGCATTGAAGCTAAAGGCCATGGCAAGCATATAGCCGCTATGGCGAATGGCTAGAGCCACATGGCCCTCGGCGAAGGCTTCTTGCATCGACGCGCCTTGGTTACGCTTGGCATAACGATTTTCACGGGCGCGGGTGAGTAGCACTAACATCAGCTGGGAGATGGCAAAGGCACTGAAGATAGCAATAAAGGTATAAACCGTTAGATCTTCAGCCCACATAAGTACAGAGCGGATAATGATGGCGGTGGCGATAGCAGCGGTGGCATCGACGATGGCGACCGAGAGATTGCCCTTGATAATTAGCGCATTCTTATCGATATTGTTGAGCGCAATTTTGTCATGGAGGAAGCGGCCGAGTTTAATCAGTACTAGACCAAATAGGCCATAGGCTGACATGCCAATTGCCTCGACTAGATAAGACTCAGCGGCTTCACCGGTAATCGCGCCAGTTAACACGATACCTAACGCCATCACCGCACCCGCGGTACTAATACCGAAGGCAAAATTATCCTTTTCAGACAGTTCGTGACGGCTGTTGACCTTTACCGTCCATCCTTGCAGGTAGCGCATTAATGTTAGTAGCAGTACGGCGATAGTGATATCGATGAACAGAATAATCATCAGATCAGGAGTGAGGCCGTAGTTTTCTAAAAATGTCATAAGGGTTCCTTAATTATTTGCCTCGGCGAACACCGCGAGTGGTACGACTGCTGGAATTACGGAAGCTGCTGTCCTTGGAGTAGTTAGAGCGGAACTTGCTCTTGCTGCTCGTGGTGCGTCCTGTTGAACTGGCTTTTGGGGTACTGCTACTTTGTCTCGAAAGGCTGGTTGAGCCGGTACGCGACTTAGCATAGGGGCTATCAAACTTACGGCCTTGAGAACTAAATTGCTTCTTAGTGCGCTCATAGGTTTGGGTCTGTGCGCGAGCTTGCTTAGGCGAGGTATAGCGGTAGCGACCTACATCGTTGTAGTAACTGTAGTTACGACGGCTTGACCAGCGGTCATAGCCAATGGGGCCACGGGTCAGGTTGGAGAACATGGAATACATGCCATACCAGGCCCAAAACGACATGCCATTAGAGCCTGTTTGCCAGCTACCATAAGATGGGTTGCCGACCAACTGACTGCCAGCACCAAAGTCTTCTGCGCCATTGGCAAGGGCTGCCGCTTCACGGCTAATCGAGTTAACTCGAGCCAGAGCACCATCAGACATATCGGCGACCACGTTCAGTGGATCAGACAACATATCGTTAAACAGACTCGGGTCAGCGGCTTGATAGAGGTTTTCTACCTCAGCCAACTGCTGATCGATATCGACAAAATTAGCGGGATTTTGAGACTCAGTTAAGCGCCGCGTGAGCGAGGTAAACATCGGGCCACGATTAGTCGCATCGGTGGCAAGTTCGTTTAGCAGGGGGCTCAAATCGGGCTTTTGCTTTTCTAATACTTGAACGTATTGTCTTAGCAAATTCGCATTGCGTACCTGACCGTCGCTCAGCATGGTGCTGAGGGTATCCAAGCGTTGCTGCGTCAGTTGCTGATACTTAGCAACTTGAGCTGGCCTGTCATCGCCGCATCCTGCGAGGGCGAATACCATTAAGACGGTGAGAACGCGGATTAGCATTCCTGCCATAGTTTCTCCAAATTCGGTTATTTTACTCAAAGTGGCCAAATCCATATACTCAATATCAGAATATCTCGGCCCAAAACGCTGCTGCTATCTTAGCTCATTAAACCAGTTTTCACTTGTTGGAACATTGAATTCGCAAGAGAAATTATTTGGTCTTAGCGCATTTAGTATAGTATTGCCTATTAGAGCATAAAAATAGCAAGGATCCTGTTTTCATGGCTAAGTTAGAGACAAATGCCTCAACTAGCCAACATCCTCGACCAAAACTGCTCACAATTGGTTACGCTCTATCTATATCATTAACGACATAATATGTCGACGTCGAAAATTGTTAGGGATTATTATGCGCACGGCTTCACTGGGTAATCAGCTTGTCAGCACGCAAATGGCTGCGGGTGCAGAATTATATTGGCAGCGGCTCAATGATACTGCGGCCGACTTGGTATCCTCGCTCAGCACAGAGCAGCAACAGGAGCTTAAACAGGCATTTGCATTAAGTGACTTTATTGCCACTCAGCTGTGTCGGCATGCTCACTGGATCCCTGCACTGTTCGCTACAGAGCTTGAGAATATTGAACGTCTAGAGTTTGAGCATGAGCTTGCTGAGCAACTTGAATCGATCACTGATGAAGAACAGGCAAAACGAGTGTTACGCCAATACCGTAACCGACAGATGGTGCGTATCGCTTGGCGTGACTTCTTTAATTACAGTGTATTAGAAGAGTCCTTATTAGATCTTTCGGCATTAGCCGAGGCGTTAGTCATTGCCGGGCGCGACTGGTTATATCGTGAGATGTGCGCGCAACAGGGCACGCCAACCGATAGCCAAGGTAAGCCACAAAAATTGCTGATCTTAGGCATGGGTAAGCTTGGCGGCCGTGAGCTAAATTTCTCCTCCGATATCGATCTTATCTTTACCTTCCCTGAGCACGGTGAAACAGTTGGCGGACGCCGTTCGATAGAGAACCAGCAATTTTTTATTCGTATGGGGCAGCGCTTAGTGAATCTGCTGAATCAGGTCACGGTTGATGGCTTCGTGTATCGAGTCGATATGCGCCTTCGCCCATACGGTGAAAGTGGGCCCTTGGTGGTGAGTTTTAGTGGCCTTGAGGATTATTACCAAGAGCAGGGGCGTGACTGGGAGCGTTACGCCATGGTCAAGGCGCGGGCACTCGGGCCTTGGACATCGGATTCTGATGAATTACATGATCTACTCAGACCCTTTGTTTACCGCCGCTACTTAGACTTTTCGGCCATCGAGTCACTACGAAAAATGAAGGGGCTGATCACCCAGGAGGTGCGCCGTAGAAAGCTGACCGACAATATTAAACTTGGCGCAGGCGGTATTCGTGAAGTCGAGTTCGTGGTGCAGAGTTTTCAGCTTATTCGCGGCGGACGTGAGCCCGCATTGCGTCAGCAGAGTCTTTTTGCCGCCATTGATACCTTGTACCAGATGGGGCAACTGGAATATTTGGCAGTGGATGAGCTTAAGAAAAGTTACGTCTTGCTGCGCCGAGTGGAGAACTTACTCCAGGCCATCAACGATGAGCAGACGCAAACCTTGCCAAATGATGAACTCAACTGGCAACGTCTCTGTCACGCCCTCGATGCCGATACGGAGATGGATCTACGTGAGCAGATAGAGACGGCGATGAGACAGATCCATCGTCACTTTAATGATACCGTCGGTGGCAACAATGTTGAAGATCATAACGAAACCTGGACTCAGCAGTTATGGAACGCCTATGAAGATGATCACGCCATCGCCATATTAGAAGAGCAGGGCATAGATGATGAGAGGCTCTGGCCTTTGCTTAATAGTTGGCACGAGACCGTAGTGCGCCGCACCATAGGCCCGAGAGGGCGCGAAACCTTAGATAAATTGATGCCTAAGCTTTTGTGTGAGTTTACTTCAGTACCTACGCCGTCAAAGGCATTTGAGCAAGTCTCTAAAGTGCTAGATCAAATTCTGACTCGCACCACTTATCTAGAGCTTTTGTGTGAAAACCCGGGCGCAAGACAACAACTGGTCAGCCTGTGTCTTGCCAGTCCCTGGATTGCTCAGCAGCTCGCCAAGTTCCCCATGTTGCTCGATGAGCTAATCGATCCGGCCCAGCTTTATGACACCACATCCTTAGATGACTATGGCAGCGAGCTGCGTCAGTACCTGCTAAGGGTGCCAGAGGATGATATGGAGCAGCAGATGGAAGCGCTGCGTCAGTTTAAGTTATCCCAACAGCTAAAGATTGCCGCGGCAGATGTCACCGGAGTGCTGCCTGTGATGGAGGTGAGCGATCACTTAACCTTCTTAGCCGAAGCGATTATTGAGCAGGTAGTGCATCAGGCGTGGGCACAGGTCAGTGCTCGTCATGGGGTACCGGAAAACCTAAAGGGGAACGAGATGGGCTTTGCCGTTGTCGGTTACGGCAAGGCAGGTGGTATCGAACTCGGTTACGGCTCAGATTTAGACCTAGTCTTTTTGCACAATGGTAGTCAAGCAGGGCAGACCAATGGCGATAGGGCCATAGATATCGGCCACTTCTACCTTAAGCTTGCCCAGCGAGTGCTGCACCTATTCTCGACCCGCACCAATTCTGGTGAGCTGTATGAAGTGGATATGCGCCTAAGGCCATCAGGTGCCTCAGGGCTATTGGTGAGCGAGATTGAACATTTCGGCGAGTATCAGCGAGATGAGGCCTGGACCTGGGAGCATCAAGCCTTAGTTAGGGCGCGTTTTATGTTTGGCGATATGTCGCTTTCTAGTCGATTCAATGAGCTTAGGGCCGAAGTGCTTGAGAGCAAGCGGGACACTGAAGTACTGGCCAAAGATGTCAGAGAGATGCGGCTTAAGATGCGCGATCATCTATTAAAAGTCGAAGAGGATATGTTCGATCTTAAGCAGAGTAGTGGTGGCATTGCCGATATAGAGTTTATTGCCCAGTACCTAGTCTTAGCCAACGCCAGCGAGCACAAGGCACTGTCGTTTTGGTCTGATAATGTCAGGATTTTCGCAGAGCTTGCTGAGCTTGAACTGCTCCCGCTAGATAGTGCTCAGGTACTGACGCAAGCCTATTGCCACCTGCGTGATGAAAGCCATCGATTAGTACTGCAAGAGAAGAAAACCGTGTTGCCGGTAGAAGCGGTTAAGCTCCATACTCAACGAGTCATAGAGATCTATCAAGCGATCTTAGGCGGGTCATAAGCTTCTCACCCAGCTATGACTCTACAGCATGGACTCTACAGCATGGGTACGACTCTGAAGGAGCATTTATACAGCCTCTTAGGCTTCAATCTAAGAGGCTTTTTGTTTAATTGAGCGGGTATTTTACTGCAAACGGGCAAGCAAAATGCGTTGCAAATTCAATTGCAGGGCTGCAGGGAATATAAAAAGCCAACAACAAGGGAAATGTGGCGTTATTAACTAATTGAATTCAAGTGCTAAAGATAATTTCGTTTGTGCCATACCTATGTGGTTTGTTCTATGCATCAGTCAGTTTATTGTTTATCGGCTCGAGCTCATTATGAATTATCTCAAACAGACAAGCCGCTATACCAACTTCAACGACAGCTTAACCGGCATGGAGATTTTTAAAGATCTCTCGTTAAGGGGGCTTATCGCCAACAAGAAAACTAAGCGCTGTTTCAGCCATGATTTTCCTGTTTATTGGATAGTATTACTCTGCCTACTGCTGTTTATCAATGATGCCATAGCAGAGCCAAAGTTAGAGTCAAGTCTGGAGCGAAAGCCAGAGCTATCATTAAGATTAGAACTGGAGTCAGAGCTAAAGTTAGCACCCGAATTTGAGCAAGAGCCAATGGAGCTAACTAAGTTAAAGACTCGTTTGATACAAGCTGAGGAAAGCGTTAGCCTGATCATTGTCGATAGTTCACTAGAGCCGCTAGAGGCTTTATTGTCAGGCTTTAGCGGGGAGGTGCATCTGTTGAGCTTAGAAGACAATATCGAGCCTTTTGAGCAGATAAATCAAGTGTTAGCCGATGAGCCGCCTTACTCGAATGTGAGTATTGTCGCTAAGGCTTCAAGCTCTGCAATATACCTGGGCGGCCGCTGGATTGATAAGCATTACTTACTTGAGCATCAACATAGTCTAGCGATATTCTCCCGCCAGTTTGCTAACAATAGCCCGCTTTCGCTCTATACCACTAATTTGACCGCAACTCATGGTGGTGGCCGATTTATAGGGTTATTTGAAGAGCTGACACAGATGAATGTGGATGTGATTTATATGCAGGGGCAGCACTATGAACCGCTTTGGGTTCAGCGAGATCAATATGATTTTTAAGTTTTAACTCAACCCTCACTCATAATACTTCAATGTTCCATTGAAGATTGCTTCTTTTAATTAAGAGTTTAATAAAGAGTTTGATACCTAGTCTAATTAAGCGACTCATTAAGGACAACAACAAGCCTGATATCTGAGGGGGCTCTGATACGTTTTGTATCAAACTTTCGACAAAATCTGCTTTGAGGTTAATCGTTTCCTGCTTACTATCTGCACTAGTCTATCCCGCTGTTGTAAAAGGGATTAATTCGAGGAATGTTTGATGACTTCTATTAGTGCAGGTGTCAGTACTAGTGTCAATGCGGGGATGAATGCTGCGGCAGTAAATGTTGTCGGTAATTCGCAGGTTAATACAGCTGCAAATGCAGCAGCGAATACATCCGCCTCTCTTACTGCGAGCTCAACAGCGACTCAAGCAGCGCCTTTACCCAATGTGGGTGCCAGCACCAATGTGGCTATCTCGGCTGATGCTCAGCAAAAGTTTGCCGATGAGCAGCTGGCTGCTAAAGCCGATGGCTCTTTACCTAAAGCTGAAGGCTCTGTGCCGAAGGCTGATGCTGAGGAAGATGGCGATTTTGAATCCTTTGTGTTTGGTGCACTGGGTTTAGACCATCCTGAAGAAATTGATGAGAATGGTGACCCTTCATATTCTGCAGGCCAATATGTTAAGGCCGCAGCCACGGTGGGTGGCATGATTGCGATGTTTATTTAACTATCTGCTTGGGATAGTTTTATCGCTTGTGTAAGCAATCAAACTTCGTTTGATAAAAGTCGTGGCGCTTCGCCCACACCCGAGTCAAGGGGGAAAGCGCTTGTCCCCGCTCTTGATTTCATAAGAGTAAACCCTCAGCGCCCCAGACGAAGTTGTTGATCCTCACTCATTTTCGAAAATCGCTATCGCTTCAGAATCGCCTCTGATAGGAAGGAAGCCTGAATGTCTTGAAGTGCATGGATGCACGAGAAAGACCATGGCTCTACTAAAGCTACCTCGTCATCCATGACTCGCTCACGCGACTAATGTTTACAAGAGTTCTTCAATGACCTCGGCAACTCCGATGGGGAACTGGTGTTTCCTGTGAGTTTTGTTGAAAGTTCACTCTGACCCGATTTATTTTCATAGATGATTCTACATCGTGGGTAGTGAAGTTTAGCTTACTAAAAATTATTATCTCGGCGTGTTTATATAGGTGTGAACTAAGTTACCAACGGCAGCCTTTTTATAGTCGGTATGGCCATTCACTGCGACGGACATATCTATATTGTGTACTCGGTTTTTATTGCTAAGAACTATGGGAGAAAGCCCCACTGGAGTATTTGAAAATAGAGTGCCAACCCGATACAAACTCTTAAGTACAAGGTCATTTTGTGAGTAGCAATTGAATATCCGTAACTTTGGATTGTTGTTGGCGATATTGCCCCAAGTTTCATTTACACCTACAGCACCACCGAATAAGAATGCTCCTAATACATAATCTTTATATTTCAGACTATTGAGACAATTAAAAATAACACGTGCACCAAGGGAGTGACCCATTAAGATATATTTGCCTGTGTTTGTTTCAATATAATTGGTTAAGTCGTTTCCAGCGATTGCAGCATTATTCATTGCTGACCGCCATTGCTTGGCAGATTCAGCTAAAACACTCTTTGGCAAATATGTTTTTTGTGACACAACGTTTGTAGTGACTTTTGCCAAACTCCTTAACCAACCGTCGTGCTTTGGGTTTGGTTGCGCTAAGCCTCTGAATTTTGCAATATTACTGGCATCCCAATCACAATGTAAAACAGTTGCTTCAGGAAAGGAACGGTTCACAATCTCTAGCCAGTCACTTACATCAGCCACTGTTTCAGACAAAAAACCGTTAATAATGACAACTCTTAGAGCGTTGCCAGAGCGAATTTGCTTAATTCTCATATTACCACCGTTAGACTTAGCTAGCGGGTCATCCTTTCTATCGTCATTGTTAGTATTGGCTTTATGAAACCCCAAGTTATGTAGGTCGTGTGAACGATGAGTTCCACTAAAACCTTATAAAATGGAGTTATGATGACAAAAGCGACAGGCAAAAGAGGCAGTATTATTAGTCCGGCAAAAAAGTTACTTATCATTAATGACAGGAATTTAACTGTTAATGCTAGCCCGATGAATAGTACATTTAGCTTGAAAAAAAGCCGCATTAGTCCATCGATACCTGTTTGGGCTTCATAGTAACGTAACAAGCCTTTTGTTGGGTGAACCCCAAAACCGCATATTTTTTGTATTTTATTTTTGTTCAACATATAAACACCTTAAAATCATGTGTTTATTGTATTATGCACTTACATATTTAAATTTGATCAGCAGCAGATTATTGAGACTTTAGATGTTTGGCTGCATAGATATATAGAGTTGAAATGTAGGGTCAGAGTAAACTATTCTGATCTCATTTTTTTTTGGACCTTAAATCAATCGCTAATTGGCGCGAATGAACTTACCTAAAATCCAGTAATGCCCCCCATTTAATAGCATGTTTTTGGTCCAGCCACTTATGGTTGATTTAGCATGGGTGGCTTATGTTTAACCATGCCCAGGGGGAGTCCAAATAAGTAAAAGTGTATCCTGATCAAACATTTGGCTTGCTCAAGCTTCAATATGCCTTTACGCTGTGCGCCATTCGGCTGAATAAGCCAAAACGCCTAATGTCGGTATCCTGAATGTTGCGAAAACCCACCCCTTTCTCTAAGCGTAAAACCCACAACCTGTTTAGAAGCAAACTCAAACGCGCTCTGGGCAGGATAAACTGGAAACGGTTCTGCTCAATCACGCTTCTGGCTGCACTGGCTTATGCTGCCCTCTATTACATTAACTCACCGGCCAGATTCGTAATGAACATGAGTATGGCGGACATGATCTACAACAGTCATCAACTCTCAAGCCAACAAATAGAAGACGGCGGTGGGCAGGCACACTATCAAATGATTATAGAGGAACTGACTGCATTCGGTATTGACCCACACACCAGTCTTAATGATGTATTGCAGGACCATCCACAAATCGCGTCAGTGGAGATAACACAAGACCGGGATTGGGAATACCGTATTCAGGGAACCTGGGATACCGCGCCGGCCTTTTACGTGAGCGTCTGGATAACAGAAAAACACCGCGATGCCGGCTACAGCGCCAAGTTTTCATTGCGTAGTCCGCTGCACCTGCCTTTCAATTATCAATTCAATAACATCACCGGGTCAAAATGGATAGACACACCACCGGCCCCCAAGGCGCTGGCTGAAAGTCATATGTACTATGCCGAAACATTCAGGCAAACCGATAAAACTCCGTGGGAAGTCGTCTATCTATTACAACACAGTGAGTTTCCCCCCTTAACCTACGAATCAAAAGCCTCTGACATTTAGCAATGGATGCTAATATTGCCCCCCATTGTTAATGGCATGTTTTTGGCTCCCCCTTGGATATCAAGGCCTAATACTCGAGATTAAAACCAAGATGTATTACAGCACAGCGGTCTAGAGTCGCTTTAGTCTAATACCGTGTTATCTAAAGTCGCTGTAAATAAGGATTTAAAATGGACTTATCAAGACGTTCTCAACTCACACAATTGCGTTGCAGTTACTTTGCTGTGCCTGTGATTTATATTCTTTGCGTTCTTTGGTTGCCTGCGGCGGCGCTATGGCTAGTCTTGCTTGCTTGGGTTGGTGTTAACTGGTATCGCATTTCATCGCCGGTTTTAAAACAAGGTTATTGGGTTATCTTGCAATCATTCGGCTTACACCTAGCGCTGAATTTGACTGCCTTTGCCTCAGCTTTGGGCGCCAGCATATTTAATCGTGGTGGGCTGTTTTCCGGAGGCGGAGGTGATGATTTTATCAATCTGCTTATCTTGGGTTTTCTTACAATAGTTTTACTGATTACAGCCATGATATTGCCATTGATAAAGCTTGTGAAAGGCTATCAAGTCTTGATGAATAGCTATAAGGATTGCACTGAGGACGGCAGCGTCGATAGCAGTGCAAAAAGTAGCGCGGATATAAAGGATAACAATAGTGAAGCGGTTTAAGCTGTCGCAGGTTTCAATGTTGATGTGGTTTATGTTTATCATGTTCTCTTGTGCTGTTGGGGTGGCAACCTATGCTGTGCATCAGTCTCATGCTGCTTTTAATTGGCCAACGGCTAAAGGCATGGTGGTGAATTGCTGGCTCATTGAACGCTACCATGAAAGAAGCAGCGCTGAATCTCATTACGAAGTCGCTATTGAGTATTTCTATGCTGTTGACGGCAAAATTTACCACAAGAGCAATAAGACCGATATTACAGGTGCTATTCCGGGTTACTCTTTGGAAGAGGCTGAAGCCTTGGTGGCTGAGTTTCCTCGGGATAAGAAGATCTTAGTACATTATAAACCCAGTAATCCTGACACAGCTGTCATCAAGCCAACAATGCACCTGTTTTTGATTGTGGCTTTGGTGGTGTTCTCTTTGATATTAATCCCCGTCCTTTATCTGATGTATCTGCAGATAACCTCAGACCGTGACAGCTTTATCGTCCGCAATGTGTGATAAGTGGGAGCAGAGGAAACTTTCTGAATTGATGTTTGCTCTATAAAAAAGGATATTTAGCTCCCATAGAACATCTATCCCCTATCAACGTTGCCGAAGTACGTTGAGACTCCTTATCTAAAAAAGTGTCGTGATGCCCACATGGATGAGGGATGAAATCCCCCGAAGTTGGTCAGGCGCAACCTGACTACTGAAAGCGTTAGCAGTTAGACGCAGCCTAACCGACCACAAAAGTCGGTGACTTAGACATCACCTCGGCGGCGAAAATCCTGATGTATCTCAAACAAACGGAAAATTAGTAAAAATAATTTCATTTTTAATATTGGCTTAATTGTTGTTTTTTTGAGTAAAAAAATTACCTGTTAACAATGTAAATGCTTAAAAATAGTTGTTTTAACTTTAAGTTTAGTAATTTAAATTCAACTCCTTAATTGTTTGAAATGTAGAACAGTGTTGTCGCCACTTTTCCTTTCTGTAACTCCGCCTGTTTTTATCTGTTTGTATTTTATTGGTAATATCTTGTTTTTCACCTTGTTGTTTGTTCTTTAGGTTGAATAATTATTAGTGGGTTGGTGCAGTATTATTTAATCGCAGTTTTCGGTGATTTAAAGCGTGATTTTGCGCAACTTAAGGCAATTTTTTGTATTAAAAGTACAACTGACCGCTAGGCCGTTTTGGCCGATTTGTGGGCTTTAGGGGTACTAGTAATCCTATTCAGAGCTGCTGTAAGCTCTGGTTTCTTGATCTTAAACGACGGCTTCAAGCTCGGGGTTTTTTACTGCTTAAAGCTGTTAATAATACCAAAAATAATACCTATACCTTATAAGGACGAGAATGATGAAAATCCTGAGCGCTACTGCTGCCGCAGTCACTCTAGCAATGTGTTCGTTTGCAGCTTCTGCTGCAGACTTTAAGCCTGCTGTTGCTTTTGATACAACGGGTAAGTTCGATAAATCTTTCAACCAAGCTGTTTACCAAAATGGTGTATTGAAGTTTAACGAAAGCTCAGATGTTGAAGTACGTGAATTCGTACCTTCAAATGATGCGCAGCGTGAGCAGGGTCTTGAGCGTTTAGCACGTCGTGGCTTTAGCCCAATCGTTGTTGTTGGCTTTATGTATGGCTCAGCACTTGAAAAAGTCGCTAAGAAATACCCAGAAACTGAATTCGTAATTATCGACTCAGTTGTTGACCTTCCAAACGTTAAATCACTCGTGTTCAAAGAGCACGAAGGTTCATTCCTTGTGGGTGCTCTTGCTGCGATGAAATCTGAAACCAACAAGATTGGTTTTGTTGGCGGCATGGATATTCCGCTAATTCGTAAGTTTGCTTGTGGTTACGAGCAAGGTGCTAAGTTCATCAGTCAAGATGCTGAAATCTTCCAAAACATGACGGGTTCTACTATTGCTGCATGGAACGACCCTGCACGTGGTGCTGAGCTGTCTAAGAGTCAGTTTACTAAAGGCGCTGACGTAGTGTTCGCAGCTGCAGGTGGTACGGGTGTCGGTGTTTACCAAGCGGCTAAAGATGAAGGCAAGTACGCGATTGGTGTTGACTCAAACCAAAACTATATCCACCCAGGCGTGATGCTAACCTCTATGGTTAAGCTGGTTGGTGTTGCCACATTTGAAGTATTTAAAGATGCACAAAATGGCGAGTTTGTTGCCGGTATCGATAGCCGTGGTCTAGAAGAAAATGGTGTTAACTGGGCATTAGATGAGCATAACCGCGCACTAGTTACTCCAGAGATGGAAGCAAAGCTTGCTGATATCACTAAGAAAATTATTGCAGGTGAGATTGTTGTTCATGACTACATGAAAGACAACACTTGTAAGTACTAAGCCGTATTAAGATTGATTTAGCTCCCTAGTTGCTGACTGGGGAGCTTTATTATAAGTGGCAATTTTTAAGAATTAATTTTCTATTAATTCAATATTTGATCAATGTTTATTTATCAATGTCTATTCATCAATGTCGAACAAGGCATTTGAGATAATTATGACCATGTCTACATACGCAAAAGAAAAATCAAATGAGCGTCCTGTTGCCCTTGAGCTTCGTGGTATCGACAAACGATTCGGCGCTGTTCACGCCAACAAAGATATCTGCTTAAAAATTCCTGCTGGCACCATTCACGGTATTATCGGTGAGAACGGTGCAGGTAAATCCACCTTGATGAATATCATTTATGGTTTCTACACCGCTGATAAAGGTGAGATCCTAATTGATGGTATCGAACGCAAGCTAGCGAACTCTAAAGAAGCCATTAGTTATGGCATCGGTATGGTGCACCAACACTTTATGCTGGTGGATAACTTTACCGTGCTTGAGAACGTTATTTTAGGTGCTGAAGAGGGCGGTTTACTTAAACCTAGCCTGAGAAAAGCGCGTAAAGAACTTGAGCGTTTAGCCAAAGAGTATCAACTCGATGTACCACTCGATAGCCTCATTGAAGAGTTGTCAGTTGGACTTCAGCAGCGGGTTGAGATCTTAAAAGCGCTATATCGCGGCGCAAAAATTCTTATTCTAGACGAGCCTACAGGCGTTCTGACGCCGCAAGAAACTGAGCACCTATTCCATATTTTTGATGCCTTGCGAGCGCAGGGGGTCACTATCTTACTGATCACCCATAAGCTTAAAGAGATCCTTTCTGCCACTGACAATGTGTCGGTCATGCGCCAAGGTGAAATGGTCGCTCATAGAGAAACGGCTCACACTGATAAAGAAGAACTCGCCGAATTGATGGTTGGTCGTAAGGTTCGCCTTAAAGCTGAAAAAAGCGGTGCCAATCCAACGGATGTATTGCTTTCAACTCATAACCTTACTTATACCGATTCGATGGGCGTAGATCGCCTTAAAGATGTGTCGATTGAGATTAAGGCGGGTGAAGTGGTTGGTGTTGCAGGTGTCTCTGGTAATGGTCAATCAGAGCTATTAAGCGCACTTGCTGGGCTTATCACGCCAACCCGCGGTTCAATTAAAGTTGGCGATAAGGTGATTGACGCCAATAACCCAACTTGCGCCGATGGTATGCGTAAATTAAAGCTAGGCCATATACCAGAAGACAGATTGGTGATGGGCTTAATCAAGACTTTCAGCGCAGAAGAGTCTGCCATTCTTGGTCATCATAATCAGTCTCAGTACAACGGCGCTTTATTGAATAAGCCTAAGTATATTAACTCAGAGTGTAAGCGCTTGATGGATGAGTGGGATGTTAGACCGCGAGATCCTAAGCTAAAAAGCTCACTGTTTTCTGGTGGTAACCAGCAGAAGTTAATTATTGCCCGTGAAGTGGATCAAGACCCAGATATCTTACTGATTGGTCAGCCGACCCGCGGTGTCGATATTGGTGCGATTGAGTTTATTCACAAACGCATTATCGAGTTACGCGAGCAAGGTAAGGGGATCTTACTGGTGTCTGTTGAGCTAGATGAAGTGATGTCACTTGCTGACAGAATAATAGTGATGTTTGACGGCCATGTGGTTGGTGAGATTGATGCCAGCAAGGCAGATGAGAAAACCTTAGGAATGATGATGGCAAACATACTGCCTGATGAGCTGGCTGCGGATAATGGAGCTCAAATATGAACGACTCTAAAATCCCATCTTGGGTAAATATTTTTGTTTTACCTTTGATTAATATCATGTTTGCTTTTGCGTTTGCCGCTGGTATTTTTCTTGCGGTAGATGTGAACCCAATAGAAGCCGCTGGTGTGATGGTCCGCGGCGCGCTCGGTTACCAAGAAGGTATTGGTTACACGCTTTATTATGCAACTAACTTTATCTTTACTGGTTTAGCCGTAGCAATGGCATTCTCTGCCGGACTATTCAACATTGGTGGTGAAGGTCAGGCTTATATGGGCGGCTTAGGTGTTGGCCTTGCCTGTTTGGCATTCGATAGCACTTTACCTTTCTGGGCGCTGCTGCCAATTACCATGCTTGCCAGTATGTTGTTCGGTGCGCTGTTTGCGCTAATTCCGGCTTACTTACAGGCGTATCGTGGTAGCCATATCGTTATTACCACCATCATGTTTAACTTTATCGCTTCGGCGTTAATGGTTTATTTACTGGTAAACGTACTTAAGCTTGAGGGGCAAATGGCGCCGGTATCGCGTGTATTTGAAGATAGCGCGGGTTTACCTATGTTCCATGAGATCGCTGCATGGTTTGGTTTCTCGTTCTCACAATCACCGATGAACCTAAGTTTCTTTATTGCGCTTATCTGCTGTGTACTCGTTTGGGCATTACTGTGGCGCACTCGTTGGGGTTATGCGATTCGTGCTATGGGCGCTAGCCCAAGCGCTGCTGAATATGGCGGCATTAACTATAAGAAGCTGATCATTGTGGTGATGCTTATCTCTGGTGCGCTATCGGGCATGATGGGCTTGAATGAAGTTCAAGGTTACAGCCAGCAGCTAAAACTCGACTTTGTTGCCGGTTATGGCTTTACCGGTATTGCCGTGTGTTTGATTGGCCGTAGTCATCCGATAGGGATCATCTTAGCTAGTATTTTATTTGGCGTGCTGTATCAAGGTGGCGCTGAACTGTCATTTGATTACCCAAATATCGACCGTGAAATGATCCAAGTGGTACAGGCCTTAGTGGTACTGTTTAGCGGTGCATTAGCATTGATGCTAGTTAAACCGACTGAGAAGCTATTTGTGTTTCTTAATCAAAAGAAAGCAGCCGTAGGCAGCGTTAAGGCGGAGGCATAAATTATGTTTGAGAATATCATTCTAATCTTAGATGCAACGCTAAGGGTATCGGCGCCACTCATTCTTGCTGCACTCGCCGGACTTTTCTCCGAACGCTCTGGTATCGTTAACATTGCCCTAGAAGGCAAGATGTTATCTGCAGCTTTTGCAGCAGCGGCAACGGCTTCGATAACTGGCTCTGTGTGGTTAGGTCTGCTAGCGGGCATAGGTGTTTCAGTGATGCTGTCACTGGTACATGGTTTTGCGACCATTACTCACCGCGGTGACCAAATCGTATCAGGCGTAGCCATTAACATGCTAGCTGTGGGTTTAACTGTTACTCTGGGGCGTTTCTGGTTCGGTTTAGGTGGGCAAACGCCTGCACTAACAGATGATTCACGCTTTACTGCTATCACGCTGCCAGGCGCTGATGCATTAGCTGATGTGCCGGTTATTGGCATGGTTTATAGTCAGCTAATATCAGGGCACAACTTCTTAGTGTATCTGTCGCTGTTTGCCGTGCCAGCCGTTTACTGGGTCGTTTATAAAACCCGTTTTGGTCTGAGACTGCGCGCTGCGGGTGAAAACCCACACGCGGTTGATACCGCGGGTATTTCAGTTGCTTGGATCCGTTATCGTGCACTGATTGTTGCCGGTGTACTTGCGGGTATGGCGGGGGCTTATTTATCGACGGCGCACAGTGCCGGCTTTGTGCCGAATATGAGTGCAGGTAAAGGCTTTATCGCATTAGCGGCGTTGATTTTTGGTAAGTGGAAACCTGTACCAGTATTGTTTGGTTGTTTGCTATTTGGTTTCTTAGACGCGATTGCGATTCGTCTACAAGGCGTTGAGTTACCGCTAGTTGGCGAAATTCCAGTACAAGCGATTGAGGTATTACCTTATATCCTGACGGTATTACTACTAGCAGGCTTTATTGGCCGCGCAGTAGGACCAAAGGCGATTGGTAAACCTTACGTGAAATCACGTTAATTTTCGCTAGCGATAGCGTGGTTTATCGTTGTTGAAGTCTCGTTAAGTTTCGCTAATAACGAACTTTTCGATTGAGATTAAAGAGTTTACTTGAGCCGATATTTGTAATGTTTGGCTCAGTAAGCTCTTTTTGTTTTTAAGCCGAAAACTGCGGCTTATCAGGCTGCGCCTGAGCTTAATACAATCAAACTTCGTTTGATAAAGGTCGTGAGCTTCCAGCTCACACTCGGGCAAGAGGGGGACAACAGCTTCCCCCTCTTGCATCTCCCGAGCCGCCCCTACGAAGTTGTCTCCCTCGTACTTATGGATAAATCGCTAACGCTTCCGATGGGGCATCCTGCCCCGCGAAAGCTACGCCGACATCCATGTCGGCATCACACGATTTATTCCAACGTACTTCGGCAACTCCGATGGGGAACTGGTGTTTTCTGTGAGTGTGCATAAATTCCAACAAGACTTTGATGAGAAGTATCAAAAATATAGATGTAGGATGTGAAGCGTCAGGTTAGCAGAGGTCAGCTTAGAGTCAGAAAAATAGACTTCAAATTACTTTTAAACTTAGACGGCTCATAACTATACGTAATTCGATAGTTCATGGTGCCCAGCTAACGTTAAGTGAGAGTATGGTGAACAAATCTCATGAAATCTTAGTTACTTTGTCTAGTCGTTTGAATGTGCGCGTCACTGAGAGCTTATAAAAAGTGTAAAATGATTTGTAGCGTGTGTGCTGCTAGGCTTTGTTGTGCGTTATCAGCTGTTATTCTGGCATATGTACTTAGGTAATGATTGTGAGAGAATTTAGTGAAATACGTTATTTATTACGAAGATGATCGTATTGAAAAATACTTAATTTCATTGTCAAAACGTGTTGTTCCTTTGGTAAAAGGTGCAGATGAAAAACAGATTTTTAATGTTATTGAATGTGTGAATCAAGTAAGGGGGTACCATACTATGGTGCCTACTGGAGGTGATACATTCAGTCGAGAAACGTTAGAGCATGAAAGTGATGAGCATATAATTCTACGGCAGATAAATCAGTTGAGTAACGACCTTCTTACTTTGCTAGAAGGTCGTGTGGAAAAAGGTTGGCAGAAAGCTGCTAATAATAAGGCCATTGAATACTTTAAATCTGGATTAAGCTCCTTTGAAGCTGCTAAGAAGTATCCATTAAGTACTTTACCTAATCCCGAGCAATACCAGGTTGAGAACGTATCAAGCAGAATTGAAAGGAAGCATCTATTGCTGGAAATTGACCTTGATAACGCAGCTAAAACCGTAGAACGTGTACCTTCTTTTTCCGAAATAGTTGATAGTTTAAGTGCTATCAATGTGTCAACAAGTTATATGGTTTCGAAATGCTTGAAAGTACGTGGTCGACCGAAGTTATCTCCAAATCAATATCTTATCGCTGCTGTTTCTCAACTCGATGAATCATTTAAAGAGCACTTTCCTAAGTTGAAAGGGCGGACTAATGGAACTCCATTCCAGCAAGTTGCTTTCGAGATATTGTGTGATGAGTTTTTTGGTTCAAATACGAAAGAACAAATTAAAATTGCAATCAGTACATTGAAAAAGTAAATCGGTGGAAAAAGTCGATTGTCGGCATGATTTTGCCAACGATATACACACAAATGAATTCGTTATAGTTATCTCATAATCATTTGGGAGGTAGTTATGGATTTAACTGATGTGTGTTTTTTAATAATTGCAATTGTTCCAGCTTGTATTGCTATTGGAGCCTGGGCTCAAAAAGTAATCTCTTACTTGGAAGAGATTAGGAATGATCGCCGTGCATAATAAAGCAATCGGGCTGATGTGGGTCAGAGTAAACATTCAAATTCCTGAACCTAAACTCCCCAACTTAGTCTACAGAAAACACCTATTCCCCATCGGAGTTGCCGAGGTCATTGAAGATAAATATCGTGATTGAGGCATGGATGCCGAGATAGCCTTAGGTGAGCCATGGACGGCGAATATGAGGCGATAGATATTTTCGAAAATGAGTGAGGATCAACAACTTCGTCGGGGCGTCATGGTGGATGCAAGGAGGATAAGGACGAGCAGTCCTCCTTGCCCGGGTGTGGGATGGAATCCCACGACGTTTATCAAGCGGAGCTTGATTGCTTAGGTTGTTAGACGCAGTCTAACTTAAAAGTCAGGCGTAGCCTGATAACAACAAACTTCCAGCGCCAAAAAAGCAAGGCGCAAAAAAAAGCACAACCCTAATAACATAGGATTGCGCTTTTTCTATAAAAGAGATCAGCAGCTTAGCGACTGAAGCTTACAAAGCTGGTTCTTCAGAATAATCAACCTGATGGTATTCAAGACACGCATCCACTTCATTGGCAGAGCCAAGAATAACCGCTACACGTTGGTGAATCTCAGTTGGCTGAATATCCATAATGGTTTCATAACCGGTAGACGCTTTACCGCCTGCTTGCTCAACCAAGAACGCCATTGGGTTAGCTTCGTACATTAAACGTAGCTTGTATGGCTTTTCTGGGTTCTTGTTATCTGTTGGATAAGTGAAAATACCGCCGCGACAAAGTACGCGGTGTACGTCGCCAACCATGGCTGCAATCCAGCGCATGTTGAATGACTTTTCACGTGGGCCAATCTTACCTAGCAATAAATCGCTGATGTAAGTCTGCATTGGTGCTTCCCAGAAGCGTTGGTTTGACATGTTAATCGCAAACTCGCCGGTGTCTTTGCTGATAGCCATCGCGCCATCGGTTAGCAAGAACTCGTTAGTTTCTGGGTTTAGGGTAAATAGCTGTACGCCTTGGCCAGTGGTTAATGCAAGCATGGTTGATGGGCCGTATAGCACATAACCTGCAGCAACCTGGTTGCGACCTGCTTGTAGGAAACTCTTTTCAGTTAGCTCGCCTGCTGGGGCTGGCAATACTGAGAAGATAGTACCCACTAGTGAGTTGATATCGATGTTTGATGAACCATCTAGTGGGTCAAAACACACTAGGAATTCACCGTTGGCATCGGCTTCAACCACATAGTCTTCCTCTTCTGAGGCAATACCACGCACTGTACCGTCAGCCTTAAGGGCATCTTTGAGCATATCATTGGTGATGATATCGAGTTTCTTCTGAGTTTCGCCTTGAACGTTTTCTTGTTCAGTCGCCCCTAACACACCAGCTAGTGCGCCGTGGCGTACTGCATGGCTAATCTCTTTAGAGGTGTTAGCAAGGGTAAGGATAAGTTTTTCAAGAGTAGGAGAAATTGCTTGTGATGTCAGGTTTTCAGCCAGAGTTTGCATCTTGTTTCCTATACAATTTTACGTGAGTAAATTGAGTTTGAGGTCAGGACAAAAGTGTATTCTTTATTATTGTGGCGATGATACCTCAGTGCGCTAGTTTTTTCAGCCGTAAAGATTGGCTTTCTGCTTGATTGCTCTTAAGTAGGACTTAAACACGGTTTGAGTGGATAGTTTTTGTTTTGCTAATGATTAAGGCACAATGTAGGCGAATTTTCAGTCTAACTGTCAATTAGGTACTACTGAATAGTGTTCTATTAATTAGCGCCTTATTGATTAGCGTTTGCTGAATACGATTTCGCGATTAATCCAGGGAATAATAATGAAAAAGAATTGGATGAGTTTACTGCTAGCCTCTTTACCTTTGGTGCTGAGCTCTACAGCAACTGCTCAAGCATCATCACTCCCCGGTGGCACCGAGCCACTCACTATCGAGCGTATGTACGCATCTCCAGCACTTGCTGGTAGCAGCCCGCGCGGGTTAAAGCTGTCACCAGATGGTAAGCGTGTTACCTATCTTGCGGGCCGTAAAGACAACCAACATTTGTATGACTTATGGCAGATGGATGTGGCCAGTGGCAAGCAAAGCCTGCTGATCGATGCCGATAAGCTGGAAGCGGGTGAGCTGTCTGATGAGGAAAAGGCGCGCCGTGAGCGTCAGCGTATTTATGGCCAAGGGATCATGGAGTACTTTTGGTCTGACGATGGTGAAGCGATTTTAATCCCAGCTGCGGGTCAGCTGTATTACTACTCAGTTAATGATAATAAGGTCAAACTGCTGGCAACCGGTGAAGGCTTTGCCACAGACGCGAGATTATCGCCAAAAGGCCACTTTGTATCGTTTGTGCGTGAGCAAAACTTGTATGTGTTGGACCTAAAAACGCAAAAGGTCACCGCGCTGACTACCGATGGCGGCGGCGCGATTAAAAACGCCATGGCCGAATTTGTTGCTCAAGAAGAGATGGGCAGAATGACAGGTTACTGGTGGGCGCCAGATGAGTCTGCTATCGCCTATACCCGCATCGATGAATCTGGGGTTGAACTGGTCACCCGTAACGAAATTTATGCCGACGGAATTAAGCTGACCGAGCAGCGTTATCCCTACGCTGGTGAGAATAACGTCAAAATTGAGCTTGGTGTGGTCACGCTTAAAGATAAACAAGTCGCTTGGGTCGATTTAGGTAAAGACACCGATATCTATCTGCCACGAGTTAAGTGGCTGCCTGACAGCAAACATCTGTCTTATCAGTGGCAGAGCCGCGATCAGCAGGCGCTGGATCTTAGAGTCGTTGCGATTGATGACATCAAAAATGATAAAGACCTAGTCAAAGAGCGCAGTCAGGCTTGGGTCAATCTTAATGATGATTTGCATTTTTTAAAGCAACAAAAGGCATTTATCTGGGCGTCAGAGCGCGATGGTTTTAATCACCTGTATTTAATTGGCTTAGATGGCAAGGTTATTCGCCAGTTAACTTCAGGCGATTGGGCGGTTGATGCGGTTGAGTATATCGATGAAAAGGCGGGTGAGATTTACTTCACAGGCCGCAAAACTAAGGTGACGGAGAAGCAGCTTTATAAAGTCCCATTGGCTGGTGGCAAGGTTGAAAGCATTAGTCAGCGTAGCGGCATGCACTCAACGGTATTTGCCGATAACAAACCGGTATATCTAGATTACTTCAGTAGTCTTTCACAGCCACCACAGGTCAGTTTGCACGACCAAAACGGCGATCGTCTCGCTTGGGTTGAGCAAAATGAAGTTAAAAAAGGTCATCCACTTTATGACTACTTTGGCTTATGGCAAGTCCCTGAGTTTGGTGAGCTAAAGGCTGAAGATGGCCAAATGCTGCAGTATCGTATGTTTAAACCTACCAACTTTGATGCTAACAAGCAGTATCCAGTTGTGGTACGCGTCTATGGCGGTCCTCATGCACAGCTGGTGGTTAACAGCTGGAGTCATCAAGACTACTTTACTCAGCACCTTTTGCAGCAAGGCTACATCGTTTATCAGCTCGATAATCGCGGCTCAGCTCATCGCGGCACCAAGTTTGAGTATGTGATTTATAAGCAACTAGGTGAGGTTGAGGTGAATGACCAAAAGGTTGGAGTGGATTACCTGCGCACCTTACCTTATGTCGATAGCGACAACATCGCTATTTATGGTCACAGCTATGGCGGTTATATGGCCTTGATGAGTATCTTTAAAGCGCCAGACTATTTTAAAGCGGCGATTTCTGGGGCGCCAGTATCAGATTGGTCGCTGTACGACACCCACTATACCGAGCGTTATATGGGGCATCCTGCAACCAATGCTGAGGGATATGAGGCCAGCAGTGTGTTGCCATATGTCGGCGGTTATCAGTCTGGATTGCTGATGTATCACGGTATGGCAGACGATAACGTGCTGTTTGAAAACAGCACCCGTGTCTATAAGGCGCTGCAGGATGAGGGGAAGTTGTTCCAGATGATAGATTACCCGGGATCTAAGCACTCTATGCGCGGTGAGAAGGTGCGAGTACATTTGTATCGCTCATTAGCAGACTTCTTAGATCGCCAGCTAAAGTAATAGCCATCACTAGAACAAAGTGATCGACTCTGAGTGTTTTTTTGGCTAACTGATCCAATGCCGATAGGTAAGCCAAAATCACTCCTCAGAGGCGAGCTTTAGTGCTTCTGATGTATGTCACGGGTTAAGGGAATGGAGAACCGCTGTTGTGAGGGCAGTGAATGTCGTCTCTTCACTGTGCGATTCCCTCTTTAATGTGAGTGGCATAATAACTCGCTTGTTCTTGTATTCTAATAATAAAGCGTAGCGATGATTAATATCCAAATATCATAGCTGCGTTTTTTATAATGATTAATTTAAAGTTAACTATTATTCATTTTAAATTTTTAGAGTGAAAGTATAGAAACGAGCCACAGATAAACTCGTAAATAGTATTCGTTTTTTACAGAACGCTCTGAGTTAATATAAAATTAATACTACTTTGTAGGTAGTTGATTGGTAGGGGATAAATTCCTTTTAAACCAATATTAAATTTCCATCTTAAGTTAAGCCCTGTTTTATTTAAGTAGATACTCTAATTTAAGGGGGCTGCTATTGATCTTGATTGTGCTCGTTCATAAAAGTATAGGTATAAAAAAAGCCAGTCATTTGACTGGCTTTTTATTTATATCTACTGCTGACAGTACATATAACAGGGCTTAGAATTAATCTTCTAAGCTACCGCAGAAACGGTAACCTTCACCGTGGATTGTTGCGATGATTTCTGGCGTATCAGGTAAGCTTTCGAAGTGCTTACGGATACGACGAATAGTTACGTCAACAGTACGGTCATGTGGCTTAAGCTCACGGCCAGTCATCTTCATTAGAAGGTCTGCGCGGCTTAGGATCTTACCTGGGTTTTCAACAAAGTGAAGCATAGCGCGGAATTCGCTGCGTGGTAGCTTGTACGACTCACCTTGTGGGCTAACTAGAGAGCGACTGTTGATTTCAAGGCTCCAACCGTTGAAACGGTAGAACTCAACTGCGCTTTTCTCTTCTGAATCTGTACCTGTGCTATTAACGCGAGTTAATAGGTTACGAGCACGGATTGTCAATTCACGTGGGTTGAATGGCTTAGTGATATAATCATCAGCACCAATTTCAAGACCCAAGATCTTATCAACTTCGTTATCACGGCCTGTTAGGAAGATTAGACCGATATTATTAATTTCACGAAGCTCACGAGCGAGTAAAAGACCGTTCTTACCTGGTAAGTTAATATCCATAACCACCAAGTTAACTTTGTTGTCTTGCATAGCCTTATGCATTTCAGCGCCGTCATTGGCTTCAGTTACCACATATCCTTCTGCTTCAAAAATACTTCTAAGTGTGTTTCTCGTTACTGCTTCATCTTCAACAATCAGAATGTGCGGGTTTTGCATATTAATTACCTAATTTCTGTCAATTCTAACCATGAGTATAAAAAGTTTATACTCCATCTAGTTATGCTGATAATTCACTGATACACGTAGGTGCTTTCAAATTTGGTTCGAAACAGCAACACACCGCATGATAAGCAAAGTATGGGTATCTCACATATGGAAAAACGTGAACTGTATAAACTTTGATTAACGATAGTAGGAAAAAGTTCCTTACTTACCGTTTTGTATGAAGTTTAAATGTTAAATCAAACATAGATCACATTTGATACAGCTGTGTGGATTACTCTTCTATCTGTTTCAGATATGTGTAACAAAATGTGTTCGTTACATGTGTCAGTATGAGTTAATCAACAAACCCTATTGTACTCGTTTTAGGCATTTGTTAACAAATGAAATGTTAACAAAATTCCTCGATGATATGATCTGGATCACCTTTGGTAGGCTATCCTTTTGATTTTATTAGGCTTGGTAAAGTTGTGAATAGTGATGTAGCTCACAAGGTTAGGAAGCGCTTACGAGTTTGCTATAATAATTACAAATAAATTGGATAAATTGTTAGCAATGAGCAACTCAGTCGATAGCCTTTGGCACTATTATCATCAAACCGAATTCCTTTTTTCTCAGACACTGTCCGCTCAATTATCCTTCGCAATTATCACCGCATACAACCCCAAAGGTGAGGTTCTCTCCCCTTGTCAAAATGGCCTTTTAGACCGAAAATTACAACATGAAATACAGCGACTCGGCCTACCTTATCGGTCTATGGTCGGCGCTTCCCAAGATAGAAGCCACATGGAGAAAAGCTGGGCGATCTCTACCGATAAGGCCTCGGCGATACGGCTCGGCCGTCTGTTCAATCAAAATGCTATCTATTATGTTGAAAGTGACCGTTTACAATTAGTTCCCTGTTTAATGCCCAGGGAAGAAGCCTTCCTAGGCGCGTTTTCGCCACGAGTGCGCAGGGTGATAGAGTTGCCTGATATTGAGTAAAATTAAATCATCTTAGATTTCCGTTGACTTAATTGGTTATTTTTTGATATTTTTTCAATCTCTTATTTTGTATACAAAGCATTTGATTTTCCTCGATAGAAAATTGTGTCTATACAAACTAAGTGCAGAAGAGGAGCGCTAACTAGGTAGTAAGTTGGAGGGGGCCAAACCCCAATGATTGCTTATGAGGGAGATTAGCGCCGAGATATTCATAGCCGTTTGGTCGGGCTTGAATGTTGGTTGTTCAGGCTGAATCCTGTCGATTGTCACCTATGTTTTTTTATGGTGGAGAGCTTCTGGTGACGATCGCTGTTTCCCCATTCTATGGGGTGCATATCATAGCACCAGGCTCTTCGAACGAAGTTAGTTCGGAGCTTATTCATGTTAGTTAATCCAAATACCCATTCTCGTCAATGTCTGCCGTCTCAATTGTCTGTGGAGGCTGCACTATGTCTTTAGATTCTGTTGTTCACTTAAATGTAGCCAAGTTCGGTGGTACCTCTGTTGCCGACTATGACGCTATGCAGCGCTGCGCCGATATCATCATTGCTAACCCGAAAACTCGGGTCGTGGTGGTGAGTGCATCAAGTGGGGTGACCAATCAGCTAGTGGCGCTGACTCAGGCCGAAACCAGTGTTGAAGAAGCTAAAGCCTTGATAAAGAAGATCGCCTCGATTCAATATCAAATCCTCGATAAGCTAGGTAACCCAAGTGATGTGGCTGCAAAAGTGGATCGTATTCTCAGCCATATCTCGACCCTAAGTGAGCGCTTAAAGCTGACTCGCAGTAAGGCGGTGATGGATGAACTCCTGTCTCAAGGCGAAATGTGTTCTTCAGTGTTCTTTGCCGCCGTATTGCGAGAGAAAGGCGCTAACGCTTCGGCATTCGATGTACGCCAAGTGCTTAGAACCGACAGTCATCATGGACGCGCAGAACCGCAAATTGAGATGATCGCCGAGTTGGCGAAGCTGCACTTAGAGCCTTTATTATGCGATCAAGTTATCGTAACTCAAGGCTTCGTAGGCGCAGATAGTGATGGACACACCACAACGCTTGGCCGCGGTGGCAGTGATTATTCTGCCGCACTGTTAGCCGAGGCGCTGCAAGCCGATGCGGTAGAGATCTGGACCGATGTTGCAGGGATTTATACTACCGATCCTCGCCTAGCCCCTAACGCTCGTCCTATCCCAGAGATTAGCTTTAACGAAGCGGCAGAGATGGCCACGTTTGGCGCTAAGGTGTTACACCCAGCAACCATCTTACCGGCCGTAAGACAGAAGATTCAGGTCTTTGTTGGCTCGAGTTGGGCGCCGGAGCAAGGCGGAACTTGGATCCGTCATCAGGTTCAAAGTGAGCCTGTTTATCGCGCCGTTGCGGTTCGTCGAGACCAAACTCTGTTAAATCTTCATAGCCTACAGATGCTACATGCTCAAGGCTTTCTCGCTGAAACCTTTGCCACACTTGCACGGCATAAAATCAGTGTCGATTTGATTACTACTTCAGAAGTGAACGTGGCACTGACGCTCGATAAAACAGGCTCAGACTCTAGCGGTCAAGGCTTGTTGAGTGAGGCGTTGTTGCAAGAGTTATCACAACACTGCCGAGTTAGAGTTGAAGATGGCTTGGCCTTGGTTGCGGTGATTGGCAACAATATTGCGTCAACAGCTGGAGTGTGTCGCCGAGTATTTGAAGTACTTGAAACCTACAATGTTCGTATGATCTGCCAAGGGGCTAGCCCACACAACTTATGTATTTTGGTGGATGAAGCTGAGGCCGCTAACGTTATTGGTGCCTTACATGAAAACTTGTTTGAAGCCTAGTTAACAGTCTAAGTGAACAGGGAATTGAGTCTTTTATGAAATTTACCCAATCGAGCCTTAGAGTCGGCGAGTTGGCGACGGGACAGGAGCTGAGTGTTCCTGTTTACCGGATCCCTGCACAAGCTCATGACGCTCCAAGTGTGTTTATTCAAGCCAATGTTCATGGCGCAGAGGTGCAGGGGAATGCGGTGATTTTTCAGTTAATGAAGCAACTGGAAAAGATGGATGTCAGGGGGGAGGTAACTTTACTGCCCTTGGCAAACCCTTTAGGGATCAACCAAAAAAGTGGCGAGTTTACCCTTGGGCGTTTCGATCCTATCACCGGGGTTAACTGGAATCGGGAATATCTTGATCATAAACTCGATGTCGCCAGTTGGTATCAAGAACATGCTCATTTAGAAGACAAGGCCTTGATTCAGGCCTACCGCTTGCTGTTAATTGAGTCGTGTCAGTCTCATCTTAACAATGAGTGGGGCGTAACTACGGGCAAACGCCTTGCGGTAACCTTGCAGTCGATGGCTCATGCTGCCGATATCGTTATCGATCTGCATACCGGCCCTAAGTCGTGTAAGCATATGTATTGCCCCGAATATGATGTTGCCTCGGCAGCGTATTTCTCGATTCCCTTTAGTCTGGTGATCCCCAATGACTTTGGCGGTGCCATGGATGAGGCGGCGTTTTGCCCATGGTGGCAGCTGTCTGAATATGCGCAATCACAGGGTAGAGCACTAGATGTGCCGGTATCGGCATTCACTCTGGAGTTAGCCAGTCAGGAACGTATCGATATGGATGATGCCCTTAGCGATGCCCAAGGGATCTTGGCTTACTTAAGCCATCGCGGTGTGGTTAGTGATGAGGTTGACCCTGCAAAAATGCCAAGGTATGGCTGTTATCTGAAAGATTATAAGAAATTTCACGCGCCAACGGCTGGTCTGGTTGAGTACAAAGCTGAGCTGGGGGAGTCTTTGCAAGCGGGTGAGGCCTTAGCAAATATCTTAAGGCTGGATCTGTATGGCACAGATAAGGAGTTCACTGCGCTCACTCTTAAGCAAGACTGTGTGCCTATCCTGCATTTTGCCTCGGCTTCGGTCTATCAAGGTACAGAGCTTTATAAGGTGATGACGAATCTGTTTGAGCTGTAGTCCGTAAGTTTGTCTTTACGGATCCCCTCCAAATTGTATCACTCTTAGTATTATTTGTTATTAAGTGTAACTTAATTGCTGTTGATTCGTTTGGTGAGTGTTTTTATTGTGCTACTAATGCTCTCGCCATAGTCATATGTTCTTTCTATTGACTCTATGGCATTGCATATCTTCTGTTAGAAGTTATTTGGCGATTATAAAGCAGGATAAAACAATAAAAACCAGGTGTTTTAAGGAATTGACAAGTGAAAACAAAAATTGCAATTGCAGTCTCTACTGCGTTGGTAACTATGTCTGCTAGTGCGTTAGCAGTAGAGTCAGATTACCATCAACAACTATCTCAAACTCAATCAGCTACAGCAAGATCGCATATTGCTGTTGTAGATTCCAAGTCTAAGTCGTACTCGGAAAACCAAGTAGTAAGAAATAACGCTATTTTTACCCCAGAGCCTAACTTGGATTCAGGTGTTTATCGATACTTCGTTCGTTTAATCGAAAGTCCTGTGGCTCTGTACCAAGGAGGAATTGAAGGTTATAAAGCGACATCGGTTGAAAAGGTTCAAGGCAAGAATAGAAAACTCGATGTAACGAGTGAGAGTGTAAAGTCCTACCGTTCTTATTTAACCTCACGTCAAGATAGCGTGATGCAAAAAGCCACTGCCATATTAGGCGAGTTAGATATTAAGCAGAGAACGACTCTCGCTTATAACGGTTTAGTCGTTGAAATGACACAAGAGCAAGCTGCTCAATTGGCTAATGTTGCGGGGATCGCCAATATTCAGCGTGAGATTTTACGCAAACCTATGACAGATGCAGGTCCCGCTATTATTAAAGCTCCAGCAGTCTGGAGTGGTGAAGCGACTGGCACTGAAAGTCAAGGCGAGGGGATGATAGTTGGTATTATCGATACCGGTATCAACACCGACCACCCCTCTTTTGCCGATATAGGCGGTGATGAATATGATCACAATAATCCATGGGGAGCTGGTGTTTACTCTGGCGACTGTGCTGGTGACTTCCCCGAGCTTTGTAACGACAAGCTGATTGGGGTTCATAGTTGGCCGGCAGTGACGGCAAGATATTTGGATTATGATATCGATGTACCTGCAAACGGTGAAGACCACAATGGTCACGGCTCACACACTGCAGGCACGACAGCGGGTAATGTATTGGTTAATACCAATGTACCTGACGTCGATGGCGGTGACACTGGGGTAATTTTTGAGTCGATGTCGGGGGTTGCACCCCATGCAAATATTGTATCTTATCAAGTATGTCTTCCTGGAGAGGATGATGATATAGATTTTGCAGGCTGCCTACCTTCGTTGACAGTTTTAGCCGTTGAGCATGCGATTGAAAATGGTGTTGATGCGCTTAACTACTCTATTGGTGGTGGTTCAAGTAATCCTTGGAATGATGCCGATGCCCTGGCATTTTTGTCAGCCCGCAAAGCGGGTATTCATGTGGCCACCTCAGCGGGTAACTCAGGACCTGGCCCTGAAACCGTCGGTTCTCCTGGTGATGCGCCTTGGTTAACCACAGTTGCTGCCTATACTCATGATCGTGATTTCTCTGAAAAGAGCATAGGGAGTTTCGTTGGTGGTGATACCGAAGCGCCCAAAGCACTTACAGGTAAGGCAATGACTGGTGAGTTCACCGGTGCGATTGTTTATGCTGGTGACTTTGAAAACAGTAATGATCCAGATAACGATCCCGCTCAATGTTTAGAACCTTTTCCCGCTGAAACCTTTGCCGAAGATACCATTGTTGTATGTGATCGCGGCGCGATAGCCCGTGTTGATAAAGGCCGTAATGTGCTAGCTGGAGGCGCTGCAGGTCTAGTGCTTGCAAATTTACAAGGTGGAGCTGAAAGCGTTGTTGCTGATGCCCATGTACTACCTGCTATTCATATTGATGCAGATAAAGGCGATTCACTTAAGGCTTGGTTAGCCAGTGGCGCTGAGCATAAGGCGACAATCACTGGGACAGAAGTTATTCACGATGACAAATTTGCGCGTATTGCTGCTAGATTTACGTCTCGTGGCCCAAATAAGTCGGTTCCAGATGTGATTGCCCCATCAATTGCTGCGCCGGGCGTGAGTATTTTTGCCGCTTATGCTGACGAGCAATCTGGTGGGTTTAAACAAAATCCGAATCCTAGTGATTACGGCTTCTTGAGCGGTACATCGATGGCCAGTCCGCATGTTGCAGGGGCTCTGACTTTACTTGCGAGTATCCATCCGGAGTGGACCCCAGCTGAAGTTCAGTCGGCGTTAATGCTGACAGCCAATCAAGAGACATATAAAGAAGATGGTGTTACGGCATCAGATTTCTTTGACATGGGCGCTGGTTATGCCGATGTTGAAGCCGCAGCTAAAACTGGGCTAGTGATGGATGAAAGCTATGTTGATTATGTTAAAGCAGATCCAGCTTTAGGCGGCCAACCATCACAGATTAACTTAGCGACTATCGCCAACGCTAAATGTGTGGGTGAATGCAGCTGGACTCGTACCGTAAAAGCGACTAAAGATGGTACTTGGACGGCAACGACTATGGGAGTGGCTGACGGCTTAGTGCTTAATGTTATCCCTGCAAGCTTTGAGCTTAAAGCGGGTGAAACTCAAGAGCTGACCGTTACCGCAGATGTGTCTGCGGCAAGCAATGGCTGGAATTTCGCTAACATCAAGCTGATGGCAGAGGGGATGCCGGAGGTTAAACTGCCAGTTGCGGTTAAAGGTCATAGTGATAACTTACCTGTAAGCTTTGCGATTACAGCTGGCCGTAGCGAAGGCAGCATCACCTATGCTGGCTTTACTTCGAGTGAGCTAACCGATATTACAGCTGGTGTGTATGATAAGTCTTCAGATCTTGTTGACCCAATTTCTTTAAGTGTGCCGGAAGACGGCTTTGACTATGTGGCTATGAACTTTCCTGCATTAGCGAATGTTATCGTCTCAATCTCATCAGAAACCGCACCAGATGTCGATCTGCGTATCTTGGATAGCAGCTTTAATAAAATTGGTAGCAGTGCTGGCCCAGACTCTGACGAGTCGGTTGCATTTACTAATTTGCCTGCAGGTGTTTACTACTTAGCTGTTGATGGATATAAGGCTTCAACACCAGGCGGAAGCGATGATGTGACCATGCGAATCACTTCTGTTTTAGCTAATGAAGAGTCACTGAGTGATGATGTTTCTGTGGCAGTTGAAGAGTCTGAAGGCGAGTTTAGTCTGACTTTCGATTGGGATAGCGATAATAGTGTGTCTGGTATTGTTATTTTGGAGTCAGGTGACAAGCTTCATCAAGTGCAAGTCCCTATTAGCATTACCCGTAAAGACGATGTCTCTCATATCCATAGCTTATCAGATGCGATGGTGGCGGGTGTAGCGAGTCGAGTTAGCTTTAATGTTGCACCTAACTTTAGTGATGCGGATAAAGCGTACTCGTTCACAGCGCAGATGTCTGCGGGTCATAAGGTTGCGAACATCTCTAATGGTGGTACCCAAGAGGGCAATACTATTACTTGGAGTGTGGTCCAAGAGGCGTCATCTGGCGAAGCTTTATCTGTAGGTTTCGACTTGATCCCAACGAAAGCGGGCTTAGCTTATGCTATGAAATTGACCAATGAGCTTGAAGGTAACATGGTTGAGGAAACGGTGAAATTTGGTGTTAGCGAAGTCGCTCCGGTGGCTAGGGTTGATGCGCCAAGCTGGGCTGTCGAAGGCATGGTTGTGAATGTTACTGGTTCAGCTTCTTACGATGGTAATGATGATGAGTTGACTTATGAGTGGCTACAGACTGGCGGATTACCCGTTTTATTTGATAAGAAAGCCGAGTCGTTTAGTTTTAAAGCACCGAATGTAGCTAGCGAAGGGGCTATTTTGTCATTCGAACTTACAGTGACCGATAGTAACGGTAACTCAGATAGTTCGACTGCAATCGTGTCAGTAACTGAAGCTAAAGAGCTGGATAAAGGTGGTTCTGTAGGCTGGATGGGGCTATTGCTTCTACCAGTAGTATGGATGCGTCGAAAATTGAAAGCTTAAGGCTAAAGCACTAAAGTCATAAACAATAAAAGGCTAACATGAGTTAGCCTTTTATTTATTAAAAAATTATTAAGGCTTAACCTCCCGTACGATGGGATTTTGTAAAATAATGAGTGTTTCGGTCGATTGGATCTCATCGATAGATTGGATACGATTAATCAATACATGCTGTAGTCCATCGATAGATTGGCACATAACCTTTACAAACATACTGTAGTTACCAGTGGTGTAGTAAGCCTCAACGACCTCTTCTAGAGCATTGAGTTTAGAGATGGCGGCAGGGTAGTCTCCGGCACTCTTTAAGTTAATACCGATAAAACAGCATACATCGTAACCTAAGGCCTTAGGGTTCACAGTGATCTGTGCGCCAGTGATGATCCCCGCCTGTTTCATTTTCTCAACGCGAACATGTATGGTGCCGGCACTGACCCCGAAGCGTTTAGCTAACTCGGCGAAGGGCGTTCTGGCTTCTTTCATTAATGCTGACAGGATTTGATTGTCGAGCGAGTCTCTTTGAAATGGGACTTCCATAATAAATAGGTCAATTGCTTATTAGTTAGCTAACCAATTTACGTATTTTTTGATGGATATTCTACTGATTTATCAGAGAAGTGAGTGACTGGCTCACCTTATATAAAGTGACCGTGCTAAATATAACCATTGCTCTTCTAGCTTTAGCTCATTGTTGATGAACATATTGAGGTTAGGATGAATAGCAAGTGATGGCTGTGAATAGGAAAAGAGGGAAGTGAAAAGAGTAAAGTCGAAGCTAAGTTATCAATGGCCTCATTCTCTCTATGTAGGAACTTGGCCATTTGATAAGATTAAATCGAGTAGTTTGGTACGTCGCGATTTAGGCGTTCGCAGCTGTGAGGCCACTTTTTAACCGCAGAGGCTATTGCTCGCCCTCTGCGTCCATAAAGGGCGCATCACAACTAAAGGTCATTTTCTCTTTAGTGTAAGGATGAGTAATGGTTAGCGATTGCGCGTGTAACAATAGACGCGGTGCGAGTCGTTTGGCTAACGGGTCGGCGTAGAAGTTATCACCTAAAATTGGGTGTCCCAGCGCCATCATATGGACACGTAGCTGATGAGAACGACCTGTGATCGGGGTGAGCTTAACTAAGGTTGAGCGTTTGCCATAGCTGATCACTTCATAATGAGTCTGTGAAGGCTTGCCTATCTTATGGTCCACTTTCTGTTTTGGACGGTTTGGCCAGTCACAAATAAGCGGTAAGTTAACTGTGCCGTGTGTCTCTTTGACATGACCCGCAACCCTCGCATAATAGGTCTTTTCGGTTTCTCTTTCTCTGAATTGACGCTTGAGCTCCGACTCGGCGCTGCGCAGCAAGGCTACCACTATGACGCCAGAGGTCGCCATATCTAGGCGGTGGACGATTTTTGCATTTGGAAATTCGGCCAATACTCGGGTGTAAGTACTGTCAGCATGGGCTGGATCTCGCCCGGGAACAGATAACAGACCCGACGGCTTATTAACGACCATAATGTCTCTGTCTTGATGTAAGACTTCAAGCCAAGGCGATGTGGGAGGAGAGTAGACGAAATCTGTCATGATTGAACCTTATTAAAAATGCGCGGCAAAGATACCTCTTAGGCCGTTCTTCATGCAAGCAGATTCGAGATAATCCGTAACAACTCGTCTGTATCATTAAGAAAAGACTATGAGAAGCCTTCTCCGTTAACATGCATGATGGCAAAGGTCCAAACCACAAATGCCAGTGCACAGTGGATCAAGGCATAAAAGGATTGGTCTAGGCGGCCCATGCTTCTGGCATCCCAGATCAGGTAGAGATGTAACAAGATAATGATGGGGAAAAGGGCTAATAACGGGTATAGGCTTAATACGCTGGCATCACCAAACACTAAGCGGCTGAGCAGTGCCCAAACAACCATAAACCCAGTGATCATCGGTGGCATCGCAATGCGATACTGTTCAGGGTATGGGAACATGCAGGCCTCCATTGCTTGCCATTTTATCTCGATGGATATTACTCCTAAGGCTTTTGAGCAATAAGCTGTGCCTTATAGCTCGCCTTGGGTAGTTCTCCGAATAGATCTTCAGCGTACTGGAGAGTGTGCCAATTGGCAAATATTGCTCGTAATTCATCCGCTTTGAGTAAGAAGTTGGGATTTTTCGGTCGACCTATTTGCGCTTGCTGTTCGGTAAAGGTTTCATAAATAATCAGCCCTTCAGGCTTGATACAATTCATGATTTGCTGGAAGAGAGGGCGGTGCAGATAATTAAAAACCAGTACAATATCGTAGTGCTCGGCGGGGAGGTTCGGCGCGCTGCCATCTTCGAGATCCCACTCAAGTAACTCGATATTGCTATCGTCTGCGGTGACATCTAAGCCAGCTAGATTACGGTCGAGGTAGCTTACATGGCAGCCTCTGTCGCTGAACCATTGGCCATTGCGACCGCTACCACAGGCTAGATCGAGTACCTTACAACCGGGTGTTAGGTATTGAGTGAGTGCTGAATACTGAGTAATAAGCGCTGCGGCATTAGCCTTTAACTTCTTTTCTTCCACCAATTCTGCGTCCATGTACTATTGAAAAGTGTCTAAGCCCAGCTGGGCCATGAGATACGACTACTGATAATAACACGATAGCGATCAGCAGCTCTGGCTTGTATGTGGCAAAGGGGATAAATAAACCGAGTAAGCCGAGCTTTACCAAGGTTAATACGCCCTTTAGTTGGATAAGCCAGCGCCAGTCACGCACAATTTCCCAAGCCATCATGGCTGCGCCTGTAGCCATGGCCATGATCCAGTAGACTAGCCATTGCTCTTGAGGAACGTGCAGTAAAATGCCACCGCCAGCTCCTGTGATCCCCAAAATATGCAAAGCGCGTAGGGCTGTCTTAGAAAGCCGTTGGACCATAAATTGTTTTTCGGTGAGTTCTTTTCTGGCCATATTTAAGGAGTCTTGAGCTGCTAGGTTGGCGTAAATCTTATCAGGAAATGACCATTTGAAAAGCGCTGAGAGATCACAAGCTCAGCTTTATGGACAGTTTTGATTATTTTGACGGAGATAATACGGGCGATGCAGCAAATTTGTGAGGCAGATATCGATACCTCTTTGTAGATAGTGTTAAGCTAGCGCCTATATGCTTACTCCTTGCTATTATTGATATTTTCATGCTCAGTCAATAATGGCTTCGATCTGAACGGCGGAGATAATTTATCCTTAACTCCTTAGCAAAGCCCTCAGAATAAGCTGGAAAGCGAGCTGTCAGGAGCTCGCTTTTTCTTTGCCTGTCATTTGCAGTCCCCACTCAAATCCATCGTTCTTTGCTGTCTTTTTTGCATTTAACATCTATATATTTAGAGGCAAAAAATAACCCTAAGGTGACTACTTTCTAATAGCGATTGGTATACACTGTTGAAGTTTCCCTCCTCATTTAGATAAGGTTTCTACAATGAAAATAGGCTTCTTTAGCGCTAAACATTACGACACCCAGTATTTTGATCGCACTAATGCCGCTTTCAGTGCCAACATTGAGTACTTCGATTATCGCCTTTGCATGCAAACGGTTAAGTTAGCCGAGGGCTTTGAGATCGTGTGTGCCTTCGTCAATGACTCACTGTGTGAAGAGGTGTTAGTGGAGTTAGCACAAGGTGGCACCAAGATTATTGCCATGCGCTGTGCAGGCTTTAACAATGTCGACCTAAAAGCTGCCGAGCGTTTAGGGATGAAGGTGGTGAATGTGCCAGCCTATTCTCCTGAATCTGTAGCAGAGCACACAGTGGCACTCATGCTGACCCTAAACCGTAAAATTCATAAAGCATACCAGCGCACCCGAGATGCGAATTTCTCATTGGAGGGCTTAGTCGGCTTTAACATGCATGGCCGCACCGTAGGTGTCATAGGTACGGGTAAGATTGGTCTAGCAACTATCAAGGTGCTTCAAGGTTTTGGTTGTAAAGTCGTGGCTCATGACCCCTACCCGAACCAAGCGGTTATCGATTTAGGTATCGAGTACTTGTCTCTCGAGCAGCTTTACCCCATCTGCGACGTGATTAGCCTGCATTGCCCATTAACTCAAGATAATCACCATCTGCTCAGTGAGAACAGTTTTAGCCAAATGAAACCCGGCGTCATGGTGATTAACACTAGCCGTGGTGGTCTGCTAAACGCCCTCGATGCAATGGAAGCGCTAAAATCTGGTCAGCTTGGCTCATTAGGTTTAGATGTCTACGAGAATGAGAAAGAGCTTTTCTTCGAAGATAAGTCGAGTGAGATCATTCAAGATGACGTCTTTAGACGCCTATCGGCATGCCATAACGTGATTTTTACTGGCCATCAGGCATTCTTAACCGAGGAAGCCTTGAGCGCCATTGCACATACGACACTGACCAACGTCACTCAGCTACTAGCGGGAGAACATTGCCCCAATCTGCTGTATTAAAATATCCTCATCGTTTACTCGCCGCAGATGTGGCGAGTGACAGTTTAATTACCAGCGTCTAAGGAAAGAGAGCCGATGATCATTACTCACGAAGTTCATGATATTTCGACCGCGACAGGTACCATGCGGACCTACCTATATCGCCCAGATTGTGAAGGGCAATTCGCCACCATTATTTTTTATTCAGAGATCTTCCAGCAAACTGCGCCGATAGCCCGCGCCGCAGCGATCCTCGCCGGTCATGGTTTTGTGGTGTTGGTGCCTGAGGCATTTCATGAGCTAAACCCTATCGGTACCGTACTTGCGTACGACGATATAGGTAAAGATAAAGGTAATGCCGACAAATTTGCTAAGCGGCTTGAAGATCATGACAGCGACACCGAGGCGCTGGTGGACTTTGCTCGCAGCTTAAGTTTTTGTAGCAGTAATATTGGTAGCATGGGGGTGTGTATTGGCGGGCACTTAGCCTACCGTGCGGCGCTTAACCCTGATATTCAAGGTGCCTTCTGTTTATACCCAACCGATAT
This sequence comes from uncultured Shewanella sp., assembly GCF_947497935.1. Lineage (GTDB taxonomy): Bacteria > Pseudomonadota > Gammaproteobacteria > Enterobacterales > Shewanellaceae > Shewanella. Next base: position 69,177 of record NZ_CANMIO010000001.1, read on the forward strand.
CCATTCCAACACCTTGCCTTGTGATAAGGGCAATGACTCCTTAAGCCGAACCGGCGATATCGCGGCGGAACTGGTGATGGTGTTTGGTAAGCAAGACCCTCACGTATCCAGTGAAGGGCGAAAGCTGGTGTACAACAAGCTTGAAGCTACCGAGGTTAAATTTAACTGGCTGGAAGTGAATGCCCAGCATGCCTTTATGCGTGATGAAGGGGATAGGTATGATCCCGCGCTGGCATTGCAGATGTATCTGCAGGCGGTAGCATTTTTTCAACGAACGCTTAAGTAGCGCAGAAAACTCATATTGAAAACCAATATTTAAAACGAATGCTCAAAGCAAATGTTCTGGCATAGTGTTGAAAAGTCATATTAAAAATGCGCATCGCTTCCATTAAAGCAAATAAAAAAGGGCCAGTATTACTGGCCCTTTTTAAATCACGGAGTAAGCATTATTAATGATACCGATAGGTATTAACCTTGCTGGTAAGCCGCAAGCTCATCTGTGCTTACGCGAGCGATGAAAGTGTTATCTAGATAGAAATCAACATGCTCGTCTTGCTTAACACCAGACATAACCTGCTGGCTGCCATCTTCATAAACTAATGTCATTGCCAAGGTATTTTCGTCAGTCGCAACCATTGAAGCACTCGTTAACTTAACGTTTTTTAGCGGAGCTGTGGTTAGGTCGCCATCAATATGTTGGTTTACTTTGAAAATCGCTTCAACTGGCATATCAACAACAGCAGGTGAACGGCCCGTTATTGGGTTAGTACCCGTCCAGAACTCGATGCTGTTAAGGATAAATAGATCGCCTGTTGCCGCGAAACCATAGATAGGGCTCATAAGAATGAATAGGCCAGCACGACCGTAACGATTGTCTACTGCACTTAGGTTAGCTTTAGTTACCATGGCACTTAGGCCCATTTGTCCCATACAGCCGGTAAGTTGAGTGCTTAGGATTGCAGTTAGCGCGACTGCAGAAATTGTCTTTTTCATGGATATTTTCAAGTGATTTTAGAATTGCGCAGATTGTATGTATCGACAAAAAAGGAAATGAGATCCAGGTCGCAACTCTGGGTTGGAAACTTGTTTTGTTTGTGGCGGCTTTGGTGGTGATTGTTTGCTTGGTGTGGTGCTTGTGTTTATATCTGGTTTGCTGCTGCTTTTTGTCGGTAGCTGTGTGTAAATTGTTGTGTCGAACAGGTAGCCATCCATGCGAGTGTCTTTAACCGCAGCATTTTATTGAAGCGGGTTTTTTCACGTTGTTTGGGTATAATAGCGCCCCAATTGTCGGAGCGCTCATGTCAGATTTTCAAGTTTTACACCAAACCCAAGATGAATATGGTCCACTTATCGTCCTCGAAGATAAGGAAACAAGGATCCTCGCTTTTGGCGAAAATGATGAGCAGAGTAAGTTACTCAAGGCTACGCCCCACATCCCACAGCACACCTATGTGCAAGCCATGCTACTGGTGTTGCTATATAGCCAACCTAAGAGCGCTATCGTACTCGGTCTTGGTGGTGGTGGACTTATCCATGCACTGCGCCACTTCGATGCAGGGATTAAGCTCACCGCTGTTGAGTTACGTGCAGATGTGATTGAGCTGGCTAAACGTTACTTCCAACTGCCGCTCAGTAAAAAGCTTAAAGTGATCAATCAAGATGCCAAGCTATTTCTTGGATCTGGCGATCATAAGCGGGTCGATGTGATCTTTGCCGATATTTATAGCGCAGAGGGTGTCGATGCAGCTCAGGTGTCTGAGTCCTTTATTGCGCAATGTGCCGCCTTGATTAAGGCCGACGGTTATCTAGTATTGAACTGTTGGAAAGAGCACAGCCAGAACCGTGAACTGCTTGCTTACCTCAATATGCATTTCGTCGAGGTGCGCGCCTGCCTAACGGGTAGTGGTAACTGGGTGGTATTTGCGGGTAAGGCTAAGCGAGAGATAAGTGCTAGCGGTCTAAAAACCAAGGCGCAGGCGTTATCGCAACAACTGGACTTTCAGCTCGGCAGATCCCTGACACGATTCGACGTTTGGCAATAAGCCAAATCTATATCCAAGGCTGAATTCAAAGCAAAAAGCTGAATAATGCTCTGTAGATATTGGTTTTAGTCACTTTATCCCGCTAACTCGTGTAAGTGTTAGCGGGCTTAACCTAAAACACTTAATCGATTTTTCCTTAATGCGTGCCTAAAAGCGCAATTTTTCCTCAACTTCCTTCTTCATAGTCATACCTAACTGCTTAATATCGCTGACTTGTTAATCCTATTCGGAAAATTAGATTAGAATGATAGCTTTTACCCGTTATCATAAATTTCCGACCTCCGTTACTATTCTTCCATCGAAAACGAACTGGCTTTAAGAGACTCATCATCACTCATTCAGTTTGTTGAATTTAAAGAAATAGTATTTTCAACTTTAATTTTAAAACGGAGCATTACATGCATCAGTCAATCATCAACTCTACAATCAAGCCATTCTCTGCAACTGCTTTTCACAAAGGTGATTTCCACCCAGTGACTGAGCAAGATCTTCTAGGCAAGTGGTCTGTTGTTTTCTTCTACCCAGCTGACTTCACATTCGTATGCCCAACAGAACTAGGCGACATGGCTGACCATTACGAGAAGCTACAGTCTATGGGTGTTGAAGTTTACTCAGTATCGACTGACACTCACTTTACTCATAAGGCATGGCACTCAAGCTCTGACACAATCGGTAAAATCCAGTACCCAATGATTGGCGACCCAACTGGTACTATCACACGTAACTTCGGTGTGATGATTGAGGAAGACGGTCTAGCACTACGCGGCACATTCGTTATCAACCCTGAAGGCGAAATTAAAGTTGCTGAAGTACATGACCTAGGTATCGGTCGTAGCGCAGCAGAGCTAGTACGTAAAATCCAAGCGGCTCAGTATGTAGCGACTCACGATGGTGAAGTTTGCCCAGCAGCATGGCAGCCAGGTGAAGAGACACTAGCTCCTTCAATTGACCTAGTTGGTAAGATTTAATCGGTAAGATTGAATTAGTTAAAAGATGATAGCGTGTTAGCGAGCCCCATCTCTCGCTAACACAAGTCATCAAGAGAACTCATCTCCACGGTTCAGCCTAGTGTCCCCCTGTAATCTAGGCTGAACAATCTCTTACTGAACTGATATTTAAAAGAACAATCGCCAGACCGTACACACTTTTTATTTTCTCTATCATTTTTTATTTTTATCGCGAGTGCTAGGCATGCGCCGAGGGTTATTGCTGCCTGCAAAACGCGGATCTCAGATTAGCTTTAAGATATTTAGGAGTCATCATGTTAGATGCAAACGTAAAGAATCAACTGAACACTTATTTGCAGAACCTCAAGCATCCAGTTGAGCTGCTTGTGTCTGTTGATGACAGTAAAAAAGCCCAAGAGCTTAAATCACTCGCGGCGGATATCGATAGCTTGTCTTCACTTATTTCGGTGAAAGAGCAATTAGGTGATCGCACCCCGTCGATGTCGGTGATTAACCCAGCTTTAGCTTCGCAAATTACCTTTGCGGGTCTGCCAATGGGCCATGAGTTTACCTCACTAGTACTGGCGCTTTTGCACAGTGGTGGCCATCCAATTAAGCTTGAAGCCGATGTGATTGAGCAAATTCGTCAGCTACCGGGTGAATATCGCTTCGAGACCTACGTTTCTTTAAGTTGTCAGACTTGCCCTGAAGTGGTTCAGGCGCTGAACATGATGGCGGCGATTAACCCCAATATCACTAACGTGATGATTGACGGATCCTTGTTCCAAGACGAGGTTAACGAGCGCAATATCATGGCGGTGCCATCTGTGTACTTAAATGGTGAGCAGTTCTCTATGGGCGCCATCAGCACGGTTGAGATCTTAAATAAGCTTGATGTAACTGCCGCTGGTCGAAAGGCCGAGCAGCTCAATGAGAAAGAGCCATTCGAAGTGTTAGTGGTTGGTGGTGGTCCTGCGGGCGCATCGGCAGCAATTTACGCGGCACGTAAAGGCCTGCGCACGGGCATTGTGGCCGATAAGTTTGGTGGTCAAGTTGCCGAAACCGTTGGCATCGAGAACTTTATCTCAGTTAAGGCGACCGAAGGTCCTAAGCTGGTGGCGAATCTTGAAGCCCACGTACATGAATATGATGTCGATATCATGAACAATCAGCGTGCCTTAAGCCTTAAATCTGGCGAGTTATTTGAGCTGGAATTGGAAAGTGGCGCGGTGCTTCGTAGTAAAACGGTATTGCTTGCAACGGGGGCGCGCTGGCGTGAAATGAACGTCCCAGGTGAGCAAGAGTATCGCGGCAGTGGCGTAGCATACTGCCCACACTGTGATGGCCCGCTATTTAAAGGCAAGCGTGTTGCCGTTATCGGCGGTGGTAACTCTGGCATCGAAGCGGCAATCGACTTAGCCAATATTGTCGAGCATGTTACTGTACTTGAGTTTGATACGACGTTGCGTGCAGATGAAGTGTTGCAGCGTAAAGCAAAGTCGATGGGCAATATCGATATCATTACTCAGGCGATGACAACCGAAGTGACTGGCGATGGTAAGCGTGTTAATGGCCTTAACTATACCGATAGAGCAACGGGCGAGAGTCATCATGTAGAGTTAGCAGGTATCTTTGTACAGATAGGTTTAATGCCAAACTCAGAGTGGCTAAAAGACACTATAGATATGACGGCGCGCGGCGAGATTATTGTCGACGGTAAAGGCGAGACTTCGGTTCCCGGTATTTTTGCCGCAGGTGATGTGACCAACTCAGCCTACAAGCAGATCATTATTGCCATGGGGAGCGGTGCTACTGCGTCACTCGGCGCATTCGATTACCTTATCCGTCACAATGTGGATGAGTCTCATACAAATAAAGTTGAGGGCTCTACACATAAGAAAGTTGAGGACTCTAACAGTGATAATGTTGCAGCTTAAAGCGATTACTCGTTAATATGAAGCCAGCAGATGCTGGCTTTTTTATTGGACGAGTTACAGAATAATAATGATAAGTGAAGAGATCCTTTTGAAGTCATATAAGTACGAAACCAAGTTAAAGAAAGAAACCTTCACTATTTTAAAGCGCGGCACTTTATGGGCAACCTATGTCAGTTGCGTACTGCTATCTGTTGTGTTGTTAAATAGCTATTTTTTTGATGCTTCTTATCTTGAACTTTATTCGTTGCAATTTAAGTTTATCCCGCTATTTATCGTGCTTTTACTGGGCTTTATGACGATAAAGCTCGCTGGATTTGAAAACGTGGGAGTAAGGCAAACATACCTCTATTTAACCTTGCTGGTTAGCGGTTGGGGTTATGTGCTTTATGGTTTAGCTCTGCTATCTGCCCAGAACATGCCGGGCATTGAGTCTTTAGCCGATATACTGGTGTTAGTGTTTGCACTGGCACTGTTTTCTAATCGAAATGTGATGGTATTAGCCATATTTCCTTTTTTAGCCTTTAGCGCTGCCTATCACTCTATACAGTATTCTCAGGTACTGGTTTACCCGCTGACTAAATTTATATGTTTTTTTGGCATCATATTATCGGGCCAAAAAATTATCTCGGGTTGGTTTTTCAAAGCGGTGAGTCGTAACATTGAAAAAAAGAAATTGTTACAGCAGTTTAAGCGCCTAGCTATGATTGATGGCTTAACTAATATCAGTAATCGTCGCCACTTTGACGAGGTATTATCTCAAGAGATAAAAGCGTCACTTAGAGGTGAGCAGCCACTATCAATGATCATGGTCGATGTGGATTTTTTTAAACCTTTAAACGATAGCCTAGGCCATCAAATTGGCGATAAATACTTAAAAAAGGTCGCTAGCGTGTTAAATAGCGTTGTAGAGCGGCCTAGAGATCTGGTTGCCCGTTACGGCGGAGAAGAGTTTGTGGTAGCACTTCCTGATACGGACTTAAAGGGCGCCATTAAGGTTGCACAAAAGATTAAGCAGGCAATAGCCGATGCAGAACTTGCACATCCAAGCTCATCAGTTTCAAACTACATAACGGTTTCGCAAGGCATAGCACAGTGGCACAAGGGGCTGGAGCAGAATCAGCTACTAGAGGTCGCAGATCACTTGTTATACCAAGCCAAATCTACGGGGAGAGATCGCTACCTTTCAGATTAAAAATTTTATAGTCACGCCTTCACTGTAAAAGCGCTCTCAGAGTAGGGAGCTCTCTGAGAGGAACTTAGTCTGTAAACCGTCAGTTAGGCCGTAGTGTTAATATTGTGGCCAATATTACCCACAGGCGCCTTCGCCACTTCAGGGGCAGCCGCATTGATCAAGCTTAATGCAATCTCCCCTTGAACTTCTTGTTGATCTTTAGCCATTTGAGCGACTTTTACGCCAACGCTACCATGACTCATGTTCGGTTCAATATTGGGGGCAGACAGTGAAATAGCCATAGCGGCCTCGATAAGTTGATTACTCATTAATGTTACTCAGTTATCGGCGCGGCACATCATCGCTTGAGGGGTGTCGTGTTACAGAGTGTATCTTTTAAAACAAGGTCCTAGGTTCGAGGAAGAACAAAGACGGAAAAGAAGGTGCTAGGAAAAACAAACGGCTGAGACGGTTCAAGCAAAGACGATAAGAGCCGGACGGCAAGCGGCCTAGGGAAGGTGACTGCGTCACTTACGGAAAGGAAAAGCAGGTTAGAGGGCCTAGGAAATGCAAAGAAAGGTCCTAGGAAAAAGCTGAGACGGGAAAGCATCTTCTTTTCTGTAGGTTGGGCTTTAGCCCATCAAGCTTACGATTTTATGTGCCAGTGTAGACGGCATAAATGCCGACCGACATTAAGCCATACAGCAGCAAAGGTGCTGTTTTGCTTTTGATTTTGCTAGCAGTTTCCTAGCAGGGCGTAGCCCGTCCTCGCAGCGTAGCGTCCTAGGATCTAGGTCCTTGTTTAAGAAAACCAAGGCCTCAGCTTAACCACAAGCTAAGGCCTTCGCTGAGCAAACTATGACTTTGCAGCTTGAGCCTTCTCAATACCCTTGCGAATAAGGGTAATGATAAAGGTCAACACGATAGAGCTTAAGATAAGGCCAATCGCTAAGGCCACATTCTGCAACGCCGTAGGGTCGATTGCTAACATGCCACCTAGGCCTATCATCATAATGCCCGACATTAGCTTAAGAGTCTGGCCCTCTTTCTCTGTGAGCTTGCGCTTACCCAGCGATACACTGAAGGCGATAACAATACATGCCAGCGGGATAACATAAACCACGTTGTACATCACCAGATACATATAACGCTCAAACGTATCTAAGTCATGCATCGATAGCACGCTGGTGTAGATCATCGGAAAGCCTGCGGTGCAGAGCAGCTCATAGGCATTGGCTAAGATAGATAACACCACAGTACCGGCAATCATGGCGGTCATGCTGCTGGCGCTGGTTAATTTGCCCATGCGTTTAATTAGGCCGGTTCGATTTTCTGCCGACATAGATAGGGTGACTTCACCCTTGGTAAAGAAGTAGTCTTTTATGTTCACCGCGCCAGCTACCAGCGCTAACATGCCTGCGCCGAGAATAATCCAGCCACCATCACTGCCTGCACCGAGAAGTTGGAAGATATTGAGCCAAGCGCTCATAAAGATGAAGTAGATAAAGCCTGAGAAGAATACGAAGATCCCGCCGACAATCAGCATACGGGTACGGCTCTTGGCGTTAACCATAATTGAAAGCAAAAATAGCAATACGAAGAAGGCACAAGGGTTAAAGGCGTCGACTCCCGCTAGCACCACTGTAAGTAAGGGGAGTGACATCTGCTCGGGGTGGACCACGCCTACCAGTGGTAGCTCAACAGGTTGAACATCTGAGCTGGCGATTTCGCTGGTGCTACCAAGGCCAAGATCGCATGTTCCTTCAGCACCGTCTTTGCCATCGCTTTCATTACATGTAGCAAATAACCCGCCAGCTGCTGGTGCAGCTGTGTACTTACCCTCTGCTTCTGGAGCGAGTTTTCCACCCAGTGAAACATAGTATGACTTTACACGCTGCACTAAAAACTCACCGGTAACAGCCTGGCTGGTATAACCGACCACCGCTTTTTCACCGCTGGCAAAATAGGGAACCGAGCGCGCCTCTGTGCCTGTCTGTTTGGCGACCTCTTGCCATACTTCCATGGTGTCTGGCGCTGTGATCATATGATCTTCAACTTCTAACCAAGGATAACGCTCGGGCAAGCTGTCGATAAAGGGGTGAGCCTCGGCGCAGTGGGGGCAGGTCTTAGACCAGAAGAAATAGAGTTTGACCTTAAGCTCTCCCTGAGCATTGGTGTAGTGCCAGATATTGTTTGTGGTTGTCGATTCCGTAGTGGCAAAACTGGGGAGAGAGAGACTCGATAGTAAAAGGGCAATAAAGAGAATAATAGACTTATGCATAGGAACTCCGACAGACTGATTGGCCATGAGTTAAGCGTTTTTCGTTACTAATACTCTATATTAATGATTCGTAAATGCTAAATTAATGTGTCGTTTTTGCAGCGGGAATCTCGAATCAATGACTTTTGGGAACTAGGGCCAATTTTCTGCCGAATAATTAAACTTTCTGCAATAATTGCAACAGCTTGATTAAGCTTTCATTGATGTAAGCGTTTATAGGGGAATGATTGCAAGCGTGTAGGGGGATTTTGTTTAATAATAGTGGCTTATTCTTTCTGGCTGAGTGCCGTTATAAAAAAGCACTCAGCATTAGGTCGCTCATTTTGTAGTGAATATGTTATCGCCTTGCCTGGTTTGCATCACAGGGATCGCTTTTAGCGCATATAGCCATTGAGATGGTGGTTTACTCGGCCTTGCCTGCGATCTGAATAATTTGGTCGTCAGTCTCATCAGGGCACCAAGCAACGGATACGCTTCGAGTTATATCATTACTTGCGGTTAATATTCGAGTGATAACTGGTACAGAAAAGTTCGCTTTGTTAAGCTGGTTTTTGACTCTTTCGATGCGACGTTCTGCCAGCCACTTATTGTATTTTCGCTTCTCTTCAGTCGATTGATTCTGACTAACGCTAAATTCCAATAATAAATAGCCTGTACCTGCCTGAGTATCTAGAGCAAGCTTATCGAGCAAAGAGGCGTACTGGCCTGCAAAATAGGAGCTATTTTTAGCGTAGGGAACATCAACAATGTGAGTCTTATTATCACATTGTGCAACCGCGCTTCCTGCGAATAGTAAACAAACCGCGACTATAGATTTCATCTTGAACATCCTTGATAACATAAAAATCTTTTGAAAAAAATCACACCATTAAAACTGTTGGTACTTTTAAATTCGAGGAGAATTTATGCCATTACTAACTGAAATGCAATCATCTTTAGATTAATAATTCTAATGATGAAATAAGTGCTTTTTTGGCGTTAATTCACCGATGAAATTGCCCTTGATTATTTTGGGTAGGAAGCAATGTTAGGGACTACATATAGCAATGGTGATTTAGCCCGCTTGATAGTTGCCTTTGACTGGAATGATTACTCAGAATCCTTAATAGAAGTGATTACTAAAAATGCTTGCTAGGTTCCATCGATAGAAAGGGGCAATTAAAGCATCGATTTTTTTCATTAACACAAGTATGTTGGAGTCATGCGTATTGATTACCGAATAGGCTTATCTAGAACTCGCTTGAGCATACAGATAGTTTATTGTTGTGAGAGCAAAGCAAGATACCTACTTAAGGAGTTGCAATGGCGACAGTCGATCTTCTAGTCATAGGCGGGGGCATCAATGGTGCTGGTATTGCCCAGTGCGCGGCGGCCGCAGGCTTCAGTGTGCTACTGCTTGAGAAGGAGACGATTGCAGCCCAGACTTCCGCCAATTCCAGCAAGCTCATTCATGGTGGGCTGCGTTATTTAGAGTCTGGCCAACTGCCGTTAGTGAGAAAGTCTCTGGCTGAACGCAAGGCCCTGCTTAAGCTTGCTCCTAGCTTAGTTAGTCCTATCCCATTCTATATTCCTGTATATGAAAATAGCCGTCGTAGTCCTTGGGCAATAAGAGCTGGGCTTAGCTTATATGCCCTGTTGAGTGATTTCGATGCACTTGGGCAATTCAAATCTGTTCCCTCTGTGCGTTGGTCGAAAATTAATGGACTCAAACTCAAAGGCCTCAAGGCTGTATATCAATATTGGGATGCGCAAACCGATGATAAGTTGCTGACCCAGGCCGTGATAAAGAATGCGCGCTCTCTTGGGGCTGATGTACTCGAGTATGCTCAATGTACCCATATTGAACATCTACAACGGCACTGTTTAGTGCGATATCAATATTCCGCCATGGAGCACGAGGTCGAGGCGCTTGCCGTGGTGAATGCAGCTGGTCCATGGGTTAATCAAGTGCTTGAAACCGTTTCGCCGCCGATAACCTCTATGCCAATAGAATGGGTGCAGGGCAGCCACTTACTGCTCGATATCCCTGCCAATGACGGTATTCTCTATCTAGAGTCTTGTTTCGACAAGCGTGTCATCTTCGTGATGCCCTGGAAGGGACTCACTCTTATCGGCACCACTGAAACGGTTTTGGCGTCGCTGGGTAGCCAGCCAAGGGTGACCCCAGAAGAGGTGAATTACCTACTGGGGATCTATAGTCATTACTTTTCCTGTTTTGGCGATGTAGACGCGTTAAAGGGGCGGGTGCTTGAAAGCTTTTGCGGAGTGCGAGTATTACCCAAACAGGCGGGTAAGGCATTCGATCGCCCAAGAGACACGATACAGAAAATCCAACCAAGTCATCCCAATCTACTCAGCCTCTATGGCGGTAAGCTGACGACATACAGAACCACGGCAACTGAAGTCCTCGACTGGTTAGAAGCAACGATAGGTAAGCGCCAGAGCTTAGCAGATTTTGATACGTTGCGGCTCGATTGATAGTTTACATAGGAGTCAATTGCGATAACGAGCTCCTTGTTAAGCAGCCTTTAAATGTTGCATTTTGTTACTGTGATTTGGGTTTCATTAAACTGTAACATTAATGTCATATTGTGCGGCAACTACTGAACAAATCAGCGCTGTTTCGGGCGCTTAAATATGGATAATTATGTTTCAAATTTTTCTTCGTTTCTTTTCGTTAGGCTTAGTGTCATTTGGTGGGCCAGCGGCGCATATCGGTTACTTTAGGCAAACCTTTGTACAAGAACTTAATTGGCTTGATGATAAACATTACGGCAGTTTAGTTGCTTTAAGCCAGTTTATGCCAGGGCCGGGCTCAAGTCAGGTGGGCTTTGCTATTGGTTATCACCGTGGTGGACTCTTAGGCGGCATTGCAGCCTTTCTAGGTTTTACGCTTCCCTCGTTTATCTTGTTATTTTTACTGGCTGTAACCAGTAGCCAGTGGCTCGATTATTCATTTACTCAAGGTATTATTCATGGCCTAAAACTGCTCGCCGTAGTGGTGGTAGCGGATGCGATTTGGATCATGTTCAAGCAGTTCTGCCAGCGTAAGCAAGCTAAGTTGCTGATGGTGATGAGCTGTGTGGTTATCTTGCTACAGCCTTCGATGTTAATGCAGTTTGGTTTGTTGATCGCGGCAGCAATAGTGGGGCGCAACTATCTGTCAGGGCTGTCAGAGGAGACAGTACAGACTTCTGCTGTTGCCCAGCAGAGCGTTAAGCTTAACTTCTTCTGGTTGAGCATCTTCAGTGGATTATTGATTGCTTCTCTCGTGATGATTGGCTTGTCGAAGTCATCTGGCATTGCGAGTTTAACTGAGTTGTTTAGCCAGTTTTATCAAGTGGGCAGCATGGTGTTTGGTGGCGGACATGTGGTGTTGCCACTGCTGCAGTCGAGTGTCGGTGACGCCGTGAGTAACGATCAGTTCTTAACGGGTTATGCCTTAGCTCAGGCTGTGCCCGGGCCTATGTTTGCCTTAGCGGCATTTTTGGGCGCTGAGATCTGGATGCAACAACCGCTCGTTGGCGCCCTAGTCGCTACCCTCGCTATCTTCTTACCGGGATTTTTATTGATGCTGGTGGCGCTCAAAAGCTGGCATGCCATTAGCGCTAGGCCACAGGTAACTGGCGCAATCGCGGGTGTGAATGCTTGTGTGGTGGGGTTCTTGCTGGCTGCGCTGTACAACCCCATCTTTACTAGCGCTGTGTTATCGCCGCTGGATATGGCTCTGGTGGTCTTAGGCTTTGGCTTATTTAAAGTCTTTAAGCCAAATATCTTTATCTTAGTGGCAGGCTTTGGTGTTACTGGCGCGCTGATTGGGGCGTTTGTGGGTTAGTTGTAACCTAGGCTTAATATCCAATAAAAAGGCGGTAAGAGCATGCTCTTACCGCCTTTTTTGTCAGCCTTACTCGAATAAGGCTTGTTTGAATCAGTCGCGTCGAGTTAGATGAAAGCGACTTCTTGTTCAGCCACTTTTTCCGCTTTAACGGCACAAACCTTAAACTCTGGGATTTTCGCTACTGGATCGAGCGCATTATTGGTGAGTTTATTTGCAGCCGATTCAGCAAAGTGGAATGGTAGGAACAGCACACCCGCTTGAGCACGTTTCGTGACAAAGGCCTGGATCTCAATTTCACCACGGCGAGTGCTCAGCTTTAGCATGTCGCCATTATTCACCGATAATTTCTCGGCATCAAATACCGAGATCATCACCTTGGCACTACCTAGCTGGTTAAGGCCTTCGGTTTTACGGGTCATGGTACCAGTGTGGAACTGCTCCAATAAGCGACCAGTCGATAAGATCAGCGGATACTCGTCACATGGCATTTCAGCGGGCAGGCGGTAATGCACTGCACGCATCTTACCTTTGCCGTGTGTAAACTGAGAGGTGTGCAAAATTGGCGTACCCGGATGCCCCTCTGCAGGACAGGGCCATTGCAGCCCTAGACGGCCATTTTCAGTTAGGCTATCGATCACTTTCCAAGTAATACCACGATACTGTGGTGTGACTTCGGTGATCTCATGCCAGATCTGCTTCTCGCTCTGGTAACCCCAGTCTTCGCCCATCTTGCTGGCGATAAGCCCGATGATCTCCCAATCATTCTTGGCTAAGCCCGGCGGTGTTACTGCGGGTAGCAGCTGCTGAACGCGGCGCTCAGTATTGGTAAAGTGGCCTAGCTTCTCGGCAAAGGCGGCTGCAGGCAGGACTACATCGGCAAGCTCGGCAGTTTCGGTTAGGAAGATATCCTGCACCACAACAAACTCTGCGGCAGCTAAGCCTTGCAGTACGTGCTTTTGATCCGGATCGCTTAGCACTGGGTTTTCACCCATCACATATAGGCCCTTTAGCTCGCCGTGGGTGAGGGCATGCATCATCTCGGTGGCTGATAAGCCAATATCGGCACAGAGATCGTCCTTACCCCAAGCTTCACGGAATCGCATCTGCACTAGCGGGTCATCAAGCTTCTGATAACCACTGAAGTAGTTCGGCAGCGCGCCCATATCACAGGCGCCTTGTACGTTACTCTGGCCGCGAAGTGGGTTAATCCCCGCGCCTTTAAGGCCAATATTGCCGCACAGTAGCTGCAGGTTCGATATCGCGGTGACGTTATCGTGGCCTGAAGTATGCTGGGTGATCCCCATCGCATAGTAGATGGCCGTTTTCTTTGCGGTACCGATAAGGCGCGCCATTTCGATAATATCTTTAGCGCTAACACCTGTGATGAGTTCGGCGTTCTTTGCACTGTAATCAGGGCTCATCACTTCATCATAAAGCTGACTAAAGCCTTCAACTCGTGACTGAATGTAATCTAAGTCATGCCAATCGTTCTTGATGATCTGTTGCATAATCGCGTTAAGCAGCATCACATCAGAACCCGGTCTTTGGGCCACATAAAGCTGGGCTTTATCGGCAATAGAGACACGCTTTGGATCGGCAACAATTAATCGTGCGCCATGCTCTTTCAGTGCTTGCTTGATTTTTGAAGCGATAATGGGGTGAGCGCTTTCGGTATCTGAACCAAGGATAAAGATAAGATCGCTATCTTTGATACTCGGAATATCGTTAGTCATCGCGCCACTGCCAAGGCTTTCGCGTAGGGCGGTTACCGTCGATGCGTGGCAAAGGCGGGCACAGTGGTCAACGTTGTTGTTGCCAAGCACGCTGCGGAAGAATTTCTGGAAAACGTAGTTATCTTCGTTAGTGGCTTTTGCTGAAGAAAGGCCGGCAATCGCTTTGTCGCCATAGACTTGTTTTATCTGGGCAAAACGTTGAGCAACTACGGAAATTGCTTCATCCCAACTTGCTGGGACTAACTCACCATTTTTACGAATAAGTGGCGTGGTTAGGCGCTTATCACTGCCGACAAAGTCGAAACCGAATCGACCTTTTACGCACAACATACCTTCGTTTACCGGTGATGACGTATCGCCACTGATCTGCAAAATCTGGTTCTTCTGCTCGTCGACATGCATGTTCACTCGGCAACCGATACCGCAGTAAGTACAGATGGTGGATACCGTCTTAAGCGGTGCCTTTTGCGCCGTGGTTAAACCTTGAGTCTTATTGCGGGCATCGACTAATGCACCCGTTGGGCACACTTGCACGCAGTTACCACACTGTACGCAGTCACTGTCGTTCATCGAGGCGCTAAAGCCGACACGCGGTGCTCTGCGCTCATCACTGTCAGATAAGCTGGCACATGAAGTTGGAATGGCTTGGTAATGATCTTTGGCAAACGAGATGGCGTTATGACCACTGGCACTGTGACAGATCTCTACACATGAGCCACAGCTGATACAACGGTTGGCATCGAAAGTGATAAATGGCGCACTGCTATCGATGCTAAAGTGCTGCGCCGTGCTGGTATCTAGTTCTGAAGCCTTAACCTTGTATTCGGTAGCGTAGTCGCGCAGCTTACAATCTGTGTTGGCCTGACAGGCGCACTCTAGGCAGCGCGCGGCTTCTTTCATGGCTTCATCAGCTTCAAAGCCTAGCTCGACCTCACTAAAATTTAGTGCTCGTTGCAGCTTATCAAGCTCTGGCATTAGGCTACGAGCTTGCGCCGGGTTCGATGGATATAACGCATCAGCTTTGAATGACTTAAGGCTGCTGGTTTTGGCCGCTTTAGTCGAATTAAATGGCTGTTTGACTAGCTCGCATGTGAGGCCTTGAGACAGTAGCTTCTCGATAGCATCGGCAGCCTTGCGGCCATCGGCTACGGCGGCTACCGCGGTAGCAGGCCCTGTACGAGAGTCACCAATCACAAATAGCTTATCGAGCCCCGCCGATTGACCGGCCGACATGGTGTGCTCACAGCCTTCGAAGGTGTTCCAGCGCGTCAGCGCTACTTCACCTGTGGCTAACTGGCTCTGAGGATGCTCAAGAAAGTCCATATCTGGGGTTTGTGAAACCGCAGGGATCACGGTATCGAACGCTTCGACAAAGGTTTCACCAGTCGGTCTCGGGCTGCGACGCCCAGAGCTATCAGGCTCACCAAGGGCCATCACTTCAAAAGTGACGCTGGCCACTCGGCCGTTGTCATCGCTGTGATTCTCAATCGGGTTGGTCAAGAAGTGGAACTTAATCCCTTCTTGCTCGGCCTCATGGATCTCATAGTCTTCTGCTGGCATTTCGTCGCGAGTACGACGATAAACCAATGTCACATCCGCGCCATCACGTTTTGCGGTGCGCGCGCAGTCGATTGCGGTGTTACCACCACCAATAACGGCAACCTTTTTGCCTGTGACGTATTGCTTGTCTGTGCAGTAATCTTTTAGGTAATCAACGCCTAAATAACAACCATCGAGATCAATACCAGGATAGTTCATTGGCACGGCTTTTTGCGCGCCAATGGCTAAACAGACCGCATCAAAACCTTCAATTAAGCCGTTAAGGTGGATATCGCGGCCAAGGCGCGTGTCGGTTTGAATATTCAGACCGTTTTTACACAAAAGCGCAATCTCTTTATCGAGAATGGACTTAGGTAGTCGGTACTCTGGAATACCGTAGCGTAACCAGCCGCCTGCTTGTGGCATAGACTCGAAAATCGTTACGTCATGGCCATTGTTAGACAGGTAATAACCCGCAGAAATACCTGCAGGACCACTGCCTATGATGGCGACCTTCTTGTTGGTTGCCGGGGCCTTTGGCGGCACATACGGGTTTTCACCCTCTAAGTCGAGATCGGCTGCGTGGCGCTTTAATTGGCGAATCGCCACAGGCTCATCGACTAGGCCACGGCGGCACTCAGTTTCACAAAAAGCGGGGCAGACACGGCCAATAGACAGTGGCAAAGGTAAGGTCTGCTTAATGACTTTAACCGCTTCGCTGTGGTCACCTTGAGCAATATGGTACAGGTAAGACTGCACATCGACGCCAGCCGGGCAGGCTGTTTGGCATGGCGCTTCACAGTCGGCAAAGTGATTTGACAATATCACTTGGAGAGCGGCCTTGCGCTGCTTGCTGAGTGCGGCAGACTGGGTAATGACTGTAATATTTTGCTCACTGATGTCGGCCACTCGCGTCTCACAGGCGCGCACATTGGTGATGCTGTTATCATGGCCAACTAGCTCAACATGGCAAAGGTTACAGTGCTGCTTGCTGTCGTTAACTAAGGCGCTAGCGCTGCTTTTACATAGATTCGGAATGGTAATATCTGCGCTTAGCGCGACATCGAGTAGGGTGTCTTGTTGATTGGCAACTAATGACTTGCCATCAATTATTATTTGTTTCATCGCATGGGCCTTTATTTATTGGGTCACTGCTGGCACTTAGCGCTGGGGTCGGAGACCTTGACGTAAGCCCTGCACTCACTGAGACGGACTAGGCGAAATCTTATTTTTCTGAGTATACCTGCGGCCTTTTTTTACGCTGACAATGCAGGTTAAGTTTTAACTAAAATTGCTGATTTGCTCACAGGTGATACCTGAAGTGTGCGCGATAATTATTGTGGCTGGTCTAATGTGTGATCAAGATCGTTGAGCGGATGGAGAGAGGTGTTAGGGCTAATTTTTAAATTGATTATCAGAGGTTTACCGAGTCATCTTCTTGACAAATACCACCACGAACAGCGCGATAGTAAAGCTGCCAGTAAAGGCCTCGAAAGCGGCTATCGCTCGTGAGAAGCCTATGGGGGTAAAGTCGCCATAACCTAGGGTGGTGAAGGTGACGACCGAATAGTAAATGCAGTTCAGAAATAGCACGAAGTTAGTGCTGAAATCATTATTTAGGCTAAAGACCTGTAACTGATCCTCGTATTGTAGCCCGGTAAAGAAGTAGAGCACGGCACTGATGAGAATGAGGATAAGTGAGAAACCAACGACTCTTAGAGGCGCTTCGCCGTAGCCACAAAAGAGATCGATCGTCTTAGAGATAATGCGTTTAAGACAATATTTTGGCATCTGGTAGCGGCGCATGGTGAGTTCTTTGCGAATATATTGGCCGGACATGGCAAATAACCCCTCTCTATCGGCGGCTTTTCGTAAGTCGCGATAGATCTCTTCGGCCTGCTCTAAATAGTCCATGGCCCTTTCTGTATCCCCCGATTTTTGGGCTGCTCGGGCGAGTCGCTCTTGGCGTAGGGTATTTCCCGTGTGCATATTTTCAATTTTGGCACCGAGCCACTTAACCCCTAGCAGGTTGCAAGCCTCCAAATTTGCGCAGTGTACAGTCGCGTCTCGTAGATCGGCCTTCATTAGGCTGGCGTTTTCAAGCTTGATATTAAACAGGTGAGCGCCGCTTAAGTCGGCGCGATAAAGCTCGGCGTTACTCAAATCGAAGCCGACTTTTTGCTGGTGGCGTACCAGATCGATATTAGCGAGTTTGGCGTGGTTAAGGCTGATACCTCTTAACTGCCCGCCTTTACGAGCAAATTCTTCAAGTTTATGAATATCATCGGGCTTGTTCTTGATGATTTTAGGATCATGCCAATAGCACAGGCCTGAGTCTCCTGCGACCTCTCGGCAGGTATGTTGATTATTTTCATGGTAACGGCATTGGTTAGTCGTTTGGCTATCTGTGGTCATAAATAGCGTTAACCATCAAAGTGGTTTGAGTCATCGTCTGGGTAATATTGAGTATAGAAGTGCTGAGTATAGACAGCCAGATGAAGCATAAATCTTCAAGGTTTCTTCTGGAGCTATGGTCGCAGTGAGTGGCCCTGTTTGGCGGCGGAATTATGGTTTTTAGTCCTTGAGCTGTGATTGATGAATAAAATTGCTACTTTGTGAGCTTTTGCCGCTAGGTTTCAAGCAAAGCATGGGTTAAAATAGCGGGTTTCCATCCGTAGTAACGTAGCTGTTAATGCTTTTGGCCATTAACGCTTAGCAATTAGAAGTTGATTAAATCATGTTTGAAGTAAATCCAGTTAAATTCAAAATCAAGGAGCTCGCTGACCGTACCGACCTTCTTCGGGGGTATCTTTGACTACGATGCTAAGAGTGAGCGTCTAGAAGAAGTCAGCCGAGAGCTTGAAAGCTCTGAAGTTTGGAATGATCCAGAAAACGCCCAAGCCTTAGGCAAGGAGCGTGCAGCACTTGAAGCGGTAGTGAAGACTATCGACGATATGGACAGTGGCCTAGAAGATATTGAAGGGTTACTAGAGCTAGCCGTTGAAGAAGATGATGAAGAAACCTTTAACGACGCCGCTGCGGAATTACAGGGCTTAGAGAAACGCCTTGAGGAACTTGAGTTCCGTCGTATGTTCTCTAAACCACATGATGCTTCAGATTGTTATTTAGATATTCAATCAGGATCGGGCGGAACAGAAGCGCAGGATTGGGCCAACATGGTGCTGCGTATGTTCTTGCGTTGGGGTGAAGCCCACGACTATAAGCCAGAACTGATTGAAGTCACTGCGGGTGATGTTGCCGGTATTAAAGGCGCAACAGTGAAGTTTACCGGTGAATATGCCTTTGGTTCACTGCGTACCGAAACCGGTGTACACCGTTTAGTGCGTAAGTCGCCATTTGACTCGTCAGGCAAGCGTCACACCTCTTTCTGTTCGGTATTCGTTTACCCAGAAATTGATGATTCGATTGAGATTGATATCAATCCGTCGGACTTAAGAATTGATACCTACCGCGCCTCGGGTGCTGGTGGTCAGCACGTGAACAAAACCGAGTCGGCAATTCGTATTACGCATTTACCGACCAACACAGTAGTACAATGTCAGAATGACCGTTCACAGCATAAGAACCGTGATGCGGCCATGAAACAGTTAAAAGCAAAGCTGTATGAGCTAGAGATGCTTAAGCAGAATGCCGACAAGCAAGCCGCCGAAGATGCCAAGTCAGATATTGGCTGGGGCAGCCAGATCCGTTCATACGTGCTCGATGATGCACGTATTAAAGATCTACGTACCGGCGTTGAAAACCGAAATACCCAGAGCGTTTTAGATGGCGATCTGGACAAGTTTATTGAAGCTAGCCTGAAATCTGGCCTTTAACGAGAGAAGAAGATGACTGAACAAACCCAAGACGAGAACAAGTTAATTGCAGAACGTCGTGCAAAACTAGAGCACATCCGTACGAACTGCCCTGCAAACGGTCACCCGAACAACTTCGATCGAAAACACAAAGCGGCAGACATTCAAGCTGAATTTGGTAACAACACCAAAGAAGAGCTTGAAGGCATGGGCATTGAGCGTTCAATCGCTGGCCGTGTTATGGCTAAGCGTGGTCCATTTTTGGTTATCCAAGATGTGAGCGGTCGTATCCAGGCTTACGCTGGTAAAGACGTTCAAAAAGATCTTAAAGAGAAATTCCAAGGTCTAGATATCGGTGACATCATCGGTGTCACAGGTCAGCTACACCTTTCAGGTAAAGGCGACTTATATGTGAACATGGAAGAGTACCAGTTGCTAACTAAGGCACTGCGTCCACTTCCTGAAAAGTTCCACGGCCTAACTGACCAAGAAACTCGTTACCGTCAGCGTTACGTTGACTTAATTGTTAACGAAGATTCTCGTGCAGCCTTTATCATGCGTTCTAAAGTGGTTTCGGCTATTCGTAACTTCATGGTGAAGAAAGAGTTCATGGAAGTTGAAACCCCTATGATGCACAGCATCCCAGGTGGTGCTTCAGCACGTCCATTCGAGACGCACCACAATGCGCTTGATATCGCTATGTACCTACGTATTGCACCTGAGCTATACCTTAAGCGTCTAGTGGTTGGTGGTTTTGAGCGCGTATTCGAAATCAACCGTAACTTCCGTAACGAAGGTCTGTCTCCACGTCATAACCCAGAATTCACCATGATGGAATTCTATATGGCGTACGCTGACTTCAACGATCTAATGGATCTAACTGAAGAGATGCTAAGCTCTATCGCAACTGAGTTATGTGGTTCTCCACAGCTTCCATACGGTGAGCATACAGTTGACTTTGGTGGCCCATATGCACGTTTAAGCATGTTGGATGCTATCAAGAAGTACAACCCAGACAACGCAACAATCCAGTCTATGACTTACGAAGAAGTTAAAGACGTTGAATTTATGCGTGACTTGGCTAAGAGCCTAGGCATGACTGTTGAGAAGTTCTGGACTTGTGGTCAGTTACTAGAAGAGATCTTCGGTGAAACTGCTGAAACTCAATTGATGCAACCTACTTTCATTACTGGCTACCCAGCGGATATCTCTCCACTAGCACGCCGTAACGACGATAACCATTTCATTACTGACCGTTTCGAGTTCTTTATCGGCGGCCGTGAAGTGGCTAACGGTTTCTCTGAGCTTAACGATGCTGAAGATCAAGATAGCCGTTTCAAGGCTCAGGTTGATGCTAAAGATGCGGGTGATGACGAAGCGATGTTCTACGACGCTGACTACATCACAGCACTAGAGCACGGCTTACCGCCAACAGCGGGTCAAGGTATCGGTATCGACCGTTTAGTGATGCTATTCACTAACACGCACACCATTCGTGACGTGATCTTATTCCCAGCGATGCGCCCACAGGCAAACTAATCGCGGGAATAATAGGTAATACCTGTTAGAGTTTAAAAACCAGCCACTTGGCTGGTTTTTTTATGTCTGATTAGTATGAATACCGATATCTGTGATAGAGAGTGCTGATTAAAGATTAATCTGACAAATTAATTGATGTTCATCAAGTTAATCTAAGTCGATTCCCTGTATTTTGTCGGGTTGCTAAATCGCAATGCTAAACACAGGTTATTGACGTTGCAGACAATTCTCGTTTGTTCCCCTCTGTTTAGCGCATGGCAAAGTAATCATTTAGGCTAATTATTCGCAATTTTATCTTCAGTTGATTTTTGGTAGTTTTATCTAGGGCTATTCTTTATTTTTTTGGGCTTAAATACTAAAGTTAAGCCTGATTTTGACGCTTTTAATTGTAAAGTATTTTTACACTCTATCGTCATAGGGACTTAGGTAAAGAACAGACTGCTTTGAATCATCATGGAAAGATTAATAGGACATAGAGTTGATTAATATCACAATAACGCAAGCACAACTGGGTGAATGGCAGCAATCTATCGATTTGCTGGCACGAATAGCCCAGTGCGGGGCCGCGTTATTACAGGTAGATCAAGACGATAAGTTTGTCCCTCTATGCTATGCCAATATTAACCTTGAGCAGCTAGGTAAACTGCAGCTAACTCGAGAGCAGGTCTACCGCTGCTCAGAAACTCTAGGGTCAGAATCCATAGAGCAAGCAATGTCATGTGAAACCTTAGTTTCACTCGATACCTCAATCCAGTGCTTACTACCGATTAACTGGCCTGCAGGAGCTTTATTTGGCTATATCTGTATTAGTCCACTCTCTGAGGTCTTAGCTGAACCCTCTAATTCCTCTCAAGCTAAACAGGCTGAGACTCGTCGATTATTGAAGTTATGTGCCGACAGCATAGAGCTGGGGTTGGCCGAGATCTATCGCCAGTTTAAACGTGAAGAGAATAGTGCTCGCGATGTTAACCACTTGGCCACTCCGGTGAGTTTGCAGGCCTTTATCGATTGTATGAAAGAGCATGTTTGGATGAAAAATGCATCCGGACGCTACATCCTAGTTAATCATAGTGTAGAGCTTGCATGGAATCGTCCTCGAGAGCAGATCTTAAACCTCACCGATGAGGATCTATTTGAGGATCGTTTAGCTAAGCATTTTGTTGCCAGTGACATTGAATCCATTCGCAAAGGTGTTGAGGTCTCAACTGGTGCATGTGAGGGCTTAGACATTGGTGATGTTGAGTCTTGGCTGGAAACCACTAAGATGCCGGTTATTAATGATGATGGTGAGTTAGCTGGGATCATCGGTATTTCACGCAATATCACTTCCCATAAAGCGGCAAAAGACCAACTTGAACTCGCTTCCCGTGTATTTGAAAACTCGGCTGAAGGGGTAATTATTACTGATGTCGATGGAACGATTGTCAATGCTCATGGTGCCTTTGGTAAGATAACAGGTTACAGCAAAGAGGAATTGTTAGGGCAAAACCCGCGTGTACTTAACTCTGGACGTCATGAGAAAGCCTTTTTTACCAAAATGTGGGGGGATTTACTCAGTAATGGTAAGTGGCATGGTGAGATCTGGAATCGTCGTAAGAGTGGCGCTATCTTTCCGCAGCTACTCAATATCAGCGCCGTTTATGATGAAGAGCATCAGATCCGTTATTTTGTGGCGGTGTTTAATGATATTTCGGCGCAAAAACAAAGTGAAGCTGAACTGGCTAAAATTGCATTTCATGATCCGCTCACTAAGTTGCCTAACCGTATGGCACTGAGTAAAGGGTTAGAGCAGGAGCTAAAGCAGGCTAAGCACAATAATAAACGCCTTGGCTTAGTGTATATCGATGTCGATCTATTTAAGCAGGTCAATGAAAGCTACGGTCACCCCATAGGTGATGAGGTCTTGTTAGAGCTTAGCCATCGTTTTAGGCAAGGATTAGGAGATTTAGCCACCTATGCTCGACTCGGCAGTGATGAGTTTGCGGTTATTCTGCCTAATATTGATAGTAATGATGCCTTATTATTGCGGATTAATAATTTGCGCAAGGTGTTCGATCAGCCGTTTATACTCGGTGAGTATGGTCAAGCGCGGCTCACTGCGAGTATGGGAATAGCAATCTATCCTGATGATGCTCAAGACTCTAGTGGATTACTGGTTAATGCCGAAGTGGCGATGCACCGAGCCAAACAAGATGGTCGCAATAATTACGCCTTCTATACCGAGTCGTTAACTCAGGAATCGGTGGAGAAACTTAAATTACAGAGTGCGCTGCATGACGCATTAGAGTTAGAGACTTTCCATCTGGTCTATCAGCCAAAGATTAGCTTTAGTACGGGTGAGGTTATTGGCTTTGAAGCATTAATGCGTTGGGACGACCCTGTATTTGGCAATGTTTCTCCGGCTATCTTTATTCCGCTGGCCGAAAAGATTGGATTAATTCAAGATATTGGTCGCTGGGTGTTAAAACGTGCCTGCGAGCAGGGACAGCGCTGGCATCAGCAAGGTGTAAGCTTTGGTCGAATTGCGGTCAATGTCGCCGGACAGCAAATTCAGCGCAGCAGTTTTGTCGATGAAGTAGCCGAGACCCTTAAAGAAACGGGTCTGCCTGCGACGAGTTTAGAGCTCGAGGTGACAGAAAGCTGCATGATGTCAGATCCTGAGCTTGTGAGCCAAGATCTCGCCAAACTGGGTGAGATGGGGGTTAAGCTATCGATTGATGATTTTGGCACTGGCTACTCGTCATTGAGTTATCTTAAAAAGCTGCCTATTCATAAGCTTAAAATCGATCAGTCTTTCGTTGCGGGATTACCTTTTGATACTCACAACACCGCGATTGCGAAGGCGATTATTGCAATGGGACATGCCTTGAACCTAAAGGTGGTTGCTGAAGGGGTGGAAACCCAGGAGCAAGCGGACTTCTTAAAAGAGAGCTTGTGCGACCATGCTCAGGGGTATTTCTATAGTAAACCTAAGCGAGTCGAAGAGCTTTCGGCATTCTTAATCGCCGACACTTCGAGTTAATGTTTGAGTAGAATCGTCTATGACTCGAGGTTTACTGCTGCATCTATGCTAAAACCAGAAACGGGGCTTACCTCACCGGGCTGCATCTGATTGAGATGAATGGCACCAATTCTGACTCTTACCAATCTTAATGTCGGCAGGCCAACGGCGGCGGTCATCTTCCTTATTTGACGGTTTTTGCCTTCACTGATGGTGATGGAAAGCCAGCTCGTCGGCCCATGACGCGCATCGCGTACTTTTCTGCCTCTATCGGGAAGATTCGGCGCGGGTACTAGCTGACTGACTTGGCAGGGTAAGGTTTGATATTTAGCGCCACTTATTCCAATTTCAACTCCTTGTTGTAGCAGGGCTATCTGTTCCTGCTTTGCCTCTCCATCCACTTGGACATAGTATTCCTTTTCCACCGTTTTACTGCGGATAAGGTGGCTCTGCATGCCATCGGTTGTCAGTAGCAATAAGCCTTCAGAATCATGGTCAAGGCGGCCAATCGCCATGGTTTTTTCGGGGAAGTCATAGAGCTCACCGAGTAATGGCTTACTCTTACGTGTTTCAGGCACGAATTGACTTAAGAAACCATAGGGTTTGTAGATCAAAAAATGTTGATGCGCATGCTCGGAAGGGTTATCGACAACAGACATAGTAAAGACTCGAAATAATGGAGCTGGCATTATAGCCTAATCAGGAGCTTAGCTTAACAGGCAGGCCATGGCGTAACCTGCTTAAATAATAGCTAATGACAGCGTTGTCATTTAAGGTTATAGTAATGTTACATAGTTAGCGATGGGTCAGCTTGCTAACGACTAAGAACACATATTGGATCTAGTTTATGCAAATCGTAATATTAAAAGACAGTGCGGCAGTTGCTGAATATGGCGCAAATATTTTTATTAAGCAGCTGCAGAAAAAGGCTGATTCGGTATTAGGCTTAGCAACAGGCTCGACACCGGTATCGCTATACCAAGGTTTGATAGCGGCTAATAAGGCAAAACAAATATCTTTTGCTGGGGTAAAAACCTTCAACCTAGATGAATATTTAGGGTTGGAAGGCACGCATCCACAGAGCTACCGTTACTTTATGAATGAGCAGCTTTTCGATCATATCGATATCGATAAGTCGCAAACATTTGTGCCTCCGGGCGATGTCGCTAATCCGATTGAAGCTTGTCAGGGTTATGAAGCGCAGATTGCCGCGGCTGGCGGCATCGATATTCAATTGCTGGGTATCGGCCGAAATGGTCATATCGGCTTTAATGAGCCCTCGTCTGGCTTGATGTCGCGTACTCGAGTTAAGACTCTGACCAAGGCGACCATTGACGATAATGCTCGCTTTTTCAAAGAGGGCGAGTATCAGCCACATCTATCGATAACCATGGGGATTGGCACTATCTTAGATGCCAAGAAAGTCGTGTTACTGGCAACCGGTGAGAATAAGGCCGATGCCATTCTTGCTATGGTTGAAGGTGCATTAACCGCGGCTTGCCCCGCTTCAGCGCTACAGTTACACCAAGATGCGGTGTTGGTGATTGATGAGGCGGCGGCTTTTAAACTGACAGATAAAGATTTCTATAAGCATATCGAAGCCGAGAATCAGAAACTAATGGCGAGACTGGGCCTTTAATTTGGCGTTAATAGCGTATTCAACAATACTCACACAAGGGACAAGCATGGCTTGTCCTTTTTTGTATCTCTTATTTAGACGGGTTTATCTATCCCCATAACGGCATGGGGTAGCGGGCTAGATTTGTCACTCTATTCATTTATTGCTTATTCTTAATTTACCTTGCATCTCGGTGGAACTGCTCTGCGGTGCTCATTGCTTAATAAGAGTAAATGATTATGTTTAAGAAATTCCTGTTGCTGCTCCTTGTGATTATTGCATTGCCTTTCATTGTTGCCTTGTTTGTCGATAAGAATTACTCGGTGGCGACTCAAATCACCATAGATAAACCCGTCGCAGAGGTATTCGATTACGTCAGATATTTAAAAAACCAAGATAACTATAGTGTGTGGGCACAGATGGATCCGAATATGCAAAAAAGCTATCGTGGTATAGATGGCATGACAGGTTTTACTGCTAGCTGGTCGAGTGACAAAGAAGAGGTTGGAGTCGGAGAGCAAGAGATCATTCGAATCGATGAAGGCAAACGCATCGACTATGAACTTCGCTTTTATAAGCCATTTGAATCTACCGATTTTGCCTATATTGAAACAGAGGCGATTTCGGATAATCAGACACGAGTGACCTGGGGTTTTGGCGGGCATTTAGATTACCCGATGAATTTAATGTTCCTGTTTATCGATTTTGAGGGCATGATTACTAGTGACTTAAGCCAAGGTTTGCAGCAGCTAAAGACGGTAGTAGAAGCTCAGTAGAAATAGGCTCAGTAGAGTTAGCTCAGTAGTCAGTAGAATTAACTCAGAAGTTTGCACGATTGCTACCGCAATTAAATGATTGAAAACAATAATTAAAATGAGTTGAAGGTAAAACATGACTGAAGCACATCACCCTCTTAATGACTTTATCGAATACCCCCAAGCCGAGATGCTCGAGCGTGCCGATGCAAACTATAAACAGGTGCAGCGACGCCATTCTATCCGCAAGTTCTCTGACCGAGCGGTTCCTAAAGAGATCATCGAAAAGTGTATTCTTGCAGCGGGCACCGCGCCTAATGGTGCCAACCATCAGCCTTGGCATTTTGTCGCTATTAATAGCCCTGAGATAAAGGCGCAAATTCGTCATGAGGCCGAGGCTCTTGAGCAGGCTTTTTACGCCGGACGTGCAGGGGAAGAGTGGTTAGATGCGCTAAAACCCTTAGGCACCAATGCCGATAAACCCTATCTTGAACATGCACCTTGGTTAATTGCCATTTTTAGTAAAAAACGCACGGAGGAAGAGGGCGAGCAAAAGACTAATTACTATGTGCATGAGTCGGTGGGGATCGCCACCGGATTTTTAATTCAGGCGCTGCATAATGCGGGTCTTGGCACCTTGACCCATACGCCAAAACCTATGTCATTTTTAAGCAAGGTGTGCGGCCGAGATAATGCCAATGAACGGCCGTACATGTTGATTATTGCGGG
This sequence comes from uncultured Shewanella sp., assembly GCF_947497935.1. GTDB lineage: Bacteria > Pseudomonadota > Gammaproteobacteria > Enterobacterales > Shewanellaceae > Shewanella. The sequence continues at coordinate 96,122 of NZ_CANMIO010000001.1, forward strand.
GTACCCAGGTGACGACGCCACAGTGCCTGAGCATGCTCTGCAGAAAAAGCCGCTTGCTGAGATCTGTGATTTTATTTAAGCACTTTACCTAAAAAATGGTTTTGAACTTCTTCAGCCAGCAATAAAAAAATGGACGCCAAACGACGTCCATTTATTAATTTGGGCTAAACCTACTCGCTCGTGGCTGATTATAGATCTGCGTGTGGGCCAAACACTTCATAATGAATGCGGTTCTGACTCACTCCAAGCTCAAGCAGTTGCTGCTTGGCAAACTGCATAAAGGCAATTGGGCCACAAAGGTAGTAATCACCATAATCAAGCGGCAGTGACTCTTTGAGTGCTGCAAGATTCATAAAGCCCTGATGGATATTACTTTCAGATGTAACATCGTTGGCTTTGGCAATATCGCGATACCAGGTGTGATGTTGCAGGTTAAGGCGTTGACTCAGTGTCTCCACTCGCTGGTTAAATGAGTGCTGCTCAACACTTTCGCAGGCGTGCAGGTAGAACACGGGGTTAGCAAATGACTTCGACGCCAGCATCTCAAGCATTGACTGCATAGGCGTTACGCCTACGCCTGCCGAGATTAGCACAACAGGTGCTTCGCGCTCCTCATAGTGGAAATCGCCAGCAGGAGGGTAAACATCAATGCTATCACCTATCTGAACATGGTCATGCAAGTAGTTAGACACTACGCCAGGGATAGCGGCCGCTTCTCTTTTCACTGAAATGCGATACTGCTTACCATTAGGCTTATCAGATAGTGAGTATTGGCGCATCTCTTGGTATTCATGGTTACTTGGTGCCACGCTCACACCAAGGTATTGGCCTGCTTCAAAGTCAATAACGGCGTTACCATCTTTTGGAGCAAGCACAAAGCTAGTCACTAGCTCAGACTCTTTATTTTTTTCAATAACAGTGAAGGCTCTTGCGCCCTTCCAACCGCCAGCTTGGCTCTCACTTCTATGATAAAGGGTGGCTTCTCGGTCGATGAAAATGCCAGCTAACACACCATAGGCGGCGCCCCAAGCTTCTTCTACATCAGGAGTGAAGGCATCGGGAGCTAATTCGCGCAGCGTCTCTAAAAGATGATGGCCAACAATAGGGTAATGCTCTGGCTGAATATTAAAGCTGGTGTGCTTATGGGCGATGCGTTCTACTGCACCACTTAATGCGCCTAAGTTGTCGATATTTTTGGCATAAGCAGCGACAGCGTTAAATAGGGCCGCTGGTTGACCACCTGTGTGCTGGTGACTCATGTTGAAGATATCTTTAAGCTCTGGATTGTGAGCAAACATGCGCTTATAAAAGTGTTCAGTAATTGCAGTGCCTGCTGACTCTAATAATGGAATGGTGCTTTTTACAATGCTGATATGTTTTTCAGATAACATCTTACTATCCTTAATAAAAATCGATACGAGTCTAGACTTAACGAGTTCAGAATAAATGAAGCTAGACTCACTACCCTAAGTGAATGACGTTGTCGTTTGTAGTCTATTTATTGGTAACAATACTTATAGATATATACATATAGCGATTTACGTGCCAACTTTTACATCCCTGTATATTAGAGGGTTTTGGCGACGAAAATCTATTTCTGTAGTCAATTAGACTCCAAGTTCTGTAGTCTAATTGACTCTAAGGAGCGTTTTTTGTTGCTTTGAGCGCGCCGTGATATGGTAGCTAACATCGATTATTTATTAGGTTGATATTGTTTGTGAGCGAGATTTCTTCTTCATCCTTGATTGAGTTAGCACTGGATCTGACCAATAGTTTAGCGACAAAAGATAGGTTTGAGCGTCTACTCAGTACGGTAAGGCACACCATTGCATGTGATGCAGTGGTATTGCTGCATGTTCAAGGGGAATTTTTAAAGCCCTTAGCCTTGCAAGGGCTGACAAAAGAAACCTTAGGCCGACGTTTTGAAATAGCGGCACATCCAAGGTTTGAGCAGCTTTGCGCATCATCAATCCCCTTGCGTTTTGCTAGTGATTGCCCGCTGAACGACCCTTATGACGGTCTAGTACTCGCTCACGCCGGTGATTTGCCTGTGCATGCTTGCATGGGCTTGCCACTATTATCTGATAACAAGCTGATAGGTTTGTTAACGCTCGATAGTATGAGTCCCAATGTCTTTGATGATATTCCCAAGCGAACCTTAGATATTATCGCTGCGATGTCAGCGGCCACATTAAAAACCGCCATATTACTGCAACAGTTAGAGCAGCATTCCAAACATAACCAGCAAGTTGTGGCCGAACTGACCCATGAGGCACTAGTAAAAGATGGGGGGGAATTGATTGGTGAAAGCCAGATCATGTTGAAGCTAAAGCGTGAGATCAATATGGTCGCCGCCTCTAACTTTTCAATCTTAATAGAGGGGGAAACGGGCGTTGGTAAGGAGTTAGTAGCTAGAACCTTGCATCGACAGTCTAGCCGTTGTGATGGCCCATTAGTGTATGTGAACTGCGCAGCGCTACCGGAAAGCTTGATTGAAAGTGAGCTATTTGGTCACGTAAAAGGCGCGTTTACGGGGGCAGATCGTAATCGCGTTGGTAAGTTTAACCTTGCTAGCGGCGGAACTATTTTTCTCGATGAGATAGGCGAGTTACCGTTAGCCGTACAGAGCAAGTTGCTACGAGTACTGCAAAACCAAGAGATCCAAGTGGTGGGTAAAGATGCGATAGAGCATGTTGACGTAAGAATTTTGGCGGCAACGAACAGGCAATTAAAGGTTGAGGTTAAGGCTGGGCGCTTCAGAGCCGATCTCTATCACCGCTTGAGTGTCTATCCGGTTGCGGTACCGCCGTTAAGGTTTCGCGAAGGCGATATTAGTTTATTAACGGGTTATTTTATTGAGCTCACGCGACGAAAACTCGGGATTAGTCAGCTCACGTTAGAGGCCTGTGCGATAGATATGCTAAATCAATATGACTGGCCAGGTAATGTGCGCGAGCTTGAACATGTTATTAGCCGAGCTGCTTTACGGGCACGCAATGATTGTGTCTCACCGATAGTGCGTATTGGCATTAACCACCTTGCGCTAATGCTACCCGCGGCGAAGGTCAGTGAGCCCTTTGATGCTGATGCTAAGAGTGAGGCGCAAGACCATGGACCCAGGATGCAAGGTGAGCTGAACCTAAAGCAGCAAACAGATGATTTTCAGCGTAAGCTGATATTACAAATCCTGACTCAGCAAAATGGCAATTGGTCGGCAACGGCCAAACAGTTACAGATGGATCGAGCTAACTTGAATCGGCTCGCTAAACGTTTAGGGGTTCGTGTGAGTAAGAGCATTGTCGTGAACGCAACATAAAAGGAGCTTGGCTATGCAAAAGCAAAACCTATTTTCTACTCTCCCAAGCGACTTAATTGAAGAAGCGTTTGAGCCGATTGTAGAGCAAGGCGACCTGTTAATTGAACGTATCATCTCTAAAGCACATACCACGCCAGTGGGGGAATGGTACGATCAAGCGCGCAGTGAGTGGGTGGTGGTGATGCAGGGCGCGGCCAAGCTTGAATTTATTGATGGCTCGCTAGTTGAACTTAACCCGGGGGATCATCTTAATATACCCGCCCACGTTAAACATCGAGTGGCGTGGACGAGCGAAGAAGTTGAGACCGTCTGGTTAGCCGTTCACTATTAATCGCGATTAAGACCAATAGCGAATTGGTTAAAAATTGATTTTATATTAGCTAAGGCCAAAGCTCGGCCTTTTTGCTATAATCTTCGCCCAAAATATCTGTGTTAACCCTTTTTGAGTGATTTTTATGAGCAATGTTGGCATCTACAACCCAGAAGATAAGGCGACTGACGAGGTGCATTCTCCATTAGAGATGCAAAATAATCGTCTAGAGCTGCTGGCTCCAGCAAAAAATGCTGACTATGGTATCGAAGCGATCCGCCATGGTGCTGACGCGGTTTACATTGGTGGCCCAGCGTTCGGTGCCCGTGCCACAGCCGGTAACAGCGTCGAAGACATTGCTCGTCTATGTAGCTTTGCTCATCAATATCACGCCCAAGTGTTTGTCGCTATCAATACCATTTTGATGGATGACGAGCTAGATGCGGCGCAAAAACTCATCTGGGAAGTGTACGAAGCGGGCGCCGACGCGTTAATCGTGCAAGATATGGGCATATTGCAGCTCGACCTACCGCCGATTGCATTGCATGCCAGCACACAGATGGATAACCGTAGTCCAGAAAAGGTCGCTTTCTTAGAGCAGGTGGGTTTCTCCCAAGTGGTACTGGCGCGTGAACTTGGTTTAAGCCAAATTCGCGATGTTGCCGCTAACACTAATATGCAGATTGAGTTCTTTATTCACGGTGCATTGTGTGTCGCCTTCAGTGGCCTGTGTAACTTGAGCCACTCATTCAGTAACCGCAGTGCTAACCGTGGTGAATGCTCGCAGCTGTGTCGTTTACCTGCAGATCTTAAGACTCGTCAGGGCGAAGTACTCGCGCAAAATGAGCACCTATTATCCCTTAAAGATAATAACCAGACAGACAACTTAGAAGCCTTGATCGATGCGGGCGTACGCTCGTTTAAGATTGAGGGGCGTCTAAAAGATTTAAGCTATGTTAAAAACGTCACTGCTCATTATCGTCAAGAGTTAGACAAAATCATTGCTCGCCGTAGTGAGTTTGTCGCTTCATCTCATGGTCGCTGTGAGCACACTTTTACGCCGGATCCTGAAAAGACCTTTAACCGTGGCAAGACTGATTACTTTGTCCATGAACGCAGCCAAGGTATGAATGACTTCCGCTCGCCAAAATATATTGGTGAAGAGGTCGCAACCGTTAAGCATATTGGTAAAGACTATATTGAAGTGACTTCGAATGAGACCTTCAATAACGGTGATGGCTTGTGTTTCTTCCCAAGCGATTACGCCGAAGCTAAGCAATCTGATGACAAGCTAAAAGGCCTGCGTGTTAACCGCGCCGAAGGCTTAAAGCTATTTGTACTGCGTATGCCTAAAGAGCTTAAAGTGGGTATGACGATTTACCGTAACCACAACCAAGCCTTTGAGACGGTACTGGCGAAAGAGTCTGCTAAGCGCATTATTGGCGTCGATTTAGTGCTAGCCGATACAGATGACGGCGTATCGCTGAGCATGACTGACGTTTATGGCCACACAGCTACGCAGTCATTAGCGGTTGAGAAAACAGCGGCAACCGATATCGAAAAAGCACAGCAAGGCCTGCGTAAGCAGCTTTCAAAGCTGGGTAGTACCGACTTTAAAGCTCACAATATTTTAATTGAAACCGCCGAGACTTGGTTTATCCCAACATCACTGTTAAACGGCCTGCGCCGTGATACGGTTGCGGCATTAGAGCTTGCACGAGTGGAAGGTTATCAACGTCCTAAGGCGTGGAAATATAACCAGGATGCGGTCTATCCGGTTAAGCATCTGAGCTACCTTGGCAACGTGGCAAACGAGCAAGCTAAAGCTTTTTATCAGCGTCATGGGGTGATTGAAATTCAAGATACCTATGAGAAGAACGGCATCAATGAAGATGTGCCTCTGATGGTGACTAAGCACTGTTTACGCTTTAACTTTAATCTTTGCCCTAAAGAAGTGCCGGGGATCAAGGCTGATCCTATGGTATTAGAAATTGGCAAAGATGTGCTTAAGCTAGTGTTCGACTGCCCGAAATGTGAAATGATGGTAGTGGGTGAGAACAGACAAGTTCGCAGCCCTGATTAGATCCATCGCACGTCGGCGGATCAAGTTTACTCACACTATTAAGGAAAATAGACATGGGATTATTAGATTCGCTGATGGGCAACGCATCAGAGGTTAACCTCGAAGAGTTAACGCAAGAGCTTAGCCCAATTATGGCTGACGACGAGTCGTTAACCTTGGCCTACAAGGTTATTCGCGACATGTTCGTGTTCACCAATAAGCGCCTTATCTTAATTGATAAACAAGGCGTTACCGGTAAGAAGGTGAGCTACCATTCGGTGCCCTATAAGTCGATAACCCATTTTGAAGTGGAAACCGCTGGCACGTTTGATATGGACGCCGAGTTAAAGATTTGGATCTCTGGTCAAAAAGATCCTTTAGTCAAAGAACTAAAGCGTGGCACTGATGTGGTCGGCATACAAAAGACCATCGCTAACCTGTCTTTGTAGGCTGTTATCAATAAAGTAGGCAGCTAAAACATCAATATTACAGCCTGGTATATTCAGCTTGATATATTGAACTTTAGCTGCGACTTTGCCACTGCCAACTAGGCTTAGTTAATATATCCTGCCCGACAATTTCTGTTTGCCCCAACTGCTTATCTAGCTCAATAACATTACAATCTTCAAATTGGTTTAACGCGTTAATCAATCGATTGGCATGGGACACAATCCATAACTGACAATGCTCAGATGCTTTGGCGATTAACCGCGAAAGTGCTGGCAATAAGTCTGGGTGTAAACTGGTCTCAGGCTCATTGAGCACCATTAGTTCTGGTGGCCTTGGCGTAAGTAGTGCCGCAACTAATAATAAATACCGTAAGGTGCCATCGGATAACTCAGATGCCGATAACGGCCTAAGTAGGCCATGCTGGTGAAACTGAATACTTAGGGTGCCGTTAGACTCATAACTAATCAGTACATGTGCGCCGGGAAAGGCGTCACTGACGGCATCATCGAAGGCTTGTTTATCGCCTATTTCAAATATGGTTTGAATCGCCGAAGCGAGATCTCTGCCGTCATGATGTAACACAGGTGTTTGCGTACCGAGCAGAGATTTTCTCGCTGGCGCATCGCTATCACTTCTGAAATGATCGTAAAAACGCCAGGCACGGATATTGTCCCTAAGACGTATTACCTCGGGTGTGCGCTGTGGATCGGCAAGTTCAGTGAAAATACTGTCGCTATGCTGCATTTGCACATTGAGGGTTTGCCAACCGGCTTGTTTCTTTTGTTCTACTTGGTGCTCAGTTCGTGTCTTAACTAGCGCACCGCGGCGCTCTAGTAATACGCTTGCAGGGCGATATTGATTACCGACCCATATCGCTTCGCGCTTAATTTGCGGATCTAAGCCAAACAGCGTGGTGGAGTCGGGTTTAGGTAAACCCAACTCAATTAGGTAGCTAAATTCATCACTGGCAAAGCCTAGCTTTAAGCGTTTTACCTGTTGGCGTACTGTGGGCTCAATATCCACGTCACCACTTAGCATTCGCTTTGAGATGTTTTCCGGACCAGCCCAAAAACTCGAATCAAGCCCCCCTTCTTGCGCCAGCGCGTTGACCACGCCACCTTGGGCCGTTTGAGCGAGTAAACGAAGAGCCTTATATAGATTCGACTTACCCGAGCCGTTAGCGCCAGTAACTAAGTTCAGCTGCGATAAAGGGATCACCACTTCGCGTAGTGAACGGTAGTTTTGAATAGCTAAGGTGGTCAGCATATTAAACTCTTATCCTTTAAATAGGTTCAGAGGGCACTTAGTGACTAGCACTTAAAGAGTGGGAGCATTGTTTCGATGGCTCTGGAAAGTAGCGTTAATGGTTTTCAAGCTTATTCCGCGGCGAGCTTTATTGCTTTTGCGAGTGCGAGTAAACCATTAGTGCGAGAGGGGCTGAGCTGGCCTTGCAGTCCAAGCTGAGTAAAATAGTCGTCAGGGCTAAATGCGGAGATCTCACTGCTGCTCTTGCCATTACAGGCGATTAATAGCAGGGCGACTAGGCCTTTTACGATGCGAGCATCGCTGTCGGCAAGGAAGTAATGTTTGCCATCAATTTCACAGTGATACAACCAGGCGTTACTCTCACAGCCTCGCACCTGAGCGCTATCAACCCGTAAGTCGTCATCGAGCTTGGGTAGACTTTTACCTAATAGCATAATTTGACGGTAGCGCTCCTGCCAGTTACCCGCTTGCTCAAATAATGCCACAGTTGCTGCGGTATCACTCTCATGGGCTAATGCTAAAAACTGCTCTGCAGTAGGCTTTACTTGCTGACTCATACACGACCTAATTTGAATTAATAATATAATAAAAACGTGCTTAGTTTTTATAGAACCTAGAACCTAGAGCACTCGTAAACTCGCTGCTAGAGCGGACTTCGTCCTGCTATACAACCAAGAGCCTACATTTTTGCCTTAATGTAGGTTGGGCTTTAGTCCATCAGCTTTGCAGTTTACCCTGCCTGTGCTGACGGCATAAATGCCGACCTACTTTAGAAGAAGGGCTTAGGTTCTCGGGCGTTCGCAAGCTCACTTCTAGGACGGCCTTCTTTGATGCTCTTCTGCTTTTGCCTTTCTGGCTTTATCCGTCTTGGCTTTTCCTAGACCTTTCTTTCCAAGCTCTTCCGGCTTTACTCGGCTGTTACTGTCTCTGCCTATACCGTCTTGGCTTTTCCTAGAACCTAGAACCTAGAACCTAGAACCTATCTTTTACAACAACAACTCTTTCACTGACTCCATCGCCTCAATAAAGCGGTCGATATCGGCCATATTAGTATAAACCCCAATCGAAGCGCGGCAGCAGCCTTTTAAGCCTAAGCTTTGCATCAGTGGCATAGCGCAGTGATGGCCACAGCGCACGGCTATGCCTTGTTGGTCGAGTAAAATGCCTACATCTTGATGATGTTCATCGGCCAGATTAAAGGCGACGGCGCCAAGGTTATCCTTGTGAGCACCGTAAAGCACCACATCGCCCATGTTTTGTAGCGCGTCTTGCAGGTAGTTAAGCAACTCTTGCTCTTTAGCATGGATCTGCTCGCTTGGCAGCGCCTCGATGAAGTCAATCGCCGCACCTAAGCCAATCACTTCTGCTATCGGTGGTGTGCCTGCTTCTAAGCGGTTGGGCAGAATATTAAACTCTGTTTGCTCGAAGTTGACGCTTTTAATCATCTCGCCGCCCGTAATCAGTGGACTTAACTTGTCCAGAATATCGAAGCGGCCATAGAGCGCGCCTATGCCCGTTGGACCATACATCTTATGGCCAGAGAATACATAGAAGTCACACCCGATACTTTGTACATCGACACTCATATGGGCGATAGCCTGAGCCCCGTCGACTAAGGTGATGGCGCCAACTTGTTTGGCTTTGCTGACTAGCTCTTTGACTGGGTTGACTGTGCCCAGCGCGTTCGACACATGACTTAGGGCGACGATGGCTGGCTTTTCAGCGAGCAAAGCATCGAAAGCATCAATGTCTAGTCGGCAATCTGTAGTCAGCGGAATCGGTCTTATCACTGCGCCGGTGCGTTTAGCAAGCTCTTGCCAAGGCACAATATTGGCGTGGTGAGCGGCGCTATCGATAAGAATCAGGTTACCTTGCTGTATCTGAGCCGTTAAGCCGTTAGCGACGGTATTGATCGATTCGGTCGTGCCATGGGTAAAGATGATCTCTTCACGTCGATTGGCATTAATGAACTGGCGCAGCTTGTCACGTACCGCTTCATACTGGCTGGTGGCACGAGCTGATAGCTGATGAGCTGCGCGATGCACATTGGCATTATCATGCTGATAATAGTGATTCATGGCATCGATCACTTGCTGAGGTTTCTGACTGGTAGCCGCCGTGTCTAGATAGCATAAAGGGTAGCCGTCATTAGACTGAGAAAGAGTTGGGAATTGTGACCGCAGCGTTGAGAGATCCATTAATTGATCCGAGGTTATCGATAAAATAAAAAGGCGCTCAGATCTTGTAAGATCTAAGCGCCTAAAGCAAGGTTAGACGACTAAAATAGCCTGTTTTTATGGGCAAGGCAGGCGATAGAGTAGTGCTAACTCATCTAAGCGTCGCATTAGCTCTGGTGAAATACTGCAGTTTACACTGTCGATATTCTCTTTAAGCTGCTCAAGATTAGTGGCGCCAATGATATTCGACGCGACAAACTTTCTAGAGTTTACAAAGGCTAATGCCATCTGCGCCGGGCTCATATTAAATTCGCGGGCTAACTCGACATAAGCTTTAGTGGCGTCAAGTGCCATTTGGGTGCCGGTATAACGAGCGAAGCGCTTAAACAGCGTCATTCTCGCACCTTCTGGCCATTGGTCATTGAGGTATTTGCCCGACAAAGCACCAAAGGCTAGAGGCGAATAAGCCAGTAATGGCACTTCTTCACGGTGGCTTACCTCTGCCATTCCCACTTCATAGCTGCGATTGAGCAGATTATAGGGGTTCTGCACCGAGACGATTTTAGGTAAATCATGTTTCTCGGCTAAACGTAGATACTCCATAAAACCCCAGGGCGTTTCATTAGAAATCCCGATATAGCGGATTTTACCTGCCTTAACCAGAGAAGCTAGCGCTTCTAAGGTGTCGATAATCGGCGTTTGCTTCTCGTGTTCATCTTGCTGCTGATAGCCAAGCTCACCGAAGAAGTTGGTGTTTCTATCGGGCCAATGAACCTGATACAGATCGATAGTATCGAGTTGTAAGCGTTCGAGGGAGGCGTCGACCGCGGCATGGATATTGCGCCAATCTAACGCCATATTCGGGCGGATATAATCACTCTTACCGCCAGGTGCAGCGACTTTAGTGGCGATAATGAGATTATCGCGATTACCTCTTTGCTTAAGGTAGTTACCTAGAATTATTTCTGTTTCACCTTGAGTTTCAGCCTCTGGTGGCACAGGGTACATCTCAGCCGTATCGATAAAGTTAATGCCTTTACCGATAGCATAATCGAGCTGTTCGAATGCTTGTGCTTGGGTGTTTTGAGCGCCCCAAGTCATTGTACCTAAACAAATTTGGCTAACGTTTAAACTTGAATGGGAAAGACGTTTATATTCCATAAAAACTCACTTATACGTGAATACACTTAATCTGAGGCTAGCAATATTTAATGATAAAAACCATAAACTTATGATTGTATTACATGCTTAAGCCTACAAATAGGCCCGCTTGAGGCTAAAAGCAATCATATATTTAGCAGGATTAATTGACCTGCCTTAGCATCGCGATTTCACAGGCATCGTGGCCGGTATCACCTAAGGGGCCATCGAGATGCTTAAAATCTAAAGACTCATAGAGTTTGATCGCCTCGATTAAGTTCGCCGTCGTTTCTAAGTAACAGGACTCATATCCCTGCTCGCTGGCAAAGCGTAGCCCCTGCAGAGCCAGACGCTTGGCAAACCCCTTGCCACGCACTTGGGGCAGGAAGTACATTTTTTGTAATTCACAAATACCTTGTTGTCCAGTTAGTGGCGCTATGCCAGCGCCGCCAAGGATCTGACCTTCAAATTCTATCACCCAGTAATGGGCATCATTGGCTTGATAAACCTCAGATAGGGAATCGAGGGTTGGATCGGCTACGCCGTAACCTTTGTCGGCCGTGAGCCCATACTCTGCCGATACCTGACGGATAACTTCAGCGATTTGTACATTATCTCTGGCCTCAATGCTTCTGATGCAATACCCCTGCTGCGACTTAGACTGGATTACAGCCTTGTTGTATCGCGCTAAAGAGGTTTCTAATTCTACGATATGTTCTTGGGGAAGCTGGGCCATAATCTCCGTAAAAAGCTGGTTTTGCTGCTCATTAAGCTTAATGAGTTGTCTCTTTCCTTTGGGGGTAATTTGCACCACTAGACTGCGGTTATCTCTGGGGTTCGATTGCGACTTGGCAAAGCCCTTTTCTACAAGTTGACTCACGGCTCGGCTGGCGTTGGATTTATCGATATTAACGATGTCAGCGAGTTGCTTAATGGAGTAACAAGTCTCACCTAACTCAATTAAAGTATGTGCTTGAACTGGAGAAAGAGGCTGACTGCCACAAACGGCGTCTAACAAACCGAGTTGGCGAATAAGTTGCCTGGAAAGGCGGCGCAGCTGAAAAGCGGCGCAGGAGCTATTAGGCTGGGCTTGATTCATCGAACAGGTCTTATTTAGTTGCGAGTAACACCTAACTTACGAGGACTGTTTTTTAAAATCAAGCACCTTAAGGAAAAAGTAATGCAGTTATTGCTAATTCATATACAGGTGAGGGTGTAGCATCGGCGCCATGGCAAGAATTATCGCTTGAGTATAGTTACCTTGGCGAGTGGCGTGACCTTGGGTGAGCAAGGCTATCGCTCCACCTTTTTGTTTGATATTGACGGTATTGAACATGCTGTCCATTACATGACCTAGCTCTTGGCCCTGAGTTAAGGCTTGATAAACGGGCATGGGTAAGGGCAGTTGTGCCCCGCGGCCAACACTGACTTGTGCCTTATGGGCGATAGCAATATAAGCAAAGGTTGCAGGGCCATGCTCAAACAGGTCTACGCCACCTTCCATCGCCATATAGTAGTCAGCTTGATAGTTATCTTGGCAATACTTGACGCGGTTGATTGCGCCCTGCTTGGTTTCGGCTTCGGTCATAGGCTGATCGGCAACCAGTGATGGTGCATCCACACCTTGACAGTCAATCTGCTTATCGGGAAACAGAGTCGCGAGTGCACTTTCTGCTGCGCCGACTTTTACTGGATTCTTTGAGCCAACGATGATGCTTATTATCTCTTTCATTTTGGTTATCTTTTCTCGCGTAGCCAACACTTTTGTCGCAATAGTTTATTGTATTTTATCCGTATTTTCACCACCAAAGATGGGCGTTAGATAAGGCATTCGCAGCATGGATTTAACCTGAGTTAACTTGGCTTAACTCACGCTCAAAAAAAATTAACAAAATCGTCCATTAGTTTAACTAATGCGAGGGTAAATTTCGCCTTCAAATGCTGTGACCCAATTCAAAAACAGACATTGAATTGACTGTTTGTGTCGGTAAATTTGATTTTTTGCGATCTATGCCCGATGTCAAGTTTTCACTATTCGAGGTTGTACATGAGTAATTCATGATTTACGTAAAGTTAATGTTAACTTAAGGTTCGATTGGGTTGCGCCGATAAAGATCAAATGAAAACTTATTACATGATTTAGGAGATCTAGCTCTCAATTTGATTAGGATTTGAAAATCAATTACAGAATGTGAACCAAGATCAATATTTGGCGCAAGCATTAGGATACTCTTAACCTCGAAATTACTCCTGAGATCAAAATTAAACGGTGCCTTTAAGCACCTTTAAGGTAACAAGAATGCAAAAAGACGCGATCTGTACCCAAGAAGTGGTACAAAATGATACGGCAACGACTAAGTCAATGCCTTGGACACGTCAAGATACGACTTGGATGTTGAGTTTGTTTGGTACAGCCGTTGGTGCCGGAATTTTATTCCTACCAATCAACGCTGGTATGGGCGGTTTTTGGCCGCTAATGATGATGGTTGCTATCATTGGTCCAATGACTTACCTCGCTCACCGCGGTTTGTCACGTTTTGTTTGCTCTTCAAGCAAGCCTGGCAGCGATATCACCCACGTAGTAGAAGAGCACTTCGGTGTGGGTGCGGGCAAAGCAATTACTTTGCTTTATTTCTTTGCTATCTACCCAATCGTTTTGATCTACGGTGTAGGTATTACTAACACGGTTGAAAGCTTTATCGTTAACCAGCTAAATATCTTTGTGGAAATTCCACGTTTGGCTGCTGATGGTGCACCTATGCTAACTGAAGCTGGCGTGCAGATCATGGATAAAGTGTCTGGCGTACCACGCTGGTTACTATCTGGTGGTTTAATCATCGCTATGATGTCTGTAATGGTAGCTGGCGAGAAAATGATGCTTAAAGTGACTCAGCTATTGGTATACCCATTAGTTGCTATTCTTGCATTCATGTCGTTCTACCTAATTCCAGATTGGAAAATGGACGCATTACAAGTTGTACCACAAGCGGGTGAATTCCTAGGTACAGTTTGGTTAACTATTCCAGTATTGATTTTTGCATTCAATCACTCGCCAGCGATTTCACAGTTCTCTGTATCGCTAAAACGTGAGCATGGCGCAAACGCAGCACGTAAAGCAGACGTTATTCTACGTAACACCACTTTGATGTTGGTTGGTTTCGTGATGATGTTTGTTATCTCATGCGTATTAGCACTATCGCCAGCACAGCTTGCAGAAGCTAAAGCGATGAACTTGCCGATTCTTTCATACTTGGCAAACGTACATGAGAGTGGCTTTGTAAGTTACTTCGGTCCATTCATTGCTTTCGTTGCGATTATCTCTTCTTTCTTCGGCCACTACATGGGTGCGACTGAAGGTATGAAGGGCTTAATTACTAAGCAATTACGTTCTAGTGGAAAAGACGTTTCTGATTCTAAGTTGAACAAGTTTATCTTAGGTTTCATGTTCTTCACTATTTGGGGTGTGGCAATTATTAACCCAAGCATCTTGGGTATGATTGAAGCATTGGGCGGTCCGATCATCGCGGCTATCCTTTACCTAATGCCAATGTACGCAATCTACAAGGTGCCAGCGTTAGCAGCGTACCGTGGCCGTTTAAGCAACGTCTTTGTTGTGGTTGCTGGTTTACTTGCAATGACTGCAATCCTATTCGGATTAATGTCTTAATAAAGATAAGAGCTGGGCGCTTAAAGATTGCATGCGAGCATCTTAAAGCGTCCAGTTTTTTATTGTTCCATTTGTTTGACAAGGCCAGGAATTCTCCAGGCCTTTCCTCTTTTTTCCGAGGTGATTTTTAATGTTTAGCGCATTTGATATTTTTAAGATAGGTGTGGGTCCATCGAGCTCTCATACTGTCGGGCCGATGAAGGCCGCCAAAGAGTTTATCGATGATGTTCGTCAAACGGGTCAATTTGAACAAGTGACTCGTTTAGGCGTTGAGATTTTCGGTTCTTTATCGTTAACCGGTAAAGGTCACCACACTGATATCGCGATTATTGTCGGCTTAGGTGGTAACTCACCAGAGAGCGTAGACATCGACGCGATCCCAGGTTTTATTGCTGACGTTGAGCAAACGAAGAAACTGCCAATGGGCAGCGAAAAGCAGCTAGTAGACTTTGGTCACGACGCAGTCATTTTCCACAGCCACGCATTACCATTACATGAAAATGGCATGATGCTACACGCCTACAATGGTGATGAGCTTGTACTAAGCAAAACTTACTATTCAGTTGGCGGTGGCTTTATTGTTGAAGAATCAAAATTCGGCAAGGAAGTTGAAAACCCTGTAGAAGTGCCATATCCGTTTAACTTTGCAGATGAGCTTTTAGCAACCTGTAAAGAAACTGGCTTAAGCATCAGCAGCATCATGTTTAAGAATGAATTGTGTTTCAACAGTGAAGAAGCGATTTACGATGGCTTTGGTGCAGTATGGTCTACCATGCATCAAGCAATCGAAAAAGGCTGCCAAACTGAAGGCGTGCTAGCTGGCCCGCTAAAAGTGGCTCGCCGTGCTCCTGCACTTTACCGCCAATTGCTTACTGGTGAGCGTCTATCTAGCGACCCAATGGAAATCGTTGATTGGATCAACGTATTTGCGATGGCAGTAAGCGAAGAAAACGCTGCTGGAGGCCGCGTAGTAACATCTCCAACTAACGGTGCAGCGGGTATTATCCCTGCGGTATTGGCTTACTATGATAAGTTCATTAAGCCAGTTGGTAAGCAAGAGTACACTCGCTTCTACCTCGCTGCGGCTGCGGTGGGTTCACTATACAAGCGTAATGCTTCTATCTCTGGTGCCGAAGTGGGTTGTCAGGGTGAAGTTGGCGTAGCCTGTTCTATGGCGGCTGCCGGCCTTGCTGAAATCATGGGTGCTAACCCAGAGCAAGTATGTATGGCGGCTGAAATTGGTATGGAGCATAACCTAGGTCTAACTTGTGACCCTGTTGCTGGTCAAGTACAGGTTCCATGCATCGAGCGTAATGCGATTGCCGCTGTGAAGGCGATTAACTCATCACGTATGGCGATGCGCCGTAACTGCGCACCAAAGGTGAGCTTAGATAAAGTTATCGCGACCATGTATGAGACGGGTAAAGACATGCACGTTAAGTACCGTGAAACCAGTCAAGGCGGTTTGGCGATTAAAGTAACCAGCATCTGCGGTTAACTTTTTATTGTCAGGTTTTATCTGGCATTAGCAGCAAAAAGGCCATCAGTTGATGGCCTTTTTCATATCTAATCTGTGAGCCAAATTAGGCTCGAAATATTAGTATTCTCGGATGAAAGCTTACTTCTCTTCGTACATCAAGTAATAGCTTTGCTCCATCCCTAGTGCACTATAGGTGAGTTGGGCATTAGTGTTTTCTTTCTCTACATAGAGTCTAAAGCTGGCGGCTCCGCCGTTCTCGGCTGCGAGATCTTTCACCGCTTGATAGAGCTTAGCGTAGAGCCCTTGGCGACGATTCTCAGGACGAATATAGACGCTCTGGATCCAGTAATAATCTTTTGCACGCCAGTCGCTCCACTCAAAAGTCACCATCAAGGAACCAGCAATTTCACCATTGACTTCAGCGACAAGATAGAAGCCTTTTTCTGGTGATGTCAGTAAGGTATTAACACCTTTTTCTAGCACTTGGGTATCTAAGGCTAAACCTTCAGTTTCTTGGGCCATAGCTTGGTTGAAGTTTATTAGGGCTTGTAGGTCTGCCGCTTGACCTTTACGTATCATCATATTTTATGGTCCTTTTTTGGGAGCACTTTAACACGATGTCAGTTGCTAGGCTGCTATTGAGGTGTTTTTATTTTGTGATTTCTCATTCGACTAAAGTCTAACTCTGCTAAACTTTTTTTATGACCCGAGTACAAGTGGAGTCGTGATGAAAAAGGCGCAATCTACAAATTTAACAGCCTCAACAAGCCAATCTCTACGCAGACGACAAGCGCAGCCGATTAAGCATGGGTGGCACTTTGTTCTGACGCTGCTAACACTGGGGATTTGGGGGCTTGTCTGGTGGTGGCTAATTTTGCGCGCCGAAGGCAAGCCGCTTTTTTCAGGCTTTGATGATGCCTATTGGAGCTATCTTATGGAGCGGGATCAGCCTCCAGCTGCACTGCATCGGATGCACTTCTCTAAAAATAAGGAAACCGCAAGATTTGACGCTTAAAATTATCGATTCCTTAGTGCGCTAGCGATTGTTGCTGTGACTAATCAATGGAATTTGCCAGCGTGATATAGATCATCTCCCGCTATTGAAGCATATGCTAAACTGCCGCGTTATTTTTTGAACTAGTAATGTGCTGGTAGTCCTCCTTCAACCGTTTCAAGGCTTAAATATGTCAAATCAACAAACTTCACTTTTGAAAAAAGTGTGGTCAAGCTGGATGTCTGTTCCCCTTTGGTTACAGATTATGATTGGTATGCTGTTAGGTATTTTTACTGGGGTTAGCTTGGGTGAACAGGCGACCTACTTGAAGCCAATTGGTACTCTATTTGTTAACACTATCAAGATGTTGATTGTACCATTAGTGTTCTGCTCCCTTATTGTCGGCGTGACCTCTATGCAAGATACCGCCAAAATGGGACGCATTGGTTTCAAGTCGTTCGCTTTCTACTTAGGTACCACTTCTATTGCGATTACCCTAGGTTTAGCCGTCGGTCACTTTATGCAACCTGGTGTTGGCTTAGATATGGTGGCACACGAATCTGCAGAAGTGGTCAAGCAAGCTCCGTCTGTGATGCAAACCTTGATTGATATCGTGCCAACTAACCCGATTGCTGCACTTGCTAGTGGCCAAATCCTTCAAGTGATTGTGTTTGCCGTGGCCCTTGGTATTGCATTGGTGCTGATTGGCGAACATGGTAAACCAGCAATTAAGGTGTTCGAAAGTTTAGCTGAGGCCATGTACAAGCTAACTGACTTGGTAATGAAGCTTGCACCATACGGCGTATTCGGCTTGATGGCTTGGGTGGCCGGTGAGTATGGTGTCGATATGTTGATGCCGCTGATCAAGGTGATTATTGCAGTTTATATTGGCTGTTTCCTACATGTTGTTGGCTTCTACAGCTTTGTTCTCGTCGTGTTCGCCAAGCTGAACCCTGTGCAATTCTTTAAAGGCATTAGCAATGCAATTGCGGTTGCTTACACCACATCTAGCTCTGCGGGTACGCTACCAGCAAGTATGAAGTGCGCGAGTGAGTACTTAGGCGTTAATAAGAAGATCTCAAGTTTCGTATTACCGTTAGGCACCACTATTAACATGGATGGTACCGCACTTTACCAAGGTGTGACTGCGCTGTTTGTGGCACAAGCTTTTGGTATCGATTTAACTTGGGTTGATTACATTACAATTATCTTAACCGCAACGCTTGCCTCTATCGGTACTGCGGGTGTGCCAGGTGCGGGTCTGGTGATGTTGACGCTAGTGTTAACTACAGTTGGCTTACCACTTGAAGGGGTTGCATTGATTGCCGGTATCGACCGTATCTTGGATATGGCACGTACCGTAGTAAACGTTTCTGGTGATTTGGTTGCAACGACCGTGATTGCTAAGTCTGAAGGCGAGATTGACGTTGAGCACTATAATGCTAACGCCGAGGAAAGTGCAGAGATGGCTGAAAAGCTAAACTCTTAACAGTTAGCTTTCGCCTAGAGCAGATGCTCATGACATAGATTGTCATTAAAATATGAGCAATAAAAAACCGCCAATAGGCGGTTTTTCTGTGTCTGGAACACTTATGACGATTTGCCAAGGATGGCTTTCTTAAAACGGTAAATCGTCGCTGTGTCCGCTATAAATGCAGAGCTAGCTTAGACGATTACTTTTTGCTTAGCACCATAACGGTTTTGTTTTCGGCATCTTTTAGCAGAAGTTTACCCTTAGCCATTTGGGCTTGAGTGACTTCAGGCATGATTTGCATAACACGTTGCTCTTGTGCCATTAGTGCATCAACACAGGCTTTCATCGTGCTACCCGCAGGCTGTAGCTGTAGAGACTGGCCAGCTAGCACATAATTACCAAAAAAGTTATTGCAGCTATTGTTGCCTGTTAGCTTACCATCTGCTGCAAAGATTAATTCTGCTGGGCTGTAATCGATGACAGGTTGGCCATTCGCTGACTCAATATGCCATGTGCCTTCAATCGCTAAATCCTCTAATTGAGTCTGAGGAGTCGACTGACAAGCAGTTAAACCCAATAGCAAACTTGCTAGGAATAAGGATTGTTTTATCATGTTCGGGATCCATAGTAGTTAATATCGATATACTGTGAGTAGTTTATACTAAAATCAACATAAAGAAGGCGGCATATAGTGCAAAAAAGTGTAATTAAACCCTTAAAAATATTGCATTGGCTAGGTTTAAGCATGCTGTTATCTGGCGTTGGCATCTATTTTTTATCTAATCTGTCGGAGCAGGTTGAAGGCATGGTACTGATTGCCAGTCTGTCTGGCCTTGGTATGGTGATGATGTCACCTTTCCCCATAGCGCTGTTTTTAGAGTGGGCACGCAAGCAAAGTCCAGATTAGCAGCCTATTCTAGAAGCTAGAAGCTAGAAGCTAGAAACTAGAACACTCGTAAACTCGTTGCGAGGACGCTTCGCGGCTAGAGCGGACTTCGTCCTGCTATACAGTCAAAAGATAGCATTGCGTTTTTAATGTAGGTTGGGCTTTAGCCCATCAGCCTTACGATTTAATGTGTCAGTGTTGACGGCATAGATTAAAAGAAGGCTCTAGGAAAAGCGGGTCCTAGGTTAAAGCAAAGAAGTGGACATTACACTGTTTTGCTCTTTGCTTTTCCTAGCAGGGCGTAGCCCGTCCTCGCAGCGAAGCGCCCTAGGATCTAGGCCCTTCTTTTAGAATCCCGATTCTTTTCCAAATCTGCTATCGCTTCTTGCTGCATAGGGATCAGCGACAACTGGGTGTCTGGGGTAAAAAAGCTCTTGCCTACGATGAGGTTAATCTCAGGTGCCTCTTTGTGTACCTGTTTACGTAGCCGTGCGATTAGGCTGTCGAGATTAGACTCATTATCGACGAAGGCGAGGATGATAAATTGCTGATCTTGGAGCCTGGCGGAGATATCCGCTTCCCGCATACTATCGGAAATGATCCTTGCAATAATGCGAATGCGTTGGGACTCAGTATATTTCTGATGGATGTGCGGGGAAGGGCTATCTTCTAATACAATCAGCCCTGCGTGGGAACCGAAGCGACGACTCAAGCTTAGCTGCCTTGGTGCCATCAAGTTAAACCCGTAAGGGTTGAGCATGCAGGTAAAGTCATCCTGAACAGACAATCGATGCAACTGCTCTGTCAGGTACATCTGTTTTAACTCACCTTGAAGCAGCGCCTTAACCGTTTCGCAGACCACTGCAGTGGTGGCATTAACTTTATCCTTGGCGGGATCGCAAATTATCATACAGCCAAAGAGCCGCCCATCGGGCCAAGTGAGCTTGATAGAAAGCAGTCTGTTAAAAGAGGCGAAGCTACCAGCAACTTTAGTGGGGTCGAGATGAACAAGGCCATAGCTTATGGTATCGCAGGTGGCATCGATTACCCCCTCTCTTTGGAGTTCATCGCCAGCAGTAAAAAGCTTATCGTTCGGCTTGTCGCTCTGCTTGCTGCAACATGTGATTTGAGCTTTATTACCGTTAGACTGAATAATTAGAGTGCTCTTAGCCTGATAAAGCTCACTGATTAAGTCGACCTGTTGTTGCCATCTTGCTAGGTTTATCGCGGGATGATCTTGCTCCCTTAGCCAAATATTGTGATTGATTTTTTGGGCTAACATGATTGCTCTCACTTGTCGGTTGGGGCCATCATCTGGCTTTTTCGAGCTAAAATCGTTTAAGAACTATACTTACTTTTTCTGGTTGGATAAATGTTAATTGTGTGAAAACTTGATCTCTATTTGTTTGAATCATCCCCATAGTTAATGCTATAGCCACGCCTATAGGAGCACTTAGGGGGCGCTATCGTCCTTATTCAAAAAATCACGAGTTTGAAGCTTATCTACCTGAAGTCGGTTCGGTTATACTCAAGCGGGAATTATGGGATTAACAGTAATAGAGTTAACAAAATAGCAATGAAGATTAGACGAGCTAAAGCGACCGATATCACGGCATTGGTCGCACTGGAACAAACTCATTTGCAAGATGAATTGGTTGCCGAACAACGTGATAATTCGCTGCAGGGACAGTCTTTCACTCAAGGGGACTTAACCACTCTCGTTAACCAGCATTGGGTTGTGGTGGCCGAAGTTGAAGATACTATCGTGGGTTATGTCATTGCTGGGCGCTGGCCTTTTTTCAAGCAGTGGCCCATTTATCGAAATCTGCTTAACCGTTTACCGAGACTCGATTATGAGCGTGCCAAATTAACCGAAAAAAATTGCTGCCAGTATGGTCCTATTTGGATAGATAGCCGCCATCGTGGCCAAGGTATATTTGAGGCCTTAGTCGCTTTTATTAAGAAGTTGGTTGGCAATGAGCTGCCCTATATGTTGACCTTTATCGCCGAAGATAACGTCGGCTCCTTTGCCGCCCACACGCGCAAAGGGGGGATGCAAGTTGTTGATTACATCAGTTTCGATGAGCGTGATTATTACCTATTAGTGTTACCAACTAGCGAAAGCTTTTTCTAAGGATCTTTATGTTGTCAGAATCAGTAGCCTCAATCTTTGCCCCATATCTAAGCTTAAACCTGTCGGCCTTCGATAACTTAAAATTGGTTGTGGCGGTTTTATCGGAAAAAGCTGAGGAGTGTCATGCCTTAGAAGCCGAGATCTGTATCGATAATCAGCTGCAAATTGCCTATCTGGTACGCTGGAAGAAGCACTTTATCTATTGTGGACGCACTAACTCTTACGGCAATGCCATTGATGAGGTTGCCGACTTAGAGTCGATTAACCCTGAGTCCATTCGGGTGTTACAAATTCCAGTCTTGTCTATGCAACAGCTGGAGTTTATGTGCATGGAAAATGCACACTTTGACCATTGTTAGGAATGTTTTCGGGCTGAAAACGGTGTCGCTTTTTGGTTATTAGGCTGCGCCTGAACTTAATGCAATCAAGCTACGCTCGATGAAGATTGCTGTTCAGACTCGGACAACAAGGGGGCGATCGCCCCCTTGTTAACAGTTCTAAAAGATTCCTTCTATCCCAAGTTAAGCTAGGGAGCCAGCATTATTACAAAGCTGGCATGATTGTTTTCTTAAACCAATTAGTGAGTAGCTCTCGCTCGTGGGGGAAAGGATCGTTGCTTATCGGCTGGATCTCCATGAGAAAAGCCATGTTATTGAGCTTTTCACTACCCGATTTTATGACTTTTCCATTTTGAGTTAAGACATAATCAAAACGTATTTTTGGTGGGTACAGATCGGTAACAATGCGAACATCATCAGGTGCAGCACCAAAAGTGGGCTGTACATCTCCGGCTAAGTCTACGTTTGTGACGGTCAGATCAAGTTGTTGATCTTTAGCTAAGTGTTTATTAGCCAGTTTTCCAAGCTCGTCGGTAAGCTCGGTAAAAAGGTATTCTTCGAATTTTGACTGTACTCCCGTTGTTGCTTCTACATCGCTATAGTCACTAGGGTTTTGCCAAAGAATGTTTACATTCCCATCATTGGTGAGTAGGTCTTGGGGGACTGTATCGTCTTGCTTTTGGGCACAACCACTTATTGTTAATGTAGCGGCAATGATTGCAGTCACTAGTAAGTGTTTCATATCGGCTCCGTTTGATTTTAGGCTTAACTATTTATAACTCAGTTCTGTGATATTGCGAATTTGAGCTTCAATTAGACTACGCCTAACGACTTAGGCAATCAAATTTCCTAGGATCTTAAAGTTAGCTTGCGGCTAATGGTTAACGGTTAACGGCTAATGCTTAATAGCTAGGGCTTAATAGCTAGGACTTAATAGATGGAACTTTATGGATAGAACTTAGTTGTTAAAGTCAGGCGCTTTGTTTGCACAGGGGCAAAAGAGGCTGCAGCTGCCGCCTCTTGACCACTTAGAGTTTGAGTGATTTTTAGGTTTTCTTGCACAGATTATTTATAAGCTTTTATCGAACTCACTGATTAAGGCTTGCTCTTTAGTGGTGACTCCATCAAACAAACTATAGTCGTAGAGCTTATATTCAATGAGTTTTTCATTCGGGTAGTTCTTGAGTTTAATCGTTAGGTTTTCTGCGTCTTTCGACAGTCGATTCAAACTGGCAGAGCGGTGCTCGGAGATATCGCCCCAGACCTCATCAGGATGGTATTTTTTCTCTAAACCTTTTTGAGTTTTAGCGTTCAGCTGAGTAACGTTTTGACGGATTGATAGATTGCCAAGTTTGCCATCATCAGTAAATCTTGCGATAAACCATATAATATTGTTGGCTTTCAAAAATGGCGTATCGCAGGCTTTATCTGAGCAGGAAATCTCTTTAATTTTGTTACTCAGGCGTAGCTGCTGAACTTGCTCAATAAGTTGCTTTCGTTGCTCTGCAGCAATGTGGGGGTATTTCTCTTGGTACTCTTTGGCTATTTTTGTTGCTTCTTCAGTAAAGTCGGTCGGTGTGGGGTTGTTGATGTTACCGACGGTAACCTTAGAATCAGGCTGAATATTTAAACGTTGAACCACCTCATCGGGCGTCATCTTCAGCTGTAAGCCTAAAATATCTGTTGGTTGTTGGGCCTGAGCAATCGGTGCTAAGGCTAGAGGTGTTGTGGCTAAAGGCGCAATGAGTAGCGCCTTAATACATGTCTTCCATTTCATGGTGTGCTTCCCGTTATACTAATTAGTATTAAACTTGTTCCCTGCTGAATACGGATGACACCATAACATAAGTATTAGTTATAAATTAAGTAGCGGTTGCTTATCAAACTGACTACATAGCCGCGAGCATGGTGAGGCGCATGTCGAGATCTTCGGCTGGGGCGAGCATGTCACCAAATTCGTTTGCGCGCTCAGTCATATTGAGCCAGTCCTGACAAATTTTTAATATCGATTGTTGTGCTAGCTCTTCAGAATCTTGTTGCGCCTTAGTAATAGGTTCAAGGTTAGCATTGTAGACCGCCTGAAAGTGCTCAGTAAGCGCCAGCCCATCTTTAAGTTCGCGCAGATACCAATGGTAGTTTTGTTGCAGGCTCTCAATGGTTTGCAGCATTTCTGTGATGTCATCATCTTCAAGCTGGTTAAGGTAACGCTCCGAGTAACCTTTTTGGGTTTGCGCCCAAGTGCTGAAAAACAGCGAGGCAAATTGGCTGGCGCTGCTGATTTGATCGCATTCAAAATACAGGCTGAACTTAGTTTCTGTTTCGCAGCAAACAAGGTACGGCGTATCAGCGCTTTGCTTGATATCAAGTTGCCATTGCATCGGCTCCGTATCCCAATCTGAATCGCTGTCAGCATCTACATTATCCGTAGTTAAGTATTCAGAATCGAGACTGACATCATCATATGTTGCTGGGACGATTTTTATGGATTCACTATCGGCATTTGTAGACAAGAATTCTGCGGCTTTGGCTGTGCAATTTAAAACAATCATTGTTATGTACCATTTATAAAATGGCTTTTAAAATAACTGGTTATGTTTTGGTTCGTCTAATGCTTTTCGCTTTAATGTAATATTGGTCGTAGGGTGTCCACATTAGATAGCCATGACTCCCAGAGCCTGAACCATCATCCACAATGTTCTACGGGACTATTTTAGATAAGACCTCATTTCTGAACTTTGGCAACTTCCAGTCTCAACAATGTTTGAACAAGGGTGACACTTGGGGGAGAACAAGGTATTTTTACGCCGCTATATACTATTCAGGCTCAATATTGGCATCATAGAAGCACTGGGCTAGCATTATAGAACTGGCCTCATAGAAACAATAGCACTGGTTTTTTATCTTTAAATTTTTCGAAGCTTGCATGCTTCGCCTGGAAATCAACACATGAGTAGTACATCGACACATAAACCTCGGCCTATGGTTGACCTGTTAGTGAGCATCGCCATACCCGCTTTTATTCTAATGAAGTTAAGTGGTGACGATCAGCTAGGGGCGAGTGGTGGATTAATGTTGGCGTTAAGCTTTCCGCTGGGGTGGGGCATATTTGAGCTAATAAAGTATAAAAAGTTTAATTTTATTGCCCTGCTTGGCTTAGCCAATGTGTTGTTAACCGGTGGCATTGGTCTGCTGGAGCTTGACCTTAAGTGGTTGGCAATCAAAGAAGCCGCAATTCCAGCGGTTATCGGTATTGCAGTGCTTATTTCGACCTTTACTTCTAAACCATTAATTAAAGCCCTTGTCTTTAATCCAGCGGTGATGGACGTTGATAAGATCATGCAGCGCTTACAACAGAACAATTGTATGGCGGCGTTTGAGCAGCGCTTAATGAAGGCTACTTATTTAGTAGCGGGCTCGTTTGCATTCTCAGCTACCATGAATTACATCTTGGCTAAATGGATTGTCACTAGCCCTACGGGAACGCCTGAGTTTAATGAACAGTTGGGGCAATTGACTTTATACAGTTACCCGATGATCGCCGTGCCATCGATGTTGATGATGATGGGAACATTTTATTATTTATGGCGCACGATTCGTGATTTAACCGGGCTTAAGTTGGAAGAGGTTTTAGCCAATCAATAGGTTTGTCAGGTTGCGTCTGACGTTACGCTTTACTGCGGTAAGCAATCAAACTTCGTTTGACCTTTAAGTTAGACTGCGTCTAACAGTTCACATAGTGGGATTTCATCCCACACCCTAGCGGGTAATCAAGCTGCGCTTGATAAAGGTCGTGGCCTTGACACATATCAGGCTGCGCCTGACTTCTATGTTAGACTGCGTCTAACAACTAACGTCGCGGCGCTTCGCCCGCACCCGAGCCAAGGGGGAAAGCGCTTGTCCCCCTTAGCGAACCCTCAGCGCCCCAGACGAAGTTACATGCATTAGATACGGGCCTCAGCTATCGCCTCATATTCGCCATCCATGGCTCACCTAAGGCTATCTCGGCATCCATGCCTCGCTCACGCGATTGACTTCAATACCTTCGGCAACTCCGATGGGGAACAGGTGTTTCCTGTGAGTCTTGTGGAAAGTTTACTCTGACCCCACTTATTCTTGGCCGAGCTTACAGGGATGTATTTATAGCGTGTCACGGCAGTGTCTGCACATGCGCTGACCGCAGGTCATTGGAACCCGTGTTGCTGAACGTTGCAACTGAGTATTACCGTGGCGGTATAGCAACAGGTTCACTGAGGAGAGGGGGTTAATCCCATTAACACCAACCTTTCACTATCCCCCTGATACTTGAGAAACAACTGCGCAATATCATTGGGCGCATCCGCAATGACACCAAACCCATGTTGAGAATAAAACCCTTCTAGATGCGCTAAGGCGAAAATATAGGTCTTACCGTTATTGATAACGGATGACAGTTCATCCATCAACTGATGCCCAACACCTTGGCCACGAAAATCTGGATGCACCAACATCCCAGTTAAAATGGCTAACTGACCAATAGGCCGAATACGTGCACTAGCGACTATGGTTGAGCAAGTGACGGCAGAGGAAGCAATTTCAACATCGTTAGCCGAAGTCGAGTCAGTTTGTGTTAACACGCAGACAGACTCTTTCTGCAACAATCGTGCATAGGGCATATATTGGCGGTAGAACTTCTTCACCTCGATACGCTCATCAGGCGCTAACCAAGTTAATTGCACTGTGCTGTTTATCCTTACCGACTAAAAGAAAATTATGATGCTAAGCCAAATCCATACTACTTGCGATAGCTCTTGTAGAGCAAACACCAGAGGTTAGGTCATATTGCTTTTCTAACCTAGTGTAGATGCGACTGAGGCCTTCGATGGCATGGTGAAAGATAACGAAGTTATCAGGCTCTTGAACGAGAGGTATGGATACCGAACTGGCCTTTTAACAAGGATGTTTTTTGTTTTCGCAGAGCTTACAGGACCAATTCTGTTCCATACAGAATTTGGCATTCCCTCCGTCCATGGAGGTCAGATGTACTTGCAGCGAGTCTCAGTAGTATCTGCACATACGCCGACCGCAGGTCATTGAAACCACTACAGTTGGAAGTTAACTGTAATACGCTATTTATGGCGTCTTGCGTAATTGTGTCACGTTGATGCAAAACCTAATACTGCAAATTGCAGACATAAAAAAACCGCCAAGTGGCGGTTTTTCATAGCGTTGAACCAGCAACGCCGAATTAATCGATAACGATTATAGACCGGCGTCAGCGCGTAGTGCGTCAACTTTGTCTGTAGCTTCCCACGGGAACTCGTTACGACCAAAGTGACCGTATGCTGCAGTCGCTTGGTAGATTGGGCGAGCTAGGTTCAACATTTCTGTTAGACCGTATGGACGTAGGTCGAAGTGACGACGTACTAGGTCGATCAATAGCTCTTCGCCAACTTTAGCTGTGCCAAATGTTTCGATGCTGATTGAAGTTGGCTCTGCAACACCAATCGCGTAAGAAACTTGAAGCTCACAACGGTCTGCAAGACCAGCTGCAACGATGTTCTTAGCAACGTAACGTGCTGCGTATGCTGCACTACGGTCAACTTTTGATGGGTCTTTACCAGAGAAAGCACCACCACCGTGACGAGCCATGCCGCCGTATGTGTCAACGATGATCTTACGACCCGTTAGACCACAATCACCTACTGGACCACCGATAACGAAACGGCCAGTTGGGTTGATGAAGTATTTAGTGTCTTTAGATAACCACTTAGCCGGTAATACTGGCTTGATGATGGTTTCCATTACACCTTCAATTAGGTCTGCTTGAGTCACATCTTCGCTGTGCTGCGTAGATAGAACAACTGCATCGATACCAGCAATGCTGCCATCACTGTTATAAGCAAAAGTTACCTGGCTCTTCGCATCTGGACGTAACCAAGGCAAAGTCTTGTCTTTACGAACTTCAGACTGACGCTTAACTAGCTTGTGCGAGTAAGTGATAGGCGCAGGCATTAGTACGTCAGTTTCGTTGTTAGCGTAACCAAACATTAGACCTTGGTCACCGGCACCCTGTTCTTTAGGGTCTGCACGATCAACACCTTGGTTGATGTCTGGTGACTGCTTACCAATCACGTTTAGGATGGCGCAAGAGTCAGCATCAAAACCCATGTCTGAGTGAGTGTAGCCAATGTCACGTACAGTCTTACGGGTGATCTCTTCGATATCAACCCAAGCAGAAGTAGTAACTTCGCCGCCAACCATAACCATGCCAGTTTTGACATAAGTTTCGCATGCTACACGAGCTTTTGGATCTTGCTCCAAAATTGCGTCTAATACCGCATCAGAAATCTGATCGGCGATTTTATCTGGATGACCTTCTGAGACCGACTCAGAGGTGAACAAGTGCTTTGCCATGATGGAAAATCTCGTCTTTAAACAATTTGAATGTGTAGAAGTATCTACATCTAGACGGCTATTCTAGTGGAAAACCGAGTTGATGACACCCCCTTCACCAAATTTTGTGCAGTTACTCGCGGTATTTATTTTGTCCATCTTGGTAAAGATGTATTTTATATTTTGTTTATCACACTGTTAATTAAGATTATTTGTGATTTTCACTGGGGAGTGTTCGCGATAAAAAATGATCAAAAAACAGCACTTAAAACTGACGGCGTGGACTTAAACAAACTTGATTGTCGATAAAAACGACTAGTTTGTTAGGCTTAGGTGGCCTAAGCGTTATTTATCTAACTTAAAAGTGCCAATTTTTTTCATTCTGGGTGAATTAAATTTGCGTCCTACAGCCTAGTAGGCGAAAATATGGCTCCAAAATTTGCTGTAGGGAAGGGAAAAGCAAATACAAATTTGCGGCCCTTTTCTTTATCTAAGCCTCAATACCTCAAACGAAGCAGGAGAGAGCATGTCATCTCGTAAAGAACTCGCAAACGCAATCCGCGCATTGACCATGGATGCTGTTCAAAAAGCCAATTCTGGTCACCCAGGTGCTCCAATGGGGATGGCTGATATTGCTGAAGTGCTATGGAACGATTTCCTAAAGCACAACCCAAACAACCCTGAATGGGTTGATCGTGACCGCTTTATCCTTTCTAACGGCCACGGCTCTATGCTCATCTACTCTTTGCTACACCTTACTGGTTACGCACTTCCTATCGAAGAGTTGAAAAACTTCCGACAGCTTCACTCTAAAACACCAGGTCACCCAGAATACGGTTACACACCAGGTGTTGAAACAACAACAGGCCCACTAGGCGCTGGTATTAGTAACGCTGTCGGTATGGCGATTGCTGAGAAGACATTGGCTGCACAGTTCAACCAGCCTGGTCACGACATCGTTGATCACTTCACATACTGCTTCCTTGGTGATGGCTGTTTGATGGAAGGTATCTCTCATGAAGCTTGTTCTCTAGCGGGCACCTTAGGTCTAGGTAAGCTAATCGCATTCTGGGATGACAACGGTATCTCTATCGACGGTCACGTAGAAGGTTGGTTCACTGACGATACACCTAAGCGTTTCGAGTCTTACGGCTGGCACGTCATTGCAAACGTAGATGGCCACGACAGCGACGCAATCCGCGCTGCTATCGAAGAAGCTAAGTCAGTGACTAACAAGCCAACAATGATTTGCTGCAAAACCACAATCGGTTTTGGTTCGCCAAACAAGTCTGGCAGCCACGATTGTCACGGCGCACCACTAGGTGATGCTGAAATCGCAGCAGCACGTGAATTCCTTGGTTGGAACCACGGCGCATTCGAAATTCCTGAAAACGTTTACGCGGGTTGGGATGCTAAAGAGTCTGGTGCTGCAAATGAAGCAAGCTGGAACGATAAGTTCGCTGCTTATGAAGCTGCATTCCCAGAACTGGCTGCAGAATACAAGCGCCGTGTAATCACAGGTGACTTACCAGCAGATTTTGAAGAAAAAGCACAAGCTTTCATTCAAGAGAGCCAAGATAAAGCTGAAGGTATTGCTAGCCGTAAGGCTTCACAAAATGCGATTGGTGCATTTGGTGCAATCCTACCAGAAATGCTAGGTGGTTCAGCAGATCTAGCCGGTTCTAACCTAACGCTTTGGTCGGGTTCTAAAGGCATTCAAGACGATGCTGCTGGTAACTACATCTACTACGGTGTACGTGAATTCGGCATGAGCGGTATCATGAACGGTGCTTCTCTACACGGTGGTTTCATCAACTACGGTGCGACATTCATGATGTTCATGGAATACGCACGTAACGCTGTACGTATGTCAGCACTGATGGGTATTCAGAACATCTTCGTTTACACCCATGACTCTATCGGTCAAGGTGAAGATGGTCCAACTCACCAGCCAGTTGAGCAGCTTGCTAACCTACGTATGACACCAAACATGACTGTATGGCGTCCATGTGATGCGGCTGAAACAGCGGTATCTTGGAAGAATGCAATCGAGCGCCGTAACGCGCCTACATCGCTAATCTTCAGCCGTCAAAACCTACCAGCTCAAGCACGCAGCGCTGAGCAGTTAGCAAACGTTGTTAAAGGTGGTTATGTACTAAGTGATTGCGCTGGCACGCCAGACCTAATCCTTATTGCTACTGGTTCTGAAGTACAACTAGCACTTGATTCTGCTGCAGCATTGACTGAGCAAGGTCAGAAGGTTCGTGTTGTTTCTATGCCATCGACAAATGAGTTCGATAAGCAAGATGCGGCTTATAAAGAGTCTGTGTTGCCACGTAGCGTAACTAAGCGTGTTGCAATTGAAGCGGCTCACGTTGATTTCTGGCACAAGTATGTTGGCTTTGATGGCGCGGTTGTGGGCATGACTACCTTCGGTGAGTCGGCTCCTGGCGGTGACTTGATGAAGCACTTCGGCTTTACTGTTGAGAACGTTGTAGCTACCGTTAACGGGCTATAATCAACAGCAGTGTTATGGCAAATGATGCAATGGGCGATTAACCTAAGGGAACACCCAAGGGTTAATATCTGCATTGCATCGATAAGTTGCTCTATGATACGCAATAACTGTTTAAGTATTTTTTACTCTAAGCATTTATGATACAACGGCTTACCTATTGGGGTAGGCCGTTGTTGTATCAACAAATGGGCTGTTAAAGGGAATAGAAAGCTTTCATGATCAGAGTCGCTATTAATGGCTACGGCCGTATTGGTCGTTCAATTCTTCGGGCACTGTATGAGTCTGCCAAACGCGATCGTATTCAGATTGTGGCAATTAACGAGTTAGCCAAGCCGGAAGCGATGCTTCATCTCACCCAATACGACACCACTCACGGACGTTTTCACACCCAAGTTAAACTCGACAATCAGCATATGATTATTGGCGATGATGCCATTAAGCTGCTGCATGAACCCGATCCTGCTAAATTGCCCTGGAAAGAGATGGATATCGACATCGTTTTCGAGGCCACGGGCGTACTTAACGACAGGCAGGAATGTGAGGCGCATATTCAAGCGGGTGCTAAACAAGTATTAATCAGCCATCCATCGTCAAGCGATGTCGATGCCACCATAGTGTATGGTGTGAATCACGAATTATTAAAAGCCGAACATACGGTTGTGTCTAATGCCTCTTGCACAACAAACTGTATCGTACCGGTTATCGATGTGCTCGACAGGCACTTCGAAGTCAAAAGTGGTGCCATTACCACAATCCACTCGGCGATGAACGATCAGCAAGTTATCGATGCCTATCATGACGATTTGCGAAGAACCCGCGCCGCTGGTCAATCAATTATTCCAGTAGATACTAAACTTGCTCGTGGTATTGAGCGCATCTTGCCGCACATGAAAGACAAGTTTGAAGCGATCTCTGTGCGCGTGCCTACCATCAATGTTACTGCAATCGACCTTTCCGTTACGCTCAATAAGCGCGTCGATATTGCAGAAGTGAACCGAGTGCTTAAGCAAGCTTCTGAAGGATCGTTTTCTGGGGTTGTGGGCTATACCAATGAGCCACTAGTGTCGTGCGACTTTAACCACGATCCGCGTTCAAGCATTGTTGACGGTACGCAGACTCGAGTCAGTGATGGCCACTTAGTTAAGTTATTGCTGTGGTGCGATAACGAGTGGGGCTTTGCTAACCGCATGCTCGATACCAGTTTAGAGATGATAAAGGCTAAAAAGGTTTAAAGAAGGTCTTAGGTTTTAAGAGCAGAGAAGGTCCTAGGGGCTAGGAAATGCAGGTTCTAGGAAAAGCAGGAGCTAGGAAAAGCTAAGACGGTAAAAGCCGGGAAAAGCCGGGAAAGGCCGGGACAAGCTGAGACGGTAAGAGCCGGAAAACTAAGAAACGGCAAAGGTGGGGCTTTTGTTCTTCCTAGTAGGGCGTAGCCCGTCCTCGCAGCGAACGCCCTAAAACCTAAGACCTTGTTCAAAAGTAGGTCGGCATTTATGCCGTCATTGATGATGGGCTAAAGCCTAACCTACATAAAAATACAGTGTTGCTTTTGCTGTTTCTAGCAGGACGTAGTCCGCTCTAGCAGCGAAGCGTCCTAGGCTCTAGAACCTAGAACCTGAGCGTCGGTGTTGTGTCCCGGCGGTCTTGTTGCACAGTTTGATTGAATTTTTAACTTTAATTTTTAACTTTAATTTTTAACTTTAACTTAAATAGTAAGGAAGCATGAAAATGACGATTCTTAATATGAAAGATTTAGACCTTCAAGGTAAGCGTGTGCTTATTCGCGAAGATCTTAACGTACCAGTAAGTGATGGTGTGGTAACAAGTGATGCACGTCTGCGCGCTTCGCTTCCAACGATTAAGCTTGCCCTTGAAAAAGGCGCTGCGGTAATGGTGATGTCGCACCTTGGACGTCCAACGGAAGGTGAATTCAACGCTGAGTTCTCTATGCAGCCTGTGGTTGATTACCTAACAAAGGCGCTAGATTGCCCTGTACGCCTTGCAGCCGAATACCTTGACGGTATCGAAGTTGCTGTCGGTGAAGTGGTTGTGTTCGAAAACGTTCGCTTTAACGTGGGTGAGAAGAAGAACGATGAAGCGCTATCTAAGAAGATGGCGGCACTTTGTGACGTATACGTGATGGATGCATTCGGCACGGCTCACCGCGCACAAGCATCGACTCATGGGGTTGGTTTACATGCACCTATCGCTTGTGCGGGTCCATTACTTGCTGGTGAGCTAGAAGCTTTAGGTAAGGCACTCGATAACCCTGCACGCCCAATGGTAGCAATTGTTGGTGGCTCTAAAGTATCGACAAAACTGACAGTGCTTGAAAGTCTTTCTACTAAAGTTGACCAACTGGTAGTGGGTGGTGGCATCGCCAACACTTTCGTTGCTGCTGCTGGTCACAAAGTGGGTAAGTCACTCTATGAAGCCGATTTGATTGAAGAAGCAAAGCGCTTAGTTGCTAACGCTCAAAGCCGTGGCGGCGACATTCCTGTACCAACGGACGTAGTTGTTGCGGGTGAGTTTAGCCCTACAGCTGCTGCGACGCTGAAAGATGTAAGCGATGTATCTGACACTGATATGATTTTTGATATCGGTCCTGATAGCGCTGAAGCACTTGCTGAAATCATCAAAAATGCCGGTACCGTTGTTTGGAACGGCCCTGTCGGTGTATTTGAATTCGATCAGTTCGGTGAAGGTACTAAGCGTATTGCTCAGGCGATTGCTGAGTCAAATGCCTTTTCTATCGCTGGCGGCGGTGACACATTAGCGGCTGTCGATAAGTACGATATCGCTGACAAAGTCTCTTATATCTCTACGGGTGGCGGCGCTTTTCTTGAGTTCCTAGAAGGTAAAGAGTTGCCTGCTGTTGCCATGCTTGAGAGCCGTGGCCAGTAATCGACACTGATTGGCGGTAACATACAAAATAATTACCAAACTGGTTGTTGGCAGACTTTAAATCGACATTTGTCAGGGTTACACTAGCCGCCAACAAACCAGTGAGCAGTTTTGTATATAAAACAGTCTTAAAAAGCGCTATAGCAATTGGTGATAAGACTGTTTTTTTGCAGCATAGATAACAATAAAAATTAAAAGTAACCGCTTTAGTGTTAACCAGTTTAAAACTGGCAACGTTAGAGCATAAAAATCCATCCAAACGATAGTGACCTTGGTGAGGCGACTCACCCTATTATTGGAGTAAAAAATGGCCTTAATTTCCCTACGTCAAATGTTAGATCACGCTGCAGAGCACGGATATGGCGTTCCAGCGTTTAACGTGAATAACCTTGAGCAGATGCGTGCAATTATGCAGGCTGCTGAAGCGACTGACAGCCCTGTAATCGTTCAGGCATCGGCTGGTGCTCGTAAGTATGCTCGCCCACAGTTTCTAAAGTATCTGATGGCAGCCGCTCTTGAGCAGTACCCAGACATTCCTGTATGTATCCACCAGGACCACGGTACAGATCCTGATATCTGTCAGCGTTCTATTCAGTTGGGTATGTCATCAGTAATGATGGACGGCTCTTTGATGGCTGACGGTAAGACACCAGCATCATACGAGTACAACGTAGACGTGACTCGCCGTACAGTCGCTTTTGCTCACGCTTGTGGTGTGTCTGTTGAAGGCGAAATCGGCTGTCTAGGTAGCCTAGAAACCGGTATGGCAGGTGAAGAAGATGGTGTTGGCGCAGAAGGTGTTCTAAGCCATGACCAACTACTAACGACGCCTGAAGAAGCGGCGCGTTTCGTTGCCGATACTCACGTCGATGCCCTAGCGATTGCTATCGGTACTAGCCACGGTGCTTACAAGTTTAGCCGTAAGCCTACCGGTGACGTGCTACGTATCGACCGTATCAAAGAGATCCACGCACGTATTCCTAACACTCACCTTGTAATGCACGGCTCGTCTTCAGTGCCGCAAGAGTGGCTAGAGATCATCAACCAGTACGGTGGTGCTATCCCTGAAACTTATGGCGTGCCATTAGAAGAGATCGTTGAAGGTATTAAGCATGGTGTGCGTAAGGTGAACATCGATACAGACTTACGTTTAGCATCAACTGGTGCGGTACGTAAGTTCCTTGCTGAAAACCCTGCAGAATTTGATCCACGTAAATTCTTGAAGGCGTCTATGGAAGCGATGGCAGATATCTGTACTACACGCTACGAAGCATTCGGTTGTGCGGGTATGGGGTCTAAGATCAAGCCTAAGTCACTGCAAGCTATGTATAAAGCTTATCAGTCTGGCGAACTAGATCCACAAATCAAGTAACTCAGATTTCAATAGCTGGTTAAATCCAGTTTAGAAAATACCTGCCTATGTGCAGGTATTTTTTTGTCTGTTGTTTGTAATACCAATTAGTATTACAACATTTGAATTTGCGATAACACCAATGGTGTACTACTCATTTTCAATTATTAGAACAAAATGTTAAGATTGCGCCGGTTTTTAGGGAGTTTGGTAAACGGAGTACTGATAATATGAAAAAAATGCTTACGGCTATGGCAGTGGTAATGGCGGCTCCTTTTGCTGCGCACGCAGGGGCAGACTTTGTAGAAGGCGATAAGACCTTTGCTGGTGAAGCAGAGCTCGGTGCGACATTAACCACAGGTAACACTGAAACCTCGTCGGTAAAAGGTCGTTTAAACATGCTACAAGAGCTAGGTAATTGGGAAAACCAATACCTTTTCGAAGGCTTGTATAAAGAAGACACCGGAGAGGTTACCGCTAAGCGTTACTACGGTGGTATTCAAGGTGATTACAAGTTCGATGAGAAGAACTATATGTATATCACTGGTAACTATGAGGTCGATCCCTTTACTGGTTATGATTACAAGGCAGTCGCTTCTGCCGGTTATGGTCACAAGTTTATCGATAGCGGTAACATGTTCCTAAGTGCTGAGGTAGGTCCTGGTTATATCTACAAGAAGCTAGATGATGAGCAGACCGCAATACTCGGTTATGATAACGAAGATAGCGTTGTCGCTCACGGTGCGGTTAACTTCACCTATGAGTTCAGTGAAACCTCTAAGTTTACCCAGCTATTTGTTGCTGACTATGGTGATAGCCTAGAGGGGCGTTCTGAGTCGGCTATTACAGCCAATATCGTGGGTGCACTAGCAATGAAATTTGCAGTTATTGTTCGTTACAACGATAGTCCACTAGATGACAAAGAAAGCACAGATACAGAGACAAACATGACTCTGTTATACGCCTTCTAAATAGATTGACAGCGAGGATATCGACCTAGTCCGATATTTGTCTGTTGCGCTAAGAAGTGTAAATTTTTGTCAGCAAAAGGCGCCGGGAAGGTGCCTTTTTGTTTTTGTTTGGTGTTCTTTTGAACGGTAAGTTTTTCGGTAATTTACAAATATCAACCCGTAATTCATTTGTGTATCTAGATGTATCGCCAGTTGGTTAAATAATAACAAAATTAGTGTGCTAGACCTCACGAAAGCTAAATCCACCCTCGATTTCATGTTAATTAATCACGGACTCTATACGTGATTGCCAGTAAACTATTTGGTAATTATTGAGTCAGAGTTGTAAACGTGTATATAGGCCCATACCGATTTGATGTAGAGCTTAGAGAGCTGATTTTTATTAGCCCAGAAAAAGCCTCTACGTTTAAATTATCTAACATTGAATTTTTAGTTATCGAGCAGTTACTGGCGTCGAGAGGCCAGGTCGTGTCTATAGAATCGATGTGCGATAAGCTTTTACCAGCGGTAGTGAGACATCATGAAATTGCCAACGCCGTAAACAACATTAGGCGTTTTCTTGGCGCTGAACACGCAGCATGGATCGAGGTGATTGCTAAACAGGGATACCTGCTACATGTCAGCGCTAAAGGTAAGTCAAAGCTTAACCGCGCCGTATTGCAGGGAATATCGATAAAAAACTATCTGTTGTGTCTTACTCTTGGGATCTTCTTGCTAACCTTTTTAGCAATGAACCTTACTACTACCTCAGATATTCGTCTTTCGATGCCTGACAAAATTACCATAGCGGGAACTCAATCAAAATTGGTGCCTATTTACGAAAGTGATGAAGATAAGCAAAATTATCAAAGCCGAGTAAAGGAGTTGGCGCAACAACTCGCAAGTTGTGACAAGCTTAAATGGCAGCGCGTTTATGTCGCTCCATCTGATGATGGCGATAGAGTGCAATTTGTGATGAATAATTTTGCCGACGACGGTAAAAATTGTAGAAACTTAAAAGTGCTGAATGTGGCTAACGACTGGCACTTTATAGATGCGACCTGGCTCAAAGAGGCTGGGATCTGTGAATAAACTTATGAAGAAGTGTGCGTTTTCTGGTTTTAAGCCTACGCCGATTTTAGCGACGTTAACCTTTATTTTTGGTTTATGTTTGTTGCTTGAACATACAGTCGACCCCGATGAAAATTCTGTTCTAACTTGTACATCAAGTGTTTATCGTGTGGGGGAAGGTTTTGTTGGACAGCGTGAGCTGTATTTAAAAAATACTAGGCATGGTATTGATGTGGCCTTTAGTTTATTTAAGCAGGGAGTTTTAATCCGTAAGGTGAAGGCTAACGGCACAGTAGAAAAAATTCAGGCTCCGATTTTGACTTATGAGGTTAACTTAGCAAATGGCCAATACCTTAGAGGGCTTTTTGAAAAAGACGAACAGAGATTATCAAAGAGTGCATCTCAGCTGGCTGAAGTGATGTTGGGTGATGCCCAGAAAGAACAGTTTTTGATTAAAGTACTAGAGATGAACAAAGTCGCAGGAGCGGTGACCGTCAAGATTGATCCGGGCAACCATCTGTGGGCCTGCAAACTCATTAAATAGTCATCGCCTTTACAGTGACTCTGCAAAAGTATTGGACATTTAGGCTAAACTGAGTCACTTAGTTCAAATAACTTGTGAAATATCGGTTAGACTAAAAGAGTCAATATGGCTTTTAGGGCATGATTTTTATCAGGACTATTTTCACAATAGCTGTTTCAATAGCGCGATTGTTACAGGGCCTTCTGTCAGTTGTGGCAATTTACTCTAGCAGCAGTAATTTGTCTCAATGATCCACAGTATCTTATAGCCGAGTTCATTGACTAAAATTGCGCTACAACGAGTCGTTCACTCATGATTGTTGGTCCCTCAATAACCTCAAAATTTTAACTAGCTTTACTCCACTTCAACGTGGTCACCTATTACATAAAGAAAGGTAGTCGTGTCTAAAGTCAGAATTAAACAAGAAGAGGCGCTGTCGATTAAGTTTCTTCATCAGATGGAATCCGGTGATAGCCGACGTCTCGATCTGTATTTTTTTCTTCCTAAAGAGATGGGGATCAACCCACAAAGCCTCAATGAGGAGGAGTATTACCACTCCTCGATTACTGGGCGTCGCTCATACTATTCTTCTGGGCTACACCTGCCCCTAGTACAGAGTCGCTTTGTGAGCCAGAAAAAGCGCACCGTCGACGAGTTCAGGCTCTACTTGAACTTGTTTGCCTACCAGTTTTCGGTAGCCATTGAGACCGATAGTAAAGAATTGTCCCAGATTGAAGATCTTGAAAAGTTTTATCACTCACTCGATGAGTTGAGTGAGCAGGTTATTCATCTACTCAAGCGTTTTAGGCGTAACGAGCCTAGCGATGAAAAGTGGAAATCCTATTTTGAAAACGCCGATAACTACCTTTCCTGGTTATGTGAGCAACGCTTACTCAAGTTGCTTGCGCACGCGCCAAGAAGCAGTGACTTTACTGAGATAACCGACAAGGTGGTTACGCTTTGCCGGGCCGAGGCGTTGTACCGACAAGAGCATAATTATAACTCGGCACAAACCGTCAAAGATCCCAATCGAATTGCCAATAAGATGCTGCTTCTGCGCCGCCTCATCCAGCAGGGGGTTGTACTTAAAGAGGAGTTAAAAACCTTAGGGGTAGGGCTTAAGAAGATGACTACAGGTATTGCTACTGGGATGGTGATGTTGGTGGTTTCAGCGTTGATTATCAAGGCTCAGGGCTTTTTTAGTGGCTTGACGATTGCCTTAGTGCTGACGCTGGCTGTGATCTACGGTTTTCGTGAAATCTTTAAAGACGATATTCGTAATGCGATGTGGCGTATTATTCAAAAAGGTAGGCCACGTTGGAGTCGAGTATTAAGCGATACCACCAGTAAAAATACCATAGCTCGCCAATTAGTTTGGCTTGAATTTATGCGTAAAAAAGAGCTACCAGAAGCCGTATCAAAGATCCTGACTAAGCGACATAGTCAGAATAAAATTGATTCAGAGATCTTCCATTACGGTATTCATACTCGGGTTTCTCAGAAGGACTTCTTAGCGGGATATTCGATGATCCAGGAGCAGGTTAACTTTAGTTTTGTGCCTTTTGCTCGTAACTTGGAGCGCGGTAAGGCTAAGATCTATAAGGAACAAGACGGCAAGATAAGTAATGAGTCCGTTGAACGACGCTATCAAGTGAATTTGATTGTTGCGCTGCGTGAAGGTAAGCAAGCTTCTCAATATGCGCGCTACAAAATCACCATGAATCGCTCAGCGATTATTGAGATCACCGAGAGTGACTTGCCTTCTGGAGTCGCTAGTATGGAAGATGCTCCTTTCGAAGAAGAGCTAAAAGGTGCAAGCCCTCTTGTAGAGTGAGGGCTTATCTAATGTTGCGAGACTTACTTTAACTAAGGTAAGTCTAACGAAGTTGAATATAACTAAACTCATTTCAACTAAAAGGAGGCAAGGCCAAGGCTTAGTTAATCGTTTAAGCCCGTCACCTAAGATAATAGTCGGGTGTAGGCTTGGCAGATATTCTGTTCCCCAGTCTGTTTTGCCCGCTTTAGGGCCACTTCGGCATTGGCAATAAACTGCTCAAGATCTTGCCCCGCTTGATAGGAGGCGATGCCGATGCAGATCCCTTCTCCTAGTCCATTGTCTGTGAGCTTATTGAGTGTCTCAATGGCGAAGTAATGTGCCTGATCTGAGTCAGTATCTGGCAATACTACGATAAGCTTACCAAGCTGCCAATGGGACATTTGGTAGCGGTGAGGTAGATCTCGCAGTAAATGGATCTCCACTTCTTTTTGACGGGATTCAAGCTGACCAATATCACTCATATGACTCAACATACCTTCGGCGCTGATATCTATCATCAATAAGCTGGAGAAGTCCTTACAATGCTGGCTTAAATTATTGAAGTATCGCTCTAGATCGCCCTTGTGATTGAAGACCGTGCTTCTGTGTGGTACTAAGCCACTGGCGGCTCCATTGGCCGGGTCGAGTCTTGCTGGCTCAAAAGTACAGAGGATGAACTCTAGTTCACCGCCACTGTCTAGATGGCCTTTCAAGGTTGTTTGTAGGCAAGTATCTTCTTTATGATCAATTAGGGCAAATACCTGTCCCTTCCAGGTACCTTGAATAATCAACTGTTGGGCTATTTGCGGCCAATTTTTGCTAAAATCTTCACTTAATAAGTGGGTAACGTTTAGTGC
Source organism: uncultured Shewanella sp. (assembly GCF_947497935.1). GTDB lineage: Bacteria > Pseudomonadota > Gammaproteobacteria > Enterobacterales > Shewanellaceae > Shewanella. The sequence continues at coordinate 136,175 of NZ_CANMIO010000001.1, forward strand.
CTCATCATCTTCAATTTGAAGCAAGATATTGAAAGCGTTGTTTGACTTAACCACAAGACCTTTAGGATCGGTTAATACACAAGCCATGGGGCCGTCGTTAAGTAAGAAGTTTAACATCGCCTCTTTTTGACTCTGTTTTAGCTCGCTTATATCTTCAAAAGTGACCAGCATATAACGACGTTTCTCATCTTTACTGATTTCAAAGCGCACACGAACTTTCAGCCAAGACTCAGGCGTACTATCAATACTGAGCTCACTTTGCCAATGTTGCTCTGCCTCCATGATTTGGAGGAAATCACTATATTGATCGTCATTCAAATTAAGAATACGTTGTAAGCTACGATCTGAGAGTTCATCGAGAGGCAGAGCTAGCAGCTTAGATGAAGCTGGATTGGCCGTTAGCACGCGACCACTATCGTTAGCGATAACGCAACCGTCCTCACTATCGAATAAGCGGTTAGTCATGTCGATACTAAACTCACGAGAACGCTGCACTAATCGGTACGCGTGGGTCAAGAAGATGACAAAACTTGCCAGTAAGGTGAGCAGTATCGCTCCCCCAATAAGGATATTGCGCCATTGAGAGAATTTGGAAGCTATGTCTGCATTCTTGATATAAGAGACTAAGAAATATTCACGGCGAGTTTCATATTGAGTCGTCAGTTCCACCTTCAAATAAACGAAAGTCGCAATATCGCCATGGAACTGGCCAAAATTGCTCATCGCCATCTTGCGCCAAAGAGCTGGGTAGGACTGTTTCAAGCTGCCGCCCATGGTTTCAGGTAAACGGCTGATGTTGGGTTTTGACTGGGCTCCCGCATAGAGTAAGCCCTGAGTATCTAACATCATTAACGGTGCTTGTTTACTCGAGTAGGCGGGTTTTATGCTTTTGAGCATTTTTGACATCGAGTTATAGGTCACCAGGTAGCCACGTATACTCTGATCAGGATTCTCAAGCCAAGCGAACTGATACATAAATGGCTCAAGTTTGCCGTTAATCGGAGTAAATTCAAGTGGTGAGGTATAAATCTCATTGCCACCCATATTACGGGTAGCACCGAGTAATGCGGGAGGGAGGCTCTCCTTACCAAAGTCATTAGTGGTAGCAAATCTGTGCTGGCCTTGCGGATCGTATAGGGCAATGCCTAATAGTTCTGGGACGTTATCGACTAGAATGTCCCAGTTATCGAGTAGCTTAGCTTGGTTTTCAGGGCTGGGTAGCGCAAGGTAATGTTTAAGCAGTTCTGACTTGGCGAACATCTGGGTTCTAAACTGCTGGAAGGTCACTTTATCTGAGATTAACGCACCAACGGCTTGTAGCTCACTGTATCTCTGAGTTGCCCAGTCTTCCTGCAAACGCCTTTCACCTAAGGTGATAATGATATTAGTTAGAATGATCACCGACACTAGTAGCATACAGAACTGACTAGCGGCGGCTAAAATACGAGCTTGGGACCAATGGATCCCCTGGGCACTTATCAATAAAGGTTGTTTGCGGGTTAGCATGTATCGAATTTGATTACAGTTATTATGCTCAGTATCTTAACACGAATTGCCCCTCTAACCAGTGTTTGTTAACCGACGATATCGAGCTCTCGTTGTTTAAAGCTCGCACCTCTGGTTTCAACTATTTCACGGCAAATCTGGATATCAACTCCTTCTAAGCCATTGATTGCAGATACTTGCACATCCTTAATATATTGTGGTGCAAGCTTAATAAATTCGAGTAAGGCAGGGTAAGCGCCCGCTAGTTTTGGGCGACAATGCTGTAGATATAGCGCCTCGGTATCGGCATTGAGTGAAATCGACAGGCTATCAACGCAAGCGGCGAGTTCAGGCAAGATGTTACGTCGATGAAACAGATTACCTAACCCGTCGGTATTGATCCTGACCTGACCTCCACGCTGCTTAATCTCCTCCGCGACCTCAAGTAGAGTTGTTAAATTTAACGTTGGCTCACCATAACCACAGAACACATACTCATCGAATTTTGGCACATCGCCCAATTGCGCAATCAACTCCTCGCTCTTAGGCTGGCGATTAAGATCGAGTTGGTATTGGTGTACCTGTTTACTGCCATTATGTTTGGGGCAAAATTGGCATCTTAAGGTGCAACGGCCAGTGATATTGAGGTAGCGGCTATTACGGATATCGTAAACAAGTGTGGCTTGGTTGTCAGTCATGAGTGAGCTTATCGAGAGATGATGAACAAGAGCATAATGGTTCAGGTTGGTTAAATCTGTTTACTGGATCGGATTCTCTAATATAGAGCCTGTGAGCTGCATTAAAAAGGGAGACTCAATGTCTCCCTTTTGGCGGTTATGTTCATGAATCTGACTAGGCTTATGGTATAAGCGCTATGACTTATGACCTATCTATGTCGAAGCGTTTATACCGAAGCTTGATCGGACTTAGGTTGCCACCACCAGTGGAAGAAACGGCTAAAGCCACGCTTCACGTCATCCAATATGATGTAAAGGATTGGTACCAAGATTAAGGTGACCACAGTCGAGAACAAAATACCGAATGCTAGTGATGCTGCCATAGGGATCACAATCTGAGCCTGTAGACTTCGCTCAAGCAAGATAGGCACTAAGCCCACAAAAGTCGTCAGAGAGGTAAGGATAATCGCCCTAAAACGGTAGCAGCCCGAATCGACGGCGGCCTTGATGATGCTATGTCCTTCGGCGCGAGCACGGTTAACAAAGTCGACCAAGATAAGTGAGTCGTTCACTACAACCCCGGCTAGTGCCACGATGCCACAGAGGCTCAAGATACTCATATTCAGCCCAAGGATGAAGTGACCGAATAGGGCACCGATCATACCGAATGGGATCACCGACATGATGATAAGTGGCTGACTATAAGACTTAAGCGGAATAGCCATCAGGGCATAGATGGTGAACAGCGCGAAGAAGAAGCCTTGTAGCAGGCTAATCAGCGCGCTCTGCTCATCGGCACTGCCGCCATCGAGTGCGGTTGAAATGTTAGGGTATTTAGCCTGCAGCGCGGGTAGGAAATCCTTTTGGATCTCGCCTACCACTTTAGATGGCTCAACCTTATTGGTATCGGCATTGGCAATAATGGTAATCGCACGGCGACCATCGACACGGGTAATCGAGGAGTAGGAGTCACCCAATTGAAGCTCAGCTACTGTTGAGAAGGGAACCGCCGCGCCGCTAGGGGTGCGAATAAGCATATTCTCGAGATGACCTACGGTGCGGCGCTGCTCTAGCGGGTAGCGCACCATTACCTTAACTTCCTCTTTGTTACGCAAAATACGCTGAGCTTCATAACCGTAGAAGCCATAACGTACTTGGCGAGCAAGATCTGACAGTGTCAGCCCTAATGCTTCGGCTTCGGGGCGGATTTTTAGTTTGATCTCTTGGCTGCCAGAGGAGAAGTTATCGGAAATATCGTACACCCCTTCATAGCTGCGAAGCTTCTGCTTGAGCTCCTCAGAGGCTTTAGATAGTTGGTCAAGATTACTCGATGTCAGTCTAAAGGAGATATCACCGCCAGCATCGTTGGTGCTGGCATTGATATTTAACTTCTTCACCGCGACGAGTTCTGGCAATTGCTTGCGCCAAGCGGTGGCAATGGCTTCACCATCAACGTCGCGGTCTTCCCCTTTCGTTAGCTCGGCGAATAGGAAGGCTGAGGTGCGCGAGCTCATATTGATAAAGCTGTGCTTCACCACCGGATAGCCAAACTCTTCTTCCATCTGAGCGTTCATGGCGTACAGGGCCTCTTCGACCTCCTGCACAACTTTAAGAGTATTCTCTTCCGAGCTGCCTTCATCCATATCGATATGTACCTGGATAAAGTCAGATGGAATATCGGGGAAGAAGACCCAGCGAACCTGACCACTGATCACTAATGCGATAGAGAGTATGAGCACGCCAACAAAAACCGCTACCGTATTGTAGCGCTGCACGATACAGCGCTCCAAGAATGGACGGTATTGATTGTGAATAAAGTATTGTACCTTGTCATTCAAACGGGCTTTTAAGCGACCAAGCAATCCCAGCTGCTCTCTGGGTTTACGCGGTTTCATATGCGCAAGGTGAGCGGGTAAAATCAGTTTTGATTCCACCAAAGAAAACAGCAGGCATAAGATCACTATCATGCCGATGGATTTCCAGATAATGCCTTGTGGGCCGGAGACCATCAGCATAGGCATAAAGGCGGCAATGGTGGTCAGTACACCAAATGTTGCGGGCATGGCCACTTTCTTGGCCCCTCTGACCACGTTTTCTAACGAGTGCCCCTTTTCTTCTATCTCTGTGTAGGCACTCTCGCCGATGACAATGGCGTCATCAACCACTATCCCCAGCACCAGAATGAAGGCAAATAGGGTTAACATATTAATCGATAGCGAGAAGGGCTCGAGTGGCATAAACAGCATGGCGCCGAGGAAACATACTGGCAGTCCCATCATCACCCAGAAGGCCAACTTTATCTCTAAAAACAACGCCAAGATAATAAATACCAGAAGTGCACCGTAAAACATGTTCGACAGCATCATGTTTAAACGGCCCTTAAGATAGTGGGTGAGGTCGCCCCAGGTATCGAGTTTAGCGCCAGCAGGAAGTGCATCGCGTTTCTGCTCGATATAACTTTTAACCTGCTCGGAGATATCCAGTGCGTTTTGGTCATCGACACTCAGGACTTCAATAATCGCCGCAGGTTGACCATTAAAGCGGGTGTACTCTAAGCGCTCTTCGAAGCTGTCGTTAATGGTGGCAACTTGTGGCAGCATGACACGGCTACCGTCGGGGCGAGTGCTCACTACGATTTGCGAGAAGTCTTCACCTGTGTAAGCTTGACCTTTGGTGCGCAGTAAGATATCGCCATCTTTAGCGCGAATAGAGCCACCGGGGAGGTCGATAGAAGAGTTCTGTACTGCCTGCGCTACCTGAGAGAAAGTCAGGCCATACTCTCTGAGTTTATCCTCAGACAGTTCAATGCCTATCTCGTATTCACGTACACCAGTCACTTGGGCTCTAGTGACCGCGGGCAATAAGGCCACCTCGTCACGAACAGTTTTCGCCAGCTCTTTCATCTCTTGCAGCGACTGATCACCATAGACTGAAATCCAGATCACATTGTTTTCTGGCTTAATACGAAAAATATTAGGTTTCTCAATATTGACCGGAAACGTGGAGATGGCATCGATGCGCAGTTTAGCTTCATCGAGAATATCTTGCGGATCGTAGCTGTCCTCGACCTCGATAGTGACCGAGCCGACCCCTTCGCTGGCAACGGAAGAAATCTTCTTGATGCCATTAATATCTTGAATCGCTTCTTCAATCTTAATATTGATCCCTTCCTCAATTTCTTGAGGGGCAGCGCCTGGATAAGCGACAGAAATCTGTAGATAATTCAGTTCGAAGGTGGGAAAAATCTCTTTATTGATAATCAGAGTGCTAAATAGGCCGCCTATGATTAAGATCCACATCAGTAGATTGGCAGCGACATTATTCTTAGCAAACCAAGCGATAAGCCCTTTTTGGGTGTCGTTTTGGTTGCTCATTATTGGCCCCCGGCGTTAGCTAGTTGCTTTTCTGTGTTCTCATCTTGAGTGTCTTGATTAGAACTAGAGTCTTCACCGACGATCTTGACTATCTGACCATCCTCAACATTACTCAAGTTAGTCAGTGATACGCGCTCGCCATCGTCTAGGCTACCTTTGATATAGACATGTTCTAGATCGGTGCGCACCACATTGACTGTGCGAAGCTCTATGCTGTTATCACTGCGAACTATGGTTACTTGATTATCACGAACTAAGTGGCGAGGAAGTTTTACTATTCCCTCAACGGTACGGCCTTTAATTACTGCGGTAACAAAGGTGCCATATTTAAGCGGTAATTGGCCTTCAGCGCGATTGTTTCGCAAATAGGGATCTTTTACTTCGGCAACTAAGTAAACCATACGATTTTCGGCATCGATAACGCCTTCGCTACGTACAATTTTGCCATGCCAAGTGATCACTCGACCAGCAAGATCGGCACTTAAGCTTACGTGTGTATCTGGGTTATCAACCGATTCAAGGTAGGCGAGGTCGTTATTCGACAGTGGTAGTCTTACTTCGGCAATACGGGTGTCGTATAGCTCACCTAAATTTGTGCCCAGAGTGACATACTGGCCAAGATCAACGTTGCGTGCCTTGATGATGCCATCGAATGGTGCACGTATAACTGTGCGTTCAAGATTGCGTTGTGCACGCGCAAGGGCGGCCTGCTGGAACTTAACGTTTGCTTGTTCTTGCTTGAGTTGTGGTAGACGTAGCCCTAGCTCTGGTGGAATACCACCGTCGTAGCCTTTCCAGTCATTCTTCGCGACTTCACCCTTGGCCATCTCTTCTTCTAGCGCGGCTTGGGCTTGGGCAAGTGATGCTTGAGCCTGCATCAGGTCTGCCTCGTAATCTGATGGCTCGATAACGGCGAGTTCATCGCCTTTCTTTACCACGCCCCCGGCAACAAAGTTGGTCGAGATTGATAGCATACGACCTTGTACTTCGGTCACCAGCTGAGTCTTGTACTTAGGGGTGACGACGCCATAAGAGGGGAGGTTTAATGAGACGGTTTGTTGCTGCACTTGAGTGACATCAACAATAGGCACTGGGGCCGTATCGGCTTTCTGTTCAGGGGCTTCCTTGGTACTGATCAGCAATTGCGCCGCGATAATAAAGACTAGAAGAATAAAGAGTGGAGACATTCTCCTAAGTATTGTTTTAATTTTATTTATCATCTGATCCGCTTTTCCATGCATAGACTTTTCTAACGGTCTAAATTACCAGAGTCAGAGTCAAGGCGACAACTTTATTTGTAAATAAAATGTTTCAGTCTGTGATTTTTGCGTGAATAGATACGTTGTTTGCCTATTGGCCGAAAGGGTAGCAATTTCTGCTACAGGGGAGCAAAAAAGGGTCACGTGATGTGACCCTTTTAGGTTAAGAAAAGTGAATTTTACTTCTTCTTTTTCTTTTTGTTCTTCTTGCTGAAGTTTTTGCCTTCAGGACCGGCTTTTTTCTTTCCTGGCGGCTTAGCTTCTTTGTTCTTTGGACGCAGGTCTTTAATGAAACGACGCTTTAATGGTTGCTCGATATAACGCTCGATCTTACCAACAACACGGATGTCATGGGCTTCAACTAACGAAATCGCTGTCCCTTTTGCGCCAGCACGGCCAGTACGACCGATACGGTGTACATAAGTATCGGCAGAGCGTGGCATATCGAAGTTGATAACATGAGTAATATCGTCAATATCGATACCGCGTGCGGCAACGTCAGTGGCTAGCAAGATATTAACTTCGCCTTTGGTGAAACGACCTAGCGCTTGGAAGCGAGCTTTTTGCTCCATATCACCACGCATAAATGCACAAGTGATGCCTTCTTTTTGCAATAGACCTTCAAGGCTTGCAACCGCTTCACGTGTCTTAACGAAGACGATAGTGCGTTGCACATCTTCTTGCTTCAACAGTGCGCACAACAGCGCAAACTTATGCGCTTTATCATCGGCTAGATGGATCCACTGGTGGATTTTGGCTTTTTCGCTACGTGGCGCTTCAGCTTCTAGCTTAACTGGATTCGTTAGTAGGTTGTGTGAGAAACGGCCCACGTCGCTGCCTTCAAGAGTGGCTGAGAACAGCATGGTTTGTTTACGGCCAACCGACTCGATAGCAATGCTTTCAACCACTGCCGAGAAACCCATGTCTAGCATGCGGTCTGCTTCGTCGATAACTAATACTTCTACTTCTTCAGCGTTGAAGTGACCTTTGTCTAGGTACTCCATTAAACGGCCTGGAGTGGCAACTAAGATATCAACGTTCTTCTGTAGCGCTTCTTCTTGAGGACCATAAGGTACGCCACCAGTGATGATCACTGTGTCTAAACCTAGGCCTGTAGCAAGGTGGCTGGCATAACGGTGAATTTGGCTAGCAAGTTCACGAGTAGGAGTAAGAATCAATACTCGTGCACGGCCGCCATATCGACGTGGAAAGTCGATTAGGTGCTGCAACGCAGGTAGAAGAAAACTTGCCGTCTTACCCGTACCAGTAGGCGCACGAGCTAAGATATCTCTTTGCTCCATTGCGACTGGGATTGTTTGCTGTTGTATCGTAGTGGGCTTGTTATGGCCCATTGCTTTCAGTGACTCTAACAAACAAGGGTCAAGCTGGAGATCTTCAAATTGCATGCGTGGCATCTCAATAAATAATAGCCGAGTATTATAAAGCTTATAGAAGCGACTTTAAACGATTAGATCGCTAGATCTTTAAAGCTTTAAATAAAAATCTCTGCTCAATAGGCTAAAGGCTTGGCTGTAATGGCCATTTTTCTCACGAATATAAAGCTGTTGCGGGACAACATCATCAAGCTTAGGTGCCACAACCGGCTGGGTTTCTCTTTTGGAGTCATGGATTAAGGCCGAGGTATGGCATAAAACCAAGATCTGTCGATTGGCTTCTTTACCTTCAACGCTCGCCGCCAGCAACTTTTGGCTCAGCTTAAGCCTATATTTGCTGAGCTTTGTTTCGAATAAGCAGACCGACTCCGTCGGCAAGATAAGGCTGGCAGAGCCTTGAGGGCTTAAAAGCTGCTTTATCGCTGCTAGCAGACTATCGAAACTTAAGCTATCTGTATGGCGCGCCGTGGCTCTGGAGGCATTGCTCGACTGCGGGCCATTGGCAAAGTAGGGCGGATTACAGATGATATGTTCAAACTGCTTGGGGGGCTCGGCTTGATTGTTAGCTTGAGCGTCTGGCTGATTGTAAGCCTGGATATCACAACAGATAACCTCGAGGCGCTCTGACCAGGGGGAGGCTTTGAAATTTTGCTGACAGTCTAGGGCAGCGTCTGTGTCTAGCTCAATTGCGGTAATCTTGGCTTGGCTTCGTTGGGCTGCCATCAGGCTCAATAGGCCACTGCCGGCACCAATATCGAGTATGGTCTTGGCCTGTACTAACGGCGCCCAAGCACCCAAAAGTACACCGTCAGTACTGACGGGCATACCGCAACGGCTGTCATCGACGTGAAAGAGTTTGAAGGTAAAAGGCATGGCAACATAGAGGTGGTGTTAACTATGGAGCTAATTGTACGCTAATCAAACCTATAGCGTAATCTCCTAATCTAGGTTTAATTGTTAATGTTTTATGCAAGCTTTAGTTGTTTTGCATGTAAGTGGTTACTCACTTTGAACTGCTTGCTGGCTATTAAAGCGGATGTGTCTTGTTGTAGGTGCTCATGGGGTGAATGTAAGAGATGAAAAGCCGTTGTTAAACGCCTGTTGCGGCTTGTATCGAGAATGACCGTTTTTCCGTATGGGTGCTTGTTTGTTAATTGCGACTCTGTTAATAGTATGCGCTCTTTGTTGGGTAAAAGCCCAATTTTGGAGTCGGTAAACCAAGTTTAAAGCAATTTTAGCGTTCTTATTTCCGCTGCTGTTCATAAACTCGCCAAGAATGGGCCGTATTTACCACGGAACCGTGTAAAGTAAAGATTACACTTTTTTAGTTGTCATCCTAAGTGGTGCCTTAGGAACATGACGGCATGAAATATTTAACCAAATAAAATTATGATGGGGCATAAAGTGCAGAATAATCAAATGAGTATTGCAGACACGCTAGGGTTAGGTTTTATGACCTTCGCGTTCTTTTTGGGGGCCGGAAATTTAATCTTCCCTCCTTTAGCTGGCTTTTTGGCAGGCGAAAATATCACGCTAGCTATGTTTGGCTTCCTTATTACTGCGGTCGGCCTTCCCCTTATTACTCTGATTGCTGTCGCTAAAGCGAACGGTAAAATTATGCAGTTGCTTCCTCCCATCGCAGCGACCGCATTAGCCGTATCAATTTTTATCATCATAGGTCCAGCGTTCGCCGCACCAAGAACCGGGCTTGTGGCTTATGAAGTCGGATTTAAACCGTTTCTAGAAGATACATCCGCTACCTTTATGATAGCTGGCCTAACTTTTAACATTACCCAGCTTATTTATACATTGGGCTTCTTCGGACTTTCAATGGTATTAGCACTTTTCCCAGGTAAACTACTTGATAGTGTTGGTAAAGTATTAACGCCTATCCTTATACTATTGTTAGTTGGCCTAGCTATCTCAGTTATTGTGATCCCAGGTAGCGATATCGGTGCTGCAGTTGGTGATTACCAAGCTAACCCGCTAACGAAAGGGATCTTGGAAGGCTATAACACCATGGATACCTTGGCCTCATTGATCTTCGGTATGTTGATCATCGATATCCTACGTAAGAAAGGGATCACTGAGCCAAAAGCACAGACTAATTATCTGATTAAAGCTGCATTAATTGCTGCGGCAGGTTTGGCATTTGTTTATATATCACTATTTTATTTAGGTGCAACGGCGGGTGACTTAGCCGTTGGTGCAGAAAATGGCGGCGTTATCTTAACCAACTACGTTATCGCTAAATTTGGCGCAAGTGGCATGATCTTATTGTCATCTGTAGTAACGCTAGCTTGTTTGACAACATCTGTAGGTCTTATCAGTGCCTGTGGTGAGTACTTTAACGAGCTACTACCAAAGATCTCTTACCGCCGTTTTGTGGTAATGGTAAGCATTATTTGTGCGACCGTTGCTAACGTAGGCTTGGCGCAGTTAATCGATATTAGCGTTCCTGTACTAATGACTGTTTACCCGGTTGCGATTGCATTGGTTGCGGTAACTTTCTTAACTGAACGTTTTGCTCATCCAAAAACAGCGCATCGTTTGGTAGTTAGTGTGGCGCTATTCTTCGGTATTGTTGATGGCTTTAAAGCGGCTAAGGTTGATGTAAGCGTATTTAACTTTATGCCACTGCATAACGAAGGCATGGCATGGTTGCTACCAACGGCTATCGTCATCGTAGCTTGTATGCTAATTAAAAAGCCAAGCGAGCAGCTAGCGGTCAACTAAAGCTAGCGGTTAAAGCTAACCGCTAATGTGAATAGCTTAAGTGAATAGCTAAAGCCAATTTGATGGCATAATATTGAGGCGATGTTTCTTAGAAACATCGCTTTTTTTATGGAAAGAAGGGACTAGGAAAAGCAGGTTCTAGGTTCTAGAGCGTTCGCAAGCTCACTTTTAGAGCGGACTTCGTCCTGCTATACAATCAACAGCCTGATGCTTTTGGCTTTTGCTTTTTCTAGTAGGGCTTTAGCCCGCTCTAGCCGCGAAGCGCTGTAGATTCTAGTCTTAGGAAGAGCAGAAGCGGGCATGCTAAGACGGTACAAGCCGAGAAAGGCCGATAAGGCTAAGACGGATAAAGCCGGATAAAGACGGAAAACAAAAGATAACAGCTTGACGCTTTTGGCTTTTGCTTTTCCTCGCAGGGCTTTAGCCCGTCCTCGCAGCGAAGCGCTCTAGATTCTAGTCCTAGGATCTAGGCCCTTCTTTAAACTAAATAGGAATGAGAAGTGTCAGATAAGTACACGCCCAATAGTAATATTGATCTATTTTTAGATGATCTATGGTCAACCAAGGGCTTAAGTGATAACACCTTAAGCGCCTATCGCACCGACCTACGTCATCTTGACCGTTATCTGCAAAAGCAGGGTGATGACCTAGTGACTTGTTCTCAGTTCGACATTCGCAACTATTTGGCCGAGCGTTTCGATAAAGGCTTCGCTAAGACCAGTAGCGCACGCATGATGAGTAGCCTTAGACGCTTCTATGGCTATCTTATCCTAAAGAAAAAAATCGATAGCGACCCGATGGCACTTATTGAGTCGCCCAAACTTGCGCGAAAATTGCCTGATTCACTCAGCGAAGAGGATATCGACCGCTTGCTGGCCGAGCCTGAGCCAGACGATCCGCTAGAGTGTCGTGATAAAGCCATGCTTGAACTATTGTACGCAACAGGCCTGCGTGTATCAGAGCTGGTGGGATTGACCATGGAGCAGTTAAGTTTACGCCAAGGGCTAGTACGCATCACAGGTAAAGGTGGCAAGGAGCGTTTGGTACCACTTGGTGAACTGGCTGTTACCGAAATAGAGTCATACCTTAAGTTTGCCAGAGCTGAACTGCTTAAGGGCAAGCAAAGTGATGTGCTATTTCCATCTAAACGGGCGCAGCAGATGACGCGACAGACTTTCTGGCACCGTATCAAGCTTTATGCGCTTAGAGCGGGGATCAGCACAGAGCTGTCACCACACACCTTAAGGCATGCATTTGCCACTCACCTGCTAAACCATGGTGCCGATCTACGTGTGGTACAACTGCTGCTGGGTCACAGCGATCTGTCTACAACACAGATCTACACCCATGTAGCTACCGCAAGGTTATCTAGTCTGCACAGCGAGCACCATCCAAGAGGGTAAGCCATTTGATATGCATCAGCTGTTACAATTTGTTGGCTGGTTAATTCGCTTCTGCAAAACTAAAGTTAATTTAAATATTTGATGGATTTCACGTCTGTATGATTTAGTTACAGCAAATAATTTGCTTTAACTGAGTTGAGTCTGTAACTTTTCAGCCCCAGACAAGGTCTAATCTTTTATATCCATCAGTCTGCCCCTTACAGAGAGTAGGAAAACTAATGAAGTTCACTCGAACATTTTCTTTGATTGCTGCAATGATGATTGCACCAGCAGCCCTTGCAGCATCGAATAGTAGCGACGATACCGCCGCATTAAAGCAAAAGCTAAGTGAAACGCTAAGTGTAAAAGTGATTTCAATGAAGCCATCACCTATCCCTGAGCTATATGAAGCCTTTACCGATCGTGGTGTACTTTATATTTCTAAAGATGGTTCAAAGCTATTTCACGGTAACCTTTATGATCTAGATAAAGGTATGAAGAACCTGACCGAAGCTGCTATGGCAGGTCCTCGTATAGACATGATGAAGCCACTAGAAGAAAACATGCTGGTTTACAAGGCTAAGAATGAAAAGCACGTAGTGACTATCTTTACTGATGTCAGTTGTGGTTATTGCCGTAAGTTACACAACGAAATGGACGGCTATAACGATCTAGGCATTACTGTGCGTTACCTTGCTTTCCCACGTGCAGGTGTGCCATCGGCGAACGCCGACGAGATGGAGTCTGTATGGTGCGCGGCCGATCCACTAAAAGCCATGGGCGAAGCTAAAAACGGTAAGGCAGTTAAGCAAGCTAAGTGCGATGCTAAAATTGCCGAGCAATATAATTTAGGCCAAGCATTTGGTATTAACGGTACGCCAGCAATCATTCTTGAAGACGGTACTTTGATCCCTGGCTACCAGCCACCTCAGGCACTGCTACGTACACTAGAGTCTGTACAATAAGTATTGCGTCTACATAAGACTAAGCACTGTCTTATGCAGTAATAGCGAAAAAAGGTGAGCCGAGGCTCACCTTTTTTGTGCCCCTTTAGCGGCAGTCTTGTTATGCTGCTCCTGTTTTTAATTTTGAGGATTTAAGCCAACGTGATCCATAAGATAGTTCGCCGCCCAAGAGTCGATGATAGTCACCTTCCCGATACGTTTTCGCCAATATTAAAACAGATCTATGCCAGTCGTGGAGTCAGTGCCTCTGACTGCGAACTGAGCCTCGCTAAGTTGCTTAGACCCAATACCATGGCTGGGCTTGATCAGGCTGCCAAGATAGTTGCAGATGCCATTGAAGCGCAAAAAGCAATTTTGATCATGGGTGACTTCGATGCCGATGGCGCGACATCTACCAGTGTATGTGTTTTGGCGCTGCGGATGATGGGCGCACCGAAGGTGGATTATCTTATTCCGAACCGCTTCGATTACGGCTATGGCCTAAGCCCTGAGATTGTTGCCGTTGCTGCTAATAAAAATGCCGAGCTGTTGATCACCGTCGACAACGGCATTTCATCTATCGAAGGCGTGGCAGCGGCCAAAGCGCTAGGCATGACAGTGGTGATCACCGACCACCATCTTCCGGGTCATACCTTACCGGACGCCGATGCCATCGTTAACCCAAATCAAGACGGCTGCGGCTTTGCCAGTAAGTCGATTGCCGGAGTCGGCGTAGCCTTCTATCTGATGTCGGCGCTGAGAGCCGAGCTTAGAAACCGTAACTGGTATCAACAGCAGGGCATAGCTGAACCTAATCTAGCTCAACTACTGGATATTGTCGCCCTAGGTACCGTAGCCGATGTGGTGTCGCTCGACACCAATAACCGTATTCTAGTGGAAGCGGGTCTGCAGCGCGTTAAATCCGGGCGCTGCCGCGTGGGAATTACAGCACTGCTTGAAGTCGCTAAGCGTACCCCATCACGCATTGTCGCCTCAGACTTTGGTTTTGCCGTAGGTCCAAGGCTTAACGCGGCCGGTCGTCTCGATGAGATGGCGTTAGGGGTCGAAACCTTGTTGTGTGACGATATTATGCTAGCGCGGCGCATGGCCTCTGAGCTCGATGGCTTAAACGCCGAGCGACGTGATCTTGAAGCCGATATGCAGCAAGAAGCGCTCAAGAGTCTTGAAAGTGTCGAGCTAAACGAAGCTGAATTACCTTGGGGCATTGCTATTTACCAAGCCGATTGGCACCAAGGGGTTATCGGTATCTTAGCCTCGCGGATTAAAGATAAATACCACCGTCCCGTAATCGCCTTTGCCGAAGCCGGCGAGGGCGAAATTAAAGGCTCGGCGCGTTCGATTAAAGGTCTGCATATGCGCGACCTACTCGAGCTGATCAACAGTCGCCACCCAGGACTGATATTAAAGTTTGGTGGTCATGCTATGGCTGCTGGCCTCTCTATTCAAGCTGGGCAGTTTGCCTTGTTTGCCGATGCTTACGATAAAGCGGTGCGTGAAGTGTTAGCGCCAGAGTTATTAACTGGCGAGTTAGTATCTGATGGTGAGCTAGTGCCAGAGCAGTTCAAACTTGATCTTGCCACTGAGCTTAGAAATGCCGGCCCATGGGGGCAGTCATTCACCGAACCTTTATTTGATGGTTACTTTAGAGTGATCCAGCAGCGCATCGTTGGCGAGAAGCACTTAAAATTGATTTTAGAAACGGAATGCGGCCGAGTGATGCTCGATGCTATCGCCTTTAATGTGGACTTGAAGACTTGGCCCGATGCCACTATTCAGTACGCACAGGTGGTGTATAAACTCGATGTGAATGAGTTTAGAGGCAATCAGAGTTTGCAGCTGATGGTTGAGCAGATTGAGCCAAAGTAGGTTTAACCAAAGTAGGCTTTAGTCGGCATTGACTCAGAGTTTCGTCGAAATGAAAAGGATGCACAGCTTGCATCCTTTTTGTTTTCAGCTGATTTCGGAAACTCCCTTCAGTGGCTAATACACTTCAGCGATACTTTGCTTAAGGATAGCAGTCTCTCAATATTTGCATGGATACAAACTGTAGCGAGTGTTTCGTTGATGCGTTTTTTTTGCGTTGCTATTGTGAGCTTGCTTAATCAGACACTCTGCTTGATGTATGTAATTTAATTTAAGGATGAATTAAAAAATGAAGAGTTTGTTTTCCGCACTTATTATAGGAAGTGCATTATTTTTCGCCACATTCACCCATGCTACAGTTATCCAAGACGTTTGTGATACCTGCGTGACAGAAAGGCAATATGAACAACGTGTTATTGAGCTTATCGACTCAAATGGGATAAGAGCTATTCCTGAGCCTGTATACATTTTTAACTTTAAATCTGGTGCACTTAAAAAATATAACGCTAGCTCTGAAGTGGTAAGTGATGCTGGACGCGCAGCTTTAGAGGAAGATACAAGCTATTTTGTCATTCCAATAAATGTCACCTCCTTGCAACAGTTAAGATTTGACCGTTCAGTTGAGCTTTATTCTGCAGCTAAGTCATCTGTTCAAGACGAAAGGGTCCCAAGTTCGGTTGTTGATAGTGCATATTCACTCGTAGGCGCAGGTTATAAGGAGAACGACCTTGCTGATTATTATAATGCTAATAGAAGGCTTCAAGATCAATTCACTGCGCTTCTTGCTACTGCGGCTTCTGTAACGGGGGAATTACCTCGTGTGCAAATGGACGTTGAGGTTAAGTTTAGCGATGGCACCACAGCCATAGTTTTACTCACGAAAATTGATAAGAATGGCACGCTAAGGCTTAAGTTTGTTGAAGGAAAAGATGTAGATAACAACACAATTACTAATGACCCCAAAAATTACACTTCAGGCTCATATAACTTTACTAAGCAGGGGGAAGAGGGAGTTCGTAAGATAATGGAGGCTGCTGCGAGACTCGGGCTCCCTATCTATAATGGCGGAAGTTCGGGCTCTATTGGTGGGGGACAGTCTATGTCTTGTAGCTATGTTGGAGATGACTATATCTGCACAATCACTAAAGATCCTGTTTAAGTAAGCTTAGCGGTGCTCACTGACCTCTATTGTTAATAGCAGTATATAAATTCTATGATTGTAGAGGCAATCAGAGTTTGCAGCTGATGGTTGAGCAGATAGAGCCAAAGTAGTCCAAATTAGCGAAAGTCGTTAGTAACTGACTTTATAGAGAAAAGGATGCACAGGTTGCATCCTTTTTTGTTTGGGTTAAATACTCGCTAGCAATTGAGATAAGTTAAGCAGGTTTTAATGGTAAAACGGTGCTGAACTTCAATGACTCCATCGCAAAGGTTGAGGTGACATTGGTGAGGCCAGCCACTTGATTGACCAAGCGTTTATAAAAGTGATCAAATGCCGCCATGTCTTCAACTTGCACCCGCATCATATAATCATACTCTCCCGCCATGCGATAAAACTCCATCACTTCAGGCATAGCGTAGACAGCTTCAATAAATTTCTCATACCAAGCATGGGAGTGGTCACAGGTCTTAACCTGCACAAATGCGGTGAAGTCGACGCCGATTTTACTGGGGTCGAGCAGGGCGACGCGCTTGTTAATCACCCCTTCTTCTTCTAAACGCTTTAAGCGTTTCCAGCAAGGGGTAGTGGTTAAATTAACGGCTTTGGCCAACTCGTTAAGCGATAAGGTGACATCGTGCTGCAACATGGTGAGCAGCTGTCGGTCGACTTTATCTAGTTTTACTTTTTCAACCACAAGGTTCTTCCTTACAGATATTCTCTATTGGTTATCCAACGGTTTTCTAGTGATTATGTATTATTGCTTATTTAAGCATCTGCATAACTTATGGTTGCATTGTAATAGAAAATCTTTCTCTTTTATGTCTTGTTGGTAGAAAAAATGGAAAAATAATTCTTCAGTTAATCCATTACAATGAAACAAAGATTGCAATGACTATTTTCCAAATAGTGTCGATTACTAGAAGTGAGTAGAACGATGAAACAACACTTATGGCCTTTATTCCTTGAAGCAGTTACACGCGATGTCGTTCCAGCCCTTGGCTGTACAGAGCCAATTTCTGTTGCATTAGCTGCCGCCATTGCCATTGATGAGCTAGGGATAAAAGATCAAGCAACTAACGCTAATATGGACGTTAGTGTTTCAGCTAACTTAATGAAAAACGGCATGGGCGTGGGTATTCCGGGCACTGGAATGGTTGGCTTACCGATTGCTGCAGCAATCGGAGCTGTTGCAGGCGACCGTCATGCAGGTCTTGAAGTATTAAAAAACCTTACCGCAAGCGACGTTCAGGCCGCAAAATTAATGCTGGATAACGACCAAGTGACAGTAGGTGTTGCCGATGTGGCTAACGTGCTATACGCCAAAGTCACGGTTTATTATCTGCAGCAATCGGTGAGCGTGACCATTGCCGATAGCCATACTAAGGTTATCGCGATTGAAAAAAATGGTAAGCAGTGTTTGCCTGTTCCACAGGTCGAGGCTGTTAAAGATAGCAGTAAAGTAAACCCATTTACTGAGGCAAAACTGCAAGATATCTATGATTTTGCCATTCATGCACCATTGGATGACATACGTTTCATCATGCAGGCCAAAAGCCTTAATGATGCCTTATCTATCGAAGGTCTCAGTGGTAATTATGGTTTAAAGATTGGTGCGACATTTATCAAAAACCAACAGCGAGGCTTATTATCTGGCGGCTTACTCACCGAAGTACTCACTCGTACCGCTGGGGCTTCTGATGCGCGCATGGATGGCGCTATGATGCCAGCTATGAGTAATTCGGGCTCAGGCAACCAAGGAATTGCGGCAACTATGCCGGTTGTTGTCAGTGCCGATTTTCTTAAATCTAGCGAAGAGCAAACCATACGTGCATTAATGCTGTCGCACTTAACGGCTATCTATATTAAGAGCTATCAAAACAAGCTCTCAGCCTTATGTGGCGCAACTACGGCTGCGATGGGATCTGCTGCAGGTATCACCTACTTGCTTGATGGTGAGATTGAGCAAGTAAGCGCAGCTATTTGCAGCATGATTGGCGACGTCAGTGGTGTTATTTGTGATGGCGCAAAAACCGCTTGTGCAATGAAAGTGTCTTCATCGGCGGGGGCAGCGGTAAAATCTGCCTTAATGGCCATTGATGGCATTCGGGTAACAGGCACAGAAGGTATTGTTGCCAATGATGTTGATCAAACCATTCGTAACCTTGCAGCATTAGCCAATGGCGCGATGACACAAACCGATGTGCAGATCTTAGAAATTATGATGCACAAGTAAGCAGGCGTGTTTGGTAAAGCAATCATCCCAAGACAAAAGCTTAAGCTAAAACCTTGAGCTAAAACCTTAAGCTAAAAATTAAAGCCAAGTCGTTTCTCAATTAACCGTTAGTCCTTAATTGAGTGTCGATTTGGCTTTTTAGCTTCAGCCTGCGATGAAGCAACACTCGAAAGCGACTTTAAAAACGGTTATTTTCAAAATCGATTATTTCAAGAAAAAGCTAACCTCAATCATTACTAACAGCGCTAGCAAGATTTTCTCCTTTTTTGCCTCTGGTGTTTTCTCTGCCCATGTCATCCCTCGGGGTTAAATCACTCACCCAACAAGTATTCCGTCATCGACTCGCCTTTAACTGCCTGAGGCTTCAAGTGAACTTGCTAAAACCCTCTAGTAGGTTGATTTTTATGCGTAATTCTATAAATCGTAGACTAGTGATATTGCTCACGTGTTGATTTGGTTTAGCTGTGGTCATCACTTTAATTCACAAAATGTGCGCCATACCTCTCGAAGCTTAAATCTAAAATCTTGAAATAAATCACGTTTTCGGACTCTTGTGAGCTGAAGGTTAATGACTAATAAGGTGAAGGGCATCAAACTATTGAGCGGTTAAAAGTGATTAACTCTTGATCTGGATCAGTACGAAAAAACCATCTGAAAAAAACACTGAATTGAGAGTATTTTTTGCTAAATCTACGCCAATAGCGATGAATTTAAGTAAAAATTTCTCTGCATCCTTGAGTATGCTCAGGCCAAGCAAACGCTATAAAACCGTGTGTTTCCATAAGCATAATTATAATTTTTATCATGTCAGTGGCTATAGCCAAATTTAATGGAATTGACTAATGAGTGAAGTAATTCAAGGCGCACCAAGTGGTGATCCCCAAGCGCAACCCCTACACGAACGCGCTAATATGACCAAAGCAGAATGGCAACAAGCTACCAAGTTTGACAGTGTCGACCTTGGGTGGATAGTGATGAGTATTGGTATGGCTATCGGTGCGGGTATTGTATTTTTACCTGTTCAGGTTGGCGTGATGGGTCTATGGGTATTCTTGCTGTCATCCATCATAGGTTATCCAGCAATGTACTTGTTTCAAAAGTTATTCATTAACACCTTAGCCGAGTCAAAAAAGTGTACCGATTATCCAGGTGTGATTGAAAACTACCTCGGTAAAAACTGGGGCATAGCGCTCGGTGTGCTGTACTTCTTGATGTTGGTTATTTGGGTACTGGTTTATTCATTAGCGGTAACCAACGACAGTGCCTCTTACCTGCATTCATTCGGGGTCACTGAGGGCAAGCTAAGTGACAATGTATTCTACGGTTTAGGCTTAATCTGCCTATTGGCCTTTATCGGCTCAAAAGGCGAAAAGCTGCTATTTAAGCTGTCAGGTTTTATGGCGGTAACCGTACTGTCACTGGTGGCGGTAATGGGAGTATTGTTGATGGCACGTTGGGATATGGCGAATATTCCAAGCATGGGGGAATTTGGCCCAATGCTGAAAAATGCCATTATTACGTTGCCATTTACCTTAACCTCGATTCTGTTTATCCAATCGTTAAGCCCAATGGTTATCTCGTATCGTTCACACGAAAAGTCGATTGAAGTAGCGCGCTTTAAAGCTGAGCGAGCAATGAAAATTGCCTTTTCTATCTTATTCGTAGTGGTGTTTTTCTTTGCGATATCGTTTACCTTCGCTATTAGCCAAACCCAAGCGACAGAGGCGATGAACCAGAATATCTCTGCACTGGCGATTATTGCGCAATACTTCCCTGGCAGCTGGGCGACAATTACCGGTATCGTGATTAACATCTTTGCGGTAGTCACCTCATTCTTCGGTGTGTTCTTAGCCTTCCAAGAAGCGTGTCGTGGCATTGCAATGAACATACTGCTGCGTAGCCGTAAAGAGTCTGATATCAATAAAGAGCTAGTGAATAAACTCATCACAGTATTCATTATTTTACTGGCTTGGTCTGCGATTGCGTTGAACGCACCAATCCTATCGTTCACTTCTATTTGTAGCCCTATCTTCGGTTTGGTGGGCTGTTTAATCCCAGCTTACTTGGTGTACAAGGTGCCACACTTGAACAAATATAAAGGTTGGGCGACTAACCTAATTATTGTCACCGGTGTTTTGTTGTGTATTTCGCCTTTGTTAGCATTTATGTAGTTACTTTTTTCGCTGATTAGCGATTGGGTAATCAAGCTGGCGCTTGGCTTTGGGTTAGACTGCGTCTAACAAACGCTTTACAGCGATAGACAATCAAACTTCGTTTGATGAAAGTGATTAAGTTAGACTGCGTCTAACAACTAAAGTCGCAGCTTGATGCTCTACGTGAGGAGCATCAAGCTGCACTTGATACCATAACCGCAAATACTCGATATATGTTTAGGCTAAGAGTTGCATTCAACAAAAGTGGTTCCAATGGCGTGCGGCCGGCGTATGTGCAGATACTTCTGAGACACGCTGCCAGTACGTCCCTGTAAGCTCTGCGATGGCAGATAGCATCCCTATTTAAAAGCCAGTTCGGCATCCCGCCTCTCGTTCGAAAGCTTGGTAACTTCGTTACCTCTCACCATGCCATCGAAGGCCTCAGCTGTATCTACACTAGGTTAGAACAGCACAACCTTTAGTATTTAGGCTTGTAAAACCGTTTCTGCAAAGAGCATAAAAGTAGGTGGCAGTATTAGGAGGTATATGGGAGCAAGTAAAGTTTACTTTGGCCCAACATATCCAATATCCCTATAGGTCAGATGCAAAGGAACGGCCTGTCCCGCGAAAGCTATGCCCACATCCGTGTGGCATCACGCTACTCCTGTTTATAAAGAGTCTCCAGCGTACTTCGGCAACTTCGATGGGGAATGGTTTTTTTCTGCATATTTGGTTGTGAACCTCATCCCTTATGTTGCTAAAAAAGTAAAGCTACTACCAACGTTTTACTAAGCGGCAGTGTTTAGATAATCTTCTGTTGATTTTAGTACTGTCTATTAAAACAATAGGTTATATTAATGTTGGGTGTTTTATCGAGACGCACAGATAATATGTATCGGTGCTGCTGTTGAATAAGCTGTTATAACTCAGGGAGATTTTGGCTATGTCGTCATGGGAGCAAGACATAACTCAAGCACTTGAAAGTCTAGGTGGGGTTGCCAGTTATGATGACATCTATTCAGAAGTATCAAAACTAAGAAGTGAGCTTCCTAAAACTTGGAAAGCTGTAATCCGCCGAAGAATTCAAGACTTGTCATCTGATTCTGATGGCTTTAAAAATGGTCAAGATCTGTTTTATTCGGTTAATGGCTTAGGTGCTGGAATGTGGGGACTTAGAAACAAATTAGTTCACACTCCTAAAGCTGCGGATTTGCCTGCGGGTACTAAAGAGCCTGAGCGGGAATATACGACTACCTATCGTGTTTTACGTGATACAAACTTAGCTAGAAAACTAAAGTTGCTCCACAACAATTTATGTCAAATCTGCGGTCTTCAAATTCAGTTACCAAATGGTAAATTATACTCGGAAGCTCATCATATAATTCCATTAGGTACTCCACATAATGGTTCTGATACACCAGAAAACATTATTGTTTTATGCCCAAATCATCATGTGATGTGTGACTATGGTGCTATTGAATTATCTCTAAAAGAAATTAAGCTGGTATCAAACCATAGTATTTCTCTAAAAAGCATCGATTATCATAACAAGGTAATCCGTGAAACTGAGTTATAACAAAGCGATCAAGGGCGGACTCAAAAAGCTGGGCTTGTGCTCGTTCCTCGCTAATTTTAGCCAAACCTATGCGCTGTTGTTTGCGGCGTTACCCCATTGGCGCCATATTCTAGTTATAAAGTGAAGTTAGTTCTAAGGTAAATAATGATGAAAGTGATTGATAAGCTTGCTTGGGTGTTGATTCGGGATGGTAAGTTGTTGGCGGTGCGCTCTAAAGGTAAAGCGTTGTTTTATCTGCCCGGTGGTAAGCGTGAGGTGGGTGAGAGTGATGAACAAGCGCTGATGCGTGAGATTAAAGAGGAGCTGTCTGTCGATCTTGATCCGACCACTATTAAGTATATGAACACTTTTACTGCGCAGGCGGATGGTAAGGCTGAGGGCGTGTCGGTTAAATTGACTTGCTACTTTGCTGATTTTAGCGGTGAATTACAGCCTGATGCTGAAATTGAACAGCTTGAATTTCTTGATATGAATGATGCTGCGGTTTGCTCGGTTGCGGCCTTAGTTGCAATGCGCTGGCTAGAATCTCAGTCGCTTGTTACGGGGAAAAACGCCTGATAGTAGGCTTGCTGTCATGCCGTAATATGACTTAATCACAGCAACATATTTTTATAAGCGTGCGGCGTTGCATGAATAAAAAGAGCCTCAGTCTTTGACTGGGGCTCTGTTGTATTCGTTCTTTGTCCGCTCGACTGACTATGAACTGTGCAGAAATTAGTTCAGCTTATCCCAAGCCATTTGCCAGTGTGAACCTGTTGCTGGTTGGTACTGAGTGGCTGTGGCTGTCCACTGTATGCAGTAACCTGAGTATGGGAAAGGTTTACATTGGTAAACACTACCGTCACTCGCTAGTACCTTGGTACCTGCTGTGTAACTTGCTAATCCAGCTGGGAATACAAAATCATAATCGCCAGCTGGTGGTGTGGTAGCTTCATCTTCTAAGTGAAAATCTAAGGTTTGCTGATCGACTAGCTTGCCGTCTTCATCTTTGATGCGAGTCACTAGCATATGGTGGCCTGCTTCTGACTTATTTAGCGTTAGCGATACCGCTTCATTTTGACCATCTAACATCTCACCTGTCCAGCTTGCTAGTGGCTCACGATGGTGGTTGTAAACCGTTAGTTCAGTGGTGACATTACCTTGCGCTGTCAGTGTTAGCTCAAGTGTGGTTGGCTCGCTCGTGATGGTGTAAGTGTCTTCTAGACCATCAACCGTTAGCGAATACTCTGGCTCCGGGGTTTCGATGTTATAACCCACTTCTACGCGCTCGATGCCGCTGCCAGCTTTAATGTAAACTGGGTTAGTACCGTAAGCAGGGGTAAACTTACCATCGCTAAATTGGCCTGCTTGTAGCTGAGTTTGCTCTTGGTTAACTTTACTTGCTAGCGCATGAGTCCAGTTTTTAGCTTGGCCCATGTTTGAATCGGTAATGGTCAACTCGGTGCGGTATGTTGGGTTTTCACCTGATTGGTCGAATACGCGGGTATACACTGAATCACCAATATTCAGATCCATGGTTGGGTTGATTTGCCCTGCTTGTGTCCAGTCCGGTACAACTGGGCCTTGGCCATCAAACTTCACATCAATCACGTTATAGAATGATGCTGCAGTATCACCCACATCCCAAACCGCTAAAATCACTTGGTAGCCTTCACGTTCAGGCACAACACAGTTGTGGCTGACTTGCTTAGGCGGCTGCACCATGTTGCCTTCAATCACACAAAAAGGGGTTAGGTCGAATGAGTCACGTGACAGCGAGGCATTCGGGTTCCAATCAGGTTTAGTGATGTAGTATTTCCAGTCGTGGGTAACGTGGTTTGCGGTGAAGGTCCACTCGAAAGTTTGTGCGCCTGACTGAATTGGGTTTTGGATCCAGCGATCAGCGGTTTGTTCGTCTAGCGCTGTTGCTAGAGCTGACTGAGCACTGGCAATTTTGCCATCTCTTGGGCCAGCTTCTGGGAATCCGTCTGGGCCTTCTACACTTTGCGGTTCATATTGAATCGCACCACAGTCGGTATTTTTTTGGTTGGTATCTGTAGTTGGAAACTTACAAAGTGCTACGCGGCTTGCTGCAACACCGTCGCTATAGGTTGATACATAGCCGTGTGCTAAAGCACCTGAGCTAAGACTGGCTAATGCTAGCGCGATTAACGATTTTTTTGGGAATGATTTCATCACATGTCCTATATATGGTTGACAAATTAATGCCACACCTCGGCGCATGCTGAACACTAAAACAGACAGACTTTGCCCAGGCACAAGACCTCGGTGATAAGTCCGATTTATTTAGTGGCAACCCCGCTATCATAGGTACAGTTAATCATTAATAAATGACTACTCACTGCACCGACAGACCGGAAGCTTTGCGTCCCACCTTTTCAAGTGGTTTGCCGAAATGTGATTTAGCAAGTGGAATCTAACTTAAAAACCTGTCAGGAGGAAGCGAATTGTTGATTGGATAGCTGATTATTTGTTTGTAAAGTAAACACTTAAGTAAGTTTTGTTCAAAAAAACGCTGATAATCGAGCCTTGGATGGCGCGGGAGAATGTGACGGGGTTCTCTTAACTGTGCAAAAGGAGGCTCTAAAAAATCCTGATATGTGGGGTCAGTGTAAAGTTTATTTGGTTAGCATACCTCCCGCTATTTCCGAGCCAGCTTTAGCTCCTTTTCACTACCCCACTTCTGTCAGGTAACGAGCTAGGGCTATGCCATAACTCTAAACTACAAAGATTATGCTTTTCTAACCTAGTGTAGATACGGCCGTGACCGTCCATGACAAGGTGAGAGATAACGAAGTTATCAAGCTCTCGAACGAGAGGCTGGATGCCAAACTGGCTTTTTAGCAGGGATGCTATTTGTCATGGTCGAGCTTCCAGGGCCAATTCTGTTCCATACAGAATTTGGCATTTCCTCCATCCTTGGAGGTCAGACGTACTTGCAGCGTGTCTCAGAAGTGTCTGCACATACGGTCGTTCATTAACATCCTTGTTATCACGACATTTGCACATCCATATACTGCACCGGCCGCAGGCAATTGGAACCACTTTTGTTGAATGCCACTCTCAGCCTAAAAATATATCAAGTCTGTCTGGGCGTTGTTATCAAACAAAGTTTGATTGTTTAACTCTCGGGTGTGGGCGAAGCGCCACGACGTTAGTGGTTAGACGCAGTCTACCCCTCAGCCAAATCGACTTGGTGAAAAAGGCGTCAGATCCAAACTGGTTTTCTGTTTATTGATGATCTCACTTACCAGTTGGCCCGTTATTGGGCCTAAACTTAGTCCCATCATGGCGTGTCCTGTGGCTATGGTTAGATTCGCTAACTGAGGAACTTTGCCGATTATCGGCAGGCCGTCTGGGCTACAGGGGCGAAAGCCAGACCAAAACTCTTCAGATTTAACCTGAGCTGTATCTAAGTCTGGTAGATAGCGGGCTGTGGATTTGATAAGCCCTTTGATACGATTTGGACTGATGCCAACTGGCTCCTGACTCGATAATACGCCGAGCTCCATGGTGCCACCAAATCGAATGGTGTTATCTAGTGGACTAACCGCGACCTTGGCTTCGCTTAAGATAAAGGGGGTACGACACTTGAGCTTGGCGCTCTCTTTAACGGGAGGCTTGTCGAAGCTGATACAGATCCCTTTTCCCGATTGCACCGGCAGGTTAAGTCCTAATTTCTTGGCTAATTTTGGCGACCAGGCGCCGTTGGCGAGAACAAAGTCTTCGGCTTTGATATCGTCGCTTGCGGTTGTTGCTGAGGTGATTTTTGTTTTAGTTTTATCAATAGTAAAACCTGTTACCTCAACGCCTTCCCTAAACTCTACTCCTTGAGCGGTTAAGTAGTTTTTCATCGCCACGATAAACTCATAGGGGGCAATATGCGCATCTTCTGGGTAGAAACTTGCGCCTATCACGTCGAACTGAATATTGGGTTCGAGTTCTCTCAAGGCTTGGGGAGTGAGCATCTTGGCTTGCAGGCCCAGTTTGTTGGCTGCGGCCACGGTTTTGGCTTCATCGTTTAAGCCTTGCTCTGAGTTACACAGCATCAAAAGCCCGTTTTGATGGAACTCAAAATTAAGCTCCGCTTGTTGGTGCAGCAATTGATATAGCTCAAGGGATTTAAGGTTGATATCTAAAATGGCTTGCTGATTTTCTAGGGTGTGCTGCGGCGTACACTTTCTAGCAAAAGATAATAGCCACTTTAAGAAGTCGATATTAAGACTTGGGCGCACGTAGAAGGGGCTTTGTGGATTGAGCATCCATTTAAGGCCTTTTTGGATCATACCCGGGGCGGCCAGTGGAATGAAGTGACTCGGGGTAATATAACCCGCGTTGCCAAAGGAGCAGGCTTTGCCTATCTCATCCTTGTCGATAACCACCACAGACTTACCCGCCTTATGTAGATAATAGGCTGTGCAGACCCCAATTATGCCACCACCAATCACAGCAACATCCTTCACAGCAAGATCCTTGCGAGTCTTGTTCATCTGCTTATCCGTCATCTTCTTTCCTTAAGCGCTGATTTTAGAAGATAACCTACAGTGCTGAGTGGGATCCGGTTTGTTCTATATCAAGTGTTGTTAATAAACCTAATCAAGATGAATTATTTTAATGGTGGGTTGCGTGACGATAAACAAAAAAGCCACTCAATGGAGTGGCTTTAGCTTAGAGCTCTAGCGGACTTGTTCAAACTCTTACAAGTGCACTGAGTTATTTAATCTGATTAGAAGGTAACGGTTTTCACGCCGTCTGGAGTACCGACTAACAATACATCTGCGCCACGCTTAGCGAATAGACCGTTAGTCACGACACCAACAATACCGTCAATCTGCTCTTCTAGCTCTTTTGGCTTCATGATCTTCATGTTGTACACGTCTAAGATGATGTTGCCGTTATCGGTAACACAACCTTCGCGGTAAACAGGGTCGCCGCCAAGCTTTACAATTTGGCGCGCCACGTATGAGCGTGCCATTGGAATCACTTCGATTGGCAGTGGGAACTCACCTAGAATGTCTACTTGCTTGGTGTTATCTACGATGCAGACAAACTTTTCAGCAACAGCGGCAACAATTTTTTCGCGAGTCAGTGCTGCTCCGCCACCTTTAATCATGTCCATTTGGCTGTTGATTTCATCGGCACCATCAACATAAACAGATAGCTCATTTACGCTGTTTAGGTCAAAAACGGGAATACCTAGCGCTTTCATTTTCTCTGTTGATGCTTCAGAGCTTGATACCGCACCTTGGATATCGAACTTCATTGTCGCAAGCGCATCAATAAAGTGATTAACCGTTGAGCCGGTTCCTACACCAACAATGCTGTTCTCTTCTACGTACTGAAGTGCAGCCCAACCGGCAGCTTTTTTCATTTCATCTTGAGTCATTATGAAATCCTTTGTTTAAGATAGAAGTTAAAAATAAAAGTTATAGGCAAGGTTAAAAATATTGCCGACAGTATACGCGTTTAGCAAAGCAAAGTTGCTTGAATTTTGCTTTTAAAGTGACTCGTCAGGACTATCATGTGTATCTTGGGGCAAGCGATGGCAGATTTTTTGCTTTGGCTAACAGTTTATTGTCATTAGCTTATTCACAATAACCGCTATAGTGTGAGTATTATGAATACTCTAGTTAGAAAGCGATGAGATGGATTTTCGGCGTGAGCGCCATTAAGTGATAAAGGAGTCGATATGGCTGGGGCTAGCTTATTAACCTTGTTAGATGATATCGCGACGATTTTAGATGATGTCGCCGCAATGAGTAAAATCGCCGCCCGCAAAACGGCGGGTGTGTTGGGCGATGATTTAGCGTTAAACGCGCAGCAGGTGTCGGGTGTTAGCGCTGACAGAGAGCTGCCAGTGGTGTGGGCGGTTGCTGTAGGCTCATTTAAGAATAAGTGCATCTTAGTGCCTGCCGCTATGCTGATTAGCGCCTTTATCCCGTGGGCGGTGACGCCACTACTGATGTTCGGTGGTTTGTACCTCTGTTATGAAGGTTTTGAAAAAATCTACCATAGTTTCCATGCCAAGAAGCATCACCAAATCGATGAGAGCCAGGCGAGCGAAGAGGAGATCCTTGATCTTAAAGAGTACGAGGCCAATAAGGTCAAAGGGGCGATACGCACCGACTTTGTGTTATCGGCGGAGATCATCGCCATCACTTTAGGGATCGTGGCCGACAAGAGCTTGAGTACTCAATTTTTCACTCTAAGTGTTATCGCCATCATTATGACGATTGGTGTGTATGGCCTTGTCGCTGGCATAGTTAAAATCGATGATGCTGGGCTGTATTTAAGTCAGCGCCCAGGTGAAACCCTGTGGGCTCGATTTAAGCGCCGCTTTGGCATGATGCTATTAAATTCTGCACCTTATTTAATGAAGACACTGTCGATTGTGGGCACCATTGCCATGTTTATGGTCGGCGGAGGTATTTTAACTCATGGTTGGCATTGGGTTGGCGATAAAATCACTGCGGCCGCAGCTTGGATTGAGGCATTTGAGTTTGTCGGGCCCGTGGTTGCATTTATCACCCCAAGTATTTTGAACGCGATTTTTGGCGTGATAGCTGGTGCGGTCGCAGTATTGTTGATGCAGCTATTTATCAAGCTTAAAGGTGATAAAGGCGCTACCGAATAGCTTTAGTGTTAAAACTTAATTGTTAGCTTAGATATCCATATGGAAAAGGTAGTAATGGCGAATACAAGTAGCAAAACAAACAGGGTCAAACTAGCAAGCTTTAACCTGTTTAATTACATTGAACCGCCATTGGCGTATTACGACTTTGAAAATATCTATAGCGCAGAGCAATGGCAAAAAAAGCAGTCTTGGTTAGCGGAGTTTTTAGCGCAGCATCAGCCTGATATCATTGGCTTGCAAGAGGTGTTTTCTGCACCAGCATTAGCTGAGCAAATGCGCGCAGCGGGTTATGAGCATTTTGTCACTGTGGGTGAACCTACAGTTATTGACGATTATATTTGCCGCGATCCAGTTGTCGGTCTTGCCTCAAAATTTCCTTTCACTGAAGTGACGGCGATTGAAGCTGAGCCTGAATACATTCATGGGCTAGGCTTAAACCCTGATTTTGCATTTAGCCGTAA
This sequence comes from uncultured Shewanella sp., assembly GCF_947497935.1. GTDB lineage: Bacteria > Pseudomonadota > Gammaproteobacteria > Enterobacterales > Shewanellaceae > Shewanella. The sequence goes on from NZ_CANMIO010000001.1 coordinate 165,529, forward strand.
ACCGCTGCGCGCTACTGTGCAGTTGCCGCAAATTGGTCTTTGCGATATTTACGTGGTGCACTTTAAATCTAAGCGCCCGCATCTGGATGAATTGCCACAGCCAAAGTTTACACAGCAGAAAGGGTTAAGTTCTGCCACACCTTTGGTGAATTTCGGTGAATTGTTAGGGCGTAATAGTCTTGGCCAGTGGGCGTCGAGTATTCAGCGCGGCAGTGAAGCGGCGCTGTTATTTCATGCCATGCTGCAAAGACGCATAGAGACCAATCAACCTATGATGCTAATGGGTGATTTTAATGAAGAGCTGACAAGCTCGGTGTTATCGCCACTAACTAACCGAGAGCTGCGTTTTGAAAAAGAGGGGCTGGGCGAGTTAGCGAGTTTTCCATTAACTGATGCTTATAAGCTGTTTCAGCAAGGGCTACAGGACTTGTTTGGGGATAAGACTAGCGATGCAAGCCCTGATGAAATTGCCGTGGAAGAAGAGCGAATGCTCGCTAAAGCGCGAGCATCACGAGCGGCGACGCATTACTATGGCGCTCAAGGTAATGTGCTGGATTACATATTACTTTCAGCAGACTTTGACCCAAGCTTTGATAATAGCGTTGCCGAAGTTTGTGACTATCACACCGAAGACCGGCACTTAGTGAATCCAAGCTTTGAGCGTGATAGCCAAAGTAGCGACCACGCGCCGGTTACTTGCACCTTACGCATTAGGCGCTAACGTTAAAGCAAGGTACTAGGTTTTAAAGAAGGTGCTAGGAAAAGCAGGAACTAGGAAAGCTACATTGCTGCTTGCTTTTGCTAGAATCTAGAGCTCTCGTAAACTTGCTGCTAGGACGCTTCGCGGATAGAGCGGACTTCGTCCTGCTATAAGAGCAAAAGAAAGCATGTATTTAGGCTTTGCTTTTCTTGCTTTATCCGTCTTTGCTTTCCCTGCCTTTCCCGGCTTCTACTGCCTTAGCCTTCCCTAGACCTCACCTCTTTGTGTTTAACAAGCGGTTTACATCTTTGTCTTTTTCGTGTCATGGTGGTGCTTTAGTATCCGGACTGATTAGACCTCGTACCACGCAAGTAAAACTAGAACGTAATATTAAAGGAATAATAACAATGAAACGACCTTTTACTCGAAGAGACTTTTTGGCAATGTCGGCCAAAGGAGTTGGCGCTGCAGTCGTATCCTACGGCCTGATGGGCTGTAGTAGTGACGATGACGACAACAATGACATCTATGCCGAGTTTCTCCATGGTCTCGCCAGTGGCGATCCTAGCCATGATGCCGTCATACTCTGGACCCGTGTTACCCCTAAAAGTGATGGTGACATTAAGGTGTCGTGGGAAGTGGCAACCGATGGCGCATTTACTCAGTTAGTGAGTACTGGTGAAACCATGACGAGCAGCGACAGAGACTATACGGTTAAGGTGGATGCCGTAGGCCTTGAGGCCGGTACCCAGTATTTTTATCGCTTCAAAACGGGTAATAAAACCTCGCAACCTGCAATGACTAAAACCTTGCCACAGGGCGCTATCAATAGCGCTAAGTTTGCTGTGGTGTCATGCGCTAACTTCCCAGCAGGGTATTTTAATGTCTATGAGATGGCGTCAAGAATGGACGATCTCGATGCGGTCATTCACTTAGGTGATTATATCTATGAGTATGCACGTGGTGAGTACGCCAGCGAGCGCGCCGCAGCACTAGGGCGTGAAGTCTTACCTGAAGGTGAGCTGATGACTCTTGCCGATTATCGTACCCGTTATGGCCAGTATCGCAGCGATATCAGTTTGCAGAAACTTCATGGTAAAACGCCGTTTATCACAGTATGGGATGATCATGAAGTCGCTAACGATAGCTGGCGCAATGGCGCTGAGAATCACAACGATGGCGAAGGGGATTTCGATGCTCGAAAAGAAGCGGCACTACAGGCGTATTTCGAGTGGCTGCCTATCCGTCCATGGCGTGAAGGCAACCATGAAGAGATCTATCGCTCATTCCAGTTTGGTGATTTAGTTGACCTACATATGCTTGATACTCGACTTCTTGGTCGAGATAAGCCATTGGATTACGCCGAGTATATGGATAGCGCTACGGGTGAGTTAGATAGCGCACGCTTTATGGCGGATATTACCGATACCAACAGAACCATGCTAGGGCAAGAGCAGCAAGCTTGGCTACAAACGGCGCTACTGACGTCGACGGCGACTTGGCAGGTATTGGGGCAACAAGTATTGATGGGGCAGATGATGCTACCGGCAGCGATTGCAACCCAACAGTTGTCGATCCCGGAGTTTGGTCAGTTGGCGGCGCTAGCACAATTTGCCGCACGCAAAGCGGCGGGCGATCCAACGCTGAGCGAAGATGAGCTTAAGTACTTATCTTTCTACGGACATAAGTTGACGCCTGAGGCGATGGCTTTGCTGCAGTTGCCTTCGATCCCTTATAACCTCGATGCCTGGGATGGCTACGCCTATGAGCGAGAGGTAATTCTGGCTACGGCAAAATCACAGGCAAAAAATCTAGTGGTGATTGCTGGTGACACCCATAACGCATGGGCTAATGAGTTAAAAGATGCGGCGGGGGACTGTGTGGGAGTTGAATTTGCCACTAGTTCGGTATCATCTCCTGGCCTTGAGTATTACTTAGGTATCGAAGAGAAAGATATAGCCGCAACCGAGGCTGCGATTATCGATTTAGTGGATAACCTTGCCTATGCCAACTTGATGAATCGAGGATTAATGACGCTCACTTTTTCCCATGAAGAGGTGCGCACAGATTGGCGCTATGTTGATACGATTTATACTCGTGACTTTACAGAAGCGAGTGAAAGAAACTTCTCTATGATCACTAAAGTTGGTACACCGTCTTTGAGTGAGAGCATCAAATAAAACCAAGGCGCTACTTTTAATTTGATGATGAAGGCAAGCTTACCAGCTTGCCTTTATTTTTAGTGATTATGGCGTAAGTTTTCCGATTTTTTGCAGCAATTATTAGCGTTTTAGTATAAAATTCGCCACCAAAATCCGGTGGGTGCCTAGACTTTGAACAGTGAATTCGATTTATCGATTTACTGGGCGCTATTTCCGATCTTGGGATAGACGTCATCACCTACTTTTTATCGTAATTGGCTTAACTGTTTTGGACTATTGTTTATTTTTATCACTCCTCGTCAGAGTGGTATTTTAGCAAGATCGATTTCAAGTTCAGTTAACTTCAATTAAAGCTGAGATTACGATTAGACTTAATTCAGATATTAATAACAAGATGGGGACGGTCAGATGTCAGAGAAACGCTTTATTACCGCACAGGAATTGCTAGAGGATTCATTTCGTTTAGCGGCGCAAGTTTATGAAAGTGGCTTCCGTCCACAGTTTATCGTGGGTATTTGGCGTGGCGGCGCTCCAATTGGCATCGCTGTTCAAGAGTTCTTTGACTTTAAGAAAGTTGAAACCGACCACATTGCAGTACGTACTTCGTCTTACTACGGCATCAATAAGCAGAGTAAGCAGATCAAGGTTCATGGCCTACATTACATCGTAGAAAATGCTAACGCTGGTGATGGTCTACTGATTGTCGATGACGTGTTTGATTCAGGTCGCAGTATCCATGCTCTGATGGAAAACTTAAGCGATCTAATGCGCCTGAATATGCCAAAGGATGTGCGTATTGCCTGCCCATATTACAAGCCACAAAATACGGCTGTCCCATTAAAGCCAGACTATTTCATTCATGAATCTGATGAGTGGTTAGTGTTCCCACACGAAGTCTCTGGTTTGTCTGCAGAAGAGCTTGCCGAAGGTAAAGGCGACTTGAAGAACATTAAAGACCTGTTCGTTTAAGGTTTATAGCGCTTGAATTAGCAGTAAAAAGCCACCGAGAGGTGGCTTTTTTGTTTGAAAAGAAGGGCCTAGGACCTAGGATCTAGGGCGCTTCGCTGCGAGGGCGGGCTTTGCCCTGCTAGGAACAGCGAAAGCCAAAAAACAAGGTCCGAGGAAAAGCAGGTCTAGGAAGAGCAAAGATGGTAACAGCGACCGCTCTGCGGCCTAGGGAACATGACTGCGTCACTTACGGAACGCTGCGCTTACGCAAAAGCTCGGAAAAGCAGGGAGCAGAGAAGTGGGCATTACGATGCTTTGCTTTTTCTAAGGCCTAGAACCTAGAACCTTATTCTCCTGCTTTTCTTAGCTCCTAAAGCTTATCGATCTCATCTTTGAGCTGATAAGACTTGTCTGTCACTATCTGCTCCAGCGTGCCAACTCGCTCTCTTAACTTTTCTAGTTCGTTGTTAATACTCACTAATTCATCGAGCTCGACTCGACCTTTATGTTTGTTGTATTCCTTAAAAGCGGCGATTACAAACACGCCTATGATAGCCAATGCGGCAACCGTGAAGGGTCCCATATGTCGCTCCTTGATGAGTAAACAGCTACTAAATTATAGCGGCAAAAGCAGACAAGCAGGTTCTAGGGAAAGAAGGTTCTAGGGAGAGCAAAGTTTTAGGACCTAGGACCTAAGCTCTTCACTTGTTGTTTTTCATAGGCTCTAGAGCACTGGTAAACTCGCTGCGAGGGCGCTTCGCGGCTAAAGCGGACTTGGTCCAGCTAGAAGGTCATGGGATTACATTCAGCTTTTATGTTTTTGGCTTTGTAATCCGGTGTAGGTTGGGCTTTAGCCCATCAAGCTTTACCTATTTACAATGGATGTTCCTGCTTTTTTGTAAAAGCGACGGCATAAATGCCGACCTACATTAAAACAAGGTCCTAGGAAAAGCAGTGGCGAGGTTAAAGCAAACAAGTGGACATCACGATGCTTTTGCTTTTGTTTTTCCTAGGACCTAGTACCTTCTCTTAAACCTTCGAACCCGTACTAATGCTTCATTTTCGACTTTATTAATAAACACTTCTGCTCGTGTTGCACAGCCTCTTTAAGGGCGCGTAGGCTGGCATCTGACAGTATGGTTTCTGGTAATGTCTCTGCTAATGATGCCCTAGTCTGGGCTGCTTCACTCGAATCAATCAGACGTTGTAATCGACTGGTATTAGCATAGCTGCACTCTGTTGGGATCAATGTCTTGTTATAGCTGCGCATAAAGACGGGATCATGTGTTTTTCCTATCTGTGCTAGCGTATCGAGTCGCTGTTCAGCCGTTGCGGCGCTCAGTAACTTCTGCTCGCTTGGATACAGGTTTTCCATCACGGTGCGCATCTTGGCAAAAGGTAGATTTGTGGGTTGCTGAATTCGATTTAACCACTGGCGTTTCTTAGCGGCTTGGGGGCGAACGACCTGTGCGGCTAATGCCGATTTTTGTCCGCTATCAGAGTTATCTGCCGCGCGCTCTTTATTGAGCCAGTAGCGACCATTGCGGTGATCAAAGCGGTTAAGGTGAATTACCATCTGCCAGCGTAGATCTTGGTCCAGCTCAATCCCTTTAATGCTAGCCGTTTGTTTGAGTAGGGCATCCATATGATCTAAGGCATCGCTGCTGCGGCCAAACTCAATATAAATCGCCAACCAGCGACGCTGAATATCACGGTTACCTTTGTTGACCATCACCTTTCTAAGGCTCATCTGTTCAATTGCTCTTATCGCTTGTTTGGCATAGCGTTGATTACTCGGATCCATTTTGTCTAAGTAAATCCGAGCGCTCGATAGACTGGTTAAAACCTGATCTAAGATGGTGAGATCTCGCTCTCCGGGTAAATTGATGAGCACTGTGCCTATGTAATCATTTAACGATAAATTGCCATTTTCAACGCCGTCCCACAGGCTTTGCCACAACATGGAACGCAGTAGCGGATCTTCAACCGAGGATAGATTAGCTCGGGCAGTCTTAAAAGAGGTCGAGTCTAAACTGACTTTAACAAAGCCCCAGTCTTGATAGTTAGGATAGACGAGTGCGGGGCAGTGAAGGCCGATAACTTGCTTAACTTCTGTCTTTTCGCCGCTATAGATAACGGGAACGCTGATATTATGGTGCAAACGGTTTCGACCTTGGGTAAATAGGCCTAAGAGTACTTTTTGCTCTCTAAGAGTTGGCAAGGCACTACTTGGAGCGGTTTGCTTGAGATTAAAGCTGCTGATCCTGCCATTGCTGCAACTAAATTCGGCCTGCAGGGTGTTGACACCGGCATGGTATAGCCAGTCTTGGCTCCATTGGCCTAAGTCCCGTTTCGCGGCCTGCTCTAGGCTGGTAATAAAGTCTTTTAGCTCAGCGTTTTGATAACTGTACTGAGTCAGGTAGTTGTGCACCCCTTGTTGAAATGTTTTCTCGCCAATAAGGTGGTTCAGCTGTTTCAGTGTTGATGCGCCCTTGGAGTAGGTGATGGCGTCGATATTATCAAAGGCGTTTTGACTGCTGGTGACGGGGACCTCGATAGGGTGAGTACTGGCTAAACTATCCTGTTGATAAGCAGCTTGTTTGTTCTTGGCGTAAAAACTGCGCCAAGCATGGCCAAACTCTTCTATCTGGCTGGTGGCCATAGTTCCCATAAATGAAGCGAAGCTCTCGTTTAGCCATAGGCCGTTCCACCACTTCATGGTAATGAGATTGCCAAACCATTGGTGCGCCATCTCATGCATGATGACACTGGCTAGACGTTGCTTCTCAGTAGTCGTCATCTTGCTATTTGATAAAAAACGACTCTCGCTAAAGGTGACTGCAGCGGCGTTCTCCATCGCACCATAGAGAAAGTCAGGCACTAAGACTTGATCGTACTTGTTAAATGGATAAGGGATCCCAAAGTAGCTGTCGAAGAAGGTTAAACCCTGTTGAGTGTAGTTAAACCAGTCTTGCTCATTGACCTGCTTTGCAACGGACTGCCTCGCAAATAAACGTAATGGATACTTACCTGAGCTATCTTGCCACTCATAGTAAGGGCCAGCGTGCATCGAGAAATTATAGGGGCTGAGCTTAGGTGACTGAGGAAATATCCAACGGCGCTGCTCGCCTTGAGCGCTAACCGAGGTCTCCCTCATGGCGCTGATCACTGTCCACTCTTTTGGTGCCGTTACCGATAGTGTGTAAGTCGCCTTAAGATCGGGCTGATCGAACACGGCAAACATCTGCTGCGCAGCCGCGGGCTCAAAATGAGAGTACAGGTAGACCTTGTCATCGACGGGATCGACAAAGCGATGTAGCCCCTCACCATTGTTGCTGTAGTCACGAGTAAATGCGACTTCAATCGTATTACTGCCACTGTTGAGTAAACGAGGGTTAAGCGTAATGTAGCTATTGTTGTAGTTTGGGTAGAGTTTTTTGCCGTTGATGATGAAGCTGTTTATGGTCGCTTGGTTGAGGTCTAAAGTGAGTGGATATTCGGTATCACTGAGCTCAAAGCTGACCTTATTTATGGCATTAAAGCGTTGCTGCTCGGTTAAGGTAAAGTCGAGATCATAATGCAGATTTGAAATTCGCTCCGAACGTGCAGCGGCCACTTGCTGGCTAATATAGGGAGTGGCATCACGCTCTATATTAACTGGGTTACCGCTAGCATTTGAGGTAATCAAAGAGCAAAACAGAGCGGCGGTAAAGCCTATAAACGGCAACTTCAAAACAGCATCCTTAATATTAAACTTAATGGACTTTAGCCCTTATTATTTTCTAAACTTTTGTCTGCCTTTTAAATAGCCTTGGCTCACGAGCAGAAAGGCCATAAGTTACCTTATTTCCAGTTGCTGAAGAAGCATTAAAATGCTCAATTTTAGCCAATAAAAAAGCCAGCATCTCGCTGGCTTTTTTATTGGAGGGTAAATCCGTTACATAATTATAGGCCTAAGAATGACTTAGACTTAACCTTGCGGATCTCTTTCTCGTCAGACCATTCGATTAGGCCTGTTTCTAGGTCCATTAAACGCATGGTCATCTTGTAGTAAACGTCTTTAGTGCTGCCATCTTGCTTAACGATGCTAGATAGGTTGCCGTATAGCATGAACTGGGCACCAATTTGACGACCGAAGTTTATCGCAGTTGATGGATCAACCATGCCAGAGTTGTTTTGGTAGTCTAACTGCTTACGCACTGAGTCCACTTTTGTCATATCGATAAAGCGGAATTTACCCGAACGTAGTAGCTTGTTGCTGATTGAGTCGGTAACCGATTCAGTATCGATATGCTCAGAGGTTTTGTTCTTGATCTTATCGACGAAGATGATTGGGCGATCGTTGGCAGTCATCGCCACCACTGGTGGGAAGGTCAGCATGCTGTCGACCATCTTAGCGGCAATCGCTTGAAGATCGGTTGAGCCGAAGTTCTCGTTAACGGTTTCCACTTCTGTGGCATCACCGTATTCAACTTTTGATTGGCAGGCAGATAAACCGATAACTGCTGCAAGAATAAAAATGACTTTAAATTGTTTCATAGTAAGTTCCATACAAGTGATAGCTAAATGATTATTGAATAAAAACGGGTGTAATTACCAGTGTCAATTACCCAGACTAAGGTTGTACGTCCACTTTTGACTTCAATGGGGTCGGCTGGATTGTTGTCTAGCATGAGTGAATAACGACCTGGTTTTATATAGGTGCGGGCGAGTTGTGCCTGCTCAGGCAAGGTTAACCAGCTGCGTCTATCGGCTTGTTCGCTGACGACGTTAAAAATCTGCATGGCGATAGAGGCGTAATCGATGTCATTGTTGCGTTTCTTGGTTTCACTCTCGACGCTTCGAGCCATCTCAGATTTTGCATAGATCCGTGCGGCTTGCCTAACGAGCGCTGCGGGAAGCTCCTCTTTGAGAGCGGTAATGGCTAAGGCATCGATATTGGCTAAGGGGGCAGTTTTTAGCACTGTACCTAAGCCTTGAATTTGCCCCTGCCTGACGGGCTGCCTATTAGGGTAGTAGGTGGCTAACGACGCCGTCTGCCAATTACCGTGAATGGTAAAAGGCACGGTGAAACTCTGTTTCTCCGGTACGAAGCCACGCTCAAGCATCACGATGATCTGGCCATCCCCTTTGTTCGGCAATACTGCATCCCCCCAACGTCGCTTAAATTCATCGTACTGCGGCATAGAGAGTTGCTTGGCGAGTCTGACTAGATCTTTCTGCAGGTAGGGGTTATTAGGGGTGATCTGCGCCGCCTTTCGATAGTCGATGAAGGCATCGTTAGGCTCTCCTAGTATCTCATGCAGCATGCCTGTTGTGTAATAGCTATAGGCGTTCAAAAAGGAGCTGGTGGTTGTGCCTGCAGCCTTACTGAGCTTATTCATCTCGGCGTCTATGGTGCCGTTTGCCATGGCTTGTACCGACTTGTTGGACTTTTGGTAGCGGGCCTGCTCTTGGCTTTGTAGCTCATTGCTGCGGCGCACTTCGACTAGTGCACCCTGGGGATCGCCAGCAAACAGGTAGTTTAGCGCCTGATATTGGTGCAGCATGATGCGCTCATAACCTGGGCCGCGATAGGGAATAACATTATCGTTGACGAAAAGGCTACTGGCAGTCGCTCCCGCGTCGCTTAGGCTGAGCTTGGCCTTGTCATCGAATGCGAGGTAGGCAGATACGGCTTGCTGGTAATATTGTTTACTGGCATCGAAGTTACCGGCTATCTGTGCGCTTCGTCCGGCTTCTTGGGCATAGAGTAAACCATCGGCCCCATCAATTTTTGACTCAACAATCTGTGCGGCATTTTGTGGGGTGGGTGAATTTAGCTGAGCTTTAACGGGAGCTATTTGAGAAGGGTAATTAATAAAAATACTGTTAAACGCGCAGCCACTAAGGCTTAGCATCATAGTCGCTAGCAGTAGTAAGCTTCTCATTTTAGGATCTCATTGATTTGCATTAGTAGCATTGTCTTCCTTAAAGCTGACTTTGTCTGGCTAATGAACTCTGAACAACATTGGAGCTGTTGGGCGACTCTATTCAATTATAAATGATTAAAGTAATCATAATAAAAACATACAATATTTCAGTACGATATCAAGGCTTTTATAGCGTACCTAAGCTGAACATAAGATGAATATCGTAATCCGATGCTTAAAAAGTACAGGCTATGTTGTACTCTTTTTACTCGGTTAAATCTACTCATCTTAAGTGGCTTGAACCATTAATAATGGGGAGGAGGTGTTTCTTCTGACTGGCTTGCCATATTGCTAGGTTCAACGGCTTGTAACTTGCTAAGAAGGAGTCGTAGTTGCTCCTGCTGTGACGCAAGCAAGTTATTGAGTTTAATTACCTGTGTATTGAGCTCTTCAATGGTGCCGTCTTGAAAGGCAATTTTCATTTCTAGCTCTTCGACTCGATTTTCTAAATTATCCAAATTAACCTCTGATGGATAGGGGATTTCACTTTCTCTGCGACTGATTTTAAGAGGCATCAGAGATGTTATGGTTATGCAGAGTATACAACGCCTGCCTATCTATAGGGAAACTTGCTTTCTAAAACAATGCAGGCAATAAAGCTTAATACTGATTGGTATGAATCAGGAACCTGAATGAAAGCTGACAATTGCGCTTACTGAGTGATGTTGAGAATGAACTCGCTCCGATTTTTGCTGTCTTTAAGGTGACGATTAAGATAATCACTGCTAAGTTAACAGCGAGAAAGCGCTATATTTGGCGAGACAAGTTTAGAGAATCGCTCCATATCCAATTGAAGAAGATTGGTTATTACTAGACGAATCGCTTTTAACCAATCTGATTGGAATAACCAATTTAACTAGTATAAAGTGGTTCGCCTAAATAAAAATAAAGGTTAGTTTAACCACGTGTAAATGCTGAGGAAGCTTTAATGAAATCGATTTATAAATATTCACTAGTGGCTTTGGCCGTAGTCGGTCTAACGGCGTGTAACCAAGAGCAAGCTGTTGCTGTCGATGCCCCTGTAGAATTAAAAACTGAAGCACAAAAAGAAGCTTACAGCGTGGGTGCATCAATCGGTACTTACATGGCTGGCCATATTAAAGAGCAAGAAGAGCTAGGTCTTAAAGTGGACAGAAGCTTGATCGTGACAGGTTTCAGCGAAGGTCTAAACAGCGAGCTAAAACTGACACAAGAAGAGATGCAAACGATTTTGCAAAGCCTTGATGAGAAGCTAAACGAGAAGCGCCAAGCACAGGCTGCAGCTTTAGCTGAAAAGAGCCTAGCTGAAAGCAAGGCTTTCCTAGAAACTAACAAGGCGAAAGAAGGCGTTGTAACAACAGATTCAGGCCTACAGTATGAAGTGATTACCGAAGGTACAGGTGAAAAGCCTGTGGCTGCAGACACTGTTAAAGTTCATTACGTTGGTACACTAACTGATGGTACTGAGTTTGATAGCTCAGTTGCACGTGGCGAGCCTGCAACTTTCCCATTAAACCGTGTTATTCCAGGTTGGACTGAAGGTGTTCAGTTGATGTCTGTTGGTTCTAAGTACAAGTTTGTTATTCCTGCTGACTTGGCTTACGGCGACCGTGACACTGGCACTATCCCAGCAAATTCGACACTAGTATTTGAAGTCGAGCTGTTGGATATTCAAAAGGCAGATGCTCCTGTTGCTGAAGCCGATGCGGCTCACGCACACTAATTGATGTTCATGACTCATGCTCGATCTTTCGATTGAGTGATGATAGCGACGAAAATTGATAGCATTAAAAAAGGACGCATTTAGCGTCCTTTTTGTTGGCTTTTATCCATCAACTTGTCTTCTGACTAACAATTTCTGTTTGTACTGTTTTTCTCGGTCTTTCTTATGGCTAAAAATTCCTATCTTCAGCTCTGTTTTTAACCTTAGCGAATACTTGTGTCATTTTATCTTGCGTGAATCGGCGCAAGCATAGAGTTATTGGGTTAAAATGACTTTTAGAAGAGATATTTAATTTTTGAGTCCAATTATGGAATACGAGTTTTTACGTAACACGATTACCGACACTGTATTTGCCCGCTTCAGTATGGATCATGAGGCATTAGGCTTTTGGTTGTCAGAAGAGCTTGCCGACAATAGCGACCTTTATGTCGAGATCTGTCAGCAAATTGCGCGATTACAAAATGGCCAAGGTAATGAGTGGCGTTTGGTGGGCAAAGCGTTATCGCTTGAATTGGATAGTGAGCAAGCCAGAGTCTTTGCCAATGACATCGAAGATAATGATGATCAAGAATTGGATGAATCCATGTCATTTTATGATGGTGAGTCGGAAGCCTTTTGTGGATTAGAAGACTTTTATGAAGTGATAGTGAGTTGGCGTCGTTTCTTAGACGAAAATTGATTGCCGATCCTCAGATTTATTTGTAGACAAATAAATACCAAAAAGCAGCCGAGTGGCTGCTTTTTTGATCTGACTGGCTATCTTTTTAGAGCCGGTTTGCTATCAGTCTTACTGATTTAGATAGCGTACCGCCATTTCAGTGCGTGACTTTGCATTCGCTTTACGCAGCAAGTTTTTTACATGCACTTTTACCGTGCCTTCACTAATGTGTAGTTGTTCAGCAACGATACGATTACTCTGACCTTCGGCAAGATGCTGCAGAATTTCGAGCTCTCTTGGGGTGAGGTTTTCAAGCCACTCTTGCTCGTTAACCGAGCTATTGAGCTCTGACAAATACTCTTGCACGGTATCGCTGATCACTCTGTGGCCTAACATGGCATTTTTGAGCATCTCAAGCAGTAGATCTGGCTCAGTATCTTTAAGCAGGTAGCCATCGGCACCGGCTCGAACTAAGCGGATCACGTCTTGTTTAGCATCCGATACCGTTAAAATCACGATACGAGAAGTGACACCTTCTTGCCTGAGCGCATTAAGGGTATCTAGACCTGTCATTCCCTTCATGTTGAGATCGAGCAATACGATATCAGGTTCGTCATCACTCACTGCTGATAGCGCATCTAAACCACTGCCTGCTTCTCCAAATAAGGTGAAATCAGAGTCAGAGGTAACAAGCTGACAGATCCCACGACGTAGCAGTGGGTGATCATCAATAACTAGAACTGAGTAGGGCTTTCCCATTTTAAGGCCTCCTGCTGAGGTATATTCGTCAAAGTAATAACGCTAAAATCCATTAATCGCCCTCAAAAATCAGCAGCATAGAAGTTGAATTCTATTCGCTTGGCTCCTGTTGAGGGGGGAAGGTAAGGGTCACAGTAGCCCCTCCTTTTTTATTCTGGCTAAATTCTACCACACCCGAGAGGCGGCTGGCGCGTTCATGCATAATTCCTAGACCAAAATGTTGGTCCCTCTCTTTTAACTCCTCAATGCCAACACCGTCATCACTGATACTGAACACCACTTTTTCCTTCGATACCTTCTGGCAGCTAATATGGATATGTTTGGCATTGGCATGTTTTATGGCGTTTAAGGTCGCTTCACGAGTGAGCTGTAAAATATGAATATGTTGATGCGGGCCCAATAACTGCGCAGGTAATTTGTAGTCCAAGCTGATAACTGCATCAGATTGACTGCGTAGCTGCTCTATCATGGCCTCTATTGCATGGCCTAGGTTCGGGTCTTTGATGGTGAGCCTGAAAGTGGATAGTAGCTCTCTGAGCTGAACATAGGCGGTATTCACTCCTTCATTAATTTCTTGTAGCTGCTGCGCTGCGGTTTCACTCTTAGAGGTCTTATCTAGCTCTTTAGAGAGTAGATTGACTTGGATTTTTAGGAAAGATAGCAATTGTCCCAAAGAGTCATGTAACTCTCTGGCAATTACGCCACGTTCCTCCATAAGGGCGAGTTGCTGACGCTGCTCACCTGCGTTATAAATCACCATAGAGCGGGCGAGCATGATGGCAAAGTTATTAAACAGTGGGAAAGAGAAGGCCTTGGAGGAGAGCACTTCTAAGTACCCTAGGTTGTTCTCTTCAAATTGTAATGGGAACTGATGGGTGCTTTCGCTATTGTGCGGCCAATCACCGTCGTTGTCAGTGGTGATGATGTCGACGACCTCACCATCTTGAACCATGACGAGGCGTAAGTGGGCCTCACTCTCGTGGGTCTGAAGTTGGTTGAGCGCTTGGCTCAAGCTATTAGAGTCTAGCTTGCTGGAATGCAACATCACTAGGCTATCGTAGAGTAAGGTCAATTCGTTGTTAGCGCGGGTCAGAGCGATGGTTTTTTCCTGTACCTGTTCCTCTAGTCCTTGATAAACACCTGCCAGCTTTTTCACTGTCGAGTCTAATGCACTGCTTAATGCACTTAATTCTAGGTACTCTGTTTTAGGCATCTCTACATTAAAGTTACCTTGTGAAATTGTATCTGCAGCCTGCATCAATTGTTGCAATGGTTTAACAACCTTGCGTTTTGCGAGTCTTACGGTAAAGAAGGCAATTAACAGCATTAACGCTAATCCTGTTATTTGACTCACGGCTAAAAACCTTAACTTTAGGGCGGCATATTGCTCAGTTTCGAGCACGAAAAGATCGATTGTATCGACAAAGTCTTTTAGCGCGGCGGCATATAATCGAGAGTTTTCAGTCTCTATGTAGTAGCGCATCACCTGCCACTTGTCGATAACGCTCAAATATTTCTCTTTTAAATCCAGTGGTGTATACCAGCCCATTGATTGCTTAAGTGCCTGAGAATGTAGGGTGTTCTCGAATTCTTGAATTTTTTCGCTGGCACCTTCACTGCCTGAGTTTGTATAAAACATGAGGCGGTAACTTTGCATGCGCAGTGAACCTGAAGCGTTAATGGCTCTGGCATCTCCTAGGCTATAAGACAAGTTGATGATGGCGAAAATAGCTAGGGCACTCGACAATAAAATGAGTGTGAGCATGAAGCCCCAAATCGCCGAAGTGAGTCTGCCTTTTTTCATTTGAAAATCTCTTTATTGGAGTACATAAGCCGATAATTTATAGTCGTTTAACATTAGTGGATACTTGATTACATTAACAAATACGCAAAAGTGTGACCAACAACACGTTCACAAGTTGATCTACCGCAAGGTTTACATCGGATACCTCATAGGGGGTATGTCTTTGTTAAGCGCAAGTGATTAGATTCAACCTTGTAATAGGTGGGACTATACAAAAGAATATAAAAAGTAACATGGAGATGAGATGGTGAAAACATTAACTAAAAAGTCTTTTGCACTCAGTGCAATCGTAGCTGCAAGTTTAATGGCTGGTAGCGCAATCGCAAGTGATAAAACAGAGCCTCGTAACGAAGTTTATAAGGATAAGTTCTCTAAGCAATATAACAGCTGGCATGAAACTTCTGAAAGTGTAGAGATTATTGATGCGCTTGAGCAAGATCCAAATCTAGTTATTCTTTGGGCGGGTTATGGTTTTGCTAAAGACTATAACAAGGCGCGTGGCCATATTTATGCGGTAACGGATCTGCGTAATACGCTACGTACTGGTGCACCAAAAACGGCTGAAGACGGCCCAATGCCAATGGCATGTTGGTCTTGTAAGAGTCCAGACGTACCACGCCTGATTGAAGAGCAAGGTGAAGACGGTTACTTCAAGGGTAAGTGGGCTAAAGGCGGACCTGAAGTTGTTAACTCTATTGGTTGTTCAGACTGTCACGAAAAAGGTAAGTCTAAACTACGCCTATCTCGTCCATTTGCAGAGCGTGGTATGGAAGCAATTGGCACACCATTCGATAAAGCTTCTCGTAAAGACAAGCAGTCAATGGTTTGTGGTCAGTGTCACGTAGAATACTACTTCGAAAAGACAGCTGATAAGAAAGGCTTCGTTAAGTTCCCATGGGACAAGGGCACAACTGTTGAAGATATGGAAGCATACTATGATGCTATCGACTTCGCAGATTGGACTCACGCCGTTTCTAAGACGCCAATGCTAAAAGCACAGCACCCAGGTTATGAAACTTGGCAGCTAGGTATGCACGGTAAGAACGATGTAAGTTGTACTGACTGTCACATGCCTAAAGTTAAGAATGCCGAAGGCCGTAAGTTCACCGATCATAAAGTGGGTAACCCATTCGATCGTTTCGAAGAAACTTGTGGTACTTGTCATGAGCAAAGCAAAGAGTTCATGGTTAACCTTGATAAAGAGCGTAAAGCTAAGGTTAAGCAGATCCAACTTCAAGCTGAAGATCAGCTAGTTAAGGCTCACTTCGAAGCAGGCGCTGCTTGGGAAGCGGGTGCGACTGAAGCTGAAATGGCACCAATCTTATTGGATATCCGTCATGGCCAATGGCGCTGGGATTATGCAATCGCTTCTCACGGTGTTGCATCTCACGCTCCAGATGAAGCCTTACGTGTACTAGGTACTGCGTTAAATAAAGCTGCTGATGCTCGTGTTAAACTAGCTCAACTTCTTGCTAAGAAAGGTGTTAAGCAGCCTATCGCGCTTCCAGATATCTCTACTAAGGCTAAAGCACAAGCGGCTCTAGGTATGGATATGAAGAAGATGAACGCTGATAAAGCTGAGTTCAAGAAGACTATTTTACCTAAGTGGGATGCTGAAGCTGAAAAGCGTGAAGCCACTTACAAGTAAGTCTTACACTGCATAGTGTTTAAATATTAAAAGCCCTCATTTGAGGGCTTTTTATTATTGGCTTTAACCTAGTTTAAATAACCCGATATTCAGGTTTAATAGCCTTAGCTTTAATAACAAATCTCTAAAGAGCAGAGCGACTCTTGTTTATCGGATCAGTCTGTTTATTTGATTAACTTTAGCAGGCCTTTAAACCGCTGCCCCATCGCTTGATGCTGTAGCTCAAACAGCAGTGACTCCACATTGGTCTGTACTGCGCCGCTTGCCAGCATCATTTCAATACCGCTGGTTTTATTGGCCTCTTCCCGCGAGGAGACGGCATCGACCACAAGGTGTACATAATAGCCGTTATCTAATAGATCTCTACAGGTCTGGTAGACGCAGATGTGGGTTTCAATCCCGGCAAGGATAATATGTTTCTGAGTTAGGTCTGTGAGTCTTGTTTGAAACTCATTAGCCTGCCATCCACTGAAGTGCTCCTTGGCGATGGGCGATGTGGTCTTATTTAGTTCAAGGGCTAATTCTTCACTGGTTACGCCGAGTTTATCGGGGATCTGTTCCAGCCAAAGGATTGGGATTTCAAATAATTGCCCGCCCTTAATCAGCTGCGCTAGCTTTTGATGCAGTTGCTCACTCTGGTGCATTATCCGCGCTAACTGCCCCTGAACATCTACCACAACCAATACGCACTCTTCTGGTTTTAGCATCTTTGCCTTCTTTAAATTTATAAGAGGGAGAGTGTGCCAGTAAAGCGGATCTCTCTGAGCCAGCCAATTAGAAATAAGTCTAAGTTGGCACTGCGTGATCTTTGTGCACACACTGAATAGTTGCACCTTGTTGGTGCATTTATATGCGGTATTTTGTTTTGCGGTTTCCCTATCTATCTGAATTTATTGGTTTAGATGTTTTGGCCTAATGCTTGAATTGTGTTTACACAAATCGAAAAAGGAATTGGAGAGAGTCATGAAATTGGTTAGTGCGATCATTAAGCCATTTAAATTAGACGATGTGCGTGAGGCGGTGGCGGGTGTCGGTATTGAAGGCATGACGGTCACTGAGGTGAAGGGTTTTGGGCGTCAAAAGGGTCACACCGAGCTATATCGCGGCGCCGAGTATCAAGTGGATTTCTTACCTAAGGTAAAGCTTGAGATTGCGATTAAGGCTGACAGGTTAGAGATGTTACTCGAGGCTATTACTGGTGCGGCTCGGACCGGAAAGATAGGTGACGGTAAGATTTTTGTGACAGATCTAGAGCAAGCAATCCGGATCAGAACTGGCGAACATGATAACGAAGCACTTTAAGGGGATAAGCGAATGGATGATTTAACCAAATTGGGATTGACGGTAACTGAGTTACGCTTTGCCCTAGATACGTTTTACTTTTTGATTTCAGGTGCATTAGTGATGTGGATGGCGGCGGGGTTTGCCATGCTTGAGGCGGGTTTAGTGCGCTCGAAGAATACCACTGAGATCTTAACTAAAAATGTTTGTTTGTATTCGATTGCTTGTGTTATGTACCTGATTGTTGGCTATAACATCATGTATGTTGATAATGGCGAGGGGGGATGGTTACCCTCATTTGGTTCCTTGATTGGTACTCAGTCAGCAGGTGCCGACCATGCACTAGAATCAGATTTCTTCTTTCAGGTGGTATTTGTTGCTACAGCTATGTCTATCGTATCGGGTGCCGTGGCTGAGCGTATGAAGCTGTGGGCTTTCTTAATTTTTTCAGTCTTTATGACGGCGGTGATCTATCCGGTTGAAGGCTACTGGACATGGGGCGGTGGTTTCTTGTCGACCGCCGGTTTTGTCGACTTCGCTGGTAGTGGTATCGTGCATATGGCTGGCGCGGCTGCAGCGATTTCAGGGGTGTTACTGCTAGGTGCACGTAAAGGTAAATACGGTGCTAACGGCCAAATCAACCCTATTCCTGGTTCTAATTTGCCCATGGCAACCTTAGGTATGTTTATTTTATGGATGGGCTGGTTTGGTTTTAACGGTGGCTCTCAACTGCTGTTGTCTGACGCAGAAAATGCCAGTGCGGTAGCTAAGATTTTTGTTAATACCAATTCGGCTGCGGCTTTTGGTGCTATTTCAGCATTAATTGTATGTCGACTCATTTGGGGCAAGGCTGATTTGACCATGATTTTAAATGGCGCATTGGCAGGCTTAGTGGCAATTACCGCCGATCCCTTGTCTCCGTCACTGGCTATGGCGGGTGTCATTGGTATTGCTGCAGGCGGTTTAGTGGTGTTCTCGATTGTGGCCTTCGATAGAATTAAGATTGATGATCCTGTTGGGGCAATCTCAGTTCATGGTGTTGCGGGTTTATTAGGCTTAATCTTGGTGCCTGTATCGAATAGTGAGGCTTCGTTTTTAACTCAGTTATATGGCGCAGCTGTGATTTTCGCTTGGGTGTTCTTTGCTTCGGGAGCGGTATGGATGGCACTTAAGCTGACCATGGGGATCCGTGTTACCGAGGAAGAAGAGTATAACGGCATGGATGCATCTGATTGTGGTATCGACGCATATCCTGAGTTTGTCTCGGTTAAGAGTGGCAGCTAGTCAGTCAGCTTTAAAAGATATCAACCACGAAGCGCTCACTTCGTTTGCGACACTGTAGTGAGCAACTAATTTGGACATGAAGAAAAGAAAAACTCGATATTGCTTTTCTTCGTGTCCTTTGTGGTTCATTGTTATATTTCGAAGTTATCGCATGTTTATCGGAATTTTTGACTCTATCTTTTCGTGTTTAATACACAAGAAATTTAAGCTAAAGTAGATGCAATATTGCTCATTAATGGTTCATCTATGAAAGCGTTCAATTTTCTGAGTTGTCTACTGCTCGCAGGACTAATAACACTTGCAACGCTAACAACAAGTGTGAATGCTGGGCAAGTAGTTGTGCGTAAGTCCAGTGAACCCTTCGATGCCTTTGCGGTGCGAAATGAGGTGCAAAGGCAACATGCATGGCGTGAGGCGTTACGTTTTCAGCAGCAACTTCAAATCTTACAGGCTTTGCCCTTAGGTTGTGTGCCTGTGGTCATGCCTTATCATCACTTCTCCTGCCAAGGCTTATATTACCGCCCCTTTCCCTACCAGAATAAAGAGCTATTCATTCAAATCGATCCCCCAAATGTCGCGGCTCCTTCGTCTCAGGTCGATTAAGCTTAGCTAGGGAACGCCTCACTGGGTTTACGTTTTGTAACGCATTTACACTCTAGTTGTATTTTCATGGCATATGCTTAATGCAGAGAATCTTTGCGTAGAGTATGTGATGAAACGGTCTATTCTTCTATTAATTCTGCTACTCATTCTATGTATGCTGCTAGTGAGCGGCTGCGCAACTCAGAGCGTCCAAACGTCTGACAACTTATCTGTTTATTTTTATGATGAGTACTTCAGCCCTCCTCAAGCTCTGCCTGATGCCGACACGCTCTTTGACCTGCCTGAGGACGCGTTAAACTCTCTTCGAAGGGAGGTGAATCGCTCTAAGGGCTACCAACATCAGTCTAAGATTATGCTACATGAGTGGTTAGCCAATTATATCAATGCGGCTGATGGGGGCTTTAGCTATGCCGATAACGTCACTCGTAGCGCGAGAGATACCTTTGATGATAGAGAGGGGAATTGTTTGTCGTTAGTGGTATTAACGGCGGCTTTGGCAAAGGAGTTAGGTGTTAAGGTGGAGTTTCAAGAGATTGATATTCCACCCGTATGGGATAGGCAGGGGGGCTTCTATCTTGTGAATGGTCATATCAACCTTAAACTTCTTCCTCAAGATAAAGGCAATGTCTTTAATATTTCTACGCAATCGATTCAAATTGATTTTTTGCCCGAGCGGGCCATGCAGGGCTATCAAAAAAGCAGAGTGAGCAAAGCGACCGTAGTCTCTATGTTCTATAACAATATTGCGGCTGAAGCGCTAGTAGAAGGGAATTATGATCGCGCCTATGGGTTGTTAAAGCTTGCTCTGGAGCAAGATGAATTGTTCTTACCTGCGCTAAATACCTTAGCCGTTCTCTATCGTTATAAAGGATTAGATCAGCAAGCAGAGGCTTTGTATAAATACGTATTGAGTGTTGAGCCTGAAGAAATGAATGCCCTTAATAACTACGCCATCATGTTATCGGCACAAGAGAGGTTAGGTGAGTGGGCCGATGTCCATAAGGTGATGGAACTGGCGCGCATTCGAAATCCTTATTACTACTATGGTATGGCACAGCAAGCTTACTTCGATAAAGAATACCAAGATGCACTCACCTGGTATAAAAGAGCGATTGCTAAAGCCGACTATCGACATGAATTCTATTTTGGCCTATCGCGTACTTATTGGGTTACCGGGGATGAAAGGCGTGCTGAGCAGAGTTTAAAGAAAGCGCTCAAGCTAACGACCGACGAGCATAATAAACGCCGCTATCAAGCTAAGTTACATGCCATGAGAAGCCATTAGCGTGATTACCTCATAAATATTAGACGGCAGTATTGCCCTCATCTTTAGGTCAGCAATACCATAATATATCTGCTTTTATCGGCCTGGTATTTTACTTGGTTTTGCGGCCGAGATGACATAGCTCGGGATCCTGTTTATGTCCCACAGCTCTACTTAAGCTGAAAAATACAAGCTGTCGATAATTATCGGCAGTTTTTTTTGGTTATTAAGGTCATTTTGTTATCACTGCTATAGATTTTCTTATCAGTTATTTTCTTTTTAAACAATAAATTAAAAATAATCATATGAAATAATAATAACTTGATTGCAATCTGGGTTTTTACTGGATAAATTGAATGCAGTATCACAATTGAGAGATCTGTATTCATAGGCTAGACGGAGCTAAGTATTACCATGTATTACCAAAATGATGATGTTCGAATTAATAAGATTAAAGAGTTGTTGCCTCCAATTGCTATCTTAGAGCGATTTCCTGCAACTGAGAACGCATCGGCTACCGTGTTTAATGCCCGTGAAAATATTCATAACATTTTAGCCAAGAAAGATGACAGGCTATTAGTGGTGATTGGTCCATGCTCTATTCATGATCCTGTGGCGGCACTCGAGTATGGTAAGCGTTTAGTTGAACTGCGTGAGCGATATAAAGATCAGCTTGAAATTGTTATGCGGGTCTATTTTGAGAAGCCTAGAACAACTGTGGGTTGGAAGGGATTAATCAACGACCCATACATGGATAACAGTTTTAAACTAAACGATGGTTTGCGCACTGCCAGAAAGCTGTTGTTAGATCTAAACAATCTGGGCTTACCAACTGCGGGAGAGTTCTTAGATATGATCACGCCCCAGTACGTGGCTGATCTTATGTGCTGGGGAGCCATTGGTGCACGCACAACTGAGTCTCAGGTGCATCGGGAATTGGCCTCGGGTCTGTCGAGTCCTGTCGGCTTTAAAAATGGTACCGACGGCACTATCAAGGTGGCTATCGATGCGATTGGCGCCGCAAGCGCGCCTCATCATTTCTTGTCTGTGACCAAGTTCGGCCATTCGGCGATTGTCGAGACCAAGGGTAATCCAGATTGTCATATCATCTTGCGTGGTGGTAAAGAGCCAAATTACAGCGCCGAGCATGTCGCCGATATCAATCTGCAGCTAGAGAAAGCTGGTCTGGCTAAAAACATCATGATCGACTTTAGCCATGCCAATAGCAGCAAGCAGTTCGAACGTCAGATGCTTGTTGCGGAAGATGTTGGCACTCAGATGGCAAACGGCGACAGGTCTATCTTTGGTGTAATGGTTGAAAGTAACTTGATTGAAGGGCGACAGGATCATATCGAAGGTCAATCACTTTGTTATGGTCAAAGTGTGACGGATGCTTGTATCGGCTGGAAAGATTCTGAGAAGCTATTGGATATGCTCAACGAGAGTGTCGTTAAGCGCAGAAATTGCTAGCTTTAAATACATAGCTATAAATACAAAAAAAGGAGGCATTAGCCTCCTTTTTTACAAATCATTGAGTCGGATAAGGTTATTTTATCTCTTGCTCAATTAAGTATTCGTTGGCTTTCGCTAAGCTGCCAAAAGAAGCAATTAGATTACTCTGTCCCTTTTCTTGGATCTCAGGGTTTCCTGATTGAGTCATCATCCATATCCATGTTTGGATGAGTGGTAAGGGGGGATATTTTGGCTTGGATGAGTCCAGCATGTTTGCATCCTTTTTTAGTTAACGTTAAAAGAGCATTTTTTTAGCCCTTCTTGCCTGTTTACCTTTAATATTTTGCGGAAGAGTATCAAATTCTTTTCTTTGGGTTAACAGAATTTGCGCTACTTAACACAAAATTACCGAGAAAGGTGCAAACTACTCCTTATGGAGAGTCTAAAATGCACTCTGTCGGGCTAAAGTCGTACGATACCACAGCTTGTTACCTATGGTCGTTAACTTTTTATAAACATTACTCTGATGTGATTTGTGCCGAATAAAGCTAACTTACTATCACTTAATTAAAAACCTTCTTAGTTTGCACTTTTAAAGAATTTGGAATTTTAAATGCGCCCCTCTTTATATTTCGATGGTCCAATTGGTAAATTAAATTGGCATGTATTGCGCATGCTATGGCCTTACCTGATCGAGTTTAAACAAAGAGTCGGCTGGGCCTTGTTATGTCTGGTTATTGCAAAAGTAGCCAGTGTAGGCCTGCCGTTTGTTCTTAAGGCGTTGGTTGACGGTCTCTCTAACTCTTCTGCCGAGGAGCTTATCTCGGTTCCGATCTCTTTAGTGATCGCCTATGGCTGCATTCGCTTACTGAACACCATTATTTCAGAGGTGAGAGACACGCTATTTGGGCGAGTGACAGAGCGAGCTATTCGCCGCCTAGGGATGGCGGTGTTCGAACATCTGCATCGTTTGGATATGGGGTTTCACTTAGAGCGCAGAACGGGGGGATTATCGCGAGATATCGAGCGTGGTACCAGTGGCATGAGTTTCTTGATGCGCTTCATGGTGTTTAACATTGTGCCGACGATTCTTGAAATCATTCTAGTCGTGGGGATCTTATTTTATAACTATGGCTATGCTTTTGCCGGCGTGACGCTGCTCTCGGTGATTGCTTATGGGGCTTATTCGGTTGTTGCTACCGAATGGCGTACAGGCTATGTACGTGATGCTGCTAAAGCCGACTCGGTCTCTAATACCCGAGCGATCGATAGCTTACTTAACTATGAAACGGTTAAATATTTCAATAACGAGCAGTATGAAGCTCAGCAGTATGATGTGGCTTTGGCGCAATGGGAGGAGGCTAAGCGTAAGAATCGACTCTCCCTGTTTGCATTAAATGCGGGGCAGGCTTGTATCATCTCGGTGGCGATGACATTGATGTTAGGTATGGCGGCGTATGATGTGGTGCAAGGCGAGATGACCATAGGTGATTTTGTATTGATCAACGCCTTTATGATGCAATTATTCATTCCACTTAATTTTTTAGGTTTCGTTTATCGAGAGATCCGCGGCGCCTTTGCTAATATCGAGCGGATGTTTGATCTATTGGATAAAGTCCCTTCGATCCAAGATTCGGCTGACGCTAATAATCAGGTATTGACCCAAGGTCGTGTGACATTTCAGCAAGTGGGATTTAGCTACGACTCTAGAAAGATTTTAGATGATGTCAGCTTTACCATAGAAGCAGGCCAAAAAGTGGCAATCGTTGGTGATAGTGGCGCGGGAAAGTCGACTCTGGTTAAGCTATTATTTCGTTTTTATGATGTGGACCATGGGCAGATCTGTATCGATGGTCATGATATCCGCTCCTTGACGCAGAACTGTTTGCGCAAGGCCATAGCGATAGTGCCACAAGATACTGTGCTGTTTAATGATACCTTGGTTGAGAATATTCGCTATGGTCGCCCTGACGCTACTCGAGAAGAGATAGGTGCAGCGATTAAGATGGCACACCTTAGCCACTTTATTGAGAGCCTTCCTGAAGGCGGGGAAACGAAAGTTGGAGAGCGGGGCCTAAAGTTATCCGGTGGAGAGAAACAGCGAGTCGCGATAGCGAGAGCAATCTTAAAGAAGTCACCTATTTTGGTTTTCGATGAGGCGACCTCATCTTTAGACAGCCATTCTGAACAGGCAATTTTAACCGCCTTAAAGGAGGTGGCAAAAGGGCATACAAGCTTAGTGATTGCTCATCGACTCTCCACCGTTGTCGATGCTGACCGTATCATAGTTTTGAGTAAGGGCAGAGTGGTCGAAACGGGTAACCATAACGAGTTACTCGCAGCGAAGGGCTTCTATGCTAATCTTTGGCGAGTACAACAGGAGTAAGTTTGGTTAAAACCTGCTTATTATTAAAGTATTATTAAGCAAAGCAGGTTTAGGGTTCAGCATAGGTTCAGTTTCATGTGTCTATAATCGTTCTTAACTTAACGGGACGCTAATGCTGAGAAGGTCACAATGAAAAATATACCTATACTCGTACACATTGAAGGGCAAGACAGCCAAGTAAACACCGACTGGCTTGCGATAATGGCGACACTGAAAAAACGTGGGCTAGAAAATGATGAGCTTGAAGTGGTGTACTTTGAATTATGTGCCGGTATGAGGGTGACTACCCGAGGGTTAGGCTTAGCCAAAGCCAGCCCCATCGATCCATTACAAGGCCTGTTACATGAGCCAAAGTTTTCGGCTAGAGATTATGCAGGCATGCTAAGTGCTTAATTAATTTAGTGTTTTATCACTCAAGTCTATCGCTCAAGGCTCTCGCTCAAGGCTCTCGTTCAAGGCTATCGCTCAAGGCTATGCCGATTAAGCTTTAGCTACTTGGGCCTTTAATCACTCAAGTAATTGGTTTACCCATTTTCCAACCGTCGCAGATCAGCTTAGGTTGAGGAGAAGGTTCTTTTGTTGGTTTCAATCCAATGATTTTACCTTCTCTAAAGCAGATAAATTCACCTTCAATGTTGGTCATTCGCTGACAAGTGCTACAACTTGCCGATAGCGGCTTATTGTTTGAAGACGTATTTGAATTGCTCACCGTATATCCCTCACTGCTACTTACTTGCGTCAAATTAATCTTGTGTAGAAGTTCGGTTATCCCCTTTCCCGAAGCCCGTATTTAATCATTTAACGATCAATATACCAAGCTTTATACCTCATTCAGCTAAATAGTTTTCCGTTTAATTCGCATTTTAATTCATGTTTGGCCGTCAGGTTTTGTTGTTAAGCTTACTTACCAAAGTGGGTTTGGGTCAGGTTTACGTCCCCTGATTCAGTAATCGAGAGTTGATATAGAGTGCCATATTGAGCTTCATCAATGGTCGGAAGACTCGGCCCTCCTAATGCCTTAATGATAAGTGGCACAGTGTTGGAGTGTCCGGCAATTAGGCTATTCCCCGAAGTTTGATTGACTAAAGTGACCACTGAAGCCACATGAGCCTCTACTCCAAACTGAGTGTCGGCAATGATTACCGGAAGTGAGCGTTGACTCGAAATGGGATCTAAAGTCAATTGGGTTCTTTGATAGTTAGAGGCAATAAGCTGAGAGAGTTGGAGTTGTTTTAGCGCTTCAGTTAGCGCCAGTGCTCTTTGTTGTCCCGCTTGAGTCAATATTGGGTTATGACTGCCATCTTCAATTTTTTCAGCATGCCTAACTAATACAACTGTCTTCGTTGGCGAGGCGCTCTTAGGGTCAATGATTCCGGGGGCGATTGGCTGTGCGCCACCGACCCAGCTCATAGTAAAAAGTAGTAGCCCGAGCATAGCGACTGCGATTGATTTTAGCTGTGATCCCATAACTCCACTCCGTTAATGCTAACTTGTCTATTGGCTAGACTATTCTTTCTGAATATGAAATAAAAGCTAATGCAGGTATCCCATTTGCAGGAGTCTGCAGGACGCAGCCTCACTCTGTAGAAAAGACTAACAACGGGAAGTTATTAGGATCTGGGACGGTTGAGTTGAGTGTTTAGGTTTAATTGTTCATGTTTTGTCAGCTGTTTAGGAGGTGCTATGTGGATTGAAGGTCGGGTCATAGAGAGGCGAGACTGGAACGATAAATTATTCTCGCTAAAGATTCGCGTCGATATTGGAGATTTTACAGCCGGACAGTTTATTAAGCTCAGCCAGGTAGTGGGTGAAAAACGAATTGGCCGAGCTTACTCGTTAGTTAACCCGCCGGGAAGTGATTATATAGAGGTGTTGGCGGTGGCCGTTGAAGAGGGGCAACTATCCCCAAACCTACAACTACTCGACGTCGGTGACGTTATTGATGTCGCCACCAAAGCGTCAGGCTTTATGACCTTAGATGAATTACCGAAAGAGGAACATAAAGGCAAGCATCTATGGTTTTTAGCCACAGGTACGGCAGTCGGGCCCTTCATCTCTATGATGGATACCAATGAGCCTTGGCTGACCTATGAGAAGTTAGTCTTGGTCTATGGAGTGCGTAAAGTTGAAGACTTAGCTTATCTTGAGCAGCTTAAGCAATATGAAGCAAGCTATCCGCAGCAGTTCAAACTGGTGCTATCGGTGACGCGTGAAGAGTTTAGTGGCGCACTGTCTACTCGGATCCCCGATGCCATTACCTCTGGAGAGTTAGAAGCTAAAGTCGGTTTAACGCTTAGCCCAGAGACTTCACAAGTGATGATTTGTGGCAATCCTGAGATGATTACGCAGTCACAAGAGGTATTAAAAGCTAGAGGATTAGTGAAAAACCTTCGCCGTGCTCCGGGACAGGTTACCGTTGAACGATATTGGTAGAGTGATAGGGCTGCAGGCTTACTATTTTTAGATGCTGATTAGTGGAGCTTTTTCATCCGTCTTAGCCTAGATTCTGTGGATTTATAATAGATAAGGCTAGCTTGAGGTTTTGTCACGGACTGTTATGAATTAATTATTAGCTAACTCCATGTAAGTTAAGTGTTTGCTTATGTAGATCTAGTTGTCATTTTTTAGTTAAAACCATGACAAATGCTTGCTGTTTATGTAAGTTTTTATTACTCTTGCTGCAATTGAGAATTATTATCAGTTGCACCTGGTGATTCGAACACTCGTTTAGGGAGAAGAGTAATGAAAATGGTAAAGAGTCTAGCTGTGATAGGACTGACTTGTTTTGCATCTATAGCCAATGCTGCAGATAGACTAACAGTTTATTCCTACCGACAAGCCTTTTTAATCGATCCTATCTTAGAGAACTTTACTAAAGAGACGGGTGTGAAAGTCGATGTCGTCTTCTCCAAGAAGGGGATAGCCGAGCGTATGGTGCGTGAAGGACGATTATCTAAAGCCGATATAGTATTAACATCTGACTTTTATCGTTTGATGGAGTTAGTGGAAAAGGATTTAGTCGTTCCCGCGAATAGTGACATTCTCAAGCAAAATATCCCTGCAAAATATCGCTCACCAGATGATGAGTGGTATGCGCTAACCATGCGAGTTCGCAACATTTATTCTTCTAAAGATCGTCTTGGCAAACTCGATATCAACTACGAAGATTTAGCGGACCCTAAGTATAAGGGCAAGATCTGTACTCGCAGCGGTAAACATCCATACAATGTTTCTCTCGTTGCTTCTATGATTGCTCACCACGGAGAGCAAGAAACTAAAACATGGCTTGAAGGTTGGAAGGCAAACTTAGCTCGAAAGCCACAGGGTAATGATAGAGCGCAGGTGAAAGCGGTAAGTGAAGGCTTATGTGACTTAGCAGTCGGTAATAGCTATTACTTAGGTAAGATGCTACAAAACCCAGAACAAAAGCAGTGGGCCGATGCGATAGAGATTAACTTCCCTAATCAAGATAATCGTGGCTCGCATATCAACGTATCCGGTATGGCATTGGCCAAGCACTCTAAGAATCAAGCGGTAGCGCTTCAGTTGATGGAGTATTTATCTGGTAATCAAGCGCAGCAAGCTTATGCTGAAGTTAATTTTGAATATCCAGTTAAAGCCGATGTGCAGCCGTCAGAACTCGTTGCTTCTTGGGGAACGTTTAAAGCCGATGACCTACCTATCTATAAGTTGGCTGAATACCATGGCGCAGCGATTAAATTGCTAGATGAAGTGAAGTTTGACCTTTAGTTAAAGGCTGGTCACAACTTAAGGTTGAGCTAACCTATTCAAGCTAGACTAGAAAGAGCGGTTTGAAGTTAATGGTTTAGCTCAGCCTAGCAATATTTCAGTTAACCTATCGTTTTAGATAGGTTTTCTTGTTTATAACGATAATGGTCTCTAACAATAATTAGTCCCGTACACTTAGGTAGTTAATATTATGGTTTTAGGCTTAGCCAAGGGCTGGTCTGTCGCTGGTTATACTTTAGCATTACTGGTTATCATGCCACTTATTGCGTTAATCGCTCAGTCTTTGTTGCCCGATGAAGCAGTATTTGGCCACCTGTTTAACACGGTTTTACCCACCTATATCAGTAACAGTCTGTGGTTGATGCTTTGGGTTGTCGTTGGCTCACTACTCATTGCTATTCCGGCTGCTTGGCTAGTGGCTAAGTGTCAGTTTCCTGGTCGTCAAGTCTTTCAGTGGGCACTGTTACTGCCATTAGCTATGCCTGCTTATGTGGTTGCTTATGTTTATACGGATCTGTTTGATTATGCGGGTCCAGTTCAGGGAGCATTACGCAGCTTTTTCGGTTGGCAGACGCCTCAAGATTACTTCTTCCCTGAGGTGCGTTCATTAGGCGGTGCCTCGATCATGTTGGCGCTGGTACTATTTCCCTATATTTATCTGTTAGCCCGCACTGCTTTTATGGAGCAATCGGCGAGTTTAAGTCAGGCTACGCGCGTGATGGGCTGTGGCCCATGGAAAAGCTTTTGGCGCTTAAGTTTACCTATGGCTAGACCTGCATTAGCGGTCGGTGCGGCCTTGGTGGCAATGGAAACCGCGGCGGATTTTGCGACTGTCAGTTACTTTGCTGTGCCGACATTGACCACAGCGGTTTACGATACTTGGTTTGAATATGGCAGCTTAACGGCGGCGGCAAAGCTGTCTACCATTATGCTGTTGGTGATTTTTGCCATGGTGGGCTTCGAGCGGTTCGCGAGGCGTAAACAAAAACTATTTCAGAAGCAGTCGACGACTGGCGAACTCGATATTTATCCACTGTCAGGTTTTAAGGCATTTGCGGCAACGAGCTACTGTGGTGCTCTTTTAACTCTGGCATTTTTGTTGCCGTTTATTATCTTGCTGCAATACGCCTATGGTTATTTTGCACAGAGCTGGAATCAAGAGTTTTTTGAATACAGTTTTAATAGCTTATGGATCTCTATGCTAGTAAGTGTCATCTGTGTAGCTATTGGTATTGTGCTGATGTTTATTCGCCGTATTAGCCCAAGGCGCGCAGACATATTGCCTTCTAGATTGGCCTCAACAGGGTATGCACTGCCTGGTACAGTATTGGCTATCGGTATCTTAGTGCCTTTTACTCAGCTCGATTTTGCTATTAACGATCTGGTTGAATACTTTGGTTTCGTCGGCCCTGGACTTATCTTAACCGGCAGTAGCTTCATCATTGTCTGTGCCTTTACGATACGCTTCGCAGCCATTGCGATAGGCAGTATTGAGAACAGTTATAAACGTATCTCACCATCGCTGGACATGGCTGGGATCACCATGGGTCTTAAGCCATTAGGCCTTTTAAGGCTGGTACATATGCCTTTGCTTAGAAAAGGTATCTTTGCTGGGTTACTACTGGTGTTTATAGAGTGTATGAAGGAGCTGCCCGCAGCCTTGCTTCTAAGGCCTATAGGCTTTGAGAACCTGGCGACTTATGTATTTCAATTTGTGTCGGATGAACAGCTCGAACACGGTGCGTTAGCCGCCATCGTAATAGTACTCGTAGGCTTAGTTCCACTCATCTACCTTAACCGTTCCTTGGAGCAAGATAACTAATATGGCGACGTTACAAGTTAAGCAAGTGTTTAGCGACTATCAAGGACAAGAGGTGTTAAAAGGCCTAGATCTCACGGTTGAAAAGGGGGAGATAGTCGCCCTCTTAGGTCCTAGCGGTTGCGGTAAGACCACCTTGCTGCGAGCTATCGCCGGTCTGCAGGCGATAAGTCGCGGTAGCATCACCATAAACGATAGAGTCGTTGCGGATGATAGCTGTTTTATTGCCAGTGAACAGCGTGGTGTCGGGATGATTTTTCAAGATTATGCGCTGTTTCCCCATTTAACCGTTGCCGACAATATTCTATTTGGTGTGGTTACACGCGATAAGGCCGTAAGGAATGCTCGTTTAGAAGAGATGCTCTCGTTAGTAAAGCTTGAAGGACTCGCTAAACGTTATCCTCACGAGCTTTCTGGTGGGCAGCAGCAGAGAGTCTCTATTGCTAGGGCGCTAGCCTATGAGCCAGAGGTGCTGTTATTAGATGAACCTTTCTCTAATATCGACGCTAAGGTACGCCGAGAGATGATGCTAGAGATTAGAGATATTCTAAAAAAGCATAATGTAAGCGCAGTTTTTGTGACTCACAGTAAAGATGAAGCGTTTGTGTTTGCCGATAAATTAGCGCTGTTTAATCAGGGGCAAATTGTGCAATGCGGCGAAGCGGAAAGTTTGTATTCAGCACCTTCTGATAAATATGTGGCAGACTTTCTTGGGACCGGAAATTACATAGAAGCGAAGGTGCTTGATGGTCACCGTATTGTTACCGCAATAGGTGAGATTGAGAGTGAATCGCTGCTCAGTTTTCCGATACAGAGCCAGGTTGAGGTCTTGCTAAGGCCACAGCACCTACTATTGAAATCTGATAAGGAGGGGATTGGAGAGGTTATTAGCCGTCGCTTCTTAGGTAATATCTGCCAATATCAGGTACAAGTAGCTGACAATATGCTGGATATTCACAGTTCAGAGCTTGATTTTATCGTTGGTCAGCGGGTTGCTGTCGAATGTAAAAATCATAACTTGGTATTGTTTTAAAAGAATTTTATTTTACAGCCTGAGAGTCAGTGCTGTGCTGCCGCGGATTAAGAGTACCGTAGGCGCCATTAAACTCAATGAGCCTATAGGAATTTTCTATAAATTATAGTTATTGTGCGTCAGTTAATGATATTAATAATTAAAGTTATAGATAATATTGCCGAATATTAATTAAGAGAAAGGGTTACTTATAATAATGGATAGTCAGGTTATGCCTCGTGAACAGCTTGGAGTATGTGCAGAAGGAAATTTGCACAGTGTCTATTTAATGTTTAATGCTAATGAGAGTGTCGAATCTGACATGCGCCCTTGTGTGGCCAATGTTGCTCAATACATCTATGAGTTGGCAGATCAATATTCTGATAGTGCATTTAACGGTTTTGTCGCAGTTGGTGCCAACTACTGGGACACCCTATACCCTAATGCTCGACCAAGTCAGCTAAAGCCTTTCCCTGCAATGAATCGTGATAATCGAGATGCACCAGCTATCGAATATGATCTATTCGTGCAGCTCCGTTGTGACCGTTTTGATATTTTACATTTAGTCGCTAATGAAGTTTGCCAAATGTTTGAAGGCCTAGTAGAGCTTGTAGACGAGGAGCGTGGCTTTAGATTCCTCGACTCACGCGACCTAACGGGCTTTGTCGATGGCACTGAAAACCCTAAAGGGCGCAGCAGACAAGAAGTGGCCTTGATTGGCGATGAAGAGAGTTCATTTAAAGGCGGTAGCTATATTCATGTGCAAAAGTTTGCCCATAACTTGAGTAAATGGAATCGACTCCCTGTTAGGAAGCAAGAAGATATAGTGGGTCGTACTAAGGCCGATAATATCGAATATGCCTCGGCTGACAAACCACTGACGAGCCACATTAAGCGTGTAAACCTTAAAGATAGTGAAGGCAAGTCGATGGAGATCTTAAGGCAGAGCATGCCTTACGGCTCAGTTAAAGAGCAAGGTTTGATGTTTATCTCTACTTGTCGTAATTCGGTACATTTCGAGAAGATGTTAGAGAGCATGGTGCACGGTGACGGTGAGGGGAATCACGATCATTTATTGCATTTTACTCAAGCGCTAACGGGCTCATCATTCTTCGCACCTTCCCTAGACTTTATGATCTCAGTCAACGGCTAATTAGCCCGTTTATTTGAGTAATAAAAAACGCACGTTAAGGTGCGTTTTTTATTGGGAGTGATAGTGAAGTTTATTTGCTATCAACTTCGTCGCTATCCCAATAATTAGTGGTTCGACGAGCGTAAATCTCGTTAACAGATTTTACCAGTACCTTATTGGTTTCTGGATACACGACCACGTCGTGAATGTCTCGGTTGCCGACGACAAGAAAAACAAAGTCTTGATCGCTATGATTAACGAGTTTGTGAGATATACCCGTATCGGCGTTGAAGCAGATATACTCTCCTTGGCTAAAGGTGTGCGGCTCATCGTCGATATAGAGCGTTGCTTCTCCATGCATCGCATAGATGTGCTCTTCTTCTTTGGTGTGGTAATGCGCTACCGCTGAAGACTTACCTGGCGCTAAGCGTTCCATAGTCACACCGATTTTTTCGCCGCCAGCCGCGTCACCTAAGTGTTTTTGCTCGCTGGCATACTTATCTGCATGCTGCCAAGGTTCCCAGCATAGATCATTGATATTTATTATTTTACTCATATTTATTATTCCCCTCGACTAACAATACTGTCGTTTAGGATTATAACGATTATTGCTGAAGAGAAAAGTGTCATTCAATATATAGTATAAAACATACTGTTTTAGAATGAAGCGAGATGAATACTTGCTTTGAATTTATAGCAATCATGATAAGCAAGTGAGCGGCTCAGAGTTAACTCATTTACTAGTGAGAATGGAGATTGGGAGCAATAGATACAAAAAATGCTGTAGCCCTGAGGGTACAGCATTTTAGATGCCGAGAGGTCGTCGCTTAAGGCAATAATTAAAGCACGAGCTTAGTCGGCGTAATTAAATAGTGACTTAACTGTCTCTAATGTATCTTCGATACTATGAATACTTGATGGGCAGATGAAAATCGTATCATCACCAGCAATAGTCCCCAAAATACCTTCAGGCTTGCCTATTGAATCAAGCAGACGAGCGATTAACTGCGCTGCACCTGGGCTTGTTCTAACGACAATCATAGACTGATTATGGTCAACATCTAGAACTAAGTTTTTCAGTGGGCTGCCTGCTGTAGGCACGCCAAGTTCTGCTGGGAGGCAATAAACCATTTCCTGTTTGGCGTTACGGGTTCTAACAGCGCCAAATTTGCTGAGCATACGAGATACTTTAGATTGGTTGATATTGCTAAAGCCCTCAGCTTGTAGGGCGTTAACTATTTCGCTTTGGGAACCAAATCGTTCCTCTTTTAAAATAGATTTGAAAGTCTTAACTAAATCATCTGAGCTTCTACTAGCTTGCATATATTATTATTCTTTATTCAAAAAAATCTGCTCTATCATGATTATTTTCGCCATTTTTGTCAATTGGTATTCGTTTTTTTGAATAAAAATTCATTAAGGAATTCGCTTAGGCTGAATGAACAAACTTAAGTTAGAATGATTATTCTAATTTTTGATTTGCTGATTTACCTTGCTTATTGCTCTACAAGCGCGATGTTCACTCGCTTTACTCGTCCCCCCTCTTATATTAGCGTTCTGAATTATACGGAACGCGACTAAGGGATAATTGAAATTTTTTTGTGAATCCAGTACTGTTGCGGCATTGGGAAGATGGATCTAAATCACAAAATCCGAGAATTAACGGAGATAATTATGAAAGTTGCTGTACTTGGTGCTGCTGGTGGTATTGGCCAGGCGCTTGCCCTATTGTTAAAAACTCAACTACCTGCGGGTTCTAAATTGTCGCTTTATGATATCGCTCCAGTGACACCTGGTGTTGCGGTAGACCTAAGCCACATTCCAACTGCGGTCGAAGTTAAAGGTTTCGCAGGCGAAGATCCAACAGCTGCACTAGAAGGTGCTGATGTTGTGCTTATTTCTGCAGGCGTTGCTCGTAAGCCTGGAATGGATCGTTCAGATCTATTTAACATTAACGCAGGTATCGTGCGTAACTTAGTTGAGAAGTGTGCCGCGACTTGCCCTAAAGCATTAATCGGTATTATCACTAATCCTGTAAATACCACGGTAGCAATTGCTGCCGAAGTATTGAAGAAAGCGGGTGTTTACGATAAGAATCGCTTGTTCGGTGTGACGACTCTAGATGTTATCCGTTCAGAGACCTTTGTTGCTGAAGCAAAAGGTTTGAATGTTGCTGATGTTAAGGTTCCAGTTATTGGTGGCCATAGTGGTGTAACAATTTTGCCTCTGCTTTCTCAGGTTGAAGGCGTAAGCTTTACTGATGCAGAAGTTGCAGCACTGACTACCCGCATTCAAAACGCGGGTACCGAAGTGGTTGAAGCTAAAGCCGGTGGCGGCAGCGCGACACTGTCTATGGGCCAAGCGGCTTGCCGTTTCGGTCTGTCATTGGTTCGCGGCCTTCAGGGTGAAGCTAATGTTGTTGAGTGCGCTTACGTCGATGGCGGCAGCGAACATGCAGAATTCTTCGCACAACCTGTTGTATTAGGTAAGAATGGCGTCGAAGAAGTGTTAGCTTACGGCGAGGTGAGTGCATTTGAAGCAGATGCACGTGATGCGATGCTAGATACACTTAAGGCTGATATCCAGCTAGGCATTGATTTCGTTAAGTAATCAATATTGAGTTGTGGCTAATCAATTAGTCACAACTAAAAAGGGAGCCATTAGGCTCCCTTTTTTGTTTTCGTGCTTTAGCTTTATTGACTAATTGCTACGCTGAGTTGCAATTTTAGCCAAAGAGATAAGCGCAGTTTTATAATCCGAATCAGGAATAATTGATAAGGCTGCAATCGCCTTTTCTGACTCTTCAATTGCGCGTTGCTCTGTGTACTCTAATGCACCACAGTTTTTAAGTGCGGCAAGAATGACGTCGATATGCTCTGTACCGTCACCTTTCTCGATAGCCTCACGGATAAGAGCTTTCTCTGTGTCGTTACCGTTTGCCATGGCAAAAATAAGCGGCAATGTAGGCTTACCTTCGGCTAAGTCGTCACCTATGTTTTTACCCAGCTCTTCAGTTTCAGCAGTGTAATCGAGTAGATCATCGGTTAACTGGAATGCAGTACCTAAATACTTACCGTAATCGGCTAAGGCTGTTTGCACTTCTATTGGGCTGTCTGCAAGTAATCCTGCAAGGCGAGTGGCCGCCTCAAACAGTTTTGCAGTCTTGCAATAGATAACACGCATATAACTGTCTTCAGTGGTGTCAGGGTCGTTACAGTTCATTAACTGTAGGACTTCACCTTCTGCAAGTACGTTGGTCGCATCAGCAAGAATTTCTAGTACGTCTAGACACTTTAGTTCAGTCATCATCTGAAATGAACGTGTATAAAGGAAGTCGCCTACTAATACACTGGCACTATTTCCGAAAAGTGCATTGGCGGTTTTTCTTCCACGGCGCAACATAGACTCATCGACGACATCATCGTGTAAAAGTGATGCTGTATGAATGAATTCAATAATGGCGGCCAATTTAAGGTGAGAATCACCTTTATAGTCTATGGCGCGAGCTGCTAGAATAGATAGCAGAGGTCGCAAGCGTTTACCGCCACCGTTAATAATGTAGAACCCAAGTTGATTAATTAGGGCAACATCTGACTCTAGTTGTTTATAGATCAGTTGATTGACAGCTTGCATATCGCTATCAGTCAATTGACGAATGGCGTTTAAATCCATAAGTAGGCTCTAGTTCTTGTTGGCTGCGGAGTAACATTGCAGCTCAATTAAGGCTTAATGTTATAATAATTGGATTCTACCTAAATTTACGGTACAAGACAGTAGTTGTAGATGATTGTGAGAGTTATTTGGGTCTTTTTTTATTCTAAGTTAATTAAGGCTTGTCAGCAGCCTGTTCTTAGCGTAAACTCCGCGACCATTGTCATTAAAGCTTTTATAGCACCCCTGCATCAAGCATATATGTTTTGAGCGGCGTGTTAGAATATCGGAGTAAAATAGCTATGTACGCTGTTTTTCAAAGTGGCGGCAAGCAACATCGCGTTGAAGCCGGCCATACAGTTCGTTTAGAGAAATTAGAAGTCGCTACAGGCGAAACTATCGAGTTTGACCAAGTTCTTTTGGTTGCTGATGGTGAAACTGTACACGTTGGTGCACCTTTAGTAGAAGGTGGCAAGGTTGTTGCTGAAGTTATCAGCCACGGCCGTGCAGACAAGGTAACTATTGTTAAGTTCCGTCGTCGTAAGCACCACGATAAGAAAATGGGCCACCGTCAGTGGTTCACCGAAGTTAAAATTACAGCTATCAACGCTTAATTAGGAGAATAACTCATGGCACATAAAAAAGCTGGCGGTTCTACTCGTAACGGCCGCGATTCAGAAAGTAAACGTCTTGGTGTAAAGCGCTTCGGCGGTGAATCAGTTCTAGCTGGTAACATCATCGTTCGTCAACGTGGTACTAAGTTCCACGCTGGTGTTAATGTTGGTATCGGTCGTGACCACACTTTATTCGCACTTACCGATGGTAAAGTGAAGTTTGAAGTTAAAGGTCCTCAGAACCGTAAGTTCATCAGCATCGAAGATTAATTTTTAGCTTAAGCTAATAATTAATATAAGCCCCGCCATTGGTGGGGCTTTGTTTTTTCAAAATTAAGTAAATTGTGTTTTGGCGACTAGAATCGTTAAGAGTATAATTCTTTCATTCTGTGGTGCCAGGAGTTGGTATGAAGTTTGTCGATGAAGCTATTATCCGTGTAGAAGCCGGTAATGGTGGCAGTGGTTGCGTTAGCTTTAGACGCGAAAAATATGTTCCGGATGGTGGTCCTGACGGTGGTGATGGTGGTGACGGCGGTAGTGTTTATCTACAAGCCGATGAAAACCTCAATACACTGATCACTTATCAGTTTGAACGCTTCCATATTGCCGAGCGCGGTAAGAATGGTCGTGGTCGTGATTGTACAGGTCACGGCGGTGAAGACTTGATCCTTAAAGTGCCTGTTGGTACTCGCGCTATCGACAACGATACCGAAGAAGCTCTAGGCGATTTAACCACACATGGCCAAAAGTTACTTGTGGCTAAAGGTGGTTTCCATGGCCTTGGTAATACTCGTTTCAAGAGTAGTACTAACCGTGCGCCAAGACAAAAAACCTTAGGTACTGATGGTGAAGTGCGTAGCTTGAAGCTAGAGCTATTACTGTTAGCCGATGTGGGTCTACTTGGTATGCCGAATGCGGGTAAGTCAACCTTCATTCGCTCTGTATCGAAGGCTAAACCAAAGGTTGCGGATTATCCATTTACGACTTTGGTTCCTAATCTAGGTGTTGTTAACCCAAGACCTGGTCAAAGCTTTGTAATTGCGGATATTCCAGGACTTATCGAAGGCGCTGCCGATGGTGCAGGTCTTGGTGTACAGTTCTTAAAGCACTTAGAGCGTTGTCGTGTGTTGTTACACATCCTAGACGTTGAGCCTATCGATGGTAGTGATCCGGTTGAGTCTGCTCGTGCAATCGTTGGTGAGCTTGAGAAGCACT
The DNA here is from genome assembly GCF_947497935.1 of uncultured Shewanella sp. Lineage (GTDB taxonomy): Bacteria > Pseudomonadota > Gammaproteobacteria > Enterobacterales > Shewanellaceae > Shewanella. Next base: position 203,345 of record NZ_CANMIO010000001.1, read on the forward strand.
CTCCTAAGCTTGCTGGTAAGCCACGTTGGTTAGTGATCAACAAAGCTGATTTGATGTTGGAAGAAGAGCTGCAAGAGCGTATCGACCATATCGTTAAAGAGCTTGAGTGGGATGGTGACATATACACTATTTCAGCTTATAACCGCGAAGGAACAGCAGAGTTAGCCCTTAAATTATTAGACTTTATCGATTCACTTCCTCCTGAAGAAGAAGTTGATGCTGATGCTGAAGTTGAATTTAAGTGGGATAACTATCATCAGAATGCAAATGATTCTATTAACGAAAACTTTGACGACGATTTCGATGATGACTTCGACGACGATGATTACGATGTAGAAGTTATCTACCAAAGATAATTATTTGCAGAAAGGGAAGTTGAAAAAAGGTGTACGCTACAACGCAAAATGACATTACTCGTCAAGTCGTTAGGGTTGCTCAACTTCTTTTAGCTTATGGCGCTGAATCTGATCTCGTTGAAGAGATCACTCAGCGCTTAGGCCACGCCTTAGGTTTAGAAAGTGTCGAGATATCCATCTCCTCTAATTCCCTCGTTTTAACCAGTCTTTCTGTCGGTCGCTGCATCACAACGACACGACGTATTCGCGAGCATGGCATCAATATGACCGTGGTTTGTGAATTACAACGCATCTGCTTACTGACCGAAAAAGGTATTTACGGCCTATCTGAAGTACGCAAGCGTGTTGGTCGAATCCAGCCCAAAACTTATCCTGCTAGATTTGTAGTGCCCATGATAGGCCTATCATGTGCGAGCTTTTGCCACCTTTTTGGTGGTGACTTAGTGGCTTGTTTGATCACCTTTTTAGCTTCTGCTGTTGGTATGTTTGTGCGCTTATCTATCGCTAAGCGTCACTTTAACTTATTGCTTAACTTCAGCATCACTGCTTTCGTGACGACCCTAGTCGCACAAACCGGTTACCAGTTTGATTTAACCGATACGCCAAAACTGCCTATGGCTGCGAGCGTATTGATGTTAGTCCCCGGTTTTCCAATGATTAACGCTATCTCTGATATGGTAAAAGGCCATCTCAACGTGGGGATCTCGCGCTGGGGACACGCCACTTTATTAACCGTTGCGTCAGTGATCGGCATAACCATTGCGATGCAGATAGGTGGATTGTTTTAATGGTGACGCTTATCTTAACCATGCTCAATGATGCGATTTTTTCTGCTATTCCGGCAATAGGTTTCGCCATGGTGTTTAATGTTCCGCGCCGATTCCTGCCTTATTGTGCTATGGCTGCGGCGATGGGACACGGTAGTCGTACCATGTGGTTAAGCTTTGGCTTGCCTATTGAGTGGGCGACATTCTTAGCGGCGGCTCTGGTGGGGATTGTCACGATTGCCTTCGCCAAGAAACACTTAGCTCCCCCTTTGATGTATGCCGTTGCGGCGATCATTCCTATGATCCCGGGCACTTACGCCTTTAATACCGTTATAGGCTTAGTGCAATTAACAGCACAGGCAGATATGAGCCCTGAGCTGATTTATCAGGTGGTCAGTAACGGCCTTAAAACCGTATTTATTCTCGGTGCGCTTTCGGTGGGATTAGCCATGCCGAGTCTGCTCTATTTCCGATCTCGTCCAGTCATCAAATAACTTAAATTTTTCGAGCCAACGGGGCAGTTGTGTCAAATTTTGCTTCACATTAGACCCATAAAAAAGGGAAGTATCATGAAAATAGCTATGATTGCCGCGATGGCAAATAACCGCGTTATTGGTAAAGATAATCAAATGCCATGGCATCTCCCAGAAGATTTACGACACTTTAAAGCGATGACCTTAGGTAAGCCCGTCGTTATGGGAAGAAAGACCTATGAGTCGATTGGTCGCCCGTTACCAGGTCGTCATAATATCGTCATCAGCCGTCAAACAGATTTGGTTATTGATGGGGTTACAAGGGTTAGCAGCTTTGAAGAGGCTAAGGTAGCCGCGGGCGATTGTGATGAGTTAGTGGTGATGGGCGGCGGTCAACTGTATGAGATGTTACTTCCTCAGGCCAACATCCTTTATCTCACTGAAATCAATTTAACTGTCGATGGAGATACCTATTTCCCTGAGTGGGATGATGGTAGCTGGCAAGAAGTTTCTCGAGATGTTGCGAAAAACGCTAAAGGTGTTGAATATGGCTTTATCAAATTGGTAAAAGAATGTTAAATTCTTAAGGGTTGTTTAGTACCCCCTAAAAAGATAAGCAGGCTACTAGATAGCGCTACTTTTCTATAAATAAAAACTAAAAATAAGGAGTGACCGATGCGCTTGTTGCCTTTGAGCATCGCTACACTAATCGTGGCATCTTCAATTTCTGTTTCATCTACTGCGCTAGCTAATCAAGATCAATTGGCTGCAAATATCTGTAATTATGTTCAGACTGATGATAAAAACCGTCTGCGTAAAAAGCTTAAAGAGAGCCGTGTAAAGCTACGCAATATCTACAAAGGTGTTTCCTGTGGCGGCGATAGCCTGTTAAGAACGGCTTTAAAAAGTGGTTCAAGCAAGGTTGGCACATTCGTGGCTAAGCGACTTCCTGCGTCGGAGCTCGGCAATGCAGAAGCTGATGGGCAAACCATTGTTGCATGGGCTGAGAGCAATGGTCATGGTGGCAGTGATATTACTGCCGCAATTAAAGACCGTATTGCTGGCGGTTAAGCTAATATCGATAAGGTTATGCTAAAAAATACTGGGCTTGTCCCAGTATTTTTTTGCTTGTTGTATGGCCAGTGTTTTAAAGAAATAGAAAAGGCGCTATATCTAGCGCCTTTTCTATTTCTGACTTTGCATGTTACTGATTAATAAAAGTAATAATTATCAGACTCTAAACTCTTTGACCGAGGCTTGTAGCTCTTCGGCTAGCTGAGCGACTTGATGGCTTGATTGCGCTGTCTGGTCTGCACCTGTCGAGGTTTCTTCTGAGATAGCCGCAATATGCTCAAGCTTTTCTGATACCTGCTGGCTTACCAAGTTCTGCTCTTGGGCGGCGTGAACAATATGCGTTCCTGAGTCATGAGCGCGATGTACAGCATCGCTAATACTTTCTAGTGCGTTATTTGCTTGTTCAGTTTTCTCGACGCAAGAGCTCGCCTGAGAGCGTCCTAGGTCCATAACCGATACTGCTTCTTGCGTACCTTGCTGCAACACTTCAATCATCTGCTGGATCTCTTGGGTAGAGTCTTGAGTTCTAGAGGCAAGGCTACGTACCTCATCGGCGACAACTGCAAAGCCTCGTCCTTGCTCTCCTGCTCGTGCAGCTTCGATAGCGGCATTAAGAGCAAGTAGATTAGTCTGCTCTGCAATGCCGCGAATGACATCGAGTATGGAGCCAATGGAGGCGCTATCGGCATGTACCTTGTTAATGACAACGCTGGCTTTAGCGACTTCATCGGCTAGGGCAAGAATAGTACGCTTATTTTCGTTAGCAATGAGGCGCATATGTTGGCTTTCATCATCGGCAGCTTTAATTTGGCTTAGAGCCTCATCGGCACTAGCATTAACCTGCTGCGCGCTAGAGCTTAATTGAGTCGTCGCGGTAGCGACTTGATCGACTTGGCTCTTTTGCTCTTGGATACCGACAGTGGTCTGTGCCGTAATTGCCGAGGTTTCTTCAGCGGCAGCGGCGAGTTGATCTGAGCGATCTAAAATTCCTTGAATAAGACTGCGTAAGCTATCTACCAGTTTATTGCAGTTTGCCGACAACTTGGCAAATTCATCATGGCCAGAGTCGTCTAGTTTATGGGTTAAATCACCCGATGCCAGCACATTTAAGGCGTGGTTAATCTTATCGAGTGAGCGAGTAAGGGGACGCACGACCGCGACACTGACAACAATAGCAACAAGAATGGCTAGCAACATCAACACGATTGTACGCATACTCGCGTTATCTATGTTGTTAATGGCGTCGCTGCTAATGTCACGAGAGATGGTTTCGATGTTCGTCGTCAACGCTTTCATCTGTTCATTGACATTAGCTGCTGTTAGCTCAATGTTTGTCAGTAAAACGGCTGCGCGACGATGAAGCTCAATCTCTTGGCGTTTTAATGTAATGAGTGAGTTCTTGCTTTGAACCATACTAAAGATTTTAGCGGCTTCGGTATTGATCTCTTCGATAAGCTCCGCATCGACCACGCCATCCCAGTGGTTGCTGACATAATCGAGCTTACTCTTGGTGTCACTGACGATATAGTCTAGCTCTTTTGAGATGGTGTCGAATTTAGCAATATCTGTGCTGCCGATAAGGTCAAAACTGGTGCTAGCTATGTTACTAAAACTGAGATCTAAGTTACTTGCGTTGGCAGCGACTTCTTGGTCGACCACATCTTCGCTCATCTCCAAATCAATCAAATCAAGTAAAAGTGAGGCGCTATCATCGACCGCAATTTCGATATCGTCATATTGACCCGCAATCTTCTTACCTGTCACGAGCTCGGCTTCACGGGTGGCGATCATCTCATTGCTGGTGCTATTGAATTGAGTGTATTGCGCTTTGAGAGTTTGAATAACATTATTAAGCTCTGTGTTGTTACTCACTAATGCGCTGAGTTTGCTCAGCTCTCTATTAAATGTCTGGTTCGTAGCCGAATATTGAGAGTCGACCTCAGAAATCTCACTGTTATTTTGGCTGTGATAAGCCACTAAAATCAGTTTCTCCTGTTCGGAGAGTGTCTGTGAAAGTAAGCTACTTGATTCAAGCGCAGGTAGGCTTAGCTCTTGCAGAACTTGAGTACTGGTTTTAAGTTGGTTGTTAGTTAACCAAGAAGCTGCACCCAGAACGAGCAGTAGTATGGTGACGACCGTAAACCCAGCGATTACCCTAGTGGCTACATTTAACTTCATAGGAGCTCCATTTTATTATTATTTTTATCCAATTCTCTGCACCAGCCTGACATGGGCCTCGAGTAGTTTATCGGCAAATGTTGCAATAGCTTAACTCTTTTTTAACTTCTTTTAACGTCTTTTAATTTCTCTTGAGTGATTTTCTGGTTTGACTCCAAATGCCACAGGGTCATATGTTCGCCCCAACAACAACCCGTATCTAAGCCTATGCGATTAGGGTGATTCGTTTGTCCCATTATGGCGGCCCAATGACCAAAGACTAAGGTATAGTCGGCAGGTAATTTGGACTCAAGTTCGAACCAAGGTGTCAGTTCGGCATGGTTACAGTTTTGAATTGGAGATTTACAGTCGAAGTCCAAGCGACCATCTTGTTTAAGGTAGCGCATGCGCGTCAAGGCGTTGATACAAAAGATCTGCCTTTCTAGCGGCGACAGGGACGAGTGGTATTGGTCAACTGAGTTAGTGTACATTTCGCTGACTAAGTCGTGCAGGTAGTTCTCAGACTTAAGGATCTCGCTGACTCGATCGGCTTCAGTATGCAAAGTGGCAAGATCCCAATCGGGTGGTACGCCTGCATGGGTCATAATAAGCTGTTGCTCAGGCCATTCCTGATAGAGAGGCTGCAGTCTCAGCCAGCCGATAATATTATTAATGTCTTCTGCTGCAAGCAGGGCGGTTAAATGATCTTTTGGATTGGCTCGCTTTAACTTTCCATGAATGGCGAGTAGATGTAGATCGTGATTGCCTAAAACGACTCTTGCTGAGCCAGATAAAGACTTAAAGAAGCGCAGGGTTTCCAGAGAGCCCGGCCCCCTAGCTACGAGATCACCTACTGCCCATAAGTTATCTTTGGATGGATTAAACGCGACCTTATCGAGAAGTCGCATTAACTCATCGAAGCAGCCTTGTATATCGCCTACAAAATAATTTGCCATTTTTACCTAGATGTTATTTTTAGTGAAGCAAGCCTGGTATAGATAAACGAAAGGCGGAGATAGGCGCTTCAAATTCATTGCCGTCGCTATCGACCATGGTGTAACTGCCTTCCATTACACCAAGCGGCGTTTCAAGTACTGTGCCACTGGTATATTCGTAGCTGCTATTAGGTTTAATCGTTGGGGTCTCGCCCACCACACCTGCGCCATGAACTTCGCTTTTTCGGCCATCGGCGTCAGTGATGCACCAATGACGGCTCTTGAGGGTGAGCTCTTCATTACTTAGGTTGGATATCGTAATGGTGTAACTAAACAGATACTTATCTTCGTCGGGCGAGGATTGGGTTTCAATATAGGCTGTTTGTACATCAACGCTGACAGACGCTGCTAATTGACTCATATTATCCCCTAAAACGTGAAGTTATCAGATATTTAACTATTAGCGTAATCATCCATAATAAATGGAGAGCATCTGAATTAATAGGTAATAATCTATAAAAAAGGTATAAAAAAAGGGCAGTTAATGCCCTTTATACGTCAGTAGCTTATTGGATTAATAAGATTACTTCTTGTCAAATACGTGGTTAGCCATCGCCACATATTGATCGACACGGATCTGCTCCGGTCTCAGTGTCGCGTCGATACCCAACTCAGCAAAGTCTTCATCAGACAATAGCTGCTTAAGGTTGTTTCTCAGCGTTTTACGGCGCATGTTGAAAGCCGTCGTGGTCAAGTTTCTTAGTAAGTCTACATCTTTACATGGCCAAGGCTTATCTTTGTACGGCACCAAGCGCACAACTGCCGAGTCCACTTTTGGAGGCGGAGTGAAGCATCCTGGTGGTACTTCCAGAACAGGCATCACTTGGCAATGGTACTGAGCCATGACCGTTAGGCGACCATAAGCTTTAGTGCCAGGTGCGGCAGAAAGACGTAGAACGACCTCTTTTTGCAGCATAAAGTGCATGTTTTCAATATGCTGAGCAAACTCAAATAGGTGGAACATTAGCGGTGTAGAGATGTTATATGGCAGGTTACCAAACACCTTCATCTGCTTGTCTTCACGTACTAACTGATTGAAGTCAAATTTAAGCGCGTCACCTTGATGGATCTCAAGCTTATCTTTAAGCACTGGGTGCTCTTGTAGACGTTCAACCAGATCTTTATCGAGCTCGACAACGATTAGTTTGTCGATCCCGCTTGCTACTGGCTCAGTTAACGCGGCTAGACCCGGACCAATTTCAACCATTACATGATCGTTATCCGGTGAAATAGCCCCAACGATGCGGTTAATCACATTTTCGTCGGTTAAGAAGTTCTGTCCAAAACGTTTTCTGGCCGTGTGGCCTAAATGTACTTTATTGCTCATGAGGTAACTTATATCACTAATTCTTTGCAGCCAAATCAATGGCTTTATTTAATGCGCAGACAAAACTGCCGATATCTGCAGTGCCAGTGCCTGCAAGCTCTAAGGCCGTACCATGGTCGACCGAGGTTCTTATATAGGGTAATCCTAGAGTGATATTGACTGAACTGCCAAATCCTCTAGATTTTAGTACTGGAAGCCCCTGATCGTGGTACATAGCGAGTACGACATCAGCATCTTCTAAGTATTTAGGTTGGAACAGGGTATCGGCTGGCAGTGGGCCAACGATATCCATATTGAGTTCTCTCAGTTCATTCAGTGCAGGGATGATGGTATCTATCTCTTCTCTGCCTAAATGACCGTCCTCGCCTGCATGGGGATTTAAGCCACACACATAGATGCGAGGTGACTCAATCGCGAACTTCTCGACTAAGTCTTTATGTAAAATCTTGACTATTTGATGCAAACGGTCGCGGGTAATGGCTTTTGACACATACGCTAATGGGATGTGGGTAGTCACAAGCGCAACCTGTAAACCAGGCGCTGCTAGCATCATAACAACATCTTGGCAGTTTGCTTGATGAGCAAAATACTCGGTGTGGCCGCTAAACGGAATACCTGCTTGGTTAATAATCCCCTTATGAACAGGGCCTGTTACCACAGCATCGAATTCGCCAATCATGTTTTTTTCGCCGGCGAATCTTAATGTATCGACGACATAGGCGCTATTCATTTCATTTAGCTGGCCGCATACCGAATCAGTTTCTAGCGTAAAAGGCACGATAGTCAGTGTGCCCGCTTCTTGCGCCTTAGGAGGCTGATTTGGTTGATATGGGCGTAACTGAATAGAAAGTCCAAGCTTCTTGGCGCGAGACAGTAATAATTCAGGATCAGCACAAACGACTAGCTCAGCAGGCCAAGCCTGCTGAGCTAGTTGTATCACTAAATCTGGGCCAACACCCGCCGGTTCACCCGGCGTGATGGCTATGCGTTTAGTCGACAATAGTATTAACCTCGGTTCGTTTCTGGCTCAAATATATCGATAAATGCTTCAGCGCGCATTTCATCTAGCCAGTTTTGTAACTCTTCATTAAATTTACGACGATAGATAAGCTGGTGAGCTCGATTCGTATTAAATTTATCGGTCGCGTCGGTTGTACGTTTTTCTTCTAATTGAACAATATGCCAGCCATGAGTCGAGCGGAATGGCTCGCTGTACTCGCCAATTTCTAGGCTATTCAACTCTTGCGAAAAAGCTGGCACATAGATATTCGGATCTGCCCAGCCTAATTCTCCGCCTTTAGCCGCAGAACCAGGATCTTCAGAGTACTGGCGGGCTAAATCTTCAAACTTGGCTTCGCCTGATTTAACTTGAGCGAGGAATCTATCCATCATGCTCTTAGCACGTTCTTCTGAAAGGATTGGCGAAGGCTTAAGTAGAATGTGACGAGATTTTACCTCTTGCACTTCTTTAGTCTGTAGGCCACGAGCGTCCATAATCTTAATGATATGGAAGCCTGATGCACTCTTAATTGGGCCTATGATATCACCGGTTTTAGCATCTCCGACAACCTCAGCGAATAAAGTCGGCATTTCGTTGATATTCATGTAGTCCCAGATCCCGCCTTCAAGCGCCTTAGGACCTGAGGACGCAGCGATAGCGATGCTTCTAAAGTCATCGCCATCTTTGAGGCGTTTCATTACTGCTGCAGATCTTTTGCTCGCTGCATCAAGTTGTTGGCTATTGGCATCAGCTGGTACGTCAATCAGGATGTGACCAATTTGAAACTCAACTTCCTTTAGTCCTTGCTCATTGATGAGCTTAACTAGGTTATTGATCTCTTGTGGCGACACTTGAATGCGACGCTGAACTTGGATGCGTTGGATCTCACCAAGGGTGATCTCTTCACGTAGTTGTTCACGGTATTGAGCAAATGTTGTGCCTTCGCTCTCAATTTGCGCTTTCATCTGAGCGACCGTAATCTTTTGCTCTTTAGCAATATTTTCGATTGTTTGATCTAACTGTAAGTCACCAATATGCAGACCAATTCTATCAGCCATCTGTAGCTGCAGACGGGTTAAAATAAGACGCTCAATAACCTGAGTGCGCAGTGCAGAATCTGATGGCAATTTTTGACCCGCATTGGCAGCATTAGCCTTGATGGTCTTAACCATGCCAGTGACTTCACTCTCTAGAATGATCCCTTCATTTATTTGCACTGTTACACGGTCGAGCGGTTCTGGCGCAGCTTGAATCGTCTGGCTCATAGCCAATGTTAAAAGTGCAAAAATCAATTGGTTACAGCGTTTCATCCACTAAAATCCTTGGCATTTATTGAGTGTCATTTACGGTATTTACATACCGGGTTAATGATTCTTTAGTCCTGCTTTGACTGCATGTCGTCAGCTAGGTTCAGCATTTTTTTAAGTTATTTATTTGCTAATTCTTCAAATAAAGTGGTTTACGGTAGTTAAATAGACCGTCATCCAACATATCAGACACACCTAATGGGCCAGAGCCACCGAGTCCTTTTAGAACAAAGTTTAGGTAGATCCCGCTCTCGAATAGTTCTCGAGTATCCTGTACCGGGTTATCTTCGTCAATATAATTGGTCTTAATGCGATAATGATAACTCAAACGTACAGCCCAGCAACATGATTCATATTGAAAACCTGTGTAGGTTTCTACTGCTCGGCTTTCATTTAGATCGTAATACCAGTTACCCACTAAATATAAGCTGTCATTAATCGGCCAGGCGCCACGGAAGCCAACTTGTTTAATATCTACCGACTCATTAGTGTTGGTATTTAGCAGATCTGGCACGTAACGATAGCTCGCTTGCAGCAGTTTATTGGTACCAGGACGGTAGTCTACGGTGACTTCACTCTTCTTGTTTTCGCTCTCTTTAGCATCATATTGAATCGAGCCACTTAAGAACCAGTCGGAATAGAGCTGGGTCGTCAATTCTGCAGCAATTGCGGAGTTGGAGGTGTTCTCTTGCACAAAGGTATCGTTGCTGCCCGTGACATCATTGATGCCAACACGACTGTCTTCAAGATAGATAATCTGACCCAAACTGAACTTAAATACTTCACGGTTCTGTTCGTTAAATAGCTTAGTGGTTAAACCTAAAGTGAATTGATTAGCATCGGCTATTCGGTCGAGACCAGAGAAACGACGATCCCTAAATAGGCCGTTGTAATCCTCTTGCAACAGGGCTGTATCGTAAATACCTATGTCCGATTGGTCTTCGTAGCCTACGTATAGGTATTGAAACTGCGGCTCAAGAGTTTGACGATAGTTGGTATCAAAGTAATCGGTAAAGCGTTCAAAATTGACCTGACCATGAATACGCACCTGAGGCAGAGTACGGTTCACATGTTCTGAAAGCTCCGAAGTCGATAGATTCGATTCATCGTCTTGCCAGTAGTTGGTCTGTAGTAGCTTAACTTCGCTGGTCAATGACCCCGCAGGTCCGTGGATAGGGTAGGAAATGCTTGGCTCTAGATGAACTCGAGTCGCGGTTGAGTATTCGCTATCTTGATGCTCGAAGTTTGTCGCTTCACTGTAAAGATTAAAGTCTAGGCCGTGCCAGTAGCTTGGGGCGCGATAGTTAAATGTAAACTGCGGCATCACCTGATAAGGTTTTTCTTCCTCACCCAGTACCTTAATATCTTGTACACGAGCGCTGAAATCCCAGTTTTGTTCGAAATAACTGATTTCACCGATACGAGTAAGTTGATTATCGGTCGCGCGCTGAACGTCAGAACTTAAGTCATTAAAGTAGTTGTTATCCGAGACATCGGTATAGTTAGCCAAAACGCGCCAGTTTTTATTAATCGCGCCGCTATGTTCCCAGTGATATAGGTATCGATTAGGGCTATTAACCAGCTTGTCGTCATCGGCAAGGTATTCAACGTTTAACTGACCTTGCTGTTTTTCACCGGCTAAATATCTAAACTCGGTCTTAGTGAATAAGCCACGTGCCGACATATAGTTGGGGGTGAAGGTTAAATCATATTCTGGGGCGATATTCCAATAATAAGGTGTCGCAACCTCAACACCGTTGGTGGTGCTGGTACTAAATGATGGAAATAAGAAGCCAGATTTACGTTTGTCCGATACTGGAATCGTCATGTACGGTACATACATCACCGGCACGCCAGCGATTTTAATCTTAGCGTCCCAAATCTCTCCCCACTCTTCGGTGCTATCAATCTTGATACGATCGGCTTCAAGCAGCCAGTCTGGATCTTGGCCTGGACAGGTTGTGAAGTTAGTGCCCGATAGCAGCAGGTTATTTTCTTTGGTGATCTCTAGTCTTTCTGCATCACCGTGGATCTGTTGTCCATGCAGCCAGTATTGCGCCCCGTTTAGCGTAGCGCTATTACTTTGCATTTTAGCGACAAGAGAGTCAGCTGTTACGGTAAACATCTCGTCTTGAAAGACTAAGTTGCCATTGGCATGCAGCTCTTCAGTCTGTTGGTCTAGAATCGCTTCATCGGCGGCGATGTTACGCCCACCTTGGCTGAAGTTGACATCACCATTGAAGGTCGCTTGTTTACCCATTTGCGCCGCAGAGCGGTCGGAGCTGATATAGATCCGCTGCAGATCAGCTGGAGTATTCATCTCGTAAAGTGGAACGTAAGGCTTCACTGGTGGTACAACGACACACTGTGAGCTCGATGCGGCTACAGTTTCGGTTTCGTCTGCTAAGACTAATTGGGGAAGCAGGCTCAAGGCCAGAAAATAACGGATCTGCATCTTAGGTCAATTAATTATGATTTCTTAGTCGGACGGTGAAGAGGAGTAAGTTGCCAATAAGGGCAACACAGCCAAATAAATTTTTTCAATTGCTTAGCTGTTTCCATTTTGTCGTTATAATAAAGCAATTTCTTCTTAAGAGCCATGAGGTGCCCTTGTCAGATCCTAGATTTCTTCAGTTAAATGCATGGCTAAACCAGTATTTTAATGTAAATGTATCGCCGCAGTTAATATCTGGCGACGCAAGTTTCCGACGCTACTTTAGAGTCGAAGTGAATAATCTGTCTTATATTGTAGTCGACTCACCGCCTAACCTTATCGACATTAGCCCTTTTATTCAATTAGCTGACAGTTATTCTAAACAGGGAATAGCCGTCCCCGAAGTGATAGCTAGCGATAAAGCGCAGGGCCTGATGCTATTGAGCGATCTTGGGGATGTGCAACTCTTGTCAGTGCTCAATAAAGACACCTTGCAGGGCTACTACTCTCAAGCCTTAGAACTACTCAAAGATATTGCCAAAGTCACCCACACCCAAGCAGGCCCCTTAGCGCAATATGATGCCGAGTTTGTGATACGTGAATTAACCATTTTCACCGAATGGTTAGCCCTGCACCATCTCAATTTAGAACCACAGCAAGTGCAAACTCATACAGAAGCAGCATTTAAGCTATTAGTCGATAATGCTCTAGAGCAGCCACAGGTCGGTATGCATCGTGACTACCACAGTCGCAATATCATGCTGCAAAATAATCAGCTCAAGGTGATCGATTTTCAAGATGCGGTTATTGGGCCTGTGACCTATGATGCGGTTTCGCTGCTGAGGGACTGCTACATTCGCTGGCCAGATAGCGCTGTCGACGCTTTAATGCAGCAACACTATAAGCAATGTCTTAAAGCCAATCAGATCGATTCTGCTGTGAGTTTTGCCCAGTATCAGCGCTGGTTTGATTTAATGGGAATACAGAGACACATTAAGGCGGCGGGTATTTTTGCAAGACTAAATTATCGTGATAATAAACCCGCCTATATGGCAGATATACCACTGACGCTCGAGTATATTCGTGATATTGCTGGGCGTTATGCTGAGTTGCAGGTATTGAGCAACTGGATCGCAGAGGTGATTATTCCAGCGGTAAACGCCAAGATTGATGTTGAGACTGATGTAAAGAGTGAAGGGTTATAAATGAAAGCGATGATCTTAGCGGCTGGGCGAGGAGAACGTCTACGGCCATTAACTGACTCTCTACCTAAACCTTTGGTCGAGGTAGCAGGAAAACCTTTGATTGTTTATCACATCGAAAAACTTGCTGCCGCAGGCTTTACGGAGATAGTGATCAATCACGCTTGGCTTGGACACAAGCTGGTCGAGCTATTAGGTGACGGGCGTAAATGGCAAGTTAACATTCAATATAGTGAAGAAACATCGGCGCTAGAAACAGGCGGCGGTATTAAGCAAGCACTGACTCTATTGGGCGATGAAGCATTTCTGGTTATTAACGGAGATATCTTCATCGATGAACTGCCGGATATTAAACCACTTGAGGCGGGCACGCTTGCACACCTATGGCTTGTCGATAACCCTGTACAGCATCCTCAAGGTGACTTTGCTTTACAAGCAGACAGAGTAAATGAGCAGGGAATTGATAAGCTAACATTTTCTGGAATGGGGGTATATCACCCTGAATTATTTAAAGATACGCCTGACGGGGCTTTTGCGTTAGCCCCTTTGTTACGTCAAGCCATGGCAAAAAATCTAGTTGGTGGCGCTCATTTTAAACAGTATTGGTGCGATGTGGGAACAATAGAACGACTCGCGCAAATAGAAGAACGTGAAACAAGTAAGGTTAGATAATGCGTATTTGGGGTAAGGTTTTCGGTTTCATCATTGGATTTATGTTTGGCCGTATTGGTGGCGCGATTTTTGGGCTTTGGCTTGGGCATATGTATGATCGCAGGCAAAGCCAAAAGGCGGGGCTAGGGGGCGGTGGTAAGCGTCAGGCGCTGTTTTTTAATACCACCTTTTCGGTCATGGGCCATGTTGCCAAGGCATCGGGGCAAGTGACTCAAAATGATATCCGTATGGCGACTTCGCTGATGGATCAGCTTAATTTAAGTGGACAAGCAAGAGCCGATGCTCAGGCTGCTTTTCGTGAGGGGAAGGAGGCCGATTTCGATATTTACGCCTGCCTAAAAACCTTTAGGTTGATCTCTATGGGGCGTAAAGAGTTGTTGCAGATGTTTTTGGAGATCCAAATTCAGACGGCGCTTGTCGATGCTCAGTTGGATCAAAAAGAGCTATCAATATTGTCCATCATCGCCAAGGAACTAGGCTTTAGTCAGCAGCAACTCGATGACTTGCTTGCACGTTGGCAGGCTGAGTTTAACTTCCATCGAAGTGGTGGTGCGGGCAATCAAACTTCGATTAAAGATGCTTATAAGCTACTGGGTGTGTCCGAGTCGATGTCGGATCAGGATATCAAACGAGCATACAGAAAGTTAATGAATGAACACCATCCGGATAAACTAGTTGCCAAGGGATTACCCGCCGAAATGATGGAAATCGCAAAGTCAAAAGCGCAAGATATTCAAGCAGCTTATGATAGAGTTAAGGGTGATAGAGGTATGCGCTAGTGATGTATAACTAGTTATAACTGGGTCAAAATAATAACGGTATAGGGACATATTATGAAAACCAGCTTAGCGATTTTATTAGGTTCGTTTTGTGCACTACCTGCTATGGCAGAAGTTTATGTCGCGCCGTTTGGCGGCTATAGCTTTGGTGCGAGCGAGTTCGATATCTCGAGTACCGATTCGGAGGATAAAGGCAAGGTTAAGGTCGCCGAATCACAAAACTATGGCGTGATGCTGGGTTTCACCACCAAGGACCCCGGCAATGTTTACCTGCTCTATAGCCACCAATCAACGGACTTAAAAACAGGCGATAATTTCAGTCCAAGTGTGATTACTTCGATGGATGTGGATTATTTCCATGTAGGCGGTAGTCTCTACTTCCCGATGCAAAGTGTGAAACCTTATATTACAACCAGTCTAGGCTTAACCAGTATGCGACCCGGTGGAGCCTACTCTAACGAGACGCGTTTCTCTGTGGCGATTGGTGGTGGCGTCGAATATCAGGCAACAGAAGCGTTCTCGGTTTTTGCTGAAGTCAAAGGCTATGCGACCTTTATCAATGCCGATAATGCGCTATTTTGTGGTAACAACGGTTGCCTGTGGAATATTCAATCGGACATCATGTGGCAAGGGCAGGCTAATATTGGCGCCAGTTTTAAGTTCTAAGCGCTAATTTTTAGGGACAAGGTTTAGAGCCAACTTTTAGAGCTAAGTTTACGTTTTGGAGCTAGTGATTTTTTAGCTAAGGTTATTTTGATGAAACTTGTTGTGCTCGATGGGTATACGCTAAATCCAGGTGATCTCGATTGGCAAGCATTAGCAGCGTTTGGAGAGCTAAGCGTCTTCGAACGTAGCGCGCCTGAAAAGGTACTCATCCGTAGTCAGGATGCTGAGATTCTCTTTACCAATAAAACTGTGCTTGATGCAGAAGTATTAAGTCAGCTGCCTAAGCTGAAGTATATTGGAATTTTGGCAACTGGCACCAATGTTGTGGATCTTGAGGCTGCGAAAGAACTCGGTATTGTGGTCACCAATGTGCCGGGTTATGGCCCCGATGCGGTAGCACAGATGGTGTTTGCCCATTTACTCCATGCCACACAACAGGTTGCGGTGCACACCGACGCCGTAAAGCGCGGGATCTGGAGCGAGTCGAAAGACTTTTGTTTTACACTTATGCCGCTGCAATCGTTAAAGGGCAAGAACTTAGGTTTAATCGGTTTTGGTGATATTGGTAAGGTGGTCGCTCAAATTGGTCAGGCCTTTGGTATGAAGGTATTGGTCAATACCCGTAATCCTCAAGTCAAATTGCCAGATGGTTGCAGATGGGCCGAGCGAGAGGCGCTATTTAGCCAGTCGGATGTTATTTCACTGCACTGTCCGCTCACTCCTGATACCGATAAATTGATCGATGCGGCAGTGCTTGAGAAGATGAAGTCTTCAGCAATCTTGATTAATACTGCCCGTGGTGGTCTTATCGATGAAGCTGCATTGTCGGCGGCCTTAGAGCAAGGAGTGATAGCATTTGCAGGCGTCGATGTATTGTCTACAGAGCCGCCATCGCTAGATAACCCATTATTGAGTACCAAGAATATCAGTATCTCACCCCATAATGCCTGGGCGACCATCGAAGCTCGGCAGAACTTGCTTGATATAGCCGTTGATAACCTTTCAAGTTTTACTCAAGGCCAAGTGAATAACAGGGTTAATTGAAGTCCTAACATTGCTCGCAATTAATTCGATACAAGTCCATTCGATACTCGTTCGAGACCATTAGCGTCTTGGGATGATATAGACATGTAAGCCTCAAACTTAATGCTAACTCTGTTTAGCAAATGTTTGAGGCTTTGTATTGGCAAGTTTATTTATAAAACGACGTTAATCTTGCTCGCAGCGTTTAAGGCTTTTTCGACTGCCTTGTCGATATCAGTATCTCTAGCGAGTGCCACACCTAAGCGTCTTTTTCCGTCTATCTCTGGTTTGGCAAATAAACGCACCTGTGTATTTGGATCGACTAATGCTTCGGCCACTCCTGAGAACTGAATATTGTGTGAGGTGCCTTCGGCCAAGATCACCGCTGATGCACTCGGACCATGCTGTGCAATATTGCTAATAGGCAGCCCCAAGATAGCACGAACATGCAGGGCAAACTCCGATAGATCTTGGCTGATAAGAGTTACCATACCTGTATCATGTGGGCGAGGAGAGACTTCGGAGAAATAGACCTCATCGCCTTTGATAAATAGCTCAACCCCAAATAGGCCGTAGCCCCCGAGTGCTTCAACGACTTTTTTGCCGATAGCTTGTGACTTCGCGAGTACAACTTCAGACATCGCCTGTGGCTGCCAGGATTCACGGTAATCTCCATCTTCCTGACGATGGCCAATAGCATCGCAGAAATGAATACCATTTACCGCACTAATAGTGAGTAAGGTGATCTCGTAATCAAAGGGGATAAAGCCTTCGACAATCACTCGTCCCTTACCCGCGCGGCCACCTTCTTGAGCATATTGCCAGGCTGATTGAATTTGTTGCTGGGTGCGAATAACGCTCTGGCCCTTACCCGATGAGCTCATCACAGGTTTTATCACACAAGGTAAACCGATAGTTGCAACAGCATCGTTAAACTCAGCTTCAGTATCGCAGAAGAAGTATGGCGAGGTTGGAATGTCTAAGGTCTCGGCCGCTAGGCGGCGTATGCCCTCTCTGTCCATGGTGAGTTGAGTCGCTTTAGCTGTCGGTACGACATTGACGCCTTTAGCCTCCATTTCAACCAGAGTCTGTGTCGCAATTGCTTCAAGCTCTGGAATAACTAAGTCAGGCTTTTCGAGCTCGATAACCTCTTTTAAGGCCTGAGCATCGAGCATATTGATCACATGTGAGCGGTGAGCGATTTGCATTGCAGGCGCGTTAGGGTAGCGATCAACACCTATGACTTCTATACCGTAGCGCTGAAGTTCGATTGCCACTTCTTTACCCAGTTCTCCGCAGCCAAGCAACATGGCGCGCTTAGCATTTGCAGATAAAGCTGTACCTATCATTTTGATTACCTTTTTAGATTGTAGGGGATTGTTATTGGTTGCTAAACCGATAAGGCGGTCAAGTTAGCAACTCAGCGAGAGGGACTCTTGTCCCCTCATTTTTATTTTTCTTTAGTGTAACGTGCAGCCTATTTAGCAAGGGCAGTTTTAGCGGCAAGTGTGGGCGAGATCACTCTTGTTGACTAAATAGGCTGTCCCTAATATGCGGTTTTAAGTGAAAAAAAATGGAATTGTATGCTCAATATTGCCATGATGTTGTTAGAATGTGTTCAGGC
The DNA here is from genome assembly GCF_947497935.1 of uncultured Shewanella sp. GTDB lineage: Bacteria > Pseudomonadota > Gammaproteobacteria > Enterobacterales > Shewanellaceae > Shewanella. Next base: position 221,201 of record NZ_CANMIO010000001.1, read on the forward strand.
TCGATCGCCGTAAATGACGGTTTAAAAAGGAGTGCACCGTGTTTTTAGATTACTTTGCGTTAGGAATTATATTCTTCGTTGCGATTTTCCTCTTTTATGGGGTGATAGCTATCCATGACATCCCATATGAAATCGCTAAGAAACGTAACCACCCGCAGCAAGACGCCTTGCATATTGCAGGCTGGGTAAGCTTGTTTACCTTGCATGCCATTTGGCCATTTTTGTGGATTTGGGCAACCCTTTATCGTGAGGACCGCGGTTGGGGATTTCAAGAGGTGGTCGAGAAAGAGCAGCTACTTGAGAGTGAGGTGAAAGGATTGACTGAATCCGTAAGAAAACTAGAACAAAGATTAGCAGAGGTTGAGTCATCGAGTCGTGGTCCCAAAGCGATGAGCGCGGCTGACAATTCTCGAACAGACAGTACTCAAACCAGCAGTGCTCAGGCTGGCAGTGCTTCAGCAGACGGGGAGGTGGTGTAACATGGATTTATTACTCGTACTGACCTATACCGCTATCTGTATTGCGATCTTTAAAATATTTAAGATCCCGCTGACTAAGTGGACCGTACCGACTGCCATACTCGGTGGCATCTTCATCGTAGGTGCCCTGATCTTATTGATGAACTATAACCATCCTTATACGCCCTTTGCGAAGGAGTATTTTGTCACTACTCCCATCAACCCGGCTGTTAGAGGCGTGGTTGTATCGGTAGAGGTGGAGCCTAACACCCCGATAAAGAAGGGAGATGTGTTATTTAGGATTGACCCAACCCCTTTCCAAGCGATTGTGAAGCAAAAGCGAGCGGCCTTGGTTGCTGCAGAGCTTGAAGTGCCACAATTAGAGGCTGCATGGGAAACCTCAAAGGCCGCTGTAACACGAGCGACTGCCGATAGAGACAGAACAAAGTCCGCGTTTGAACGCTATGAGAGAGGGCGTAAGCGAGGCGGTGTTAATTCACCTTTTACCGAACTTGAGCTTGATAACAAGCGCCAACTTTATTTTGCATCTGAGGCGCAGCTTACTGCCGCCAATGCTGAAGAGTTAAGAGTGCGTTTAGCCTATGAGTCAAATGTCGATGGGGTAAACACTAAGGTTGCAGGCATTCAAGGTGAGCTTGAAAAGGCACTGTTTGAGCTTGAACAAACTGTGGTCAAAGCTCCAGCCGATGGCATGGTGACACAGATGGCGCTTCGCCCAGGTATTGTGGCTGTCCCTATGCCTTTAAGACCCTTGTTAAGCTTTATACCAGATGAAGAACGTGCTTTTGTCGGTGCTTTTTGGCAAAACTCTCTGTTAAGACTGAAAGAGGGCGACGAAGCCGAGGTGATTTTAGATGGTGCACCGGGTCAGGTGTTTAAAGGCAAGGTGGCTAAGGTGTTACCTGCGATGGCCGAAGGAGAGATCCAGTCATCGGGAGCATTAGTTTCCTCTAACCGTTTAATGGTTAGAGGCAGAGCCTTAGTACTGATTAAGCTTGAAGATGATGAGGTGAGAACTCGCTTCCCGGCGGGTGTTTCGGGTCATGCAGCTATCTATACCGAGCACTTTGCTCATGTGTCAGTGATGCGAAGAGTCTTATTAAGAATGCAGGGTTGGCTAAACTACATCTTCCACTAATCGATGCAATAAAACGGTGCTTGATACTGTTACAAAGCTGAAACGCACTTGATAAAAAGGGACCTTAGCGTCCCTTTTTCTTTTTAGGTAATATGCCATTAGCCATTAGCCATTAGCCATTAGCCATTAGCCATTAGCCATTAGCCATTAACATTCGATATCTGTTCAAGGATTAACATGCAAGATATTCAAGACCTTAGTGCTGTACTGCGATCCAACACCCCTATTGTCGTCATAGAGACCTATGAAGAGTATCGGGTGCTCGAATTACTCAGAAAAGTTTCTAACATCTTATATCAACCGCTGTTTAGTTGGAGCGTTACTCAGGGGTTGATGCGAGTCGATAGTGGCATGGGGAGGCAGAAGTTTAACTGTGAGCCTGGTGACATTCTTGGGCAGATAAAATCAACGAAGGAGCAAGGCATTTATGTGTTATGCGATTTCCACCCATTTGTTGAGGACGCACCTAAAAATGTACGCCTACTGAAAGAGATAGCACTTGAATACGAAGCGCTTAAACATACCATAGTGTTAGTGAGTCATGAGTTTACTATCCCACCTGAAATCAAACATTATTGTGCACATTTTAGACTGTCGCTACCTAATACCGCTCAGCTATTGAATCTTATCTACGAGCAAATAGATAAAGTACGTAGTGAGGGCGTGATGCTAAGTGTCGATGATGAGGCAGTAGCAAAGCTTGCTGAAAACTTAAGGGGCTTGACCTTTGATGATGCGAGGCGCTTAGCCCACAAGGCAATAGTCGATGATGGGGCGATTACTCACTCTGATATTGACAGTATTAACCGTGGTAAGTTTGAGCTGCTGGATATGCAGGGGGTATTGCAGTTTGAGTATGATACCAGTGATTTTTCTCAGGTGGCGGGTTTGCATAACCTTAAACAATGGCTGAGTCATAGAACGCCGTCAGCCCATACACAGATACTTGAGGATAAACCTAAAGGCATTTTATTACTTGGGGTGCAGGGTAGCGGCAAGAGTCTTGCCGCAAAAGCGGTTGCCGGTATGTGGCAAAGACCGCTACTAAAGATGGATATGTCTGCGCTTTATAATAAATACATAGGTGAAACCGAAAAGAATCTGCGTAAGGCACTGGAACTTGCTGATTTGATGGCGCCATGTGTACTCTGGATAGATGAAATAGAAAAAGGCCTGAGTAGTGGCACTGGTGATGATGGTACCTCTCAGCGAATTTTAGGGACCATTTTAACTTGGATGTCGGAGCGTAAATCTGATGTCTTTCTGGTTGCTACTGCCAATGATATCAGTGCACTTCCCCCCGAATTAATGCGTAAGGGGCGCATGGACGAAATCTTCTTTGTCGATCTGCCCGATGCCAATATCCGCCAAGCTATTTTTCTGATCCACATTCAACGTCGTCAGCTTGAGCCAACACAGTTTGACTTAGCCCAGCTTGCTAAGTTGAGCCAGGGCTTCTCTGGTGCCGAAATCGAGCAGGTGGTGATCTCTGCCATATATACGGCTAAGGCTTCTGAGCGAGAGGTGGATCAGAGAGCTCTGCTTGAGGAGTTGATGAAGACGCGGCCACTGTCGGTGGTCATGCGCGAAAAATTAATGGCGTTAAGACAATGGGCCGAGGGGCGCACGGTTAATGCCCATCAATGACGTTACGCCTGCTAGAGGGCTGAGACACTGAGTTTTCTATAGGGGATTAAGCGATGAACCGAACGAGAGCTGTTCGGTTCATTCTGAGGTTACTTTTCTTGTTTAGGTGGGAATTGTGCGAGGATCTTTGCGACTGTCGCCTTGGTTTCTTCAGCCTTAGCTTCACCGCCATCATCGAAATTGAATTTATCTGTTCCGCGCCAAATCAGCCGATTAGTTTTCGGATCGATAATATCTATCTGTATGGTCTGTATTTTTGCGGTATCACTACCAACAGGTACATCTACACTAGTGCCTATACTTGCTCCGCCCGAGCTGCCCCAAGAGCCTGTTCCTAATCCAATAGAAAATCCTGAATCTTTGGGTTTATCTTCAACCTTAAAGCCATAGGTAACATTGAAATCGCCATTCTCAGCTTGGGCAACAAAGCCTTGATTACCGAGTGAGTTAGCAATGGCCTGCTGAATTCGACTGGCGCTTAATGGGTCGCTGTTGTGGCTCGGTTCGAGCTGCGAAAAACTCTTTAAGCTGGAAAAGTCATAATTGAGGTCGTAATCATTTTTAGGAGTAGAGCTGCAGGCGACAAGTAATACTAGCGGCAGCAAAACTAGGCTGAATAAAAGGCCTCTTGGCTGTATCTTCATATTGTTGTTATCTCTATGTCTGAAATGCGATGAAAGGCTGTGTTTCGCTGCACTTAGTGAATATCAATTGTTATCACTGTATTTATTTTAGCCTTTCATTGTCAAGATAGTATATGTTTAAGGTATGGAGCAGTTAGAGTTTTTTGAAATCCCCAGTCCCTGTATTGGCGTTTGCCAGAGTGATGCAAGAGGCTACTGTAAAGGGTGTTTGCGTAATCGAAACGAGCGCTTTAATTGGCTTGAGTTTTCCGATGCGCAAAAATATGATGTAATCCGTTTATGTAAGCAACGTAAGCGGAGGCGTCAGCTTGCGCTTTTAAAAGCTAAAAAAGCTCAGCTCTTAGATGAAAGGGCGAAGGTGAATACTCACCTCGACTTTGGTAATGAGATAACTGCTGAAACACAAGACAATATAGGGGAATTTAAACTAGATTAATCTTCCTTTTTCTTAGGCCAGAATAGGGTAAATTGGGTAAAGCCCGGTCGGCTTTCTAAGCTGACTTCTGCATGATGTCTGTCCATGATCCGCTTGATTATTGCTAAGCCTAAGCCGTGCCCCTTATTGCCATTTTTACTGCTACTACTGCGATAAAATGGCTCAAATATCTTGCTCTGATCTTCTTCTAAAATTCCCTCGCCTCGATCGGTAACGGACAGCCGGATCCCGTCTGTAGCTTGAGATATTTTGACTTGAATATCGTCAGTTGAAAACCTTTGAGCGTTAGTGATGAGATTCTGTAATGCACGCTCGACTAGTGAAGGCTCTGCGATTAAGTAGACGATTTCCTCCGGCTTTTCGAGCACGATAGGAGTCGGATTGTGACTTTGGAGTCGTCTGATCGTTTGTGCGACTAAGCTGTTTAAATCACAGCGCTCAAAGTTGAGTGACTCTCTTTGAGCCTCTAAACTGGCATAAGTGAGTAGCTCTTGCAGTAGATTTTCCATCTCTTTGATATCGAGCTTCATCTCATCTAAAAAGCGCTGACGATTAGCCTCGTCAGACTCTGGCTGGCAGTACTGAGGTAATAAGGCTAGGGCGAACTTAAGCCGCGCCAATGGAGTTCGGATCTCGTGAGAAACGGCATTAGAGAGGTGTTTCTGATTATCAATAAGGGCACTGATATGAGCGGCCATATCGTTAAAGGTAGTTGCTAAGGGTAATACCTGAGAGCGTTTAGTTAACTTTATTCGGGTGTTCCAGTTGGCTTGACCAAACTCTTTGGTTGCCTTACGTAAGATCTTAAGATCTTTAGATAATGGCCACACCCAAATGAGTGCAATAAATGCCAGCAACAGATAGAAAAAGATATTATAGATATTTCTTAGACGGGGAACGGGGTCAATAGCAATGGGACCTGCCATTAAGACTTGCTCACCCACAGCCACAAATTGGAGCTCGTGGTTGATACCATAGGGAGTGGCAATCACCTTATTGGCTTGAACGAGTTGTTCGCTTGAAAAAGCGACTTGCTCAGAGTCGAGTAGGGTGAGAGCAAAGTCTGGGTCGGCTTCTATGGAGTCTAGCATCGCCTGACGTTCAACAGGCGGGAGGGCCGCTAGTACTTGCGCCAAAGCGACTAAAGGTGCATCGAGTGCACCTTTGTCGTCAACATTGTTCTGCCATAAATTATCTAGAGTCCAGCCTATACCTAAAAAACCGAGGCTGAGTAGAAGATAGAGGCTTATAAAAAGACGTTTCATCTTTATAAATATGCAGGTTTAGTTGTTCCACGCTTCAGGTGCAAATAGGTAACCTTGGCCCCATACTGTCTTGATCCTAAATGGCGTTTCAATATTATCGCCCAGTTTTTTTCTTAGGCGAGAGATGCGTACGTCGATCTTTCTATCCTTACCGTCAAAATCGATATTGAGCAAGTATTGATAGATGTACTGACGACTCATTACTTGTCCCGCTTGTGATGCAAGCAGCCATAGTAGTTCAAATTCGTGGCTGGTCAGATCGACTTCTGTGTCACCTAAGCGAATAGCTTGAGTGTGCGGGTCAATGCTTAATTTACCAAAGCTAAGGCAGTGGGACTCAACTTGTGCAGGCTTTGCCTGTCGGCGTAACAAATTATTGATACGCGCCACCAATAAAGCTGGATCGACAGGCTTAACGACATAGTCATCGGCGCCTAACTCTAAGCCTTTAATTTGGTCTTCATTTGAACCAAGGGCGCTCATTAGCAGGATAGGACCGGCAAAGTAGTCTGGTAGCTTTTCACATAGGGTTAAACCGTCCATGCCCGGCAACATGATATCAAGTAAAATAATGTCAGGCTTATAGTTTATCAGGCGAGTTAAAACTGTATCGCCTCTACGCTCTACTTCGACGTGCATGCCATGTGATTTTAGGAAATCAACAATCAAATTGGCCAAACGAATATCATCTTCAACTAACAAAACTCTATGCGTCGATTGAGAGTTGGTCATTAGAATAAGCTCCATGGGTTGCGATATCGTCGCCTTACTTGAGGCGAAGAAGCGGGTGTGACTTTTAATTTTACACCTGCAAGTGTCTCGTGGGTATCTTTGTCTATCATCACAAACTGAATATCACGATCTGCTCTGATATTAACGGTTAAAGAGTGAATATCTGGTGAGGGTGTACACCATTTCTTTAAATCTTTGTAATCAGAAATGATGCAGACTGTTTGGTTTATTAACAACTGCCATTCTAAGGTGACTTCAATATCACAGGACTGCCCATCTTCCGATGTGATGCAGAACTCTGGTGACAGCTTGAGAGTCGGTTCTGGAGCCTCCAAGTTATCTATTGCAGCGGCAGATGAACTCACAAGTGAGCCTAGAAGCATCCAGAAAAGTATAAGTTTAAATTTTGAAAACACTCGCTTAGAACCTATACGCTGCGCCAACAAAATAGGTGGTTGTGTAATCTTTCTCCACAAGCGGACTATCGACTATTTCGTCGGCAATGTCTGTGTAACGCGCAACTAAGAGCAAATTCCAGTTTTGAGTTAATACATACTGGCCGGTAAATTCGATGCTCTTATTCAATGCAGACTCCGCTTGATATGCTTGGTTCCAGTAGAGGCTTTCACTCGATCTTACGCCGTAGTAATAATCAACGACCTCATCACTTCTCCAGTCTAACAATGCTGCAAATTCGAAATTCCATTTATCTAAAGGAATGTTATAGAACCACTTCAATTTAGACTCTAGGCCGCCATGAATATCTAAAATATCATGAGCGACGCTAGCGTGTACTATACCAAATCTGGTGTAAATAAAAGCCTCGGCTCCGCCAAGATATGTAAAGTTTCGATTTTCAAGCTTGCCTATGGCTGGTTCTTCTACGGTCGGGCTTGAAAAGGTGGATCTTACTGAAGATATCGCAGTTTGGTTCCCGCCATTACTTAACAGGAAAATATTTGAAGGATCCCAACGATGGAAGAAGGCGCTGTCATGGCTAAAGGTCGTTACCAGGTTGACTGTGTAGTTTTCACCTTCGGCCAAGGTGTAACCGATATTACCATTATCGAAAAACCAGCTATCGCCATAATAGGCTAAGGTTGGCACAACATAAATGGGGATATCTTTATAGTCTTTAAGCGGGTTAGATTTATTACCATAGCCTAAGCTGAAGCCAAGATCCCAGCGTCCGACTTCGATGCAGTCTGTATTGTTATCACAGCTTGTTGGAGCATTTGCGAACACGGCTCCTGAATATAAGCTGGCACTGAGCAGAAGTACTAAAAAGTATGGCATCTAAAACATTGACTCTTGATTACAAAATTAACAAATGAAGCTATAGAGTATCATCTATTCCAAAATGCAGCATGCTAGATAGGAAAGTTGTTGCAAACTGATACAGTTCAAAAAATAGTCATCTTTTCGATATTTGTTGATGAGCTTTGAACAGTATAGCCAAGCACTAATGTTCGCTTATCTATTGACATACAAGCTATTTTATCGAAAGTTATACATTATAATAATGCCATGGCGTATAAAGGAGAACGTAGTGACTGGAGAGCGGAACCCTCTAGAGATGAGGAAAACAATTTTGGTAGATATAGATATTCGTCACAGCTTAGATACCGATATTGATGGTATTTGCCAACTTTATAGCCAGCCAAGTTGCTATGGCGCAACCTTGCAGCATCCTTTTCCCTCTTTACAGCTCTGGCAGAAACGTTTGATGAACCTGCCTGATAACTTCTACAGTTTAGTTGCCGTCAGAGAAGGCGAGGTTGTAGGACAAATTGGCATGGAAGTGTTTAGTAATCCAAGGCGTAAGCATGTTGCTAATATCGGTATGGCCGTGCATGAGTCATACAGAGGCATAGGAATCGCTTCGGCTCTGCTCGAAGCCATGGTGTCATTAGCACAAAACTGGCTAGCGGTGCGGCGGATAGAGCTCGAAGTCTATACCGACAATCACTTAGCGGTTAGCCTATATAAAAAGCATGGTTTTGTGATTGAGGGAGAAATGCGTGAATATGCTTTTCGTGATGGCGAATATATTGACGCATTTCTGATGGCAAATGTTAGAGATTAACCATTCTTCTTAGACATCTTGTCTAAAACAAACTCAGTGGCTTGCTTATCTAGGCTGCGCTTAGAAAGGTAACTGGTTCCCTTGGCGTGCTTGATTAAGAAGCCTTGTTCTGTCGAGGTGATGCTGTTGACGTCTTGCCACAAAATAGTACCTTGAACATAGAATGAGTCATTAGTTATGCCTGTCTCATCTAAGGTTAGAGTCACTTCATTGTTTGCTGCTTTGCTCATCATCTGACGCATCAGCCACCAAGGTTTTCTAAATCGAACACTTAAGGCTTCGAGGGCACCTAAGGCAATGATGAACCAAGAGGCATAGCCATTGATATTGGTTAACATTAAACCTGTACCGACTAGCGTAAAGATAATAGCTTTGCGGTAAGCGCGTATAGATGTGTCGACCACAACAGATTCATCGTAGCACTCGCTAAAATGGCTTTTGTCTAAGGTGTATTGCGTGGTGTAGCGATATTGTTCGTTCATTGGTTCTCGTTATTACAGCAAGCGCTAGTGAGCTAATATTGCAGTTAAGTGGGCTGATTATAGTGCCTAGTTTGCTGATAGTCGCTTAACTTGAACTTAAATCGGCTTAATTACATTTTATAAACGAGGATGAAATATGGCTAAGATCCCTGCTGATTACGTTAATTACAAATCCACACCAGTATTTGAGAAGCACACCGTGCCAAAGATGTTTCTTCATCTGCATAACACAAAGGCTGGTGTTTTCGGTCAAATTCATGTGTTAAGCGGAGAGCTTAAGTTTTATGGGTTTAAAGATAGGCGTGGAGATGTGGAGCAAGAAGTTGTCATTAAAGCCGGTGAAACAGGGATCTCGCCACCTCAGTATTGGCATAAAGTGGAGTTTCTCACCAATGACACTCAATTTAGGGTCGATTTTTGGGCGCAAAAGGACTCCGAAATAGTCGCTAAAAACTTATCAGAGCGTGATTGAAGTCTCCTCTATTACGACTTGGTAGGCGGCACTCCTGAGACATTAGTGTAGCTGTGGCTTGATAGCTAAGATATCGCATTTGAGTTCATCGACTATTGCTGAAGAGGTGTGACCCTTTAAGTCACTGATTAACCCTTGGTGTTCACCAGCCCCAATGACTAAGAGATTAGCGTCGCACAGCTGTGCAATCGAGGGAATGACATGATCCGGTAGTCCTTGCTCAAGATGAAGATGAGCATCTGTTAGGTGGTAGTCTTTTGCACTATTGAGTAAACGTGCCCAGTGCTGCTGTTTTTGCTCCTCATCGGTGAGGCTATCTTTTTTCTTTTCTACCGACATACTCCAATTTTCATTCTGATAACAGTTAACTAAGTGAATATCGTTATCCAATAAAGAGGCCAGTTGCTGACTATCATCGAGTAAACATTGGTTTAATTTACTGTGTTCAATATGGGAGTCCGACGTTTCGAGAGCGGTTAGGATATGTCCATTTTTTTGCCAACGTTTATTACCGACTATCATGATAGGATGCGCGCACTCTCGTAGCAAATGGGCTTCGCAACTAGGTATAAACTCGTTCATGATTGCGTTGCGATGTTGGTTGTTAATCACGATTAAATCGTAATCGCCAGCTTTTGTTTCCTTAATAAGCGCAATGTGTTCTTTGGTTTTATCAATATTTTTGATCTCAACCTCTACGCCTTGGCGTTGGTATTTTGCTAAAAGTTTTTTCACAAAAAGCATGGGGTCAAGGGCGTTATTGGGGATCAGCCCAAGCCTAGTTAATAAGCTACCGTAGGGATGTTCTATTTTCAGTGCGGTGACTTTAGATTTGGTTTTCTTAGCTAGCTGTAAAGCTTTATGCAGTGCAAATTGTGCGGGTGAATCGTTATCGATCACTGTCAGTGTGTGGTGGTACGAAATCATGGGGAGTACTCCATTTTCCTTGCACTCCCTTGCCATTAACGCTGGTTCATAATTCTGTAAACTTAGTCTATAACCCAGTAAACACACGGGTTTGCTAATACTAAATCACGCTTAAAGCTGCGTTTGTAAGTGCATTCGGGTCTACGAGCTTCTAACCCCTTGATATAGCGAATCTAGTGCGGGGGTGTTCTCACATATTGATAGCTAACGAGTTAAAAGAAAGTGTTAATGATTGTTATTAACAACTGTTAACCTGACATTAACCTGACTTATGGTTAAGGTTTAATTCTCTATATAGGCAGTTATACAGGGAGTTAAATCAATGCCGACAAGTTTAGATAAGCCACAGAGACAGGCTGAAGGGGCACGGGTCAACAGCCGTCATATACAGGCTAGCCAAGCAGAGAAAACTCATCCTCAACAAGCAGAGCATCATCGCCCTAAAAATGATTGGAGTTGGTTTGACGTAATTGAGATGCAAACCGAGTTTGCGTTATTTCAGTCGATGGCGCGTTCGAAGACATTGACCGTGATGGTTTGTCTCGGTGCATTAGCCTATGGTGGATTTATTTTATTTTTACTGAAGATGGCAGCGTAATAGTTTTAAGGGGTAATAGTTTTAACAGATAATCGCTAAGGAGAGCGTAATGTTTGCATTGGCCGCTGAATTATTGTTTTGGGTTGTTTGGGACTTTGTATTGTCTTTTGTGTTCTATTTTACCGGAGCGCTACTGCTCTATATCTTTAGCTTTGGAAAAATCAATTACTCTCTGTCTCCGGCTCGATTTCTATCAAGACAAAGAGTACGAGGTCGCTCGGAAACCGATAAGCCTTTTCTTTTAGGTTTTGCGTGTTATATAGGCTTACTTGTACTCGCTATCTGGCTGAGCTGACTTGTTTCTTAAGTGATGTATCAAAAGTTACTTTTCAGTAGTTACATTTCAGCATAGATAATCAGAAGTTATATTCAAAAGTGACCTTAGTTTTCACCATACCAGCTAGGTTTACATTCTCATCTCTGAGCAGTAGTTTAAGTTAAATAATGGCTAAGGATGGTAACTTTTTAGGGAGATATGATGGCAAACCGTCAAAGGATATTAATCACAGGCGCGAGTTCAGGACTAGGAAAAGGTATGGCCATAGAGTTTGCCAAGATGGGACGAGACTTGGCTCTATGTGCACGTCGAGTCGATCGTTTAGAAGACCTTAAGCAAGAACTGCTACAGCTAAATCCTAATATTAAGGTTTCGGTTAAAGCACTCGATGTGAATCAGCATCAAGCTGTCTTTACGGTATTTAATGAGTTTAAGTCTGAGTTTGGCCAGCTAGATAGAATTATTCTCAATGCGGGGATGGGGAAGGGGGCATCGATTGGTACCGGACATTTTGAGGCAAACAAGCAAACCGCTGAAACCAATTTTATCGCTCTGTTGGCGCAAGCCGAAGCGGCTATGACGATTTTCAGGCTACAGAATGCCGGTCATTTGGTGACAATTTCTTCTGTTAGTGCGTTGCGAGGCTTTAGACGAGCTATGACGGTTTATGCTGCCACTAAGGCGGCGGTAACTTCGTTAACGGAAGGGATCCGTATCGATGTAATGCACACGCCGATTAAGGTTAGTTGTATTCATCCTGGCTTTATTCGTAGTGAAATTAATGAGCATGTGGCAAAGGTGCCGTTTATCGTCGATACGCAAACGGGTTGTAGAGCCATGGTTGCTGCCATTGAAGCCGAAAGAGCAAGCAGTTTCGTACCACGTTGGCCTTGGTCTATATTACACAGATTACTGCGCCTTGCTCCGAGTGGTTGGATAAGACGAATGAGTTGATCAGGCTCATTTTCAGCGATATATCTTTGTTACTGGGATACCTCTGTTTCTGATATTCCTTTGCTACTTAAGCTAAGCCTAACACTTTTAATCGTAGCGATTACGCAGTGTTGGGATATCAGTTAAGTATTCGACAAACTCGACCTCATAACCGTCAGGGTCAATAAAGTAGACATTACGTCTGAAGGGATCTTCGGCGCCGGGTTTATCTATGTCTCGGCCGGTTTTTGCCAAACGAGCGATAACACCATCTAGGTCGTCGGTGACAAAAGCAAAATGTGCCATGCCTACTTGATGGCCTGTTAAGTCGCGATTATCAGCATCCCCATCATCATTAAATGTTAGGTATTGATAGTCATCACCAAAGTGGACCCAGTTACGTTCCACTCCGTGCCAAGTCGATTTTCCGCCACCTCTAACCTGCCAATGGGGAAAAACCGCGCGATAAAAGTCGAGCGCTTTAGGGATATCTCTGACAACCAAATTTATGTGTTCTAAACGCATCATGACAAACTCCTTGTTACTGAAATTATGATTGGATTGATTACATGCCGTAGCTATATTCTTGCTGTTTTGGAAAAGGTTGGTGTTGGTGCTGAAAACGGATCGCTTTTAAGGCTTCACTGTATTGCTCAAGCATATGCAAACTGTAGTCTATACGTTGGCGTAAATGTAATTCTCGTTCATCATCGACCTCGTTATGGTTAAGCACCTGCTCAACGTTTCGAATGATTAAGTGATCGGGTGTCGCCACAAGCTTATTATTCTTCAAGGCATTCATTCTCAATTCGGCTATGGGGTAGGCGCCGCTGATCCCACTGACAACCGCCACCAGAAGTGCTGGCTTATGGGCCGTATCTTGGTTGTCACACATCAATAAAAAGTTCTTCATTAATGGCGATGCCATGCCGCCCCACTCTGGAGTAATTAACACCAGTGCGTCGGCGTTTCTTAGCTGCTGAGCAATCAAGGGCCAGCGACTATCATCGGTTGACTTAGAATCTGCTTCACCGTCCCAAAAAGATAAGTTGTACTGGCAAAGCTCGATGTGATTGACCTTGCTAAAGCCTTCAACTCGTTCGTTCAGATAACGCGCAACCTTTGCACTTTGTGACGGGCTTCTCTGGCTAGCACTCACAATGACTAATTCCATTTTAGTAAACCTTTTTGTTTATTTAAGTTTTAAGTAAAGTAATCTCTTTATAAAATAAAGTAAAGAAAAAAGTTTACTTAATTGCTGGGTGAGTAATAATGGCGTTAGTCATACTGCTTTTATGGCTAAGAACCATAAAAGCAGAGCAGTTAAAAGAGGTGTCGATGAAGACCAGTGATAAGATTTTGCAGATGTTAAAAACCCAAGGCGAATTAACCGCTAAAGTGATTGCCAGTGATTTAGGGCTAACCACCATGGGCGTGCGTCAGCACTTACAAAGCCTTGAAGAAAGCCAAGATGTAGTGTTTGAAGATAGGAAGGCTACCCGTGGCCGACCAACACGCTTTTGGGCGTTAACACCGCAAAGTAACAGTCACTTTTCCGATCGTCATGAAGAGCTAACGGTGCAGTTAATCGATTCGGTTAAGATTGTCTTTGGTGATGGTGGGTTAGAGCAGCTTATTGCTCACCGTGAACAGGCATCTTTAACCCTTTATCGTGATGCGTTAATGGGGGCTGATACCTTAGTGGCTAAATTACAGAGCTTAGCTCAATTACGTACTGACGAAGGTTATATGGCTAGCGTTGAGCAAGTCGATGGGTGTTATTGGTTACTTGAGAACCACTGCCCTATCTGCGCGGCTGCATCTGCATGCCTTAACTTTTGTCGCTCTGAGTTGCAGCTGTTTCAAACCCTGCTCGAAGAGGACGCTATAGTTAGTCGTGAAGAGCATATCATCGAAGGTGCGCGGCGTTGTGCTTATAAAGTGATGCCTCACAATAAAGACAATGGTCAATAAGTCATGGAATCAAAACGGGCGCGTTTAGACAGGTTTATCAGTGCAAAAACCGGTATTAATAAAAAACATGTAAGATTGATACTCGCTAAAGGCCAAGTGCTGGTGGATGGTGAAGTGGCAAGAGATATCGACCAGATCATCGATGAGTTCTCCCATGTTTGTTTCGACGGGAAAGTATTACAAGCGAATGCGCCGAGTTACGTGATGCTCTATAAACCCGTAGGTGTGGTCAGTGCCACAGTGGACGACAAACATAAGACGGTTATCGATCTACTTGAGCGAGACGATAAACAAAGTCTACACATAGTTGGGCGATTGGACTTAAATACCTCAGGGTTACTGTTACTCACCAATGATGGTCGTTGGTCGAAGAAGTTGATGTCGCCAGATCATAAGGTGGGTAAGGTATATAGGGTGACGTTGAAAAACCCTATCGACGAATCCTATATTGCGGCATTTGCAAATGGCATGTACTTTGAGTTCGAAGACATTACCACGCTTCCTGCGACACTCGAAATAGTCGATGACTACACCGCTTTGGTGACATTAGTCGAAGGTCGCTACCACCAAATAAAGCGGATGTTTGGGCGTTTTCGTAATCCGGTTATTGGCCTACACAGACTATCGGTTGGGGCTATTGAGCTGGATCCACAATTGGCAGTGGGACAGAGCCGAGATCTCTTGGGCACTGAGATCCAAATCGCCTAATGAGAGACTGACTTTTAGTCTGTTGCTAACCACTGAATAGCTATCTAATCGTTAGTTGTACCTTAGTTGAATATGAGCATTTTCGTTTCTCAGAACTACTTTTACTGCATTTTCTGTTAATAAACTTTCAGTTTTTTTAGGAGAAAACGGAAAGTTTTGCCCGATTAAGGCGAAATTTGATAAAAAAAGAACCAATTTATTAGTTTGTGAGCTGGTGCAATTTTTCAACACTTTTACAGAGTCAATTTCATCAGCTGCTAATGTGCTAAATTAGATGAAGCGTGTCGAATGTATCAAAGTGGTGCTGTTTTGTGAGTTGTGTCACACACTGTTTGATTGTTAATCCTGATAAGGTTTACCAATAGGTAACATATTGATTATTTAGGAATATGCTGTTTTTTATCCCAGCCTAAAGATTTTTCCCCTCCAAGTTAACTGATTTGCTCGGCTGCAATGCTTCCACTAGAATGCGCGCGCTCAAATTAACTTAATTTAATAATGCGCTTTGTAATGGGGTGCATTTGTTAGTGAATACTTCCTGTAGGGGAACTCAATGTCTACACAACTAGCTAATCCTGCTCCATTAGGTCTAATGGGATTCGGTATGACAACTGTCTTACTAAACATCCATAACGCAGGCTTTTTCCCAATCGATTCTATGATCTTAGCAATGGGAATTTTCTACGGCGGTATCGCTCAGGTTATCGTTGGTATCATGTGCTTTAAGCGTGGTGATACTTTCGGAACAACTGCATTTACTTCTTACGGTTTATTCTGGCTAACGCTAGTAGGCCTATTGGTTATGCCTAAGATGGGTCTTGCTGCAAGTCCTGCTGCTTTCATGGGTTGGTACTTACTACTATGGGGCCTATTCACTGCAGCACTATTTGTTGGTTCACTACGTTACCCACGTGCTAAGCAAGTTGTATTCGCATCTTTAACGATTCTATTCTTCCTACTTGCTGCACGTGATTTCACTGGTAGTGAGTTAATCGGCACTATCGCTGGCTACGAAGGTATCTTCTGTGGTTTAAGTGCGATTTACTTTGCTATGGCACAAGTACTGAATGCTGAGTTTGGCCGTGTTATTTTACCAGTTGGTCCAGTTGCCGTTGCTGCATATGAGCCTGCTGAAGAAAAGAAAGCGTGCTGCTAATTCGCTAACTTGATCGCTATCATCGTTAATTTATTGTGATGATGCCTGACTCAAGCGATAAAAAAAGCTGACCTTAGGTCAGCTTTTTTTATATCTGCACCAAACTAAATTAGCTTTGCTGCTGTAGTTTGAATAACCACTTACCGTAAAGGTAAATACCTACGGCTGATATGGTGCCAATGGCCGCGATGATATACCAAGCCATACCTATATTATGGCTATTGTATAGCAAGGTCGTTAGCTCTTGTGCTGGCTCACCGGTAAAGGCTACCAAAGTGGTAAAAGCTTCACCCTGTGGAATTGCGCTGATCTCAGTTGGGCTCATACCGCGCTGAGCAAGTAGTTCTAATGAGAAAATCTCTTTAGAGGCGTACATTTCATACAGCTTAGGGCCGAAGTAACCTTCGAGTGTCCAGCCTATACCCTGTGGCAACATCACGAAGCCTAAGTACATCGCCTTCTTACCTTCTGGGGCAATGTTACCCATAAACTCATTCTTCTTTGGGCTGATCATCATCTCGCCGAAAGAGAACATGGCAATTGCTAACACAATCATCCATGCCGCATTGGTTGCGCCAATCAATACGAAAGCGAGAATACTCAGTAGACAACCACCTAGCATCGCCGTGGTAATACGATACTTTGCAGTTAATGCTGCCACCAAGAAACAGCTGGTCATGATCATACCTGCGTTAAGGTTTAACATACCCTCAGGCATGACCTTAGTTCCGGTATTATCCAGACCTAGCCAGAATTGGAACATACCATTTGAGGTACCTTCAGGACCAAATAGCGAGGTAACAATCACACTGGTATCGACCCACTCGGCAATGTGGATCGGTAACACGTCAAATAGCGAATTAAACAGGAACCAGAAGCCTGCGAAAACCAGCATGTAGTAGATAACAACAGGTTTTTTTAGCTCATTCCAAGCATCGCGCCAAAGCGCTTCTTGGTGGATTTCACCGGCTTTAACTTTACGGTTACGCTCCATACGTTCTTCTTTGCCGGGCTCTTTATAGGCAAGTAAGAACAGAAAGTTAAGGGAGATAATGGCGGCGCAAGCATAGAAGACGTTATCCCAAGAGAGCTGACGCATATGCACGGCAACAAGCGGCCCTAAGAAACCACCAATATTCACCACTTGGTAGAATATGCCCCAGGCCATCGAGGTGTTCTGGCGTCCGGTAGAAAGTACTAAGGTGCCTTGGATCCCAGGCTTAAATACTCCGGTACCACCGGCAAGCAATATGGCGCCGAACAGGAAACCGTAAAAGCTTGGGAAGAAAGCCATGACTAAGTAGCCAGCAATCTTGATGATGGTAGAAACAAAAATCGTTTCTTTATAACCAACGCGGTCGGAGATCCCGCCAGTAAAGACTGGGATAAAGGTCTGCATAAAGGCCCAAATTGCGATAATGATACCGTAATCGCTAAGGCTAATGCCTAAACCTCCTTCAGATGTTGGGGCTTTTGCATAGAGGCCTGCACTGGCTTTTACGCCGTAGTAGGCAATACGCTCAACTAGCTCCATTCCACCGACAATCCAGAATATATAACTTAAGCTGGCGATAGAGGCCCACATCCCCAGCTGTTTAACTTCCCTTAGGTCGTTATCTGCGTAAGCATCGTTCGAATCGCTCATAACTTTCCTTCAAATGTTCTAATTATTTATAGTTATTTTATCTATTTTTATATTGTGTTGGTTTTAGGTTTGTCGACAGTGACAGTCTTTGCTAAAACGCTGCAAGCTTGTGATTGCAGCAGACACTTTACCTAATTTGGCTGTAAACACCAAAGCGTTAATTAGATCTATTAGCGCAGCATGTTTTAAACAGGGTAAAAATGAGAGGGGAAGGATCTAAAAATCAACGATAAGGAGCCATCACTCTTAGAGGGATGAGCTATGCCTGCCAAAGGTTTATCGATGGTTTGTAATAAAATGCATTAAGCCGCTTTGCTACTGAATGTACGACTCTTGGTGGAGCAATATTGTGATGTGAAAAATGTTTAAGTTGCGTGGAGGTTTGCTCTGACGTTGTTGTTTCGCATAGAGCTGGCTGCCGATATTGACAATCTGGCAACCAGAAAAGTAGAGCTATTTGATTATCACCGCGAACATAGGTGCACTCAATACCATAACGATCCCCGTAAATATCATGGTCAGACTGGCGATAACCCCTTCTTGCCTGCCTATTTCACTGGCCTTAGCCGCGCCAGCGCCATGAGCCGATGCCCCTAATGCCACGCCTTTAGCTATGGAACTGCGAATCTTAGCCACTTTAAATAGCGGCTCACAAATTAGCATGCCCATGACTCCAGTTAGCAGTACTAGCATGGCGGTGAGTTCGGGGACGCCACCAAATGCAGTAGTGGCTTCGATGGCAAAGGGGGTCGAGACGGAGCGCACCATCAAGCTATGAGAGATCTGCGATGGCATATTGGTACAAAGGGTCAATATCCAAGATGATCCAACACCTAATAATAACCCAGTGATAACCCCTAAGCTTAGCGTGAGTGGATACTGCTTTATTAACTGTCTTTCGCGGTAAATTGGCACCGCGAAGGCGATGGTTGCCGGGGCTAACATGGCGGCTAACCAGTGGGTGTAGCTGAAGTAATCACTTACCGCAATATTGAGGCTGACGACCACGGTTAGTATGATCACTGGAGCGATAATGATAGGCGCAAACCACACTCTGCGCTGGTGGCGATAGAGTGTTTTACTGGCGTAGTAGCCGACAAGGGTAAGGGCTAAGCAAAAGAGTCCTACTACCGAGTGGCTCATTGACAGGCACCTTGTTTAACCTTTTCAAGGTGCAGCTTGGCTAACTGTTTTTTTAAGTTTTGCTTATGCTCAAACTTAAACAGTCTATCGACGGTAAAGGCGGTGCCCACTAGTACACAGCAGCTGGCGGCTAACATGGAGCCTATAAGCACGACGCCATAGTGCTCAAGCAAGGCTTGGTATTTGATCACCGCAACTACAGGGGGAATAAAAAACAGCAATAGATCGCCAATCAGCCAGGTGGAACCTAGGTTGACGCTGCTCTCGGGAACCAATTTGCAGGCCAATAATAGCAGTAGGAGCCCAAGGCCGATGACACTGCCGGGGATGGGGGAGTTAATCTGCTTGGCTAACAGCTGGCAGCCCCAAGCAAATAGGCATAGTAGGGCTATCTGTCCGGCAGTAATAGCCGTTTGCTTGAGATTAATCCGAGAAGGTTTGGCAAAGGTTGCCATGATGAGGTCCAAACTAGCGTGGTTGATGTATGACTGTCAGTTTACGCTTGCCTATTTGATAAAAAAAATGAATATTAAGAATAGAATCTATAAGTAATGGTTATCTAAATGGATCTGAAAACGCTGCACTATTTTACTCAGGTGGTCGATGCGGGCGGCTTTGCTAAGGCTAGTCGTAATGTATTTCTGACTCAACCTGCACTGTCTAAGGCGATTAAAGCTTTAGAGGAAGAGTTGGGTATGGTGTTGCTTGAGCGGGGAAAGCGTGGAACTCAGATAAAGCTTACCGCAGCCGGGGAGCTGGTGTACCGCCATGCCCAGCTCTTGTTGACTCAGCGACAATCATTGTTATCTGAGCTGGAGGCGCTGCGAAATCTTACTGGTGGTACATTAAAGCTAGGTTTGGCACCATTAGGCAGTGCCGAGTTATTTGCACCAGTTATCGCCAAGTTTAGGCAGCAATATCCAAAGGTTGGTATGCAGCTGTTGGTGCGGGGCGGGGTTGAGCAGACTATAGCCTTACAGAAAAATGAGATTGAACTAGCGACAGGGATCATCGCATTTGACGGTGAATTCGACGGGCTTAGGATCCGTAATGATCCTATGGTTGTGGTCGTCCCTAAAACCCATAGCTTAGCTGAGCGTAAGGAGTTGCAACTTAAGGACTTACAATCTCTAGCGCAGGTAATGTTCGAGCCTGAATATGCCCTCTATGAGCTGATTTTAAACGCTTGCGATAAGGCTGGATTTGTTCCCGCGGAAATAACACGAGTAAGCCATGCTGACTTTGGTATCGCGTTGGTTGCGGCTGGCACGGGGATCATGGTGTTACCACAAATTATTGCCGAGCGATATCGCGTCGATGCGGTGGTGAATGTGCCACTTTCTGCGAGCGATTTAAGGTGGGAGTTGTCACTATTTTGGCGTAAGCAGCAGAGTCTCTCTTTTGCGGCCAAGGCAATGATAGAGTTAGTTAAACAGCAGCTAGAGCAGAGTGCGACACTGAGGTAATTTGCCCTTACCTCAGAGACTCAGTATAGAAGTGCTATGCCTAAATGCGTAAAAACAAAAAGCCTAGTTCATCTGAGACTAGGCTTTTCTTTAGCTAGGTTAAATAGCTGGATTAAACTGGCGTGAATTCTTTCATTGTGTGGCCGTTTCACATAGGAAGTCTTATTTCGTCACGACCCATAACGCATGTAATAAACCTGGGATGAAGAAGAGCAGGCAGAGAATAATATTGATCAATAAGTCTTTGCCGACGCCGCTTTTTAAAAATACAGCTACGGGGGGTAATAGAATCGCGATAATAATGAGTAATAGCTTGTTCGTGTCCATGACGTCATTCCCTTAATTAGAGTATCTATTCTTTACATTCGGTATCTTACAGAACGATTTACAGAGTTTCACCTGTAATGATATTGGGTTAAATCTAATACAGTTTTACATTTATGTAAACTTAAGTCCTTGAGACTATTGCTGACTAGTTTACTATCGCGTGGACTGGCTCTAAGGTCGATACTCGCGCTGAATGCAAGCGTTAATATGCGCTCGCTTAAATAGAGTAAATCTGAGCCGCTATAGTTTCTCTTCGCTAAAATGAGTCACGCCAAAGATCTCTACTTGCATATTAGGGGACCAGTAACCTCTATCCCAACCTCCTTTAGCTTTTAGCGCCTCGATAAACTCCTTTGCTTCAGGTAGTTGTTGCCAGACT
The DNA here is from genome assembly GCF_947497935.1 of uncultured Shewanella sp. GTDB lineage: Bacteria > Pseudomonadota > Gammaproteobacteria > Enterobacterales > Shewanellaceae > Shewanella. Next base: position 242,115 of record NZ_CANMIO010000001.1, read on the forward strand.
TGTGGCAAAAATACCGCTTTTTTATCGTCCTCCTTTAGTACAAGGCCGAATGAGGTACCTTCAAGGCTGGCCTGTAATTCCGTTTGATTCTTTACCTCTATTCGCTTCATCTCTGATAGCAGTGAGATCTCGATGCAAAGGGCTTTAAGTTGTGACTCTACTAAGGGGAGAAAGCGTCTATCACTAAAGGCACTACTGTTAGCCAATGTTGGGATCGACTCGCTGAGAGGGCGATCGCCCTCGATACAACCCATGCAGCCTTTTAATTCTCCTTCCAGGGTAAGGGTCACGAAACATCCCAGTTTAAGCCGATTTAGTGCGTCATCGAGCGGGGCTTGAGTTACCTTTGAATGGTGCTGGGAATTAAATGCCTTAGCTAATGTATTACGGGCTAACGTCAGCAGTTGACGCTTCTGGCCGGGAGTCAGGTTAACGGCTGGCAAAGCTGGCATAGCCCACCACACGATTTTTGTCTCCGGCGGTATCGCCAGAGTTTTGGTAATTTAACTGTGTGAGGCACAGTTTATGGCGCTTAAGAAGTGGGAATAGCGCGTTGAGGCTTGAGCTGCCACAGGCTTGCTCGGGAGAAAATGTACCTTGCCCATCTAAAATTTTCAGGCAGGTGATCTTATCGAGGCGAACCGCTTCATCGTATTGATGAAAATGGCTTAAGTCTGTACTGACAACGATTAAGGTTTCTTGGCCTCCCCATAAGCACTCTAACAACTCAGCCATGGCATAGGGTTCACTCTCTCCTATCAGCAGTGGAATCAACTTAAACTCCTTGAGGCAGTGTTGCAGAAAGGGCAATTGCACTTCGAGGCAATGTTCATGCTGATGGGGAAGATCTGAGACGCTAATCAGTTGCTGAGATGCCAACATGTCCACGCTGTCGCTATCGATACCAATCTGACCCAAGGGAGTTGCAAAGTATCGACTCTGAGGCAGCGCGGCTCCATGTAGGTAAACGGTATGGGCTGGCCCGATTAATACGACTCTCTTTATGGTGTTGGCTAGGGGCTGAATTAAAGCGTAGGCATGAGCAGCAACTTGACCTGAATAGATGTATCCCGCGTGAGGTACAACGATGACCTTAATCGAGCCTTGGCCATTGCCTTGTGGTTGTAAAAAGTGATGAGTACTTATTTGCTCAGTTAGATTTGATTGAGCTAGGCACGATGTCGCTTGGGTCAAATAGGTCTCAAGCATTCGCCTCAGTTCATCAGGATCTCCGGGGTAAAATAGGTTTGCAACGGCAGCTGGACGAATCGAACCGAACATAGGCGGATTAGCTCAAGATTATCGACTAGGCTTTAAGTATAGAACATTGAGATAGCGCCCTTGGGATGTATTTATGCCAACAAACCACGGAGTCAATTCAACTCATGATATCGATATTTTCACGGTTAAGACCCAATACTGGCATCGGCTTGATGATGGTCGAGTGCAGTGCGACCTTTGCCCTCGACATTGCCAGCTCAGAGAGGGAAAACGCGGGGTCTGCTTTATTCGGCAGAATATCGATAATCAGATAGTGCTGACCAGTTATGGCCGCTCTAGTGGTTTCTGCATCGATCCGATTGAGAAAAAGCCATTAAACCACTTCTATCCAGGCAGCAGCGTGCTCTCATTTGGCACCGCAGGTTGTAACCTTAGTTGTAAGTTTTGCCAGAATTGGGATATCAGTAAATCGAGAGAGTTCGATACTTTAGGTGCTAAAGCCATGCCTGAGGACTTGGCCTTAACGGCTAAGCGTATGGGCTGCAAAAGTGTGGCGTTTACCTATAACGATCCGGTGATCTTTCATGAATATGCAATCGATGTCGCCAAGGCCTGTCATGAATTAGAGATAAACGCAGTAGCCGTTACCGCAGGTTATATCTGCCCTGAGCCGAGAGTCGAGTTTTTTAAGTATATGGACGCCGCGAATGTCGACCTTAAAGGCTTTACTGAGGATTTTTATCATAAGATCTGTGGTGGTCACCTAAGTGATGTGCTTGATACTTTACTCTATCTTCGCCATGAGACTCAGGTCTGGTTTGAGCTAACGACCCTGTTAATCCCAGGAGAAAACGATTCTAGCCAAGAGTTAGAGCGCCAGTGTCGCTGGATAACTGATAACTTAGGTCCCGACGTACCATTGCATTTCAGTGCTTTTCACCCCGATTTTCATATGATGGATAAACCAGCCACCCCAGCCTCAACCTTGACCCGAGCAAGAGAGATAGCCCTAGAGCAAGGACTGAACTTTGTCTATACAGGTAACATTCATGACCGCAAGGGGGGCAGTAGTTATTGTGCGAACTGTAAGGCGTTACTGATAGGCAGGGATTGGTATGAACTGGGCGAATATCACCTCAATAATAGCGGCAAGTGTGATTATTGTGGCTGCCAACTCCCCGGGCGCTTCGATGGTCCACCACAGCACTTTGGCCGCCGCCGGATCCCCATTTCGATAGCTTAAATAGATGGCTTGAATCTAGCTCTTGAATCGAACAAGGGCTGGAAACCGTTACGAGTAACAGACGATAAATCAAAAAGCCACCTAATATCATTGATTGGTATTAGATGGCTTTGCTTGTCGCTATTATGGCGACTTATCGTATAGCTGGTGGATTAGCCGCTGGATTATAGGGGCCAAGCTTGCAGACCATCTACGGCAACCTCTTGTAGATCTAGGCTTAAGCAGTAATCCCCAGGGTTATAGACGTATACCTTGCTGTCGATAACCGTGAAGTTAAAGCCTGCAACTTGCTCTTTTGCAAGTGGTGTCGTAGCTAAGCCCCACATCTGATACATCTGACGATAATCCAACTTAGTCGAGAAGCTCATAGCCACCATCAAGAAGTCATTGTTAGTAATGCTCTTTGCAGCATCCAGGCTATATTGACTGAAACCTAGCGGAGCACGCTTCTGAAGCCAGAGCTCTTCCGAGCCCTTAGCCCGTTCAAACTCACGCAATAAGATATGCAACCTAGCGAGCAGATGCCAGCCATTTTCAAGCGCGCCGTGTTTTTGCGCTGCAACCATCATCTGTAGCATGGTCGCCATACCGTTTGACCAGCTGGTTAGCTTTGCCGCTTGCATATAAGCAAATGGGTCGGCTTGATTCATGCTTGCTTGCAGCACGGCAAACTCATCGTCGATATCTAGGCCCTGGCACGATGGCAGTTTACCGAGTTCGCTATAAGCACGGGACTTAGTGTAATAGGAGTATGGGTTGGTCGATGCGTGGCCGTCGTGGCCATCGAAACGCAGGCGCCCCTTTTCTAGTCCGTGGCCGAGTTCGTGTATATCGCCATGCCCGGTTGGGCTAAATGACCAACCTGCATCATAAGGATTACCGGAACAGCCATAACCACAGGTGGCTTGGTCGGCATTCATATGCTTGACGGTGTCGATAGTATCGATTTGCCAGCCTTGGCTCGCGGCAAAATCGGTGATCTCTGCGACTTCATCGATAAACGGTCCCTTAAAACCTGCCAGTAGGTGCGGGTAGTTATGTACCTGCGTCATTATGGCGGTAGCCATCTTCTCTGGAGTATTCCAAAGTGGCTCGTGTTCCATCGTCTTTTGCATCTTATCGAGCTTGGAGTGCACCTCGAAATGCGCTGTTGCCAATTCGCTCCAGTCATATTGGTTAGCCGCTAACTCTTGCATAAACAGATTGCCATCCATGCCTTTGCGCCAGTACGGATGAAGACCTACTTGCTTAAAGTTAAATTGTGTTGCGAGATCTGTTTGGTCAAATCGAACTTGCATCGGGCCGCCATAGGGACTGGTCAATTTAATGGTTTCACCGGATTTGACTTCAATATGAGTCGATTGCAGTAACTTAGGACGGTTATAGCCGTTTGTTGCAAACTCGTGGGTTGAGCCTGAGCGCAGTGTATTGATGAAGACCCAAGTACGAACATCACTGCTGTCATTTCGGGTCACACTAACGGTCTGGCCAGGTAGTGCGTACACGCCTGCCGAGCGGAAGCCTTTTTTACTTTCGAGGCTCACAGCTTTGTCTGTCGGCGTAATATGACTAAAGTCGCTGCGACTAAAGTTACCGAGATCCTGTTGGACTGCATTAATATCGCGGTAGTTGTAAACGCTGTGATCGGCATAATAGGCCTTGAGATAGTTTAGGCTATCGGTTGTTGTAACATCCATAGGGTACTGGATTGTTTGGCGATAGTTGTCACCTAATAAAGTGAGATATTTATAGAGGTCGTAGTTGGGCTCGGCAAAGATATCGACCTTATTGCTTTCTAGGGCTTGGATGTTACTGCGGATAGCCGAGAGAGCCGGGCGATAGTCATCATTAAACCTGCTATCACAACTGCTGGCACAATTGGCAAGGTTGAAGTCAACTTGCTCACTGTTAAATAAACTTAGCCATAATTCTTCTTTATCGAGCGCACTGTAGCTGTTAAGCATGGCCGTTGCCGTTGGCCAGTCTGCTTTATCTTGAGAGAAGTAATTACCTGGGCCGCCAGGGCCCTGCATACCAAAGCCCATTGGATTGAGCACCGTTTGAGTCAAGGGTACGCTATTCCAGCTGTGTAGATGCATATATAGCAAGGCTTGTTTGTCATCTTGTATTTGCGCGATAAGTGGCTCAACAGTCTCGATTGAAAATAGTTCTGAAGAACCGGTGATCACAAGTGTCGCTTCGCCTAAGCAAGTTGACAGCGTGGCTTCATTGCTACAGATTTCAACTTGCCAATTAGGGTAATGCTGCCCAATCCAGTTGTTGATGCGATTAACCGTACTGCCCGCCATTAAGAATAATCTAACCTGCTGATTATCTGCCATCGAGGTTTGATCTAGGTTTAGCATCCAGCCGAGTAAACGCTTAAAGCTGGGCTCAAAATTAGCGTTATTACCTTGTTGCATGCTGGAAATGATGTCGGTACCAAAGGCGGCATTACGTTGGCCTGCAATATCGTTAGTCGCTGCGAAGGTGAGGCCTTTATTACCTGTGACTATGGCATAAGCTTTACTGTGAGGGTAGGCGTGTTCGGCGCCCGCTAGTTGGATCATTTGCGAGTGACGGCCTTGGTCATACTCGATTGCATCTTTGTCGTAGATGCTTTTGATGAGCGTGTCACCCTCAAATCGATATTGTTCAATATGTTTTAGTGCACGATTGACCATTTGCGGCGATAGGTCTTTGACGATACTAGCATCGCCGGTTTTCATTGCGACGCTAATTTTGTCCTTGAGCTGTAAAGTGAGCTGGTCTGTCGCAGTCTGGTTACTGCTATCGGTAACCGTTAGGCTGAGTGTAACACTGGTGTCTTGTTCGAGTGCGCTGGCATCTATGGTTACTCCCTCTATGCTAGCGTTTAACAGCGATACTTGGGGGCCTGAGACTTGCTGCCATTTGAATGTTGAACTGCCTGATGCGTAAATCGTCACATCGGCAGATAATGCAATAAGATTGTCATTCCAGCCGGTTACCGCTTCGCCCAAGTCTACACTTGGTGCTTGTACCTTTGGTGGCAAGGTGCCGCCATCGTTGTCATCTGAACTGGTGTCGTCTGATCCACCACAAGCCGATAAGCCTAGTAATATGCAACTCGATAAGAGCCAATGCTTCATTCTTTAACACTCCTTTTGCAATTTGCTCACATCTTGAGTTTTTTTCATGTTTAAATCAATTTAATTATCAAAATAACAATAAAAAACAATGGCTAAGCCGGAATGTTGACGTTGTCATCAATTTGACAACAATCTTGGTGTCCCCCTGTATCAAGGCCAACAGGAAATGGCATTGGCCTAAGGGCTTAATGATTAAGGCGACATAGACAGTGAAAGCGAGTGAATTAATCTTACTCTTGTGATTAATATCAATAATTTACATACAGGTTTTATATTTGTGTATCAAATTAGGGCAATTTCACTATGCTGCTCCGGCAGCATTTTGCCCCTGGTCGGGTAACTGCTTAAGATCTCTTTTGTTTTCATGATTCCATTAATACTCGTGGAGAACAGGAATTAGTATGTCTGTATCAATAGATCAATTAGGCCATGACGAGATCCGCCAATCCAATTTGGCGCAGTCGAGCTTTACTTCAGTTTTTAAATCGGTTCGGTTTCAACTTAAATTTATAGTATTTCTAACCGTAATATCATTTTTATTCTTGGGCTATAAAGGCATAACGGGCATGCAAGATGCCGGAGAGTCGATAGGCGAGCTGCATGCCGAAGGTATGCAGCATAGTATTCGCGCAGGTAAAGTTCTTAATGAATTAGCGACAGCACGTAGTGAGCTGCTATTGGCATTTCAGCATGATCCAAGTAGTCAATTTTCTGAAATGCATAACCATCCTCTCACGCAGCATATTAGCCAAGCACAAATGGCTATCGCCATGCTGCATGACATCATCGATAATGAGATCTTAGGGGCGAAATTAGATAATGCTGAACGTCTGCAAGTGAATCGATTAAAGAGCCAGCTCGACAGTGTTGTCGCTCAGGGATTTAATCCAACTATAGATGCGCTCAAACGAGGAGAGTATGAAGCAGCAAACCGAGTCTTGCTGACAAAGATTAACCCTATGTTTAAGAATATTACTGCTGAGGCGCAATCATTCTTAGATCTACAAGTCGTTGGAGGCGAAGAGAGCTTCAAGCGTTTTAATCAAGATATGCAGGTTTACATAACACTTGTGGCGCTCTTCTCTATCGTCAGCATGTTGGTTATTTCGATTAGCTCGACTTTGATCGTTCGCCGTATGGGTAAGGCAATGACAGAGCTGGAAACGACAGCCGTCGATATTGCTAATGGCGATCTCACTAAGCGAATCGAGATCGGTGGTGATGACGAATTCTCGCATATTGCTAACTATGTAAATCAAATTGCCGCGAGGTTTCAACATGCGGTGCAAAACACTCATGAGTCTACCGCTCGCTTAGCCAGCGCAGCCGAAGAGAACTCAGTGGTCGCGACCCAAGCTGTGCATAATGTTATTGAACAGCAGCAACAGACTCAGCAAATAGCAGCGGCTATTCAGCAGTTTACCATAGCGGTACGTGATGTTGCACAAAGCGCAGAGTCTGCAGCGAGTACATCTGAGGACGCAAATAATGCGGCGCATCAGGGCCAAGTCGTGGTAGGTGAGAGCATCGAGGTGATAGAGACCTTATCTACCGAGATGGATGGCGCGACAGAGGCGATGCAAGTGTTGTCTAAATCGTCAGATGATATTGGCAGTGTCGTCGATGTCATTCAAGGGATCTCGGAGCAGACTAACCTGCTCGCGCTTAATGCTGCCATCGAAGCGGCACGTGCGGGTGAGCAAGGCCGGGGCTTTGCGGTTGTCGCCGATGAAGTGCGGGGACTTGCTAAGCGAACCCAAGACTCGACAGAGGAGATCCAGAAGATGATCCAACGTCTGCAGCAAGGAGCGCGTGACGCTATGTTGATGATGCAACGCGGCACTGAACAGGCGAAATTGAGCGTGGATAAGTCACAGCAAGCCGGTGCAGCCTTAGTGCAGATCATGGCGAGTATCGAGCAGATTAATCAGTTAAATATTCAGATAGCGACGGCATCGGAAGAGCAGAGCTTAGTAACAGAAGAGATCAATCGCAATATCATCAATATCAGTGATATTTCCGATCAGACCGCGGCAGGGGCCGAGCAGGCTCAAGCGGCGACGCTTGAATTAGCTAGCCTTGCTGAAAACATGCAGCAAGAGATCACTTATTATCGAGTCTAATACGATTTAAGTATAAAATTTGAGATAACAAAAAGGGCTGTCGATGACAGCCCTTTTTTATTGTCTCGCTTCCATGATGGAAGCGAGTTTTCAAACTAACGTTATATTAGCCTTCTAGCTTTGCAAGCTCAGCTTTTTGCTCAGTTAGCTTATCCATATCACGCTGGTATTCGGCTTGCTTGGCACGCTCTTTTTCAATCACGGCAGCAGGGGCTTTAGCAACGAAACCTTGGTTAGATAGCTTACCTTCGATACGCTTGTATTCGCCAGCAGCTTTCTCAAGTAACTTGTCGATACGCGCCACTTCTTTAGCGACGTCGATTAGACCTGCCATTGGGATCAATAGCTCCATGTTGCCTACAAGTTGTGTAGTCGACATTGGCGCAGTTTCACCGTCAGCTAGAATCGTCATAGACTCAAGTTTAGCTAGGGTCTTGAAGAAGGTTTGGTTGGCCTCTAAACGAGCCTTATCTTGCTCGCTCACACCACGTAGAAGTGCGTTTAGCGGCTTAGAAGGCGCGATGTTTAGCTCTGCACGGATGTTACGAACCGCAACAATCACTTGCTTAACCCACTCAAGATCTTCCATCGCTGCTGCATCAACTTTGTCAGCTTGATACTCTGGGAATGGAGCTAGCATCAGGCTATCGCCTTCAACACCAGCAAGCGGCTTAACGCGCTGCCAGATAGTCTCAGTTAGGTATGGCATGATTGGGTGCATTAAACGCTGCATCTGCTCAAGTACGTTAACCAAAGTATGGCGAGTACCACGAAGCTGGGCTTCGGTGCCACTTTGCATTACAGGCTTAGTCAGCTCTAAGTACCAGTCACAGAACTGGTTCCAAGTGAACTCGTAAATCGTGTTAGCAGCTAGGTCGAAACGGTAGTTCGCCATGTGCTCGTCAAAAGATTTAACGGTTTCATTGAACAGGCCAATGATCCAGCGATCTGCAATCGATAGCTCCATTGCGCCTGGCTTGCCGTCAACAAGAAGCTGCCCACAATCTAATGCTTCACCAATTGCATCATCGTTTGCATCATCAGTTTGCACTTCTGTGTTCATCAACACGTAACGTGATGCGTTCCAGATCTTGTTACAGAAACTACGGTAACCATCAAGACGCTTCATGTCCCAGTTAATGTCACGGCCAGTTGATGCCATAGATGCTAGGGTAAAGCGCAGTGCGTCAGTACCGTGTGGCTCGATGCCGTCGGCAAACTCTTTACGGGTGCTCTTCTCAATCTTAGCCGCAAGCTGGGGTTGCATCATGTTGCCAGTACGCTTTTCAACTAAAGACTCAAGATCGATACCGTCAATCATGTCTAGTGGGTCAAGTACGTTACCCTTAGACTTAGACATCTTGTTACCGGCTTCATCACGGATAAGGCCTGTGACATAAACCGTCTTGAACGGAACTTGTGGCTTGCCATTTTCATCTTTGATGAAGTGCATGGTCATCATGATCATACGGGCAACCCAGAAGAAAATGATGTCAAAGCCAGTTACCAACACATCTGTTGGGTGGAAAGCTTTAAGCTCAGCTGTATCTTCTGGCCAGCCTAGTGTAGAGAATGTCCACAATGCAGAGCTGAACCAAGTATCAAGTACGTCGGCGTCTTGGCGTAGAACTACTGAGTCATCAAGTTTGTGTTTAGCACGTACTTCAGCTTCATCGCGGCCAACATACACTTTACCGGCTTCATCGTACCAAGCTGGGATACGGTGACCCCACCAAAGCTGACGTGAAATACACCAGTCTTGAATATCGCGCATCCAAGAGTTGTACATGTTCTCGTATTGCTGAGGTACAAACTTGATATCGCCGTTTTCAACAGCTTCCATAGCGGTCTTAGCCATAGGCGCAACAGCTACATACCACTGGTCTGTTAATAGTGGCTCGATAACAACGCCAGAGCGGTCACCGTAAGGGACTTTCAATGCGTGTGGATCGATTTTGCCAAGTAGGCCCAGTGTTTCAAATTCTTCAACGATAGCGCTACGTGCTTTGAAGCGATCAAGACCGGCATAACGCTCTGGTAAGCTATTATCTAAATCGTTGTTTGCAGTACCATCGGTATTAACTACTTCAGCGCTTGAACGGATCGCCGCGTCGATAGTTAGGATGTTGTACATAGGTAGCTCGTGACGCTTACCGACTTCATAGTCGTTAAAGTCGTGCGCAGGAGTGATCTTCACACAACCTGTACCGAATTCCATGTCCACATAATCGTCAGCAACGATTGGGATAAGACGGTTTACGATTGGTAGAAGAATAAACTTACCAATGAGTGATTGGTAACGTTCATCTTCTGGGTGAACCGCAACAGCGCTGTCACCAAGCATGGTTTCAGGACGCGTGGTCGCTACTTCTAGGTAATCTTTACCGTCAGCTGTTAAAGCGCCATCGGCTAGCGGGTAGCGGAAGTGCCACATGCTGCCTTGCTTTTCTTTGTTCTCAACTTCTAAGTCAGAGATAGCCGTGTGAAGGGTTGGATCCCAGTTCACAAGGCGCTTACCACGGTAGATAAGGTCGTCTTCGTAAAGGCGTACAAATACTTCTTGTACGGCGTCAGACATACCTTCGTCCATAGTGAAACGCTCACGGTCCCAATCTACAGAAGCGCCAAGACGACGTAGCTGTTTGGTGATAGTGCCACCCGACTGTGCTTTCCAGTCCCAGATACGGTCGATAAAGTTTTCACGGCCAAGATCGTGACGGCTTAAACCTTCTTCAGCAGCGACTTTACGCTCAACCAGCATCTGAGTTGCGATACCTGCGTGGTCAGTACCGACCTGCCAAAGGGTGTTTTTACCCTTCATACGCTGGTAACGGGTCAAGGTATCCATGATGGTATCTTGGAAGGCGTGGCCCATGTGCAAGCTACCCGTCACGTTTGGTGGCGGGATCATGATGCAATAGTTGCCTTGAGACTCATCGCCGTGTGGCTTGAAGTAACCTTTCTCTTCCCAGTTTTGGTAAAGAGACTGTTCTATAGACTGCGGGTTATATGTTTTTTCCATGGGAGCGTGTTTATCTCAAACTAAAAATGAATAGGTTGTGTTGCTATATCTTGGGTGGTTAACGCTATCCCAAGTGCGCGATACTGTCTGTAGCGATCGCGAGCAATCGCTTTATGGCTATCGTCGTTAGCAACGAAATCGATAATCTGTCCAAAGTTTACCGCAAATTGCGGTACTTGGTCTGCAAGATTAATCAGAAGATGACGATTTTTGTTGGCACCAAGTCTATCAAAGCCAATTTCTACTGGCGCGCCGCCTAACGGGCCTTCACCTTTAAGGTTGTGAGGCACGAAAGATTGTGGCTCAAATTGCCAAAGTAATTCGTCAATCGCGTAAGCTTGCTGCTGGTCTTGGCAATGAATGTAGACTAACTCTTGTCGAGTAAAGGCCCGCTCGGCGAGTTGGCAGGCAAGAAAATACACTTGCTCAAGCGCCGATTTGGGCGCATTAGATGCCTGAAGAGCATCTTTTGGCATCAGATAAAACTGAGCCTGAGTCTGACTTGGCGACATGCTTAAAACCTGCTTGAAGACCCGCTCGAAGTGATAGTTGGCTATAGCTTCGGCTTTTGGCTGACGAAAGAGAGGATTTTACACTAAAAGTCGCTCAGAGATCAGCCTCTAATCGATTTATCTGCAGTAATTGCGGTAATTAATGTATTACCATTTCTTAGTAATTGATTTTTAATTTAAACATGTAAAGTGATGGTCGATTTATATTGCTTATTACGCAATATAAATCGACCATTTCCTGGTGCGGAATGAGCAAGATTTAAGCTTTAATTGTCCTTGTATTGCAGTGATATGGCGGCACCTGCAAACTCTGGGTTGGCTCTGACATGGATATAATGCCAACCCACTGAAGCCGAAGGGATGATGACGAGCTCCTTGTTGGTGTTGTCACTGGAACTGTGATCCCAGCTTTGAGAGTTTGGTCTGTCATCGAAGCGGTGAAGCATATCGGCATTACCGGTTCCGTGCTCTACTCGGATTTCGATGGTTTTACCGGCATCTTCACTACGAACTAAGTGAGATAATTGAATCTGTCGATTCTCTTGCGTGGTTGCTAAGCAGTATGTTTTATTAGCCTCTAACCTGCCCCCTGAGATTGGAGAAGCACCTTTGCTACAAACATCTTCAACACTGGATATCGTCACATTTGCTGCGTCTTGATTACGTTTACCTTGAGCATCCGTGACAGTGAGTACCGCAGTGTAGTTGCCAACAGATGCGTATTGGTGAACAGGGTTGGTATCTTGACTCTGGCTGCCATCGCCAAAGTCCCAAGAGTAATGGCTAATATTGCCATCGGGATCGTAAGAACCATCGCTATTAAATTGGATATTCTCGTTAATCATTGCCGTATAGGGGCCATTAGCATCAGGGAGTGGCGCTGCATTGCCATCGACTTGATAATCAGCAGTTAACTGGACATCACTAAAGTCGTTATAGCCTCTTAACATGACGTGATAAATCCCTGCTATCGCTTCAGCAAAGATACATTCCTCTTTGTTGCCAGCTTTGTACGGGCGGCAATCAAAGTCTGAGAGGTTAGGCTCTTGTGCGATGCGAACATAGAGATCCGCATCTCCTGTGCCACCTTGAGTCTTGATGCTCACAGAGCTCGCATCATTAGGCACTTCAAAGGTGAAGTGGCTGTCTTCTCTTTGCTTGCCTGACACGGTTTTAACAACGCCTTTCTCTAGTACTGTGTCGGCTCCCCCTGACACTTCAACTAAGACATCGGTTTGGCTAACTGCGCCGTGATTATCAGTTACGGTTAGGGTCGCTGTGTATTTCCCTGCTGTCGTATAGGCGTATTTAGGGTTCGCAAGGCTGCTAGTATTGCCATCGCCAAAATACCAAGAATAACTGGTTATTTGGCCATCAGGATCCATCGAGCCATCACTACTAAAGCTAATTTCTTCATCGCTCGAGCCAGTATACGGGCCATTAGCTATAGCAATTGGTAATTCATTGGGTTGGTTATTGTCACCGCTGTGGCTAATAGTAAAGTAATCAACCAAATCGCCTTGAGGGCCAATCACGTTCATAGTTAACACTTTGTCATTGATATCAAGCACCATAGAGCCTCGTCCACCATAAATGTAATCAGTTGGGTGACGCTTGCCTGAGGTGATATCGTCTTCGGTGACGACTCTTGCATAACCGCTGCCGCCACCCGAGCCTGAGCCATGGGTAATATAGACGGTACCAGAGTTAGCAGCTCCAGCTTCTTTTATGTAAGCTCCATCGCCATCAAGTCGTCCATCGCCTGAATTAATTTGATGTTCGCTTGAGCGGAAGCTATCTGATTTACCATAATGGCCATTGATTAAGGTGGAGCGAGTGTAAAAGTGGTTGTGTCCAGACATCACCAGATCAACGCCATGTTCTTCTAAGATTGGACTGAAGTTTTCTCGCATTTTGATCATGTTATATTCAGTATCGGAGTCATGACCGCTTTTGCCATATACAGGGTGGTGAAATACTGCAATGACCCACTCAGCATCTGTGCTTGCTAAGTCTTCTTTTAACCACTCATCCATAGGGCCTGTTAATTCATAGTGCTCTCTATCACTTGAGTTGAGTACCACTACATGTATATTTCCGTAATCAAATGAGAAGTAGGCTTCTTGGCCAGAGGCAACCCCGCCAGCCTCGGCATTTTTGGGCATACTAAATAGATCGTAATAGCCACCTGTGCCGGTTTCTACTTTGGCGGTACGATTATCATGGTTGCCCATTACTGGCCATAAAGGAGATTGTTTGAGCATCTTAGGGTACTGATTAAAAACCGCATTTTGATACTCTTCGATGGTTCCATCGTTGTAGGCGTTATCGCCAAGCATCATCCAAAAGTCTGTGTATGCCCCTTTACTATATTGATAGTAGCCATCGCGAACAATTCTCTGTCCGTCTGTTGTCGGGTCGGTCCCGGCGCGCCCTGGATCGCCTAGAATCCAAATTCGAGTGGGGGTGGCGCTGCCTTGGATTGGAGAGGTTTCAAAGAAGGTCTCTGAATTATCTCCTGACAACACATTGTCTTGGTCTCCTACTGCATAGTAGTAACGAGTTAAGGGGGAGAGGTTATCAAGTTCGACGATATGAGTGGTGGTTAATTCAGAACTAGTGATGGTTTGATTAAGCGCATTTAATTGGGTTCCGAAGTGAACTTGGCTGGTTGAAGGTTCATCGGTATCCCACCTAATTATCATACTGGAGTCGGTGCCGAGCTGAATATAGGGCCCACGAGTAATCTCAGTTGCCGCTACGGGGAGTGTCGCTAACCCTAGTGTTAGCAAGGCGGTTATTTTTAGTTTTGTATGAAGATGATGTCTCATAGTTTCCTCCTAATTAAATAGGGCATGTGGTGTTATTTTTCTTATCCTTTAACGCTGGATAGAATGATTCATTCTTACTAGTTAAATTCATGCCCTTTAGTCGCTAGTTTGCGCTAGCGCATTCACTTGTTAATAAATGAATGCTCGAATAACTATTAACCACTTTTCGTTTTTAAAATGGTAGCCTTGCTAGCTGATATAACCTGATGAAGGCTGATTTTTGCTGATGAATTAAGTGTTTAGTCTCATCTTTATGAATGCTTGATTGCATATTGGTGCATTTGTCAGCAGGAGGTATTTGAAAGACTTATTCAGGATTGATACCTTGAGAGAACAATAATAACAAGGTTCACTAGGTAGGTAGCTATGGTCAGAGTGATGCTGAGAAGAACACTTTTTATGATGCTCTATATGTTTTTCGGACAATCCTGTATGGCCTCAGAAATCATTTCCCCTGGCAGTGAGTGGCGTTATTTTGATGGTGCGGATATATCTGCTACTTGGTTCCTTGCAGATTTTGATGATAGCCACTGGCCAGTTGGCCCAGCACAATTGGGTTATGGTGAGGGCGATGAAGCCACAATTACCGATTTTGGTCCAAACCAAGCAGATAAATATCCTGTTCAATATTTCCGGATTAACTTTTTCCAGAGAGAAGTGACAACCGATAAGGTCGTACTTAGATTGCTGGTCGATGATGGAGCGAGAGTATATTTAAATGGAGAGGTTATCTTTGAGGTAAACCTAAGCTCGAGTAATAAAGCACAGCAGTTAGCAGACAATTCATTAATTGAACATGTGTGGATAGAGGCTCAATTAAATGATATTAAGCTGAATCAAGGAGATAATATCTTGGCTGTTTCAGTGCATCAACTCAGTCACAAAAGCTCGGATTTAAGTTTTGATCTCGCGTTGGTCAGTGGCATCAGCTCTGGGCAATGAACCCAAGTGCTAACTAATTAAGGATTATCGTTGGTTAAATCGATGGACCAGAGGTCGCTATCGGTGAGGGTTTTCTTGGTGGCTGACAATCCGTATAGGCGCTTTTGGGGGCGAAATTGAGCATCAAATTTTGACTCAAGCGGTGTCACTTCTATGTCACCAAAATCCATATTTAAGTTGAAAATACTGCCATGGCTATCGATCCCCCAAATGGCCTTATCTGATATATCCCAGTTTCTGTCGATAAATAGTTTGTCGCTATGTTGGAGCTTTTCTGGGAGCCCTTGCCAATCCCAGCGCCATAAGCCCTTTCTAGTCGAGTCTGTAAACACTATCGCCTTAGCATCTTTTGTTAGTCGGGCCTGATACATATCAAAGCTGGATAAGTTACTGCTTTGTTCATCAGCGAGTTGATAGTGCTTAAGTTGCCAAGTCTTTCTGTGTATTTGCTGGATAAGCTGGCTGAACAGCAGGCTGTGGTTATTCTGCCAACCAATAAGGTGAAGAGGCTGCTGGAGTAGCCAGTTGACAGTCACGACTTCAGAGTTTACGTCGAATACCAGTAAACCATATTGGTTATCTTTTTTGACGATACTCGCCAAATGTCGACTATCAGGAGACCAATTAATATCATAAATTTCATCAAACTCTGTGCCTGGAATAGGATTGATGTCATTACCTTGCCTATGCCACAAACTCTTTATATTGGTTCTATTTGATACAAATACAAAACTGGTGGCATCGGGGCTAATTGTCAGTTCAGTATCAGATGACAGAGACTCGGTTAACGGATAACTGGTATTGAATGACTTTAAATCGATATAGTGACCTTCGTGTTGAACTTGTTGATGGCTAAAAATAAGCTTTCCGGTTTCTGGCGAGTAACTTAAGTCGTAATAAGCGGGGAAGGCTTCTGTCGTTTTGATTAATTGTTGCTGGCCTTGCTTGTCGTAGGCTGTGATGCCTGTTTTGGTAGAAACGAGTAGCTGCTGCCCATTAAACCAATCAAACCCATATATTGCACTTTCAAATGTTGAGATCTGGGTGGTATTGCCATTGAGGTCGGTAATAAAGACAGCCGTTTCTGTTGGCGCAAACTGTCTTAGAAATGCGATGTATTGGCCGTCAGGTGAAAACTTAGGGTATTTATCTTCAACACCAATTACAGATGCAGTGATAAGGGTTTGCTTACTGGTTTTTGGCTGCCAAGTATAGACCCCATGATTATGCTGATCGATATGACTCTGGGTATAAGCAATTAAATCTGTAGTCGGGTGCCAGTCTAAGCCTAAACTAGTTGATTCTAGTGCTAGCGCTTGTTCCACCTTAGTGTCACTCAGATTTATGATGTTGATATGGTATGGGGCGCGGTCATTCATAGCTTCAGCAATAACGGCTAATTTGCTTTTGGTTGCCGAAAATACAGGGAAGGAGTAGCGGACATCGCTCTCACCGATATTCATCGCATAGGTTTTTTCGAGTGAGCGTAGCATTAAGGTATTTTTGTTGTGTTGTGACCCGCCGATAAACACAATACTTGAGCCATCACTTGAGACGTCTGGCATAAAGTTATCAGATTTATCGTAGGTAATGCGCTTAAAAGTGAAGTCTTGGGGGGGATTTTGTGGGGCATGAGCTTGGCCAAAAAATATCATTGCAAACAATAACAGGCTAGCAATTGCAGCTAATGTCATTTTATTGCTTGGGCTAATTTCAGTGGCTGATTTAGTTTGCGTCTTAGTATTGTCTGTTTTGTTATCGCTCTGGGTGAGCTCTGTTGCCGGTAAAACTGTAATTGGTGCGACAACTTTATAACCCACTTTTCTTATGGTCAGGATAAACCTAGGTTGATTCGCGTCTTCATTGAAAAGGCGCCTTAGGTTTGACATGACGCGGTTTAGCGCATCTTCAGTGACGACTTGGTTAGGCCAGAAAAGCTCAAACAGTTCAGCTCGAGTGACCACTTCTCCAGCTCTGCTTGCCAGATATTGTAATATCATCATGGTCTTAGGCTCTAAACGAACCTCTTTATCGCCATTAAAAGCTAAGCTTTTATTGCAATCAATTTTCCATTCATGAATTAGAAATAGTTGAGCTAGTTGATTCGGCATATTGTTTCTTGGCTTTAATCACCATATTTTTATTATGTTTCATTAAATCACTAGTTATTAAAGCAGAGCAATAACTATTTGTTTACAATTTAAGAGCTGCAGCGAGTATGGAAATCATCAATAGCGAGTTTATTTGTGAGTCACTTTTCAGCAATTATATAGCTGCTTGCGTAGATAGTTTTACTAATAGTGCGGCTGTCGCTACACTCCACTCAATTGCCGTTATTAGTCCATATTATGAAATTCTCCGAGCTAAACCTTTGCACCGAAATCTTATCTAACCTACCCAATAATCTGGTTGCCGCTACTGACATTCAAAGGCTTGCCATCCCTGCCGTCCTCGCAGGAAAAGACCTACTGGCGCTAGCGCAAACCGGCAGTGGTAAAACTTTTGCCTTTGCTTTGCCACTGCTGCAAAGCATCATTAAAGATGATGCTAATAACTGCGCGATTAAGGCGTTGGTGATAGTGCCTACTCGGGAGTTAGCACAGCAGGTCGGCGAGGTGCTCCAATCAGTGTCTGCTAGTATTGAAGTGGCTGTTTTATGTGGTGGGGTTGATAAAGCTGAGCAGATCCGAGGATTAGAGAGCAATCCTCAACTCGTGGTGGCAACACCTGGCAGGCTATTAGATCTATTACGTGAACAGCAGCTGTCACTTGAGTCGGTAAAGCAGTTAGTACTCGATGAGGCTGATAGGTTAATGGAGATGGGCTTTTGGCCCGATCTTGAATGCATACTTAAGTTTATTCCGAGTCAGCGACAGACCCTGTTATTTTCGGCAACCCTCGCGCCAGCATTAAATGAAAAGGCGCTTGGTTTGTTACGCGCTCCTGTAAAGGTTGAAGCGCATGCGGCTAATAGTGTGGTCTCTGATATCAATGAGTCGCTTTATTTGGTCAATAAAGGTGATAAAGCTAGGGCGTTAACCGCACTTATTCAACAACATCAATGGTCGCAGGTTTTGGTGTTTATCAATGCAAAAGATGACGCCGATAAACTCGCTAAACGACTGGTTAAAGCTGGCATTAATGCGAGCGCTTTGCACGGTGATAAAGACCAGTTAGATAGACAGCAAACATTAGCCGATTTTAAAGCCCTAAAATTACCGGTTTTAGTCACGACAGATCTTTTGTCTCGTGGTATTCATGTCGATGCTTTGCCGGTTGTTATCAATCTGGATTTACCAAGTAGCGCTCCTGTATACGTACATCGTATTGGCCGCACTGCGCGAGCGGGAGATGAGGGCCTAGCGATTTCCTTAGTGTGTCATGGCGAAGCCGATAGCCTAAAGGCGATTGAGATGCTAACTCAGCGAGAGTTTAAACTTGAAACTCTTCAAGGATTTGAGGTGACTGATAAACCTTCATCGGGTGAGAGTAAAAGGGCGCCACGGGATAAGAAGGCCAATCGCCGCAGCCTCAATAAACGCAGCGCCAAAGATTTTGCCGCCAAAAGGCCAAGACGCACTTAAGCGGCATCAATCTAATTTGATGGGCTATTAACAGCTGCTGTTTACGGCTTTGGAAATAGAGAGAGTAAATGGATCAACTAGGTGCAATGAAAGCCTTTGTCCGAGTGGTACAAACTGGTAGCTTCTCTGCTGCAGCGAGGGAGCAAAATAGCACTCAGGCGACAATCAGCAAGAAAGTCGCTGCGCTGGAGAATTTACTCGGCGCCAAGCTACTCACTCGTAGCAGTCGTGAACTTTCGATGACAGAAGTCGGAGCGGTTTATTATGAAAACTGTGTGGCGATTATCGGTGAACTCGATGAAGCTGAGGCACTAGTACGCTCTCAGCAAGCTTCACCGAAAGGCGTTTTACGTGTTGCGGCACCAGTGGTATTTGGCTGTCAGTTTATTGCGCCTATCTTGAGTGACTTTCTTAAAAACTACCCAGAGATAAAAGTGGATCTGATGCTTAGTGATAAGCATGTCGATCTGGTTGCCGAAGGTGTAGATGTTGCTATTCGTGCTAAGCAACTTGAGGACTCCTCCTTGGTGGCAAGGCATTTATTCGATAACCCTTTGGTGACGGTAGCCTCGCCCCAATACCTAAATTGTTTTGGTGAGCCTGAAGCGCCTTTAGATCTGAAGCCCCATAACTGTATCGTCTATTCGATGTTGAAGTCGGTCAATATCTGGCACTTTCAACAAGCTGGTGGAAGTGGTGACGATATTTCGGTGCCTGTGAGCGGTAATTGCCGCTGCGATAATGGTGAGGCGATATTGCAGCTTGTTCTTGATGGTGTCGGCATTGCTCAGCTACCGATCTGGATGGTCGATGAATATATTGAGCAAGGCAAGCTGATAAGAGTCATGGCGGGTTACAGCTCTAATCCCTTGCCCTTTAATGCTATCTATCCTCAGAGTCGCTATGTGCCGTTAAAGGTGCGTAGTTTTATTGATTACCTAAAGCAGCGCTTAGCGGAAGACTCAAGCTACCGTTAAGCGATGCCATAGCTCAAAGACTAACTATAAGTACCACGGATAGGGTAATTATTCTCAGGATCACGAATAAAGGATAGACCTGACAGAAGTGTTGCCAGTTCTGGACGCGCAAACGGGCCATTGGAAATATCAATAAGTTGCACTGTGCCTTGGTCGTTGATAACAAACAAGCCGGGCTCGGCAAACGGGTGGTCAGTTTCCTTTTCTGAACGCGGATGAGAGATATAAAGCCCCAACTGCTGCATATTCTCAATAGTGAGGTTGTAAGCGATAGGGAAGCTGACCGTTAAGTTGGTCTTATGAAACTGTGCTTGCTCAAGAGAGTCCGCAGAGGCAGCAACTATGTCTATGCCCAATTTTAGAAAATCAGCCGCTAATTTCTCCACTTCATTGAGGTAACGCGTGCAGAGTGGGCAGTGCTTGCCCCGATAAATAATCACTAAGCGCCAATCACAACCTGAATCGGGCGTACCAAGTGAGATTGACTCCCCAGTTAAGGTGGGCAGTTGAATGTCAGGAAATGGTGCTCCTGCAGTAAACTTCATTGATGACATATCATTATCCTTCTTGGCTAGCTAGCCAATAATGTGTACTTTTTTATTAAGGATGAAGGAGCGATGACGGCCTTCATCAGTTATTTCAGTCACAAGGTTAGATTGAAATGTAATTGTAGCTGTCATCTTGATGATTGCGTTTACCGCGGTATTTATCACTGAAATTGTCGGCCCAAATCGCTGTGGCATTTTGGTTTTGGTTCCAGTCAAATACCGTAGAGCGATGTTTAATTTTCCATACCCCAGCGCGACGTTGGAAGCGAAAGTGATGTCGCCCGCCTAGAATGCCCTCTTTATCAACACCGTCTTCTTCGTGTACATGATAGGCCCAGACATAAGCCTCTGCGGTAGCTGTATCACCATCGATCTCGATAAGGGGATTACTAATTCTGTGCTGCGTGGTTTTTAAGGCTCTAAAGCCTTCCATTGCAGGTTCAACAAATTGATGAGCGTTATCATTGTAAAAGAACAGATCTGGGAAAATGGGATCTTGATGTTCTTCAACCGCATCTTCCCAGTAGGTGGATTTCATCAGTTCACCATCGACTCGGTCCAATGCTCGAGCAAACTTATACATAAGTTCTGTCATCTCTTGCTTGTCTAATAACTGTTGAAGTTTTTGCTGCATATCCATGGTATCAATCCTCATTATCTTTGATGTACTTAAATAGGGCTGGGGCAAAGGTTATTGCGCTAGCGCTTAATTCTTTGAGCGAGCCTTTAAAGCGATGAGGAGATATTAACTATTCACTTTTATTTTGATAACTAGGCTTGAGCCTATACCAGCTATTCCATTACGGAATAGAACAGAAAGGGGAGTGGCGCGGACAGGTAGCAACCAAGACTGCTTGGCAAGTTACTTTCTTTTTTAGCACTTACTTGGGTTACTTACTTTTTAGTGTTATTTGTTTTTTGGTAGGTCTCTCGCGCCTAAAAGACGACCGAAAAAATATGACAGGCCGATGGTTTTGCGTAGGTGTTCGGCCCAAAATGCACCGGCAATAAAACCGACAGCAGTCCACAGTGGCACCATATTTGAGTAGATTTGCTCGGATTGCAGACTAATTATCACCCCAATAAAAGCGCCTACTAAACTCGGTGACGCGGCAATTGCCAGCCATTGTAAAGCGTGTACAAACCCTGCAATAAACTTCATAGATTATCCTTAATCTCACTTTGTGATTCAGAATACATTATCACAGCTGGATATTTGGTGTTGGTTGTTTTCCATACAATCAAAGGGTTGCTTCCATCAAATAAGATAAGTTTAAGTGATAAAAAATTAATCGCTCACATAGGTCAATTTATTAGCTGGTGAGTTCTCAATATTGCGGATATACTCCGCGCTCGCGCCAATAGAGGTTGGTCATTATACAGAGTTCTGCTTGGAGACTAATGAGTCTTTCCAGGGGAAATAATGATATGCAGTAGAGGGATAGGTGTGTTTTTAGTTTTTAGAAAGGTGCTAAATGAGCTTCTTTGATAATGCTGTGATTATATTACTCCTAATTGGAGTGAGTTGTTTTTTTTCGATGTCAGAAATTGCCTTAGCGGCTGGGCGCAAAATTCGCCTACGTCAGCTCGCGGCTGAAGGTGATATCCGAGCTAACAAGGTGCTGTTACTGCAAGAGCAACCAGGTAACTTCTTTACTGTGGTACAGATAGGTCTAAATGCCGTGGCGATTATGGGTGGTATTGTGGGTGAGTCGGCTTTTACTCCTCATATTCACGCATTTCTATCGACTTGGTTGACCGGCCCTTGGCTAGATAAAACCAGCTTCTTATTATCATTTTTGATTGTAACCAGTCTGTTTATCTTGATTGCCGATCTCATCCCTAAACGTTTAGCGATGGCTTTTCCTGAAAAAGTGGCCATGACCTTTGTTGGCCCTATGATGGTCTGCATCGTGGTGCTAAAACCTCTCGTATGGTTTTTTAATGGCTCGGCTAACTTTGTTTTTCGCGTGTTTCAAGTTCAGACCGCACGTAACGATGCCGTGACCTCTGATGATATCTATGCTGTGATGGATGCGGGCGCAGAAGCGGGCGTGCTCGATAAAGGCGATCAGCTGATGATGGAAAAAGTGTTTGAGATGCAAACCATCCCTGTGACTGCGGCGATGACGGCACGTGAAAGCTTGGCTTACTTCCTATTACAAGATAGTGAAGAGGAAATTAGAACCAAGATTGCAGAGCAGCCCCACTCAAACTTCTTGGTTTGTGATGAGCAGTTAGACACTGTTGTGGGTATCGTTAATGCCAAAAAATTACTGATTTGCCTCATTAACGGTGAAAGTATAAGCCTTACCGATAAAAAACTGGTGACCAACTGCTTTATCATTCCTGACACATTAAGCCTGTCAGAATCGATGGATTACTTTAAGAACAGTCGCGCAGATTTCGCGATAGTGATGAATGAATACTCTTTGGTTGTGGGCGTTGTGACGGCAAAAGATCTGCAAGACGCGGTGATGGGCGCTTGGTCTTTGCCTGAGAGTGAAGAGCAGATTATCGCTCGCGATGAGCGCTCTTGGTTGATGGATGGCGTAACACCTATCACCGATGTGATGCGTGCGCTGGATATTGAAGAGTTTCCGCAAAACCATAACTATGAAACCATTGCCGGTTTTATGATGTTTATGCTGCGTAAGATCCCGAAGTGCACCGATTCAGTCAATCATGCTGGCTTTAAGTTTGAAGTGGTGGATGTGGATAGTTACAAGGTGGATCAGCTTTTAGTTACGCGCATCGATGAGTCGATTAAGGCAGAGGAGCTAGAGGTTAAGGCTTAGCTTTATTTGCTAATTCTTAAAGCCAGCCTCTGCAGCGCTTGGATCTAGTCTAAGGTGAGTCAAATCTGACTCACCTTCAATCTTTACTTATTGCCGAATCGAAATTTACAACTATCAATTCTTAACTCTCTGCTTCAACAATCTACTCCTATTCACTATTTTCCACACTGTTTAAGGTATTAGGCGTGATAACTAGCTAGCTTTTGCTGCAACTGATGCTTATCAACTTTGACTAGCCAGCTTTGGTGCCAATCACTTAAGCGTTCAACAGGCATTGGCGCGGCAATGTAATAGCCTTGTGCTAAGGTGCAGCCTAATGACTGTAATCGTTGCCACAGCGCTTGGGTTTCGACGCCTTCGGCTACTGATTTTAGCTCGAGTCGGCTACTCAACAATAAGCAAGCCTCTACAATCGCGGCTGCCGTTTTGCTGTGTTCCATGGCTTTAATAAAGCTCATGTCTAGCTTAAGTGAATCGAAAGGTAAGGTGTCTAGCAAGGTTAGGGATGAGTAACCGGTACCAAAATCATCGATGGATAGCTTAAAGCCGTGCATCGCTAAGCGTGAAGCCGACTCCAATGCTCTGCCTGTATTTTCTAAAGCATCTGATTCGGTAATTTCAAAATACACTTGGCTGGATAGTTTGGGCTGAAGTTTAGCTAAATCCAACACCTTGTCGACGAAGTGGCTATGCATTAAGGTCGTTGGCGTGATGTTAATTGCCACTGTTCGACCTGCAAGTTCCGCTTGGTGCTGCAGGATATAATTAACACTCAAGAGTGCTAACTCGGCATCCTTCTGCATCTTGCTCAATTGAGGCAGAAAACTGGTTGGCGGCAATACCCCTAAGACAGGGTGGACAAAGCGGATAAGGGCCTCACACGATTGCCACTCGGCGCTATCTAATGCGACCAAAGGTTGGAAGTAAGGCTTTATCCAGCCTTGTTCAAGGGCGTGCTCAAGTTCTTTCTCGGTGAAGGTTTTACTCTTTACTGAGTGATTTCCTGTGAACGATGAGTCAGTAAGACTCTCGACATAGGCCAAGTGTAATAGCTCTTTTAGTATATTTATTTTTACTGGCTTGCTAATCGCACCAATCACTTTTAAGCGATAACTCATACACATTTTCTGTACGGTATCGAGTACGATCTGATTGCTGGCACTGGTGATAATGATGGAGCCAGTAAACATCAGTTCACTGATGTGACTCAAGAAGGTGATACCGTCCATCTCCGGCATTTTTAGATCGCACAGCAGTACATCTGGTTTGAAGTCTGCCATAATCTTTAGCGCCTCAACACCAGAGGCAGCAGTTCGAATCTGCGAAATCTTAGGTGTTGTGATCAGTTCTAGCTGCATTTGCATCGCTTCGCGCTGAAACAGATGATCTTCTATCAGTAAGATTTTCATTTTAACTGGTTTACCTGATGAGCTATCTGCTCTAATAATTTTTCAAGCTGTAGAAGGTATTCTTGAATCGCTTCAATGTCCTGCGTTGAAGCCGCTGTTTCTATATCGGCGCAAGTGATAACAAGCTGCTGACACTCAATCACACCCGCAGCGCCCTTGAGTTTATGGGCACTATGGGCTGTGGCTTCAAAGTCGTGCTCTGCAACTGCTTGATGGAGTAATTGCATATCACTCTCACCGGTTGCTATGAACTTACTGAGTAAGTTGATGCAAAGCTGTAAATCTCCGAAGTTCGCCTCAAGCGCCTCGATATCAATTACGGTGTGGTTATTGCTGGCACACTCGCTCGTTCCACAGGAACTTGCTACTATCAAATCTGTATCTTGTGTTGATATTTGTTGAGCCTGTTCGACATTGAGCTGAGGGGGGGCATAGAGTGAAGGCTGAGCCTCCACTAAGTAATTATTAAGTACGTTTTGTAGTTGCTCTAATGACACGGGTTTTATTAAATAGTCATCGAATCCATACTGGTGGCAGCGGGCTTTTTCACTCGACATGGCATTAGCCGTGAGAGCGATAACGCCGAGGCGGCTTAGCTCTGCTTGTTGTTCATGCTCCCTTATGGCGCTAACTAAACCGTAGCCATCGAGTTCAGGCATGTGGCAATCGGTCAACACTAAATTGTATCTATTTTGTTTATAGGCCGTTAGCGCCTGCTGACCGTTGTCAAAAATATCACCAAAGTAACCTAATTTACCCAGCTGCATCCGGATCACATCCTGGTTGATGGGGTGATCTTCTGCAACCAGAATCAGTTTGTTTTGTGCAATGGCCTGCTCACGGGTAATAGCTTGCTCTGGTTGGTGCTGTTCTGCACCCGGTTTGACGTCAAAAAACTCTGGTTTAGTGAGTAGGTGCAATAAGTGCTCTGGGAGCAGCGGGTTAACAGACAGTGCCCAACCTAGCTCTGCGGGTGTCGGCGAGAGCATACTCTGTCTTCTGAGTTGAATGACTTGCACATTGGTAAGGTTGCGTTTGGCCCAGCTAGGGGTCAATACATGTTGCTCACACCAATCCTGAGGTAAAAGTAAAACTTGAATTTGAGCCTTAGCTACATGCGCTGCTAGCGCAGCTTTATTATCTAGGTGTTGTAGATTGTAGGCGGTACATTGCCAAGCTCGCAGGTACTCGCAAAGCAGATCATAGTCGCTTTCATCCAACACCATGATGCCACAGCGCTTGTTGACTGTGGAGGGAACCTCTACAGCAGCAATGGGAAAAGTCAGTGTGAAACGGAATGTGCTGCCTTGGCCTTGCTTACTGTTGACCGAGATCTCGCCGCCCATTAGTTTGACCAGCTGTTCACAGATAGACAGGCCTAGACCCGTACCACTGAAACGACGTTCGCTACTGAGATCGACCTGTTCAAACGGAATGAATAGTTTTGCGATATCCTCTTCGCTTATCCCTATGCCTGTGTCAGTAACGGCAAAGCTGATAGTCTGTTCTTTATCTGTTGCTGAAACTAAGTCTACAGATAACCAAATTTCGCCCTCAGTTGTAAACTTAGAGGCATTATTTAACAGGTTATTGAGTACCTGCTTTAGACGTAAATTATCTAAGTTTAATGAGTAAGCAAGTTTGGGCTCTAGCCATAGCTTAAACTTAATGCCTTTGCGTTCGACATGTACAATATGTGGCTGAACTAGTTCATAAATAAAGCCGCTTAGTTGGCATACTGCCGGGCTTAGCCCTAGTTTGCCCGCTTCGATTTTTGAGAAGTCGAGTACATCATTAACAATGTTGAGTAGGTTATTACCAGAGTGAGTTAGGTTTTTGTGGATCCCATGAAGCTCGTTGCTATTTAGGTGTGGGGTCATTAACTCTAACAAGCTTAAAATCCCACTAATTGGCGTGCGGATCTCATGGCTCATCATGGCTAAAAAGCGTGATTTTGCCTCGGTTGCGGACTCTGCTATTAAGCGCGCCTCATCTAGCTCTGCTTGCTTCTCTTTAATCAGAGTGATGTCGACAAGGGTGTAGGTCCAATGTTTATTCTTATCGACTTTAGTGCAGATTCCGGTGATCTGGAACCAGGATATCTTGCCGTCAATATTAAGTTTCATGGTTGTATATAGTGAGTCGCAGAAGCGAGATTGTTCGATATCTTGCAAGAAGTCATGCTCATCAGCGTGTTTCGCTAAGAACTCCATCAGTAGATTTGGCGCTTGATAGAGTTGTTCTGGTGTTAAACCTAGATACTTCTCGATATTACTGCTGATGTAGTTCCATTTAATGTCATCTATATCATCACCGTAGCGTACTAGCTGAGCAACGATTCCGCCAAAATTGTTATTGATCAACCTTAACTCTTTCTCGATGCTTTGCCTCTGGGTTATTTCATGCTTTAGTTTTCTATTGGAGAAGGCGATGACCAAGAAAATACTTACACCTCCACCGAGAATAAGTAAAATCCAGCTCGGGATTTTTTCATAAGAAAAATCACTGTTGATACTGATATCATTCCACTTATGCTTGATTGCTTCTAGTTCATCCTCATGAATTGCCGCCTTAGCCTTATTTAAAATTGAAGCCAGTGTTGCTGAGTCTTTGTTGACCCCGAAGCTAATGGCGCGGGTATATTCGCCTATAGGGTTTGGAGTTAACTTTAATTGGCCTAAATAGCGAATGCTGACGACTGAGCTGGCCTTCGATAGAGGCAATAGCCCTACCTCAACCTTACCTGCAAGAATCGCATTGAGTAGATGTTTAGTAGAATTAAAAGTCGTTATTTTCGCCTGTGAAAAGTACTTGGCTGTGTCTA
This sequence comes from uncultured Shewanella sp., assembly GCF_947497935.1. Lineage (GTDB taxonomy): Bacteria > Pseudomonadota > Gammaproteobacteria > Enterobacterales > Shewanellaceae > Shewanella. Next base: position 269,280 of record NZ_CANMIO010000001.1, read on the forward strand.
TATGTTGCTGGTGTAGATTTAATAGGCCAAGTTCCTTAGTGCTGGTAACTTGCTCTGTGATTAAGTCATTTGCCGTGATAGCAACCCAAGGATCTTGTGTATAGGAAGATGTACATCTTACATAGTCCAAGCTGTTCTTTTCACAGGTAAATGCTGGTATTAAATCAAAATCATTGTCGGCGAAGTGCTGTTTTAAATTCTTGCCACTATAGGCCGTAGCCTCGATACTAAGATTTAGCTTTTTCGCTATAGCATTTAAAATATCAGCGCTCATACCATCCATTTCACCGATATCATTAGTAAATGCGTATGGATGATTATCGGCCGAATAAAGTACTTTTAGCACTTTTTTAGCGCGTAGCGCATTGAGTTCGGCTTCGGTTAGGTTCAAGTCATGTTGATGGTAGACATATCTAATTTGTGCGGTTGTAAGCCAGGTCTCGTATAACCTGGTAAATGTCTCACTAGGGATAAGCTTTAACCCTGTATTTAACTCATCGATCAAATGGCTATTTTTCTTCGCCGACGCGAAATGTAGTTGGTCGAATGGCATATCGTTGAGTAGTTTAATATCAAGGGTATTTGTGGTGTCTTGGTGGGTATGAAGGTAGTCCAAAGTAATTGCGTTACCGATATAGGCGTCGGCCGCATGCTCGATTACTGCTGAATAAGCGTCTTGGCTACCTGCATAGCCGGTGATTTTTAGTTGGCTCCCAGCCGAGTTTGCTAACACTTCATTGATGGCGAAACCCGTTTCTGTCGCTATATGCTTGCCTTTTAACTCGATAAAGCTGCTGACATCTGTATCGTTGGTGATCGCGGCGTAAGGAAGTAACATCAGCGGCGAACTAAAGTGCATCCACTCCTTTCTTTCTGGCGTCATCGAGACACCCATAATGATGTCAATATCATCGTTACGTAGTGCTTGCAGAACGTCATTATAGGTCGGGTAACTTACAATCTGAGTTCGGTAGCCACTGTTATTTGCAACTTCTTGAAATAAAGACGGTAGTAGGCCAATGATTGTCTTGTCTTTGGTGACGTAGGTAAAAGGCTGCCAGTCAAATTCAGGGTAACCAATTCTAACGACTCGCTCTTCGTTTGCTGGTGGCGTTTCTTGTGCTGTCGCGCCTATGGAAACGAGAAAGAAAATAAATACAAATAATGCCTGACGCATACAGCAGCCTTAATTGGGTGGTCACGATAAATTAACTTGAATGGTTTATGCACAGGCTAGCGAACACTCACGATGAAAAGTCGTAGTGGAATCGATATTTTTATGATTCGAGTGTGGCTGATGTCAGTGTTTGGCTCTAGAAAAGAGGGCTGAAAACTGAAGCTGTGAAGTTTGCGCGTATTGTAAACTTAAATTAATTCCTGTCGATATTTTGCAAAAAATATAATGTCAGTTAGCTCTCATTTTTGAAGTTATTTTTAACAAAGCGTTTTGGCATGTTCAGGGATGGAAACTGATTTTTGAATAGAAGCAAATAAAAAGGCTAAACCACTCTATAACCAGTAGTTTAGCCTTTACACGTTAGCTCTTTAACGTCACTCTTCTAGCATTAGCTTTCTAGCGGGAGTTATTCGCCCTGTTCAATGCCAGCTTTATTAATCAAGAACTGAGTTAACAATGGCACCGGACGACCTGTCGAGCCCTTGTTCGCACCGCTATTCCAAGCCGTACCCGCCACATCAAGATGCGCCCAGTTATACTTCTTAGTAAAGCGCGATAAGAAACAAGCTGCGGTGATCGAGCCTGCTGCACGGCCACCTAGGTTAGTCATATCGGCAAATGGGCTTTCCAAGTGCTCTTGATACTCATCCCATAGTGGCATGCGCCATGCGCGGTCGCCACTTTGCTCGCCAGCATTTAATAGCTCGTGGGCAAGTGGGTTGTGACCTGAGAACAAGCCTGATGCATGCTTACCTAAAGCGATAACACAAGCGCCAGTCAGTGTGGCGGTATCGACAACCAATTCTGGGTCAAAGCGTTCGACGTAGGTCAGTACATCACACAATACCAAACGACCTTCAGCATCGGTGTTTAACACTTCTACGGTTTGGCCTGACATGGTGGTTAAAATGTCACCCGGACGATATGCATTGCTTGAAGGCATGTTTTCACAGCCAGCCAAGATACCGATAACGTTGATTGGCAACTGCATCTGACATAAGGCTTTCATGGTGCCGATAACACCAGCAGCGCCGCCCATGTCGTACTTCATCTCATCCATGGCTTCGCCAGGTTTAAGTGAAATACCACCCGAGTCGAATGTTAGACCTTTACCCACAAGCACAATTGGCTTTTCAGTATTATCGACAGCGCCCTTGTACTCCATGATGGTCATGATTGACTCATTATGGCTACCACGGCCAACAGCTAGGTATGAATTCATGCCTAGCGCTTCCATCTGCTCTTCACCGAGAGTGGTCACCGTAAGGTTTTCTGTATTTTCGGCGATTTGACGGGCTTGTGACGCTAAGTAAGCTGGGTTACAAATGTTTGGTGGCATGTTTGCCACGTCGCGGCAAAGGTGCATACCGGCAGAAACCGCCATACCGTGCTCGATGGCACGCTCGCCAACTGTTAGCTCACGGCGAGTCGGCACATTAAATACTAGCTTACGCAGTGGACGACGAGTTTCGCCCTTACGGGTTTTCAGTGCGTCAAAGCTATAAAGGCTGTTTTGTGTGGTTTCAACGGCTTCACGTACTTTCCAGTAGGTGTCGCGGCCTTTAACGTGTAACTCGGTAAGGAAACAAACCGCTTCCATTGAACCTGTTTCGTTCAAGGTATTGATGGTTTTAGTAATGATTTGCTTATATTGACGTTCATCAAGCTCACGCTCTTTACCACAGCCAACGAGCAAAACACGCTCGCTAAGGACATTGGGTACATGATGAAGCAACAACATTTGTCCTGGCTTACCTTCCAAGTCGCCACGACGAAGTAAGTTGCTGATATAGCCTTCACTAATTTTATCTAACTGTTCGGCGATACCGGACAAGCGTCTTGGTTCGTATACACCTACGACGATACAAGCTGAGCGTTGTTTCTCTGGACTACCGCTCTTTACGCTAAACTCCATGAGCTCTCCTAGATTCTTAAAGACAAATTTTATTATTTATTAGATAATGTCTGCTTGTGCCCAAAAAGGGCAAAAATATGGCTCACTCAAGAACTTTACTTTTCGAGTGTTTTCCCTGGCCATGTTATGTAATTGTTGGTTACAAAACTACTAAAAGTAGACAGTCTACATGAAAGTTGTATTGATACCAGCATAAATGAGACTTTGGAGACCGGATCCTCACTGTGATTGTATTTAGATACCTGATTCGAGAAGTTTTAAAAGCACAAATTGCGGTACTTTTAGTACTGTTAGCTATTTTTATTAGCCAACATTTTGTGCGTGTGCTTGCTGATGCCTCCGATGGCGAGTTTCCTGCATCTCTTGTTATGACTTTACTCGGTCTTAACATGCCATTCCTCACCGTTTTAGTCTTACCATTAAGTCTATTTTTGGGCATTTTATTAGCCCATGGGCGTATGTACGCCGAAAACGAGATGGTTATTTTCCATGGCGTCGGCATCAGTGAGTGGTATATCACTCGGGTCACTCTGTTGCTTGCCGTGATTAATATGGTGTTTACCTCGTTCCTATCTATTTATGTCGCACCTTGGGCTGAAGAGAAACAGAACCAGGTACTGGAGCATGCGCAATCCGAAGCTGGACTTGCAGCCTTAACTCAGGGGCGTTTCCAAACCAGTCCCAACGGCCGCGCTGTGCTGTTTGTCGAGCGTATTGGTCGAGATAATCAATTAGATAAGGTGTTTGTTGCCCAGTTGCCAGATCCCGATGACGAAACCGGTGTGGCAAATGTGGTGGTAGCGCGCACAGGTAAAGTGGTCGAAGATGAAATTGGCGGCCAGCGCTTACAGTTAGAGGATGGAGTGCAGTACCAAGGTTACCCTAAGCGTGTTGATTACCAAGTCGTCGAATTTGGTGGTTATCAGATGCAGATCAAAGAGCAAGAGGTTGATGAGCGTCGTCGTAAGTTATCTGCCATGCCTATTGGTCAACTAATGGATATTGATAGTCCAGAAGCTACTGCAGAATTCCACTGGCGATTAGCTATTCCTTTGGCTATTCCGCTGATGACGTTAATCGCAGTGCCGATGGCGCGAGTAAATAACCGCCAAGGTAAGTTCGCTAAGATGTTCCCGGCTATTTTGTTGTATTTAGGCTATTTTGGTTTGATGGTCGCCGGTCGTAAATCATTAGAAGATGGGGTCATTCCTCAGTACTTAGGGATGTGGTGGATCCATGCTTCCGCACTTGCTATAGGTATAATGCTCTTAGGTAAAGAGCGCCCAACAGGGGCGAGACTAACAGGTTTACTTAAGCGTAAAAAGGCGAGTAAAGCATGAAAATATTAGATCTCTATATCGCCAGAATACTGATTAGTACTTCATCTTTGGCCTTGTTAGTCCTTACTGGGCTATCAGGTATTATTAAGTGGGTCGATCAATTACGCGTGGTTGGACGCGGTAGTTACACCATGATGGATGCAGCTGTATATGTACTGTTTTTGATCCCGCGAGATATTGAGTTATTTTTCCCTATGGCAGTATTGCTAGGTGCCTTAATCGGTATGGGAATGCTGGCGTCAAACTCGGAGTTGGTGGTAATGCAATCATCGGGGCTTTCTCGTTTGCAGATCACCATGTCGGCGATGAAAACAGCGATACCCTTGATGATCATCGTGATGATGCTTACCGAGTGGGTTGCACCCGTTTCAGAATTGCGTGCGAAAGAGATTAAGCGAACCAAAGTGTCTGGTGGTAGTTTAATTGAGTCTAACCGTGGGATCTGGGCAAAAGATGGGCCGTTATTTGTGAATATTGGTGGTGTCGTTGATAGTAATCACCTACGGGATATTACCCTATATGAATTTAGCGATACCACGAACTTAACCAGCACGGTTCATGCGGATTCTGCTGAATATCGAGATAAATATTGGCAGTTATTTGATGTAAGAAGAACCACGCTTAAAGATGAGCAAGTGGTGTTAGTTAATCTTGAGCAAGATAAGTGGATCTCTTCACTGACACCTGAGAAACTCAGCGTGGTATCGGTTAAGCCTGAAGCGTTATCGATACAGGGACTACTCGATTATCTGGATTATTTAGAGAGTAATAACCAAGCATCGGAGCGTTATGAATTAGCTCTTTGGCGCAAATTAATGCAGCCCGTTACCGTTGCGGTGATGATGCTGGTTGCGCTTTCTTTCGTGTTCGGACCGCTTAGAACCGTGACTATGGGCGCGCGAGTGTTACTCGGAGTTGTGGCTGGTTTTAGCTTTTATATCTGTAGTGAGATCTTCGGGCCGTTAAGTATCGTATATGGATTACCGGCATTTATTAGTGCTGGCATGCCCGCCTTGCTGTTTGCTATTGGAGCACTCTACTTTATTAGGAAGTAATCCTTCTTATACAGCAGTCATAAAAAAGCCAATCGACAGAGATGTCTGTGATTGGCTTTTTTGTTGCGCTTAGATAGGGCGTAATGGATAATTCTCTCGATTAAACACCATGCCAGTTGCGCATCTGATTAGCTTCTTTAGATAGCACAACTACCTCTGAGCGAGTCATCATATCCTGTAAGGCCAGCTTATCGCCGTTAATCAAGATCCATAAGTTACCAATCCCCAGTAGTGACCATACAAGCCTTGCTGCCGCGGTCACCATACTGAGATTTTGACCGTTTGGATGTTGGATCTTAAGGCGCCAAGCACGCATTCCGAGTGTCTGACCCCCTTTGCTCCAAAAGCTGATATAGAACAGACCCACACAGGCCAATATCCAGCTCTGGTAAATACCTTTATAAAGCGGAGTGCCATTGAGTAAGTCTGACACATGTTCAAACCCTGCCATATCGATTAAGCCACTGCTGGTAAAACCGATAAAAATACCAAAACCTATTGCTCCAGCCACCATATAAACGGCTACGGCGAGCATTAGGTCATAAACGATGGCGCCACAGCGCTTTAAAAATCCAGCACGTGGAAAATTAGCGTGTTCGTTATTAGGCATGTAAGTAGTCGTCATTGATATCACTTATTATTAGGTTTATTGGATGTTGATGGCGATCATTGGCTCAAATATTATGACTTTTTCGGTTCATCTTTATGGTAGTAGATGTCGCTAAAGCCAAATCGAGCAAATTCTTTAGCGCGAAAATCCCTCACCGCAGATGAACCCTTTGAGGTCATGGCGACTTGCTGCTCCATCATCAGGTATTGGGTTAAGTCAATGCCTTCTGCTGCGGCAACTGCCTCATACATGTCATGAAACTTGTCGTAAGCAAAGTTAATCTCTTTCGCTTGGTTCTTAAACTTATAGGTAATTCTGGTTGCCATGATTAGCTTCTCTAATGAAATTGCCCCTATGATAGCAAATCTCGGCTATAAGGTATAAACCATATAGCAGGCATCATCGGTATAGCCGCTGAGATCTTTGTCTATATTTTTTATTTCAAAGCCTTGCTTGGCCCAGTAATGATTAGCACCTTGTACGGCGACTAACGAGATAGTTGGGTAATCCTTTGATTGAGCCAAATTCATCAGCCTAGATAATACTTGTCGGCCAGCTCCTTTACCCTGAGATAAAGAGGAGAGGGCGATATCGTGCAAGTATAGGGTGTCAGGGCTATCGATTTTAGCTAATACCTGCTCAAGTGAAGGCGGGCTATCTTTGATCCAAGGGTGAGCGAGGCAATAACCGATCACCTGAGACTGTGATTCAATCACAAAGCAAGTATCGGGCGAGGCTTGCCACTTACTCTGTAGCACACTGAGTGATTCAGGCTCTATTTGTGGATAGCACTCAAGTTGGATCTCGAGTATATGGGGCCAGTCTGACGCTTGAATAGGGCGGATCTTCATATAGTGACCTACTTAGGTAGTGGTTTTTACCTGAGTCAGTTTAGGTGAACTCAGGTAAAATATTGCTTGTTGATTGGCTAGCATCTAATGGCCGTGCTTATAGATAGCGCCCGATAAGGTGCTTTCTAAAGTGCTCAGGATTGAGCGTCTCACCTGTTGATTGACGCATTAAGTCGTCGACACTCAATAGGCTACCTTGAGACCAAACATTATCGTTTAACCACCCCATGACACTGGAAAGCTTACCTGAGGCTATAAGGTTTTCTACGCAGCCGATTTCTTTTTCCATCGCATTTCTAAATTGCGCGGCATACATGGCCCCTAAAGTATAACTTGGGAAGTAACCCAGCTCACCGACCGCCCAGTGTATATCCTGCATACAGCCATTCTTATAGTCGCCATCAGTATTAATGCCTAAAAGTGACTGCATCTGCGATGACCAGAATTCAGGGAGATCGGCCACGGCAAGCTCTCCGCTCACCAAAGCTTTCTCTGCCTCGAATCGCAGCAGAATATGGCAAGGATAAGTGACCTCATCGGCATCAACGCGGATCAAACCTGGAGTGACTCGGGTGTAAATATTAGTCAATTGTTCGTGAGTTAACTGGCTGCCCAATATTGAGCTGAGGTGAGGCTCTATAAGATTAAGAAACGCAGAACCTCGGCCAATTTGCATCTCACAGAACAGGCTTTGGCTCTCGTGTAGAGCCATCGATCGAGCAAGACCTGCGGGTTGACCGCGCCAAGCAATTGGCAAGCCTTGTTCATATTTTGCGTGACCCGTTTCATGGACGATCCCCATCAAGCCACTGGTAAAATCGGCTTCATCGTAACGGGTGGTTAAACGCACGTCACTGGCAACACCACCACAGAAAGGGTGGCTACTGATATCGAGTCGACCATGGTTAAAGTCAAAACCTAAGATATTCATGATCTCACGCCCCAACTTCGCCTGACTTTCAGCGCTGGCGCTCGGAATGACGAAATTAGCTTCAGATTTTTGCTTATCTTGTACTTGCTGGATAAGTTCTGGCAACCAGTTCTTTAAGTTGCCAAAAATTTGCTCAAGATTGGCGGTGGTCATTCCCGGCTCGAACTTATCTAGCAGTGCATCATAAGGGCTAACATTTTGCGCCTCGGCGCGAATATTGGCTTCCTCTTTGACTAGGGTCATTAGGTTTTCAAGATTCGGCTTAAAACCTTGCCAATCATTATTCTTACGCTGATCTCGCCAAGCTTGTTCACAGCGATAGGCGGCTTTAGTCTTAGCTTCTACCAATGACCCTGGCACAATGCTGGCCTGCTGGTACTGGTAATCCATCTCAGCGAGATTAGCTTTTTGCTGCTCAGTCAGCGGTAACTCACCAGCCTCGTTTATTGTCTGCGACAGCATAGGCGTCGTTTTTAGAGAGTGAATATGTTTTGCGAGTTCGGCCATTGCCGCACCTCGCGCTTCACCGCCTCCCATTGGCATCATGGTTGCCTGATCCCAATCACCGAGGGCACTGAGGTGTTCGAAGTGGCTAATACTTTGAAAGTGATTAACTAAAGTTTGATAGTGCGGATTGCTGTTCGCGCTCATAGTGTCTGATTTCAGTCTGATGATTTGTCGATATGCTAGCACATAAATCGGTATTCAAATGCTAATTTGCTTAGGCTCATTGGGCGGAGATTCAAGAGAGTTTAATGTCTTTTTCTGTAAAACATGGCTCACCCTATTCAAGACGATGCTTTTAACATACGAACATAGAGAAATAATTTATTTGGTATGGTTATTCGATTTTTATGCATTTAAATTCTACCTTAGCCAGTTGTTTTCACTTTAACTACCCAAGTTAAATAGATGAATTTGTTTTGTCTTGCCGCTTTGAATTATGGGCTAATACCTTTGAACTATTATTCAGTTGTAAGCGTAATAACATTTGCTTACATGTGTTAATGATTTGTTATCGGTCAAAGCCTGTGCTAGTTTGATTTCGTGTTCCGGTTTTTTTAACCAATAAACCACTAAAAAAAAGTTTAAAAAACTAATAATAATCTAGGCTTTGAATTACGGCCTAATATCATGATTTTGGAGCGAATAAATATGAGATTAACAAAAGTAGCTACGGCCTTAGTCGCCTTGTCTCTCGGTGTTTCTGCAAGCGCTACGGCCAGCGAAAGATATGTTATTCAGGTCGATAATAATAAAAAAGGGATTGTAAAAGCCCTGGCTAAAAAAGTGGGTGGTGAGCTAAATTTAGATGGTAATGGATTTATAGCGGCGACCTTCTCAGGCAAAGACCTTTCGCAAGTTAAAGGTTTACTCAATAACCCACATGTTAAATTAGTCGAAGTGGATCAGCCTCGTTTTCTTATGTCATATAGCGATGACGCAGGAAACCCAATGACTCAGCAAGTTACGCCTTATGCTGTTAAGCAGTCGAATGTGACTGATATTGCTTTCAATGCAAACGCCGGTATGAAGGTTTGCGTTATCGATTCAGGATTAGATAGAAGTAATCAAGATTTTGATTGGAACACTATTAGTGGTGATAACGATAGTGGCACAGGTAATTGGGACGAAAATGGTGGCCCACATGGTACACACGTAGCGGGTACTGTTGGTGCGGCAGATAATAATGTCGGTGTCGTTGGGATGGCACCTGGCGTCGATATGCATATCATTAAAGTATTCAATGCCGATGGTTGGGGTTACTCATCAGATCTTGCCCATGCTGCAAACCTATGTAGTGCAGCTGGCGCTAACATTATTAGCATGAGTTTAGGTGGTGGTGGCTCTAACTCTACCGAGTCGAATGCTTTTCAGTCATTCAGTGATGCAGGTGGACTCGTCGTCGCAGCAGCTGGTAACGATGGTAATAGCGTACGTTCATACCCTGCGGGTTACCCTTCGGTGATGATGGTTGGAGCGAATGACGCAACAGATGCTATCGCAGATTTTTCTCAATTCCCAAGTTGTACAACTGGCCGCGGCAAGAAACAGCGCACCGATACCAGTATTTGTGTTGAGATCGCAGCAGGTGGTGTCGATACTCTGTCGACTTACCCTGCAGGCATGGCGACAGCTTCTAATATGAGTGTTGATGGTAATCCACTCGCGAGTTCGTCGATGGAGAATGCTGGCTCTGCAAGTGGTAGCACTTACTTTATGGGCACGGCCGAAGCGACGGACTCAAATGCCAATGGTAGAGTTTGTGTTATCGACCGTGGTGTAATTTCATTCCATGACAAGGTGCTTAACTGTGAAAACTCAGGTGGTGTCGGCGCGATTATTATCAACAATGAGCCGGGGATGCTGTATGGCACCTTAGGTGATACTAACGCGACATCTATTCCATCAGTCGGTGCAACGTTTGAAGACAGAGCGGCAATTGTCGCCGCAAGCAGTGCTGATATATCAATCGGTACATCTGATTACGGCTTTATGAGTGGTACTTCAATGGCAACCCCTGCGGTATCGGGTATTGCTGCACGCGTTTGGTCTAACCACAACCAGTGTACAGGTGAAGAGATCCGAGCGGCATTAAATGCGAGCGCAAGAGACTCTGGCGCAAGCGGCCACGATGTTTACTTCGGCCACGGTATTGTTGATGCTGCGGCTGCCAATGCATACCTAACGGCAAACGGTTGTTCTGGCGGTGACGGTGGAGGGGAGCCTGGCACGGGTGACGGCCTGACTGTAACCACAAATCACTATAAGCAAAGAGGCGTTAAGGTTGTTGAGCTGAACTTTAGTGGTGCAGCGGGTAGCAGCGTAGATGTATATCGTAATGGTACAAAAATTGATACCGCTTCTAGTTCTGCAATTTATACCGATAGCATTACCACTAAAGGTGGCGGAACCTATACCTACAAGGCTTGTGATGCAGGAACATCAACCTGTAGCGCAGAGGTCAGCGTGACTTTCTAAATCTTTGTTCTTAATAAAAAGGCCTGCAGAAGCAGGCCTTTTTTATGTTTGAGCTATTGTAAAAGTTTAGATGAACCGAGACTCGAAACCTAAAGCGGTTGCAGTATCGTTAGTGCTGGCTGTATGTTCTTAGGCCACACTTGATAAGCTTTATGGTGTTTAATCAAAGAGCTCTTCTTATTACCAGGGCTTAATAGCAAATTGTGGCGATAAGCGATTTTAGCAAACTCAGTTTCATCGGCACGCACATATAAGGTGATAGGCTTAATAATCTCATCACCATCAATACGTTGACTAAACTGCTCATCAGAAATCACTAGGCTATTACAGCCATCGCTATCGAGCTTTAGCTTCTTAGTCACCTCTTCATCGGTGATGACTATCCACTCTTGGCCTTCAAGCTCAGTTAGCATGGCATTAAGCGATTGACCTAAGCCTGTTTGCTTGTCGCTAATATAGCTATATTGCGCCTTAATCTTCTCTAAAAGGGTTTTAAGCTCAGCGCCAGCGCCCATGCTGCGTCCCTGACGGATCCACAAGGTTAAGTCATCGGCGACTAATTTTGAAAAGGTGCGTTGTTTTAATGCGGTGACCATCCAGCTGCAAAGGAAGTGACTCTCAGCCGCTGGTGTTCTTACGCTGCTACTCTTAGCACTTGCTTCTGCAAGTGCATCGAGTCCCGCAATGGCGAACGCTAAAACAGCTTGGTTATAGGTGATATCTGACATGAATTCTCCGCCGTGTTGAATTGATAAAAGAGACGGCAAGGGGATTATACCTAATGGTGTAGTAAGTACGAAATTAACTTATCACTGATTGGTATTGCTCAACTTAAAGTGCCGAACTAAAGGTGTGCTCGCGAAATCACCGATAAGACTAAAAAAGGCACCAAATGGTGCCCTTTTTGTTCATAAAATAATTCGGTGTCCGTACAGCGATTATTTTATCTTCTTAATTTTTGCTGGTGATGAGTTTTTCACTTTTACGCGGCGGCCTTGCATGTTTTTCTCTGCAATCACCTGAGCGCCAGCATTGTCTACACGCTGCTGTTTCTTAGCAAAGCTACGACGGCTCTGTAATTGTTTGATAAGTAGATCGCGGCTACCGACTTCATATCCAGGAATACTGATCCGGCGAAGCTTCTGACCGATTAACTTCTCGATGTCAGCCAGAGTTCGCTCTTCTTCGCGGCTAACAAAAGAGATGGCTACGCCAGACTTACCTGCGCGGCCTGTACGGCCAATACGGTGAACATAGTCTTCAGCTAGGAAAGGTAAGTCGTAGTTCACTACGTACTCTAAGCCTTGAATGTCTAGACCACGTGCAGCAACTTCGGTCGCCACTAATACGCGCATCTTACCTTCTTTAAACTCACGCAGTGCACGGCGACGGCTACCTTGTGCCTTTTCGCCATGAACAACGGCAGTTGGAATACCATCTAGGTTTAGTTCTTTTTCAAGCTTGTCTGCAGCATCACGAGTGGCAGTAAATACTAGCACTTGTTGCCAGTTCTTCTTGCCGATCAGCTCAGATAATAGTTCGCGCTTACGGCGCTGCTCTACCGGGTAAACCACTTGGCTTACCGTAATCGCAGTGGTGTTTTGCTTATCGGCAGCAATCACGTTTGGTTTAACCATCATCTCGTTAGCAAGTTGCTTAACGGCTGAAGAGAAGGTTGCCGAGAACAATAGGTTTTGACGCTTCTTATTGACTGCCTGCAGAATTTTTTGGATATCGGCGCTAAAGCCCATATCTAGCATACGGTCAGCTTCATCTAGGACTAAAAAGTCTACGTTAGACAGGCTTAAGTTACAGGCAACAATATGCTCAAGTAGGCGACCCGGTGTAGCGATGATGATGTCAGCGCCGCGCTTTAGCTTAGTGGCCTGACTATCCATCTTCACGCCGCCATAAACAGTGACAACCTTCATATCAAGATATTTAGCGTAGTCATTGATGTTGTCAGCAATCTGAGCGGCCAGTTCACGAGTCGGCGTTAAGATTAATGCGCGTGCATTTGAACGGCCCGTGGTGCTTGGGTTATCTAACATTTTTTGCAAGATTGGTAATGCAAAAGCGGCAGTCTTACCTGTACCTGTTTGGGCACTAGCAAGTACATCTTGACCGCGACGAACGGCTGGGATTGCTTGCTGCTGAATTGGTGTCATTTTTTCATAACCACATTCAGAGATTGCACGCAAAATCTCAGGAGCAAAACTAAAAGATTCAAATCTCATGATTGAGGAGTCCTATGTTCAACAATTCAATTGCTAACAGGTAAAGCTAGCATTTTTCTATACCATTAAAATGGCGGTGGCGGAGTATAGCAAACTTTTATACTGACTGGTATTAGATTAAAACCTGCACTTTTTAGTTACAGCTCCCTAGGGAGCAACATAAAAAGCAGCGCCTAAACGCTGCTTTTTTTATCTGTTCACAATAAAATGCTTAAATTGCTGCGGTGACCTTGTTTAGCCAGTCTAAGTCTTCAGCTTGCATAAACGGTGTTAGCTTATCTTTAACTTGCTGATGATATTGGTTAAACCAGTTAACTTCAGACTCAGTTAGATACTGCTTGTCGATTAAGCGCGAGTCCATCGGAATGAAAGTTAATGCTTCAAACTCCAGCATTTCACGCTCGATATTGGCAAGTGCAGCACAAGGACGCACGGCAATTAAGTTTTCTAAACGAATGCCAAATTCATCTGCGCGGTAGTATCCCGGCTCATTTGATAACACCATCCCTTCGAGAAGAGCAACGTTTGAACGCCCCTTCGCAATACCTTGTGGGCCTTCATGCACACTTAAGTAGTGGCCAACACCGTGACCAGTGCCATGGTCAAAGTCAAAACCGTGTTGCCATAGGTATTGGCGGGCAAACGAGTCAAGCTGCATGCCGCTGGTGCCTTTAGGGAACTTAGCCTGATCAATCGCGATATGGCCTTTGAGTACTAAAGTCACCATCTTTCTCTGCTCGTCGGTGACATCACCAATGGCAATCGTACGAGTGACATCTGTGGTGCCATCTAAATACTGGGCGCCAGAGTCGACGAGGTAGATGCTGTTCATCTGCATCTGTGCTGGCGTGCCATTATTATGATTGTAATGACACATGGCGGCATTGGCGCCGGTGGCTGAAATAGTATCGAAGCTCGGCTCTTGATATAGAGGGTCGATTAAGCGGAAGCTTTCTAGTTTATCTGCTAGCAGAGCTTCATCATAAAGACGGTTGGCTGCCACTTCACGGTCTAACCAGGCTAGGAAGCGGCTCACCGCGACACCATCACGAATATGACAGGCCTTCATGCCTGCAAGCTCTGCGGCATTCTTCTGTGCTTTAGGTAAAGCGACAGGATCGTTACCGGGAATTAATTGTGCCCCAGCTGCTTTCGCTGTCAATTGCAGCCAGGCGTTACAGCTCTCTGGGCTTGCCAATACCTTAGTGCCTTCGAGTGTTGCCAATTCAGCTGCTAACTCAGCTTCATGTTTAAAGCTAACGCCTTGACCAACGTGAGCCTGAATGTTATCTGGCAGCTTGTTGATATCGGTAAATAGCTGCATATCACCATTGGCATGCAGTAGCGCCGTGCCTAAAACGACAGGAAGACAGGGGATGTCTTTACCCCGAATATTGAGTAGCCAGCAGAAAGAGTCGAGTGCCGAGATGATGGCGACATCGGCGCCCTGTTTTTTGATCTCAGCGCCTATGGTTTGGCGTTTTTCAAGGCTGCTTCGCCCTGCGCTTTGCTCGCTAAATAGCATCACTGGCGCAGAGGCTGGAGACGGTCGGTCGCTCCAATTGAGATCAATGGGGTTTTGCTCAACTTGTGTTAACTTGATTTGCGCCTTAGCAAGTTCGCTATGGGTTTGCTCAAACCAAGCCAATGTATGCAAACGGGCATCAAAGCCCACTTGAGCATTTTCGCCAAGTTGGTCGATTAACCACTGGGCCTGAGGCGTATCGTGTAGGCTTAGGAATTCAAATAAGTTTGCATCTAGCTGCTGACGGACCTGCACGGTATAGCGGCCATCGACAAAGATAGCGGCGCGAGCCTTAAGGACGATAATCACCCCCGCAGAACCGGTGAATCCACTGGCCCATAACATACGTTCATTATGCTCTGGTACGTATTCGCCTAAGTACTCATCGGCACGAGGAATGATAAAGGCATCGAGGTTGGATTTCGCCATTTCTGTGCGAATGGCATCGAGGCGTGCTGCAATTGTATTTGACATTCAAACTCCATTATCAGCGCTAAAGCGAGTCTTTTACTGGGCTAGAGGCTGTTTATTTTTGTACGAATTTAGCGCGGAGAGTACCACAAAGGACTATTGCTTGGGAGGGGAAGGAAGGGATATTTGTAGCGATATAGGTGTGAAGCAAATTGGACGAATGATTTATAAAGCGACGTTCGCCTGCCACTATGGCTGTAGATAATATATGGTTAAACAAGATAAAAACTGCGATAAGGAAGCGCGAATCATATGCCATTTAATGTTTGGGTATTAACCCTAGCACAAGCGTTTGCCATGAGCGCCACCCCTATGATGATGTTACTCGGTGGTTTGATTGGCGCCGAAATAGCTCCATCGCCTGAGTTAGCAACTCTGCCGATAGCTTCTATGGTTGTAGGACTTGCCTTGTCGGTGCTGCCCGTGTCTAGGTTGATGCAGCGCTTTGGGCGCAAGCCTGTGTTTGTTGGCGGAGCGCTGCTGGCAGCAAGTTCAGGGCTTGTTGCTTCACTGGCAACGTCACAGCAAAGCTTCATCTTATTTTGTTTTAGTGGTGCGATGCTAGGTTCTGCTGGAGCTGTAGTACAACAATATCGCTTTGCGGCAATGGAGTCGGTAAGCGAGGACTTAGTGGCAAAGGCCGCCTCTAGAGTTTTGCTCGGTGGGCTCGCGGCGGCTGTTATCGGGCCTGAATTAGCCGTTTTGGGCAGTAAGCTCTGGCAACAAGCATATGTTGGGGCTTTTTTGTTTCTGACGCTAGTGAGTCTTATTGCGGCGGTGATTTTGAGCTTTTATCGCGAGCCGAAACTTGAAACAAGCAGTGACTCTCAGCAGGTGAAAAATAATGCCCGTTCTTTGGCTGAGATCTTAACTCAACCACAACTTTGGGTGGCAATTGCGGGAGCGACCTTAGGCTACGCCATGATGAGCTTTGTGATGACAGCAACGCCGCTGCATATGCATCACGTCGAACATCACTCGCTGGCTGACACTAAATGGGTGATCCAAAGCCATATTATTGCCATGTATTTGCCCTCTTTATTTAGTGGTGTTCTTGTGGCTCGACTCGGCGTTTCCAAAATGATGCTACTAGGGCTGCTGGCTTACCTTATCACCATCATCACGGCGATTATGGGGCGAGATTTACTTAACTACTGGGCCGCTTTGGTATTACTTGGAATTGGTTGGAATTTTCTGTTTGTGGCAGGTACAGCTTTGCTGCCTCGCTGTTATGAAAAGAGTGAACGCTATAAGGTGCAGTCATTTAATGACAGCTTTATTTTTAGCGCCCAAGCTATTGCGTCCTTGAGTGCGGGGTGGGTGATCCATCTGCTAGGCTGGCATGTTTTACTGCTAAGCTGCTTGCCTCTGATTGCGGCACAAGTACTGCTTATTTCATGGTGGAAATGGAGCAGAACCAAAGCATTGTCAAACCTTTAAACGTTAAATTGAGAGCTAATAGTTGTTGGATTATCTTATTGAATACAGCTAGTCGTTTAAGCTTTTTAAATGCTGAATATTGATTGGAAATGAAGAGGTGTTAAATCACGAGAATGAGCGTCAGCTTTGCTGTGATCGCATCAGTAATTATTTGCATTTTCACTGATTGTTACTGACGTTTTGTATATTTTATGCTAGAAAGTGGGTCATATAAGTGTGCCATTGTGATTGAGTCAAGAGATAGAGCCTTGTTTGATACCGATAGGTATTAGGCTCTTCTAGGTTTAAAATTATTAAAAGTGAAGGGTAAGCATATGACCATAGGTGTTGGCGGTTCTACCGCAGAGCAGGAATTAGCAAAATTAACCGATATGACTCAAGGTGTTGAGCCAATTAGTCGTGAAGAGTATCAAGCTCGTATCGCTAAGGCGCAAGCCATCATGAGTGAGCAGGGAATTGCTGCTATTTACCTAAACGCAGGCACTAACCTTTACTATTACACGGGTACCCGTTGGTATGCTAGTGAGCGTATGGTAGGTGCGATTCTTCCTGCAAAAGGTGACGTTGAATATATCGCTCCAGCATTTGAAGTTGATACGTTAAACGGTTACATGGTCATTGGCGGCAAGGTTAACACTTGGCAAGAAGATGAAAGCCCATTTGCACTATTTGGCAATGTATTAGTCAACATGGGTATTGAATCGGGTGATATCGGTATCGATGAATCTGCAGCTTTCTTTATCTTTGATGGCGTGCGTCAAGCGCATCCACAGTATAACTATGTCAACGCTAAACCTGTTACTGCGGGTTGTCGTATGATTAAGTCGGCAGTTGAGCTAAGTCTTCTACAACGCGCTAAAGATATGACAATGGAAGTACATAAAGCGGTAGCGCGTATTTTGCATGAAGGGATCACCACTAGCGAAGTGGAAGCCTTTATCAATGCCGCTCATATTAAAGTGGGTATTCCAGCCGGTTCATACTTCTGTATTGTTCTTTTCGGTGAAGACAGTGCCTACCCGCACGGCGTTAAGTCACCTAAAGCATTAGAGCTTAACGATACGGTATTGATCGATACAGGTTGTCAGCTGTTCGGTTATAACTCTGATATTACTCGTACATATGTTTATGGTGAGCCTAGCCCACGTCAACGCGAGTTATGGCAGTTTGAGCAAGACTCACAAATCGCAGGTTTTGAAGCGGCTCAAATTGGCGCAACTTGTGCCAGCGTTGACCGTGCAGCTCGTGATGTACTTGAAGCTGCGGGTTTTGGCCCAGGTTACGATGTACCAGGTCTGCCTCACCGTACGGGTCATGGCGTAGGTCTAGATATCCATGAATGGCCATATTTAGTGCTAAACGATCACACGCCGCTACAAGCGGGTATGTGTTTCAGTAATGAGCCAATGCTATGTGTTCCTGGAGAGTTTGGCGTGCGCCATGAAGATCACTTCTACATGAGTGAAGATGGTCCAGTGTGGTTTACTAAGCCTGCACATTCAATCGACGATCCGTTTGGTTACGAAGCTTAAAATAGCTAAGCTTGACTATCATAGAGTAATCAGAGATGCCTCGTTATAAGTAACGAGGCATTTATTTTTGTGTAGCAAGGCCATGGGTACCAGGCGAGTTTGGTATGCGTCATGAAGACCATCTCTTTATACAAGCGTAGATGAGCGAAGACGGTCCAGTGTGGTTCACCAAGCCTGCTCACTCAATTGACGACCCATTTGGCTACGAAGCGTAATCACAATGAATAGTCGTTTACCTCGTTATCAGTAACGAGACTGAACTAGATAAATGTTTGTTGCATACAACAAAAAAGCCCGAATGGTTATCCATTCGGGCTTTGTTTTTTATAGGGCAAATAGCCAATTCGAGTTAGTCGATACTAATTAGCTCAACATCAAAAATCAGCGTCGAACCGCCAGCAATTTTACCTGCACTGCGATTACCGTATGCCAATTCACTTGGTATAAAGAAACGTGCTTTCTCGCCCACAACCATCAACTGTACGCCTTCGGTCCAGCCTTTAATCACGCGATTAAGCGGAAACGCAATAGGCTCACCGCGCTCAACAGAGCTATCAAATACACTGCCATCGATTAACGTACCGTGATAATGCACGGTTACTGTGTCGCTAGCCTTTGGGTGCACAGTGCCTGTACCTGGCTCCAGTACTTGGTACTGAAGTCCTGAAGCTGTGGTTGTCACACCTTCTTTTAGTTTGTTCTCGGCTAAAAAGGCGCTACCGATAGCGATGTTTTCTTTGGCCGCTTTTTGGTTGTTCATAGAAGAGAAGAAATAAAACACAACACAAGCAATTACCACAACAGCTAAAACCACTTTCATTTTTGAGTCACCTTATTTTTATTTGACGGCCTATGATAGCGAATCACTCTCTTGAGGTAAATCTTGGTACTTAGTGTTAAGAATAGCGTTAAGAATAGCGTTTATATTGCTTGGTATATAGAGAGTATGAGCTTTAGTTTCAGAGACGATAAATTAGTAATCAAGTTATTGAATAATAGATTGATAAGTGTGCTCAATAAGGATTATTGTTGCGGCTAATAGGATGTTGTGGGGCGCTTTGGTTATGATGTGTAGTTATGCCCCAATTTGTACCGCTCCAAATTGTAACGAATCGTCATCAAGGAATAAGCCATGTTTAAACTGAGTTCTATGAGAAGCGCCTCACTTGTTCTTTCTACCCTGCTATATCTACCTTTAGGTGTGGCTTACGCTGGACAGCTTGATGGCGTCGAGCCTGTAAAAGAGTTCGAGCCTTATTTTTATCTTGGGGCTAAGGCTGGGCAGATGCATTACCAAAATGCCTGTGAAAGCTGGAGCATAAGTTGTGACGGAAACGATCTTGGTTACGGGGCGTTTGCAGGTTACCAAGCATGGCGCTACCTAGGTTTTGAAACTGCCTATCTCGATCTCGGTGAGGCTGTAGCGCACTATTCAGAAAGCGGTGTCAATAATACTTATACAGGCAGCATGAAAGGTTGGGAGTTCTCGGCCGTGGCGCGGTTTAATCTAAGTGACAATTTCGACCTATTTGCAAAGGCGGGTAGCCTATATTGGGATGGCGACAATCGTGGACCATATAGCCGTCAGTCTGACTCAGATTGGGCGCCTATGTTGGGAGCCGGGGTTGAGTATCAGTTATCCCCATCTTGGGTTGCACGTCTTGAGTATCAGTATATCGATAGCTTAGGCAGTGAACTCATTGGTGGCAGCAATGGTCACTTAACTACTTTAGGCATTAGTTACCGCTTTGGCCAAAGTGCAACAAAAGCTCAGCCGCCGGTTAAAGAAACTCCGGAAATCTTACCTGAGAAGGTTATTCCGTTAACACCTAAACCTGTTGTATTACCCGCATTCACGCTAACCACTTTATTCGATTTTGACAGCAGCGAATTAACCAACCCTGATGCTTTAGCGCCAGTGATTGAACGCCTAAAGCTGGTACCCACAGCTGTAGCCAATATTAAAGGCTATACAGACTCCAAAGGAAATGCCGTTTATAACCAAGCCCTGTCTGAGCGCAGAGCTCAAGCTGTGGCCGAACACTTAATCGAGGCTGGTATTAAACCTGAGCAGATTGAGGTTCATGGTTATGGTGAGCAGTTCCCATTAATGAAAAATGATACATCAGAACATCGTCATGAAAATCGTCGGGTACTTATCCATATCCAATCCATGACCATAACCCCTCAGCCGGAGCAAAGATGATGACTATTTTTAAGCCGATGTATCGTCAACTGCTACTACTAACTTTATTAGTACTTGCTGGTTGTGGCGGCGATGACGATGGTTTTCCAACCGGAGCCTGTGGTGGACCTGATAACCCATGCCCCGCATACGCAGTCGCTCTTGAGGTCAGTCCAAGCAACAGTGTGATTGCGGTCAACACTCATCAAATTTATCAGGCGATCGCGACATACAGTGACGGCTCAACTAAAGATGTCACACAAGAGGCCAGTTGGTCGAGTAGTGAGCCGACGGTCGCCACTGTTTCTGTAAATGGTGTCGCTCAGGGAGTCTTAGCTGGGGAGGTGCAGATCGCGGCAAGTCTCCCGCCTATGCAGGAAGGGGGCTCAGAATTAATCGATAGCGCGTCACTTAAGGTGACGGATGCAGCTCTGATGGCATTGAATATTGAACCGGGGCAGGCTCAGATATTGGCTGGAATGAGTCAGAATTTTCGAGCCTTGGCTTTGTTTGACGATGGCCATCAACAAGATGTGACTAACGAGGCTAATTGGACAAGCTTAGACGCTGCTATCGCAACAATAGAGAGCGAAGGAGAGACTATCGGACTTGCAACTGGAATTGCTGTAGGTGTGACACAAGTTAAGGCACAGTTTTCTGCTCAGGAAGCGTTAGCAACATTAGTTGTGCTAGCGACCAAACCAAGTCAGTTATTGATTAACCCTCTTGATGAAGTATTACCGAATGGTACCAGTCTACAGTATCAAGCACACCTTATTTTAGACGACGGTTTGAGTATCGATGTGACGACACAGTCGGCGTGGCACTCTTCTTCTGTCGATATTGCGTCTATCGATAATCAAGGCTTTTTAGTCGCTAAGGCACTTGGGCTAACACGAGTGACGGCGACACTTTCATTTGCTGGTGTTAGCTTGTCTGATACAACCACTGCAACGGTTGTCGATGCACAAGTGAGTGATTTAATCGTGACTCCTGCCCAAGGGATATTTCCTGTGGGAACCAAAGGCAGTTATGTTGCTACAGCCTATTTTTCAGATGGTCAGGTGAAAGATGTGAGTCGTGATGCACTCTGGTCTGCATCGCAGACGGATGTTGTCGACATCACAGCACAAGGGCAAAATGCCGGCGATGCCACCGCGAAAGCGGTTGGTAGCTCAAGCATTACTGCAACCTATCAAGAGTTAAGTGCAAATGCACAGTTAGAGGTGACCGATGCCGTGTTAACCTCGCTACAGGTCTCACCGTTGAATACCCTGGTACCGGCTGGCACTCAGGTTCAATATCAGGCTTATGCGAGCTTTAGCGATGGCAGTATAAAAGATGTCACGACTTTGGGTTATTGGCAAAGTAGTGAGCCACAAATTGCTTCTGTTGGCTTAATGGGGAGGTTTTCTGGCATCGCTGATACCTACCAAGAGGGCATTACTGAGATCCGCTTCGATTATTTGGGGCAGAGTCAGGCAACAGAGTTAACCGTTACAAAAGCGACTTTGGTGGATTTACAGATCTCACCGATAGATCTGCAGGTGCCTATCGGCACACAAGGCCAATATATTGCGATTGCCTATTATTCCGATGGGCATAGCAGTGATGTTACTCAACAGGCGAGTTGGCAGTCGAGTAATCGAGAGATTGTGAGTATTGTAAATTCTGGTGTCGATGCTGGTTATGCCATGGGGCTAACCGAGGGGCTGGTAGATATTTCTGCAACTTATTCAGGGCTAAGCTCAGGTGTCAGCCCAATAACAAGTTCTGCATTGCCTTTACGGGTTTCTCAAGCTGTAGCTGAGGAAGAATCATCGACCACTATCAGCAGTAAAACGACGGCAAAAGTTACTCCGGCAATTTTACAGAGCCTGATTATCTCACCTGTTAGCGCGAGTATTGCGGCAGGTATTAATCAGCCTTATCAATTATTTGGTCTATTTTCTGATGGTAGTAGTAAAGAGGTGACGCCTTACGCCTACTGGCAAACCAGTGATACTGCTATCGCTACCATAGACCGCTCTGGCTTGGCTCACAGCCTTGCAGAGGGACAGGTGAACATTGTTGCCAGTTATCTTGGCATGCAGATCAGTGCCGAGTTAATTGTGACTGATGCGGTTATCACTCAATTACAGGTTTCACCAGCAGATAGCTCCATTGCAGTAGGTTATAGTCAGCAGCTGATAGCAACTGCCTATTACTCAGATGATCATAGCAGTGACGTCTCTAGCTTAGCTAATTGGAGCTCACTGTCATCCTCAATTGTGCAAGTTAACGCCACTGGTCTTGCCGAAGGTGCGGCTCAAGGAAGCTCGACTGTTGAGGCTAGTTATCAAGGCATGCAGGCAAGCGCCAATGTTAATGTTACAAGTGCAATCCTAGAATCGCTTACTTTAACGCCCGTAACGGCTACTGTAGCTGCAGGTACTACTCAACAATATCGACTGTTTGGCATATTCTCTGACGGTAGCCATAAAGAGTTAACTTATGTCGCGAGTTGGCAATCAGGCTCCTTAGCAGTTGCAACCATTGATAAGTATGGCTTAGCGCAAAGTTATCTGCAGGGGATAAGTCAGATCCAGGCCAGTTATATCGGCTTCTCTGCCGTTGCTGAGCTTAAAGTGACCGATGCCGAAGTCACTAGTCTTCAAGTCTCTCCTGCCAACCTCTCGGTTCCATTGGGAACAACGGGACAATATCGTGCCGATGCATTTTATTCCGATGGCCATACGAGTGATGTTACCCATTTAGCGACCTGGAGTGTTAGCGATCCAAGCTTAGTTAATATTGCTGCAACGGGAAACTCTGCGGGATTTGCTGAAGCCATTGCGGTTGGGATGACGACAGTTCAAGCCAATTTTGAAGGGCAAAGTAATAAGGTTGAGGTGAAGGTAACCGATGCCATACTCGAACAGCTTGTGATCTCACCGGCTTATAGCAGTATTGCAGCAGGACTCGGTCAACCCTATCAAGCGACAGGTGTGTTCTCCGATGGTAGCAGTAAAACCCTTACTGACGTTGTCAGTTGGAATAGCTCCGATAGTGAGGTTGCAACACTTAATCGATTGGGGCTTGCTCAAAGCTATAAGGCTGGCAATATTGTCGTCAGTGCCAGCTATTTAGGCTTTAAGGCAACGGCTGAATTGAATGTGACCGATGCACAACTGAGCTATATTAGAGTCACGCCAATTTTTGCCAGTGTGCCATTAGGTACCGAAGGCCAGTTTAATGCTCGTGCTTTTTATACCGACAACAGCTCTGAAGATATCACTGAGGTTGCAACTTGGGGCTCCAATGATGATGCGATAGTGCATATTGGCACCGGTGCACCTAGCAGCGGTTTTGCCAGCGCCATAGGGCTGGGACAGGCTGTCATCACGGCTCAATATTTAACGGCAATCGATACCGCCGTGGTTAAGGTTACACCGGCCGAATTAGTCGAATTGACCGTATCACCACCAGATGCATCGATTGCTGCTGGGCTAGACCAAGCCTATCAGGCTTATGCTCGTTTCTCCGATGGCAGCAGTAAAGAGGTGACGTTAGAGTCGAGTTGGCAGAGTAGTGAAATCGATATCGCTACTGTCGACTCTCAAGGTTTAGCACATACTTTGTTGTCGGGTAACACAGAGATCCAAGCGAGTTATAAGTCTCTTACGGCTAAGGCTTCACTCTTCGTTAATGAACCTATTTTAGTGGACCTTCAGGTCACGCCAGTAAGCTCGACGATGAATATTAATGAGAGCCAGAAGTATATCGCGAGGGCGTTCTATTCTGATGGTTATTCAAATGATGTATCAATGCTATCAACATGGAGCTTAGCTGATGTCTCGGTTGCTCATGTTGTCCCATCAGGGTTCTCAGCAGGTATAGTCACTGGGGATACTCACGGTCAGACGAGAGTGACAGCGCGTTACGGTGGTATGGACGCTGAGGCTCAAGTTATTGTGAGTGATTTTGAATACATGGGTGTACAAGTCGAGCCCGCCGATACTCACGTTATCGTGAATAAAACGACCCAGTTACAGGCATTTGCTGTTTATAGAAATAGTAGCGGAACGATAACTCAAAAAGAGGTTACAGATGTCAGTGACTGGCGACCGGGTGATTCGAAAAAAGTCTCCATTGACGGTAAAGGTGTCGCATACGGTATAGAGGCTGGTGTAACGAATACCTTTGCGATCTATCAAGGTATTGAAGGACAAGGCAGAATCACTGTATACGATAGTGAACTAGTTACGCTGACTATCACACCTGACAACTTATCGGCCCCCGTTGGGACTAAAGGACGCTACAAGGCGATGGCGAGCTACATTGATAGGCCAGATGAGGATGTCACTCTGCTTGCCACTTGGTCTTCAAGTCATAATGAGGTGGTACATATTGTTACCTCTGGGAGCGATGGCGGAACGGCGACGGCTAAGGCTGTGGGCTCGAGTGAGATCAGCGCCCAGTTCGAGGGGGTTACCGATAGTGTCAACGTACAGGTAACCGCTCCCGTGTTAGAGCGGATAGAAATCACGCCAAGAGTTGATACCGTCTATATAGAAAATACACAGCAGTTTTACGCCAATGCTCACTTTTCAGATGGCACAGTGGTAGATGTGACGTTAGATGCAAACTGGAAAAGTGATAATCCACAGATAATTACTATCCAAACCGGTAATGCGAGAGCAGGCGAGGCGATGGGCGCAGACCAAGGTGACCCTACGACCATTTCCGCTAGCTATGACGGCTTTAGCGATAGTTTGTTGTTGAATGTAAAACTGAATGTCGTTGAAAGTATTGAAATTATTCCAAATACACTGACCCTTAAGAACGGAGATTATCAAGAGGTTCAGGTGATGGTAACTTTTAGTAATGGTGACGTGTATGACTACGGGGATTATGTTGGTTGGAGTTCAACGGATAATAACGTTGCCTCCGGTCACAAGGGAGAGATAAGCGCTAATGGTGTAGGTAACGCCACTGTGACAGCAACGATGGGTATGGCATCAGGCTCAGCAGAAGTCACCGTGACGCCTTAAGCTTTCTCTAAGTCTAGCTGACAGAGTTTAAACGAAAAACGCAGCCGTTCATTTGGGCTGCGTTTTAATTTATTGGGTGAATGACATTATTTTATATGCATAAATAACGTTTCTAGCTCTGGTCTGTGTAACAGATAAATAAGTGTGAGATTACAAAGTACCGTTAACCATAATACAAACTTAAAACGGCCTTTAGAAGATTTGTGTCTGAGCCATTGCTGAGCCAGTAACGCACCGGGCCAGCCCCCCACTAAGCTTAATAGCTGTAGTTTAAACTCACTGACACGCCAACGTTTTTTACGCGCTGAGCGCTTATCCCAACCATAGGCAATAAATGTTACTAGACTGGTAGTGATAAAGTAGAGCAATAGCCAGAGGGAAATATGTTGCAGTGAGTAGGCAATGGTTAAGCCTGCAATAAAGCTTAATGCAATACTTACACTGAATCGACTTGTAGAGCTGCTAATTTTCCGACTCGACTTTAGCGTACCACCACTTAGCAGCTGCGCTTGCTCAGCGCGCCACTTACCTTGCTTGTCCTTTACCTGATGAAACTGGACTCGATTGCCCGCTTGAGGCCGTAATTTTTTGTTAGTAAAGCCTGAGATGTGCAGAAAACACTGTTGTTTTTGTCCTGGAATTTGGATAAACCCAAATCCCTTAGCATCATCCCAACTATCTATAGTGCCAAGGGTTATGCTAATTTTTGTCATCGAGTCATATCTGCTTCTATTGACAGTGGGCCATAGCGCATGTGTTTAGCACTTGTATCATTGTACTTATTGAGCCTTGTCAGTGATGGAGTTGATTAGCATGACTCTTCTGAGCAGCACTCTTCTTGTAAAAACTGAATCAAGCCCTCTAAACAGTCAAATTGTGGGATGCAGTGCAGGACTCGGCCTTCTCTGTGCTGTTTGACTAGGCCTGCCGACATCAAACTAGAAAGGTGATGTGACAAAGTCGAGTTGGGGATCTGTAGGCTTTCTTGCAGCTGGCCAACAGGTAAGCCCTTATGGCCCGCTTTTACTAGGCATCTAAACAGGGTTAACCGGGTAGGATGACCCAATTCTTTTAAGGCTTTTGCTGCGATTTCAGTGTTCATTACGCGTACTCACAAAGAACAAGTTATGCTTCGGTATTATTCGAAATAATAGCAGGAAAATACTGAGCGACAAACGATATTATTGTCGGTCTGCTAATCCGTGGCGCTAGTGGTTATTTCTTGGCGGGTTTTTCCGAAATCCATAACTTAATCGTGCCTTGTACCACCACAACGCCATCGGTGTCATAAGCGGTAACGGGGACTAACATGTCACCAGGGACCCATTGCTCAGGTTTTACTTCGGCAACACAGGTGATATCGCTACCCGCCTTAGCGGTGTAATCGACACTCATGCCTTTAGGGATCCATCTTAAGTGATGCGGAATAGACGCTTCAGCCATCACCCCCATCGCCATTTCTAGACCATTACAGATGGCAATCACATGTACGGTTTGAATATGGTTGTGTACCGCTTTGTGTTTTTTGATTAAGCACACACAGCGATTCACATTTAATTCACTAATCATGGGTTTTACTGTGGCGAAGTAGGGCGCCATACGGCTAACCATGATTGAAAAAATCTTGTTGCCAAAAGGCAGCTTGGTGACACGGTTATACAGTGACATGACTTTAGTGGGCTTATTATTAGTATTGCTCATCTTTCCTTGTCCATTTTAACGCGCTTAACTGGTCGGATGAGGTTAACATTGAATTAACATCAATTGCTAGCATCAGATTATTCCGTGTGCAGAAAATTAAACTGCATTTCATTTCTTTTTAGAGGAAGTGGCACGTATAATTTCGCTCGATAAAAAAGATTTCAGTGAATTAAGGATTACAGTGAATTATTTACAGACCTACCTGAAAGGGATGGCAATGGGAGCCGCAGATGTGGTTCCTGGCGTTTCGGGCGGTACTATCGCCTTTATTACTGGGATTTTAGACCCACTACTTGAAAGCATTAAAAAGATTAGGCCATCTCTATTAGGTGTGGTTAAGGAGCAAGGTGTAAAAGCGGCGTTTATGCACATTAACGGACCATTTTTAGTGTGTGTGTTTGGTGGTATTTTGACCAGCATTCTGACTCTAGCCAAATTGATCACTTATTTACTGGAAACACATCCGATCCCAGTATGGTCGTTCTTTTTTGGTCTGATTTTGATCTCGGTTATTCATATGCTCAAGCAGGTGAAAGGGGTGACGATTGGGAGAGTCATCTTGTTTGCCTTGGGAGTCGTGTTTGCGTGGGGGATTACCATGCTAAACCCTATCGCACTTGAGATGACCTATCTGAACGTGTTCTTAGGTGGCTGTATTGCGATTACCGCAATGATCTTACCGGGAATTTCAGGCAGCTTTATCTTATTGTTGCTTGGGTTATATACGCCAGTAATCGGCGCAGTTAAGAATTTTGATATTGCGATTATGGCAACCTTTGCCGCCGGCGCTGCTATCGGCATACTTTGCTTTAGTCACGTATTGTCGGCACTACTTAGAAAGTATCATGACGCAACGCTGATGTTTTTGATTGGGTTAATGCTGGGTACGCTGGGTAAAATCTGGCCATGGAAAGAGGTACTGACGTTCCGTGAAAACTCTAAGGGAGAAATGGTACCTCTAGATGAGCGCATACTTTCGCCAATGCAGTATGAGCATATTACCGGCCAACCTTCGTTGATCATCTATGCGGTCATAGCCATGTTGGGTGGTATTTTATTGGTCTGGGGCTTAGAACGTTTTGCGGATAAAAACCGTTAATTGAGTCTCCTAAAACCGAGTTATCAAAAAGCCAGCTTATTAGCTGGCTTTTTCTTGCCCTGAAATTAGCAAGCCGCTAATTATCCCAATCAGTATAAGAATTTGATCTACTCAGAGCGATTTTTGGCAAACTAATTCAAGGCGAATAGCTGCAATAATGGTTATTCCCTTATAAAACTATTCAACGCAGAAGTAGGCAGCCAAAACGCTCCAGAATGGCGAGGTTTAGCGGTTCTGATGCTGTGATTCTTAATGACTTTGCCTCAGAACCGCTAAACTCTCGCTGAGCGACTACATGTTTATACTGATTGGTATTAATACTCATTAAAGTGATCTTTACTGTGGCTAGGTTCGTAAAATTATTCTCAATAGGGGAGTATGACGATGAGCCAATTTAATCCAGATAAGATTCAAATAGGGATCAGTGCCTGTTTATTAGGGGAGAAAGTTCGTTTTGATGGCGGACATAAAGCCTCGAGTTATTGCCAGAAAGAGATCGCAGACTATTTTCATTATGTGCCCGTTTGCCCTGAAATGGCGATTGGTATGGGTGCCCCTAGAAAGTCCATTCGTCTTGAAAAAGATGGCGATATTATCTTTGTAAAAAGTGCCGATGGGTCAGTTGATGTCACCGACAAACTCAATGAGTTTAGCCAAAAAAAGGTTGAGCAGCTTAACTTTCTTGGTGGCTATATCTTATGTGCTAAGTCGCCAACTTGTGGTATGGAGCGGGTGACTGAATATAAGTATGGCACTAACAATGGCTGGAAGTCAGGCATTGGTGTTTACGCTAAGAAATTGATGGAGCGTTATCCGCTTTTACCTGTTGAGGAAGAGGGGCGTTTACATGATCTGCCTATTCGCGAAAACTTCTTTACCCGCGTATATGCCTACCATGACTGGCATTGCCTGAAAGTATCTGGTTTGACTAAAAGCAATATTCTCGATTTTCATGCTCGTTATAAATACATGTTGATGGCCCATAATCCAAAGCTCTATCGAGAGCTAGGGCCTCTACTGGCGAATATGACTGGTGATCTTGAACAGATAGCAAATGATTATTTCGCAGGCTTCATGCAGATCTTAAAGATTAAAGCTACCCGTAAAAATCACACCAGTGCTTTGCAGCATATACAAGGTTATTTCAAGAAGCACTTATCGAGTGAGCAAAAGTCTGAGCTCAGCGAATCTATTCTCAAGTATAACCAGGGTCTACAACCTATCTTAGTACCGATGACCTTGATTAATCACTACTTGCGTGAACACCCAACCCCTTACATTGAAAATCAGGTGTACCTTAATCCTCACCCGCAGGAATTAAAGCTTCGCTATGCCTATTAACGAGTGACTGTTCCCGTCACTTTAATTCGTCATTTTAGTTTGTCACTCTCAAAGGGGGAGCCGTGAATAACGACAGCGTTATCGCAACTGGCAATGCCGTGATCTGGTTTAGAAGTGATTTACGTCTAGCCGATAATCAAAGTTTACTTGCGGCATGCGAACATGCTCGTCATGGCAAGGGTAAGGTTAGAGGGCTATTTATTTCGACCCCTAAGCAATGGAAGTCCCATGATGTTGCTGCGATTCAGTTAGACTTTATCGAACGTCAACTTAATTATCTTGCTGTAGAGCTGGCAACCATAGGGATCCCTCTCGATGTGTGTCATTTAGAGACATTTGATGAGATCCCAGATGTGTTAGCTCTGTACGTTAGTGATTGGCAGATAGATAAGGTGTTTGCTAGTAGCGAGCCTGAGTTTAATGAGCAGATGCGCGATCAAGCTATTGCAAGAGCGGGTGTAAAACTTGAACTTCATCAGCAACACTGTTTACTTGCCCCGTTAGATGTACTCAATTTATCTGGCGAAATGTATAGAGTCTTTACTCCCTTTAGTAAAAAGTGGTGTGAAATCGCCAGACAAAATCCAATACACACTTTAGCTAGACCATTATCGAGATCTACCCCCTTACCAAAACCGAATGAAATCAGTTTGCGCTGCAAGAAAGTGTCGAGTCGTGCTTGGCCTGTGGGGGAGGCGACTGCTCAGCAACAACTGCGTGACTTTGCCCAAAATAAGTTACTGGGTTATCAGGCAAATAGAGACTTTCCTGCACTTGATGGTACTAGCCGAATATCGGCCTATTTGGCGATAGGTGTGCTTAGCCCACGCCAATGTGTACAAGTGCTGCTCAGCCATTTTCCTGATGCACTCGTTCATGATGAAAGCCCCGGCAGGTGCTGGCTCAATGAGTTGATCTGGCGTGAGTTTTATCGCCACTTGCTGGTGGCTTTTCCCAAGCTATCTAAGCGGGCAAACTTCAATGCATTAGCTGATAACATTAATTGGCGAAATAACCCAAGAGAGTTTCAAGCTTGGTGCGAGGGGCGCACAGGTTACCCGTTAGTTGATGCTGCTATGCGGCAACTCAATCAAACGGGTTGGATGCACAATCGATTGCGTATGGTGACGGCAAGCTTTTTAACTAAGCACTTGCTTATCGATTGGCGTTGGGGCGAGCGTTATTTCAGGCAAAAACTCATTGATGGTGATTTGGCGGCGAATAATGGCGGTTGGCAATGGTCTGCTGGAACGGGCTGCGATGCCCAGCCTTATTTTCGGGTATTTAATCCTATCTCTCAGTGCGAAAAATTTGATCCTACTGGCGCCTTTATTCGTAAGTATTTACCTGAGCTAAATGATGTAGATTTAAAGTCAATTCATAAGCTTAAATTACACTCTCAAGCACAACTCTTTGTTGATAAGGACTATGCTTCTCCTATAGTTGACCATAAGTTTGCCAGAAAACGCGCAATGACTGAGTTGTCCGTAATGAAGCGAAAGGCATTAAGTGATATGCAAAAGATAAAAGGAACATCAAAAGTCACTAACCCTGTTGATTTGGACAAGGAGATTTTCGGATGACTGATAACACTCAAGTATTACAGACTGAATTGTCATCTACTGGCTGGGGTGAACTCATCGCTGAAAAAGAGTTAATCGATAGCTTTATCGAATTATATCAGCGGCTCGATAAAGATAATCTGCACTTGTTGGGGCAAGTTTACAGTGATGACATCGAATTTAGCGATCCGCTACATCATGTATCGGGTCTGCCTGCACTGACCGATTATTTTGCCAACCTTTACCACAATGTAGGTTCAATCGATTTTGAAATTCATCAGGTTATCCATCAAGCAGACTCTGCGAGCCTAAAATGGACCATGAGGTTTATACACCCAAAGTTAAATGCAGGGGGGGAAATTACCGTCGAAGGGATCAGTTTACTGAGGTTTAATCACAAGATTTATCAACACCAAGATTTCTTCGACTTGGGCACTATGCTTTATGAGCATATTCCACTGTTGGGTAGCTTGGTGAAGTTCGTTAAGGCGAAGGCGTCAAAATGAGAGCGGCGAATATGTTGACTCATGATCCAAAAAGCGTGCTTATTACAGGAGCAAGCTCTGGGATTGGCCTACAACTTGCGAAAGACTATCTCGCCGATGGCTGGCAAGTGTTTGCTTGCGGCCGCAATCAGCAGGCGTTATCCCAGTTACAAGGAGCTGAAAAGCTTAACTTTGATATTACCAATAATCATCAAGTTGCCGCGCAAGCTGACATTGTTAAGGCGAAGCTATCTAGCTCATTAGACTTAGTTATTTTAAATGCGGGTAGCTGTGAATATATCAATGACGCGGTCAATTTTGACGGCAAACTATTTGAGCGCGTGATCCGCACCAACCTGATTGCCATGGGGTACTGTTTATCGGCCTTCACGCCGCTTATCGATAAAGGCGGTAGGTTGGCGTTAATGGGCTCTAGTGCAGTGTATTTGCCCTTTCCACGAGCGGAAGCTTATGGAGCATCTAAAGCGGCTGTGCAATATTTGGCAGCCAGTCTCGCTATCGATCTAAAGCCTCACCATATTGGCGTCAGTGTTATTTGTCCTGGATTTGTTAAAACGCCATTAACCGATAAAAATGACTTCGCGATGCCGATGCAGCAAACGCCGGAGCAGGCTTCACTAGCAATACGACAAGGGTTAGCCAGAGGTCTACGAGAAATTCATTTTCCAAAAAGGTTCACCTTGTTACTCAAATTTATCTCTCTATTGCCGCGAGCAATATGGGAAAAACTAAATACGAGTAACACGTCTGTCGATACAGAGCATGAAAATGCTGCGACAAAACAAAATAAGAAGGTGCGCTAATGAATACCGTTGACAACATAAAGCAGCGTAAAAGAGTGGCGATTGTCGGCACTGGCGTATCAGGGCTGACCTGCGCACATATTTTATCTCAAAAGCATGATGTAACCGTATTTGAGGCCAATCACTATATCGGCGGCCACACGGCAACGGTTGATGTTGAAGTGGCGGGCAAAGAGTACGCCATCGATACTGGCTTTATTGTGTTTAATGACCGTACCTACCCTAGATTTGAGCAGCTTTTAGCTAGGCTTAATGTTAAGGCTATTACTACAGAGATGAGTTTCAGTGTGCACAATGCAAATACTGGACTTGAGTATAACGGCAATACACTCAGCTCTTTATTTGCTCAAAAGCGTAACCTTTTTAGACCTAGGTTTTGGTCATTTATTTTAGAGATTTTGCGTTTTAATAAACTCTGTAAGCAAGCTTTTTCAGCTGACAGCTACCAATACCAAACCTTGGGAGAGCTGCTAGATCGCCAAGGCTTTAGCGACTTCTTTAGTGAGCACTACATTTTGCCGATGGGCGCAGCCATTTGGTCATCGAGTATCGATGATATGCGCGCTTTCTCATTGCGCTTCTTTATTCAGTTTTTTGAAAATCACGGCTTACTCAATATTGCCGACAGGCCGCAGTGGTATGTATTAGAGGGCGGTTCACGTAGCTATATTCCTGATCTCATCGCACCCTTTAAAGAATCGATTCATTTAAACAGCCCAGTAACTGCTATTAAACGCGCTATCGGTGATGAGTGCGATGGAGTGCAATTACAGATAAATAAAGGTGAGTGGCAAGGGTTTGATGAAGTGATTTTAGCTTGCCATAGCGACCAAGCGCTAGCGATGCTAGACGATGCAACTGCTGATGAGCAGCAAGTGCTGAGTAAGCTTGCCTATCAAAATAATGAAGTGGTCTTGCATACCGACAAAAGCTTAATGCCTAAACGGAAAAAGACTTGGGCGAGCTGGAACTATCGCTTAGATGGCAATACTCAGCGTCAAGCATCGGTAACCTACAACATGAATATCCTGCAACGCTTACCAGCGGGGGCTCCTACATTTTGTGTGACATTAAATCAATCACAATTGATCTCTCCCGATAAGGTGCTACGTACATTTAACTATGCTCACCCAGTATTTAATGAAGAGAGCATGCAGGCGCAATCACAGCGAGACTTGATATCTGGTGTTAACCACACCCACTTTGCAGGAGCCTACTGGTATAACGGCTTCCATGAAGATGGCGTACACAGCGCATTTGATGTGTGTGAAGCCTTTGGGATGCGCTTATGAGTCAAGCAGCGTTAGCAGGAAACGACAGCACCGAGTCATTTGTCAGTGGGGTGTATCGCGGCAAAGTGATGCACCGTCGGTATAGCCCCGCAGAACACAGCTTTGATTACCAAATGGCGATGCTCGGTATCGATCTTGATGAGCTTGAACGATTGGAACAGGTCAGCTGGGTATTTTCCTCAACGCGCTTTGCACCGTTACGATTTGAGCAAAAAGATTATTTAGCCAACGGCGGCGATTTACTGCAAGACTTGAAAACCAGAGTACTAAGTAAAGCGTTGGCGTTAGGAGCTGAGCCCGGTTGTAATCGTGTGGTCTTTGTCGGCCAAGTAAGGCACTTTGGCATCTATTTTAGTCCGATAAACTGTTTCTTTTGCTATCAGGACGATAAGGCTAAATACATGTTGGCTGAGGTGAGTAATACCCCTTGGAATCAACGTCATTATTACTTGGTTAATCTTGAACGTACCGAGCCGACGGACAAGGTGTTTCATGTATCGCCCTTTATGGATCTCGACATGAAATACATTTGGCGGATTAAAGCACCTAGCAGCGAAGTCAGAGTTGGTATTGAAAATCGCAATACGCAGAAGTTATTTGATGCCAATTTATGTTTGTTTAAGCATGAGATGAGTGCCAAAAATTTGCAATCAATGCTAATAAATTTTCCTTTTATGACCCTTAAAATCGTCCAAGGCATTTATTGGCAAGCACTTAAATTATTAATAAAACGTGTGCCTTTTGTTGGGCATCCCGGTAAGCCAGCGGAGAAACGATAATGGAAAATATTACCACTAAAAATAATCTGGCTACTGAACGTTTGCTGGACAGCCTTGCAAGAAAGTTGTTACTCAGCGCGCTTCCTGGGCTTGCTGATGGCCACTTAAGCCTTATCGATGGTGATAAGAGTTACGAGTTTGGTCGTAAAGAGTCCGAGTTACACGCCACGATTATCGTTAATAATCCACGCTTTTATCGACAAATACTGTTGTCGGGTTCGATTGGTGCGGGCGAAGCCTATATTCAAGCGCATTGGACCAGCCCTGAGCTGACCAAGGTGGTGCAACTATTTGCGCGCAACCTGCCTCTATTAGACAAACTTGAACAGAAGTTATCTTGGATCTCGGCTCCCTTTAGTCGTATTGCTCACCTATTTAATCGCAATACTCAAGAGGGGTCTAAACGTAATATTTTGGCTCACTATGATCTGGGCAATGAGATGTACCAGCAATTCTTAGATAAACAGATGCTGTATTCAAGTGCGCTTTACCCTCATAGCGGTGCAAGCCTTGATGAGGCGCAGCAGCATAAACTAAAAACCATTTGTGAACGCTTAGACTTAACTCCTGGGCAGACTTTATTAGAGGTGGGCACCGGCTGGGGCGCGTTAGCTATTTACGCAGCCAAACATCATGGCGTACAAGTTACGACTACGACCATTTCTGATGCGCAGTTTGAATATGCCTCACAACGAATCGAAGAAGAGGGCTTACAAGATAGGGTAACGCTACTTAAAGATGATTATCGTATATTAACGGGAGAATATGACCGTGTGGTTTCTATTGAAATGATAGAAGCGGTAGGACACGAATACTTACCGGGATTTTTTAAGAAGTTACAGAGTTTACTTAAACCTAATGGACGCTTATTGATCCAAGCTATCACCATTGCTGATCAGCGTTACGACAGTTACCGCAAAGGAGCTGACTTTATCCAGCGTTATATTTTTCCCGGTGGTTGCTTACCGTCAGTGACACGCATGACTAACGAGCTCACCAAGCATACCGATTTTGTCACTTGGTCAGTCGATGATATGGGGCTGGATTACGCTAAAACTCTCAAAGATTGGCATGATAATTTTGACGCTGCGTTACCTAAGATAAAAGCGCTGGGTTACGGCGATGACTTTATTCGTATGTGGAAGTTTTACTTAAGCTACTGTGAAGGCGGTTTTTTAGAGAGGACCACAAGTACAGTGCATTTAGTGGCAGTGCGTCCAAGCTATCGCCTACAGTCTAACGGCTATCATACACAGATTAGCGTATAGAGGTCACGGTAAAGAGATGAGTGGAGGCCAGATGAACTCGAATCGTTTGCTTAAGTTTGCACAGCAACATTTGATGATTATCAATTTACTGATGTTTCAGGCAGTTTGGTGGTTATCTATCTTGTACCGAAACTCATCATTGTGGTTGACCTTAGCGCTGTTATTGGTTCACTTTTACTTGTCTACCTATGTGCGTCAAGATGTAAGTTTGATGCTTAAGGTCGCTATATTTGGATTTGCCTTCGATAGCGCCTTAATGTTTGCTGGCGTGTTTCAATTTCAGCAATTCCCTTTTTGGCTGTTAGCGATTTGGTGTCACTTTGCCATTTCATTACGTTATAGTTTGGCCTTCACCCAAAAATTAAATTGGCAGTTGAATGCTTTACTTGGCGGCATTTTTGGTTGTTTAAGTTATTTGGCAGGCGAGCGTTTTGACGCTGTTGTTTTGCCTCTGGAATTATTCTATAGCGCATTGATCCTGTTCTTTGTTTGGCTCGTAATGTTTCCTATGTTTGTTAATGTCACCCGAGATCAGTAAATAATAGTTGAGGTGACGGGCATAGGAAGGTCGCCATGTTTACCCAATCTGTTTGTCGCCATTTAAAGCTAAATGCGCTAAATCTAAATGTACTAGCGCTTAAAATTGGAATATTAACTGCAGCTGTGATTTTTGTTAGTCAGTCTCATGCCCAATCTGTAGCTAAAGTAGCAGCACTAGAACAACCCCATTCTCAAGGAACTTTTGACTCAACTTTTCAGGCTCATTCAACACAAATTGCATCACTGCAGATTCATAGCCAACAAGCAGCCTCTTTAACTAAAAATGTGAGCTCCTCTGCTGAGCCCGATTTCGACTCTTTTAAAGAAGTGGGCCGCGGTGAAATGCAGTGGTGGTGGTTTTCACTTTATCGCGCCACATTACTCACGTTGGACGGTGATTATAAACAAGGCGAGTCGCCGTTAGTGTTAGATATTGAGTACTTTCAAGAGATCCCAAGTGAACGTTTAGTCGAAGCAACCTTAGATCAGTGGCAGCACCTAGGCGTGAGTAAACAAAACCAACAAAAATGGCTCGCTGCCATCAACTCTATTTGGCCTGATGTGGTAGAAGGCGACAAGCTGACTTTACGAGTATTAGGCTCAGGTGTAAGCCAATTTTATTTTAATGGTGAGCCGTTGGCTGAGCCAATGCCTAAAGGCTTTAGTGAAGACTTTTTAGCGATTTGGCTATCTGAAGCTACTAGCCGTCCAGAGCTAAGAAAACAACTACTAGGAGAGCTTGCATGCGACTGTTAAGTAGGATTAAACATGGCATCGGCGCAATTGGATTTTTGTTGCTAGCGGCCTGCTCAAGTTCCGATATTAACGATTATCAAGGCACGAGACCTAATCTAGATTTAAAGCAGTTCTTTGATGGCAAGTTAACTGCGCATGGTACTGTGCAGGACTATAGTGGAAAAGTCGTTAGACGTTTTACTGTGGAGATGTTAGCGAGCTGGCAGGGGAAGGAAGGCGAGATCAAAGAGTGGTTTATCTATGATGATGGCGAAAAGCAGATCCGAATTTGGAACATCACAGATCTTGGTAACGGAAAATACTCAGGTACCGCCAATGATATTTTAGGCGAAGCCGAGGGGCAGGCTGTCGGCATGGCGCTGCAATGGCAATATGAAATGTTGTTACCCGTTGATGATACTGAGTACCAGGTAACCTTTGATGACTGGATGTTTTTAGTGGATGAAAATACTATTATTAATCGCAGTGATATCATCAAGTTCGGGGTCACTATGGCTGAAGTGACCTTGGTTATATCCAAAGTTGAATAGTGGAACTTTTATAATGGAGGGAAACAAGATTCATTCAGTTCAAAGCCTATTTAGGCCTTGAACTGAAAAGGTATTTTATAGCGTTTATGATGTTTTCCGGCTGTTATCGACCTGCTTCTTATCGTAATACTCAAATGGAAATACATTTCTAATTCGCTGGGTAATAGCATCGCTAACATTGGCTGATACATGAAGACGCACATCACCAAGCTTTTCGGCTCTAACTGTGGCTGTCAGCTTGTTTGATTTTGCAATAGCGCGGCATTCTTTGGCAAATTTGTCTGGGATCTTACCCTTGTGTGAGGTCAGGCGGCCGTCTTTAAAATGCATTTCAAATAGAGTTAAGCCTCTCTTACCACTGAAAATAAGCTTATAGATAATAAAAACAGCGATGGCGATAAAAATAATTTTAAGTAGGGTAGGGGTCATGCGCTTTCCTTTTCTTTCGATTTTAGCCCTTAAGTTAAGATACTCTTGCACAAGACAATTTAAAAGTGCGCCATGCCTCAGAATCGCTAGATTATAATTTGTGCTAGAGTGAATATGGAAAACCAAGGATTTATTGGCTTCTCAAATAAGTTAAGGATAACACCATGCAAATATCAAATTCGGAGCGCTGGCTTGAGCTTTGTCAGAAGCAGGCTCAACTAATCGAAAACCTATCTAAAACCTTTCCTGAGCGTCGTGAGCAGCATCAAAGCTTGAGTGGTCGGTGGCGCCAAGTGGCCGAACACCTGAGCCATGAAGAGTTTGAGCAGATGGCTAAGATAAAGTAGAGGCCTATAATCGCTTTACAGGCGACTCGTATAAGCATCCAATAAAAAAACCGCCTGAGGGCGGTTTTTTATTGGGAGGGAAACTGTCTAGGCCAGTTTTACCTTCTTAAGATTAACTTCTTAGCGCTAAATATATATCTTAAAAAGCATAGCTTACGGTCGCAAGCACAGTTCCATCGTTTCTCCATGGCTCTGAAGAATCGATGATATTGTCAT
Organism: uncultured Shewanella sp.; assembly: GCF_947497935.1. Lineage (GTDB taxonomy): Bacteria > Pseudomonadota > Gammaproteobacteria > Enterobacterales > Shewanellaceae > Shewanella. The sequence goes on from NZ_CANMIO010000001.1 coordinate 307,733, forward strand.
CGCTTAAGTTAGTGTCTAACCAAGCAAGAGATAGACCTACACCACCAAGCTCAGTAGAGACACCGATAGAGTAATCGACATAGTCTTCACCCCAGTCGTAATCAGCGCCGTCACCATAGCTATAACCTACATGCGCATCGATGCTCCAGTTCTCGAAGATCTCATAGGAGTAGTTAAGCTCTGTGTAGTTCAATGATATATCTGCATTAGCGTAGTCATTGGTATACCACTGAGCGAGGTGGAAGCCGCCATAATAGAGACCTACATTGGCCTCTAAGTATCCGGTGTTTTCATCTTGTCCAGGATAGGTATAGTAGGTCAGAGTAACATCATATTCCCACTCTTCATCGGCGCCAAACGCTCCCCAGTAACCAGCATAAATATCAATTTCTACATCGGCGTCGTAGCTATCTTTATCAACATTACTCGCCCAAGCACCAAAGAAAAGACCATTTTCCATACTGTAGTCTAAGCTGCCTTGAACAGCGAAATCGCCAGCTGTTTGTGATACACCGCGGAAGCGGTAATCGTTAGTGGCGCTGATTTCGCCAGAGAACTCCGCTTGAGCTAGAGGGGCAAATAGCGCGGTAGATAGTGATAGACCGACAATCTGGGCAATCCGTTTTTTATTGAGTTTCTTATACACGGTAGTTTCTCCATTTTACTATGTTGACTGAGATGCTTTATTTTTAAGTGTTATACCAATCCCCTATAGGAAGTTGGCGTTAAGCATCCTTTGGTTTTGCCAAACAGCAGCACAATGCTACGACCTCATGGCTGATAAGCGATTTTCTAGTGCCTTATACCTATCGGTATTACTGCGCGTTAGCTTCAAAAATCACGTATACCTTACGGCAGTTATCTAGCACCTCCCAGGTGCCTTCAAACCCTGCTGGAATGACAAACCTGTCACCCGTTTTCACCGTTATGCTGTGACCATTGTTATCGGTGACCTTGCTAGAACCCGATAAAATCTCACAATATTCATGTTCGCTATAGGCGACTTTCCAACTGCCTACATCACCTTGCCAAACGCCTGCGTGGAACTGTTCGCAATCGCTTGAGTAATGGTTTTGCAACTCTTGCCCTGGGTTACCCGCCAGCACTTTTTCGGCATCGAGTTTATAGCGCTCGATAGCGGTATTAAGCTTGGCAAAGTTAAGGATTGAATCTATGTTTTGAATCATTAGTGCTTCCATTTCACTGCTTAGTTAGCGCTGGTTAAGCTAAACGAAAAAAGCGCGGTCTAAGCCACGCCTTTTTATATCTACTTCATCGTCGGCATCACAAAGTCAGCCTTTGCACCTTTCGATGCGTTTTGAGATGACTGCGGCCAGCGCGCAGTAATTGCCTTACGCTTGGTATAAAAGCGCACTCCATCAGGTCCGTGCATATGTAGTGGACCAAAGAGTGAGCGTTTCCAGCCACCAAAGCTATGGAACGCCATTGGTACTGGAATTGGGACATTCACACCGACCATACCGACTTGTACGTTGTGGCAGAAGTGGCGCGCGGCCTCACCGCTTTGAGTGAATATTGCTGTGCCGTTACCAAATTCATGGTCGTTGATGAGTTGTAGTGCTTCGCTGTAATCTTTTACGCGCACGATGGCGAGAACCGGACCGAAGATCTCTTCCTTATAGATGGTCATCTCAGGGGTTACGTGATCAAACAAGCAGCCACCTAGGAAGTAGCCTTGCTCATGATCGGCAACTGATAACTGTCGGCCATCGGCAAGTAGCTGTGCTCCCTCGCTAACGCCAGTCTCCACATAATTGCTGACTTTTTCTAAATGTTGGGCAGAGATCAGTGGGCCCATATCCATCTCTGGCGTCACGCCATTGCCGACTTTAAGGGCTTTGATCTGTGGTAGCAGTTTTTCAACTAATGCATCACCCGATTCGCCTACGGCCAAGACTACCGAAATCGCCATACAGCGCTCGCCTGCACTACCGTACGCCGCACCCATTAAGGCACCAACGGCTTGATCGAGATCGGCATCTGGCATCAATAACATATGGTTCTTCGCGCCGCCAAGGGCTTGTACACGTTTGCCATGGGCCGATGCGGTTGAGTAGATATACTCGGCAATCGGGGTCGAACCGACAAAGCTAACCGCCTGCACATCTTTGTGTGTGAGTAGCGTATCAACGGCTTCTTTATCACCGTTAACCACGTTAAACACCCCATTTGGCAAACCCGCTTCGGTCAGTAGTTCAGCCATACGCATAACAGAGCTTGGATCTTTCTCCGATGGCTTCATGATGAAGCTGTTACCGCAAGCAATTGCGATAGGGAACATCCACATAGGCACCATCACTGGGAAGTTAAACGGGGCAATACCCGCAACGACGCCTAGCGATTGGTTGAGAGTCCAAGCGTCGACACCACCGCCGACCTGCTCGGTATGCTCACCCTTTAATAGGTGGGGAATACCACAGGCAAACTCGACAACTTCTAAACCGCGAATGATTTCGCCTTTAGCATCATCGAGCACTTTGCCGTGTTCGCGGGTAATAAGTTCGGCAAGTTCATCAATGTTAGCTTCGACTAAGGCTTTAAACTTAAACAGAACACGAGAACGGTTTAGCGGGGTGACTTTAGACCATGACTCATGGGCCATCTTAGCCAATTCAATCACGCCTGCGACTTCTGCGGCGCTGGCAAGAGACACTGTGCCACGCTGCTCGCCAGTTGCTGGTTCGAAAAAAGCCTGAGTTCGTTGGCTTGGCGCAGAGTGGCCGCCGTTAATGTAATGGTTAATGGTGTGCATAACGCAAAATCCTAATTATCGCTCCCCAAAAGGGAATCAATTGTGTTTCAAAGTAATGGTTTTGCCCATTGCATCAACGCCGGTATCAGGAGCGAAGTGCAATAGGCACAGAGATTAACCGACAGCCCTAATTGCATCGCTAAGGGTATTCACTATTTGATCGATTTGTTGTTTATCGACAATAAGTGGCGGCGAAATAGCGATAATATCGCCGGTGGCACGCACTAAGGTTCCGGCTTCGAAGCAGTGTTCAAAGATCCCAAAGCCACGTTTGCCTACGCCTGCTTCACTTGGCGCAAATTGAATGCCACCAACAAGACCCGTGTTGCGAATATCAATCACATTAGGTAGGTCTTTTAAGCTGTGTACTGCATCTTCGAAATAGCCTTCAAGCTCTTTAGTGCGCTCAAATAGTTTTTCATTTTCATAGATATTGAGGGTAGCAAGCGCCGCGGCAGCTGCGACGGGATGACCCGAATAGGTATAGCCATGAAATAGCTCGATAGCATTTTCTGGCCCTTGCATACAGGTATCATAGATATTGTCATCGACCAGCACGGCACCCATAGGGATTGCGCCATTATTAAGCGCTTTTGCCGTGGTGATCATATCGGGAACCACGCCCCAACGCTGACTTGCAAACGCATCGCCGACACGGCCAAATGCTGTGATAACTTCATCAAATATCAATAAGATGCCGTGCTTTTGAGTTATTTCGCGTAGCTTTTGTAGGTATCCCTCAGGCGGTAGGATCACGCCTGCAGAACCTGACATTGGCTCGACAATCACGGCTGCAATGTTTTCTGCGCCGTGCAGGGCGACGAGTTGCTCGAGTACTTCAGCTTTCTCTGCGCCAGTTTTGGGCATGCCGCGACAAAAGGCATTGTCTTTTATGTCTAATGTATGGGGAAGGTGATCGACGCCCTGTAGCAACTGTTGATTAAAGGTCTTACGATTATTTCCTATGCCACCAACTGAAATACCACCAAAGCCAACACCGTGATAACCAAGCTCGCGGCCAATAAAGCGGGTTCTAGTTGCTTCACCGTTAGCGCGGTGGTAGGTGAGGGCAATTTTTAAGGCACTGTCTACCGACTCTGAACCTGAATTTGTGAAGAAGGCTTTATTTAATCCTTTTGGGCTAATTTGCGCTAAACGCTCTGCTAGCTCAAAAGCTAAAGGGTGACCCATCTGAAAAGAGGGAGCGTAGTCCATCTCATGAATTTGTTTACTGACGGCTTCTGAAATCTCTTTACGTCCGTGTCCGGCGTTACAGCACCACAAACCTGCTGTACCGTCTAATATGGGGCGACCTGCGACGTCTTTATAATACATACCTTCGGCGTGGGCGAGCATTCTTGGGCTCGACTTAAACTGCCTATTTGCCGTAAACGGCATCCAGTAATGTTCTAATGACTGTGCATCGCGTTGATTGTGCATCTGTGGATCTGCCATATCATCTACCTTGATTCAGTTTCATTATTGTTTTTGTTATCTGTTGCTTTTTTGGTCAAAGCGGTCGATATATTCCATGCTATGTCAGAAATAATGAACATGAAAGCTTTTTGTGCATTTATTTGTAGCAAAAATGAAGTTTTTGTAAAATATATTGAAATTGTGGTGCTATTGAGCGTAATCTTTAGCCACACCTTTTTGTAGCAATCGCCTATAGACGGCGCTTTGACTGCATTAACCATCATTCTAATTATTATATTCAGTGTTAAGAGGTCATCATGAGCACACCAGAAAATCGTAGTCAGTGGCAGGCGTTGGCAGATTCAATGTCGATAAATGGCTCAGCTTTTATTGCGGGCGAGTACCTTGATGCTCAGTCAAAGCAAACTTTTGACTGTATCAGCCCGATCGATGGCAAGGTCTTAGCTAAGGTGGCAAGTTGTGATGAGGCTGACGCTAATATTGCGGTACAAAATGCCAGAGAGACATTCGAAAGCGGCGTGTGGGCAAATTTAGCGCCAGTAAAACGTAAGCAGGTAATGATACGTTTTGCCGAATTGCTGGAAGAGAATGCCGATGAACTCGCGTTACTTGAAACTTTAGATATGGGTAAACCTATCCAATACTCAAAGTCAGTGGATGTGGCTGGCGCGGCCCGAGCTATTCGCTGGTCTGGTGAGGCGATTGATAAAGTTTACGATGAGATTGCACCGACCGCACATAATGAAATAGGTATGATCACCCGCGAAGCGGTGGGTGTGGTAGCAGCTATTGTGCCATGGAACTTCCCGATGTTGATGGCGTGCTGGAAATTAGGGCCCGCTTTAGCCACAGGTAATAGTGTGGTGCTAAAACCTTCTGAGAAGTCTCCGCTTAGCGCAATTCGTATGGCACAAATTGCCCTTGAAGCGGGACTGCCAAAAGGCGTGCTAAACGTGTTACCAGGCTTTGGTCATACTGTGGGTAAGGCGCTGGCGCTACATATGGATGTCGATACTTTGGTATTTACCGGCTCAACTAAAATCGCTAAGCAGTTGATGATCTACGCCGGCGAGTCAAACATGAAGCGCGTCTGGTTAGAGGCTGGAGGTAAGAGCCCGAATATTATCTTTAATGATGCGCCAGATCTTAAAAAAGCCGCCGAGGCCGCGGCATGTGCTATCGCCTTTAACCAGGGAGAAGTCTGCACCGCAGGTTCTCGACTGCTGGTGGAGTCAGGCGTCAAAGATGAGCTTATCGGCTTAATTGCGCAGGAGCTTAAGGGTTGGAAGCCTGGGCATCCGCTCGATCCAAACACTAACTCAGGCGCTGTAGTCGATAAACAACAGCTAGATAACGTACTTGGCTATATTCAATCGGGTAAGGATGAAGGTGCCACCTTAAACCATGGCGGCTCTCAGGTGATGCAAGACAGTGGCGGCGTATATATCGAACCGACGATATTCTCCAATGTTGACAATAAGATGACCATTGCCAAAGAGGAAATTTTTGGCCCTGTGCTATCTGTGATTACTTTTGATGGTATGCAGCAGGCAGTCGAGATCGCTAACGATACTATCTATGGACTCGCAGCTGGTGTATGGACATCAGACATAAATAAGGCTCATAAAACTGCTAAAGCACTTCGCAGCGGTATGGTGTGGATTAATCATTATGATGGCGGTGATATGACGGCGCCATTTGGCGGTTACAAGCAGTCGGGTAATGGCCGCGATAAGTCACTGCATGCGTTTGATAAGTACACCGAAATTAAGGCCACTTGGTTAGTGCTAGAGTAAATTCTGCGAGAAATAAGGTCTGTATAAATCTAAATAATAGCCACTTAGCTTGTAGATCTAAGTGGCTTTTTTTAGGCGGCTTATGTGGGGGGCGTTAAATAACAGTATTGAGTACACCGTATTGATAAGCCTTACTGATCAAGTTAGTTCTATTTTTAGCTTCTAAAATACTCCGAGCGCGATCAAGATGATAGTTCACTCCTCGCTCGCTCATAAATATTTGTTTCGCTATCTCATCGCTAGAGTGACCCTGGGCGACTAGCTCCAGTATTTGAATACAAGTTGGTGACAGCACTCTAAAGTTAATCAATGGGTTGATGGATTTTAGTGCCAGAGAGTTAAAGGTGTCGGCAAACTCGACTAATACCTGCTCAAGTTCTTTGCCATCACTAGTCAGGTGTTGGTTTATCTCTTCATTGGGAAGAGTGGAAAATAGATTAAACATCCCCAGCCAGCCTTTTGGGTTTTTTAGTGGTTGATAAAAAGTAAGTCGACTGGCAATTTCATAACGATGCAGTAGCTGTTCAAAGGTCATTTGCTGCCGCTGGGGAACACTATTACTAGGCCACAGATAGGGATTTTGAAATTTACGAATTGAGGGCGAACTCGTCGAAAAACCTTTATCGTTTTTAGAAAAGCGGCTAAGAAACTCGTCCCGGTATTGAAGGATCTCTGCATCGGATGAAACCGCAAAGCGCATTTTATTAATATTGACAGCTTTGGAAAAATTAATGGGATCACAAGGTTCTGGAGCTACTGACTGATTGTCACATGGCAAGATGCAATAATAGAAACGACTAAAGCCAAAACGAGAGAGTTGCTTCTTAAAGTCTTCAATGATGTAGTGATTAACCAATTTACTCTGTTTAGCTGACATTTTGACTTACCCATAATGAAAGAGGAAACATAGCTGTCCTCTTGGTTAATCCATATTGTGATCTTGTCGCTAACACAGCGATACACAAAGATATAAATCCCAGTGTTCGACCCCTCACGTTTGTCTATGGGACAAACTCCTCTGGGCTACAACTTCCTTAGACTCAATTCCACAAGACTTTGACTACATAATGCGTTTGTTAGACAAAATAAAGCAGGCTCATCCATGAGCTTGTTGTGATTACCGCACAGATAGCACGGTAATGATTCAAGTTTATCTAACGATTATTAGCGCTTTTCGACGTGACAGGTTAAGCAGCTTTCAGGCTCTTTAAACTGAGTCTCTAGACCAAAGTAATCATTTTTAGTGGTATAGGCATCACCGTGGCTTTCTAAAGTTTGCGCATGACAGAAACCACAAGTTAGCAATTCACCATGACTATCTGGTGCTCCGTTGTTACCATGACACTCTGCACATTCCCATGGTGCCATATCTTCTACCACGTGACTGTTTGTTGAGTCATGGCAAGTGCTGCAATCTGGGATCTGCCAGCCAAAATGGCTATCTGTGAGTGGTGCACGCGCTTGAGTGATATCTTTGATTTGACTAGGATCAACTTCTGGTGCGTCAGTATCACAGCCAGAAGTTGCTTGTTGATCGCCATAACCATTACCAAATGCCGCACCTACATAATTGATATATTCAGGGCTATAGATGATCATCGCATCACCAGTTAAGTGCGGATCGTTACCACCGAAAGGAAGGCCGAACTTGATGTAACCGCGTCCTTTTGGGTTATGGTTTTCATACTTTTCACCTGGGCCGTAGTTATGAGCGCGGTAACCTAGAACGCCTGGGATATTGCCATAACAGGCTTCTCGATATTCTTCACCCATATCGGTACGTGAACCACACATTACCCACTGATACAGGCCATTTTGGCGGCCAGAATCCATGTAATTTTCCCACTCACCTGTGGTGTGCACGAAGCCACAAGAGCCATTATTAGTGTATCGCTCGTTAACGATGTTTCCAAGGTCATCACGGCCATTAAAGGTGATAGCAGTCGCAACATAGCCTTGTACGTTAGCGTTGGTACTTAGGCGTGGCCAGTAACTGTAGTCTATGGTTAAGTCGTCGCGTTGTTCGTCAAGTGATAGCCAGGCATCTAATTCGGTTATTACACCGGGCTGGTAAATATCGGTACGCAAGTTATGAGCTTTAACTTCGATATTTTTGAATACGACTCGTTGATTTGGCACAAGTACTTCGCCAGTGGCTGAGTATTGCGCTGGTTTAAAGTCGATTACCATTTCAGGGATGATCACTTTGCCGCCATTTTGGGCCATACGATCCATCTCTTTTTCGTACTTCTTCTTACGGATCTCCATTTCACCCGGCTCTGCAGGCATAATTACGATACTCATCTCATTTTTTAATGGATGATGATCCATGCGGAAGTAGATCTCTTCTTCCTTGTAGTAGAGCCCCTTAGTATCATAGTCACCATTGGCAATATCTTTATCTTCCCACACGCTTGGAGCGACTAAGTATTTCCAGCCTTGTCCCTCTGTTTGACCGAGAGTTTCTTGGTCCACCGCTTCTGGCAAGCCTTTAATACCTTCAATAGCAGTAATAAAGTGAGTATTAAGCGCTTCATCTTTTTCAATCTTGATATCTAAACCGTAATTCTTGCCCGCCCAAACCAGCAAGTCCATGACTGAACCGCGGCCTGGTTGGAATAGGTCTGGACGCATGGTGTCAATATTCACGCCTGACATATTAATTGCTGTCGGTGGCAGTAAGTAATCAACTTTTAAGCCTAGATCTGCAGCTTCCTTTTCCATCATCGATTTAACGACGCCTTCGATTTCAATTGGCTTAGCGCGAGCCTCACTGGCCTCTGTTAATGGACTGAAGCCTTTAACGATAGAAATTTGAATAACTTTATTGATCTTTTGCTCATCGGCTAATGGGCCGCCGAATACGCTATCGGGTTTGATTATTGGTGGTGGCTCCGGTGTCACTGGCGGTGTTGGTGTGCTGGAGTTGTCGTCGCTACCACAGGCTGTGATTGCTAAGCTTAAGGCGATTAGGCTCGCTAAGCGGGTGAGATTCATTCATCATTTCCTTACTGTTGTTTTTGTGGGGTAAGGATAGAAGTACTATCTATGGCTAAGCACTAGTAAAAATACCAGTCAAGAACGGCAGTGTGATTTGGGTCTTAGGCTACTGATTAATGCGGACTATGACAGATGTTGTAGCCGATATACTCCCTGAATTATCCTGATTTATGACTTAAGTAATTGAGTTTAATTCACGAAAGTCGTACTAGGTAAATTGATAGATGGCTATAGAGAAAGACTCTGAGGATTAGGTATTACAAGCATATTTCACAGCTACTACATTGGTAACTTATCTAGATTAATGACCGCCCTAAGGCTAACCGAACGTCCCACTTTTGTTGTCTGATTGTTGAGGGATTTGATTGTCAAATGTTGTTCTTAAACAAAATATAGCAATCGAGGCTGATTTAGTGGTATTAAGAAATAGCGATATTGAAGAAGTAGAAAAAAATGAAACTTTCACTATGTGATACAAGTAAGACAAAAGAAATTATTCAGCTTTTTAGCGAAACATTTTCAGACTCAGAGGGTGAGGCTGAAGGAAGAGTCATTGGTGAGTTAACCACAGAGCTAATGAGCACTACTGACAGTGATGATTTGTTTATTTTTGTGGCTATCGAGGCGGATAAGCTCGCTGGCTGCATCATGTTTTCAAGATTAACTTTTGAAACTGGTATCAATGCTTTTATCTTGTCACCGGTTGCGGTTCACCCTAGCTTTCAACGACAAGGCGTGGGCCAGAAACTGATTCAATTTGGCCTAGATAGCCTACAAAGCAAAGGTATAGAGTTGGTGTTTACCTATGGCGATCCAAACTATTACTCGAAAGTGGGTTTTAAGCAGATAAGCGAAGATGTGGTAAAGGCGCCTCAAGCTCTGACTTATCCAGAAGGCTGGTTAGCTCAATCTCTAAAGGGCGAACAACTACAGGCTATTAGCGGTAGAACTCATTGTGTAGCAGCCTTAGATAAAGCTAAATATTGGTAATCGTATTAATGATATAGCCTAGCCTTTAGCTGTTGATTAACTTCAGTAAAGCTGAAAGTTTTAACTCTATCGCTAATCGCTGAATGGAAAACAGATATTATTTGTGCCAGTAGATTATTCGCGAGCCACAACCCATGAGTCATGAGCATTTTAAAGGTCAATTTGAAGTCGAGCTAAAGTATCGTTTGGCCGATAAGCAAGCTTTCTTAGCCGTATTGAGTTCTATAGAGCATGAGGTAATGTTTGAAGATAATATCGAGTCTGATAGTTACTTCGATACCAAAGAACAGTTGCTTTTAGCCCAGAATAAGAGTGTTTGTATACGAGAGTGCGAGCCATCGGGTATAAAGCTCTGGATAGTAAAGGGGCCAGAGGCCGATCGCTGTCAGGCCACCAACATTACCGATGCCGAGAGTGCTAAGAGTATGCTTGGAACCATGGGTTATCAGGTACGCCTAGAGATGAAGAAGCAGCGCAGTATTTACTTTGTCGGCAAGTTCCATATCACGCTTGATCACTTAGCTGGACTAGGCGATTTTGCCGAGTTTGCCATCATGACCGATGACGAAGGCATGTTAGAGGTGTATCGAGCTGAGCTAGTGGACTTAGCGGCTATTTTCGGACTAACTCAAGCGCACCTTGAGCACAGATCTTATCGTAGTTTACAGCAAGCCAATATATTGTCACTAACATAACAAAGCGGGGGGAGGGTTGATGAAAACGATAGGCATGTTAGGCGGTATGAGTTGGGAGTCTACAGCGAGTTATTACAAGGCGCTCAATGAAGGTGTAAAGGCAAGACTCGGTGGACTGCATTCCGCAAAAGTATGTCTCTACAGTGTCGATTTTGCTGAGATTGAAAAGCTACAGCATGCAGGTAAGTGGTTAGATACGGCTGATATCTTGTCAGATGCGGCTAAAAAAATTGCTGCAGGCGGCGCTGATTTTTTATTAATTTGCACCAATACTATGCATAAGGTAGCTGATGAGATCCAAAGTCAGATTTCAATCCCTATCTTACATATTGCCGATGCAACAGCAGTAAAGCTTTTGGCTAACGGTGTTACTAAAGTGGGGCTGTTAGGAACTCGTTTTACCATGGAGCAAGAATTCTACAAAAGTCGCCTGACAAACCAATTTGATATCGAGGTGATAGTTCCAAATGAAGCAGATCGTAACATTGTGCACCATGTTATTTATGAGGAATTATGCCAAGGCTTGATTAATCCTAATTCAAAGCAACAATATCTGGATATAGTTGATAACTTGTATGCCCAAGGAGCCCAGGCTGTCATTTTAGGCTGTACCGAGATTGCATTACTGATTGGCCAACCAGATACCCAAGTGCCACTCTACGATACTACAGCTATCCACTGTGAGTATGCAGTGGATAGGGCACTAAGTTAGGTATTGATTACTGGTTATAAGTAAGAAAACGGACTAGGAAGTCCGTTTTCTTGTTTATGCAGAGCCTAAAGTTGACGTTAAAAAATATCTTTAAACCTATGATAAAGCATGCCCATGGCTAATAGTGGTGAGCGCAGGTGTGGGCCTCCTGGGAAGGTCATATGGGGGATTTGGGCAAACACGTCGAAACGTTCGGCTTGAGTGGTTATTGCCTCGGCGATTAATTTTGCTGCCATATGGGTGGCATTAACGCCATGGCCTGCATAGGCTTGGGCATAGAAGATATTCTTGGCATCGGGCAAACGACCGATTTGCGGTAAGCGGTTAGCGCCTATACCCATCATGCCACCCCATTCATAATCGATACGCACGCCTTTTAGCTGGGGGAATACCTTCTCAAGGTTAGGTCTCAATGCCGCCTCAATGTCTTTTGGATCTTTGCCTGAGTAGGTACACAGGCCACCAAATAGCAGGCGATTATCTTCCGATAGATGGTAGTAATCCAAGTCGACTCTTAAGTCGGCAAAGGCCATGTTTTGGGGGATGATTGCGTCACATTGCTCTTGAGTTAACGGCTCAGTGGCTAAAATATAGGTGCCTGCTGGGAGTACCTTACTGCCAATGTTTTCTTCTAAATCTAAGCCTAAATAGGCGTTACCGGCTAATACTAGGTACTGGCAATTTACCTCGCCATGCTCGGTGATTACTTTTGGCTTATCGCCCTTAATAATCTTCTGCGCTGCGCTGTATTCATACATCTTAACGCCTAAGTTGCGGGCAACTCTGGCTTCACCTAAGGCTAAGTTAAGCGGGTGCAGATGACCACTGGCCATATCCACTAATGCGCCTTGATAGAAATCAGAGCCTATCACCTCGCCGATACGAGATTTATCGAGTAAGGTCATGTTATGGCCGTAACCAATACTGTTTAAATGTTCAAAATCTTCTTCAAGTTCCCTCATATGGCGAGGTCGAATCGCTAAGTCGCAATAACCCATCTGTAAGTTGCAATCAATATTGTGCTCAGCGACACGCTGTCTAACGATATCAACAGCTTCAAAGCCCATCTGCTCGATGGCTTTTACCCCTTCGCTGCCAATGATATTTTGAAACTGGCTAACGTCATGACCAATGCCACGAATAAGCTCGCCGCCGTTACGGCCCGATGCTCCCCAACCTATGCGTTTTGCTTCAAGCAATGCAACGCTAAAGCCTTTTTGGGCCAACTCAATTGCAGTATTAATGCCACTAAATCCACCGCCTACCACACACACATCCACATCAATGATCTCTTCTAGGCGTGGTGATTGATGTAGTTCTTTAGCGGTTGCAAAGTAATATGATGCGGGATATTGGTCGCTGTGCACCGGGCTTCTAGTTGGCATCTTATCTCCAAGTATATGTTTTTATTGTAAGTTGGAATTTTGACGGTATATTCTAAGTTATATAAATAAATTATTTACATATGTTCGTTATTTTTAACACGCTTTCCTGTAGAATACAAATTCACTCGGTGGCACTCATTTCGTTGATAATTACAAACGGGCTCTGGTTCTATCGAGAATACGTTTTATTGCCCTACACTTTGTTCGAGGCAAAGAACGATTACTTCAATTAGGGGAAAGATTTTGGATATTGGAGAAAACCTTAAAAGGGTTAGAAAAGAGAAAGGCTTGTCTCAACGAGAACTGGCAAAACGCGCAGGTGTGACTAACAGCACCATCTCCATGATTGAGAAAAATAGCGTTAGCCCTTCGGTCAGTTCGTTGAAAAAAGTACTTTCAGGCTTACCTATGTCTTTGGTGGAGTTTTTCTCTATTGAAGATACTTCAGCCGCCGAGCAAAAAGTGGTGTACCGCAGTGACGAGCTGTTAGATATCGGTGATGGCACCTTGGACTTTAAGTTAATTGGTCGAGACTTTCCCAATCGGGCCATGTCAGTCATGAGTGAAACCTATCCACCGGGGGCGGATACTGGCATTGAGATGCTTAAGCATGAAGGGCAAGAAGCGGCAATGGTGATTGAGGGACGATTAGAGTTGACCGTTGGTGATGAAGTGTTTGAGCTAAAAGAGGGTGACAGTTATTACTTTAATAGCGAGTTGCCTCATCGTTTTCGTAATCCGTTTGATGAAGCTTGTCGGATTATCAGCGCCACAACCCCTGCTAATTTTTAGTTTATATCCTCTGCTTTTTGTAAAGCTAGCTTACCGGAGAGTGTTTCACATTCTTAACGGTAACTAGCTTGTTATCTATTTCAAAATCCTGCTGTTTCCGCTTTATATAACATTACCCGCTAGGCAGTTCTATACGACGCTGTTTTTATGCTTTTATGTAAATAATTTTAAGCATCGGCTGTGCTTGAATGCGATCCGCGTCATCCTCGTTATTTATGCTTTTAATGCATAAAAAACTTATTAATATGCAATCCAATATAAACTTACACAAAGCTGTTTTACTCTAAGGTGTTGATAACTATTGGTTAGTCATATTTTTGTGTTTTTTTTAACAATCCTTTCACCTTCGCTATTGCCTACTTAATTGATTCCGTGTAGTGTGTGAAAAAATGAACGTTTGAGTAATAACTGTTCATTATTCAATATTTCGTAAATCAAGATAAAAACTATTCAAAATAATTCTAAAAATTACGAAGACAAAGGATTGAAGGTGTTTTATGTCGGAAGTAGGGCTCGCAGTTGTCGGTGTGACTGCATGTAATCAGCAGTTAGGCTTGCACCCCTTTAATATCGTGGGTGAGAAGTATTTATTATCGATAGCGGATGCAACACAAGCTTGGCCATTAGTCATTCCTGCGTTAGGGCACTGCCCCGCAGAAACCATTCTCCCACGTTTAGATGGGATCTTATTCACCGGCTCCCCCTCAAATATTGAACCACATCATTTCAATGGTCCTGCAAGCGATCAAGAAACACATCATGATCCCAAGCGCGATGCAACAACCTTACCGCTATTAAAAGCGGCAATCGATGCCGGTGTTCCTGTGCTTGCAATCTGTCGTGGCTTCCAAGAGATGAATGTGGTGTTTGGTGGCAGCTTGCACCAGAAGCTTCATGAGGTGGGAGGTTTTATTGAACACAGAGAAGATAAAACCAAGTCAGTAGAGGTGCAGTACGGGATCTCCCACGAGGTTCAGATAGAACCTGGGGGACTGCTTCACGATGCATGGGGCCGCAGCTCTGCAGAGGTGAACTCTGTCCATACCCAAGGCGTCGATCGCCTGGGTGTTGGGTTGCGGCCAGAAGCATATGCAACCGATGGTCTGATAGAAGCTTTTTCTGTCAGAAACGCAAAGAATTTTGCACTAGGTGTGCAGTGGCATCCTGAATGGAAAGTGCTTGATAGCCCTTTCTATACCGCAATTTTTGCAGCCTTTAATAAAGCATGCCAGCGCCGTGCAGCAAGCAGAGTGAAATAATTATGAAAAAGTTAGTCAGTTATTTAAAAGAGCAAAAAATTACCGAAGTTGAGTGTGTTGTCTGTGATATGACGGGTATTGCCCGTGGCAAGATAGCCCCAGTGGCAAAATTTATCGATGAAAAGGGCATGCGTTTGCCTGAGAGTGTGTTGTTGCAGACGGTGACAGGCGATTATGTCGATGACGAATCTTATGATGCACTACTCGACGAAGCAGATATCGACTTTGTCTGTGTGCCGGATGAAGATGCAGTCTTTAAGTTGCCATGGACCATAGAAGCCACGGCTCAGGTGATCCACGACACTTATGACAAGATGGGCAATCCTATCGAATTGTCTCCCCGTAACCTGCTGAAAAAAGTGCTTAGGCTTTATGAAGATAAAGGTTGGAAGCCTGTGGTTGCACCAGAGATGGAGTTTTATTTAACGCGTATCAATGAGCATCCCGACCACCCACTTATTCCTCCCGTTGGACGTTCTGGCCGCCAAGAGTCGGGTCGCCAGTCTTTCTCTATCGATGCGGCAAATGAGTACGATCCGTTATTTGAAGATATGTACGACTGGTGTGAAGAGCAGGGTCTGGATATTGACACCTTGATCCATGAAGAGGGCACGGCGCAGATGGAGATTAACTTCTCTCACGGCGATGCTCTTTCTCTGGCTGATCAAGTGTTTGTATTTAAGCGCACCCTACGTGAAGCCGCGCTTAAACATAATGTTTGCGCCACCTTTATGGCTAAGCCTGTAACCAACGAGCCGGGCAGTGCGATGCATCTGCATCAGAGTATCGTTGATGTTAAGTCGGGCAAGAATATCTTCTCTAATGAGGACGGCACTAAGAGCCCACTGTTTTATAGCTATATCGGTGGTCTGCAAAAGTTTATTCCAGAGCTGTTGCCACTATTTGCGCCTAACGTTAACTCGTTCCGTCGGTTCTTGCCGGGTGCCTCGGCTCCGGTAAACCTTGAGTGGGGCGAAGAGAACCGCACTTGCGGTCTGCGTATACCTGAGTCTTCACCGCAAAACTTACGTATTGAAAACCGTATCGCTGGCGCAGATGCTAACAGCTACCTGTCTATAGCGGCGAGCTTATTATGTGGCTACATGGGCATGGTGGATGATGTTAAACCCTCTACACCGGTTCAAGGCCGTGCAAATGAAACTCGCGGCGGGGCCGCACTGCCATTAACCCTTGAAGAGGCGTTAGCAATAATGGCCGAAAGCTCGGCTTGCCGTGAGTATTTAGGCGATATCTTCACTAACGGCTATATCGCGGTGAAGCAGGCAGATCTTGAAAACTACCGCCGGGTGATCAGTTCATGGGAACGTGAGTTCCTGTTACTCACAGTTTAAAGCGCTTAGTTTGATGAAATGAGTTTAATGACTCAGCACTGAGACTCGTTTTGGGGACGAGTCTTAGATGCCTAACATAAATCTTAAGCAAAGAAGTTATTCATACAGATAGCATTTTAAAGAGTGTTATCTATATGAAAGCTGTAAAGCAGTACCACACTGCCGATGCGGTTTTTCAGGTGTAGCATTGGTTAACAATAAGAACTAGCCGATAAATCGGTAACACAATGTATGGACAGCAGAGATAGATTAACTGCTGCTACGCTACAAAGGAGATAGCATGAAACTTTTAAAAAAGGCGACCACACTTGCCCTCGTCACAGCAAGTGTAATGGCTTCTACAACTGCGTACGCTGAAGAAGTTGTTCGCGTATATAACTGGTCAGATTATATTGCCGAAGATACCTTAGAGAACTTTCACAAAGAGACTGGCATTCGTGTTGTTTACGATGTGTTTGACAGTAATGAAGTGGTAGAAGCTAAGCTACTTTCGGGTCGCTCAGGCTACGATATCGTTGTACCATCGAATAGTTTTCTCGCTAAGCAAATTAAAGCGGGTGCCTTCCAAAAGCTAGACTCAAATCAGTTACCAAATCATAAGAACTTGAGTCCAGAGTTAATGACTCAGCTTGAATCTGCCGATCCGGGTAACCAGTATTCAGTACCGTATTTATGGGGTACAAATGGTATTGGCTATAACGTCGAAAAAGTAAAAGCTGTGCTAGGTGAAGATGCACCGGTTGATTCTTTGGAGCTTATCTTCAACCCTAAGTATGCCGAGAAGGTGTCTCAGTGTGGTCTGTCTTTACTTGATAGTGCCGATGAGATGGTGCCTATGGCGCTTATCTACTTAGGTCTTGATCCAAATAGCACTAAAGCCGATGACTTTAAGAAGGCCGGTGAAGTGCTCGCTCAGGTACGTCCTTACATCACTTATTTCCATTCATCACGTTATATCACTGACTTAGCGAATGGCGATATCTGTGTTGCATTTGGTTATTCGGGTGACATCTTCCAGGCTGCCGATCGCGCCGATGAAGCGGAAAATGGTAATACCATTGAATACTCAATTCCTAAAGAGGGCTCAAACCTTTGGTTTGATATGTTAGCGATCCCAGCCGATGCGGCTAACGTTAAAAATGCTCACACCTTTATTAACTATCTGCTCCGCCCTGAGGTGATTGCGCCTATCACTAACTATGTGGCTTACGCCAACCCAAACGTACCAGCGTTGCCTTTAGTGGATGAAGATGTACGTACTAATACGTCTATCTACCCAACTAAAGAAGTGCTAGATCGCTTGTATGTCGGTGATGTACGTCCAATGAAATCACAGCGTTCATTAACGCGTGTATGGACTAAAGTGAAATCGGGCTACTAAGCAGAGAAGGGCAAGGCATCGCCTTGCCCTTTTTGATCAATATGTAAGATAGAAATAAAGGGCGATGATTAATACCCTTAGTTGGAGAAGTAAAATGACTAGTACCTTAGACGTCACCAATAATTCGATTAAAAAGACGCAAGGCGAAGTGCTGCTTCAGATAGACAGAGTGAGTAAGCTATTTGATGAAGTGCGTGCAGTAGATGATGTCACGCTAAATATCAAGAAAGGGGAGATTTTTGCATTACTAGGCGGCTCGGGCTCGGGTAAGTCTACATTGCTACGTATGCTTGCTGGATTTGAAAAGCCATCTGAAGGGCGCATCTTTCTAGACGGAGAAGATATTACCGATATGCCGCCCCATGAGCGACCTATCAATATGATGTTCCAGTCTTATGCACTATTCCCACATATGACAGTGGCGCAAAACATCGCCTTTGGCCTTAAACAAGACAAGTTACCCAAAGCTGAAATCGAATCCCGCGTGCAAGAGATGTTGAAGCTAGTGCACATGGAAAGTTACGCCAAGCGTAAGCCAAATCAACTCTCCGGTGGTCAAAGGCAGCGTGTGGCTTTGGCCCGTTCCTTGGCTAAGCGACCTAAGTTATTACTGCTCGATGAGCCAATGGGCGCGCTGGATAAGAAGCTACGAACTCAGATGCAACTTGAGGTTGTCGATATTCTTGAAGCCGTTGGCGTGACTTGTGTGATGGTTACCCATGACCAAGAAGAAGCCATGACGATGGCGGGCCGTATCTCGATAATGAATGAAGGCTGGATAGCCCAGACTGGCTCGCCCACGGATATTTATGAGAGTCCGAGTAGCCGTATGGTGGCCGAATTTATCGGCAGCGTGAACCTGTTTGAAGGCGAGATTGTTGAAGATGAGGCCGATCATGTCATTGTCGAATGCCCTGGTTTATCGCAGAAGATCTTTATCGGTCACGGCGCCTCGACCAGTGTCGATGATAAGACGATATGGATAGCGGTGCGTCCAGAGAAGACACGTATTACCCGTGAGCAGCCACAAGGTGAATATAACTGGTCTAGTGGTGTGGTTGAAGATATCGCTTATCTTGGTGGAATTTCTGTGTACTACATTCGCCTACCGAATAACCTGCTTATTCAAACCATTATGACTAATCGAGAACGTCGTTCAGATCCTCCTACGTGGGAAGAAGCGGTTTTCATTAGCTGGGAGGCCACCAGCGGAGTGGTCCTTAGATCATAAGGATTTAATCATGAAAAAGCCGTTAAAATTTCGATTACCCAAAGGCCAATGCTGGACCATAGGTGTCCCGTACTTTTGGCTATTACTCTTCTTCGCACTGCCTTTCGCTATCGTACTTAAGATAAGTTTTTCGACTCCAATCATCTCGATACCGCCTTATGAGCCCCTGTTTCAGTATGCAGAGGAATCTTTGCAGATCATGCTGAATCTGGGTAATTACCTGCTTATTCTCGATGACTCTTTGTACTATAACGCCTACTTAGGCTCGCTTAAGATGGCAACAATCTCAACTATAGGCTGTTTGCTGATTGGTTACCCTATGGCCTACGCCATCGCTCGTGCGCCTAAGCGTAACCAAACCATGTTAATTCTGTTGGTAATGTTACCCTCTTGGACCTCATTTCTTATCCGGGTCTACGCCTGGATGGGGATATTGAGCAACAATGGTGTGATCAATAATTTGTTGATGTGGACTGGCATTATCTCTGAGCCTTTGCAGATCCTAAATACCAATACCGCTGTGTATATCGGCATCATCTACAGTTATTTGCCGTTTATGATTTTGCCACTTTACGCCAACTTGTCTCAGCTCGATGGCAGCTTGCTAGAAGCGGCGGCTGATCTTGGCTCTCGTAGTCTCAATACCTTTTGGAAAGTGACCCTACCGCTTTCAAAAGGCGGCGTGATTGCTGGATCCATGCTGGTGTTTATTCCGGTGGTGGGTGAGTTTGTGATCCCTGAACTACTCGGTGGTCCAGATTCATTGATGATTGGTAAGGTGCTATGGCAGGAGTTCTTCAATAACCGTGATTGGCCAGTGGCTTCGGCGCTTGCAATTGTGATGTTAGGGCTACTGATTATTCCGATAACCCTGTTCCATCGTTATCAGGCTAAAGAGATGGAGAAAACAGCATGAAGAAGTTAAATTTTTCTACCATTATGCTTTGGGCGGGTATGTTTTTCCTGTACGCGCCAATGTTTATCTTAGTTATTTATTCATTTAACGAGTCTAAGCTGGTTACCGTATGGGCTGGGTTCTCGACCAAGTGGTATGGAGAACTGCTGCGTGATCAACAGATCCTCGATGCAGTATGGACCAGTTTACAGGTGGCCTTTTACGCCTCAACCATGGCCGTGATATTGGGCACCATGGCGGCGTTTGTGATGACGCGATTCGCCCGAGGTTGGGGCAAGTTAACCCTATCTAACATGATCACCGCCCCTCTGGTGATGCCAGAGGTGATCACGGGTCTGTCATTGTTACTGCTATTCGTGCATATGGCCGACTTGTTTGGCTGGCCTGCAGAGCGTGGCATGTTGACCGTGTGGATTGCCCACTCAACCTTCTGTGCCGCTTATGTGGCGGTGGTGGTGTCATCGCGCTTACGTGAGATTGACCGATCGGTGGAAGAGGCGGCGCAAGACTTAGGAGCAACGCCATTTAAAACCTTCTTCGCCATTACCGTGCCGATGATCTCGCCTGCGCTAGTGGCGGGCTGGTTACTGTCATTTAGCCTATCGCTGGACGATTTAGTGATCGCGAGCTTCGCTTCAGGCCCAGGGGCAACAACCTTACCTATGGTGGTGTTCTCCTCGGTGAGAATGGGCGTCTCGCCTAAGATTAATGCGCTGGCGACACTGATCATTCTTATCGTATCGCTGATCGCATTTATCTCTTGGTACTTTGCTCGTCGCGCAGACATTAAGCAACGTTCTAGCTCTGCTTAGCAGTCGCTGCATCACTACGATGTGAGAGCTAGCTTTGATATTGGTTAGCTTTCATATCGAGCCGTTCTATAGATTAATCCCAATTTATTTAAGACAGTGAGCCGAAAATGGCTCACCTATCGAGATCGAGAAATACGCTATTGAAGCGTAAAGGACTGAAGTTATGTCAATAATAATCAACGAAAGACAGGCGGAAACCATGACCACTCCCCATGCTGATTCATATTATGCGGCGTCGGCAAACGACAAGACCGAGCGCCCAATGTTACAAGACAATATCGACACAGATGTGTGCATTATTGGTGCCGGTTACACCGGACTGTCGACTGCGCTGCATCTTCTTGAGATGGGCTACAAGGTTACCGTGCTTGAAGCGGCGCGCATCGGTTGGGGCGCATCGGGGCGAAATGGCGGTCAAATTGTTAACAGCTTTAGTCGAGATATCGACTCAATTGAGAAAACCGTTGGCACCGAGGCAGGTAAGTTGTTCGGTGAGATGGCCTTTGAAGGTGCGCGCATCATTAAGGAGCGGATCCATAAATATAACATCCAATGCGATCTGCAAGATGGTGGCGTATTTGCCGCGCTAAACGACAAGCAGATGGGCCACCTACAAGCGCAAAAGGCGCTATGGGAAAAGCACGGTCATATGAATCACCTTGAGCTATTAGACCATAGCGATATCCGTAAGGTAGTAAATACTGAGTCTTATGTCGGCGGTCTACTGGACAAGAGTGGCGGTCACATTCATCCACTTAACTTGGCATTAGGTGAGGCGCAGGCTGTCGAGTCGCTGGGCGGTAAAATATTTGAAGGCTCGGCTGTGGTTAAGGTCGAAGAGGGCGAAAGCCCCGTTGTGCACACGGCTCATGGTAGCGTGAAGTCTAAGTTTGTCGTGGTTGCAGGTAATGCCTACTTAGGCGACCTGATCCCTAAGTTACAGGCTAAATCTATGCCTTGTGGTACGCAGGTGATCACTACTGAGCCGTTAAGCGATGAAGTTGCAAAGAGTTTATTGCCGCAGAATTACTGTGTCGAAGACTGTAATTACCTATTAGATTACTTCCGTCTGTCTGGCGATAACCGATTAATTTATGGCGGCGGCGTGGTATATGGCGCAAGAGATCCTGCCGATATTAAGTCGATCATCGGGCCTAAGATGCTTAAGACCTTCCCACAATTGAAAGATGTGAAGATTGATTATACTTGGACAGGTAATTTCTTACTGACTCTGTCTCGCCTGCCACAAGTCGGTCGAATTGGCAGTAACATCTACTATTCACAAGGCTGTAGTGGTCATGGGGTAACTTACACTCACCTAGCAGGCAAGATCTTAGCTGAGGCGATTAATGGGCAGGCGACGCGCTTCGATGCCTTTGCAGGTTTGCCTCATTACCCCTTCCCGGGCGGGCATATGTTTAAGGTGCCATTTAGTGCCATTGGCGCCTGGTACTACACAATGCGTGACAAGTTAGGTGTGTAAATACATAGACAATAAAGCGAAACCAATCAGGCTCAAGACAGTCGAAAGGCTTTAGGTGATAAGCGCTTAAGCAAATTAAGGAGTAACCCGTGCAGTTAAATGATATGAGTTTGCTACGCCAGCAATGTTATATAGATGGCCAGTGGCTTGAAGCCATAAACGGTGAAAAAGTTGAGATAGCCGATCCTGCAACCCATAAGGTGATTGGTAGTGTACCTGTAATGGGCACGACTGAAACCAAAGCCGCGATAGCGGCGGCAGAAAAGGCGTTACCGGCTTGGCGTGCACTTACCGCGAAAGAGCGTGGCGCCAAATTGAACCGCTGGTTTGAATTGTTACTTGAGCACCAAGACGATTTAGCCCTGTTGATGACCACTGAGCAAGGTAAACCATTGGCCGAGGCTAAAGGTGAGGTTGCCTATGCGGCGTCGTTTATCGAGTGGTTCGCCGAAGAAGCAAAGCGCGTCTATGGCGATACGATTCCAGGCCATCAAGGCGATAAGCGCTTAATGGTGATTAAGCAAAGTGTTGGTGTTACCGCAGCCATTACACCATGGAATTTCCCTGCGGCGATGATCACTCGTAAAGCTGCTCCTGCATTGGCAGCGGGTTGCACCATGGTGGTTAAACCTGCGCCGCAAACTCCTTTTACTGCACTGGCATTAGCTGAACTTGCCGAGCGAGCAGGTATTCCTGCAGGCGTCTTTAGTGTGGTTACCGGTGATGCTATCGCTATCGGTAATGAGCTTTGTAGCAACCCGGTTGTTCGCAAACTCTCTTTTACTGGCTCAACTCCCGTAGGGATCAAGCTGATGCAGCAGTGTGCGCCGACCCTAAAGAAAATGTCACTGGAACTTGGTGGCAACGCCCCTTTTATCGTGTTTAACGATGCCGACATCGATGCTGCGGTAGAGGGCGCGATGATCGCCAAATATCGTAACGCCGGCCAGACCTGCGTCTGTGCTAACCGTATCTATGTTCAAGATGCAGTTTACGATGAGTTTGCTGAGAAGTTAGCAGCAGCCGTGACCAAGTTGAAACTGGGTGTGGGCACTGAAGCTGGCGTAACAACAGGGCCGCTTATTAACGCCGACGCGGTGGCGAAAGTACAAAGACATCTTGATGATGCCTTGTCTAAGGGCGCAACTCTAAAAGCCGGCGGTAAGCTTGCGAGCCTAGGCGGCAACTTCTTCGAGCCGACGATTATCACTCATGTCGATAAAAGTATGTTAGTGGCCAAGGAGGAAACCTTTGGGCCGCTTGCCCCGCTATTTCAATTCTCTGATGTCGATGATGTGATTGAGCAAGCCAATGACACTGAGTTCGGGCTAGCCGCTTACTTCTATGGTCGCGATATTTCCCTTGTTTGGAAAGTCTCTGAAGCATTGGAGTACGGCATGGTTGGGGTCAATACCGGGCTTATTTCCACCGAAGTTGCGCCTTTTGGCGGCATTAAGTCATCGGGCTTAGGCCGTGAAGGCTCAAAGTTTGGTATCGAAGAGTACTTAGAGATGAAGTACATCTGTATGTCTGTTTAATACTTGAAGATTAAGTTCATCAGTATGTCAGTTAAAAGGAAATAGTTATGACAACTAATGAGTCACTCATGGTGCGTCGTCAGGCGGCGGTAGCCAATGGTGTAGGGCAAATCCATCCTATCTATACTCAGCGAGCGGACAACGCCACAGTTTGGGATGTAGAGGGGCGCGAGTTTATCGACTTTGCAGGTGGTATTGCCGTGCTTAATACAGGCCATCTACACGACAAAGTTAAAGCGGCGGTTGCCGAGCAGCTAGAGCTGTTTTCTCATACTTGCTTTATGGTGCTGGGCTATGAGAATTACATTCAAGTATGTGAAAAGCTCAATCAGCTGGTGCCTGGGGATTTTGCCAAGAAAACAGCGTTATTTACCAGTGGCTCAGAGGCGGTCGAAAACGCGGTTAAAGTGGCGCGGGCTCATACCAAACGCAGCGGTGTTATTGCCTTTACCTCGGGTTATCATGGTCGCACCATGGCGGCGTTGGCGCTTACGGGGAGAGTCGCACCTTACAGTAAAGGTATGGGACTTATGTCGGCCAACGTGTTTAGAGCCGAGTTCCCTTGTGCGTTGCATGGTGTTAGCGATGATGACGCCATGACATCGATAGAGCGCGTTTTTAAAAATGATGCCGAGCCCGATGATATCGCAGCAATCATCATAGAGCCTGTACAAGGCGAAGGTGGTTTTTATCATACCTCAGTAGCGTTTATGCAGCGATTACGCCAGCTATGTGACAAGCATGGCATCATGCTGATTGCCGATGAGGTACAGACAGGCGCTGGACGCACTGGCACCTTCTTTGCTATGGAGCAGATGGGCGTTGCGGCAGATATCACGACTTTTGCTAAGTCTATCGCTGGTGGCTTCCCACTTTCAGGAATAACAGGCCGAGCCGAGGTGATGGATGCCATCGGTGCAGGAGGACTGGGCGGAACTTATGGTGGCAGTCCACTAGCTTGTGCAGCCGCGCTTGCGGTGATTGAGGTGTTTGAAGAAGAGCAACTATTGCAAAGAGCCAATGCACTCGGAGCTAAGCTTAAAGAGTCATTGCAGGCTATGGCGGCAGAGCATAAGCAAATTATCGATGTGCGTGGCCTAGGTGCCATGATAGCGGTTGAGTTGATGCAAGACGGCAAACCTGCACCTGAGTATTGTGCACTAATGCTCAAAGAGGCACGAGATAGGGGCCTTATCCTATTATCTTGCGGCACTTACGGTAATGTCTTGCGTATTCTGGTGCCACTTACCGCACCCGATGAGCAGATCGATCAAGGTTTAGAGATCATTAAGGCTTGTTTTGAGCAGGTGTTCAGCCCAGCTTAAACGGTTTTATTTAGCTTAATTAAAAATCCGGGATCAGTTCGATACCGGATTTTTTTATACCTCTAAATCAGCAAGGCACGAAATTGGTCTTGTAAGCAGAATGGTTTAGCTCTGATGCTATATCGCTATGGGTAATAGCAATTACTTTACCACTAGCACCGGACAGTGGGCTTTGTTGGCCACTTCCTCCGCTATATTGGCATTCAAGAAGTGAGCTAGACCTGTTCTCCCATGGCTTGCCATGACAATCATTCCAGCATTCATATTTTTTTCGGTAGCTAAGATCTGTTCGACTGGATGGCCATGACAAATTTTACTTTCAAATGGAAAGTAAATATCGAACGAGTCGATAAATTGCTGCATTTTATCAGCGGCCTCTCTTTCCATTCTCTCGATGAGTTCATCGGGTGTTACCGCGAGCACTCGGGTATGTTTATCGCCAAAAGGCTTATCGACAACGTGTAGTAGACAGACCCCGACTTTATAAAAATTTGCCATCTCAATGGCATAACTTATGGCGTGTGATGCTGTTTCTGAAAAGTCGGTCGGACATAGGATCTGTTGGGTTCGCATAACATTCTCCTGTTACCTGTCGCGCTATACCCAAAATCATCATTGGGGTAAATGGATTAAGGGCTAAATCCTCACTCCTTTAAATATAGGCGCTGTGTTCCTGTGAGTAAATTCGCTAGAGAAAAATCATTTACTCTGTTGTGACTGTTTTTTGAATCGGAAGAGATGATGATAAAAGGGGCTGGGAGTGACAGCGAAATAATAAAGCTAAGTTACAAAGTAGCCTGAATAACAGGCCTTTTCATGACTTAGCTTTACTTGTTGAGGTTAGTCCTTAGTAAATAACTTTGTCAGTCGATTAACGCATAACCCTAAGACCACAACACTGCACTCAATAATTGCAATTCCTGTCACTAATGAAAATAGTGCGGGTACATGTCTAATAAAATCCATCTAAGGCCTCTCAACAATACTCGATAAAAGCTTGATATGTTCGAATAAATATCCCACGGATAATCAGTTATGTTTTTGACCAAGTTCACAAAATTGTGAGTCTTAACGATTGTTAATCTTCACTTAAATTGATGAATTGGGGCCAAGGCCAAATGGTTTTTACTTTTGATTGGTGCAGTCGAGCTTACTCTTTGCTGTGAAAAGTTGAACCAAATCACCTTAACTAACGTAGTGGCATTTCGGTGGATAATTGCACAAATTGTGGCAAATAAATCAATACCGACTAGTTTCAATAAGGTGCACAAGAAGATAAGGGAATGCTTATGAATCGATTACCTCTATTGATAATCCTGATTTTTGGGTCAGCAAGCGTATCGGCAGATTACGACCCTAGCTTTAAAATTGGTAAAGAGAAAGCCAAAGTTTGCATGACCTGTCATGGAGAGGACGGGATCTCAACAATCGACCCTTACCCCAATTTACGCGGCCAAAAAATGGGGTACTTAATCTCTGCACTAAAAGATTATCAGTCGAGGCAGCGTACTAGTGGCTTGGCCATTTTGATGCAGCAACAGGCAGATACGCTTAGCGAACAGGATATGAAAGACATCTCTTACTATTACTCTGTGTTAGGCACGAAACAAGAAGAGGAGTAAGGCATGCAGGTAAGCACTGAGCAATATGATGTAAGGGTTGTTCGTTATTTTGTTGTGGCTGCGGTTATTTGGTCGATTGCGGGGATGTTCATTGGTGTGGTGCTAGCTGCACAGCTTTATTGGCCTGCACTTAACTTTGATTCTGAATATATCCAATTTGGACGGTTACGGCCTTTGCATACCTCTGGCGTGATCTATGGCTTTGTCGTCAATATTTTAATGGGTACGTCGCTGTATATTGTGCAGCGAACTGGGCAAACGCGGTTGTTTAATCGTAGTCTATCTTGGATGGTGTTTTGGGGCTGGCAGCTGATATTACTACTTGCGCTGATAACCTTGCCTCTAGGTTACACCACTAGTAAAGAATATGCGGAGCTTGAATGGCCCGTTGATATTCTGATTGTGATTGTTTGGGTGCTTTATGCAGTATTGTTTTTTGGCACTATCGCCAAACGAAAAGTGCAACATATCTTCGTTGCCAATTGGTTCTTCGGTGCCTTTATTATTGTCATTGCGCTGATTTTTATTCTGAATAATTTGGCCTTACCCGCCTATTTCATGAAGTCTTACTCTGTCTTTGCAGGTGCTCAAGATGCCATCGTTCAGTGGTGGTGGGGACACAATGCGGTGGGTTTCCTATTAACAGCGGGCATAATCGGTATGAACTACTACTTCATTCCTAAGCTGGCTGAACGCCCAATCTATTCCTATCGACTGTCTATCATTCACTTCTGGGGATTGGTTGGCTTTTATACTTGGGCAGGAACTCATCATCTTATCTATTCGTCAGTCCCTGTTTGGGTACAAAATATCGGTATCGTGATGTCACTAATTTTGTGGCTGCCCTCCTGGGCCGGCGCATTTAATAGTGCTATGACACTGCTGCAAAATAAGCAGAAGCTAAAGACTGATTACATTATGTGGTTCTTTATGTCGGCAATTCTGTATTACTGCTTAGCAACATTTGAGGGGCCTTTGCTGGCGATACGCTGGTTCAATATGCTTGCCCACAATACAGAATGGGTGATCGGCCATGTGCATTCTGGGGCGCTTGGTTGGGTCGCGATGTCTGGGATTGCGGTTTTTTATTACTTTATTCCGCGGCTTTGGGGTAAGCGCGGCCTATGGTCAAATCGATTACTTAAATGGCACTTCTGGCTGGCACACCTAGGTGTAGCCCTATATGCAATTGCACTTTGGGTAGCTGGTATTGGAGAAGGCTACATGTGGCTTACCCAGCAGGAGAATGGCTCTTTAGCCTACAGCTTTGTTGAGGCGATGGACTTTAAAGCGCCGTGGTTATTTGTACGTTTCTTTGGCGGAGCCTGCTTTGTGCTTGGTTTATTGTTGATGGCATTTAATCTGTACAAGACGGTATCGATGACAGTGGAGGGTAGTGAAGATGCTCAGTAAAGACTTTACTCAATCCTTAGTAATTCTCATTGTGGCTACCGCGTTAGTCGCAAGCTTTTCAATCGTAGTACTCATAGTGCCTAACTTAGTGCGAACCGATGCAATAAGAGTTAACTCACTCGCTAAGCCACTCACTGCGGTACAAGTCGCAGGGCGTGATATTTACATCAGTGAAGGTTGCCACGTATGTCACACACAAATGGTGCGCAATATCGAGCCAGAAGTGAAGCGTGACGGTAGAGCCAATAAAGAATCGGATGATATTTATGAGTTTCCTAACCTTTGGGGCTCAAAACGAACTGGACCAGACTTAACGAATCTGGGCCGAAAATACTCTGAGCAATGGCAGCGTATTCATCTGATTAATCCACGGCAAGTGGTGCCGACGTCATTGATGCCTGCTTACCCTTGGCTGTTTACGCAGATATTAAGCGGTGATGAGATAGAAGCTAAGATGCGCGCATTACAGACTCTTGGTGTGCCATACACTGACGATGAGATAGAAAGGGCACGTCTACAGGTTAAAGGGCTGACCAAAGGGGAGGCTTTGATTCAATATTTGCAAAGCTTAGGACAAGATACCGCCGACGATCAGGAGCGTTAATATGACTGTTTTCTGGAATATTTGGGTCGTTGGGTTTATCGCTATCTTTCTTACCTTTATGGCGTTAGTCATTGTGAAATATTGGCGCGATAACCAGAGTGCCGATAAAGACAAAACCATAGATACCTTCGACGGTATTGATGAAAATGATGCACCGCCACCTCGCTTGCTGTTTATCTCCTATTTAGTGGCTTTTGCTATCTCAGCCGTTTTTCTAGTGCTTTATCCAGGCCTTGGTAATTGGAAAGGAATGATGGGCTGGAAGCAAAGCGATGATGCGCTCAGCTCACCAGTGACCGATCTAACAATGGAAATGGCCACCATCAAGGATAAAAGCTTGTTAGCATTGGCAGATAATAAAGCGGTGACAGCCAGTGGTGCAGCCTTATTTGAAAACCATTGCGCGGCATGTCACCGCCGTAATGCGCAGGGGCAAAAGCATTTTCCAAATCTGATTGATAATGAGTGGTTGTATGGCGGCAGTGAGGCTGAGATCTTGCATTCGATAGAAAAGGGGCGACATGGCGCAATGCCTGGCTGGAAAGGCATTCTATCGGAAGATCAAATTACCAAAATGGCCTACTACATCGCATCATTACAGCCTCTACGTCGTAACCTAAATGCGCCACAGGTTAAAATCGATTTAGGTAGAGATATATTCGCTCAATATTGTGCAAGCTGTCATGGCGACGGTACTGTTGCCAACATACAAATTGGTGCTCCATTACTCAATGATGCTATTTGGCTTCATGGCGGCAGTATTGAAGAGATTAAGCACACCATTGATTTTGGTCTTAACAACTTAATGCCAGGGTTTGAGACCCAGTTAACTAGCGATGAAATCTTAGCAATCGGCGCTTATATTACAGAGCAGCGTTTAGAGCGTGATGCTCGGTTAGCAGCGCTAGATCCAGAGGCGGTTAAACGCGGAGAGTATTTAGTTAATGCGGGCGACTGTGTGGCTTGCCACAGCTCAGAAGGTGGCGAGCGTTTTGCGGGGGGCTTGCCATTTAAGACACCGTTTGGAACGGTATATTCAACCAATATTACACCCCATGTGAGTGAGGGTATTGGCGCTGATGATTATGCCGACTTTAAAGCGGCGCTGTTTGAAGGTAAAGGCAGGCACGGTTACTTGTACCCAGCAATGCCATACACCTCTTACCAATATTTAAAAGAGCAGGATACTCAAGACTTATGGAGCTATTTGCAGTCGATTACAGCAGTCGCAAGGCAAAACGATAAGAATGAGATGATTTTCCCATCAAATATCCGTACCGGATTGTTAGGCTGGAATTTGGTCTTTATGGATACGGCGCCGCTCTCCTATGAAGCTCCAAAGCATGCTGATTTGGACGAGCAAGAGTTAAAAGAGTGGCAACAGGGTAAGTATTGGGTCATGGGGCTAGGCCATTGTAGTGAATGCCATACCCCACGAAACTTAGCCCAAGCGTTAATACCCGAAAAGATATTCCAAGGTAATTTGATTGATGGCTGGAATGCACCAGATATTAGTGCGAAAGAGCTTTATCAAGATAGGTGGGATATTGAGTCGTTAACAGACTTTTTGCACACTGGACATTCGTCTAAAGGCTCTGCTTTTGCGGGGATGGCTGATGTGGTTAAAAACAGCACCAGCTTAATGACCCGTGATGATATTAAAACCATTTCGCGCTACTTGTTGGTAGGAGATAAGCACAACACCATTCCAGCCGATACTAAGCAACTAAACCCAACAGGGTTTACGGCAGAAGCTTATGCAGATAAACAGTTTAATGCTTATTCATTGTACGCAGAGACTTGCGGAGCCTGTCATGGTGAAGATGGTAAAGGTCGTGATCCGATTGCACCAACTTTATTGAATAACGGCATTATTATGCACAGCGACCCGTTTAATACGATAGCTGTGACGATACGTGGACTGTCGCCAACCTATTTAGATGAAGAGCGTAACTTCATGCCTATGACCAGCTTTCAAAATGTATTGACCGACACAGAGCTTGCAAACCTCATTAGTTTTGTTCGTCATTATTTAGGCGATAGAAAAGAGCCGGTTACTGCAGAGCAGGTTAAAGCGGTGCGTAAGCAGCTAGAGAAAGCAGGCTTTGCTGGTAACCTGCATACCACGCCCGATATGTATGACCATAAAGATGGGGATATTGATATCGATTAGCTAGGTTATTAAGGACTTGAGTTGCATGAATTGATGACAATGATGCGTTTAGTTTCGACAGTCAAATTCAAGGCATGAAAAAGCCGCTTAAATTTCTTTAAGCGGCTTATCAAAATTGGTGGCCCCTCACAGACTTGAACTGTGGACCTGACGATTATGAGTCGTATGCTCTAACCAACTGAGCTAAGGGGCCGACTTAAGATAGTCGTCACTATCGAAAGCGCTGAGAAGTATACGAGGTTTGTAAGCGCTTGTCACCAGAGATTTTGCTCGAAATGCGCTTATACATGCACGACTGCTTATCTGTTAATCAATATTTCGTTAGTTTTTATATTAGCCGTTAATCTGAATAGTACTTTTTGGGGGAATTCAGAAATTTAGCGCTGAATAGCGAAGGTCGAGCCTTGAGGTATAAGAAGGTTTAATACAGCGAATATTGTTTACTAATATTAATTTAAAGCAAAAAAAAGCTGCCCTTAGGCAGCTTTTTTATTTGAGGTATCGTACATACTGAACGAATACTCGATTATCAATTACTAGATTACTCGTCTAGGAATGACTTTAAGATCTCTGAGCGAGAAGGGTGACGCAACTTACGTAGCGCTTTAGCTTCAATCTGACGAATACGTTCACGTGTTACGTCAAACTGCTTACCCACTTCTTCAAGCGTGTGGTCTGTGTTCATGTCGATACCGAAACGCATACGCAGTACTTTAGCTTCACGAGCCGTCAGACCTGCTAGTACTTCGTGAGTCGCGTTCTTCAAGCTTTCGCCTGTCGCTGAATCAAGAGGTAGCTCAAGCGTCGTATCTTCAATGAAATCACCTAAGTGCGAATCTTCATCGTCACCAATTGGTGTTTCCATTGAGATTGGCTCTTTAGCAATTTTAAGTACCTTACGGATCTTATCTTCAGGCATTAACATGCGCTCTGCCAACTCTTCAGGAGAAGGTTCACGACCCATCTCTTGCAGCATTTGACGAGAGATACGGTTTAGCTTGTTGATAGTCTCAATCATATGTACAGGGATACGGATCGTTCTTGCTTGGTCAGCAATAGAGCGAGTGATCGCCTGACGGATCCACCAAGTTGCATAAGTAGAGAACTTATAACCACGACGGTATTCAAACTTATCTACCGCTTTCATCAGACCGATGTTACCTTCTTGAATTAGATCCAAGAACTGTAGACCACGGTTGGTGTACTTTTTCGCGATAGAAATTACTAGACGTAAGTTCGCTTCAACCATCTCTTTCTTCGCACGACGAGCTTTCGCTTCACCGATTGACATGCGACGGTTAATATCTTTGATTGCACCGATAGCTAGACCGGTTTCAACTTCAATTGCATCAAGCTTTGCACGACAACGTTGTACATCGAACTCAACCATTTGTAGACCTTCTACATATGGCTTGCCAGATGCAAGTTCATCGTTGAACCATTCGATGCTGCTTTCATTGCTGGTGTAAACTTTGACGAAGTTCTTCTTCGGCATTTTGGCTTGTTCAACACAAAGCTTCATGATCAAACGTTCTTGAACACGGACTTTATCCATCATAGAGCGCATGTTCTTAACTAAGCGATCAAACTGCTTAGGCATCAAACGGAACTCTTTGAAGATCTCGCCAATTTCGAATAGTGCTACAGTCGACTCTGGGTGACCACGGCCTTTTTCTGCAATGATTCTTAATGCATTTTCATGGGCAACGCGAAGTGTTGTAAACTTCTCTTTTGCTTCTTCAGGATCAGGACCTTTTGGACCTTCCTCTTCTTCTGCATCGTCATCGTCATCATCGTCATCGTCGTCATCTTCGTCATCTAAATCATCATCAGATAACTCTGAACCAACGTGAGTCGCTGTTGGCGCAACATCTTCTGCATTTGGATCAACAAATCCAGAAATAATGTCAGAAAGTCTTACTTCTTCGGCTTCGTAACGATCGTATTGCTCTAGGATCATCGCAATCGCTTGCGGATATTCCGCAACAGATGCTTGAACCGTGTTGATGCCTTCTTCGATACGCTTAGCGATAACAATCTCGCCTTCACGGGTTAGAAGTTCAACGGTACCCATTTCACGCATGTACATACGTACTGGGTCGGTAGTACGACCTAATTCAGCTTCCACTGTTGCAAGTGCAGCAGCGGCTTCTTCTGCAGCATCGTCATCGGTGCTGTCTTCAGACATCATGATTTCATCAGCATCCGGAGCCTGTTCATAGACTCGAATACCCATGTCATTGATCATCTGGATAATATCTTCAATCTGGTCAGAATCGACCATGTCTGCAGGTAAGTGATCGTTCACTTCTGCATAGGTTAAGTAACCTTGCTCTTTACCTTTGGCGAGCAACAATTTAAGTTGCGACTGCGGAGTATGATCCATAGATATCATCCAAGTTGGGAAACTGTTAAAACGACGGGCAAAAAACAGCCACGCAAGTCGTCAATTATAGCCTTCGGCGCTTCTCTGTGCTAGTCCAAGTGTTTACTTTTGAGGCTGAATTTTTAATTAAGCCTTGTTTTTAATCACTGAAATAAGCTTACTAAGCTGTAACCGCTCTTCTTTCGTGAGGTTCTTCTTCATACTCAGCTCTTGGTATCGTTGCTCAAGATACTGGTTGTTTAACCAAACGAGTGTTTCTTTTAACTTTTGAAGCAAGTTTTCATCCGCCACTTGATGATCCCATTGGGTCAGTTTTTTTAGGGTGCTGAATTGGTTATCGCCCCTGAACTGTTCAAGTAGTTGTGCGCTGCTTATCACTTGTCCGCGAGTTAAATCTAATACAAGGGTCAGCAAGTCAATGCCGGCCATCTGTATATGTTTTAGCGCTGGTTGCTCAGGCAGTTTTTCACCTAAACGTGGGTGCTGTACTAATAATGCAATGGCTAATCGCAATGGAGTACCGCGTCCTTTCAACGCTTTGTGCTGACTAGGCTTTTCTGCCGCTTTAGCTGAAAAATTAAATTTTCGCTTAAGTTCGTCCGCACCATTCATTCTTAGCTTATGGGCTAAATCTTCGAGTAACAGGCTCTGTAATACCGTGTCCTGTACTTTCTCTATAAGTTTAATGGCATTTTTTGCCAAAACACTCTTATCTTCGTTGCCGTAGGTTTTTGTCAGGTTCTCGAACAAAAACTCGGGTAGTGCCATGGCTTGGTCTATTTGTGCTTCGAACTGCTCTTTGCCAATCTGTCTTACCAGCGTATCGGGATCTTCTCCCTCTGGCAGGAACATGAAGCGAACTTGATTACCAGGTTTTAATAGCGGCAGGGCCGTTTCTAGTGCTCGCCATGCGGCTTCTTTACCGGCTTTGTCGCCGTCATAGCAGCAGATGACTTCTTTTGCACTACGAAGTAATAACTGAAACTGATCAGCCGTTGTCGAGGTGCCTAGCGAGGCGACCGCATAATCAACGTCAAATTGTGCCAGAGCTACCACGTCCATATAGCCTTCAACAATCAAGACTCTTTGTGGATCGCGGTGACGCTGCTTTAATTCATATAGGCCGTAAAGCTCATTGCCCTTATGAAATATGGGCGTTTCTGGAGAATTCAAGTACTTTGGCGTACCGTCCCCTAACACTCGGCCGCCGAAGCCGATGACTCGTCCGCGCCTATCTCTAATTGGGAACATGAGTCGGTCACGGAATCGGTCGTATCGTTTACCGCTGTCATTCTCGATGACCATACCTGCGGTTAATAGCTTATCTTGCGAATCTTGGTTTTGGCGGTAACGGCTCAGTAAGCCATCCCAACCATCGGGTGCAAAGCCGATATTGAAGTGTTCAACCACTTCTTTTGAAAGGCCTCGATGCTCAAGGTAATCAAGGACTTTTTGTTTATCTGTGTGTTGTCTTAGCTGACTTTGAAAGAAGTTACTGGCTTCTTCCATTAACTGATATAAATCGCGGCTTAGTTCTTGGTCGCGTGGCTTACCTGTGCCTTGTTCCCTTGGGACTTCGAGTCCGAGTTGTCCGGCGAGTTCTTCAATGGCATCAACAAAGTCGAGTCGGTCATATTCCATGACAAAATCGATGACGTTGCCGTGCGCGCCGCAGCCAAAACAATGGTAAAACTGTTTATCTCTGCTAACGGTGAAAGAGGGAGATTTTTCGCTATGAAAAGGACAACAGGCAGAGTGGTTTTTACCCGCCTTTTTAAGGGGCACTTTTGGGTCGATTAAATCGACAATATCAGTGCGAGCTACTAGCTCATTAATAAAATCACGAGGTATCGCCATTAGTGTTGTTAAATGCCGCCTTTATTACGTGAAATCAAAAGTTGCTTGAAATCAAACGTTTCGTGAAATCAAACGTTTTGTGAAATCAAGTTTGGGAATTTCGAAAACAAACAAGCCGCGCAGAAGCACGGCTCATTCATGCAATAAAACTAAAGTTACTTGAGTTTTGCACGGATCATAGCGCCAATTGCCGCCATGTCAGCTCTACCCATTACCTTTGGTTTTAATGCTCCCATTACTTTACCCATATCCGCCATGGTGGACGCGCCCATCTCAACGATGCTTGCATCAACTAGTGCAATAACTTCTTCTTCAGAAAGAGGTTGAGGCAGAAATTTTTCTAAAACTAGAATTTCTTCTGCTTCTATTTGCGCTAGTTCGTCACGACCTGCTGCTTCATATTGAGCAATAGAGTCACGACGCTGTTTTACCATTTTGGTTAAGACCGCTATAGCTTGGTCGTTAGTCAGAGTCTCGCGGGTGTCCACTTCAACTTGCTTAACGGCGGCTAGTGCCATACGAATAGTCCCCAAACGCAGCTTTTCTTTCGCGCGCATGGCTTCCTTCATTTGGTCTTTTAGCTGATCAACTAGGCTCATAATGAGATTAGTATAAACGTACGCGACGTGCGTTTTCGCGAGAAAGCTTCTTAGCAAGACGCTTAACTGCAGCGGCTTTAGCACGCTTACGTGCAGTAGTTGGCTTCTCGTAGAATTCACGAGCGCGAACGTCAGCTAGGATACCAGCTTTTTCACAAGAGCGCTTGAAACGACGTAGAGCTACGTCGAATGGTTCGTTTTCACGTACTTTAATAATTGGCATACGCCATCACCCCTTAGGTGTAGGTTGTATTGAGACAATTACTTGACTCAGATAATTTAAAAATGGTGCGGAATTCTATACCGACTTGCACCCTCTTGTAAACCCCTTAAAGTGATCAGAATGAGGCTGATTAGGCGATATTATCCCCAGACCGCGATAGGGCTATGGAGTAATTAAAGCACAGCAGGTAGAATTGGCGCTAGTTATGTTAACCGAAGACGAGAAATAATGCGGGTTTTAGGTATAGAAACATCCTGTGATGAAACAGGTATTGCGGTTTATGATGATGACAAGGGCTTGCTATCGCATACGCTCTATAGTCAGGTCAAATTGCATGCTGATTATGGTGGAGTGGTGCCAGAGCTTGCATCTCGCGACCATGTTCGCAAAATTGTGCCTTTAATTCGTCAAGCGTTAGCCGATGCTGATATGAGCATCGATGATCTCGATGGTATCGCTTACACCAAGGGGCCAGGTCTTATTGGCGCGCTATTGGTTGGTGCTTGTGTGGGGCGTGCCCTGGCTTTTTCATGGGATAAGCCAGCAATTGGCGTACATCATATGGAAGGTCATTTGTTAGCACCTATGCTAGAAGATGACGTACCTGAGTTTCCGTTTCTTGCCTTGTTAGTTTCAGGCGGACACTCCATGATTGTTGGGGTTGAAGGTATTGGACGATACACGGTTCTTGGTGAGTCTGTTGATGATGCAGCCGGTGAAGCGTTCGATAAAACCGCTAAGCTTATGGGGCTGGACTATCCAGGTGGTCCAAGACTGTCAAAGCTTGCGGCTAAAGGTGTGCCAAACAGCTACCGCTTCCCACGTCCAATGACAGACAAGCCTGGACTAAACATGAGTTTCTCGGGCCTTAAAACCTTTGCTGCCAACACGATTGCCGCCGAACCTAAAGATGAACAAACTCGCGCCAATATCGCCTGTGCGTTTGAAGAGGCCGTTGTCGATACGTTAGCAATTAAGTGTAAGCGTGCTCTAAAGCAAACAGGTTATAAGAACTTAGTGATTGCCGGTGGGGTGAGCGCGAATACTCGGCTACGTTCATCTCTGGCCGAGATGATGCAGAGTTTAGGCGGCAAGGTATATTACCCTCGCGGTGAGTTTTGTACCGATAATGGTGCGATGATCGCCTACGCGGGTCTGCAGCGTCTAAAGGCGGGTCAGGTTGAAGACTTGGCGGTAAAAGGCCAGCCAAGATGGCCGCTTGATACGCTAGAACCTGTCGACTAAGGGTAAAGAATAAATAGAAAAACGGCGCTCATTGAGCGCCGTTTTTGTTATTACAATCTTGTCGTTAGAAGCCGTGGTTAGCATTACTTACACGGAACCAACCCGCGATGCTGTATCGGTTGACGGTAGTTGGCAATACTTCGTGGGGGAAGCGTTCGCTTAAAAACACCACCCATTTACCAAATTCGGGGGTGATGGTTTCTAGCTGATTGTCTAGCTCATCATAAACCACTAACTCGCCTGCATGGTCGGCTTGCCAGTCATGATTAAGAAATAACACAGAGGTCAGAATACGGTTTCGAGTGCCTTGCAGAACGTCTGAGTGCTTTTGATAAAAAGCGCCTGGTTCATAGATGGCGTAGTGGCTTTCAAAATCAAATAGTCCCATAAACAGGCGTCTATTCATACCTTCCCGCAGCTGGGTCATTAAATCTAAATACTGCTTATCAGCAGGGCGTTGCTCTGTCAGCCAACGGATTTGGTCACTGCGAATACTATCGACGAGTTGCTGCTCGCCGCCACGACCAATCGCGGCAGGGCGAAAATCATCCCAAGTGGCATTTTTAGAAGTCTGCAATAACTGCTCACATACAGATGACGGTAGTGTATCGGAAAGAACGATATAGCCGGTTTCAACCAATGCATCAGCAATGGTATCCATCACAGCTTCACTTAATTGTGGAACCATAAACAAGGTACTCAAAAGAAAGAGAACACGATAGCTTTACTGGCAGGCTCATAAGAAGAGAGCACTGTATTCGAGGTAGTGTCAGAACGGGTAGTTTACTTGGAAAACAGGCTACCCAGTCAAAAATCGGCGCAATTATAAATTGCGTTTGTTAAAAAGCAATCGAAGAAAGTATAGATAGGCTTTGTTAAAACGCAATTATGGGTAATGAGCAATCATTAGCGCTACAAACGGAGATAAGTGATTTGAGTCAAGCGTAATTCGTTTCGGTGTGTAGAGACGCTTTGGACTGTGTAACGGTATTAGGTCTTTTTTCGAGAGACCTTAGATTCTTCACCTTTGAGCAGCCGCTTAATATTATCTTTATGGCGGATAACAATTAATGTCGACAGCATGGCCACTGGTATGGTGAAGCGATCATCAAGCCACCAAGTATAAACGGGAGCAAGTAGTGCTGTGCAGATGGCTGCAAAGGACGAGTAGCGAGTGACTAAAACGATGACAATCCAAGAGGCCATGAGGCAAAGCGCTAAGTCGTGACCGATTGGTGCCATGGCGCCAAAAGCGGTAGCTACGCCTTTACCGCCCTTAAAGTTAAAAAATATCGGGAAAATATGCCCAAGACAAGCGGCGATAGCGATGACGCCAAGTGCAATAGGATCGACGCCGAGCCTAAAAGCTAGGTAAGCTGGGGCAGCACCTTTTAGCATATCGAAAAAGAGTACTAATGCTGCCGAGCTTGCACCGCCGATACGCAGTACATTGGTTGCCCCCGGATTGCCTGAACCTTGGCTGCGGGGGTCGGGAAGGCCACGCATTTTACATACCAAAACAGCACTCGATATCGAGCCTGCCAGATAGGCGGCTAATATCATCACAATGGTCAGTACTGTTACGGTCAAATTG
This sequence comes from uncultured Shewanella sp., assembly GCF_947497935.1. Classification (GTDB taxonomy): domain Bacteria; phylum Pseudomonadota; class Gammaproteobacteria; order Enterobacterales; family Shewanellaceae; genus Shewanella. The sequence goes on from NZ_CANMIO010000001.1 coordinate 346,326, forward strand.
GTTTCCTTATTCGTCTTAGGGTATCATCGCGCCACACAATTAATGCGCTGCTATTTTTTATCACTGAGTTACGCCTTAAGCGGGTAACAAGTGCGTGAAATATGGTCGGTAATGCTTTGTTAGCATAAAGCGACAGCTTTTAGTAATTCTTTATATAGCGAGACTTATCCTACTTTGGTTTGGTCTCGTTAGAAAGAGCGTTAGACTAATATTTCAGCTTTGTGGCGGATTATATCCCTTTTGTCCGTTTTAGCTTATCTGACCTCAGTGTCATGGATTAAAGTTTTGGAGATATTATGGATAAAGTACTGATTAGAGAACTTAGAATTGAAACCGTTATTGGGATCTATGAGTGGGAAAAGCAGATCCACCAAAGCTTACTTATCGATTTAGACATGGCTTGGAATAATCGCCCCGCAGCCGAAAGCGATGATTATCAATATGCACTGTGCTATGAAACCGTATCGAATCGATTAACGGCATTGATCACTGAAAAGCCGATTGAGTTGATTGAAACCGTGGCTGAGATGATTGCCAGTTGTGTGATGACTGAATTTAATGTGCCTTGGATTAAGGTTAAGGTAATGAAGCCCGGTGCTGTACCGTCAGCTGCCGCCGTGGGTGTTGAGATTGAAAGAGGTTATGCGTAGATGGCAACAATCTTTATCAGCTTGGGCAGTAATATTGATCCTGAGCACCATCTAAAGGCAGCTTTAACGGATCTTAACGAGCACTTTGGTGCCCTTGAATTATCTTCTGTATTTGAAAGCGAAGCGGTGGGCTTTGAGGGGACCAATTTTCTTAATATGGTTGTTGCTGCACAAACCCAATTATCGATCACCGATGTGGTGAGTCGATTTAAACAGATTGAGCAGAGTCACGGCCGAGTTACAGGCGCGAAGAAATTTGCCCCCAGAACCTTAGACTTAGATCTATTGTTGTATGACGATACCGTTAGTGAGGAGCCTATCGAGTTGCCGAGAGCCGAAATCTTGTATAATGCCTTCGTTTTATGGCCATTAGCGGAAATCGCACCTACTTTAAACCACCCTGTTGTCAAGCGGTCGTATCAAACCCTTTGGAATGATTACGATAAGAGTCAACAATCACTATGGCCAGTTGAGTTTAGCTGGTCAGCGTAAACCTCTTTTTTATTTAGGATAGTTATGGATACCTTTCAGGTGATTATATTGGCTCTTATTCAGGGCCTCACCGAATTTTTGCCGATCTCGAGTTCTGCCCACCTGATTTTGCCTGCTCAGCTTTTAGGCTGGGAAGATCAAGGTCTGTCATTCGATGTGGCGGTTAACACTGGCTCTCTACTCGCCGTCGTGATGTATTTTCGTCGTGAGTTGCTGTCTATGTTTACTGCGTGGACAGGCAGCATTGTCACCCGTAAGCAGAGCGATGAGAGCAAGCTCGCTTGGTGGATTATTTTAGCCACAATCCCAGCTGTCATTATTGGCTTTAGCGCTAAAGACTTTATCGAGACGCATTTTCGTAGTATCGAGGTGATTGCCGCTACAACTATTATTTTTGGCCTATTGCTTTGGTGGGCTGATAAGATGCAACGTGAAGGCTTTAACGAGTTTCAAGTGGGTTGGAAAAAAGCCTTAGTGATCGGTATTGCTCAGGCGATGGCGCTTATTCCTGGCACATCTCGTTCGGGTGCGACTATTACTGCGGCCCTCATGTTAGGTCTAAGCCGTGAAGCGGCGGCGCGTTTCTCATTTTTGATGTCAGTTCCTGTAAGTCTTGGTGCGGCTATTTTAGTGACCAAAGATCTACTCTCTAGCGGTCAAGTTATTGATTATCAAGCCTTGGGTCTTGGTATTCTTGTGTCGTTTATCGCAGCTTATATCTGTATCCACTACTTCTTAAAGATCATCAGCAAGATGGGCATGACGCCATTTGTTATCTATCGCCTAGCGCTAGGTGCGGTGCTATGTTGGGTTATCTTTTTATAATACTAGGGCAAGCCACCCTATAATTTAAGCAATCGATTTAACAGATGAGCGTGTCATGAATAGTATTTATCTTTGCCCTGTTTGCCAGTCACCCTTTATGGTGCATGAAGAGTCGAAAGGCTTGCACTGTGAGAACAAGCATCACTTTGACATCAATGAGCAGGGTTACTGGGTATTTAGCCAACCGAAGAAGCCTAAAGCGGACTCCCGAGCGGTTATGCGTGCTAAGCGCTATGTGCTTGAGTCCGGGATCTATGTTCCACTAGCGCAAGCAATTGCCAAGGTGATTGCAGAGTTACCTCAAGTCACCTCAGCTGAAGTTTTATCTCAACTAGATTTTGATTGTGGTGATGGTTACTTCCTGCGTACAGTCAAAGGCATTTTAGCTGAGTTAACGCCTAAACTTGCATTAACACAGACAGGGATCTGCGAGGCCGAGAATGCAATATTTGCAGCGGCAAAAGCTGAGCCTAGTCCTACCTATATCGTTTCAACGCTAAAGCATTTACCTTTTGCCAATGAAAGTTTTGATTTGGTCACTTTGATCGATAAGCAATTAAAAGGCAAAGAGCTAACCCGCGTGTTGAAGCAAGATGGTGTATTGCTACAGGTCGCTGCAGGGCCAAGACATTTGTGGCAAATTCGTGAATTTATCTACCCAGATTTATCTGAAAAACCGGTTAGTGAGAACTTACCTAAAGAACTTGAGTTATTGCATAGTGAGCGTTTAGCGCTGACGGCAAGCGTATCGGGTGAGCAGGCAATCGCGCTGCTGGAAATGACGCCTTACGCATGGCGTGCCAACGATAAGGTGAGACATCAAATCCAACATACGCAGTTCGATGCACTAGAAATTGACTTCGTAATTAACGTGATGACTAGAAAATAATCTGTGCTCAGGGTAACCTTTGCTTATTGAATTAACCGGAAACTGAAAAACTGATGATGCGTACTTTGCTGTTGTTCATCTTGGCATGTTTGCCACTTACTTCATTTGCCAATGTTTACTCAATTTCTCAGAACGGCAGTCGCCTAGTCGGAGAGTTGCAGGAACATGTCGTGCAGAAGGGGGATTATTTCCAAACGATCTCTAAGCAATACAATATCGGGATCTTGGAGTTAATGCAGTCTAATCCTGGTGTTGACCCATTTTTACCGACACCAGGTACTCGTTTGTTGATCCCGACCCAGATGCTACTGCCTGATGTGCCACATAAGGGTGTCGTTATCAATTTAGCCGAATTACGACTCTATTACTTCCCTAAGGGGGGGAAAGAGGTGCATGTGTTCCCTGTCGGAATTGGGCGTGTAGGGCGCGAAACGCCAGAGATGGTGACTCGAATTAAGTCACGAATCCCCAATCCCAGCTGGACGCCACCTGCTAGCATTCGCAAAGAGCACCTAGAAGAGCGTGGTGAGGTATTGCCACGAGTGGTGCCCGCAGGCCCTGAAAACCCACTGGGGAAATTTGCGATTCAATTGTCTTATGGTGACGGTAGCTATCTTATACATGGCACTAACAAAGACTTCGGGATCGGCATGCGGGTGAGCGCAGGTTGTATTCGTTTGAACCCTGATGATATTGAGTGGCTGTTTGACCAAGTTAAATATGGCGATCAGGTCACTATCATTAATGAAACCGTTAAGACTTCTACAGAACCAGATGGTCGCCAGTTGATAGAGGTGCATTCACCGTTATCGACGGCTGATGGTGGCGATAACACTGTAAGAGAGATGAAACGCGGTGTGGTTGAGTTTATCGGTAATGAGCAGGTTGATTACAGTAAAGCTAACGATGCTCTGCTGACTCAAGCGGGGATCCCGGTCAACATTCAGAGCTAACCTTTTAGGTGTTTAGCTTATGAAGTGAGTTTAAAGCGTCCATTGGGCGCTTTTTTATTATCTTGCGATTGCCATTAAAGCTATTGAAAGCTTTGGAAATTAATGAATAGAGATACTGGGGGATGACAGATAAATTAAAGGCTTGGTTAAGTAAAATACTTAAAACCAAGCCTTTGGAGCTAACCTATTGAAAAACAGGTTAAATTCCTAAACGTATTACTTCTTGTAAGAAGACGCTACGTTGTCGATACGGTCGTTAGCACGCTGAGCTTCCGCTTGTGCGTCCATAGCTGCTGCTTTAGCATCGTTGATGTCAGCAGACATTTTGCCGTGATCTGATTTTAGAGAGCTAACTTCAGCTGAAAGCTGGTCAACTTTGTTACCTAGGTTTGCAACGCTTTCTTCAAGAGCAGTAGTGTTTGCACAGCCACCTAGTAGGGCAGTCATTGCTACACCAGCAATCATAAGTACTTTTTTATTCATCGGGAATTCCCTTTAGATAGGTTGGTTTAAATAAGTACAGCTGTACATCACAACTGAACTCGTTAATTATGTCACAGCCAAAAATTATTGCTACGCATTTTAAGCCTAAGCTCTGAATAACTTAGTGAAAATTTGTGCAATTGCAAGCTAAGTGTAAATTATACATATTTAACACTTATCTAATACTAGACCAAAAGTATGAACTTTTGATGAGTTTTTTATTTATTTTAAATTGAACGTAAGTCTTTGATAGCCTGAACTGCAGCCACTCTAGCGATACTTAATTGCTCGCGGATCTCCGCCCCTTTAAAGCCTTGCTGTATGATAGTTTTTACTTCTACTGCCGATGCGGCGACAAAACACTGCTTAAGATAATTCGCTTGAGGATAGGGGCTAAGCTCGAGCCCTGTTCGGCCTTTAGCGTCGGCTTCACAGGCGATTAGCAGCTGTTCGAGGCGCTGAGGTTTTCGCCAAAAATCAGCTTTATCAAAGAGTTTAACCAGAGTGTCGGCTCTAAGTTCGTTGATTTTATGTATGTTTTGGTGTTGGTCGCTGACTAGCAGCGCTAAGTCTCGATACTCATTAGGTACCCTATAACGTTCACAGAGTGACTTGATTAAAGGTAAGCCCTTTTGGCCGTGACCATGGTGCTTCGGCAGATGATCTTTAGGGCTTAACGCCTTACCGAGATCATGAACCAACGCGGCAAATCGTACTGCGTTATCGTCGCTTAGCTTGGCAGCTTGCTCAAGCACCATTAGGGTATGGATGCCGGTATCGATCTCTGGATGCCATTTTTCTGGCTGAGGCACACCAAACAGTGCCTCAATTTCAGGGAAAAGCACCGCAAGTGCACCGCAGTCTCTTAGTACCTGAAAGAATACTTGTGGGTTATCGGTAGCAAGCGCCTTATCGAGTTCCATATAGACGCGTTCGGCGGTTAATGCCTCTAATTCACCGCTTCGACTGATGGTTGTCATCAACGCAAGGGTTTCTGGTGCAATGGTAAAGCTTAAAGAGTGAAAGCGGGCGGCAAACCGAGCGACTCTAAGGACTCGTAAAGGGTCTTCAACGAACGCTGCCGATACATGCCTTAAGGTGCGCTTCTCTATGTCTTCTACACCTAAGTAAGGATCGTACAGTTTACCTTCATCATCTTGTGCGATGGCGTTAATGGTTAAATCTCTACGCAACAGATCTTGCTCAAGGGTAACGCTAGGTGCTGCATCGACACTAAAGCCGCCATAGCCTGCTGCAGTTTTGCGTTCAGTGCGTGCAAGAGCATACTCTTGACCTGTTTTAGGGTGTAAAAACACAGGGAAGTCTTTACCAACCTGATTGTAACCAAGGCTAAGCATCTGCTCTGGTGTCGCTCCAACGACCATATAGTCATGATCTTTAACTGGAAGCTTGAGTAATCTATCGCGGACAGCACCGCCAACAAGGTAAATTTTCACAGGGATTCTCACTTAATAACTTAGAGGCGAGTGTAGCATGGAAGCACTTCGTTAGATGCATAGTGCTATATAGTGATTTGTTGTTCTCTCTAAGGTCAAAGATGCAGATATAATTAGCAATATAGTACGCGCTATTTGATATTGAGCTTACTTTAGCAGAATAAGTTAATGCAAATTTTGACAAGTATTGCCCTTGGCTTTAACTTGAGTCTTAATTACAAATTTATGCTGTAGATTTGGGCTGCGAGGGTGACATTTACCCTTAAATGAAATTGAAAAGACTTCGGCTGGCATACCACTGTGTTATGAACTTCTGCCAGTATATTTCAGTGTTTATCTATAATGCATAAAAAGTCCAGCTGGCTGATTCGCTGGTTCATCATGGTTTTAAAAGGATAAAAGCTCGCATGTATAAGGCTTTCTTTGGCTTAAATGACAATCCATTTTCTATCGCGCCAAACCCTCATTATCTTTTTTTGAGTGATCGCCATAGAGAAGCTTTGGCACATCTTACTTATGGACTGGGTGAGACCGGTGGTTTTGTGTTGTTAACGGGGGAAGTGGGGACGGGTAAAACCACAGTGTCTCGCTGCCTACTGAAACAGCTCCCAGATAATACCGATACCGCATTTATATTAAATCCATCACTTACAGAGTCAGAACTACTGGCCACATTGTGTGATGAGTTGGGAATTGTTTATGGCGATGAACCTAGCCTTAAACAGCTGACCGATTTAATCAGTAAATTCTTATTAGAAAATCACAGCAAAGAGCGTAACACCGTCCTAATTATTGATGAGGCTCAACACCTAAGGGCGGAAGTGCTCGAGCAGCTAAGGCTATTAACCAACCTAGAAACCGATACCAAGAAGCTATTGCAGGTCATCTTGATTGGTCAGCCAGAATTGCAGCAACTACTTAAGAGGCAAGAGTTGCGTCAATTAGCTCAGCGAATAACCGCTCGTTATCATCTTCTACCATTAACGATAGAGGAGGTGGCGCTATACGTGCAGCATCGTCTGCAGGTTGCTGGCCGTCATGAGCCACTGTTTCATAAGAGTGCGATTAAGGCGCTACATAAATACAGTGGTGGCATACCAAGATTGATTAACTTGTTGTGTGAGAGGGCATTGATGGCGAGTTATGCGCAATCAAAGGTGCCTATTGATAGCAAGATGGTGCGCTTGGCCTCGGCAGAGGTGTTAGGTGAAGAGCCAGAAAAGAAGAGTTTGTTACTGCCAGTCAGTATCGCTGCATCATTGCTTGCGACTTTTGGCATTGCATTTTACTTGTTTTCACCGGCAGGCAGCACTGCTGCAGGCCCCAGTCTAAATGAAAATCCAAGTGTGAGTGCCGAACAAAGCCAAAGCGCAGGTATAAGCGCCGAAAAGCTACCAAACCAAGGCGTGGCTCAGGTGCAAGCAGTTAAGCAAGATGTTAGCAGCAACAGCTTGAGCAGTAGTCAGCGTGTGCTAAATAGCGCTATCGCTCAAAGTCATGAGATAGATACGGCTTACGCCAGTATCTTAGGTCTATGGGGCAAGGTGCCTTATATAGGTTTATCGGCATGTCAGTCGGCTAAACAGCAGGGCTTAGATTGTTTCCAGCAGCAGGGTAACTGGCACTCTCTTGTGCGCCTTAATTATCCTGCCGTCGTCTATCTAGTCGATGATAACCAGCAAGCATTTTATGGCACTGTAGTATCTCGCCAAGGGGAGCAAATTTTGTTGCAGCTCAATGAGCAACAGCTTTGGGTGAGCCGTGACTGGTTTACTCGGCACTTTACCGGCACCTTCGAGATCCTTTGGCAAGCGCCTAATAACCAGCCTAAAGAGATAGGTCAGTCTGCCAATCAGTCGCAGATCCAATGGTTAGAGAATAGTCTGGCACGTATTAACGACAGAGCGCCGAGATTGGTCGATCATTTTGACGCTGAATTAGAGCAGCAGTTAATGGCGTTTCAGCGCCAACATGGATTGAGTGCCGATGGCATTGCCGGAACGCAAACCCTGATACAGCTAAACTTATACTTAAGTGATGCTGGACCGCGTCTAGGTCAAAGCAAGAGGTTGTATTAATGTCGATTTTACTCGATGCCGTGACGCGAAATAGCCAGCAAAGTCAAGCGGTAACTCATGATGTGGTGCTAACTCCTAGGGCGCAATATAAGGCGAAGCAAGAGTCGGCAAGAGGAGTTAAGTACGCGGTTGTTTTTGTCTGTTTATCGCTGCTTATGGTTGTGGCTGCTTGGTTATTAACGCAGGTGATCTATCAAACGCCGAGTTCAGCTTCGACCTCTAGCAAAGTTCAGGCTATGGAGCAAAATTCGACGTTAAATGCGGCTCAAAGCCATAACTTAGCCATTCAGTCAGACCAAAGTTTGTATGAACAGCAAGGTGAGCAAGCTGAGATCCGTCTAGCTGGAAAAGTTGCGCTGCCACTGGCTCAACCTCTGGCGGTTACTCAAGCTGCAATGGTTTCTAATTCTGTATCGCCAACAAATAAGGTTGCAGTGGACGAGCAGCCTGATGATTTGATGGCTGCGTTATTAAAGGCGCAGGAGAGTGTAGAGCAAGTCAGCCAACCCGTTTCGAATCGAGCAAGTAACCAATCAGCTAACGAAATAGATCAGGAACCTATCATTCTAGGTGCTAATAGCAATCAGCGTGGCAACGAGCTGTTAGCATCGTTAAAGCACCAAGTTGAAGATGCGGCAGCCGATGTAGGTCTTGAAAGTACGGCCTCAGCCGAAAACAATAATCTGATAGCAGCATTTGAGGCGGCGCTTAAGGACGTTGAGCGTGACAATTCGGTGGCAACACCTGTGACAGAACCTGAGCTAGATCCCATCCCAACTACGCCTAAATCGGATGACATTCCCAAATATGGTCAGTTACCCGCAGGACTGCAGCTGCAAGTTCCTGAGTTCAGTATTAATGCCCATGTGTACTCGAGTGTGGCTGATAATCGTTGGCTCAATGTCGATGGGGCGGAGCTGCAGGAGGGCGACAGTATTCAAGGTAAGCTGACGATTGTGGAGATAAGACCAAGAGATGTGGTGTTAGCGATTCAAGGTACCGAATTTAAAGTACCCGCAATCTAGAGCTGTAACGGATAGATACATCAACTTGCAGCATTAAGATAAAAGGCCTAATTCAGAGTTAGGCCTTTTGCGTTTTATCGTGCTAACTGCAACAGATTAATTATATAAGTGGTAGGCCAAAAACAGGGTTGCCCCGTAGCCAACGCTGTAGCAAAGGCCTAGCGCTGGTACATATTTAAGGTAACTGACAAAGGTCAGCTCTTTGACTTTGCTCATGGCAATGATACCGGCAGCAGAACCAATCACCAATAGCGACCCTCCAACACCTACCGCGTAAGTGAGTCCTAACCATTCTGGAGTGTTCAGAGCGGGCTCTGCTTTTAGAAGTGCAGCGGTTAGTGGCACGTTATCTAATAGCGCCGAGCCAATACCGGCGACAAAGTTTGAAATATTAGGGTCATACTGCGAATACACTTGGGTAAGCAGATCAAGTGTCCCTATCTCTTTTAGCATACCGACCAGTAGTAAAATTCCTAAGAAAAATAGCAGGGTGTCGTATTCAACTTGGCGAATGTACTCAAGAATCTGCAGTTCTTCCTTATCACTTCTTGTTGTGTGGCCAACTAAGAACATCACTGAAAGACCGGTTAAGAAGGTCAAAACAGGCGGGATACCAAATAGAATATTGAGTGCCATTGTCATTACGATAGTGGCAAAGAAAATCACAGCAATCACCACATCCACAGAACGAACCTGCTTGGTGATTGGCGTGGTACTGACTTCACCTTCGGCTTTAAGCGAGAACAATACCGCCAATAACATAACGCTGATCGCGGCAGGTACAAATAACATTAACAACTCTGACATACCGACATGCCCGGCAAGGAAGATCATCAAGGTTGTCACATCTCCGGTGATCAAGGCCACTCCACCTGAGTTGACGGCAAAGATAATCAGTACAGCCATGCGTCTGCGGATCTGCTTATCGAGTTTAAACGTCGTGAGCAAACCTAGAGAGACTAAAGTTGCGGTGACATTGTCACAAATAGCCGACAGTACGAGTGAAAACAGAGCGACTTGGATCATTAACATGCGTACAGATACGCGCTGAGGAAACAGCTTCTGTACTAATATTTGAATCATTCCTTTAGCATTGAGATAGGCAACAAAGGTCATTGTCGACATTAAGAACAGCCACAATGTGGCAATCTCTAACAGGTTTTCATTGAGTTGGTGTTCGACTATTTTTTCATGACTTGGATCGCCTGCGGCCATGAATAAGGTTATCCAGGAGATACAGCCAAAAAATAGCGTGGTTTTTGCTTTATTGAGGTGGGTGACCTCTTCAAACACAATACTTAATAACGCTAGTACCGCGAGTGAAATCAAAAATGCGTACAACATAGGGCTACTCACATAGGTGATGTTATGGCGTACCTAAACTTATTCTGGGTCGCCAATTTAAGTTTATTTTAAGGTTTGTGGATAAAGCGGGGGCGATCAGACCATAGTAAAAAGCATAAGGCAACTGATACTTATCTCTAGCTTTTGCTTTTAATGTGATCTTGGTTTGGTGAGCTAGCTATCTTTTAGCGATATAAACTGGCTGAGGGGTTAGTTGTAGAGATAATAACTGCTGTTATTCAGCTTTCACTAATTTGATGGTTATCTTTGCTAGTAATTAAGGATAGTTAGAATTGGTTTTTTTATGCTGATTTAAATGTATTTATTGCTGCCATTTATCTTTAACTGTACGACGTAAGGTATTCAATTGCACTAATACCAATTGAAGGAATATCAATTGAAGGAATACTCATTGCACTAAGTGCTAATTACATTAAGAGTCTGTTCATTCAGTGGTCAGCGAAGGTAGGCGCAAAAACCGTTGAGCGTTATTAGGGCGTAAGGGATAACGATATGTTTAATCGCGAGCATTAATAATTGAGGGACGTTGTAGATATAAAAAAGGAACACTAATTAGTGTTCCTTTGATGTTTAGATATTACCTTTAAGCCAATTGGCTTAAGCGTAATTATGCCTTAGCAAGCTTTGCAAAAACGCGATCCGCTGCAGCAAGTGTTGCTTCTAGCTCTTCTTCACCATGAGCAAGTGATAAGAAACCTGCTTCATAGGCGCTAGGTGCTAGGTAAACACCTTCATCTAGCATTAGGTGGTAGAACTCAGCAAATAGTGCTGTGTCACACTTAGTCACTTGAGCAAAGTTAGTTACCGTTTCTTCGCTTGTGAAGAAGAAACCGAACATGCCGCCAACGTAGTTGATTGCCATTGGAATGCCGTGCTTGTTAGCTGCAGCTTTAAAGCCTTCAGCAATATACTGAGTCTTAGCAGCTAGTTGCTCGTATACGCCTTCTTCACAAAGCGCTTCCATCTGTGCAAGACCTGCAGACATTGCAATTGGGTTACCAGACAGCGTACCTGCTTGGTAAACAGGGCCTGTTGGCGCAATAAATTGCATGACATCTTTACGACCACCGAAAGCACCGACTGGCATACCGCCACCGATAACTTTACCCAGTGTTGTTAGATCTGGCGTAACGCCGTAGTGACCCTGTGCACCGCTTTTAGAAACGCGGAAACCTGTCATTACTTCGTCGATAATCATTAGTGCGCCGTACTGATCACAGATAGCACGTAGACCCTGTAAGAAACCGTCGATTGGCGGGATACAGTTCATGTTGCCTGCAACAGGCTCGATGATGATACAAGAGATCTCTTCTGGGTATTGCTCGAAGATAGTCTTAACAGACTCTAGATCGTTGTAAGTTGCTGTTAGCGTGTGCTTCGCAAAATCTTCAGGAATACCTGGAGAGCTTGGTTGGCCAAGCGTTAGCGCACCAGAACCGGCTTTTACAAGCAAGCAGTCAGCGTGGCCGTGGTAGCAGCCTTCAAACTTAAGGATTTTGTCACGGTTAGTGAAACCACGTGCTAAACGAATAGCACTCATTGTCGCTTCAGTACCAGAGCTCACCATACGAACTTGTTCCATTGAAGGAACCATTTCGATAACTTTTTCAGCCATAGTGACTTCAAGTTCAGTTGGTGCGCCAAAAGATAGGCCATTTTCAACAGCTTTTAATACCGCTTCACGAATTTTAGGGTGATTGTGGCCTAAAATCATTGGGCCCCAAGAACCAACGTAGTCGATATATTTTTTGCCATCTGCGTCAAAAATATAAGCGCCATCAGCTTTTTCGATAAAGCGTGGTGATCCACCTACACCAGAAAATGCACGTACTGGAGAGTTTACGCCACCTGGGATGGTCTTTTTAGCCTGTTCAAATAGTTCGTCAGAACGAGTCATTTTTAATCCTTAAATTTGTAGCCGACTTAGAAATCAGCCTTTCGTGAATACCAATTAACTGGGCGTTCGTATTGCTCAAGTTGAGCATCAACGCCTAACGTCAGTGCAAACAGTGCCATGCGGATCAGCAAGCCATTATCAGCCTGTCTAAAGATAGCCAGATTTGGATGATCGTTAAGATCATTGTCCAATTCGTTTGCTTGCTCACGCGAATCACGTGGCAGCGGGTGCATGATCACTGTGTTTGATTTGCAATGCTGTGTATAAATACTTTGGTTTAAACGGAACTTACCACGGTATTTGTTCGCTTCTTCTTGAGAGGGGAAGCGTTCTTCTTGAATACGTGTCAGATAGAGTATATCAGCGCGATCTAAATTGCCTTCAAGTTGGTCTGTTATTGTGATCTTATGGCCAGCATTTTCAATGTCACTGATCACAGAGTCAGGCATTGCTAGCTCTTTTGGTGATACGAGTGTGAAGCTGACATCTTTATACATGCATAACAGACGAGAAAGCGAGTGAACTGTGCGGCCAAATTTCAAATCGCCAACCATAGCGATATTCATACCGCTAATATCACGGCCACCGGCAGCGAGTTCTTTTTGAATGGTAAATAGGTCGAGTAGCGCCTGAGTAGGGTGCTCGTTAGCACCATCTCCGCCATTGATAACTGGAACGCGGCTGCCTTTAGCAAAGTCACGCACCGAGAACGAGTCTGGGTGACGCATAGCAATTACATCAGAGTAGCTCGATAGTACGCGGGCGGTATCGTAAAGTGATTCGCCTTTAGACAATGATGAAGACGCCATGCCCACGGTTTCGTTAACTCGGCCGCCCAGTAAACTAAAGGCACTGGCAAAGCTGACACGCGTACGAGTGCTAGGCTCAAAAAACAGGTTCCCTAAAACCGCGCCATCTAAAACAGTGGTGCGTTTTTGTCGTAAAGCATAGGGAGTCATGCGGGTAGCAACAGAAAAAACTTTTTCAACGGCTTCCAAGTCAAGTTGGTTTACCGAAAGGATGTGCGAACCTTGAAACTGAGTCATCAGCCTATATTTCCAATTTCTGAGGGGCGTTATAGCAAGGCTATAGCCCAAATTTATGTAGGGTGGCTGAGGCGGCACTATAGCAGAATCTAATGGGCAGATAAATATAACAAGTACAGAACATTGGATTAAATTATCTAGATTTTTGCTAATAGGTGATGACAGAAACATTCTGTTGCCGCAAATTTCGCTAAAACCTTGCCAAAAGGCCAAGTGACGCGTAAAACTGCGCATGAGTTATCATTTTTTCGATTCAAAACAACCGATTTGGAAGGCTTAGTTTGGAGCATTTTATTTGGAATATTGATCCTGTCGCGATAAACGTAATGGGGTTAAAAGTACATTGGTACGGCATCTTGTTTGCACTGGCGATTGCGTCAGGCTTTCAGGTGATGAAACGCATTTATATTAAAGAGAGTTTACCGGTCGAGTCGTTAGACAATCTTTTGATGTACTGCGTGGTGGGAATTATCGTCGGTGCGCGCTTGGCGCATTGTCTTTTCTACGACCCAGCTTATTACTTTAGTCACCCGCTAAAAATCTTGGCTATTTGGGAAGGTGGTTTAGCTAGTCATGGTGGTGGCTTAGGTGCGATTTTAGCTCTGTACTATTATCAGCGTCAGGTGAAATTGCCTTTCCTATTCTTGTTAGACCGTTTAGCGATTGCGACGGCGATATTTGGCTTCTTCGTTCGTATGGCAAATTTTGTCAACTCAGAAATTCTGGGGCTACCAAGCACTGTGCCTTGGGCGATTGTGTTCGAGCGTGTCGATATGTTGCCGAGACATCCCGCGCAGTTATATGAGGCGATCGCTTACTTATCTATCTTCATCCTGCTTTGGGCTATCTATAAGCTCACCGATATGAAGCAAAAACATGGCGCCATCTTCGGTTTATTCCTAGTGTTAGTATTTAGCTCGCGCTTCCTGATTGAGATGGTGAAGGTCAAGCAAGCAGTATACGCCGATACGTGGACATTCAGCGCAGGTCAGCTGTTGAGTATTCCATTCTTGCTTGTCGGTATCATGCTGTTGTTAATGCCTTATTTACGTAAAGCTAAAAATTAGTCACAGCTGAATCGAACACAAAAAAGCCGTTAGCGTATTACGCCGACGGCTTTTTTATTGGTTAGCTTTTTAGACTAATACGATAAGCGCGATTAGAACGGCAGACTAAAGCCCACAGTCGCAGTGCGCCCCATGCCTTTAAAATAACGAGTATCTTTGCCTACAGTCTGCGAGTAATAAGTGTAATAGTCTTCATTCAATAGGTTTTGAATGCCGATACTCAGGGTGCCATCGTAAACAGGGATAGCGATTGACGCATCGACAGTGGTGTAGCCATCGAAGCTGGCATAGACATGGTTATTTTCGTCTTTAAAGTCTTTATCCATGTAGAAGTTAGCCTGAATACGAGTCGAGATATCATTATCGAAGTTATGATTCCAGAACAGGTTGATGCGGTTAGGCGAAATGTTGGCGCCATCGAGATCGGTATCTACCTTTTGGTCGTCATTGGAGTCGTACTCACCGTTTTGAATCGCAAGGTTGATACCAAGGTCGTCATTGCTTCCTATGTAGGCTGTTACGCTGGCTTCAATCCCTTCGATTAAACTCTTCTCGCGTTTAATCACGAACGAGCCACTGCCATCTCCCTTATCGACCATACGTGCACCATAGTCACTCGATGAACGGTAGTAGGCGATCTTTGAGCTGAAGTATTCGCCTTGATAGTCAGCACCGAACTCAATGTTATCGGTCACGATAGGATCGAGAGCCAAGGTATCTTCGATACTTGGGTTCGGACCTTGGAAGTTGTCACCGTCACGCAATACTCGGCCTACATCTGGCATACCAAAACCCTGATTAAAACTGGTATAAACCCGTAGAGCTGGGGTTATTTTATAAGAGGCACCAATATTAAATAGCGTCTCATTAAAGTCAGGGCTGCCACCTTCAACGTACTTATTGCCGTAACCGTACATGGTCTTGTAATCATCGACGTTCAGTTTTGCGTACTCATAACGTAATCCGCCGGAAAGGGTTAGGTTTTCAATAAGGTCATAATCAATTTGCGCAAATGGCGCGATATTGTCATAGGTACTTTCAGGCACCCAAGAAACGCCACTCATCACCATATCTTGCTCTGTGGTGTCACGGAACACATCTAAGCCATAGGCGATATTCACGCCCGAGTCTGCTATATTGCTCGCCATCATAGAGGCCTTCATGCCCCATTTTACTGACTTGTTACGTGACTGCTCGTAGTAAAGCGACTCGCCGTTTTCACCCGTGCCACATACAGTTACTTGATCGCTACCTTCCATGCTTGGATCATAAAAGTCAGACCAACAACCTCCGCCATAGACAGCTTCGAAGTTTTGATTAAAAAATTGCAGGTTTAACTGTTGGCCAGCAATATCTTCATGGGTATAGGTTAAGCTGGTGGTGGTGACTTGGTTATTAGCGGCGTCCCAAGGCTGTTCTTGCTTAATAGCTCCAGTCGGGATGTTGTTCTCTTTGTCGCCTTTAACAGCCATGTAGTCGCCGTTATTTTCCATATTGTAATGGTTGACCATCAACTCAAGACGAGAGTTGTCAAAGTCATGGCCAAGTTTGATGAAAAAATCCATGCTTTGGCTATCCATCGATTCGCCTTGGGTGGTATCGACACCAATCATTTCATCGTTAGCATCGTAATAAACGCCGTTATTGCGATAACTGACAGCACCTATCATATCTAAATGCTCTGACTCACCAGAGAAGCTATAACTGGTACCAAAACTCACTCCATCGGATTCAAGATTGTTGGGCACTGTGACATCGAAGCTGACGTGGTGCTCGTTATCGCCACTGGGTTTTTTAGTGATGTAGTTGATAATCCCGCCTTGGGCACCTAGACCGTGCATCGCGTTGGCGCCATGGATAATTTCAATTCGTTCGATCATGGCGGGATCGATGGTTTGACCTGAGCGACCACCGCTTCGAAGTGGGTTAGACTGTGGTACACCGTCAATCATAATCAACGGAGTGCGACCTCGCAGAGTCTCGCCAGTGTTGCTCATTTTTTGGCGGCTAGGGGAAAAGCTCGGAGCCAGATTACCTATGATGGTTGAAAGGTCTTGAGTCGTTCTAAGTTGTTCATTTAGCTGCTCTTGGTCGATGATGGTTACCGTGTTAGGAATCGCGCTGACGGGCTTATCCATTCGGCTAGCGGTCACGGTAATGACTTCGATATCGCTGTCTTGTGCGACGGCTAAAGTTGGAAAGATAGCGGCTGAAATTGATAGCGCAATAATGGAGTTCTTAAACTGCATGAGTAATCCCGTTTAAGTGGAAACACTGTTATATCTATGTTTCCTTCCTTTGGAAAAACCTCCTAATCGTGTTTAGCCACTAACTTTGTAAATGATAATTATTAGTGTTTATAGGGTAAGGTGTATGTATGAACTGTGTCCATGGTCAGTTCCAATAAATAAATGCGAATACGAAGAGTTGTGATTTGGATCTCTGCATTTGTTGTGGCTGGGTTAACTGTCTAGTGGTGGGATGTTGTTTGGTCTGCAGTTGTTTACACCTGTTTCGCTTTGTATCCTGACTTGTATTTGGGCTTGAAGTTTATTGAAGACTAAAAGCAATAAGGCGCTTCCACTATTGAGGCTGCGCCGAGGTACTGGGGCTTTTAGATTAGTCTGGCCTTGGTATTAGGTGTAGCGGAGCCGCATCGCTTAAGTAGGCTTCATCGACTTGATCTAATTTGTTATAACTGATCATCTGCCTGATCCCATCGATATAGGCTTGGCCTCGTTCGGAATACTTATCTAAGGTTCCTGCAAGCTCTAAGCCCGTGATGGGTTTATTCTCAGCACGCAGGCTTGCCCGTAACTCTCTTAATTTTTTATAGGCATTATTAGTATTGAGGTTAAGCATATAGCCTTCAACAGATGCCAGCGGCGTATCGAAACGGGCTAAACCATAGTTACCTAACTCTTTGCGTTGTTGTTTAGGGATCATGCCCTTACCGCTAAAGTCCCACTGACCAAAAAATGCATTGCCCTCAACGGTAAACCGTGACGTCGCCCAGCCACTTTCTTCTGCAGCTTGTGCAAGAACAAGTGAGGGCGGCATGATATCGACCTCTTCTAACAAAGTCTGTCTCTGTTGTTCGGTGAGTGGCGTATCAGCATCCTTGGTGATTTTGTATTTTTTGGCAATTTTTTGTAAAACCACATCGTCTAATGGCGCCGATTCAATCAGGCGACGCTCCAAAAGAATATTCTCATTGGCAACTAATATAAGTGGTGCCAGTAAACGGAAAAACACCATCTTTTTCTGTTGTACAGGGATTTGATTCGAGGTTTTTTGCCAGCGTTCACTGACTGACTCAAAGGTCAGTCTCGGCACTTCGCGATTGCCTTCTTGCCAACTTTTAGTGGTGTAGTTGAGAGAGTCAAATAGCGCCATTAGCTCGTCGAGAGAGTCGATACGAACATCTTTAGCTGTTTTGGTTGGGCGCTCGTCAGAGATTTTAATAAAGCTGGTTTGTGTCTCGTCTGAGCCTGGGGGAGTGGCAAGATCGGCAGCAACAGTTTTGGGGGCTTGTTTAATGACTAGCGTGTCACTTTCAGGATTAAACTGAGAGTTAGCGGCATAAAAAATTAATAGGGCTGCGAGCAAGGTTAGGGCGATAAGAGTCTGAGGTTTCTTGAGCATAAGCAGTCCTTTAGAGGTAGCGCTAAGAAGCTAAAGTGTCATCTTACTATATCTGGAGGTTGTTATGGAATTGTAAATCGACACCAGTGGGAATGGGTCTTTGCGCAGATACTAGTGACGTTAAGCAAAAAGGCCCAAATAATTAGATTATCAGGGCCTTAATCATTAATGCTTAGGGCAGATTGATCATATGCGCTAAAGGCTACTTATCATATGAGCTTAAGGCTACTTACTTAAATCCGACGCGGTTTGCGTAGAGTAGTAGTAAGCGATGTCTTTCATTTCATTTTCAGACAACATGCCAGCCTGACCTTGCATTAGCGGATCGCTGCGATCGCCACGCTTAAAATCAACCAGCTGCTTAAATAGGTAAGCGGCTTTTTGCCCCTTAAGATCTGGGTAAGTCTTCATCATGCCCAGCATGGCATCGCCATGACAAGCAATGCAGCGTTGGTTAGCTAAGGCTTCGCCTTTACTCACATCTGCTTGATAGTTCAAGGCGCTAGCCTCAAGCTTTAATCCTTGTACCGCTAGGGTATCTTTAAAGGATGTATCAGACTCAGCTTGAACTGTGGCTAGCGTTGTCGTTGCCCATATCAAGCTAGTTGCTAAGACTTGTTTAATTAAACCATTACGCATCTTAACCTTCCTTGCTTGGTGTTGGCATTGGTGGCATTTGGTCACTATCTAAAGGCTTACGTCTAAAGATCTTCATGTCGATTCCCGTCTCATCATAATAAGTCGAGAGGTAGTCGAGCACGGGATCCCAAGTATCAGATAGGTCCCACAAGCCCTGGGTATCCACCATCCACTGAATAGTATCGCGCCAAACTTCACGATTGCCCTTGTTTTGCGGGATAATCAGCGTGGTATGGCAGGCGTTACACTGATAGTTAACCATTTCCCAGCCCGGTGCCATGATAAGGCCTGACACTGGGTCTACCGGATAGCTTTTGCCTGCATCTGCAGCCATAGCAGGAGAGAGGTAACTTAAGGCAAGCAAGCCTGCCGTAAACAGAGTCTTTGTCATTATACGACCCTTACTGCCACTCGGTGACAGCCGTTAAATAGGTAGCCTTTAGGGTTCCACTGTGGCTGAACCATAGGCTGAGTATCACCCTTGGTATCAGTTGCGCGAGCCCAAATTTCATAGTAACCAGCCTGTGGAAGCTTAAGATCGATATTCCACTGCTGCCATGCTGTTGGGTTTACAGGCTTAGTTAATGCCGCTGTTTGCCAAGTTGTGCCGTAGTCGTAGCTGACTTCAACTTTAGCGACATCGCGCATACCAGCCCAAGCGTGACCGCTTACAGAAAGAGTCTTGCCTAGTGCCATTTCGCTGCCCGTTTGTGGTGCAGTGATTAGCGACTTTACAATCATCTCTTCGATGATCTTAAAGTCTTTGTTGTCGACTTTCTCACCCGGTGCAACAGGGAACTTAGGTACTTGGTAAGCTGGAGCGCCCATCTTCTTACCGTCGTGAACGCGATCTCTCACGCCCATACCGGTTGCACATTTTTGTGAAACTGAACCAGGACGACCGCCAAATACAATACGTAGTGGGTAACCGTGCATGTAAGGGATATCTTCGCCGTTCATGCCCCAAGCAATCATGCCATTCTCATTCATAGCAGCATCGATTGGTACGCCGCGAGATATGGCTGCGCCTTTACCGCTGATGTGCTTATCTGCGCCATAGTGAGCGGTATAAACTGCATCACTCTTCACGCCACAATCAGCCAGTACGTCTTTAATTAATACACCGGTCCACTCAGCGCAGAATACCGCAGTGTTACTCCACTGGTTACCTTTCGCATTTGGGTAGAAGTTTTCACGGCTGTTACCACCACACTCAAGCACAAGTTGCTGAGTGTGAGTTTTGAATTTCTTTTTTAGTTCGGCAATGGTGTAGGTCTTTGGGGTTTCAATTGACTCACCGTCTACGGTAAATTCCCAAGTATCTGGATCAATTTTGTCAAACTCCGGCATCTGTCCGTTCCAACGGATAAAGGCTACATCGGCCGGTGTCTTAACTGGAGCAAGTAAGTGCTCTGGTGGGAATGCGTTTAGTGGGCTTGAGTTAAGCACTTTAAAATGGCTTGGTAAGTCATCAACGTTTTTCCACTTAACAGCAGATACGTCCATTGGCTCAATACCAGCAGGGCGATTTGATGCAAAGGCCCAGTTAAGTGGCAGCATGGCTGTTACTGAGGTCGCTGCTGCGCCCTTTAAAAAATTACGTCTATCGATAGCCATTAGTCTTGTTCCTTACCCGTATTAAAATATTCCGCCATTGCCTGCATCTGTTCTTCGGTTAACAGTTTGGCGACTTTACTCATCGTCTTATCTTGGCGTTTGTCTGCTTTAAAGTTTTTTAGTTGTCCAACCATGTATGCTGCGTTTTGTCCCTTTAAATTTGGGATCGAATCGAACTCGTTACTTCCGTCGACTCCGTGGCAAGCAATACACATGTTGAGCAGCTGCTTATAGTTCTCTGCAACGGCTTGACTGCTAAAGCCAAGTACTGATGCTGAGAGCACGACTAGCGCTGCTAATTTATTATTTAATACACTCATTGTGTGCCCTTATCGGGATGATGTTGTTTACGTTTGGTTAAGCGAACCCTTGGAAATTAGCCTGACCCTTGCATCACGCTCTTTGGTGATTGCACCAGGTTACGTCCTTGCAACTTTTATTTATCAACACTCTCGAGTACTTCATTATCGTTATTCGTAAATGAAAGTGTTTGAGTTCGTAAAACTACCTAAAAGTGTGATGATAAGCCTGTGAAAAAATCTAAAAAGTTGTGAAAACGCCGAAAAAGTAGACGCTTTGTTGGTTTTTGATACCATTCGCAGTTGGAAGTACAAGTGAGCGCAGTTGTGCGGTGATTGTTGATTTATTATTGTTCACTGGTTTTGTATTTGATGGGAATTCGTTTTTTTGTGTGGGTAGCTCGTTATTTCACCACTTGGCTGGCGCTGGGAGGTGAGGGGGGGCGAGTCGTCAGGTTCTAAATGCTGATGTTCTTGTTTGTTAACTCGCCGATATGAATGCTTGTTTCTGCAATCTATTAGTGATGCATATGGGATTTTATCGCATATGTTAAAGATGATAAGGCTGAGTTGGTAATTGTTTCAAAAGTGCTTAAGGCCATTTGGGGCCAGCATGGTTATTTTGAGTAATACATTAAAATGAATCGCGTTCGATGAAAAAGATTGGCTGCCTATTGGACGAAAAACTGGTTTCTCAGATTGTAAAAGCTTGTTTATCAGATGGGAAAATATGCCTAACAGGTGAAAAGCCACTTGTCTAGTAGGGCTAATCTTGAGCTTAATCAAGTTAGCTTAACCAAATTCGCTTAGTTAAAGCATAAGTTTACACTTGTCCAGAACGGATCTCTTTTTGTAAAGAGACCCAATTTATTACGCCAACAATCTGTTTACTCGATTTTTGATAGATATAGACCTCACCTCGACGTTCTTTCGAAAGAATGGCATACACTTCATTAAGGGTTGCGGTATCAGGTAGCCCTTGAATACGGTGGCGAGTCAAGGTCGTGTCCTCATCTCTGACTTGTAGCTCAAGCTGCAACATTTCCACTTTGCCTTGAGTATTTCTAACGAGCACCGAGCGGCCTTCTGCGCGCTTAAGCACCTCTAGTAATAGTTCGTCATTATCACCGACAATCACAAAACGCTTATCCATAATGTGGCGTACGCCGACTTTCTGTAGTCCAAGGTTTACTGGCGCAACTTTATAGCCTAGTCCCATTATTTCGAGCTGTTTGAAGAATATAGACTTGGTCTTAAAGCCTTGATGAGCAATCAAGAAGGCCGGGATCACCACGAACATGGAGGGTAAAATTATCGAGGCGTTATTGGTTAACTCAATAAGTGCCACGAGTGCTGCTAGAGGAGCGCTTAAACAAACCCCCATCATGCCTGTCATGCCGATAATGGTATAAAGACCAATATAAGGAGCAATACTTGGAAACAATAAGGCGCTAATTAAGGCCAAGATGGTGCCGAGTAAAGCACCAATTCCATAGAGTGGGCCAATCAGTCCGCCTGGAATACCTAGGCCGATGGCAGCGATGGTGGCGATTATCTTGCCGATTAAAATCGCGCTTAAGAACAAAATACTAGGATGCTGATTAATGGTCTCGGCAATGGCGAGTTCACCACTGCCAATCGCTTGCGGTAATACTAGACCGACTAAGGTGGTAACGGCACCAGCAAGCAGTAAGCGATTAATCAGTGGCCAGTGTTGTCCAATAGCTGTCACTTTAAGTAAGGTGGTATTAAATAATGCCGCAATACAGCCAAGTATTACACCAAATATTGCAAGTAGTGGGTATTGACTGAGTGGAATGGCTGCCACACCAATTTGATCTAACTCATGTACATCGCCGAACATAAGCTGGCTGCTAAGGGCACCACAAATGGCTGAGATCATAACCGGAAAAAAATAATGGATCTTGTACTCTCTAAGCACGACCTCGAAAACGAAAATCACCGCGGCGAGTGGCGCGTTAAAAATGGCGGCGATTCCGGCGGCGATACCACTGGCACACATGACGCGGACACTGTTGTCGGGGAGCTTAAATTTCTCAGCTAATACACTGGCACTAACGGCACCTAAATGGATTGCAGGGCCTTCTCGTCCTACTGAGAAGTTAGTGGCAAGGGCAAATAAAGCTTGGAAAAATTGACCGGGGGCAGACTGCAGCGGGATCTTGCCATAATGCAGTTTCATTCTGTGGATCACATAGGCGATGCCCATGCGTTTATAGCGCTGAGATCCCATTTTTGCGACGCCCCAGATTAAAAAGGAGCCGAAAAGCGGTAATAATACTCGCCAGTCATCGATGATGTCCGTAAAATTCAGCTCTTGGGTTTTGGTGACGGTGTCGCACCAGACCAGTAATAATCTAAAAAGAACAATGACACCGGATGCAAACAGTGCAAAAAGCAACGCGAGCAAACATAACTGTACACTGACCTTAGACTGAGAAAGCGTATCTTTAAGGTCGCTATGTAGGTACTTTTGAAATTGCTCTCGCTTCTTCGCAATGATTTGATGCACAGAAATTTCCAAAATTTATGTTTGTCACATTGATTTCAAAATGTGAGATTTTTTATTAAGGGGCTGTTACTTAATGCCAAATTATCATCGTTGGCTCGATCGCTTGCAAGTGATTGAGCGACAAATTAGACCCTCAAGTGTCTATTTATTACTTTTACTCCTAGTCGCCTTTGCGTTGGGCGCACTCATTTACGATGTGGCCAAGGCGCGTTTCCTGCCAAAAGTAGAGGCTAAAGTTGATAACAGCGAGCGCTATGTACAAGAGCTGCAACAGCAAGCACAGACTCTGGCGGCCCGTAATATTGAGTTGGCGTTAGAGCGTGAAGCGAACACCAATATGCAGGCGATGTTTGTTGAGCAAAATGCTAAGCAGAAAGAGTTGGAACGTGAGCTGGCATTTTACCGCAGCGTTATGGCACCAGAAAACAATGCTGACGGCGTGGCCATCAATGCATTAGAGCTAGAGCCTAGTATAGAGCCACGTCAGTACAGAGTTAAGTTAGTGCTCACTCAACTAGAAAAACGTAAGCGTTCTTTGGCAGGACGCAGCGAAATCACATTGGTTGGTTTGCAAGATGGCAAAACGGTTAGCCTCAAGTTATCAGATTTGAGTGATGCCTCATTTAAATTTAAATTTAGGTATTTTCAGGTGCTAGAGGGCGAATTTACATTGCCTGAGGGCTTTAGCTTGTCTAGAGTGAAGGCCAAAGTGATAGTACCTACGAGTCGTTGGACCAAAGGTTCGCAAACTGAACAGGAATATAGTGCACAAGATTTACTTGTGGATGAAAAAGAGCAGGGCATATTACTTGAACAAAACACTCAGGTATTAGATAATTCTGCACAGCAAACAGAAGTAAGAGGTAGTAATGACTGAACAAGCTGAAGATGCTTTGCCAATCCGTTTCACCGATGCGGCGGCTTCAAAAGTAAAAACCTTGCTCGAAGAGGAAGAAAATGAGGCACTTAAGTTACGAGTGTACGTAACGGGTGGCGGTTGCTCAGGTTTCCAGTATGGTTTTACTTTCGATGAAAAGGTTAACGAAGGTGACTTTACTGTAGAGAAGCAAGGTGTTCAGTTGGTTGTTGACCCAATGAGCCTGCAATACCTTGTTGGTGGCGAAGTGGATTACACTTCAGGCCTTGAAGGTTCACGTTTCTTCGTTAAGAATCCAAATGCAACGACCACATGTGGTTGTGGTGCAAGCTTCTCTGTTTAACCTGGCATAAGGTAGAGCTGATGAAGTAAAAAAGCCGTCTAATGACGGCTTTTTTTATATCTGTACATTCAAGAGTAGAACTGGACTCAACGCATAATGTTGAGGTTAAACTCGCGATTAAAGTACTGGCCCACCTTGCGGTTAAAGGCAATCCAAACCTGTACTATCGCCAATAAAATCAAAATACCAAATACCAACCAGTCAGGAAGCTGCGCCTTAAAGCTGCCGATAGCGAAGTTAGATGGCCCAGATGCGACCATATTGTCTGGGTCATAAAGGACCAGTGGCATAATGCTGACAATAACTAATTGTAAGCCAGTATAAACCCGCAGCATTATGAGACCTGCCTTTTGTTTACCAATGATGGCAAGGACCATAAATAGCGTCAGAATACAAAATAGTACCCCCTGCTTAGCGATTAATCCGCTGACAGAAATCGCCACAAAAAATATCAATAGTGCGATGAGTCGTTTAGGCATGGGAACTTTGCTTGGCGTACTGGGAGCTGTGGCTGAGTTTTTGGTATCCACTTGTTATTCTCTTTTATTGTCTTTATACAGCAGGCAATGATGCGATTACAGCTAACACAGAGGTGTTAGCTGTAATTTTCTAGCATAAAATTAGTGACGTTGCTTAGGCGTTAGACGCTCTTCTAGCTCGTGTGGCGGGATCACTACGCCTAAGTCGTCTTGTACTGGGAATACGGCAACGAAAAGGTCATCGTCTTGCATACCAGGTACCCAACGCTCTAGCCACTCGTCAACTGGAATCGCTAATGCTTGGCAGTCTTGCCAGTCATCAACAGCCCAAAGTGCAGCAGCTTCTTCAGTTGGCCACATAGGAATGCAGTCTTCCTCTTCGGTGGTCAGCATTACGCAGCCGTCTAAATCTTGTAATGACCATAGAGTCTTATTTTCTTTAACTTGCTCAACTAGGTAGTCGTAGCGAGACTCTGGCGTCATCTCAGTGATTTGTTTAAGGCTTTTGTTTTTGTTGCTCATGGTATACATCTCTTAAATTTAAATGTGGCGAGCCTTGAAACAAGGAGAACGCGCCGATTAGACGGATAATAGCACCAAGCTGACTATTGAAAAAGAAAACAGAGCCTAATTTGGCTCTGTTTATCTATTTTGACAATTAATCTTTAGCGTCGAAGACTTTATAAATTAGCCCTGCGAGAATCGCACCGACAATTGGCGCAAGCCAAAATAGCCAAAGTTGTGAAACGGCCCAGTCACCGACAAAGAGTGCTGGTCCGGTGCTGCGAGCTGGGTTTACCGAGGTATTGGTGACTGGAATGCTGATTAAGTGGATTAATGTTAGCCCTAAGCCAATGGCGATAGGCGCAAAACCTTTTGGCGCGCGTGAGTCGGTAGCACCAAGAATGATCAGTAAAAAGAACAAGGTCATCACGATTTCACAAATCAGCGCCGCCGTTAAGCTATAGCCTCCTGGTGAGTGCTCGCCATAGCCGTTTGAGGCAAAGCCTGCCGATAGACTAAAGCCATCTTGTCCAGATGCGATCAGATATAAGATCCCAGCGCCAGCGATACCACC
This sequence comes from uncultured Shewanella sp., assembly GCF_947497935.1. Taxonomy (GTDB): domain Bacteria; phylum Pseudomonadota; class Gammaproteobacteria; order Enterobacterales; family Shewanellaceae; genus Shewanella. The sequence goes on from NZ_CANMIO010000001.1 coordinate 372,063, forward strand.
GGCCACCTGAGCGATAATATAGGGAAGCAATTCTGATGCAGGAAAGCGTCCGCCTGCCCATAGGCCAATTGAAACTGCTGGGTTTAAATGGCATCCCGAGATATGGCCTACGGCAAATGCCATGGTGAGGACGGTCAAACCGAACGCAAATGCCACACCGAGTAGGCCGATCCCAACTTCTGGAAAAGCTGCGGCTAAGACGGCGCTACCACAACCCCCTAAGACAAGCCAAAGTGTACCGATAAATTCGGCAGTCATTTTTTGGTTTATATTCATAAAACAGTTCCTTGAGTTTGCATCATTCCATTGGCAGTAAGTAGGCTGCCGACTGTCAATATAAGACAAACTTACTTTATGCCTTACTAAACAAAGAAGTAAACAGTTATAAAATGAAATTTATTGTTGCTACAACCTAGTGTATTGAGAGCGTTACTGAACCTTATAGCGTTCGTCTTGCACCATCTGAATTAAGGTGGCGGCTATTTCGGTATTGTCTTTATGCCCCCTGAAGTACAGTGCACCTTTACCATAGGCATAAATTGGCACATCGATAGCATCATGGCCTCCTGTAGTCCATCCAGTATAGGTCAGCTTATCAATTACTTGTTTAAGAATGTCTGCAAGCTCTTTTGTGGGCTCATGATGCGAGAGGAGACTGTTAAGCCGGCTGCGCAGGAATTCGAGTTTTTTGGGCTGAATATCAATGCTGATATGGGGTCTAATAAAATGTGTGAAGCTAGGTAAATCATTGAGGACTTCAGGCGTCTCCACAATTTGTTTTGCGATGGAGATAGGCAGCGAGTGAACCTGATGCAGTAATTGACCTTGCCATTGGTAAGTCCCGTCTCGTCCTAGAGTTAGCCCGCCAGTCGAGTGATCGGCCGTAGCAATGAGTAAGGTGTCAGGGTGGGTATCGACATAGTGCTTTACTAGGCTCAAAGTATTAGCAAAGTCATGCATTTCATTCATCGCGCAAACAATATCATTACTATGTCCACACCAATCTATTTGGCTGGCCTCTACCAGCATCACAAAGGGTGCGTCTTGAGCCGATAGTAAGGCTAAGGCTTTTCGGGTCATAGTCGTGAGGTGCAGAGGGTCCTGACTTTCTAGGGTGCTAGGCAACCCCTTGGGGGCGAATAGGCCTAAGGCAGGCAGTTTTTCGATACTGTTTAAATCGCTTAGGCTGTCGATATACTGGTAGCCATACTCTTGAAACTCTATGGTCAGGTCCCGATCATCGCGAGCGAAGTATTGGGCGCCGCCGCCTAGCATGAGATCGGCAACGGGGCGCTTGTCGATAAGGTTAGTTAAATAGCTATCGGCAATCTGATCGTAGTTTCTTCGGCTTTCATTATGGGCTAAAAAGCTGGCAGGGGTGGCGTGGTTAATCTGGGACGTGACCACAATTGCAGTGGTTTTCCTCTGCGCTTTCGCCATCTCCAGCAGTGTGGGGAAAGCCCCTCCTTGATGGTCTACTGAAATCGCGCCGTTATAGCTTTTATAGCTGGTGGCTAGCGCGGTAGCCGCCGCCGCGGAGTCGGTGACATAAGTGTTGTCATCAGGGTAGGTACTCGACATCCCGACTAACAGCTTATCGAAGATTGTCTTCTCGACTCTTTGAGTTTGTGGGTTATCGTTGTAGTAGCGATAGGCGCTGGTATAAGCTGGCCCCATACCGTCACCAATCAGATAGATGATATTTTTTGGTAGGTATTCGGCCACGATAATTGGCGCAAAAGGATCATCCGTGCCTGCTGCAGCCTCTTTACTTAAGAGGGCGGGGCTCCATAAACTGGCGCAAAGCAGGCTGGAGAAAATTGCCGAGAAACCAACAATCGAGGTTAAGTGAGTCATGTTCTGGCTACCCTTAATGTTCAAAAAACCGCTGGCTAACTCAGTTAGCCGCAGGCGTTATTAATGGAATGTCACTTGTGTTTTATCAGGCAGGTTTGGCGTAAAGTGAGCGCTGCCTCTGGTAAGCGCTGGGCTTTTTAGGTATTGCTCTAGCCAGCTTTCTTGTTCCCACAACATATGCATAATTGATTCTTTAGCCTTATAGCTATGGCTCTCATAAGGGAAGGTGACTAGGCGAGCTTGCCCTCCAAGCCCTCTTATTGCTTTAAACAGCCTGGCAGACTGCATGGGATAAGTGCCGGAATTTGAGTCCATCTCGCCATGCATCAGTAATAATGGTTCATCAATTTTGTCAGCATGGGTAAAGGGCGATATCTGTTGGTAGAGGCTAGGGGCTTCCCAGAAGTTACGTTTTTCATGCTGAAAACCAAAGGGAGTTAAGGTGCGGTTATAGGCGCCACTTCGGGCAATCCCTGCGGCAAACAGATCTGAATGCGCAAGCAAGTTTGCCACCATAAAGGCACCATAGGAGTGACCTCCTATGGCAACCCGGTCCCTGTCGGCTACCCCCATCTCCACTAAGGTATCGATTGCAGCTTTGGCGTTGGCGACTAACTGATGGCGGAAACTATCGTTGGGTTTCTCTTTACCTTCGCCAACAATGGGCATGGCAACCTTATCGAAGATGGCAAAACCTTTGGCTGTGAAGGCAACGGGGCCCTTAGCGCTAATTTGATTGTATTGATTGGGTGAATAGTTAACCTGACTGGCAACCTCCGCATTTTTGTATTCGCGGGGGTAAGCCCACATGAGTACTGGCAGTGGCCCATCTTCAGAGCGGTAATTAGCGGGGAGGTATAACACGCCTGATAAAGGCAGGCCGTCATCACGGGTATAATTGACTAACCGCCTAGTCATGCCTTTGTAAGCCTCGAGCTTATGTTGGCTTTGATACAGCACTTGCTCGTTACCGGACTCCACCTCTAACATCACTAAGTGCGATGGCGTATCTGAGGTCTGCCTACTGATGATAAGTGTCAGCGGCTCAAGCTTTACAATATATTTAACGCTTTCTAATTGCTCTGTTGAGGACTGCCAAAGGGTTACTGGCTTGTCTATACTGTGGTTCTTTTTATTAGCGCTGAGTGCCGATGACTTTAAGAATGGCTGATAGCCCTCAGGTGATGCACCAAGGCCGTAATGTAGTAGGCTATTGTTATCTAGCTTGTAGACTCGACCTAGGCTTTGTCCATCAAGTTTAGCGCTTTGTCGATAGAGGTTACCGGGGGCGTTGTAGGTATCGCGGATAGCCTTTTGATACCAGAGATACAAGGTTTTATCACTGTTTATTGAGGTATCCAAAAGGCTCACACGCATCTGCTTCTTGTCGGACTGACGCTCAGTGATAAGTGCAGTACTCTTCTCTCCCCACTGTACTTTATTTATCCGCCAAGGCGTTTTGGTTAACGGCGTAGGTTGTTGAGTAAAAGGAGCGCTGAGCTGCAGCAGTTGATCGCGATAGGCAACCTTGACGCGACTGTCACCATTATCGAGGGCTTTGACAAAGGCGAGGGTATCGGGTTTATCGCTACGCCAATGGATCATGCGTGGACCTTTTCGCACCGAGTCGCTTCCCGGAGGGCGATATTCACCGCTCTCTAAGTGGGCAAGTGTTCGTAGTTTTTCTCCCGAGCGGCTAAAGAGCTCTACCGATTGCGCAAAGTCATAGTATTTAACCATATATGAGAAAGGCGCGGCGATACGTTTTACCACTAGGTAATTATCATTAGGTGACAGGCTATAGCTAATATTAATCGCGGGCTCACCAATCGGGGTGACATCGCCATTGAGTGCAATAAAGCTGAGTTGGCTGGTGGTTAAATTTGAAAACTCGTGCTCATCTTGTAGGTTTTTGAGCAGATCTTGATAGGTTCTGCGTGGCGCTTTCTGGCCTGAGGTTTCACTTATGTTAGGGGCGATTACCGCTTGAGTCTGAGCTTGCGTGGCGCTCTCGACTACGAGGTTAGTGAATACGCCCTTGCTGTCGTTTTGCCAGATATATTTTAAACCCAGTGTGGCATTGAGGCGGCTAGGATTAAGTTTGTGGCTTTGTTGTTTGGCTAAATCATAAATAAATAGATCGGCGCTATGCTTTGTTAGGCCGATATAGCTTAGATATTGGCTATCGGGGGAGAAGGCGACATTGGCGACCTGCATGCCGTTGGCTAGTGCTATGGTGACAGGTTTTACGCTTGATTTAAGCTGGGTTAGGTTAATGAGTTCGATGTTTAAGTAGGTGTACTTAATGCGGCTCGGGATCAACAGGTCTGGTGATACTCTAAGCCCAGCGAGTTTGCGCTCATCTTGTGCAAGGGTGTCGATTGAAAGATGTTTCTTAGGAGTTAATACCGCCAACCATTGCTTGTCTCTGGATAAGCGAGTGCTTACATTTTTTGTTTGTTCTACGACATCTTGCAGTGCCTTGCTGGGGAGTTGGTAGCTATTGCTCATGGCTTGATTGCTGAAAAATAGCGGGTAACAGATGGCTATCAGGGCATACACTAAGAGCGAATTTCGAGACATTCTTATCTCCTGAACCAGAGGTGGTTGTTTTAAAAATAAGCGCCCATTAGATGGACGCTTGAGAACTCGTTATTAAGGGAGATTTACGCCCAAACAAGTTGAATACACTCACTTCAACTTGTTTGGGGAGTTAACGAGGTTAAAACTTCTGTGAATAACCTAAGAAGAAGCTACGACCAGTATTTGAATAGCTGCTGTTGTCATCTTCATAGAAAGGCCAGTCATTGTGCTTGTCGTTACGCACGTCGTACAAAGGTGGCATCTCATCGGTGAGGTTTTTAACACCTGCGGTAAAGCGACCTTTCCACGGTGCGTAGTAGCTTAAGGTGATGTTGACTGTTTGATAGGCATCTAAGGTATCAGTTTCCATCGATTCAACATCATCACCATTTTCATCTAGGTACTCGAACAGATCGACACCTTTTGCTTCACCTGTGTAGTAATAAGCAACGGTTGCACTGAAGTCTTGATAGTTCCAGCTCAAGCTTGCGTTACCTTTCCATTTAGGGAAGTAATCGGTTTCAGTTTGCTCTTCAATCTCGCTATCGACGCGCTCTTGGTACTCTTTCTTAATTAAGTAAGAGGCGGCTACTTTAAATTTAAAGTCACCAATAGCTGTTTCAGGGAATTGATAGTTGAAGCTGGTATCGATACCTTCTGATGCTTCATAGGCGCTGTTGATAGGGCCCTTACGCATACAGGCGATGTTTTCGATGCCATCGTCATCGTATTCAGTCAGGTAACCGACTCTATCCATCTCTTCACAACTGCTGTAGTTACCCGTCTGATAATAAGAAGGATCGTCTAGCATCTCATCGGTAGAGATAGTTTTCACTGCGCCTTCAAGCTCGATGTTCCACCAGTCGACAGTAATATCTGCGCTGTCGGTAATATTGGCAACGAAACCTAAGTTCCAGAATTCACCCTTTTCCTCTTCAAGGTTTAAATTACCTTGAGTAATTGAGCGGTAATCATCTTCATAGATCTCATCAGGGATCGTTGGATGCGGATAATCGGTGCCACCGAAGCCGATAGTTCGGCCAGCATATAGGCGGTGCATATCCGGCGCTCTAAAGCTCTTACCCCAGTTAGCACGAACCATGACCTCATCAATTGGACGATAAGATAGGCCAACCTGTGGTGTGGTTGCGCCGCCTACATCTGAGTCATCCAAGTATTGGTCGTAACGAAGGGCTGCTGAAAGGTCCAGAGACTTAACCCCTGTGATGTCGGCAAGTAGTGGGATTTGTAATTCACCGGCAACGGCCACACGATCACGGTCGCCCTTACCACCTGTACCACCCATTCCGATTAAGCCACCGCTTGATGTGACCTCATCTAGGGTGTCTTCATAACTTTCACGCGCCCACTCCGCCGTGGTTGCAAAGCCGGCTGTACCCGCTGGTAATTCCATTAAGTCGCCAGTAAATACGGCTTGAAACTGATGCATGCTTGAATCTGAATTCTTGGTTGAATCAGCAATTAACATGTTAGCTTGTTCAGTTGTCAGCTCATTATGTGGGTACCATTTTGATGGATCTGCATCGTTTGGATCGAAGGTGACAATATCGAGCAGCGCATCGGCGCTCACCATATGATGGTTTTGTTTTTCATACTTGTTGTAGCTGCTCGACCAAGAGAGATCTAGTTCATACTCACCTATGGTGCCGTCGGCGCCAAACGAGATAGCAGCCTTAGTGTTTTGGGTATCATAGGTACGCGGTCCTGGATACTCTTCCATTCTACGGGCAAGGTAGAAGCGATTATCGTCTTCAAACTCATATTTGTCATAACTTAGCGCACCGGTCGCTTCATCTTGATAGATGCTAGTGCCAAAACCTTTTTCATCTTTGTACTTGGTCGACTCTTTGTAAGATGCGTTGATCATGCCGTAGATCTGCCAATCATCATTTAAGTCATAAGTTGAGTTCAGCACTAAGTTGACACGATCATAAGCAGACTTTAAGCCACGGTCGGCATACTTATCGTAGTAGCAATCATATTTGTACGCAGGTCTGTAAATGCCTTTATCACCAAATAACTCGTTACATTGCTGCTCATCAAGGTTGACGTATTTATCTTCGTGATAAACCTTGCTGTAATCGGTAATTCTAGAAGACCAACTTGAAGGCGTTGCATCGCCATAAGGACCTGCGCCCCACGTAAGGATCCCGTCTTCATTTTCATAGTAAGCAGGGCTATAAAGGTCATCACGCTGATAAGTTTGAATCGATTCAACTTTCTTATATTCAAGCATTAACAGGGTTTGGCTCTTGTCGGTATTAAAGCCTTGTAGGTAAGACAGATCTAACTGTTCTCCGCCCCCCTGCGTGGGCTCGGTATACTTGGCAGCGACCTTTGCACCTTCATAACTCTGCTTTAAGATGATGTTCACTACACCACCAACGGCATCTGACCCGTAAATGGCCGATGCGCCACCGGTTAGGATTTCGATGCGCTCTACCGCAGCTGTTGGAATATCAGATACATCGACAAAGTTTGAGGTGCCGCCTGCTGCACTAGGGAACGAAGCTTGGCGGCGACCGTTGATCAATACCAAGGTACGGTTGGCGCCCATACCACGTAAGTTGACAGAGCTAGCACTGTCGGTATAGCCATCACTTTCGCCATTTAATGAGCCACCAGTATTGGCTACAGAGGATTGCAGTACTTCAGCAATAGAGTTAAGGCCGCTATTGGCAATATCGTCGGCGGTGATCACGGTTACTGGCGCAACACCTTCGAAGTCGGCACGTTTAATACGTGAACCCGTGACCTCAATTTTTTCCATCTCTTGTTTAGCGTCGCTCTTGTCTGCGGCTTCGGCTGCAAATAAGGTTGTGGGGGTGAGCGCCGCCATACTGATGGCTAGGCTCAATGCTGAAATTTTCATCTTAGGTTTCATCTTAGATTTCATTGATTGCAGTCCTTATTTTTATAATGTCCCCAAACGCCTTTAATCCTATTTGCGCACAACATCAGCTGATTAAGGCGAGTCATTCCTGGGGTGAATACTGTCGAGTTTCCAATTCATATGCTGCTGGTTGTCAACTGAGTTCATTTGTAATTAATTTGTAATCGGGCGGCAATCGGTTGCGGGTCGTTTCTTTGTTGTTTATATGTCTATTCAATGTCTATTGTTCATATTTTCATTGGTTTAGTGTATCTTTTGGGGGCGTGTAGTTTGCTTTGTCTATGTTGAATAGATGTGAATTCTTGATGGTTTTGTCACTGTCGATATAAAAAAGATAAGCAAAAAATGGGGTTGAGATGGTAGAGATAAGAAAAGAAGCGGTATTTAAGCTCGGTCGGTGTGAGGTTAACCCTAGTGATAATAGCCTTAATTTTTATGACGCGAGCAGCGATAGCAATAGCATTAAAAAAGTCTCTATTCAGCCAAAATTTATTGAAGTATTAAGCTACCTTGCGCGGCAATATCCGAAAGTTGTCACCCGAGAGGAGCTAATTGACAATATTTGGGAAGGCAACAGCTATGTGGGCAGTAAAGCGCTAACCAATGCAATCTGGCATCTTCGTAAACAGCTCAATCGAGATGCTGGTGGCGAGCAAGGCATTGAAACTGTAAGAAAGATGGGTTATCGCCTTTTACTCGAACCTGAGTTTAATGATGCGGATCTGGTGGAAAAGCCAGACTTATTTCAGCAAGCGCAGTCGACAATTACTCGGCTGACTCTCGTTAATCGACGCTTGCTGCTGGCAGCAAGTCTTTGTTTAGCCCTAATAGCTGTGGCTTGGGGTTACCATTTGTATCAAGACAGCATTCGCTATGTCCCAACGGTTAAGTTGAATTTAACTACAGCAGCTGGCTCAGAGCTTTATCCGGCAGTTTCTCCCGATGGTCGTTGGCTGGTTTATGGCAGTCGTGGCAGTAATAGGTATGCGAGCCTTTACCTTAAAGATCTGCAAAACCCAACCGAAAGCCCCAAGCGACTGACATCGACTAAGTCTGCAGAGATCCGAGCCGTGTGGAGTCCTGATGGCAGCGCACTGTATTATGGTTCAGAGCATCGGAGTGAAGATAAGTGCTACCTGACTAAACTCAATTTAGACAGCAACGAAGCACTTAAGTTAGGAGAATGCTACACCTATAGCTCGGCTATAGATGTCGCGCCGGATGCAAGTCGTTTGGTTTATATTTGGGATGCTGGCGAAGGTTTTGGTTCGGGCTTGTATGAGTTGGCTTTAAATCGAGACGACAGTATTCCTAAGCGTTTATCCTGCAAAGAAAACTGTAGTTACCGAGATCGTGATGCGGCTTTTAGTCCTGACGGAAGTTGGCTCGCAGTGGCTAGGCGCTTTGGTAATATTTCGGAAGATATCTTTCTTTTGCATACCGAAACAGGAGAAGAGCAGCGTTTAACCTTTGGTCTAGAGGATATTCGCGGTCTTAGCTGGCATCAAGACAGTGAGCGTTTGATCTTTAGCACGGAAAACTCCGGAGTAAGACACGGCTACATAGTGGGGATCGATGACAAGCTGATCCAGTCATTAGAAGTGGAGGGCATGAGTTACCCGCGCTCTATTCCCGAAAGTGATGAAGTGGTTTATTCCAATTATATGCGTGATTATCAGGTCGCCTCATTTGCGCTAGAGCAATCTATCCCAACGGCGACCTTTCCACTGCTACAGGTAGAATACAGCTACCGAAACCCCGATTATTCTGCTGTTACTCAGCGTATTGTTTATGTCTCTAATGAAACCGGTTTTAATGAAATCTGGTCAAGCGATGCCGATGGCAATCAAAGGCGGCAGCACACAGATCTGAAGCGTAGGGTGGCTTATCCTAGCTGGTCTCATGATGGCACGAAGGTGGCTTTTCTTGCACCGGATGACAAAAACGAAGGTAACAAAATTCATGTGCTGGATATGAAGACCTCCAATATCAGCATTCTTGCTACCCCCTATCTCGATCATAATCGCCCTAGCTGGGGTTGGAATGATGAGATGGTGCTGGCGAGTAGTAAAGATGGTATCACTGAGTTTTATCTAGATAACCGCTTACCTAAGGTCATAAGCCCTATCGATATGCGGCTAGGCAAGATGATCGCCGACGATAAGTTAGTCTTTACTCAGCTTGGAAAAAGCGGATTGTGGATGCTCTCTTTAGCTAAGCCTGGCCAGCCGAGCGAGCTGATCAGTGGTAATAATTTCGGTGAAGGCTATAACTGGGTGGCAACCGATAAAGGGATCTATTTTAGAAACAGTCGCAGTGGTTTTCAGTTGATTAATTTTTGGCGTTTTAACACTGGGCTTATCACGCCTATTTTGAAGTTACCGTCGGGCAGTATTCCACGCTCGGGCGCGATGACCTATGTGGCTAACCGAAACAGCTTACTGATGACCTTATCGCAAAATTACAAACGTGATGTGATCAGGTTGCAGCACAAGCTGTTGTATTAGAAGACTAAGGTGAAATATCAATTGCAGCACAAGCCTGTATGTGAGCTTATGCTGCTATGTTTATTTTGGCTTTATCTAGCCGGATAGAAGGATCCTAAGATGGCTTCTCTTGAGGCTCCAGTCACGGCCGGTAGATTCCCCGGTAGACCTTGATGATAGCGCATTGCCAACCAGGCAAAGGCAATCCCTTCGACCCATTGCGGATCTATGCCAAGCTCTGAGGTTGTCACCACCTTATAGTTAGGCAGGAGTTTGTGTAATCGGTGCATCAACTCGCTGTTGTAGGCGCCGCCACCACACACATACAGTTCACCATTTTCCGATAACTTAAGTGCGTCGTTGGCAATACTGTAGCAGGTTAAATCGAGGAGGGTCGATTGAATATCGGCTTCACTTAAGTGGCCAAATTCAGATAGTTGCTGCTCCGCCCAAGCCTGATTAAACAGTTCCCGGCCAGTGCTCTTGGGCGCGGCGAGTGAAAAATAGGGGTGAGACAACAGGTGCTGCAACATTCTTTGATCTGTGGTGCCCGATTTTGCCCAGGCGCCATCCTTGTCATAAGGCTGGCCGAGCTGATGTTGGATCCACGCATCGCTTAATCCATTTCCAGGACCGGTATCAAAGCCTGTGACATCTTCATTATTACCCGGTAGATAGGTCACATTGGCGATTCCACCTATATTGAGGATGATGCGTTTGTGATTAGGGCTAGCAAATACATGCTGATGAAAGGCTGGTACTAGTGGTGCACCTTGGCCGCCGAGGGCGATGTCTTTGCGTCTGAAATCGGCGATAACATCGATACCCGTATCAACGGCAATGGTGTTGGGATCGCCAATCTGCAGGGTAAAGCCCATCTCAAGGTTAGGCATATGGCGCACGGTTTGACCGTGGCTACCGATGGCGATGACCTGCGACTTGTCGACATTGGCTGTCTCCAGCAGGGCATTGACCGCTTTGGCGAAGAGTTTACCCATGCTACGGTCTAAGTGACCGAGGCGGTTTATTTCATCGTTACCCGGCAGGCAAAGCTTTTGCAGGCTGCTTAATAGCGCCTTTGGAAGCTCCTCTGTGTGAGAGGCAATAAGGCTTGGCTGATCGCCATCGAAGCTAACCAGAACCGCATCGATACCGTCCATGCTCGTACCGGACATTAAGCCTACGTAATAACTGTTATTCATGGCATTAAACCTATAAAAACCTTATAAATCCCACCGAGTAAAGATTGGGGCCCTGCAGCGCTACTGCGCTGCGATTTGCACCTGTTTGTTATGTTCAAGCTCAGCCATCATTGTTTCACTAAGCTTAGCAAACTGGGCTTTCTCCTTCCTCGCAATCGGCTCAGACTTTGGTAGTTTGATGGTACGAGGATTACGGTGCACGCCATTAACGATGAATTCATAGTGCAGGTGAGGCCCCGTTACTCGCCCCGTTGAGCCTAGGGTACCGATAATTTGTCCCTGCTTAACCGATTGTCCGGTCTTGACCTTACGTTTGGTCAAATGCAGGTACTTGGTGGTATAGGTATCGTTGTGCTTAATAAACACATAGTTACCATTGTATTGATTATAGCTAGACTTGATCACTCGGCCATTACCCGCAGCTTTAATCGGTGTACCCACGGCCGCGACATAGTCTACGCCGCGATGGGCTTTAACTTGGCCTGTTACCGGATGGAGCCTACGAGGATTAAAGCTTGAGCTCACATATTTAAAGTCAACCGGAGAGCGCAGGAAGGCTTTACGCATGCTGCGGCCCTCTTCTGAATAGTAGTTACCATCCTTGTATCTTACTGCCGTATAGCGGTCACCTTGGTTAGTGAATTCTGCTGCTAGAATATTGCCATTCTTTAAGAACTCGCCATCGGCATACTCTTCTTCAAATATCATGGCAAATTGATCGCCTTTGCGTAGATCTAACGCAAAGTCGATATCCCAGCCAAAAATGGTAGCCAGCTGCATAATTTGGTTCGGAGTCAGCCCAGCGTTCACGCCGGCGTTCCAGAAGTTGTTTTCGATGGTAGCACTAGCAAATTTATTACGAGCCTCAACTTTCTTCGTGACGATCTGCTCTTCATAGCCGCTTTCGTTATGAGTTACGATTAAGGTGGTGATTTTATCGAGATGATAAGTCAATCTTGCCAGCTTGCCGTCTACGGTTTTAGCAATAACTAAGTCATCGCCAGGCATGATTTTTAGCAGGTTCTTCTTAGCCTTTGGTAGCTGCGTGACATCATAGACATCTTTCGCCGTCAATCCTGCACGCTCAAAGAGTGCAGCTAAGGTGTCACCGCTTTTTACTTGGAAGTGTTTCTCATTTAATTTGGGCGCAGTTTCTGCAGTCGGTTCAGGCTTTACTTGTTGTTGAGACAGCTCTGCACTTTTGCTTGCTGCTGGCGCAAGTTGTGCAAGGCGTTTACGCTGCTCAGGATCCGTCTCGTTTAATGATGCTGCCGGCGCAGTGGGAGTTCTAAAAGCTAACGGTACGCTATAACGTGTATTAACGTCATATTCACCGTCGGCTGACGGTGTTTGTTTGGATGCCTGCACGTCATCTGATGGCATTAAGATAATAATTAACGTGACAAATAATAAACCGCACAAGAGCATTTGATGTAATTTCGGCAGTAATTTAAATAAAGTTATAACCTTTCCCATTGACCTTGATACCAAATTAGCCCTTTCTTAGTGATCCCTTTAGTGTACACACTTTCATTTGTGCTTGCTAACAAGTAACATGAGTGCCCATATTTTTTTGATTAGGCTCCCAGGAGTAACCGCCGATATGGCTGATTTAGAGCAAGCATTAGCAGAAATAAGACGTGGCACCGACGAGATTTTACTCGAAGCGGATCTACTGGAGAAGTTGAAAGAAGGTCGCCCATTAAAAATTAAATTAGGCGCTGACCCGACCGCTCCTGATATTCATCTTGGCCACACGGTTATTTTGAACAAGATGCGTACTTTCCAAGAGCTAGGTCATGAAGTGATCTTCTTGATTGGTGACTTCACCGGTATGGTCGGTGACCCTAGTGGTAAGAACAGCACGCGTCCACCTTTGACTCGTGAGCAAGTGCTTGCCAATGCTGAAACTTATAAGCAGCAGGTTTATAAGATTTTAGATCCTGCTAAGACTCGTATCGAGTTTAACTCTACTTGGTTAGAGCCACTTGGTGCTGCGGGTATGATCCGCCTTGCTTCACAGCAAACTGTTGCACGTATGATGGAACGTGATGACTTTAAGAAGCGTTACGGTTCGGGTCAATCAATTGCGATCCACGAATTCATGTATCCATTGCTACAAGGTTACGACTCAGTTGCACTCGAGGCTGATGTTGAGCTAGGTGGTACCGATCAGAAGTTTAACCTTCTAATGGGTCGTGAACTGCAAAAGTCTGCAGGCCAAAAGCCACAGACAGTGATCATGATGCCACTGCTTGAAGGCCTAGACGGTGTTAAGAAGATGTCTAAGTCTGCTCACAACTATATTGGTGTGAGTGAGCCGGCGGGTGAGATGTTTGGTAAAATCATGTCAATCTCAGATGATTTGATGTGGCGTTACTTCGAGCTACTGTCTTTCCGTCCTCTGACTGAAATTGAGCAATTTAAAGCAGACGTTGATGCGGGTGCTAACCCACGTGATGTGAAAATCGCACTAGCGAAAGAGATCATCGCACGCTTCCATGATGAAGCTGCCGCAGAAGCTGCACACAATGAGTTTATCAACCGCTTCCAAAAAGGCGCTATCCCTAGCGATATCGAAGAGTTAGAGATTGCTGCTGGTGAAGGTATTGCGATTGCTAACCTGCTTAAAGAAGCCGGTCTAGTGAGCTCAACATCTGATGCGATGCGTATGATTAAGCAGGGTGCTGCTAAGATGGATGGCGATAAGATTGAAGATACTCGCCTACAATTGCACGCTGGTACTTCGGCTGTTTTCCAAGTGGGTAAGCGTAAGTTCGCTAAGATCACAATAGTTTAAGCTGCTGCGATGGCCTAGCTTAACTCGCTAGGCCTAAGAGCTAAGTCTAAACACATATCACAGGGCCTAAATCGGCTAGTGATTATCCGAACAACGGTCTGTACCAAAGTGCAGGCCGTTTTTACATTGCCAAGTTAATCTTGCTGCATCCAACTTCCAACGATTTTTTTGCTTTTCCATCGAAAGGATTAATAGCATTTTAGGATGCTGCTCACTGGCACCACTGACGTTATAGGTCACAACCTTGCCTTGGTATTGTTTGACTTTGGCCAGCTGGAAACTGCTGCCCGCATAGTGGGCCGAAATAGACTCTGGCAGCTGACTCCAGCTGCGTTGTTGTTGCTGAGCGAGCTCAAGTTTTTGATTAAACTTATTAATAGGCTGATCGGCAAAAGAGACCACGATAGGTTGCTCGAGAGCAAAAGCAGAGCCAGCAACTAGCGTGGAAAAGATAATCAGAGAGCGAAGCGCGTTATTAAAACTCATAACAACCTACTACAGATAAGGTACTTAATACTTTGACACGTTAGTGACAAAAAGTTTCCTGTAGTAGGGTGAATTTGTGAGCTAGGTAGACTAGTAATGGCTATAAGCTTACGATTGCTACATTGCTACATTGCTACATTGCTACATTGCTGTTTAGCGCTTTACACTGGTTTGGCGATTATTGAACAGCCAATTGATCTGACATGGTTTGGTAATCCATCAGATCTTGATGTTCTTTCACTCTTTCATGGGTCATGTCTAAGCGCAGTGTTGTCACGCCAGGAATGGCGATATCGATGATACGTCCAGGCTTTCCAAAGAGCTCGCCTGGGCCTTTGTAGCGGTAATTACCAATAAGCACGACTAAGGAGCCTGAGTTAAACATATGCTCGATATTAAAGTTGTACTCGAGTACGCCGCGATGAGCGCGTTTCAAGAACTGAAGAATATGGCGTCTGCCGGTGTATTTACGCCCGGCGGTTCTGTCGTTAAACACACTGTCACGATTATAAAAAGCACTCAGGCTAGAGTAGTCTTGATGAGTTAGGGCGTGAATATACTTGATCGCTAGCTGTTGCTCTTTTGGCATGTCACCGATATTAGCAAGAGCGGGAAAGCTAAAGAGTACAAATACAAAACTAAAGAAAGCTAATCTCATTATTGTGGTGTCTTTAAATCAAAAGCCGGTAAGGAAAGGTGCCAACGAATTGCGGCTAATCTAATCACGAGTGCGGTACTCATTGCAAATAATAAGGCAAACATATCGGCCGCTCCCAAATGCAGGCTAATGGTGTAACAGATCCCCCCCATTATTGATGCGGTGGCGTAGATCTCTGTGCGAAGTACCATAGGCACCTGTTGGCAGAGTAAGTCACGAATAATACCACCGCCAACGCCTGTGATTAACCCCATCACTACAGCAGTCATGCCGCTAAGTTCTAAATTTAGCGCTTTTTCTACGCCAATCACAGTAAAAAGCGCTAAACCGAGCGCGTCGGCCACAGGCAAAATATAGCGGGGAACTCGTTTAGGTTTACGGACAAAAATAAAGGTCAGAGCTACGGTGACTAAAATCACCGTGATGTAATTTGGATCTTGGATCCAAAACACCGGGGTCGTGCCTAACAGGGCGTCGCGAATACTACCGCCACCGATGGCGGTAACCGAGGCTAGCACCAGTACCCCAAAGGGGTCCATCTTGTGCCTGCCCGCGGCTAATGCACCTGAAAGTGCAAATACTGCAGTACCACATAAGTCAAAGAAATAGATCCAATCGATCATTTATCCATCTCTTCAAGATGAATGTTGAGGGCATCGACCGAGATACGGATCTCAATAACCGAAAGCAATAATGAATAGAGCAGTAAAAACAGGCTGCAACCAAAGATAAAGGCGCCAACTTTGTTAAAGCCAATGTAGATAAAAATCATACATAAGACGCATAGAGCGAAGCTTAAAGCGCCAGATTCCTGCATACGCCTAATGATGCTGATCCGTTGACGAAGATTCTTTAACTGGCTGTTATGGATTGGTTTACCGTCATTACTCAAGTTACGAATAAGTGCCGCTAAGGCAAAGAAACGGTTGGTGTAAGCCAGCAATAGCAAAGAGATTGCTGGAAAGAGTAAGGCAGGCGTAGTTAGCGAAACATGGATATTATCGAACAAAGGAATCAGCCCTAAAAAGAGTCAGCACAGTAAGTTTAAATGATGATACCAATGCCAATAATTTATACAAGATGATTACAATCCGATGGACAAATAAGCAGCGCTAAAATGACATTATTAAACAGAATTCAACACAGAGCTGTTATATCTTCTGATTAGCCTTGCATCACTCGCAATATGCCCCAAATAGTGGGCAAGATAATGATAGCCAATGCCCATAGGCTGAAGGCAACGGAGTTGAGTTTTATCGCTCTGAGTAGGGACTGTTCATCGGGGAGATCACCATAAGTTATCTTAGGCATATCAACCCGAGTCTGTTTAAATTTCACTGGCCCACCAAGCTCGATACTCAATGCGCTGGCGACGACTTCGCAGGTTTGATATTCGTTGAGTGGTGTTGCATTTATTTTGGGAAAAAGCAGGGTTGCAAGGCTTTTGGGACCACCTTGAATTGCTAGGCTAAGATTCCATAACTTTGCTGGAAGAAAGTGGAACAGGGTGCTCAAGGCATAGACTGGCATACCAAAATAGTGAAACTCAGGATTATAGACAGGCCAGCAGGATTCGAGCTGTTTAATCATTCTGGCGACGATAAGCAGGGGCACGCCGCCGATAGCATAGAACAAGATGGCCGAAACAGTGCCATAAATTGAGGTGGTCGACAGTCTTTCTATGGCAGCCTTACACAGGCCTACATTTGAAAGCGACGCCGTGCTGCGAGTTAACCAAGGCAGTAATAGGCTACGAGCTCGGGCCTTATTATCCCGTTTTAGCGCGATAGCCGTTTCGTTGGCAATATACCTGAAATGATCGTCTTGCAAACAAAGATAGATAATGATGGTTTCGAAGAACCAGGGGAATTCAGCCAACTCGACCAGAAAACTTATCACCGCCCAAAAGGGGATGATTAACAGCAACATGGCTAAAGTGCCAGCGATTAACTGCTGCGAGGGCGCACGGTTAACATGGTTGACCTTCGCGCTTAAATTTTTAGCCACTTGAGATAACCATTCAAGTGGCTGTAGGCTACGCGGCAGTGGAGCGATTCGTGCCAATAAAATGGACACCAATAACACCAAGGCTCCGATGTAAAGCTGACTATCTTGAGAGAAGATCTTAGTAAACTCTGGAACCATATCGCCGCGCTATCCTTGTGTTGCACTCTTTTACTTAAAACCGCTACTTGAACAGAGAGTTAAGTCAGAGGGAGAAACCGTTTAGCTTATAGTTGCTCAAGTAGTGCGATAACCATCAACGCCGAGTGATGACCCGCTTTAACAATATACTCGTCAAAATCCACTGGCGAGTCGTTGTTAGCATTATCAGACAGTGACCGAATAACCACAAACGGTACGCCAAACTGGTGACAAACCTGAGCAATTGCTGCGCCTTCCATCTCACAAGCAGCCATAGTTGGGAAGTTCTCAAGCATGGTCTTAGTGCGCACAGGATCGCAAATAAAGCTGTCGCCAGTACAGATTAAGCCTTCGATTGCTTTTACTTCACCAAGGCTAGCCACGGCTTTTTGCGCAGCAGTCACAAGCTTAGCGTCAGGAATAAATGCCGCAGGTTGCTGCGCCATCTGGCCAATCTCATAACCGAAAGCGGTCACATCTACATCGTGGTGACGTACTTCAGATGAAATCACGATATCACCAATGGCTAGAGCGTCGACGAAGCCGCCAGCTGAACCTGTGTTAATAATCGCATCAGGCGCATACTTTTCGATAAGTAGCGTCGTCGCAATACTGGCAGTGACTTTACCAATACCAGAGCGAGTAACGATAACTTCTTTACCCGCTAGCTGACCTGCAACAAACTCGATACCGGCGATGGTGGTAGAGCTTGGGTTTTCCATCGACTCAACTAAATGTGCAACTTCCGGCTCCATAGCGCCAATAATACCGATTTTCATTAAATGACCTTTTTACTACCTGAATGAATATGGACGCTAATATACCACGGTGCTTACCGTTAGTGAAAAAGCCTTGAAGATAAGATGAGAGATAGGGCGAAGATGAGGCAGCCATTGTTACGGTGCAATTTATTGTTTCGCTATTTTAGAGGTGATAACTTGTTAAATTAACGTTTGACGTTTGAATGAGTTAATACCGTTTAACCAGCTATGGACAAGGAGTGTTTAGCTTATGCGTTACTTTTTAATCGTTTTATGTGTTTTCTTCTTTTCTATTGCTCAAGCCAATGAAGCATTAAAAAGGGAGTTGATTCATATGAGTGCTATAGATCAGAAGGTTAGGCGTGAAATTCAAGAAAGTGGCTGGGAGAATAGCTCTAAAGCATTATTGCTGAAAATCCAGGAAATAGATGAGAACAACACTAATAGATTAAAGGTTATTATCAAAGAACACTCTTGGTTAACCAGCGATTTAGTCGGTAAAGAAGGAATGGCGGCTGTGTTTTTAATCGTTCAACATTCACCAGATCTTGAATTTAAAGCACAGATGCTTCCTTATTTAAAAATTTCATATTTAAAGGGAGAGGGAGTTACTGGGCAGGAAGTCGCTCTTCTTACCGATAGAGTTCTTATAGAGAAAGGTTACAAACAATTGTATGGAACTCAGGTAGATATAAGTGCAGGAAAGGTGATAATTAAACCGATAGAAGATGAAACTAATGTAGATACGCGCCGTGCAGAAATGCAAATGCCGCCATTAGCATTTTATTTAAAGCTGATGGAAGAGATGTATGGTATTACTGACCATCCAGAAATAGAGCTTAATCAATGAATTCATGATGAAGTCGTCATTGTCACTTTCATTGTCATTGCCATCTAAATCGACATCCAGTGCTCCAAAGCTTAACCCCAATTCTGCAGGAGTTAAGCTAAATGAGTTGATAGCGATAAGGAAAAGTTATGAACCTAAATCAAGTCACTTTGCCAGTTTATGACATGCCAGCTGCGGTACACTTCTATTTAACCTTAGGCTTTATACTGATAGTCGATACGCCGCACTATGCGCGCTTCGAATGCCCCGTTGGAGATGCCACTTTTTCGCTCTCTCTAGAGGATGAGGCTGGCAAGACTGTTGGAAAAGGTTGCGGCGCCATCATCTATTTTGAACATGAGAAGCTCGATGAGTGGGTGAGTTCGCTGAAACAAGCGGGCATTGAGTTTGACCAAGATCCGACGGATCAAGCCTACCTTTGGCGTGAGGCGATACTGCACGACCCATCGGGCAACAAGATTAAGCTCTATTGGGCGGGCGAGAACCGACTGAATCCGCCATGGCGAGTATGAAAGTTAGATTGAGATCGAGAGAAAAATGCAAATCAAACTAGGCTTAATCCGTGACGACAAGGTGCTGGCGCTATTAAAAGATCACCATGAAGATATGTGCAGCCATTCGCCGCCAGAGAGTGTGCATGCGCTCGATGTGTCTGGGCTGGAGGCTGACCATGTTACCTTCTGGAGCCTATGGAGCGAAGATGAACTTGCTGGCTGCGGTGCGCTAAAGCAGTTAGATAGTACCCACGGTGAAATTAAGTCGATGCGCACATCCACTGACTTTTTACGTCAAGGCGTTGCCCAACAACTATTAGCCCACATCATTGCAGAGGCAAGATCACGGGGTTATCAGAGGCTTAGCCTTGAGACTGGCTCTATGAAAGCCTTTATTCCAGCCCGTAAACTCTATGAGCAGTTTGGCTTTCAAGGCTGCGAGCCGTTTGGAGATTATACGCACGACCCCTACAGTAGTTTTATGACTAAAAAACTCTAGTGAATGGATAATATTAACTATTTTCTATCAATGATGATTCTCGCCTAGTCAGTTTCTGAAGTATTTATATACTGCCTCGCCCTGAGATAAGTTGATACTTTGGAGACTTTCTCCAATTCTTGCTTTTCTCTAATGGTTTAACCCTTTTTCGTATTGCTCAAGATCACGTAAAACAAACAAGTCTCGCGTATTAGTGTGATGTGTGTCACGCATAACTCTTGCTTTACTAGAACTCTAGATTCAATCAGCACGACCTCACAGTTGTTGCCCTATTTTATTTATTAAAATTATATAAAGGCTGCAGTATATATGTTGAGTTTTATGGAGTGGATAATATTTTATTTTTCCTATCAAAAAAAAGATAAGTTAAAGGTTGCAAGTAAGCCTGTCGTTAATAGATATGACTATTGTAGGAAAGTGGCTATATCTGATGATAAATATAAATCTTTCTCATGCAAGATGTTATCTAAGGTAGATGATAATGAACGAGATAAACTTATTTTTAGAACATTTATTCACGAACCAAAAATATTACAGGTTGTAAGTGGTGCAAGTGAAGAGTTATATGCGAATGTATATTTGTTAAATGGGGTGGGTAACCAGATTTCTAAAGAAAGTATATTGGAAACAGTCACTTTAAATATGCCTGATAATGCAGGCGTTCATCAAGCCCGTTCATTCGCCAAACAAAGATCTGTTGTAAAACTCACAGCATTGGGCTTTAACACCCAAGATATCGCCAAGGCCTTATGTCTAACGCCAAGAGGTGTGGAGTATCACCTAAACAATGCGAAACACATACTTGGGGCTAACAATAAATCAAATTTAGTCTATTTGGCTGCCATTCAAGGATGGCTTAATTTAAATTAGGATGTAAATAAATAAAATGAAAAAACTTTCCGCATTATCTTTTGCGTTGCTTTTGGCTGCCTGTGGCTCCGATGATAGCCCAAGCATACCGCCATCTATTTCTGAGCCTGAATATGAAAATTTAGATGTTAAGGTTGATACTAAAGAAACTTTTAACGGTGAAGTGACTGTATATTTAGGTCGTCATAGAAACTGTGATTATTATCCACAATACTGTACTAAGGATGGTAGAAATTTAATCACCCCTGATGACAGTAAATATATTATTAAAGTCAGTGCTGACGAGCTTAAGAGGAAGTATCCAGAATCAATTAATAAAGAGCTATTTTCATCCGGAAATTACTCTGCTTTGGACGTATTACGCTATGTCGCCGATACCCGCAAAGATTTACACTTCGAGCTGGGTGAATTTAATCAAGAGATCGGTACCTATGAGTTTAACGTGTCATGGGATAGAAATGGTGATGGTAACTTCACCTCTTTAGATAACATAGATAGTGAAAGTAACCTCAATAGCCCAGATTGGTACGCTCGATTTATGTATGACGAAGGCGAGTCGATGCGTGAAGGCTCTCAGGCTTCGTTAGAGGTTTTGTACGACCGCCTAGATGAGTTTCCTGTACGCAATAATCTATTTCTTCGATTTGAGTCATTCTCTCATGATATGACTGAGCGTCGTCAATCACTGCAGCGAAAGCAAGTTGATAGACTGGAGCAACATGGGGGTGTCGTACTGCCTGAATTGCTCGTCAATTTTGGTAAGGGAGCAGGAGACGAAGTCATAGCGAGAGATATCCCTGTATCTGCCCATAATATTCGAACGGATATCTTCACGGAGGGCACTCATACCGCCATGGATTTACTGCTCTCTGCTGATGATGAAGGTTTAGTCGATTTTCAGTTTAACTATTGGCCTCAGCTTCATTTAGATACAAATGTCGGCAGTTATGGTTTGGTGTCAATTAATGGGCAGCGAGCGAAAGGCTTGGCTGGATGGCTACTACGAATTGGCGAGAAAGAAACTTTCACCGACTTCTTCGATCCTATTCCTCTGGACAATGGTGCTGGCGTTATTGCTAACATTAAAGCAGCTGGGCCAAAGTATTGCTCTTGGTTAATACCTGATGGACAACATACTGACCAAACGGCAATGCAGTGTTATGAAGAGTGGGGCAACTTGTTTGGAGGCGCTTTCATTCATCGAATGACTGATGTAATCGTCAACAAGTACCCTGTTGGGGTTGTTCAGCTGTTTTGGCTAGATGCAATGAATAAAACTTGGAATCCGACCGAACAAAATATCGCGGGAGATGGAAAGTTTCCTGTTTATGATATTTCTAAAGCCATTGCTCCCCTAGAAGAAAGTCACTTTGGCTGGAAGGTCGCAGATTGCGGTATGTGCCATAGCTTAGATAATATTCATCTAGATGGTGACTCGCCAGCATTGCCTGGTACGATAGAGCCATATTTCTGTGCTTCTTGTCATGGTAATAACGGGGCGACAGCCGGCCATGGTGAGACTTCTCACTGTTTCTGGTGCCATTCTAAAGACCAGAAGATGCCAAATCATGGCGACGCATCGATAGAACGTGTGATTTCCGAGATCGCTTGCGTAGATAGAAATACAGGGGAGCCAGATGATGGGAATAAAGGCCCATGCTCGACAGTATTAAATATGCCTGCAGGTACGCTTGTTGCGCATGATAGAGCAGGAAACTATGAGTCAGAATTCCCTGATATTAAATATTCCAATAAGATCACGACAATGGGTAATGGTGATTGGCATACAAGCCAAACTTTCCCAGACCCGTATGCTTGTGTGACATGTCACGTTAATCAATAGAGTAAGAGCTTGCAAGCCGAGGAGACCAACTTGGCTTGCATGTTAAATCATGAAGAAAATAGACATAGAAACTGTTGTTAAAGTTGCCAAAGAGATCATTAAGAAGAAGGGCGTTATGGGCTTTTCCATGAGCGACCTGTCAACGGAAGGGGGGATCTCTCCGGGGACTCTGTACAGAATAGTCAATAATAAATCAGATATTCTTGTTCATATTTTCATCGGCTGTCTTTCTAAGAGGTTAGAGATGGCTTTAATCATGAAGGAGTTGCCACTAACTGCAAAAGAGCGCTTCTTGGTTTGGAATCTGTATCCAAGCTATCTGAGTGAGTATCGTGATAAGACTTATGATTATGGGGTTACGATTCTTGGCAGCAATCAGAGTGTGTTGTCCCATTCTAGCCCTGAACTGATTGAGAAATTAAATGTGATTGTTAGTAAAAATATGGCAACCGACAGGGGGCTATATGAAGATATGCTGAAGGCGGGTGATGTCTCTAGCTCCTCAGAATTGACTAAAAGTGTTTTTCTTCAGTCAATTACTGCTAGCCGAGGTGTGCATGTCATGTCATCAAACCAGTTAATACTGCCCGGTAAAGGGCATCAGATCACTCAAAGCGGTATCAGTTTGTTGATGAACACCTTATCGCAATTAGATTGGGGGAAGCTTGAGTCCGTGAATGAACAGCGTATCATGATGGCAATGAGAACCGGAAAAGATCTGTCATCAACCGAGGCTATATGGAAAGGTGGATTGGGAGCTCAAGATAGTTAATCTAGATTTGAACTTGCCTATTAGCATCTCCTTTAAAAGCTGACAGTATGAGGTCGCCTTTATTGAGGTGCATCAGCTTGAATTTGCCCCACTAAGAGTACAGGCGCTGCATCTAGCTCATCGGCATCCATCATGGCGGCGATACGTTCAACAGATGACAGCAATTGGCTTTGCTCCCACTGTTCCAGATTTTGATAACGGGTAATAAAGTGTTCTTGTAAAGGTTTAGGCGAGTCACTTAATAAGGCTTGGCCTGTTTCACTCAATGACAAATGTACCTTGCGCTTATCGGTCTCACTGCGCGTTCTGATCACGAGCTTGCGGTTTTCTAACCTATCTATAATCGTGGTAACAGTGGCAGGACTTAAGGCGACTTCTTTGGCTATATCCTTAGCTAATGGTGCATCTAACTGAGCGATATTTTGCATCACCATCAACTGAGGTCCAGTTAAGCCTGATTGTTTGTTAAGTTGACGTGAGTGGATATCAATTGCTCGGATCACTCGGCGCAGTGAAATCAATAGTTGTTCGTACTTTTCCATCTGTTTTCCTTAGCCAAAAGGCCTTTGCCGATATTGTTAAGTGATGAGCGAATATGCTTACAGTTGATCGTGATTTAGCAGCACTTACAAAAGTGCGGTACAACGACCTGCGTTATACCGCACAATTTATATAAGGCGCAAGTTTGCACTTGCTACATACTGGTTAGAAACCCTTTAGAAGTTGAAGGTTCTTGCAACCGAAAGTACTGCGCGAGTATCGGCGGTATCGATATCCATGCTGGTATCTTCAACTGCTAGGTTAAAGTCAAAACCTTTCCAGCTAGTCATGTACTCGGCGCGATAATGGTTATAGGCTTTGTCGCCATCCCAAGACCACTTGTTCTCGTCTGTTGACGTTGAACGGTCAAAGCTGATACGGATATCATGACCTTCGGCTATGGTAAAGGTATGTGCTGCCATCATGATGTAATGACCCGCGTCCACACCGAAGTAATCCCATGTGTACCAGAAGTTAAGCTCTGTCTGACCAACAGATGAACCGTAGCCAAACTTAGTGTAAATCTCTGGGTACTGATATTCGTCTGAGAACGAATCACCATGGTAAGTGTAGTAAGCGATACCCGCATCCAGTGAAACACTTTCACTTAACTGATAGAACATACCGCCGTAGAAGTCGAGTTCTAGCCAAGTGTCGTCACCCGAGCCATAATCAACGTTCGATGCCCAAGTGCCCACATACCAGCCTGCATCGGCGGCGTAATCTAAGCTTGCCTGTAGCGCAGGACCGTTGTCTGTTTGGCTTACACCGTTAAAGGTGTAGTCAGAGGTAGCAGTAACGGTTGAGCTAACGTTAGCCATTGCCGTTGTTGGCAAAACGATTAGACCCAGTAGCGCAAGATTTTTAATTGTTGTTTTCATTGTTTCCCTATCTTTTTTTTAGTTAGCTAATTCAATTTTGCTAAAATCAATTTTGTTCTCTGTTGGTGAACGCTCAATCGCGGCCACCTTCTTGTATTTCGTCGCCATTATGTAACCAAAGCAGCCTAAAATTAGGCCAATGGCTAGGGCTCCAACCCACTGAATTTCTAAGAAGTTAAGTTGGAATAACAGGGTTAGGCCGCTCATTAAGGCAAGGTTACCTATGATGTATTTAGTCTTGCCGAAGCGTTCCACTGTCAGGTTGAGGTTGTCGGTGTACAGACGAATTAACGAGTCGAGGGAGTTAACTACGAAAGTAATGCCGACCATCACCATGGCAAGGTTATAGAAGCCTGTGGTGGCTATCTCATTGGCGCTGTAGTAGTACAGAACGGTAAACCACACGGCGATTGGTAACGATGGGAAAACCATCATGGCAATCAATACTTGATAGGTCTTCAAGCCACCCACAAAACGTGAGGTGAACTGACCAATCATGATGCTCCAAGCAAACCACCAGAATAGGTAGAATTCGTGGTAATCGTTCATCGGAAGTACGAAGTGGTGAATATTGCCAAAGTAATCACCAATTAAGGCGAAGGTATTCACGAATTCACCGATCCCAGATTCTTTTGACATAAAGGCGCCAGCCCACATCAACACGATTAAACCTAAGAACAACCAAGTGCTGGCTAAGCTAAGGATACGTACATAGCGGATGCTAGTACTCGAGTACACGGCTGCGGCGATAATCACGAATACAATCAGATAGAAGCTACTGACAATTGACTCTCCATCGCCCATTTCTGGCAGGTACCAAGGTAAGTTGGTTAATAATAGGTAAGCGGTAAAGGCACAGGTGCCGATAATCACTAAGTTATTAATAAACTTAATCACTGGGATTTCGAAGAACTTCACTCTTGGCTCTATCACACAGAAATAGAAGCAAGTTAAGAAGTAAAACGCCCAGATTAAGAATGCCCAGAAACCAAACTCAATCGCTAATGGATTAGTAAAGCCGTATTCAGGACTCGCGCTTAAGTCTGCATAGCCACCGAACTCCGTTAGCGGGAACATGATTAAGCCAACATCGAGCCCCGAGGTAAACAGGATTGCGATAAAGGTAAAGGTACGCACTGGCGTGACACCAATACACTTGACGTTACCCCAGCGATAAATCACAAAGGCAATGGCGGCGAAAGTAAATAATATCCCTATAGTTAGCCAGGTAGTCATTATTGAGCTCCTAACTTTTGTTTATTTAACATGGTTTGATCCTTGTTTTTATTATCGTTATGCCCGCTTTCAGCCAAATTTTGGCTGCAAAAATCCCTCAAGCCTTAATTGCCGCTTTTACGACAGTTAAGGTTTGATAAATTAAACGTGGCGATTAATGCCATTTAGCCGCAGTGGCTTAGGCTGGCTACCTATACGTAAACAGTTTGAAGAGGCGGCAGAAGGATTGCCGAACATCTTCATCTCGTTTGTGGAGGGGCTTGGCTTAGCCCATGTACAGCACGAGTGCGCTTGCACATGAGCTAAGCAGCATGAGTTAAGCCACAGCGATTATCTTGCTGGCGGTCGTTGTCTTTGTTGCTGTTGCCAATCCTGACTAACAACCACTTCGGCTGCACTTGGCGCGAGTGGCGTGTTACCTAAGATTAAGTCGGCGGCACGCTCGGCTAACATGATGGTTGGCGAGTTAAGATTACCGTTTGGAATGGTCGGGAAAATTGAAGAATCAACCACCCTAAGACTCTGTATTCCATGTACTCGGGTGTCTGAGTCCACCACAGCCATTGCATCTTCTCCCATCTTGCAGGTGCAAGAGGGATGGTAGGCACTTTCAACCGCGCTTCTCACGAAACTGTCTATCTGTTCATCGGTTTCTACACTCATTCCAGGTTGGATCTCTTCACCGCGGAATTCATCTAGCGCTGGCTGGTTGATGATCTCTCGTGTTAAGCGAACGCAGGCGCGGAAACCTTCGATATCATCTTGATGAGAAAGGTAGTTAAATAAAATGCTGGGGGCCTGCTTAGGATCATCTGAGATGACTTTGACACTGCCACGACTCTTAGGCTTGTTATGCCC
The DNA here is from genome assembly GCF_947497935.1 of uncultured Shewanella sp. Taxonomy (GTDB): domain Bacteria; phylum Pseudomonadota; class Gammaproteobacteria; order Enterobacterales; family Shewanellaceae; genus Shewanella. Next base: position 398,798 of record NZ_CANMIO010000001.1, read on the forward strand.
TATATGCACCTGAAAACCATGACCAGCAAAGGCTTCTTTGCCGTCGTATCGCATCGCAGCTGGCAGGAAGTGGTATTGCAGATCCGGCCATTCGAGACCCGCTTTTGAGCGAATAAAGCCGCAAGATTCGAAATGATTGGTCGCGCCTAGGCCCGATTTGTTTAAGATCCAGCGAGTGCCGATAAACAATTTATTCAGTGGGTCTAGCTTGCCGTTAAGCGATATAGGCTTAAGGCACTTAAACTGGAAGTAAAACTCGAGGTGATCTTGCAGGTTTTCCCCCACACCAGGCAGCTCGTGTATTTGCTCAATACCAGCTTTGGCTAAGGTGTCTGCTGCACCAATACCTGAGAGTTGTAAGATATGTGGCGACCCAATTGAGCCTGCCGATAACACCACTTCCTTATTGGCATTAACCTCTAACATCTTGCCTTTACGCTCAAAGCGTACACCTACGGCTTTGTTAGCTTCGCCTTGCTTGGTTGAAAACAGCACCTTGTGCACCTGAGCATGAGTGATAACGGTTAGGTTTTCACGCTTCATGGCAGGTCTTAGGTAGGCGTTAGCCGTTGACCAACGTACGCCATTTTTAACCGTCATATGCATAGGGCCAAAGCCCTCTTGCTGTGCACCATTGTAGTCGTTAGTGGCTAAGTAACCGGCATCAATACCTGCTGCTACAAAGGCTTTGTAGAGCGGGTTTTTCATATTATTGCCGTTGTTGACTCCTAAAGGGCCATTACCGCCGCGGTAGTCATCTTCGCCAAACGCCCAGCTTTCGGCTTTTTTGAAATAGGGCAAGCAGTGGGCGTAATCCCAGTTTTTTGCCCCTTGTTGCTGCCATTCATCGAAATCACGAGCATGGCCGCGTACATACACCATGCCGTTAATCGATGAAGAGCCGCCTAACACTTTGCCTCGTGGGCAGTGCATACGGCGATTATCAAGATAAGGCTCGGGATCGGTTTCAAATTGCCAAGCGTACTTCTTGGTATTCATGGGGATCGATAACGCAGTAGGCATCTGAATAAAGATGCTCTTATCGCTGCCACCTGTTTCAAGCAATAACACGCGGTTATTGCTATCGGCTGATAAACGGTTCGCTAATACGCAGCCTGCGCTACCTGCGCCAACGATAATATAGTCGTATTGAGGATTAGTCATGGTCATGTCAGCTCCTTAAAATGGACTTTCAAGAGGCTGCATACCTACGTATACGGCTTTGATCTGGGTGTAAGCTTTTAGGGTTTCGCTGCCGTTTTCACGGCCAATCCCAGACATCTTGTAACCCCCCACGGGCATTTCGGCAGGTGAAGCGCCATAGGCATTTATCCAGCAAATACCGGCTTGCATCTGATGAATAACACGGTGCGCGCGGGTGATGTCTTGAGTAAATACTCCTGCTGCAAGCCCTAAATGGATGTCGTTAGCGCGGCGAACCACTTCTTCTTCATCGCTAAAGGGCAGTACAGACATCACCGGGCCAAAAATCTCTTCTTTGCTTATGGTCATCTCATCAAGGCAGTTGCCAAAAATGGTAGGTGCAACAAAAAAGCCATTAGGGCTATTTTCAGGCTTAAGGGCATGGCCACCAATGAGTAGCTCGGCGCCTTGTTGTTTACCTATCTCGATATAGCTCAGAACCTTGTCTTGGTGAGCCTTTGAGATAAGTGCACCAAAGTTAGTGGCTGGATCCATAGGATCACCGCAGACGATATTGTCGTGAGTACGCTGTAGTAGTTTCTGAATAAATTGTGGGTAGATATCTTGCTGCACAAATACGCGGGTACCGTTAGTGCAGATCTCACCCTGAGTGTAGAAGTTGCCTAACATGGCAGCAGATACCGCGTTGTCGATATCGGCATCATTGAAGATGATCAGCGGTGACTTACCGCCAAGCTCCATGGTGACCTCTTTGAGTGAGCTTGCCGCGGCGGCCATTACTTTCTTACCGGTACCGACTTCACCTGTGAATGAGACTTTGGCTATTTCATCATTATTGGTCAGCCAAGCACCGACTCGGCCATCCCCTTGAACGACGTTAAACACACCGTCAGGTACGCCTGCTTCGGTGAAGATCTCTGCCAGCTTTAGTGCACCGAGGGGCGTTTCTTCCGACGGCTTAAAGATCATCACATTACCGCAAGCCAAAGCGGGAGCCGATTTCCAGCAAGCGATTTGCAGCGGGTAGTTCCATGCGCCAATACCGGCACAAATGCCTAGTGGCTCACGGCGGGTGTAATAGAAATCATCGCCGATAGTTTGCTGATTGCCTTCAATGCTAGGCGCTAAGCCTGCGAAGAACTCGATTGAGTCTGCGCCAGTTACGACATCGACCACAGAGGCTTCTTGCCAAGGCTTACCCGTGTCTTGCACTTCAATGGCTGCAAGCTCATCGTTGCGCTGACGGAGTAGGGCCACAGCCTTTAGTAGAATACGGCTACGCTCCATTGCGGTCATTTTTGACCAGAGGTCAAATCCGGCTTTTGCACTTTCAATGGCGGCTTGTTGAATTTTTTCGTCGGCAACTTCGACTAAATAGCTCACCTCTCCATTGGCTGGATTGATGACTTCGAAGGTTTCGCCTGTGGAATTGTTGAGGGCTTTGCCGTGGATATAATTGGGGTATACGACTAGTGACATCGGTTTTCTCCGTACTGCATGATCACTGCCTCGATAAAGGCTTTAGATAGAATTTGGGCCTGCTCGAACTCTTTCTCTGGGGCTGGGCTTAAGGCACTGCGGAGCCAGAAACCATCGATCATCGCAGCGGTTTGCTTGGCGGCGGTAACGGCTTGTGCCTTAGGAAGAAGCTTTTTAAAAGAGAATAGGAGGTTGCTGTATAAACGCTGGCTGTTGATGTGTTGTAGTCTGGCAAGACCCTGCTCATGCATGGCTTGTGACCAAAAGCTTAACCAAGTCTTAGTGGCAGGCCTTGAACGTTGTAGTTCGGTAAAATTGGCTTCCACAATGGCATGTAGCCTTTCTAGCGGTAGCATAGTCTTGCCTAATGTGCGGCTAAGTAATGCTTGTTTAAGTTGATCTAGTAGGTACTTCTGCGTCGCTTCAATCAGACCTTGTTTGCCACCGAAGTAGTGACTGATGAGTCCAGAAGATAAACCAGCCAAGCCGCTAATGCTATTGATGGTGGTATTGTGTAAACCGTGGCGCTCAACTGAGATAAGAGTGGCTTCGATGAGCTGTTGTTGTCGAACGGTTTTCATTGGCGGACGGGGCATAAAAAGCGAGTTCCTGAGTACAGTTTTAGAATGTTATTTTTTATGTTTTCTTATTGTGATTTTGTGTTTTTTATTGTTGATTGAACGTTCAATTAATAACAACTTTAATGGTTAGAGTTGTAACGATCAAGCTTTATTAAAAAGCGTGACGCACTTCACGGATTTGATTCGGTGAATTGTGGCAGGACTATGGCGTTTGCAAGTTATTGTTTGTTATAGGGTAACTGGCTTGCTGTAATTTTACTCAGAGAGGTCAGATGAGTCGTAAATAAAGTTTGAATAAAAATTAGTTTTAGCTGTAATCGTTATCGAATTGGCTTCGGTTGTGAGCAAAAGGGGAAATTTACTTGAGTAACAGGCGCTACTTTTAGAGGACCCTATTAGGCTTAGACAAATTTGATTTGAGATCGGGAAAAAGTCGGCAAAAAAAAGGCGCTCCATTGGGAGCGCACAATCACAAGCAACTTTTTGATATGACTCGAGCGACTGTTTAAATGAGCCTGCTTTAAAGCTGTTTATAAAACTAGTCTCTTCTAAAGATTAGTCTTCTAAGTAATTTAAAATACCCAAGGCGGCGTCTCGCCCCTCTGCAATAGCGGTAACCACTAAGTCTGAGCCTCGCACCATATCGCCGCCTGCAAACACTTTTGGATTGCTGGTCTGAAATGGGTTGTCGGCCACCTTTGCTGCTTTCACTAAGCCCCAATCGTTAAGCTCAATATTGTGCTCTGTTAACCATGCCGCTGGGCTTGGCTGAAAACCAAAGGCGATGATAAGCGCATCGGTATCTAATACCTGTTCGCTCCCCGCTATCGGCTCTGGGCGGCGACGGCCACTGTCATCGGCTTCACCAAGCTGAGTCTCGATACATTCAATGCCTACCACTTTGCCATCAAGGGTTTTAATTTCACTGGGTTGACGGTTAAATAGAAACTCTACGCCCTCCTCGCGAGCATTTTGCACTTCACGGCGAGAGCCTGGCATGTTTTCTTCATCACGACGATAGGCACAAGTGACTTGAGTTGCGCCTTGACGCACTGCTGTGCGAACGCAGTCCATTGCGGTGTCACCACCGCCAAGTACTACAACACGCTTGCCCTCGAGGCTAAGATACGGGTTATCAACACATTCGGTACCCATTACGTTATGGGTGTTACCGATAAGGTAAGGCAGAGCCTGATGCACGCCATCTGCGTCTTCACCTTTGAGGTTGGCTTTCATTGCGGTGTAAGTCCCCATTCCGAGGAATACAGCGTCGTACTCTTCAATCAATTGTTTAAAATCGATATCTTTACCGACAGTGACGCCAAGCTTGAATTCGATGCCCATACCCTCAAGTACATTGCGGCGAATCTGCATGACTTCCTTATCAAGCTTAAATGATGGAATGCCGTAGGTGAGTAGACCTCCTATCTGCACGTTTTTATCAAATACCACAGCTTTTACGCCATTACGGGCAAGAATATCGGCGCAGCCAAGTCCAGCAGGGCCTGCGCCAACAATCGCGACTCGCTCTTTACGCGGCGTGACTTTCGACATATCCGGGCGCCAGCCCTGTGAGATAGCGGTATCGGTTATGTATTTTTCAACATTACCAATAGTCACAGCGCCAAACTCTTCGTTAAGGGTACAGGCTCCTTCACAGAGCCTGTCTTGTGGGCAAACACGGCCACAGATCTCCGGTAGGGTATTAGTCTCGTGGACTAAGTCGGCCGCCTCCATAATGCGTCCCTGTTTGGCTAGTTGCAGCCAGTTAGGGATATAGTTGTGCAGTGGGCATTTCCATTCACAATAAGGGTTACCGCAATCTAAACAGCGGTCAGCCTGCTCTTTTACTTGTGGTTGGGCAAAAGGCTGATAAATCTCAATAAACTGCGTCGCACGCTGTTTGGCGGCGTGTTTAGTTGGGTCTTTACGACCAACCTCAAGAAACTGAAAATCATTGCTCATTTTGGTATTACCCCGCTATTACTGCTAGTGCAGGTTCAGGTTGTTCTAACTTCAACAGATCGCTCAGTTCAACATTTTTAGGTTTGACCAAGATGAAGCAATCCAGCCAGTTTTCAAAATCACTTAAGATCATTTTGGCATGTTCACTATTAGTCTCTTTAACATGTTGTTCAATCAAGTCGCGTAAATGTTGTTGCTGAATCGGCGACTGGACTTTATGGGTGTCGACCATCTCGGTATTAACCCGGCGGCTAAAGCGGCCAAATTGGTCAAATACGTAGGCGAACCCGCCAGTCATACCCGCGCCGAAGTTAACCCCTGTTTTGCCAAGCACGACAACGATACCGCCTGTCATGTATTCACAGCCGTTATCACCTAAGCCTTCAACAACGGCAATCGCACCTGAGTTACGTACGGCGAAACGCTCACCGGCTTTACCCGATGCGAATAATTTGCCGCCAGAGGCGCCGTATAAACAGGTGTTGCCCAGAATCGCAGAGCGTTCGCTCCTAAATGGGCTGCCTAGCGGCGGGTAGACACAAATTTTACCGCCTGACATGCCTTTGCCCACATAGTCGTTGGCATCACCGCAGAGCATTAGCTCAAGCCCAGGAGCATTCCACACCCCAAAGCTTTGGCCTGCGCTGCCGTTAAACTTCAAGGTGATAGGCGCCTTGGCACCGTCACGGCCAGCATGAGTGGCAATGAAACCTGAAAGGCTAGCGCCAACAGAGCGGTCGGTATTGTTGATATTAAACATCTCACAAATCGACACTCCAGCTCTTACTGCTTCTTTGCAATCGGCGACCAGGCGCTGATTTAGCAGGCCTTTGTCTGAAGGCTGGTTGATTTCACGCCAAGTGACAGCTGAGCTTTCTGGTACCTCAGGGCGATATAGAATAGGCGCTAAATCTAAGCTTTGCTGCTTGGACGTTTCGCCTTCAACTGTCGCTAACCAATCGCTACGACCGACTAGTTGTTCAAACTCGGTAACTCCTAGAGCCGCCATATATTCACGGATCTCTTGAGCGACAAACTCAAAATATGTCATTACCCGCTCAGGTAAGCCATGATAGTGCTCGTTACGTAGCTTTTGGTTTTGCGTCGCTACGCCAGTCGCGCAGTTATTAAGGTGACAAATACGCAGATACTTACAACCAAGGGCAATCATAGGCACGGTTCCGAAACCAAAACTTTCGGCGCCAAGGAGTGCGGCCTTGATAACGTCTTTGCCGGTTTTTAATCCGCCATCAACTTGTAGGCGGATTTTATGGCGCAGACCGTTTGTCACCAGTGCTTGATGAACTTCGGCAAGTCCAAGCTCCCAAGGGCTACCTGCATATTTAACCGAGGTAATTGGGCTTGCCCCTGTGCCGCCATCGTAACCGGATATGGTGATCATGTCGGCGTATGCTTTAGCCACACCAGTAGCGATTGTTCCGACACCGGGTTCAGAGACCAGTTTGACTGATACCAATGCCTTGGGATTGATCTGTTTTAAGTCAAAAATTAGCTGGGCCAAATCTTCGATGGAGTAGATATCGTGATGTGGCGGAGGAGAGATCAGCGTAACACCCGGGCGTGCATTACGCAGCGCGGCAATTTCTACACTGACCTTGTCACCGGGTAGTTGTCCACCTTCGCCAGGTTTTGCGCCCTGAGCGACCTTAATCTGTAATACTTCCGCATTGACCAAGTAATGTGCGGTAACCCCGAAACGTCCCGATGCGATCTGCTTGATGGCAGAGTTGCCTTCGGTGCCAAAGCGGCGCGGATCTTCTCCGCCTTCGCCGGAGTTTGAACGCCCGCCTAAGCGGTTCATGGCGACAGCTAAGGCTTCATGTGCCTCGGGGCTGAGTGCTCCAATGCTCATCGCCGCACTGTCGAAACGTGGGTAGAGGGTTTTAGCCACTTCTACCTCTTCAAGTGTGACAGGAGCAAGTTCACCTTTGACTTCAATTAAGTCACGCAATGTTGCTACCGGACGATTATCCACAAGCTCAGCAAATCGCTTATAGGCGGGGTAGTCCTGATCTCGCAAGCTTGCTTGTAAGCTATTAACTACATCTGGGTTAAAACAGTGATACTCGCCGCCTTCAACATACTTAAGTAAACCACCTTGAGACAATGGTTGATGGGCTCTAAAGGCATGCTTGTGGAGCAACTGCTGATCTTGTTCTATTAGTTCGAAGCTGGCCCCTTGAATACGGCTAATTACACCGTTAAAGCAGAGTTCAACTACTTCATCTGCAAGGCCTACTGCCTCAAACTGTTGGCTACAGCGATAAGATGCAACGGTACTAATACCCATCTTAGACATGATCTTACGCAGCCCCTTGTCTATGCCGTAGCGGAAGTTAAGCATGAGATCGCGGGTATTTTCGACACCGTTACGCTGAGCGAGATCGGAGATGCACTCATAAACAAGATAGGGATAAATCGCCGTTGCGCCAAAGCCGAGTAGCACGGCGAAATGGTGTGGATCTCTTGCCGATGCGGTTTCCACTATGATGTTGGTGTCACAGCGTAGACTATTATTGACTAAAACCTGCTGCACGGCGCCGACAGCCATAGCTGCTGGGATCACTTGCTTTGATTTGGCGGTAGCGCGATCTGATAACACTAGCAGCGTGGTACCGGAGCGAGCTAAGCGATCGGCTTCGTCACAGATGCGCTTCAAGGCCGCTTCTAGCCCTTCGCTGAGGTCATAATTCAAGTCAACTGTGTTGGCCCGATAATAAGTACTATCGAGAGCCATCAGCTGGTTGAAATCACTAAATAGCAACACTGGCGAATTAAACATTACCCGATACGCATGGCCTGTGGTTTCGTTAAATAGATTCTGCTCACGACCGGCGCAAGTGGTCAGTGACATCACATGCTTTTCACGTAAAGGATCGATAGGTGGATTGGTCACCTGAGCGAACTTTTGACGGAAGTAGTCATAGATGGTGCGAGACTTCTTGGAAAGCACTGCCATAGGAGTGTCATCACCCATAGAGCCTGTGGCTTCTTCACCCTTTTGGGCTAGCACCCAGATTATCTGTTCGAGCTCTTCCCGTGAGTAGCCAAATTGCTTTTGGTATTGCAGCAGCTGAGCGTCGTTAAACTCGCGCTTGCCTTGCTCATTTGGACCAAACTCTTCGGCAGGCTTGAGCACTTTACTGTTTTTGGCCATCCATTCCTTGTAAGGGTGGCGACGTTTGAGGTCGTTATCGATCTCAAACGACGAGTAAAGTTGGCCATTCAAGGTGTCCAGAACCAGTAGTTCTCCTGGACCGACACGGCCTTTTTCTATCACCTCATCGGGGCCGTAGTCCCAAATTCCGACTTCTGATCCTAAGGTTAAAATCCGGTCTTTGGTAATGACATAGCGTGACGGGCGTAGACCATTTCGGTCCACAGCGCAGGCCGCATGGCGGCCATTGGTCATTACGATGCCCGCGGGTCCATCCCAAGGCTCCATATGCATAGAGTTAAAGTCATAGAATGCCTTGAGCTCTTCATCCATCTCTGGGTTACTCTGCCACGCTGGTGGAATAAGCAGACGCATGGCTCGGTACAAGTCCATTCCGCCAGCTAGCAGCATATCTAGCATATTATCGAGTGATGAGGAGTCTGACCCCGTCTCATTTACGAAGGGAGCGGCTTGTTGTAAGTCGGCAAGTAGTGGCGCAGTAAACTTATAAGCACGGGCTCTTGCCCATTGGCGATTACAGGTAATGGTATTGATTTCACCATTGTGAGCTAAGTATCTCAATGGCTGAGCCAATGGCCACTTAGGTGAGGTATTGGTAGAGAAGCGCTGGTGGAATAAACAGATCGCACTCTGCAAGCGTATGTCTGCCAAGTCGCCGTAAAAAGCGGGCAGATCCGCCGGCATCATCAGACCCTTGTAGACGATGACTTGGCCTGAAAGACTGGCAACGTAGAAGTCTTTATCGTGGGTGAGCTGCTGCTCTACTCGGCGCCTTGCCATATATAGGCGGCGCTCTAAATCTTTTTCTCGCCAACCGATAGGGGCGTTAATTAACACCTGTACGATCTGTGGCTGGCTGGCTTTACCTATGGGGCCTAGTACGCTGCTATTAACAGGTACATCTCGCCAGCCCGCGACACTTAAGGTCTCTTTCTGCAGCTCCTGTTCTATTAGTTGCTTGGCTTGCGATGCTAAAATGGTATCTTGGCTGAGAAACAGCATTCCCACTGCAAAACGACGGCTAAGGTGCCACTCATTTTCTTCAGCAATCGCTTTGAAAAAATTAATCGGTAATTGCATCAATAGCCCGCAGCCATCGCCAGTGCGACCATCTGCTGCGATACCACCACGATGCTTCATTCGGTCTAGGCCGTGGATAGCGGTACGTACAATTCGGTGACTCGGTTCACCGTCCATCTGGGCGATTAAGCCAAAGCCACAATTGTCCCGCTCAAAACTTGGATGATATAAGCTCATTACTACACTCCCTAACCTCGACTGATACAACTCGGGAAATAAAGCAAAAATATCTATAGATATGCACCCGAATCAATCAAATTAACCCCATGAGTGGTAAAGGTCAAACCTATTTATTGCATAAAAAATAACTTAACGGTGCCGTTTCATACGCTCGTATTACTTGGTTTACCTTAACGTAAACTGTAAAATCGCACGTATAACCTTATGAATAAAAAGAATTTTAAATTAATGCCTTTCTGTTGTTTACGGTTTTGTAACAAATTGGTTGATTGTGCTTGATTTCAGTAAAGTGATTTTTATTGCAAATACAGTGAAATGATAATCACTTTGGCTTGTGAGTATTTATGCATTAGTGAGTGACTTAAAAGTCGCTAGTGTAATTGTTCGGTATTACGGTTATTTGAGCTAGCGCTAATTAATGTTTTTTAGAACTGGTTAAAATAGTGCAAATTCTTTGGCTAGGTGATATGGCAGTTGGGACTGGATAGTTACGTAAATACCTTCGGTGGTGTGTGTAAGCAAAAATATGGCGAGCGGATCCGTAAGCTGACAATTGATGCAAAGTTTACTTGCCCGAACCGTGATGGCACTTTGGGAAAGGGCGGTTGTACCTATTGTAATGTGGCATCTTTTAGTCACGAGCATAAGACCGAGCTATCTATTCAAGAGCAACTGGCTCAAGGCAGAGAGCGATTATCTTCTAAATCATCCAAGTACATCGCTTATTTTCAGGCTTATACCAGTACCTATGATGAGTACCTAGTATTAAAGCAAAAGTACGATGAGGCTATTCAAGATAGCGACATTGTCGGTCTTTGTGTCGGCACTCGCCCTGACTGTGTTCCCGATGAGGTGCTAGAGTTATTAGTTGGCTACCAAAACGATGGTGTTGATGTTTGGTTGGAGTTAGGGCTGCAGTCGGCTAATGATAAGACGCTGAAGAAGATCAATCGCGGTCATGATTTTGCCGCTTATGAAGATACGGTTATTCGTGCCCGTAAGCTTGGCATTAAAGTGTGCACTCACTTGATCTTGGGCTTGCCGGGAGAAGGCCATGAAGATTATCTGCAAACACTTGATAAGGTATTGAGCGTTGGTGTTGATGGAATGAAGATACATCCATTGCACATTGTTGAAGGCAGCACCATGGCTAAAGCTTGGCGCAATAATAAGATGAGCCTGCTTGAGCTAGAGGACTATGCTTATAGCGTCGGTGAGTTAATTCGACGAACCCCTAAAGAGGTGATATTTCACCGTGTGACGGCTTATGCGAAAAAGCCAATGCTATTAGGGCCAGATTGGTGTGCTTATCGTTGGAATGGCCTCGTAGCTATTGTTGACGATCTTGAAGCGAAAGGTGGTCAAGGGGCTTATCTTGAGATAGGGCAAGAGCCCGCGGCTTAACATTCTTGAGTGAAAAACATTCATCATTGGCTAGTAAATCGTAAGCCTTATAGTGATTTTGTTTAACTCAATGTTGTTAAATTGTTAAATTCGCGGGAATTTTAGACTCATGTGACACTTGTTGTTGCGCCTAAGATTTTAGCGGGTATTATGTGGTAAAATCGAGTTTTTGTATACACGACAATATTTTGAGAGGTGCCTAAATGGCAGCAGCTGAATTAGAATCAATCTTAGATCTTAATACACTGGAGCAATACTGCAGTGCAATTGGTGCAGGTACGCTACTTAAAAGCGTCGTTTTGTTTGAACAACTTATGCCTGAATACGTAGGCAATTTAGTGAGTGCCCAGCAGGCAAATGATAAAGATACACTTTGCAGCGAAGCGCACAAGTTTAAGGGCGCAGCGGGTTCAGTAGGTCTTAAGCGTATTCAACAGTACGCTCAGCTACTACAGCACGGCGAACAAGCGACTTGGGAACAAGAACACGCAGCATGGTTAAATGAAATTGTTGAATATGCATCGAAAGATCTACAGCAATTAAAAGAATATTTAGAGTCTAAGGTTTAACTAAACTGATTCTTATATTCGATAGCGCAGCTTGGGAACACCACTGCGCTATTTTTTTATCCAAAATTCGCTTTAGATAGTCGATTATCTTGTACATTTTTGATTCAGTTCACAAACTAATCAAGCCATCTCAAGGTTCACTTGGAGATTTATGGTAGAGTTAGATTGAACGATTAGATAAATAATGTCATTGGTAATCTATTTTATGAAACATCTCCCCAGTTTAAAAAACCTGTTCTATTTGGTGAACCTGCATCAAGAGCAGAACTTCAATAGAGCCGCCAAAATCTGCCATGTTAGTCAGTCGACCTTGTCTAGCGGAATTCAAAACCTTGAAGAGCAGTTGGGGCACCAACTTATTGAACGTGATCATAAATCATTTATCTTCACCGCTATTGGCGAAGAGGTGGTGATGCGTTCGCGCAAGTTATTGACCGATGTTGATGATCTTGTCGAATTGGTTAAACACCAAGGCGAACCTATGACTGGGGAGATCCGTTTAGGTTGTATTCCAACGATTGCGCCTTTTCTGCTGAGTAATGTAGTCCAACATTGCAAACAGGTTTACCCTGATCTGACGCTGTTTTTAAAAGAAGACACCACAGATAGATTGATAGATGCGTTGGGCAAAGGTGAGTTAGATCTGTTGTTGCTAGCCCTTCCTGTGGATACTAGCGGCTTTCATAGTATGAAGGTGGGTATCGACCCGTTCAAGATGGTGGTACATAAAGATTTAACCGATGAGATCCACGAGCCGATTGACTACCAGGATCTGCCCGACGAAAGCATCTTCCTACTGCAAGCAGAGCACTGTATTACTGGACATGCGATTACGGCATGCCAGTTAGGGGAGAGTGTTAAGATTAATCCGTTTGCGGCTACGAGTTTGCATACTCTAGTGCAGATGGTGAACTGTAAACTCGGAACCACCTTCTTGCCACAAATGGCGATCGATGCGGGTATTTTAAATAATACCGAACTGACGACCATGGCTCCTCCGGGCGAAACCCCTTATCGAGACATCGGCTTAGTTTGGCGTCAGACGTCGAGCCGGATCCTGACCTTTAGAACCTTGGGGTTAGAGATCCAAAAGCTGTTGGATCAAGACGACTCACAATGAAAACAAAAAAGCCGATATGATTATCGGCTTTTTTGGCTATATGTTTTAGGCATTGATGAATTAGGTATTTTTAGGCGAAACACCAAAGACTTCGATGGAGTGCTGCTTGCCCTTAAACTTAATAGGGCCTAGGCTGCTTAGGTTATATTGTGAGTCACTATATTCGAGTCTAGATTGTAATGACCCAGAAATAAGCATGCGCTGCCCTAGAGGGTTACACTGATCTTGTAGTCGCGCTAACGTATTAAGTACATCGCTAAAGAAGCTAATCTCTTGCTTCTGTACGCCCACCACTGCAGCAACGACTTGTCCACAGTGAGCCGCTGCCTTGAATTTAGGCACGAAGCCGTACTGCTCTTCAAAATACTGTCTCTGCCAACTAAGCTGCTGGCTAAACTCATGATAGATGTTGAAGCAGCGATCTTCTTTAATACCATCTTTTAGTGGCCAGTGGATCAATACCGCATCGCCCATATAGCGATATATTTCAGCTTCATTATTAGTGACTGTATCGGCTAAAAGACTAAAGCTATCTTGGATTAAACGGCTAAAACGATAATCACCAAGAGACTCGGCATGAGTGGTTGAGGCCACCATATCTAAATAAAGAAACAAGCGCTGCTCATATCTTGGTTTATGGTATTTACCTAAGCCGATATTAAATAACACTCTTGGGCCAACGAGTAGCGCCATCTGTTCAATAAAAGCGAGGCCAACACGAACCACAACCAAATAGACAATCAGTGCTTGGAATGAAGGACTGTAAAGAATGTGCGCAGTTAGCATTTGGCGCAAGGTTGTCATGTGATTCTCAATGGCCCACATGTTGAGATACTGGGTAATATAGGCCAGAGTCGTCGCACCGAGCAGTAAGAAAAGTCCTTTAAAGACGACAGAGAAAACGTAAGGTAAGCGATTGATAGCACTAAAGTCAGCGATCAAGTTCGACATCCAGTGAAGGCTGCCAAAAATAATACCCATATAAATAGAAAGCGTGGCTAAGTCAGCGGAACCAATGGCCCACTGTGGAAGTTCAGGAGTTTGTGCGTATCTAAAGAATACGAAAGCCGCCATGGCTACAGTCCAAGCGAACATAGCAAAGGCTAATTTCTTCGCTTGTATATGTGCTTTCACTATTAAGGGGGTATCCAAATGCTACATAATTTTAGGAGGCGCCATTTTATAGAATATCCCCCTACTTTTACCAGTAGTATTTGTGATCTAAGTCAAATGAGTGTGACTTTTGGAACAAAAACGGCTTAAAGCAGCTGTGAAAGTATTTTTTGGGTAAATTGGGTTTTTAAATAAAATCCTCTAGGGTTGGTTTGGGTGAGCTCCCCATCCCGTCCAATGCTATCCGTTAGTACCTGACTATTTGCTGCCTTTGGCCTTAGCTGCAACACTTCACCATGTCGAGCGGTGACCCTATCGACTTGTCCCATTGAGATAAACTCCATTATCTCTTCCCAATCCTGCTTGAGCAGCTCGCTCTCTTCAACCGATGGCTGCCATAGGATAGGTGAGCCGATTTGGCGTTCAGATAAGGGGATCTCCCGATCGCCTTGTACTGGGATCCACAGAACCTGTTGTAGCTTATGGCGAACAACACTTTTTTCCCAGGTCAGGCCTTGAATATTGGTAAGTGGAGCGACAGTGACATAGGTCGTTTCCAATACTCTGCCTAGACGGTTGACTGGAATCGTTTTTAGCTCTACACCCAAATGTACAAAATCTTGTTCAGGTTTTGAACCTGCCAAGGCACCGAGTTCGAGCTCTATTAACTGACCAACCCATCCTTTATGACGTTTTAAATCTTTAGGCATCTCGATGCCATGATATTGCGCGAGTTGGCCTAAGGTTAAACCTGCCATGGATTCTGCGCGTTGCATCAACTCTTCGATGCTGTTTGGAGAGTGGAGTGATTTCTTCATAGGGGTAATTTTACCTGAGTGGCGCCATTAATCAAACAGAGTGAAAAATGAACAGGCATTTATTTTATTGAGAATAACTTAAGAACTGTTGTCTAAACGTTTGAATTATTGAGTGTTCCTATTTTTGTGGCAATGCTTTTAGTCGTTTGCTGTAGAGTTACACCACTGCTTTCCCGCTTTTTCCAACATAGTTATCCACAGATTTGTTGGATAACTCCAATTTAATGAGTCGCTACTGAAATAAATGTGATCTGTCAATGCAATTATTTAGCGCATTTTGGCTTTTTTATAGGGTTAAACTATTGCACTTGTGAATAACACCTTTTACTCATTTGTCAGTTTATAGGATTTAATTTGTCTGTATAAAAAGTAACCATCAAGAGGCTTGTTAGCTATTCTCATTTTCTTTTGGTTGTGTAAGTGATTGTTTTTATGGTTTTAAGAGGGTGTTTGTTTATCTGCTTTAAATTAATAAATTCGAACCAAAAGTGTAAGTTATTCGACTTTAATCGAGTTTCCAACAGAGATATCCACAGTTTCTGTGGATATCATGAGTTATTCATTGGCCGCTCTGTTGATAAGGTTGGTATCAAAGAGGATTTATCCAAAGGTTTGGGACTAACAGATATTTGCCGCCGGACACGCTTTGTGAAACAATCAAAAGATTAATAGTTAATAGTTCGGAGTCCATGTGATTGATAGTGACGGCTTTCGCGCAAATGTGGGCATCATTATCTGTAATCGCTTTGGGCAGGTTATGTGGGCAAGACGATTTGGCCAACATTCCTGGCAATTTCCTCAGGGTGGCGTTGACGATGGAGAGTCAGCAGAAGAGGCCATGTATCGTGAGTTATACGAAGAAGTAGGATTAAAGCCAGAACATGTGCAAATTCTAACATCGACGCGATCATGGTTACGCTATAGGCTACCTAAGCGGTTAATCAGACAAGATAGTAAACCCGTGTGTATAGGGCAAAAACAGAAATGGTTTTTGCTACAATTGAAAAGTGCCGAAAATGCCATAGACCTTAACGCAAGTGGCCATCCAGAGTTTGATGATTGGCGTTGGGTGAGTTATTGGTATCCAGTAAGACAAGTCGTTTCTTTTAAAAGAGATGTTTACCGAAAAGTCATGAAAGAGTTCGCGGTGACCACTTTACCTCTACAGGTTAAAGAGTCGAATAACAGAAGACGAGGTATGCGTAGAAGTTAAATAGGGAGGTTTGCGTTAGTGCTCAAAACACTTAGAGATATCACTCAAGCAGTTGCTTCAGCTCGCGATCTTCAATACGCGTTAGAGTTGCTGGTTACGCAAACCAAACAAGCTATGAAGACCGAATGTTGCTCTATCTATATTATAGAAGAGCAACATCTTGTTCTCTCTGCGACAGATGGCCTAGATCCTTCGGCTGTTAATCGTGTCAAACTACCTATCACTCAAGGCTTAGTTGGGCTTGTTGCTCAGCGTGAAGAAGCCATTAACTTAGCCGATGCGGCTTCACATCCTAGATTTAAGTTACTCCCAGAAGTTGCCGAAGAAGCCTATAACGCCTTTCTTGCTGTGCCTATCGTTTATCAAAAATTAGTGATTGGTGTCATTGTTGTGCAGCAAGTTCAAGCGCGGCAATTTAGTGAAGGTGAGGAAGCGTTTTTAATGACGCTCGCGGCGCAACTCGCCGTGGCTATCAAGGGGCTGACTCATAGGGGGAAGTCTGGCGATAGTCTACAGCAGCGTTATTACACTGGTACTCAGGCATCAAAAGGTATTGCGATAGCTAAGGCGCTTGTGCTCGGCGGGCAGATCTCCTTTGAGCTTGTAGAGCAAAAAGCCCAATCAATCGCAGCGGAGTTGCTGCGTCTTCAAGAGGCCATGAATCGCTGTAAAGACTTATTGGTTGGTTTATCGCAGCGTTTTGATAGAGAGAAAGATGAAGAAGCCGCGTCAATATTTAACGCCTTGTTACTGTTGCTTGAAAAAGGAAGCCTAGGCGGCGAGTACATCAAAGACGTTAGTTCAGGTTGGTGCGCTGAAACGGCAGTTTGTCGTGTATCAAAACGCTATATCAAACACTTTGAGGCGATGAGTGATCTGTACTTAAAGGAGCGGGCTAGTGATATAAGTGATCTGGGGCAAAGAGTACTTAGGCAGCTGATTGAGCCTAACAAGATTTTTTTAGAGCCAGATACCCCAGTGATCCTCATCGCTCGGGAAGCTAATACCACGCTGTTAGCTGAATTTCCAAGGCAAAAGCTTGCAGGCATAGTAACCGAATTTGGTGGGGCTAACTCCCATGCCTCTATTCTCGCCCGCGCTATGGGAGTCCCTGCGATAATTGGTGTCGATGGGATCTTAAGCGCCAATATTGAACAGTCACAGATCATCATTAACGCGAATCGTGGCCAAGTGATTATCGAGCCGACTGCGTTTGTACTGTCTGAATATCAGAGCTTAATCGCAGCACAGGTAGAGCAGCAACGCCAGTATGCCCAAGAACTATCCTTAAAAACCGTCACCTCAGATGGTAAGCGAATCTATCTCTATATTAATAGTGGGTTACTCTCCAGTGTGGACTCTGAAACTGGCAGTGACTCAGATGGTATCGGGCTTTATCGTACCGAGATCTTATTTATGCTCAAGCAGTGCTTTCCGGGTGAGATTGAGCAACTTGAGATTTATAGAAAAGTCCTGAAAGCGGCGGGCGACAAGCCTGTAGTGATGCGAACTCTTGATGTGGGGGGGGATAAACCCCTCGACTACTTCCCTATCGTAGAAGATAACCCGTTTCTAGGTTGGCGTGGTATTCGGTTGTCACTGGATCACCCAGAGCTATTTCTGATTCAGCTTAGAGCTATGTTGCAAGCTGCGATAGGCTCACAGCAGTTACATATTCTTCTACCTATGGTCAGTAGCCTTGAAGAGGTGGATTTAGCGCTGATCTATTTGGATCAAGCCTGTCAGGAATTAACCGCCGAATTAGGCAAGCAAATTTCTATGCCAAAAGTGGGGATCATGCTGGAGGTTCCTGTACTCTTGTATCAGCTCGATGAAGTCGCTAAACGTGTAGACTTTGTCTCTGTGGGCTCGAACGACTTAACTCAATATTTGTTGGCTGTCGATCGAAATAATCCAAGTGTGAGCCCCTTGTTTGATAGCTATCATCCGGGGGTACTCAGAGCGCTTAAGTTTGCCGTTGAACGATGTAACGAGCATAAGCTACCGATTAGCGTCTGTGGAGAGCTGGCAGGGGAGCCTCTAGGTGCAATTTTGTTAATTGCCATGGGTTATGAGCAACTGAGCATGAACCAAGCGAGTTTGGCACGTATTAATTACCTTTTAAGGCGTGTTTCCCAAGCTGAGCTGAATCAGTTACTGGATGACGTATTAAGGCTTAATAGTGGCGAAGAGGTTAGAATACTCGTCAGCCAATATTGTGAGCAAAAAGGTCTGGCATCGGTGTTAAGTTAAAAGCGCCAATACTCTATGAACTCCAACTTGATTGCTTTAAGCTTGTTAAATAATAACGATTAAAGGTAGCGCTTGTGGAAAGCTGGCTATATATATTGTGCATTTGCCTAGTTTTAGGTGCTGGGATCGGCTTTATGGCCGGGCTACTAGGGATCGGGGGCGGTCTAATTGCGGTTCCTGCCTTGCTGCATATTCTCCCACAGATCGGCGTTGCGTCTGAGAGCTTACCCCATGTTGCGATAGCAACCTCTTTAGCCGCAATTATTCTGACTTCGCTTTCTTCTGCTCGTGCTCACCATAAGCGGGAAAACATTCCTTGGCCGTTATTTAAATCCATGCTGCCAGGCTTCGTATTAGGAGCAATGTGCTCAGGTTTTATCTCTGAAATGATACCCGCAAAATCATTACAGCAAATCTTTGCACTCTTCGTTATCTTGATGGCCGTACAGATGGCATTCCCGTTTAAAGCAGAATCGAATCGAGCCATGCCGGGCCCGATAAGCTTATTTTTTGCCGCAACAAGCATTGCGATTATTGCCGCGCTGATGGGGATTGGTGGTGGAGTACTCTTAGTCCCATTTTTGACTTGGTGCGGCCTACAGATGCGTTATGCTGTTGGTTTTTCGGCGGCAACAGGGTTGTTGATTGCCTCGTTCGGCAGTATTGGTTATACACTCGCTGGCTGGAATGCGACGAGCCTACCGGATTGGACTCTAGGGTATATCTATTTACCTGCCTTAATTGGTATTGTGTCGACGTCTATGTTGATGGCACCTGTGGGGGCGAGGGCTGCAACTAACTTGCCAACGGCTAAATTGAAGCGTTTTTTTGCCGTATTCCTTGCGCTTGTTGGCCTTAAACTTGTTTTAGCATAATGTTCTACTAAGCGATTATTGCTAGTATTTCTTCGTTTGGCGCTGGGAGTAAGCTCAGCAACTCTTTTTATAGGTAGATAATCATGAAACAGTATTTAGATCTTTGTCAGAGAATAATTGATGAAGGAACTTGGGTGGAGAATAGTCGAACGGGTAAACGTTGCCTCACCGTGATTAATGCTGATTTGGTCTATCATGTGGATAAAAATGAGTTTCCACTTATTACTACCCGTAAGAGTTTTTATAAGGCGGCAATTGCCGAGCTGCTTGGCTACATTCGTGGTTACGACAATGCAGCCGATTTTAGAAAAATTGGTTGTAACACCTGGAACGCCAATGCTAACGATAATCAAGCATGGCTAGATAATCCGCATCGTAAAGGCATCGATGATATGGGGCGTGTTTACGGTGTTCAAGGCCGCGCTTGGAGTAAGCCTGATGGTGGCTGCATCGATCAGTTGCGTAAAATTGTTGATGACTTATCAAAAGGTATTGATGATAGAGGCGAGATCCTAAGCTTTTACAATCCAGGTGAATTCCACATGGGCTGTTTGAGACCTTGTATGCACACGCATAACTTCTCGTTAGTCGGTGATACTCTTCACTTAACCAGTTTTCAGCGTTCATGCGATGTTCCACTAGGGCTGAACTTCAACCAAGTTCAAGTCTTTACGCTACTGGCGCTAATGGCACAAATTACTGGCCATAAGGCAGGAACAGCATTTCATAAAATTGTGAATGCACATATATATGAAGATCAGTTGGAGCTGATGCGAGATGTACAGCTTAAACGCGAGCCTTTTGCTTCCCCTAAACTTGTCATTAATCCTGATATTAAGTCTCTTGAAGATCTCGAGACTTGGGTGACAATGGATGACTTTGAGGTGACAGGTTACGAGCACCACGAAGCGATTAGCTATCCATTCTCTGTGTAGTTCTCTTTACCATAAACTAGGCTTTAAAAAACTCGCCCAATGGCGAGTTTTTGTTATCAACCTCTTAAGTTCTCAAAATCACCTCATATATATTCCAGCCTTAACCTTAATTTTGTCTGTAAAAAACTCCTATCATTTTGGTGGTTTAAGTCTGCTTTCAGTTTCGCTTCATCTATCCAGTGCTGGTAAATTGAACGATCGATCGTTATTTTCGAGTCCTTAAGAGTTTGTTATTTAAGCTCTCATTTTTAACGAAAAGTAGACTTGCGATATAGACGACCATTTTACTTGCTAAAAAAGTGTGATCTTCAGCACTTTATTGTTATTGTGAGTTTTTAAAACGTGATTATTCTGTTGATGTTTGATATTTATTCTTACTAGGACTAGACTCGATACTTCGGATATTCCGATGTTTGTAGCTGAAGCAAACGATTATTCAGGTTAATCGTATTCAGCTAAACTCGAAGTATTGAGATTTTATGGAGCGTATTAATGGAACGGGCAATTAGGAATTTTCTAAGCCAGGAATCGGCAGGCGGTATTCTTTTGATGATATCCGTCGTGATAGCGATGATTTTTGCAAACTCACCTTTATCGGGTATGTACCAAGGGTTTCTGGAAACAGAAATGCAAGTGCGTGTTGGTAGCCTAGATATCGATAAGACACTTATTCATTGGATCAACGATGGCTTAATGGCTATCTTCTTCATGCTTATCGGCTTAGAGGTGAAGCGAGAACTGCTCGAAGGCGCCTTGTCTAGTCGAGCACAGGCATCTTTACCTACGTTTGCGGCGATTGGCGGTATGGTTTTCCCTGCAGCCGTGTACCTTATTTTTAACTACTCAGATCCGATAACCCAAGCTGGTTGGGCTATTCCGGCTGCGACAGATATTGCGTTCGCATTAGGTATTATGGCGTTATTAGGTAGCCGTGTGCCTGTGGCGTTAAAAGTATTCTTATTAGCTCTTGCGATTATCGACGATCTGGGTGTCGTAGTGATTATTGCGCTTTTCTACAGCACAGATTTATCGACCATCAGCTTGATCATTGCAGCGGCTGCGATTCTTGGTTTGATAGGATTAAACCGTAAAGGGGTAACTTCTTTAGCGCCATATGGTGTTGTGGGTCTTATCCTCTGGATTGCAGTACTAAAATCAGGCGTACATGCCACACTAGCTGGCGTAATTATCGCCTTCTGTATTCCGCTTAGAGCGAAAGACGGCTCGTCGCCATCAGAGAGTTTAGAGCACAGCCTGCACCCATGGAGCACGTTTGTCATCTTACCGATCTTTGCCTTCTCAAACGCAGGTGTAGACTTGAGTGGTATGAGCCTAAGCTCACTATTGTCTCCTGTACCATTAGGCATTGCTCTAGGGCTACTCGTTGGTAAGCCACTTGGTATTATGTTGTTTAGCTTTATTGCAGTAAAACTTAAGTTGGCTGTATTACCTGAAGGTATGGGCTGGAGACACATCACCCCTGTCGCAGTGATGTGTGGTATCGGCTTTACTATGTCTATGTTTATCTCATCTCTTGCCTTTATCGGTGAAGGGCAGATGTACGGAGACTACGCAAGATTAGGGATTTTATTGGGATCACTAGCATCGGCACTCATAGGTTATTTTTGGTTGTCTAAGGTGCTACCTGAAAAAGGAGCAAAAGCATGAGATTAGGAATTGTTGCGTTAGTTATTGGTCTAGGTTTTTCCTCAGTCGCATCAGCAAAGCAGATCGACGTTTGTAATCAAGATATTAACAGTATTGTATGCCAAAACTATCTTGAAGGCGTGGTTGATGGTGCTTTGATGTATAAAGGTGCCGCCGTTGGCCAGAGACTCGAAAGTGACGGTTATGAGTCGCGAGCCCTGAAATATCGTGGTGGTAAGCGTTTCCAGGAAGCAAACCGAACTTTCTGCCAGGACAACCTACCTGACAGAGATGCATTGGTAGCGGGATTATCGGAGGCATTTTCTGCCAACGAAATCAAAAATGTAGATGATTTAGCCACCGCAATGTCAGGTTTATTAGACTGTCAGCGTCTTAAGTAAATCAAACTAAGTTAATGAGGCAACTGAATAAGTTGCCTCTTTTTTATTTATAAAACAGTAGTATTTATTATGGCTAATCTAAACTACAACCATCTCTATTACTTCTGGATGATCCAAAAGAAGGGAACTGTAGCTAAGGCTGCAGAAGCGTTATGCTTAACCCCTCAAACGGTAACTGGGCAAATTCGGGTATTGGAGGCCAGTCTTAAGGGAAGCTTGTTTAAGCGAGTCGGTCGTTCATTGGAGCCAACCGAACTGGGTGAATTAGTATTCCGTTATGCCGACAAGATGTTTAGCCTCAGTTACGAAATGTTAGATCTGCTGAACTATCAAAAAGATGAGAATATTTTATTTGAGGTAGGAATAGCGGCGGCGCTATCTAAAGCGTTAACGAGTAGAGTGTTATTATCTGTCGTGCCGAGTGATGGCTCAATGCACCTGGCTTGTTATGAGGCGACACACGAAGATCTGATGACAAGGCTGCGTGAGCATAAATTGGATATGATTTTATCGGATTGTGCTGGGGAAAGTTTGAAGTATCCTGAGATCTTATCCAAACAACTAGGTGAGTCTGGGGTCGCTTTCTTCTCTTCTGAAACTTACTCAAAACCCTTCCCGCAGTGTCTAGAACAGGGAAAGTTACTCATTCCTGGAAGACGTACTTCACTAGGGCAGCAGCTGGTGCGATGGTTCGATGAAAAAGCCTTAAATGTCAGTATTCTTGGTGAATTTGATGATGCGGCAATGATGAAATCGTTTGGATTCTTTAAGCAGGGGATCTTTGTTGCTCCATCGATTTATAAGCAGGATATTCTTGCTCATGGTATGACTTTATTGGGTGAAACATCCGAAGTGAAAGAGGTCTATCATGTGATGTTTGCTGAGCGTATGATTCAGCACCCTGCGGTTAAGCGCTTGTTAGAAACTGATTTTACAGAGTTGTTCGCAGGAAAGGATTTATCTGTTCAACAGTTATAGCATACTGTTGACCTGCGGGAGCGCTAGCTAATAGTAAAGTTCTAATATTCAATGATTGTAGTGAACGACTGTGACGCGTTATTTCTTAGCTTGTGTTATCAATATCGACATAAAGACTCGGCAACTGATACACTAAGGTTACTACAAAAAACGATAAAAAATTGGAGCGTTCACGTTGTCTGAATCAAGCCAAGAACCAATGAAGTTACCTAGAGTTAAGTGGGCTTGCCGCAGAGGCATGCTAGAGCTGGATGTCTTATTCCAGCCTTTTGTTGAGCAGCAATATGAAAGTTTATCGGTAGAAGATAAAACCGTTTTTGTTGAGCTGCTTGAATGCGAAGATCCAGAATTATTTGCTTGGTTTATGGGTCATGAACAGTGCCCAAATCCTGCGTTTGCCGAAATGATTATTAAAGTTCGTGGACGTCCAGCAGCATAGCTTTGACCTGAATTCATCAAACGGTCAGCGAATATCTCTGACCGTTCTTTCCCTTATCTGTTTAAGCTCTTTCCTTATTTGGCCTTATGCCGAAAATACCATTTATATCTTGCTCAAATTGCTATTGTTCAGTGCCTGCTGTGGCTTTTTTATTTGGCAGATTTATCGATTAAAGCACTGGCAATGTCAATTTATGCTTAAAGCTGATGGAGCTGGTAAATTTAAAAATGGTACAGAGTTTGTTTTACAGGGCAAGCCCATAATTACACCATTTGCGGTGATGTTTGATATCACTTTTACGGGGGGGAACAAAAGACTCGTGCTATGGGCGGATATGTTAGACGACACAAACTATCGACACCTGTGTCGTCTATTACAGTTAGCTAGTCAGAGATAAAAGATTACCTCTGATTAACGAACTACAGTTGTTACTACTGCTGTTAACCATGTGGTTAATCAGGCTGTAATATGGTTGGCTTTGGTGATGCATCCTTGTTTGGATGATCGATATTGTAGTGCAGGCCTCGACTTTCTTTACGCTCCATTGCACAGCGAATGATAAGCTCAGCTACTTGAACTAAGTTACGCAGTTCTAGCAGGTTATTACTGACTCTAAAGTTACTGTAATACTCTTGGATCTCTTGCTGCAACATCACGCAGCGTCGAAGAGCACGCTCAAGACGTTTATCAGAGCGAACAATGCCAACGTAATCCCACATAAACAGACGTAGCTCATGCCAGTTGTGAGCAATCACCACTTCTTCATCTGAGTTAGACACTTGGCTTTCATCCCAAGCAGGCAATGTGCCCGGCATAGGGATTTTATTTAACTGGCTTTCAATATCTTCGGCAGCAGCTCTGGCAAACACTAAGCACTCAAGTAGCGAGTTACTGGCTAAACGATTGGCACCATGCAGACCAGTATAGGCCACTTCACCAATAGCATACAGACCGTTAAGGTCGGTTTGACCGTGTAAGTCAGTCATCACGCCGCCACAAGTGTAGTGGGCTGCAGGTACGACAGGGATCGGGTCTGTGGTGATATCAATTCCTAACTCCAAGCAACGCTTATGGATAGTCGGGAAGTGCTTAATAATAAAGTCTGCTGGCTTATGGGTAATATCAAGGTAAACGCAGTCTGAACCTAGGCGCTTCATTTCATAGTCGATTGCGCGGGCAACGATGTCGCGCGGGGCGAGTTCTGCACGTTCATCGAAGTCTGGCATAAAGCGGGTTCCATCAGGGCGACGTAAAAATGCGCCTTCGCCGCGTAGTGCTTCAGTGAGTAGGAAGTTACGTGCATCAGCATGGTATAAACACGTTGGGTGGAATTGATTAAATTCCATGTTTGCTACGCGGCAACCTGAGCGCCACGCCATGGCAATGCCATCACCTGATGCGATATCAGGGTTAGAGGTATATTGATAAACCTTGGAGCTACCGCCTGTTGCTAAGGCGACGAAACGCGCCTTAACGGTTTCAACATGCTCTTCATTTCTATTCCAAATATAAGCACCCTGAACACGGTTACCAGGACGATTTAATTTTCGTGTAGTAATCAAATCGATGGCGTTGTATCTTTCAAGTACTTGAATATTTGGGTGGTTACGAGCTCGGTCTTGCAAGGTTACTTGCACTTCTTTGCCAGTTGCATCTGCGGCATGCAGAATACGTCGGTGACTATGACCACCTTCACGGGTTAAGTGATAAGGTGCTTCAGCGGTACTTCCGGCCGGCACTTCTTCTTTGTCGAAGGCGACGCCGCAAGTAATTAACCATTGCATTGCTGCTTTGGCATTCTCAGCCGTAAATTTAACAACAGGTTCGTCGCAAAGCCCTGCTCCGGCAACTAATGTGTCGGCAACGTGAGACTCAATTGTGTCACCTTCATCGAATACTGAGGCGATACCGCCCTGTGCATAATAGGTTGAGCCTTCGCTTAGTGGTCCTTTGGAAAGCAAAATAACTTTTGATTTTTCAGCAAGATGCAAAGCTAAAGTGAGACCGGCGGCACCACTGCCGATAACCAAAACGTCAGATTGGTGTTCAACTACTTGTTTCATCAGGTATCATAGAGTTATCTGGGAGTCCGACTATGTTAAACCATGACGTCGAATATGGATACTTTCATAGGTCGCATATAAAGAAATCAAAGATTCCGTAAAAGAAAATCACATCTTTGCAAATTTTTTTAGAACTTTTTTGAAACTCGCTAGTCTACATAAGTGAATATGATTCGAGCGGCTGAGAAATCAGTATTAGATTTAGGAGTAGTCGGCTCGGATGAGTGGACAAATAAGTGATCAACAATTAGTTGAGCGCGTACAGCGTGGAGACAAAAACGCTTTTAACCTTTTGGTGCAGAAATATCAAAATAAGGTCGCGAATCTGATATCTCGTTACGTACGAAATCAGGCCGATGTTGCCGATGTTTCTCAGGAAGCTTTTATTAAAGCTTACCGTGCGTTACCAAACTTTCGCGGTGAGAGTGCGTTTTATACTTGGTTGTACCGCATTGCAGTCAATACTGCGAAGAATCATCTGGTCGCTCAGGGGCGTCGTGCCCCAGCGAATGATGTCGATGCTGAAGAAGCCGAATACTATGATGGCAGTGACGCCCTAAAGGAGTTTGCCTCCCCAGAGCGTCTGGTTTTGTCAGATGAGATTCAAAAGGTTGTTTTCGACACTTTAGACACGTTGCCAGAAGAATTGAAGATGGCTATCTCTTTGCGAGAGCTCGATGGTATGAGTTATGAAGAGATTGCCAATGTCATGGATTGCCCTGTAGGGACTGTAAGATCACGGATCTTCAGAGCCCGAGAGGCAATCGATAAAAAGCTTAAGCCGTTGCTAGAACGTTAGCATCTTAATTAGATAGGTGAATAATGGATAAGTTAGGTCAGGAATGGGTATCTGCTGCTGTCGATGGTGAAATTGACGAGCACACGTTAGCTGAATTAGTCGCTGACGCAGATTCACATGAACAGTGGCGTGATTATCATTTAATTGGTGATGCGATGCGTGGTGAGTTACCAAAGGCAATGTCTTTGGATCTTAGCGCAAGCATTATGGCTGCCATCGATGATGAGCCAGCGATTGTGGCACCTCAGCCAACAACTGCGGTGAAAGCATCTGAGAGTGCGTCAAGTGGGAAGGTCATTCCACTATTTAAGCAATTTGGCCAGTACGCGATAGCTGCAACTGTCGCAATGGTGGCTGTAGTCGGTGTGCAGAACTACAACCAAGATACGTTAATGGATAATTCTCCATTACCTGTGCTTAATACGCGTCCATTAATTGGTAGTGCTTCACCTGTAAGCCTACAAACCGGTGCGGTACAACAGAGCCAAAGCTATACCAATGATCAGGTTGCTGATCAGCGCCGCCGTATCAATGCCTATATTCAAGATCATATGTTGCAACAAAGATTGAATAATGGAGTGAATATCGACGACAATAGCGAGGTCGATACTACACCTGTTGCTCAATAATGAGGAGTTAGCTTGCGTCTGATCCTATTGGCTATTATAGCCATGAGTTTTCCCGCGATGGCGCGGGAAGATATGCCCGCCAAAGCTTGGCTAGAAAATATGAGCCAAGCCCTGCGTGAACAAGAATTCAAAATTTCCCTTATCCAACTTCAGGCAGATCATATCCGCCCTCTGGTTTATATACACGGTAAAGTCGAAGACGAAGAAGTGGCCTTTTTAGAACACCTAAATGGACCACCTAAAAATGCTGTGCGTGTGGGTAATACCGTGACCTTTATTGAGCATGATCAACCTGCCTATAGCGTTCATTCTAATCGCATTCAGGGGGTTATCCCTGGAGCATTAGCGGGCGATGTGTCTAAGCTTGAAGAAGGCTATCAGTTCGTGTTGGGCGGGCGTAGTCGAATTGCCGGTCGACCAGGACAACTTGTACGCATTATTCCAACTGATGACAATCGTTATGGTTATCAAGTTTGGCTGGATATGGATACTTATTTGCCGTTACGTTTCGACATGATTAGTGACGACAAGCAGCTATTAGAACAGTTGTTAGTGGTCGAGCTATTAGTACTCGATGAAGTCCCTGCGATTTTAAAAGAAGCCTACAAGCAGGAGTGGCCTCCTGTGTTGTCACAATCCGACAGAGACGGCGGTGAAGATTGGCAGTTTAGCTGGTTACCAGCAGGTTTTAAGGTGCTGATTAAAGATCAACACAGACTGATTGGCAGTAAAGAAGCAGTTGAGTACATCGCCATTAGTGATGGTCTAGCTCATATCTCGGTTTATGTTGCCAAGGCGGGTGAGGCGCCACTGCCTGACGAATTAGTGACTCGTAACGGATTATCACTTGCTACAGAACGAGTCGGTAATGCAGAAGTGGTTGCAGTGGGTAAGGTTCCTGCTGAGACCTTGAGCCGTATCGCCAAGAGTATCATGTTACAGTAATGAAGGTTTCGTCATGATGGAAGAGGTCGCCAGAGTTGTCGCCAATAGCAACTCTGGTTGGGTAGTCGTAGAAGTTGAGATGAAGAGTGCTTGTAATCATTGTGAGAGCGGTGATTCTTGTGGCACATCTGCTGTTTCAAAAGCCTTCTCACCTAAGGTGCAACGTTTTTCTATTCAAAGTGATAGGCAGTTTGTTAAAGGCGAACGCTTAAAGCTTGGTTTGCCTGAGAGTGTTATCTTAAAAGCGGCAACTTTAGTGTATATACTTCCCCTTGTTGGCCTTTTTATTGGTGCATTTGGCGGAAATCAAATAGCAAACTTATTGGGTAACTATTCAGATTTATTATCCATTTGTGGAGCCGTTTTCGGCGCCTTTGTTTTTTGGAGTGTAGGAAAACGAGCGGCCAAGAAATTAGAAGTCGAGGCTCAGCCCGTTATCATTAAGTCTTTAGGTAGGCCTATCGAGATAGCGAGTTAGTGCCCTCTTAAGACACACTCGTTAATTTTTCCTCAGTTATCACATTATAAAAATTGGTATTAAAGCTGCAATCGGGTACAATTCTGCACTTTAAAATTTTTATCAACTTCGAGTTAAGTCATCCCAGCATAATGAAGCATATTAGAAACTTTTCAATTATTGCCCATATTGACCACGGCAAATCAACACTATCAGATCGCCTTATTCAAGAATGCGGTGGCTTAACCGATCGTGAAATGGCTGCGCAAGTTCTTGACTCAATGGACATTGAGCGTGAGCGTGGAATTACCATTAAAGCGCAAAGTGTAACTTTGGACTATTTAGCGAATGATGGTGAAACTTACCAGCTAAACTTCATCGACACCCCAGGTCATGTTGACTTCTCCTATGAAGTATCACGCTCACTTGCTGCTTGTGAAGGCGCTCTGTTAGTTGTCGATGCAGGTCAAGGCGTTGAAGCACAAACTCTAGCGAACTGTTATACGGCGCTAGAGATGGATATGGACGTTGTTCCTGTTCTGAATAAAATCGATTTACCGCAGGCTGACCCTGATCGCGTAGCGGAAGAAATCGAAGATATCGTGGGTATCGAGGCGACTGATGCGGTTCGATGTTCGGCCAAAACCGGTATCGGTATCAAAGATGTTCTAGAAGTGATCGTAGAACAAATTCCACCACCAGAAGGTGATACAGAGGGACCGCTTCAGGCCCTAATTATCGACTCTTGGTTCGATAGTTACTTAGGCGTTGTGTCGCTAGTACGTATTAAAAATGGCGTACTGAAAAAAGGCGACAAGTTCAAGGTTATGTCTACAGGACAAAACTATAACGCTGATCGTGTTGGTATTTTTACGCCTAAACAAACCGATACCACTGAGCTTAAAACTGGTGAAGTAGGTTTCGTTATCGCGGGTATTAAAGAGATCCATGGTGCACCAGTGGGTGACACCTTGACTCATTCTAAGCACGGTGCAGAAAAGCCGCTTGGCGGATTTAAAAAGGTTAAACCGCAGGTTTATGCGGGTTTATTCCCAATCTCTACCGATGATTACGAAAACTTCCGTGAAGCACTGAACAAGCTAAGCTTGAATGATGCGTCATTGTTCTTCGAGCCAGAAACCTCATCTGCGTTAGGTTTTGGTTTCCGTATCGGCTTCTTGGGTCTACTCCACATGGAGATCATTCAAGAGCGTCTAGAGCGTGAATACAACCTAGAGCTAATTACTACAGCTCCAACAGTAGTGTATGAAATCGTCCAGACGAATGGCGAGATTATTTATGTTGATAACCCATCAGATCTTCCTGCGGTTAATAACATTGCAGAGATGCGTGAGCCAATCGTTGAAACTAATATTTTAGTTCCAAAAGAATACCTAGGTAACGTTATTACGCTATGTATTGAAAAGCGTGGCGTACAAACAAACTTGGTATATCACGGCAACCAGGTAGCCTTGACTTACGAACTGCCGATGGCTGAAGTGGTCATGGACTTCTTCGACCGTCTTAAATCAACCAGTCGCGGTTATGCTTCTCTTGAGTATAACTTTATCCGCTTCGAACCTGCCGACATGGTGCGTTTAGATATCTTGATTAACGGCGACAGAGTCGATGCGTTAGCGATGATTATTCATAAAGGCTTGATCCGTACTAAGGGTCTAGCGCTTGTGAATAAGATGAAAGAGCTTATTCCTCGTCAAATGTTCGATATTGCGGTACAAGCAGCTGTTGGTAGTCAGATTATTGCGCGTTCTTCGATTAAAGCGATGCGTAAAGACGTAACGGCTAAGTGTTACGGTGGTGACGTATCTCGTAAGAAGAAACTACTGAACAAGCAGAAAGAAGGTAAGAAGCGTATGAAGCAGGTTGGTAACGTTGAGGTGCCGCAAGAAGCATTCTTAGCGGTACTAAAGCTTAATGATTAAGCTGAATCGTTAAGAATTGTTAATATATCGCTAGACTGAGCGCCGCAATTTGCGGCGCTTTCATTACTGGCGTATAACCATTAATGACTTTGGCGCTATCGCCATAAAACCGATTATGTTTGGCAGGAGTTTATTTAATAATGGCAGCCTATTTTTCTCTAATATTGGTGTTGGTTACCTTAAGTAGCGGCTTAGTGTGGATGGCCGACGCTCTGTTTTTTGCGCCTAAGCGCCGTGAGAAGTTGGCAATGGCTCAAGCTGCACAAGCAGATTTGAGTGAAGAGAGCGTCGAAAAGATTATGCGTGAATCCGCAATTGTCGAAACATCGAAGTCTATCTTCCCTGTTATCGCTTTTGTATTGATTTTACGCTCGTTTATTTACGAACCATTTCAAATTCCATCAGGTTCAATGATGCCAACTTTGCTTGTTGGCGATTTCATCTTGGTAGAGAAATTTAGTTACGGTATTAAAGATCCTGTCTGGCGTACTACGCTTAAAGAGACGGGTAAACCTGAGCGTGGCGATGTGGCAGTGTTTAAATATCCTGTTAACCCACAAGTTGATTACATTAAACGCATCATAGGTTTACCGGGTGACCGAATTATTTATCGCAACAAAGAGCTTTATATTCAACCGGCGTGTACAGAGGGGCAAAGCCCTTGCCCAGAGCTAAAGATGGTTGATAGAGCCTTGGTTAACCGTGGTGAGTTCTCGCAAAATGGTACGGCTTTGCTTCGTTATAAAGAACAGGTCGGAGACGTGAGTCATGACATTTTAATCAATCCATCTCGTCCAGATATGATCAGTCACTTTTTCCGTCAAGAAAATGTTCCTCTAACTGAATTTGTTGTACCAGAAGGTCAATACTTCGCTATGGGTGACAACCGTGACAACAGCCAAGACAGCCGATACTGGGGCTTCGTTCCAGAACAGAACCTAGTAGGTAAGGCTGTAGCTATTTGGATTAGCTTCGAGTTTGACAGAACGCCTGCAGACTTTTTACCGACTTGGATCCCAACAGGGGTTCGCTTTAACCGTGTAGGCGGAATAGTTTAATATGGAACCAATTAAGAACATTCCACGTTTGTGCCGAACTTTAGGGTATGAATTTAGTGAACAAGGCTTTTTAGACCAAGCCTTGACCCATAGAAGTGCCTCTAACAAGCACAACGAAAGATTGGAGTTTCTAGGAGATTCAATCTTATCTATCGTGATCTCTGATGCCCTTTATCATCAGTTTCCAGCGGCCACCGAAGGTGACTTAAGCCGCATGCGTGCAACACTTGTTTGCGGCAAGATGCTGGCTGAAATCGCTATTGAATTTAAGCTTGGTGACTACCTAAAGCTAGGTCCTGGAGAATTAAAGAGTGGCGGCTTTAGACGAGAGTCAATTCTGGCCGATGCGGTAGAAGCGATTATCGGTGCAATTTATCTCGACTCTGATATTGAGAATTGCCGTAAGTTAGTCCTTAACTGGTACGAATCGCGTTTAAAGGTTATTGAACCGATAAACCAGAAAGATCCAAAAACTTTACTGCAAGAGTATTTGCAGAAGTTTAGAAAACCACTGCCTGTTTACAGGGTGGCCCATACTGAAGGTGATGCTCACGAGCAGACTTTCACCGTTGAGTGTATTGTTGAAGACTTGAGCCAGGCCGTCGTTGGAGTAGCCAGTTCGCGCAGAAAAGCGGAACAGAGTGCTGCTGCTCAAGTGTTGGAGTTGATTAAGAAATGAGTGACAACAAAGATTTACCTGAAAGCCAAGAGCCAAGTTTAGACGAACTACTGGCTAATATGAACAATCCGTCGTCAGCGGTTAAGTACGCGGTGACCTATTGCGGCATGGTGGCGATCGTTGGTCGCCCAAACGTGGGTAAGTCAACGCTTCTTAATAAGCTCTTAGGCCAAAAGATTAGTATTACCTCTAAGAAGCCGCAAACAACCCGTCATCGTATCATGGGTATTCATACAGACGGTCCACGTCAGGTGGTGTTTATCGATACCCCTGGTCTTCATATTGAAGAGAAGCGTGCGATTAACCGTTTGATGAACCGCGCTGCGGCGAGTTCGCTAGCAGAAGTGAGCCTAGTGGTATTTGTTGTCGACGGTATGAACTGGACGCCAGACGATGAAATGGTGCTGCGTAAATTGCAGAGCCGTGATGATGGTCGTAAGACGATTCTAGCGATTAACAAAGTCGATAACATTAAAGACAAAGAAGCGTTATTCCCGCACCTTGAAGAGCTATCGAAGAAGTTTCCTTTTGATGAAATTTTGCCGATTTCAGCGACTCAAGGCACTAACGTACAGCGCATCTTAGATATGTCAGTAGCCTCAGTACCTGAGTCACCACATTACTTCCCAGAAGATTATGTGACAGACAGATCGCAAAAATTTATGGCATCTGAAATCGTGCGTGAAAAGCTAATGCGCTTTTTAGGTGACGAATTGCCATACGATTGTACGGTAGAGATTGAACAGTTTAAGATGATGGAAAACGGCGTTTATCAGATCAATGCTTTGGTGCTGGTTGAACGTGAAACCCAAAAGCGTATGGTGATTGGTAATAAAGGCGAGCGCATCAAGAAGATCAGTTCTGCTGCCCGTGTTGATATGGAAGTCTTGTTTGATAACAAGGTTTTCTTAGAAATGTGGGTTAAAGTTAAGTCTGGCTGGGCAGATGACGAACGCGCACTGCGTAGCTTAGGTTACGGTGACGAATAGTCGCAACTAGCTTGATAGCGAATAATGCCTCTTTTTAGTGATAAGAAGGGGCATTTTTATTAGTTATCATTTTTTATGTTTTTACTGCCTATATTGATCATAATAAGATGGTCTTACTGAATTGGAATCGTAAGTATGGAACGTGGCTACGTTCTTCATAGCAGGCATTTTCGTGATGGTAGCGTCATAGTTAACTTACTAGTAGATGGTAAGGGACGGGTTGATGCTGTAGCACGCTTAGGTGGCGCTAAAAACTCCATTCGTAGCATTATCCAGCCTTTCCAGCCGATTATTTTTCAACTGCAGGGTAAAACCGATCTCAAAAACCTTAAACAAGTTGAGGCGGCTAGCCCCGCAGTACCGTTAACGGGTGACTGCTTGTATTCAGGGCTTTACCTTAATGAACTGTTAATTCGTTGCTTAAGCGTGCAACACAGCGCCGAGAATCTGTTTTTTGATTATCATCGTACCTTAATTGCCATGGCGACTGAGTTTAATCAAAGCCAACTCAGATACTTTGAGCATGCGCTTTTGAAAGAGCTTGGTACTATGCCATCGCTGGATTTTGACCCGAGTGATGCACCGATAACAGCGAGTGGCTTTTACCGCTTAGATCAAGACCACGGCTTTACGCCTGTTATCGCGACAGCCTTTAATCAGCATAAGTTTTTTACCGGTGAGATGTTGGTGGCATTAAATCAGCGTACATTGACGGTAGAGCACTATCTAGAAGCTAAGAAATTAATGCGACAGCTATTAGCTCCAGTCCTCGGTGATAAACCGCTGCACTCCAGAACCTTGTTCGCTAAAAAACCTAAACTTTAGGCCGTAACAGGTAAGAGTCACTCACAATAAATTCATCACAGTTTAGTCGACTATACTGGCTAAACCGCAACCCTATCAGTACAATATCGTCTTTTATTTCTGCTTACTTTTTAAGGAACAATCATGAGCCGGATCTTATTGGGCGTTAACATCGATCATATTGCGACTCTACGTCAGGCACGCGGGACCAATTATCCAGATCCAGTTCATGCAGCAGCCGTTGCAGAGCATGCTGGTGCAGAAGGCATTACGATTCACTTACGTGAAGACCGTCGTCATATCATCGACCGCGATGTATATACACTGGCAAAAACCTTAAAGACTCGTATGAACTTTGAGATGGCGGTTACCGAAGAGATGCTTAATATTGCATGTGATATTAAGCCTGCTTACGTGTGTTTAGTGCCTGAGAAGCGTGAAGAGCTGACTACTGAAGGCGGTCTTGATGTGGCTGGTCAACAAGAGAAGATAGCTGCCGCTGTAGCGCGTCTGACTAAGCTTGGGATTAAGGTCTCTCTGTTTATCGACGCCGACCAGACTCAGATCGATGCAGCTGTTGCTGTTGGCGCACCGGTTATTGAAATTCATACCGGTTGTTATGCCGATGCAGAAACGGATAGCGAGCAAGCTGCAGAGCTTAAGCGCATTAGCGAAATGGCGACCTACGCTCATGGCAAAGGTCTAGTGGTTAATGCAGGTCACGGTTTGCATTATCATAATGTTAAAGCAATTGCTGCGATTCCAGAGCTTTATGAGCTCAATATTGGCCATGCGATTATTGCTCGCGCCGCTATCGATGGATTAGATAAAGCCGTACGTGATATGAAGCAGCTGATGCTAGAAGGTCGACGCGGCGAATAAGTTGTGGCTATTATTGATGCTATTAAGCCGAGACATGAGTGCTCGGCTTTTATTTATCCCTTTGAGAGCTGGTAAAAGTGATATTAGATAGAGAGTCATTATGATTGTAGGCTTAGGTACAGATATTGTGGAAATAGCTCGGATTGAAGAGCGTATTCCAACGGCAGGTGATGAAGCATTATTAAGTTGTCGCTTAGCCAAGCGTGTATTAACCGAAACAGAGTTCGCACTCTTTGTAGGCTCAACTCAACCTGGACGCTATCTGGCTAAGCGCTTTGCCGCTAAAGAAGCGGCGGCAAAGGCACTGGGTACAGGCATTGGTCGTGGGGTATCTTTTCAGCATATTGAGATCAGTAATAATGACAATGGCGCGCCACAGCTTGCCTTTACTAATGGTGCTGCAAAAAGGCTGACAGTACTTGGTGGTAGCCGGATCCATATATCCATCGCTGATGAGAAACATTACGCTACGGCTACCGTTATCTTAGAGAATTAAGCTATTTCACTATGTGTCTACTCGTGCTCAAATTGTGCTAAAAAAGTTTGAGATGGCATAAAGAATAAACAACCTGTCTTGGCTTCAACAAAGTCGAGTAAACGATCATAGTGGCCGTTATCATCAGCGTTAATCATTTGACTTAAAGAGGTTTCAATAATTGATGGTGTCGCGGCAAAGCCTACAAACATGGTGCCATGCTCCATTGCATTACCATAAGGGCGGTTTTGCCTAAGCATCTTTATCTCTTCTCCATCAATTTCGACTTTACTCTTAGCGTTGTGTGCCCAAGCAGGTTTGACGTCATCATTGAGCTCTACGTTATCCATTTTAGTGCGACCAACAACTTGCTCTTGATATTCAGTTGTCTGTTTGTCCCACAGGCCTTGACGGTCGATATAGCGCTGCACATGCAGATAGCTGCCACCACGGTGCAATTCAATATCATCAGTAACCAATACCGCTTCGACTCTTTCATCACCATCTGGATTCTCAGTACCATCGACAAAATCAATCATGTCGCGGTTATCTAGATATTTATAGCCTTGTATATCTTCTGTAAGAGTGGCGATATCAGCCAGGCTGTTACGTATGTACTTTGCCGCTTGGAAGTTTAGATCTATGCGCTCAGACTTAATCATCACAAAGATGTCGCCAGCAGTAGCAGGAAATACGCGTTCGCCATTACTCATGGCGGGAAAAGGGTGTAACTCAGCCGGTAAGGGATGGTCGGGGAAAAGTTGCGGCCAAGCGTTTACCGAGAACCCAACAGAGATATTGAGGCCAGCGCTGAGATCTTTGTGGTTTATAGACTTTTCAATACCGCCAATTGCAGCAATGCAATCGTCAATAGCATCAGAGGGTGCTGAGCTAGGTTTGAGGCAAAAAGTGAGGTACTCAACATGGGAGGTAGGATTAGATAACACCCCTGGTTGTGCGAGTGAGCAAAGCGCTGTCATTAAAGTTTCCCCGTCTGAAAAGGTTAGCTATGGTAGAACCGTCAATATCTGTTGCAGGAGTACATCCCAAATCAATACCTCTTGTTAAAGAGATGACAGAACTGACTGGAGTACTTAAAAACTATACGCCTTTAATTATAGATGTGAAATTAACTAGCGTTAATCATTGCCTAGAAGAGCTAGAGGGGAGGTATTTTGACTGGGTTTTATTGAATACAGTGACGTGAGTTAAGAAATTGGCAATAAAGTCAGCGCTGTTGGCAAGGTAATTTGAGAACCCAGTTAACTCTGTGTATTGTGCTGCTATTTAAGTTGATGTTTTATCTACGTGTTTTATTTTTTTTGCATTAGGCTTGCCAGCCAAATACCTCTAACCACATTGAGTAATGATTATGCTGTACACCCAAAGATTAAAGCGAGTAACGTCCCTATTCATGCTGCTGATAAGTGTTTGGTTACTATCGGCATGCGGCAATGATATACAGCTTCCGGTTAGTGAGGACGATTTAGATCAAACTCGCTGTGGCGAGAAATATCAAAGTGATTGCCCAGAGACTTATCGTGGCAAGTTGTTTACTGGTATTGCGACCAATTATGCTTATGGCAAGGCGTTTTATAGAGCGACTCAGTATCAAGATGGACTCGAGTACGGCTATAGCTTCTCGACGCTAAACAATCAACTCAATGAAACGGCTTGGTATAAGGCGGGTAAGTTAGATGGAAAACAGATCAGTTATCACTTTTCGACCACTGGAAAGCCGCAATGGGTGAGGCTTTACCAAGCAGGCGTAAAAACGGATCATTGGCTTTATGATGAGCAGGGCGTAATCCTCAGCTATAAGCGATTCGAAGGCGACAAAGAAGTCGAGAGTATCAGTTATGAAAAAGGCCGAGAATGGCGCCTGTATTATTTTGTTGATGGTGAAAAGCGCCAACGCCACAAGGACTATTATGCAGATGGCCTGCTTGAGAGCGAGAGTGAATTTATTTATGCCGATTATAAAAAGCTCAATGAGAAAACTTACTATCGTAATGGTCGCTTAAGAAGCAAATTTAACTACGACAGGGTAACCAATACCGGCATATTAGAAACCTACGGATCAGATGGCAAACGGCGATCAGAGCAGCATTATGGCTATAATCCACTCAATACCCGCCATGGGGTGCAGTTAACCTTTTGTGGTGAAAATGGTCGGGTTGATTCTCGCGAGCATTACAACATGGGCGTAGAAGATGGTGAGTTTGCTAAATATCACTGTAATGGCCAGTTAATATCCAAACGTACTTATGTAAACGGCGTAGTGACAGATAAACAGATTAAAGTCTACGATGAGAATGGCCTGGCAGTGGTGATAAAAAAGCTTGATGGCAAAGGTAACATCATCCAAGAAAGCTACTTTGATGAAGACTTATCTAAATGGGTCACTTATTCAACATCAGACTAGTTGCTAGTGGACAATCCTTTTGCGAAGAGGGCGGCAACTTGGCATAAGCTGCTTTATAGCAGAGTAATGCAGCTTAAAGGGCTAATTTGAACTTTTACTCTATTAAAATGCGACAAGATCCATTAGGTTAATATTTAGTTAAATCAGACGAGCTTTATAAGGTGGCAGTATTTTTGTTAGCTGCAACAGCGCTTTTAGCTACTGGCTAAGGTTGATAGCTTGTCAAATTACTGACTTAAATTGACTTTATGAAGTGCCTATAGAGAGCGCTTAAAATGGAGAAGAGCAGATGAAATCCGCCGAAGAACAGCTATCAACCTACAAAAGTGTGCATTTAAATCCGAAAAACATTAAGACCCATTTTGTCGGGATCCCGCTGATTATCTGGTCACTCTTTTTATTATTAAATCTAATACCATTAAACTTTGCCGTATCCAACGATCCTGTTGTTAGTTTTAATGTGGCCACTATTTTCACTGTTGGCGTGCTTATCTATTATTTTTTACTCCATGCGAGGCTGGCGGTAGGTCTAACGCTGTTTATTATTCCTGTGCTCTATACATCGGGCCTTGTGGCGCAAATGACCAATGCTATTTGGATAGCACTGGCGGTATTTTTTGTTGGCTGGATAATTCAATTTATTGGCCATCATTATGAAAAAGCCAAGCCTGCTTTTGTCGATGATCTGAATCAGCTGTTGATTGGACCATTTTTCTTGATGGCTGAAGTTTATTTTATGCTTGGTATGGAAAAAAAGTTGTTAGACGACATTACGCCAATGGCTCGAGAGAAGCGTAGAGCATTAGAAGCTGCCAAAAGTGCGGCTTAATAAAGGTGGGATAAATAAAGGCGCTAATAGCGCCTTTTTTTAATAGAAACTGACTTTAGTCCCGAGTTCTTTCGACATTATACTTCGGGCCTTTTAGGGGCTTTATAGTGTTGTGGCATGACTCTTACCGTTTTAATCATGTTGTCAGCAACATCAACCACCTCGAGTGGATAACCGTATAGACGCATTGAGGTATTAGGTTCTGGGATCTCCTCAAGGTATTCCAGCACTAAACCGTTAATCGTCTTAGGTCCGTCAATCGGAAAGTGCCAAGCCATCTCTTTATTTAGTTCGCGAATGTTGATGCTAGCCTCAACCAGATAGCTACCATCTTGTTGCTGATTGATATCTTCACTCGGTGTGGTCACCATAGAGGTGGTAAAATCACCGACGATCTCTTCTAAAATATCTTCTAGTGTTACTAAGCCCTGAATATCGCCATATTCATCGACAACCAGACCGATACGCTCTTTGTTCTGTTGAAAGTTGGATAGCTGCACATTAAGCGGTGTTGCTTCAGGAATAAAGTACAGCTCTTTAACTGCGCGCAGTAGGGATGACTTACTAAACTGACCTTTAGATTGCAGCCTTAATGCGTCTCTTAGGTGAACAAAACCTACAGCATCATCGATGGTGTCGCGGTAGAGCAACACCCTTGTGTGCGGGCTTTGGATCACCTGCTTATTGATGCTCTTAAACTCATCGTTAATATTGATGGCATAAAGATCAGAGCGTGGGATCATGATGTCGTCTACCGTTACCTTTTCAAGGTCCATAATTGATAGCAGCATTTCTTGGTGACGCTGGGGGATCAGGGCTCCCGCTTCATTTACAACGGTACGCAGTTCTTCTTGGCTTAAAGCATCATCGGCTTTAACCGAGCGAATACCCAGTAAGCGTAAAAACGTAGAGGTAATGAAGTTAACGACTTTGACTAAAGGAGAAAGAACAACTAACAGAACACGTAAAATAACACTAGAGGGGAAGGCGATACGTTCAGGATGAAGGGCGGCAACGGTTTTGGGGGTGACTTCAGCAAACACAAGGACGACGAGCGTTAACACACCGGTCGAGATGGCGACCCCCACGTCACCAAATAAACGTATACCAATAATGGTTGCGATAGCTGAGGCTAAAATATTAACTAGGTTATTGCCAATCAAAATCAGTCCAATGAGACGATCTGGGCGCTCAAGCATGACGATAGCGCGTTTAGCACCTTTATGGCCGCTATTCGCCAAGTGTCTAAGGCGGTAGCGATTGAGTGACATCATGGCGGTTTCTGAGCCAGAGAAGTAGGCTGAGAGCAGAATTAAGACGAACAGAATAGTTAAAAGTACGCCAGTGGATATATCGTCCAAACGTTGGAACTCCGCTGTTGTTTAAAGAAAGGGCGAATAGTAAAGCTGAAAAAGCACTATGAAATTAGTAATTACAGAACTTTCAAGAGGGTGTCAAGTTTGACCCACCACTATAGGATGGGTCAATTAACAATGTGTGCAGCTTAGTTGAGGATTAACTCTTTAACAACACGGGCACCAAAATAGGCTAATGATAACAAGACGCCACCGGTTAACGTGTAAGCTACCGCTGCTCTAATTCGACAGCCGACCCAATATTGCTGAGCTAACATGGCTATATAGACGCACCAAGCCATAATCGATAGTACAGCTTTGTGGCCCTTGCCTTCCTCAAACATATCATCGAGGAAGATAAAGCCCGTAGCCAATGACAAACTCAATAAAATTACGCCAACTATCACTAAGTGATAAAGCTGCTTTTCTACTGTCATCAGTGGTGGCATAGCAGAGGTCATCACCAGCTTCTTACTCTTAAGGCGGTTTTGAATAATGGCCAGTTGGATAGCGTAAAGAGCCGCGATCATCAAAGCACTATAAGCCATAAGTGACAATACCACGTGAACTAAGACGTCTGGGTGGAGCTCGAAATGAATAATGTATTCAGGAGGCACTAACCAAAGTAGAGCGACAGAAATGACCGAACAAGCATAAACCACAGGTAAAACCACAATGAC
The DNA here is from genome assembly GCF_947497935.1 of uncultured Shewanella sp. Classification (GTDB taxonomy): domain Bacteria; phylum Pseudomonadota; class Gammaproteobacteria; order Enterobacterales; family Shewanellaceae; genus Shewanella. Next base: position 439,223 of record NZ_CANMIO010000001.1, read on the forward strand.
TTTAAGCCTAAACAGCAAAATGGTGAAACTGAAAGTAATAATCCAGTTAACCATAGAGATAACATTGGTTAGGCTGAAGTTCTGGCCATCTGAGGTGACGATGGCTTGCGACAGTGCTGCTGCATGCAGTACTACACCAATCGCAGCTACGCCAGCAACTAATTTTCTGTTTGGACCGTCAGCGTGAAAAAGTCGGCTGGCGACGAGAACCAGAGCAATACTGTAAAACAACATGGCTGAAGCTGAAAAAATGACCATTGAGTATTAACCTATTTGTTTTTGAACTTGATGCGCTAACACATGCTCTTATGTATAAGTAAAACTGACCAACAACTTGCATACTAGCGTGATTCAAACAGGAGTTAAATTACTGAGTGAACAAATATATCGAGTCAATTTTAGGTACGAAAGTCATTTAGACTTTAAACGTTAAGTTAGCATGTAACATTATGGTGTAGAATAGCATGAGCTAATGGGCTTTGGGCAGTGACCTTGGTTGCAAAAATAGGTCGATTTTTTGTCTAATTACCAATTTTTAGTCACTTTTTACGTTTCACGACCCTTAGTTGTAAAAGTAACTTGCGTCATTCTGTAGCATAATATCTGGGCATCGCTATAATACAGCCCCATCAATGTAAATTTTAAACGGTAAAGAACTGGATAATGTTTGAGAACTTAACTGACAGATTGTCACGGACTCTGAAAAATATCAGTGGCCGTGGTCGCTTAACGGAAGAAAACGTTAAGGAAACCTTACGCGAAGTCCGCATGGCACTTCTTGAGGCCGATGTTGCCTTGCCTGTGGTTCGTGAATTCGTAAATAGCGTTAAAGAACGCGCTGTTGGACAAGAGGTTTCTAAGAGTCTAAGTCCAGGCCAAGCCTTTATTAAGATCGTTCAAAGCGAACTTGAAAATGCGATGGGTGAAGCGAATGAAGCTTTAGACCTATCTGCGCAGCCGCCTGCAGTGATCATGATGGCGGGTTTGCAAGGTGCGGGTAAGACCACCAGTGTTGCAAAACTGTCTAAATTCTTGCGTGAGCGCGAGAAGAAATCTGTTCTTGTTGTGTCTGCCGACGTTTATCGTCCAGCGGCGATCAAGCAGCTAGAAACCTTAGCAGGTGAAGTTGAAGTTCAATTCTTCCCATCAGACGTTAGCCAAAAGCCAGTCGATATCGCTAATGCAGCGATTGCTCACGCTAAGCTAAAATTCATTGATGTGGTTATTGTCGATACAGCAGGTCGTTTGCATGTCGATGAAGCCATGATGGATGAGATTAAAGAGCTTCATGCTGCAGTAAAACCAGTTGAGACTCTGTTTGTGGTTGACGCCATGACAGGTCAAGATGCGGCCAATACAGCTAAGGCCTTTAACGAAGCGTTACCGCTAACTGGTGTGGTACTGACCAAGGTTGACGGTGATGCACGTGGTGGTGCCGCGCTGTCGATTCGTCATATCACAGGTAAGCCAATTAAATTCTTGGGTGTGGGTGAGAAAACCGACGCGTTAGAAGCGTTCCACCCTGATCGTGTTGCTTCACGTATTCTAGGTATGGGCGACGTGCTGTCTCTTATTGAAGAGGTTGAGCGCGGCGTTGACCAAGAAAAGGCGATGAAGCTTGCTGCTAAAGTAAAGAAAGGCGGAAGTTTTGATTTAGAAGATTTCCGTGAGCAGCTGCAGCAGATGAAGAACATGGGCGGCATGATGAACATGATTGAGAAGCTGCCTGGTGTGGGTCAATTACCACCTGAGGCTTTAGCTCAAGTTCAAGACGGCAAGATGACAGGGCAGATGGAAGCGATTATCAATTCTATGACGCCAGGTGAACGCCAACGTCCAGATATCATTAAAGGTTCTCGTAAGCGCAGAATCGCGATGGGTTCAGGCACGCAAATTCAAGACGTGAACCGTTTACTTAAACAGTTTACGCAAATGCAGAAGATGATGAAAAAAATGTCATCGAAAGGCGGCATGAAAAAAATGATGCGTGGTATGAGCGGTATGCTTCCACCAGGCATGAAAATGCCGGGCCGCTAGGCTATCTTTCAATTCTGCAAAGCTAATTTTACAGACTAGAGTGAAACTCACCCTGGTCTGTTAATCGTTTTAGGCGTAAAAAACGCCGATTACGGTTGCATTCGTCGGTCAGTCAGGTAAAATCTGCCGGCTTTCTATCTGGGGCTCTCCGCGAACACGGAGTTTCAGTTTTTATTTTTGCTTGATAAAAAGCAAATCATTAGAGGATACCAAACGCATGGTTACCATTCGTTTAGCTCGTGGCGGCGCAAAAAAGCGTCCATTTTATAACATCGTTGTAGCTGACAGCCGTAACGCCCGTGACGGTCGTTTCATCGAGCGCGTTGGCTTTTTTAACCCAGTAGCACGTGGCCAAGAAGAAGCTCTACGCTTAGATCTTGACCGTGTTGAGCATTGGGTTGCTAACGGTGCTGCTACTACTGATCGTGTAGCAAAATTGATCAAAGACGCTCGTAAAGCTGCTGCTTAATAGCGTTAGGGTATAGATTGATGAGTAGTAAACAAGAACCCGTCATCCTTGGCAAAATCGGTTCAAGTTATGGCATTAAAGGTTGGTTGAAGATCACTACCTATACCGACTCTGTTGAAGGTATCTTTGACTATTCACCTTGGCTTATTAAAGAGCAAGGCGAATGGCGCGAGGTTAAAGTCGCCCAGTGGCGTTTCCAAGGTAAAGCAGTTGTTGCTTGTCTTGAAGGCGTATCAACACGGGATGAGGCACAAGCGCTTACTAATTGTGAGATTGCGGTGCCTGCTGAGCAGATGCAAGAGCTTCCAGAAGATGAATTCTACTGGCGAGATCTTATAGGCTGTGAAGTCACTAATACCAAAGGCTACAACATGGGTACAGTTCAGGAGATCGTGGAAACAGGATCGAATGACGTACTTTTAGTTAAAGCAAACGCAAAAGATGGCTTTGGCAAAGCGGAACGTATGATTCCCTTTGTTACTGACCAGTTCATCCAAAAGGTGGACTTGGCAGCAAAACAGATTTTAGTGGATTGGGATCCGGACTTTTAAGTCGAGGTACAACATATGTGGTTAGGGGTAGTAACCCTGTTTCCCGAGATGTTTCGTGCCGTAACAGACTTTGGTGTAACGGGTCGTGCAGTTAGTAAAGGGTTACTAGAGTTGCAAACGTGGAATCCTCGAGATTTCACCCATGATAAACATAAAACTGTGGATGACCGCCCTTATGGTGGTGGCCCAGGAATGTTGATGATGGTGCAGCCTCTACGTGATGCCATCCATGCGGCGAAAGCTGCAGCTGGAAAAGAGGCAAAGGTGATTTACCTTTCTCCTCAAGGCCGTAAGCTGACACAGCAAGGCGTTGAAGAGTTAGCAAAATCATCCAGTTTGGTTTTAGTGTGTGGTCGATACGAAGGTGTTGATGAACGCATTATTCAAACTGAAGTGGACGAAGAGTGGTCGATAGGGGATTACGTGCTTTCGGGCGGTGAACTCCCAGCGATGACTCTGATTGATTCAGTTTCAAGATTGGTTCCTGGCGTACTAGGAAAACAAGCTTCCGCAGAGCAGGATTCCTTCTCTGATGGATTACTGGATTGTCCCCACTATACGCGTCCTGAAAGTTTGGATGGACTGGATGTTCCAGCCGTATTGCTAAGTGGCAACCACGAACATATTAGACGCTGGCGTTTACAGCAAAGCCTAGGTAGGACTTTGTTGAGACGACCAGAATTACTTGAAAATCTAGCTCTGACTGGCGAACAAGAGAAGCTATTAGCCGAATTTGTTGACAACATCAAACAAGATGATTAGTCGAAGCGCAGTTATTACTAGTATGGAGTTTATTTAATGAATAACATCATCAAAATGCTCAACGAAGAGCAAATGAAAACCGACGTACCACAATTTGGTGCCGGTGATACAGTAGTTGTTAAAGTACGTGTTGTAGAAGGCGGTAAAGAGCGTCTACAGGCGTTTGAAGGCGTTGTAATCGCTAAGCGTAACCGCGGCGTTCACTCTGCATTCACAGTACGTAAAATCTCTAATGGTGAAGGTGTTGAGCGTGCGTTCCAGACTCACAGCCCAATCATCTCTAGCATCGAAGTTAAGCGTCGCGGCCGTGTTCGTCGTGCTAAGCTTTACTACCTACGTGATCGTTCAGGCAAGTCTGCACGTATCCGTGAGAAGCTTGCTACTAAGTAATTTAGTACTCGCTAAAAAAAAGATGCAGTGTTCGCACGAGAAACCGCCTATATGGCGGTTTTTTGTTGCCTAAAATAAGTTAAAACTAACAGAGCTGTCTGTTTTGGCTCAAACAGCCACCTCCTCGTTTTGTTCTCTTTCCTTTAGCTTGCACTGCTGGATTAGAATTTTTCATTTATTTAAATTGCACTTGATCTTATATCGCCGAATAGGCATAGTGCTTACAAGGTGTAATGGTGTACCGTTACAATGTTACTTTGGTAGTTTGATTCATATGAGTTGAGACGTTCTTCTGTGTAGAAAAGGTCGTTGACGCGGGAAGCGGATTAGAGATAAGCAGGTGGTTATTATGCAACAAGATACAATTAACAATGTCCATATCAGTTCAGAACAAGTGTTAGTGACTCCAGAAGAGCTAAAGCGTGAATTGCCTCTGTCTAAGCATGCATACCAATATGTACTGAATGCGCGTAAAACTGTATCAGATATCGTGCATAAACGTGATAATCGCGTATTGGTGATCTCAGGCCCTTGCTCTATCCATGATATTGATGCCGCAAAAGAGTACGCGCTTAAGCTTAAGAAGCTACATGATGAACTCGGTGGTCAGTTTTTTGTACTGATGCGTGTTTACTTCGAAAAGCCACGCACTACGGTTGGCTGGAAAGGCATGATCAACGATCCTGATATGGATGAATCGTTCGATGTAGATAAAGGCTTGAGAAAAGCTCGCGAACTGATGATCTGGCTGGCTGAACTTGAACTGCCTGTAGCTACAGAGGCGCTTGATCCTATTAGTCCGCAGTACATGTCAGAGCTTATTACTTGGTCTGCGATTGGTGCACGTACCACAGAGTCGCAAACTCACCGTGAAATGGCATCGGGCCTTTCGATGCCTGTAGGTTTTAAGAACGGTACTGACGGTAAGCTTGGCGTTGCCATTAATGCACTAGAGTCAGCGGCAAGTAGTCATCGCTTTATGGGCATTAACCAACAAGGTCAAGTCGCACTATTGCAAACCGCAGGTAATCCTGACGGGCATGTGATTTTACGTGGCGGCAAAACACCAAATTATGATGCTGAAAGCGTGGCTGAGTGCGAACAGCAACTACATGCTGCAAAGCTTAATGCACGATTGATTGTAGATTGTAGCCATGGCAACTCGTCAAAAGATCATAATAAACAAAAGCCAGTATGCGAAGATGTCTTTAATCAGATAGCGGCGGGCAATAAATCCATCATAGGTGTGATGCTCGAAAGCCACCTCAACGCGGGTAAGCAGAGTAGTGATTTACCTATGGATAAATTAGCCTACGGTGTATCGGTAACCGATGCCTGCATTGATTGGGCGACGACAGAAGCCTTATTACGGACAGGTGCTAGCGAGTTAGCATCGGTATTAGCGACAAGATTTGATATGCTCAAAGTAGCAAACGGCTGATGGAAGAAAGATTGATGAATGAGAAGAGTACAGCAGAGCTTGAAAACCTCAGAGGCTTGATTGACGGAGTCGATCAGCAATTACTGCATCTACTAAGAAAGCGTCTAGATCTTGTTGCACAGGTTGGTGCAGTAAAGCACGGTGCAGGCTTACCTATTTACGCGCCGCAGCGCGAAGCTAACATGTTAGCTAAAAGGCGTGAAGAAGCCAAAGCGATGAATGTGGCGCCGCAACTGATTGAAGACATTTTACGTCGCCTTATGCGTGAGTCCTATCTCAATGAAAAGGATGTGGGCTTTAAACAAGTCAAAGCTGACTTAGGCCATGTGGTGATTGTGGGTGGTGAAGGTAAGCTCGGTGGTTTGTTCTCACAAATGCTAACGCTTTCCGGTTACCAAGTGAAGACCCTCGATAAAGATGATTGGGTAAACAGCGAAAGCATCTTCGATGGTGCAGGTTTAGTCATTGTCACAGTACCAATTAATATTACCTGTGAATTAATTGCCGAGAAACTAACAAACTTACCTAAAAATTGCATCTTGGCTGATTTAACATCCATTAAGGGCGCGCCAGTTGAAGCAATGCTTACCGCGCATTCAGGCCCAGTGCTCGGCTTACACCCTATGTTTGGTCCCGATGTTGGCAGCTTAGCCAAACAAGTGGTTGTGGTGTGTCATGGCCGTGATAGCGATGCTTACCAATGGCTAATTGAGCAGATTGAAATCTGGGGCGCTCGCATTGTTGAAGCCGAGCCAAGCAAACACGATAAAGCCATGCAGTTAGTGCAAGCGATGCGACACTTCTCCTCATTTGTATATGGCTTAAACCTATACAAAGAAGAAGCCGATATTGAGTCATTACTGCAATTTAGTTCGCCAATTTATCGTTTAGAGCTGGCGATGGTAGGGCGCCTATTTGCCCAAAGCCCTGAGCTATACGCCGATATTATCTTTGCTCAAGAGGAAAGCTTAGTCGCAATTAGTGATTACCTAGACAATTACTCTCAGGCGTTATCTATTTTAAAGTCTGGCAATCGTGATGCCTTCGTGGCTCAGTTTGCAGAAGTGTCTCGCTGGTTTGGTGACTTTGCGCCACAGTTCCAAAGAGAGAGTCGGGCGATGTTGCAATCAGTTAATGATATGAAAACGGGCTAATAATAACGGCTAAGGTTAGCACTGGTTGTTAGAACCAGTTTTCAGCAGAATTAGTACATATGACAAAAGGCGCTTAGGCGCCTTTTTTGTGTTTTGCTTATTAAATCACGCTGCTTTTGATAATGGTTATCAGTACCGAATTATTTCACCTCTGGCAGAGCTTTTTTAACTATTAGCGGTTTCAATATTATCTGTTATTAGGGTTAACTATTGATAATAAGTGCTTTTATATCTTACTTACCCCACTTTTAAAGTATTTATTAGTGAACACTTAAAGTGATCTCTTTCATAGTTTCAGCCTTTAATCATAGAAAGTCCTTTTGCAAATTCTCAAGAAGCGTAGACTAACCTTAAAACATGCAAATAAAATGCATGATATAAAATATAGGAGTTAGTGTCGTGTTTTGTATTCAATGTGAGCAAACAATTAGAACACCTGCGGGTAACGGCTGTAGCTATACCCAAGGTATGTGCGGTAAGTCTTCAGATACTTCAGATTTACAAGATCTTCTTATCTATATTCTACAAGGTGTATCGTCTTACGCGGCGCTTGCTCGCGAAGTCGGCATCATCGACCATGAAATCGATACATTCGTACCTAAAGCATTTTTTGCAACCTTAACTAACGTTAACTTCGATGATGAACGCATCATTGCGTACACGACTCAAGCTGAAACCTTCCGTAATCGCTTAAAAGCGGCTTATGAAGCTAAGTGCAGTGAACTAAACATTGAAGCCAAACCAATGAATGCACCTATGCAATTGGTACTGGGTGCCACTAAGCCTGAAATGTTGACTCAAGCGCTTCAGGCTGTGCCTAACCGTGGTAAAGATGAAGTGCATGAAGATATCATGGGTTTACGTCTACTGTGCTTGTATGGCCTTAAGGGCGCCGCAGCCTATATGGAACATGCTCGCGTACTTGAGCAAACAAGTGATGAAGTTGCCGGTGAGTTTCACCAGATCATGGCGTTCTTGGGCGAAGATTCTGTTGATGCAGATAAGCTATTTAATACTGCCATGCAGATTGGTCAGCTTAACTACCGAGTAATGGCGATGCTAGATGAAGGTGAAACTCATGCCTTTGGTCACCCAGAGCCAACGCAAGTGAACACTAAGTCAGTAAAAGGTAAGGCTATCTTAGTGTCTGGTCATGACATGAAGGATCTTGAGCTAATTCTTGAGCAAACCGAGGGGAAGGGCATTAACGTTTACACTCACGGTGAAATGCTACCTGCTCTTGCTTACCCTGAACTTAAGAAATATCCACACTTAGTCGGTAACTACGGCAGCGCATGGCAGAATCAGCAAAAAGAGTTTGCCACATTCCCAGGCGCAGTTGTAATGACATCTAACTGTATCATCGACCCAAATGTTGGTGATTACTCAGATCGTATTTTCACCCGTAGTATCGTTGGTTGGCCTGGTGTAACGCACATCATTGGCGAAGACTTCAGTGAAGTGATTGCTAAAGCTGAATCTTTAGAAGGCTTTATTTATGATGAGATCCCCCATCTAATCACCATAGGTTTTGCCCGTAATGCGTTAATGGCTGCGGCGCCTACCGTAATTGAAAATGTGAAGAGTGGTGCAATCAAGCATTTCTTCTTGGTAGGGGGCTGTGACGGTGATAAGCAAGAGCGTGGTTACTTTACTGATATTGCGACTCAGGCACCGGCTGACTCCGTTATTCTAACCCTTGGTTGCGGTAAGTATAAGTTCAACAAACTTGAGTTTGGTGACATCAACGGGATCCCACGTCTATTAGATATCGGTCAGTGTAATGATGCCTATTCAGCCATTCAGTTAGCTATTGCATTGTCAGAGGCCTTTGAGTGTGACATCAATGAATTGCCACTGACCTTAGTGCTTTCTTGGTTTGAGCAAAAAGCGATTGTAGTACTGCTAACGCTATTATCACTTGGGGTGAAGGACATTATGACTGGCCCAACGGCACCAGCGTTCTTAACACCTAACTTAGCTAAGGTGCTTGAAGAGAAGTTTGGTCTTCGTAACACCACAACTGTTGAAGCAGACTTAAACCGCATCCTTAATGTGGCGTAACTGCAAGGTTATTGGTGATAAGTAAGTTGAAAATGGCCACCAATGTGTGGCCATTTTTAATTTTAAAGTTAACAGGCTTAGTTTGATAGGTAGGTATCGCGTGAATATGGCAATGAATAAGCAAGCTTCAAATTTGGAATCATTTTCAGCACAGCAATGGCAATCGGGTGAGCATCAACTGGTTTGTGTTGAGAAGTGGAATGAAACCCATGATGTAATGAGTTTTCGCTTTCAAGGCACTACACCCGTTAAGTTTCACTTTAAACCGGGGCAGTTTTTAACTCTGTTACTTGAGATTAATGGCCAGAAAATCGCACGGAGTTACACCATTAGCTCATCACCCTCTCGCCCATATTCTATCGTGCTGACTATCAAACGTATTGAAGGCGGCAAGGTGTCGAACTACTTAGCAGATAACCTTGAAGTCGGTCATATGGTGCGAGCACTTGGTCCTGATGGCGCATTTAACCTTGTTGATATCCCTGCTGATAAGTACCTATTTTTAAGTGCTGGCTGTGGTATTACTCCTATGTTTTCAATGTCGCGCTGGTTAACCGATACCGAAATGGGTCCGGATATAAGCTTCCTGCACAGCGCAAAGTCTAATAAAGATCTGATTTTTGAATCAACCATTGCACAAATGGCCGAGCGCAGTAGCGAATTCAAGCTTAACTATATTTTAGAAGAGCTTGGCATTTTTGCTAATGTTGGAATAAGCGGTAAGTTTACCGACAAGCAAGCAGGGCGCTTAAATGCTGAAAACCTAGCTCGCCTAGTGCCTGACTTTAAAACGCGTACCGTGTTTGTCTGTGGGCCTGAGCCATACATGAATGCCGTTAAAGCATTACTTGAATCGTTAGATTTTGATATGTCGCAGTTTCATCAAGAAAGCTTTGGTAGCTTTAAAGGTGATAGTGCCGAGCTAAGTGCAGCGAAAGAGCAAAATACCAATACTGGCGATCATTTAGCTGCCAATGGCTTTATGCTCAGTATCGGCGATAAAAGCCGTAACTTGGCTGCTGAGCAAACGGTATTGGACGGTATTGAGGCCGAGGGGTTACCGATTATTGCTGCATGTCGTTCAGGTGTTTGCGGCGCATGTAAATGTAAGGTTGTTGAAGGTGAAGTCGAGTCATCAAGTCAAATGGCATTAACGCCAGATGAGATAGCTCAAGGATATGTACTTGCTTGCTCAACAAAATTAAAGTCAGATGTGACACTAGAGTTATAGTTGTATTTTCGCTAAATAGGCGATGACATTAGTATTAAAATTTGAAATAAACCAGATGTGAAAGTTGCACAACTCACAATGAGAACGTAAGGTTAAAGGCAGGCCGCGATGGAATTGCGCCTGTCTTTTATCTTTCTACGGAGTGGCGCATGGCATCAACATTACATTCTCAACCGCTAGCATTAGAAGACAGGAGCCTTGCTCACCTTCTGTACGGGCTTATGGCCTGCTTTCCACTTTTTCTGGTTCCCGCAGCGCTCAGCCTGCTCATTAATATCTACCAGCCACAACAAGATTCAAATAGCACTATGGCAGTGCATCTGCGTTGGCAGCGCTGGTCTATCGTCGGTCTGTTTACTGTTATTCTCGTAGGTTATCTAGCTAGCCCGCAGTGGCTCAGCACAACACTTTATGTTGCTGGTGCTGTGTGGTTTGCTGGCCGTGTGTTTAAAGGCTGGCTCAGCTTAATTGAAGGCCGCAGTATTTAATCTTTTCTATAACTTTCAATCGAGACTAGCTTGTGACCAGTTACGAAATCCTCTGCCTGTTATCTGCACTCTCTCTCGCTATTTCACTTATCTCTTCACGTTTACACCGTTGGCAACAAACGATCACCATTACCGCATTAGCTTTAGGCTTAAGTTTAGTTATTTTAATTGCAGGTAAAATTTTTGGAGTGGAACTCTATTCCACTTTAGTGACCGATTTAGAGCAACTCGATTTTAAAGCCTTACTACTCAACGGAATGTTAGGTTTCTTGTTGTTTGCAGGGGCTTTGCAGATAAAGCTCAATGTCCTCAAACAACAGAGGTGGGAAATTTTTGTTCTGGCCTTTGTTGGCACTTTGCTCTCCACCGTCATTATCGGCGGTTTGCTATATGTACTTTCCGGCTTCTTAGAGCTACAGCTCAACTTTAGTTACTGCCTGTTGTTTGGTGCGTTAATATCTCCTACAGACCCTATCGCAGTATTGGCAATCATTAAACAGCTTGGTGCACCTGAGGACATTGCTATTCAGGTTGAGGGGGAGTCACTGTTTAACGATGGTATCGGCTTAGTTATTTTTGTCGCCATCTCTCAGGTGGCGTTTTCAACCGAGCCGTTAACCTTTGCTAGCGTCACCGAGTTATTTATTCGTGAGGCTATTGGTGGTGTGATCTATGGCGGGGTATTGGCGGCGGTTTTACACGGTATGCTGCATCTATCGGAGGAGCGAACTCAATATTTATTAATGACATTACTGGTACCGAGTGCCGGTTATGTGGTTGCTGATATGCTTGGCGTCTCAGGGCCTTTAGCTATGGTAACTTCGGGGATCATTATCGGCAATGTGAGCGTGCCTAGATTACTTAAAGAGTCTGAGTGGGCGCACCTTGATAGCTTTTGGTTATTGATAGAATCTTTCTTCAACTCACTACTCTTCCTACTATTAGGGCTCTTACTGTTACTGATCCACTTTGACGTAGAACTATGGTGGTTTATGTTGCTTTCTGTACCAATTGTGCTCATTGGGCGAACTATCAGTATTTACTTGCCTTACATGGGGTTCAGGCGCTTTAGGCGTTACAACTCATACGCTGAGAAGATCTTGGTATGGGGTGGGTTACGAGGGGGATTAGCACTTGCGATGGCGATGAGTTTACCGACGGGGGTATTGATTATATCTGGTAGCAATATTGATTTGCGTGAACTACTTATGGTGATGACGTATGCGGTAGTGGTGTTTTCTATACTCGTTCAAGGAACCACAATTCCAAGCCTAATTGATAAAAGTAACGCTGAGCATGCTGCTCAGCGTAACCCTTAATCTGCACTCATTTTCGCCAGCTCGCAATTACCTGCTCTCACTCATCCTTGTTGCAGGTAATGAAGAATGTCGGCTAGTGGTACAAGTTACCTAATACCGCTTTAACGAGCTCGCCTGGGTGACCTTGACCAGCAGTATCTATCGCGCTTAGATTCATCATGACACCGTCACCTTTAAGCTGCTTAATGGCTTTAGCAAATGTAGCTAGCTGATCGGCATCAATGGCATAACTAGGGTTAACAACAACCGGTAAGTGACTCAGCGCTTTTAGCTCAACCAATGCAGCCAAATCTAGCGATGGTTTACCTGAATTGTTTAGTGTGGTTACGCCTGACTCACAAAGTATAAGTTGCTGATTGCCTTGGCTGAGAACTTCTTCAGCGGCATTAAGCAAGTCATCTACACTGGCCATAGCATTCCGCTCTAAAATCACAGGAACCAGCAAACTACCGAGTTGACTTAGTATGGCTTGGTTATACATCAAATTGCCTGCAAGCATCACCACATCGGCAAATTGGATTGCCATGCTTAAATCTGTTTCGTGTTCAATGGCTAACACACAAACGAGATTAAATTGGTTCAAAGCATGCTTAAACTTCTCTATCGAGCTAATAAGATCACTTTGTTGACTCAAGCCCTGAATAACCACGGCTTGGAATCCAGACTCCTTAAGCTCTTTTGCCATTTGTTCAAATTGCAGCAGATCAAGTGGCAGTTGCACCTGAGCTATAGCGCCTAGATTACCATCGCCGAGGCTAAGTTGGCCGCAAATCACTTGAGTTGATTTACTCTTGTACTGCTTACTGACGCGCATCTGTTTACTCGGCGGAGTAGCGGTAACTGTGGTCGACTTAGAAGTATCAGGCTCTATCATTAATTGGCTATTGCTGAGCTGAGTGGGTTTAACTGTTTCACATGGGTAGCAGCCAAGCACCTTGATAAAGCGCGTGGTTTTCTCCAGCTCTTTTAGCGCTGCTTGCATTGGCTCACTAGAGAGGTTCGCGTCAATATCTAAGTAGAACATCTCCTCCCAAGGAGTCCCTGGAATAGGGCGAGATTCCAGCTTGCTCATATTCAGGTTACGGGCTTTAAGTACCAGTAAGGCCTCAACCAATGCGCCTGGCTTTTGTCCTGTAGCCATAATCAAGGTGCACTTTGCTGGTAATTGTGACGGCACTTCGACTGCTTTTCTTGCTACAACAATAAAGCGACTTTGGTTGATTTTTTGATTGGCTAAACCTGTTTCAACGGCTTCCAATTGATATAGAGCGCCACCTTCAGCGCTGCCGATTGCAGCAACGCTGTTATCATTGGCATTACAGACCATTTCCATTGCTTCGGCGCTGCTAGAGCAATACTCGAGTTTAAACTCGCCGTGTTGACTCAGGTAGCGGCTGCACTGACTTATTGGCTGCGGGTGTGCGTAAACGGTTTTGATATCATTAATAGTGCTGCCGCTATTTGCTAATAAACAATGGCCAACCTCGATAGTTGTCTCACCTACGATGGCAAGGCTTGTATGTTGCAATACATCATAAACTTCGTTGATTGAGCCTGAAGAGGTATTTTCAATTGGTAGGAAGCCGTAATCTGCATGTCCGGACTCGACGGCTTGCACTATCTCATCAAAACTTTGACAGCCGAGATCTTGCATTTTTACTTGGCGTCGATCGCAGTAGCGGCTGGCGGCTAGGTAAGAGTATGAGCCTCTGGCACCAAGGTATGCGATGCAATATTGCTGCAATTGTGTTTCTGGATTTGCGCGGCCGTGCAGATAGGCTTGTTGATTCAGTACAGAGTCTTCGATAATGCTTTGATAAAGAGAGATCACATAGTGGGCATCTAGACCTTGCTCTCGGCCTTGTTTCACCAAGCGTGATAACAACTCTTTCTCGCGGACCGTATCGCGTATAGGTCTGACATCTACTTCTTTACTGCGGGCAACATCCAAACTTAATTCACGGCGCTTAGCAAGCAGGGCCAGTAGTTCATTGTCGAGGCTAGTGATCTGCTCTCGAGTGTGATTTAAGGGTTGTGGTTTACTCATCTTAGCCTCTGAATCAATTTCTAATATCCGTAGCGACAAGCATGAAAAGCCTCGCTTATCTTTGCTGATATAAAAAAGCCTCCCATGTGGGAGGCTTTGGAATTTTTACTTTCGTTTTTACACCAAAGTTCCGCCTCCGAGGGTGGGGGACATAAAAAAGAAAGTAAAAAGTATAGTATGGATTTTGCTCATGGAATTAAAACTAAAGGGGTGGAACCAGAGTGTCAATCAAAACTTGGTCTAATTGAGTTTTTTGCATAAAAAAGCGCACCCGAAGGTGCGCTTTGCGTGTAAATTTAACAATGATATCAAGCTGCGTATTCCTCCTCTAAGTTATCATCAAAGTCGTCATCAATGGCATCATCTTCTATTTTAAGTGTTGCGTGACGTTGACTCTCTGGTTTATGAGTCAGGCGATTTAGCTGTTTCTCCAGCTTTTGTCCCATTGCATTAATTGCTGCGTAAAGGTCGTCATGTTTCGCCTGGGCAAATAACTTGGCACTTGGTATGCCCACAGAAGCTTCAATCTTAAACCCTTGCTTCTCCTGTTCAATAATAACGTGTGGATTAATTAGCTGTACATCGTGTCTTGCTAATTTTTCTAATCTGGCTTCAATACGTTCGCGGATAGATTCAGTAACTTCGAAATGCTTGCTAGTAATCTTTATCATATATCGAACCTTTTGTTGTTTCCTTGAGTTCAGACTACCAATCTCAGGTAGGAAAGTCGTGATCTAAATCACGTTTTATAGGCTCTTTTAGACTGTTCGGCTTTTATTTGATCACTTAGACAAATATAGCCAATAATTGGCCAAATTTCCTTGAAAACCGATAAAAAGCAGGTCATATTGGATTGGATAAGTTAGCTCTATTTTTAGTTTTTCCGCAAAAAAATCTGTGTTAATAAGCTCATAGCCCTATCGTAATTCCCCCTTTATAATGGTCAGCCTAAGATAAATTAATTTTAAAGAGTGGCTGAACATGGAACAAAATTTAGTCAAAGTTAAGGTTTGGGATATTCCAACACGGATTTTCCATTGGGGCATGTTGTGTCTGCTAGGTGGATTATGGTGGACAGCAGATGCCGGGGAGATGGAGTGGCATCAGATTTTGGCTTATGCTCTGATGGTGCTAGTTGCCGTTAGACTGATCTGGGGCATCATCGGCAGTGATACTGCACGCTTTAGTCATTTTGTTCATTCACCTAAAACGGTGATTAACTATCTTGGTAAAACTCGGCGGGAGGGGATTTCTTCATCAATAGGCCATAATCCGGTTGGCGGTTATATGGTGATCACCCTGATTACACTGATTTGTGTTCAGCTTATTAGTGGCTTATTTGCAACCGATGAAATTTTTACTGAAGGGCCACTGTATTCTTTCGTAAGCTCAGATACTGCAAGTTGGTTAACTTGGTTACATAAAAAGAATTTTGATCTCATTTTAGTCTTAGCCACAGTGCACGTATTTGCGGTTGGAGTGCATATGATGAAAGGTGACAAAATTTTAGGTGCAATGTTTAGTGGCTATAAGAAGCTACCAAAATCTAAGCTTGTCGAAAGTAATATAGAAGAGCTCACATTCGCATCATTCTTTAAAGCAATTGTGTTAGCCATGGTTGTGGGTGTACTGGTGGTGAACTACTTGATGTTACCCGTTATCGAGATGCTGTAGTTCTCGCAAAAGAAAAAGCCTGTTGTGAAACAGGCTTTATTAACTCTTTAACAAGACTTAGTCTTTCTTGTAAACGTCATGGCAGCCTTTACAGCTTTTACCCGTGTTGCCAAAAGCTTTTTTAATCTCTTTTTTGTCGCCTTTAGTTGCTGCAAGAGCAAGAATCGCGGCATTTTCTTGGAATGTTTTCATCTTTGCGTCAAAGTCAGCTTTATCGCTCCAGATTTTAGATAAGGCTTCAGTGTCACCTTTATCTGAACCAGCAACAAACCCTTCTAAAGGCAGCTTTGAAAGTGCAGCTACATTTTCAGCGCGCACAGCAAAAACGTCTGCATTGTATTCTTTCTTACCTTTTAGCATTGCGCCCATATCGCCAAAGTTATAAGCGATCATACTAAATGCTGATTGGCGGTAATGGATGGCATCATCAGCTTCTTTAAAGTTATTTGCCTGTACGCTTGTGGCTAACGTTGCTGTTGCAAGTAGTGCGCTAAGGCTCATGATTAATGTCTTTGTCATATTGAATCTCACGTTTTTATTATGTTGTGTGAACTTAGTCGGCTCATTGTAGCCAAATTTATCCTACTGACTCCAATCGTTTTTTACTTTCGTTACGCTTAGTTACAAATGACTGTTTTGGTAGCTTGATTCTGGAAAAGCTAATAGAACCTGTAACTATGTATGCGAGGCCTGATTCTTGTTACACTTACCGTAATGACGCACTAGTACGTGATTGTTGTTTATTTGTGGTTGTAAATAGGAGTTGGAATGCGAGCAGAGTGGGATTCAGTTTTAGAGAAAGTCTTATTACAGCAAGATCTACAGAATTTAATCGTATTATTTGAGCTATTGCTTACAGAAGAAGAGCGCAGTGCCGTTGCAGGTAGGCTAAAGGTTTTTCAAACCCTATTACAAGGTGAGATGAGTCAGCGCCAAATTGCTCAAGAATACCAGATAAGTATCGCGACCATTACTCGCTGCTCCAACTATCTTAAGCACATGAGTTTGCAGCAAAGAGAAAGTGTTAAGCAGTTAATCTTATAAGGGTTAGCTGCTTAAATTAGGTTTCTAAAAAGTCTATTCTATTCACTATCGACGCTGGGTGTTAGCGACACCTTGTATCAACTGTGCGGTGACGGTTTTGTGTTTGCGGTACATGGCGCGGCTGATAACAATGTATAGCGCGTAGCTTATTAACACTATGCTAAACACTGGAGCGAGTTTTGAGTCGAGCTTTAACAGCAATAGCGCAGCGAGTATGTATATATACGGTATGTGTTCGTAGATAAATGCTGGCAATAGCCCTTTTCTTCGGCGCTTTTTAGGATCGGTACGGCGGTTAATTGAGCGTAATGCATAGACTCGACTTCCCATGAGAAATAATAGAATAGAGAACAGTTGGGCATAGGTTTGCTCAAGCATCATGACACTGATACTACCGATAGCTAAATAAGTGTAGGGTAGGGCTTCGTAAACAGGTTTAGATAACATTTGCAGTTCCTTTGCAAAAGAGGATACCAAGCAGCTCCGCTGCTGAACTTCGAATTAATCGCTAACAACTGCAGTGTAGAGCAAAAAAAAGCCCGCTTCACTCTAATCGGTGAAACGGGCTTAAATTCATTCTAAAGAACTAGAAGGATTTAGTGTCTGCAGCCACAGCCGCCATTGCCGTCACAGCCTTCTTTAGCTTCTTTTGTTTCGTCGTCACTACAGCAACCACCTTCATGGCCGTGATCGTGTCCGCCGCCACAACAGCCGCCTTCATGAGAGTGACCATGGCTACCACATCCACCGCCATGAGCGTGAATATGACCGTGAGCAATCTCTTCTTCTGTTGCTGCGCGTACTTCAAGTACTTCAACGTTGAAGGCTAGAGACTGGCCTGCAAGAGGGTGGTTACCGTCAACAACAACGACATCGTCTTTAACTTCTGTCACTTGAACTGGGCGTTGGCCCATTTCAGTTTCTGCGATAAAGCGCATACCTGGAACGATATCTTCGATGTCGCCAAATGCTGACATTGGTACTTCTTGACGAAGACCGTCATGATATGGACCGTAGCCTTGCTCTGCATCAACTGTTACATCAAGGATGTCACCTTGTGCTTTGCCTTCAAGCGCTGCTTCTAAGCCTGGGATCATGTTTTCTGCACCATGCAGATAGATCATTGGCTCGCCTTCAAAAGAACTTTCTACAAGCTGACCTTTCGCATCTGATAATCGGTAATGGATGCTAACAGCACATTTTTCGGTGATTTTCATATTGGCTCCAATCGGAAATTTGCGCGCATTCTAGCCTGCTTTAAAGGGATTTGCGATAGAAGGAATGCACTTCTGCTACCTAAGCCACATCTTTGATTTCGGTAAATAGCGCTGACTCGAACAAGTTTTGCTTTTGATATCGATTTTTATTGGTTATTGGCAATTTAATCCAGATACGAGATTAAGTTAAAACAGGTTACTTTATTTGAGTGAATTTGTTGAGAATGTCGGCTTGATGGCTGTTTTGATGTGAGCCAATGACTATATTCAAATTGCTACTTGGAGACGACTGTTTTGTGGTTTTTACTTATTAATTATTAATGAGTTACATCTTGTTGGTGTTTTTGTTTACGTAAACGTTACTTGGTTTTTCGCATGTAACTGACTCGGTGGAAGATCATAAATAGGTATTTATGAGCACTTTGTCTTGAGATTTTGATTGTAAGCTTATTAATAACATTAAACTTGTATTTAGGGGTTGACACTCACGGGTGAAAAAGGCAATTCTGTTAGTACACAAATTATTCCATTTGGATAACTACAAATTTTTATGTTTAGCCACGTTTTAATGATCACCACCATTATTACAACCACCACGATTACCAACGTGGGGGCGGGCTAAGCACAACCTGATATAAGTAAAATATCAAGCCCGCTCCCCCTAAAGGAGCGGGCTTTTTTGTTTCTTAGGTGGCGCGGTAAAAGGAGTTTTTGATGAAAGTTATGAAGTTTGGTGGTACCTCGCTTGCTAATTGGCAGCGTTTTAAAGGCGCTGCAGAGATTGTTAACCAGTCAGCAAAACTAGAACCAACTGCTGTGGTTCTGTCCGCGCCTGCTACGGTCACAAATGGCCTGATTGAGATGGTTGAGGTTGCTATCAATGGTGGCGATTACCGCGCCGTGTTAGCCAAGGTTGAGAAGGTCTTTGACGATTTGTATGGTGCTGCTGCGGTAAGTTTAAACCCGGAGCAAAACGCACTTTTACTCGAAAAATTCAAGCAACAGCTTGGCTTTTGGCAGAGTAAACTTGAAGGAATGAGTTTACTGGGTGAATGCCCAGAAAGTGTTGAAGCGCAGATTTTAGTTGGCGGAGAGAAGCTGTCTTCTGCATTAATGGTCGAGGTCATAAAATCCTTTAACCATAGTGCTGAACTATTACTACCAGAGTCTTTACTATTAGGCTACGGGCCACGTCTTGAGTCTGCAGTGGATATTGAAGCCAGTAAACTCCGCTTTAACGCTGTGGATTTATTAGCAGCAAGGGTTTGGGTAATGCCTGGTTTTACTGCCGGCGATGCCCAAGGCAATATCGTGACACTTGGACGTAACGGCTCTGATTATTCTGCAGCGGTATTATCGGCTTGTATTGGTGCAAGTTGTTGTGAGATCTGGACCGATGTCGACGGTGTCTATAATACCGACCCAAGAGTCGTTGCCGACGCAAAACTGCTATCTCAGCTGAGTTATCAAGAAGCGATGGAAGTTTCATATTTTGGGGCTAAGGTTTTACACCCTAAGACTGTGGCCCCGATCGCTCAGTATCATATTCCTTGTTATATCCGTAATACCTTTAATCCAGAAGCCGTGGGCACTTTAGTATCGGATCAACCAGATGAAACTGGTCTGCATGTAAAAGCGATTTCCAATCTCGATGACCAAACAATGTTTGATGTGTCAGGCCCAGGCATGAAGGGGATGGTCGGCATGGCGAGTCGCACACTCGGCGCCATTTCTCGCTCGGGGGTTTCGGTATCTTTAATTACCCAGAGCTCATCTGAATATAGCATCAGTTTCTGTGTTGCCACTGAAGATGCGATAAAGGCTAAGTTTGCTCTAGAGCAAGAGTTTGAGCTTGAGCTAAAAAGTGAGATTTTAGAGCCTGTCGAGATGCGTCATAACTTAGCGATTGTATCCTTGATTGGCGATGGTATGCGCACTCATAAAGGCGTAGCGGCAAAGTTTTTCCAAGCGCTTGCTCAGGCAACGGTTAATATTGTTGCGATTGCCCAGGGCTCTTCAGAGCGTTCAATTTCAGCGGTGGTTGAGCAGCGTAAGACTAAGCATGCTATCTCGGCCTGCCATCAATCATTCTTCGATGTTCAGCACTATTTAGATGTCTTCCTTGTTGGTTGCGGCAACGTGGGTGCCGGTTTGCTTGAACAGATAAAGCTGCAACGCAGAATGTTAAAAGAGCAGCATATTGCTATTCGTGTCTGCGGCATAGTTAACTCTAAAAAGATGTTGTTAGATGCTCAAGGTGTCGACTTAGCTAATTGGCAAGGGTTATTGGCCGATTGTGAACAAGAGGTCGATCTTGATGCCATGCTCAAATGGGCAAAAGAGCAGCAATTACTCAACCCTGTGCTGGTGGATTGCACCTCGAGTGAACTGGTCTCCAACAAGTATCTCGATGTGATGAATGCTGGTCTACACGTGGTGACGCCTAATAAGAAGGCTAATACTCGCGATATGGCTTATTACCAAGACTTGAGAAAAACAGCGCTTCAGCAGCGTCGACAGTTCTTGTATGAGACAACGGTTGGTGCCGGTTTACCTGTCATCGATAACCTGAAGAAGCTACTGTTTGCAGGTGATAAGTTGCTGCGTTTTAACGGCATCTTGTCGGGAAGTCTGTCATATATCTTCGGTATGCTAGATGAAGGTATGACACTGTCTCAAGCAACCTCAATCGCCAGAGACAAGTGTTTCACAGAGCCAGATCCTCGTGATGACTTAAGCGGTATGGACGTGGCGCGTAAGGTGCTTATTCTTGCAAGAGAAGTCGGCATGGATCTTGAACTCAGTGATATTCATGTTGAGTCTGTACTTCCTGAGTCATTTGACGCCTCTGGTGATGTTGAACAGTTTATGGCTAATTTGCCTGCTTTAGATTCTGCTGTAGCTCAACGTATCGAGGCGGCTAAGGCGCAAGGAAAGGTATTGCGTTATGTCGGCCAGATTGATGATGAGGGCTGTAAAGTTAAAATTGCCGAAGTCGATGCAAGTGATCCGCTATACAGTGTAAAAGGCGGTGAGAACGCACTGGCTTTCTACAGTCGCTACTATCAGCCAATCCCATTTGTGCTTAGAGGTTATGGCGCTGGTACCGATGTAACTGCTGCAGGGGCATTTGCCGATATATTACGTACTTTAAACTGGACTCGTGAGGTTGGCGTATGAGCGTAACTATTTATGCCCCAGCGTCTATGGGCAATGTAGGCGTAGGCTTTGACTTACTCGGTGCAGCGTTAGCCCCTATCGATGGCAGTTTGCTAGGTGATAGGGTAAGGGTTGAATCTGCCGAGCAAGGGCTATCACTGGTTCTTGAAGGTCACTGGGCGAGCAAGCTGCCACAAGATGAGCGAGAAAATATTGTTTATCAATGTGCGGAGTTTTTCTTAAGTCATCTAGATCAAGATGTGGGCCTTAAGTTGACCCTTGAGAAGAACTTGCCTGTAGGCAGTGGACTCGGCTCGAGTGCAAGTTCTGTGGTTGCCGCCTTGGCTGCTTTGAACGACTTCTTCGATAAGGCTTTCTCTGAGCAAGACCTGCTACGTTTAATGGGCGAATTTGAAGGCAAGATCAGTGGTTCAATTCATTATGATAATGTCGCGCCTTGCTATTTAGGTGGTATGCAGTTGATGCTAGATACCCCTAAGACAGTTTGCGAAGCTATCCCAGATTTTAAACAATGGTACTGGGTCGTGGCGTATCCAGGGATCTCCCTATCGACCTCTAGAATGCGTCAGTTGATGCCGAATGAGTTTGATAAACAGACCACCATTGATTTTGGGCGTTACTTAAGTGCATTTGTGCATGCTTCATATAAGCAAGATGCTGAGCTCGCGATTTCGGTATTGAAGGATGTGTTGGCCGAACCTTATCGTGCGCCGGAAATTCCAAATTATCAAAAGGCGAAAGCTGCTTTAGCCCAATTAGGCATGCTAACAACAGGGATCTCTGGCAGTGGCCCCACGCTGTTTAGTATTACCGACGATCTTGATGTGGCCAAACAAGCGCAGCAATGGCTGGACGCGAACTATGTTGAGTCTGGAAAAGGCTTCACTCATATTTGCAGAATCGATAATCAAGGGACTCGTCGAGTCGATTAAGCCTCTTAATAAACAGAATTTTAAGGAAGTCGTCATGGAGTTGTATAATCTAAAGCATCCATCTCAGGTGGTGAGTTTTACACAAGCGGTTAAGTTAGGCCTTGGAAAGGACAGGGGCTTATTCTTCCCGAAAGTCATCCCAGAGTTGCAAGATGTGGATAGCTTATTGGCATTGCCATTCGTTGAGAGAAGTAAAAAAGTCATTGGTGCTTGGTTAGCATCAGAGCTTGGTCAAGATACCGTCGATAGATTGGTAGAGCGTGCCTTTAATTTTGAGCTTCCTTTAGTAAAGGCGGATACTAATCTTTATAGCCTAGAGCTATTTCATGGGCCAACCCTTGCCTTTAAGGATTTTGGCGCACGCTTTATGGCGCAATGTTTAAATGAGTTGGCAAAGTCGGAGAAGATTAACATCCTCACAGCTACCTCCGGTGATACTGGCGCTGCGGTAGCTGATGCCTTCTATGGCTTAGACAATATCAATGTGGTTGTCTTATATCCTAAAGGCAAGATAAGCGTGCTGCAGGAAAAGATGTTCACCACTTTAGGGGATAATATTCATACGGTAGCGGTAGAGTCTGACTTTGATGCGTGCCAAAGCCTAGTGAAGCAATCTTTTGAAGATCTGGATATTCGAGATGGCTTGCACCTAAACTCGGCAAACTCAATCAATATTAGCCGATTACTAGCTCAGATCTGTTATTACTTCGAGGCCGTTGCTCAATTTAAACAGCACAATGAAGGCGAGCCTGTCATTGCAGTCCCGAGTGGAAACTTCGGCAACTTAACTGCGGGTCTATTTGCTAAGGCGATGGGGCTACCTGTAAAACGTTTTGTGGCTGCAACAAACAGCAACGATACCGTACCTCGCTATTTAGATAGCGGTGATTGGCAGCCTGAAGTCACTGTTGCCACTATGTCTAATGCTATGGATGTGGCAGAGCCGAGCAATTGGCCACGTGTAGAGGCAATCGTTGAGGCGATGGACTGGTCATTAGCTGATATCATTGGACTAGGAGTCTCTGAGGCTGATACTGCAGAGTCTGTAAAAGCCTTGAACAGTGCTGGATATTTGTCTGAGCCCCATGCGGCCATTGCTGCCCTAGCATTAAAGCAAACCATGTCTGCAGATGAGAAAGGCATTTTCTTAGCGACAGCGCACCCTGCAAAATTTAATGAGGTGGTGGAAGATATTCTCAATATTGATCTTGCTCTACCAGAACCTTTAGCCCAGGTTGTGCCAAAGAAAATTTTATCGGCAGAGTTACCAGCCGATTTTGGCTTATTAAAACAGCATCTCTTTAAGGTGTTAGCCGACTAAAGTTACTATAAAAGTAGCCATAAACATCGCTACAAACGATAGTCATTACCTAAATAAGGAAGCTGTTAATGCTTCCTTTTTTTTGTTGGTTAATTGTGGGTATTCATTTAAATATACACTTGTATTTGCTCATGCATTTCATGGGGTTGACACTTGATGTTAGTTTTTAACATTTGATACCAAATGTGCAGTCCAAACCTAGTGCTGTGTGATATGTATCACAATTATTGACTAGGAATTTTTATATCTTGCGCCGCAGATTTTAAAAGGCGGGAGTCATTGTGTTACGTTTTGTCATGGGTGTTCTATTAGTAAGCCTATTAAATGGCTGTGCAACAGAAGATTTTGAGCTGTACCATCGAATTAACGAGGCCTATGACTTTGAGGTGACACACTGCGATAGCTTTGCGATGGTCACGGGCTTTGGCCGTGGCGATAATGCATTAGCCGATGCCAGATTAAGTGCCATTAAGCAGGGCGAGGAGCTTAAAGGCACTCATATCGTATGGTTGCAATCTGACTTAGGTGAACCAACAAAAGTGGTCGCAGTGATCTATAAGTGTTTGCTCTAGTCCGTTAGCGCTGCCTTATACCAATCAGCATCAAGATTTGGTCGGTCTGAGTCGATCAACTTCTTATACTGATTGGTATTACTGTTTTGCAAGGTAGCGTAACCAGTTAATCTCCTCTTGCCAGATCTCTGGTCGTACCGTCTCTAAAATGAGCGGGATCCCCTTTACCGCCTCTAACTTCATTAGGCTGGCAAACGCCTCTTGGCCAATTTCGCCTTGTCCTAAAGATTCATGACGGTCAACTCGGCTGTTTAGCGGCGTCTTACTATCATTCAGATGCATAGCCTTTAGGTATCGATTGCCGACGATGTTATCAAATAGCTCAAAAGTCTGCTCACAGCTGGCTTGAGTTCGAATATCATAGCCTGCAGCAAATAGGTGACAGGTATCGATACAGACACCGACTCTCGATTTATCCTCAACCCCATCGATAATTTGCGCTAGTTGCTCGAAGCTATGGCCAAGGTTTGAGCCTTGACCTGCGGTATTCTCGATAACAGCGGTCACACTAGATGTACGTTCCAAGGCTAAATTAATCGATTCACTAATATTGGCTAAGCAGGTGTCGATTGGAATTTTACGCAAATGGCTACCTGGATGAAAATTGAGCAGCTTCAATCCAATCTCTTCACAGCGCTGCATCTCATCATAAAAGGCTTCTCGTGATTTATTGAGTAACTCAGGATCGGGGTGGCCAAGGTTTATAAGGTAGCTGTCATGGGGCAAAATAGCCTCAAAAGCAATGTCGGCTTCGACACAATGCTGCTGAAACAGCGCTACCTGCTTAGGATCTAATGGGGCTGCTTGCCATCTACGTTGGTTTTTAGTGAATAGGGCAAAAGCATTTGCGCCAATTGCTGCCGCGTTAAGGGGCGCATTTGCTATGCCTCCAGCCGAGCTGACATGTGCTCCAATAAGGTGAGGGACGTGCATTTTTATGTATCCTTGTGAGCCTAAGTTTCTTTTTTGACTATTATGCCATGCTAGATTAACCCTGTAGTGGCCATATTTATTTTTAGTCAGTCCAATATCTACAAGCTCTTGTTAGTTATTCCAAAATTCGTTGATCTCTATCATTAACCCCATAGTAAGCAGCTTGTTATATTGGGCGTTATTTATACGGTTTACTAATATAAAAGATAGTGGGTGCGAATTAGGATGGAGATGACTATGCTAGCGAGACTCATGCACGACCATAAGCATATTGCTATTTTGCTTAAGGTTTTAAAGGCTAAATATACGAAGTTGGCCGCAGGTGAAGCGATAAACTATAACGTGGTACGAGATATAGTGGAATATATGCAAAGTTACGCTGAGCATAGCCACCATCCATTAGAAGAAGTTATCTCAGAGTTTTACTGGACCAAACTTGGCCGATCACACATTAATGAAAAGCTAACTTCTGAGCACTTAAAATTAGGTGAAGCCTCAACTTCTCTCATGGCGACATTAAACCTGATTTTAAATGATATTGTGGTATCGAAAGAGCAACTGGTTGCCGATCTAGAAAGTTATGTACGGATGCAGCAGTCCCATATGGAATATGAAGAGTCAACGGTATTTCCCAAGTGGAATGAAGTCATTACCGATGAAGATTGGAAAAAAGTCGCGGTTCTGTGCGACGCGCGTTTGATTGACGATCCTTTGTTTAATGAAAATGATAGAGCGTTATTTGAAGAGCTAAGGGAATACTTAGAAACCGCAGATTAGCTAATCGCAAGTTTTAACAAAAACTAAAAAAGAGCGCTTCAGCGCTCTTTTTGTTTTGTTATCACATCAGGAGGGTATCTAGCTCGCCACTGAAATTATTATCCATTTCTTGAAGCTCCTTAAGTAAGCGGTGCTTCTCTTTTAGAGCTTCAATCTCACGCCACTTCCGCTTTTTATTGGAGCTTCTTGAGCGGCTTGGCTTTTCTACTATACTATCTAGCGCACTACCATAATCGAGTCGATTCATGGCAACCTCCTGTTTTTTATTTTGTCTTCAATTTAATAGCATGATTTTTGCTCATGTTGCAACTAATATGTTTCAAAAATGTTAATTCAGGGTGAAGTTTTAATGTTTTAGTTTAAGCGAGTGGAGGTTGAATATGAATGTGTTTCAAGTTGTAGCGGAATACTCAGCTACTGGAAAACAAAAAAGCCAGTAGAAACTGGCTTTTTTAGGGTAAAACAATCGGCTTAGATATTTCCCTGTCTAAATAGGTTAATTAATCCATTGCTCGATGAGTCGAGCTCTTTGGCGTCAACATCAGCGACTAGGCGTTCGAGCACATCATTGCCTAGTTGCTTGCCCAGCTCTACACCCCATTGGTCGAAAGAATTTATCTGCCAAATAGCGCCCTGAACAAAGGTTCTGTGCTCATAAAGGGCAATAAGTGAACCTAAGGTCGACGGTGTTAGCTTGTCCATCAAGATAGTATTACTTGGCTTATTACCCGGCATCACTTTGTGCTGAGCGATAAGCTGCTTCTGCTCTTCACCCAGATCACTTTTCTTAAGCTCTGCTAATGCCTCATCGAATGTTCTTCCCTGCATCAATGCTTGGGTTTGACCAAAGCAGTTTGAAGCAAGTTGTACATGATGTTCACCCACTGGGTTGTGGCTATTGAGTGGCATGATAAAGTCAGCAGGAACAAGTGCAGTACCTTGATGCAGTAGCTGGTGGTATGCATGTTGTCCGTTGGTGCCTTCACCTCCCCAAATAATTGGACCTGTGCTGTAATCAACATCAGTACCGTTTAGGGTGACAGATTTACCATTACTTTCCATATCGAGTTGTTGGAAGTAAGCAGGTAGCCCTCTCAGGTAATGATCATAGGTCAGCACGACATGAGACTGTGCATTGAAAAAGTTGCCATACCAAAGCGAGAACATACCCATAATCACCGGCATATTGTTCTCTAATGGGGTGTTGGCAAAATGTTCATCCATCTCATGAGCGCCAGCCAATAACGCTTTGAAGTTATCCATACCGATTAGCAGAGCGATAGGTAAGCCAATAGCAGACCATAATGAGTAGCGGCCACCAACCCAGTCCCACATTGGGAAGATGTTGCTGGCATCGATACCAAACTCTGTTGCCTTAGAGACGTTCGAACTTACGGCGACAAAATGTTTTGCCACATCAGACTGCGAAGCGCCTTGGCTTAAAAACCACTCTTTAGCGGTTAGGGTATTAGTGAGGGTTTCTTGTGTGCCGAAAGACTTAGAAGACATCACAAACAGGGTGGTTTGTGGATCGAGCCCTTTGAGCTTTTCAGTGATAGAAGTACCGTCTACGTTTGCCACAAAGTGACAATTTAGCTCTCCCGTCCAGTAAGGGCGCAGGGCTTGAGAAACGATTTTAGGGCCCAAGAAGGAGCCGCCAATACCAATACTCACCACATCGGTAATAGTTTTACCTGTGTAACCTTTCCACTGACCAGAAGTCAGAGACTCGACGAACTCACCCATTTTTGCCAATGTCTGCTGAACTTCGGCGACAATATTATTGCCATCGACATTAATGACTTTGTTAGCAGGGGCACGCAGGGCCGTGTGCAATACTGCACGATGCTCTGTATTGTTTATCGCCTGTCCTGCAAACATGGCCTTTATTTTCGATTCAAGCTGAGAGTCTTTGGCTAAATTAAACAGTAATGACATTGTCTCTTGTGAGGCACGATTTTTAGAGAAATCTAAAAATAGGCCACATGCTTGAGTCGACATATTACTGAAGCGTTCAGGTTCAGAAGAAAAGAGTTCGCGCATATGAGGAAGCGATTTACTGTGCTTCTCAAGTGCCTGCCAGCTAGCTTGTTGAGTGAGTTCTGTCATTGTCTTGTCCTATTCCGTTAAGACGAAAGCTTTTCTTTAAGCATAACTTCAAGCTTGCCCTGATCGATGGCGAAGTTACGAATACCTTCGGCTAGCTTTTCTACTGCCATTGGGTCTTCGTTAAACTCCCAACGGAACTGGGCTTCAGTCATGCTAGCTTCTGGTGCAATCACTTCGGTTGCTGGTAGTAGCTTCTGTACGATAGGAGTCTTGCTATTTTGTAGCTCTTCCAATAGTGCAGGGCCGATGGTTAGTCTGTCACAACCTGCAAGTTCAATGATCTCGCCTGTGTTACGGAAGCTTGCGCCCATAACAACAGTATTAAAACCATGACGTTTGTAGTAGTCGTAGATACTCGTTACTGATACGACACCTGGGTCTTCAGCGGCGCTGTATTCAAGACCTGTGTCTTTCTTGTACCAGTCAAGGATACGACCAACGAAAGGAGAGATTAGGTAAACCCCTGCTTCTGCACATGCTCGTGCCTGAGCGAAGCTAAATAGCAAGGTTAAGTTACAGTTAATCCCTTCTTGCTCAAGTTGCTTAGCTGCACAAATTCCTTCCCAAGTAGACGCTAGCTTAATAAGGATACGAGACTTGTCGATCCCAGCTGCTTGGTAAAGGTTGATAAGCTTGTGGGCTTTTGCAATAGAGCCTTCTTTATCGAATGAAAGGCGGGCATCGACTTCAGTTGAAATGCGACCCGGAACAATTTTTAAGATCTCAAGACCAATATTGACAGCAAGTTTATCACCTGCATCTTCAATCTGTTGCGCTAGTACGTCACTCTGGCCTTTGGCCCAGTCGATGGCGTTTTCAATCAGTGCGCTGTATTCAGGAATTTCAGATGCTTTTAAAATAAGAGAGGGGTTGGTCGTGGCGTCTTCTGGCTGGTAACGTTTTATGGCTTCAATATCACCGGTATCGGCAACAATTGTTGTATAAGCTTTAAGTTGTTCTAATGTGTTGGCCATGGGTTTTACATCCTTACTCTATGAGCAGCATCGATTGGACAATAAATTTAGCAGCTATTAAAAGCCATTTTAATGAACATTCCAACTATATATGAAAAAAAATTACATAAAAGTTGCTAAAAGTCATTTTAAAGGCTCTATTTAGTAATCTAACTACGTGTTCTAGTTTACTGCTGCGGCTTAATAAAAGTCTAATCAAGAAGTATAGCTTTTTTATGAATGCATAAAATTAAAAAAGCCCATGGCTGTGATAACCATAGGCTTTTGTTAAATTGTGTCAGCTTTACTTAAGTACTGGCACTTTTTCAGTACCCGTTACATGGGCTTCGATTCGGCGGTTAGCTTCGTTTGCTTCTGCAGAGCTTCCCTCAATCAGTGGCTGCGTTATACCGTAGCCTTTTGACGACACCTTAGCTGGCGCAACGCCATATTCATTGATAAGGATATCGGCAACCGCTGCGGCGCGGCGCTCTGAAAGTGCCATGTTGTAATCGGCTTTGCCTGTATTTGAAGCATGACCAGAGATAGTCACTTCGGCATTAGGGTGCTGGCTCATATACTCAGCAAGTTCTTTGATATCACCGTATGATGACTTTTGTACCGTGGCGGAGTTGGTAGCGAACTTCGCTTCGATATCGAACTTATCTTCAGCTTCTTGATAAATAGTACAACCGTTAGCATCCACTTTGTGAGTAGATGGCGTATTAGGGCATTGATCCAAATCATCGGTAACGCCATCATTATCAGAGTCTGCGACTATTACTGGTGCAACAATCGGAGCAGGTTTAGCTTTACTGCCAAAGCGGTAACTTAGTTCAAGTCCCCAGTAGTTGCTCTCCATCTCTAGGGTTTTCCACTTATCTTCGTCTAGGTTTTCATAACGACGGTATTTAGCTTGGATCTTAAGGTTATCGGTAATGTTATAACCGATACCTGCACCAACATACGGAGCGACGCCACTGTCGCTGTAGTATTCACTGCCATAGTTCTTGTTGTTAGAGATCAGGTAGTTAAAGGCACCGGCTTCTGCCGATAGGCTCCAATCACCAGCGAAAGGCCAAAATGCCACTAGGCCAAGGTTCATCCCTTTAGCGCCAACGTCATTTAGTTTGTTTGAGTAGTCGACCCACTCGGCTCGACCTAAGTCACGATAACCTAGCTCTGCACCAAAGTAGTCATTAAATAAATAACCCGCGAATACGTCCCATGCATAAGGATCGTCCTTACCACAGCTCTTCATGGTTTTTTGGTCGCAATTGGGTTCATAGTTGTTGATGCCGACACCGCCACCTACATACCAGGGGCTCATGCCATCAGCCGCGCTAGCAGCAAGGGGTAACATCGAAGTAAGCAGAACTGCTTTTAGTGTGTTGTTCATCATTCAAAATCCTTATGTGTTATAAAAACCTCTCCGACTGCCATTATTCAATGTAAGCAGCGCTAGCACTTATCACGGAGCTCCCTTTATGTTTTAGCTAGCTGACACTATTATCTGCTGTAAATGTAATATTTTCCACTTCGATTGTTAAATTGTATGGGTAATTGTAGGTTGTAAAAAAAGGGCGCTTTAAAAAGCGCCCTTAAATTAGCAGTGAAACAAGCTTTCAGGTGAGACTATTATCGTGTCCAGACCCAGTTTTCAATGCTTTCTGGGTCAACCCCGTTGGCTTTGATATAGTTTCTGTGGTCGACTAAGCGTTGAAGCATATCTGTGGTGATAGCGACATGTTGAGTTTCATCAATAACGCTTTGCTGGAATAGCTTGTACGCCATATCGATGACAAGGTGGTAACGTGATGTACCATTACGCACACCCATATCGAATGGTGTTGTTGTTGAGCCTTCCTCTTCATAGCCTTTAATTCTGAAACGATCGCTACCCTTATAGTCAAACACCAGTTTCTTAATGGTGTTTGGATAACCATGATAGTTAAATACCACGCCTTTATCGGCGGTAAAGACTTCATCCATTAACCAAGGCTTACTTTGGAACTCTAGGCTACCTAGGCCACTGCTTGTTAGTTCGGTAACACTCACAAAACGAATGCGTACACGTGGTAAGAGCTCGCGAATGAGTACTAATGCTGCCATTGCTTCTTGAGTGACGTAGTCACCACAACCCACAAGAACTACATCTGGATTTTCATCTGATGCAAAATCCCAAACCATGACACCGTCTTTGGTTTGTTTTCGGGCTTCATCGAGCGTTAGCCATTGTGGCAGATCTTTCTTACCAGCAACTAAGATATTTAACTTGTCTCGATCGGCATAGGCGCGCTCGGTATAAACCAGCGTACTGTTACCGTCTGCAGGTAGATAAGCCGAAATGATCTTAGGGTGCTTCTCTAGCATCGCACCTAGGAAAGACGGATTTTGATGTGAGTAACCGTTGTGATCTTGGCGCTCAAGTAGTGATGACAATACGACGTTACAAGCAGGCACTGGTTTACGGAAGTGCACACCTTGGCTAGCGTAAACGTATTTACAGTATTGGTCAGCCATCGATGAGACAACTTGTGAGAACGCCTCATAAGTTGGGAACATCGCATGGCGGCCCGTTACGGTATAACCGTGTAACATACCGAACAATAGGTTCTCTGACAGTAGCTCGATGACTCTGCCGTCACGGGACATGTCTTCATCCCAGCTTTCGATAGGCCACTGCCATGCTCGGCTTGTTTCTTCAAATACAGCTTGTAGCTGATTTGAGTAGGTTTCGTCCGGGCAGAAAATACGTAGATTGCGTTGGTCGCGGTTGAGTTTAAATGCGTCTCGCATCCACTCCCCCATCTTATACATAGATAAGCCGCGATGACCGCGTGGGGTTTCTGGACCGTAGGCAAGCTTTTCAAGATCAGGTTGTGCCAATGCTCGAACGACTTCACCACCGTAGCTTAAATGTTGGCGACCACAAGTCAGCTCTTTAGGCGGCAGTAGTGATTGAATATCTTGGTCGAAGATCAGCTCACCTTTATTGTTGATACTATATAGTTCGCTAAATTTGTAGCTGGCTAACCATGTATTAAGCGCATCTAGGTGAGCCTTGTCACTAGCACACTTATTAACGATAACTTGGTGAGATTCGCAGTTGCCCTCTAGCTTCTTGCCGTTAAACTCAGCCGTACCCGTCCAGCCTTTTGCCGTACGCATCAAAATCACTGGCCAGCGAGGCTTAACAATGTCTTCGCCTGCGCGAGCTCGGGTCTGGATGTCATTGATCATTTCATATGATTTATCCATTGCCGCAGCCATTTGAACGTAAACGTCTTCCTCTAGCTGATCATCAACAATGATTGGGTGATAACCTAAGCCTCTAAACTCAAGGTCAAGTTCTTCATGGCTCATACGACCCATACGAGTTGGACCAGAGATTTTGTAGCCGTTGATGTGTACGATAGGCAGCACCGCACCATTGTTCTTTGGTGAAACAAGGCGGTTAGCGTACCAAGAGGCTGCAAGTGGCCCAGTTTCAGACTCACCGTCACCAATTAAACAGGCGGCGATCAGATCGGGATTATCTAACACGGCGCCCCAAGCAACAGAGAGCGAATAACCTAATTCGCCACCTTCTAGGATTTGACCTGGCGCTTCTGGGTTTGCATGAGATGGGTAGCCATAGGCTGCTGAGAACTTCTGGCAAATATCGGTAATACCGTCCTCGTTATATGGAATGATATCTGGGTAGAAGTGGCTCAAGGAGCCTTCCATAAATAGGTTTGCTTGAACGGCTGGGAAGCCATGTCCTGGGCCGACCAAGTAAACGAAGGAGCGATTGTGCTTTGTGATAAGCCTGTTGACGTTGGCATACACAAAGTTGATACCTGGGCAGGTTCCCCAGTGGCCAAGTAGCCTTGGCTTGATATCGCTATGTTCGAGTGCGCGTTTATGCAGCACGTTTTTCTTTAAGTAAATTTGTGATGTCGCTAGAAAGTTAGTTGCTCGAACAAATTTCTTTAGTGCGACAATTTCTTGCTGATGTGCCATAAATATCCCCATTTACGTAATCATAAAGTTAAACAAATTTCATAATAGTCACTATATTTGTAATTTTATTACAAAAACGTGGTCTAGCTCCGATTTTTTGAAAGCAATTTGTACAAAAAGTATAGTCATTTGCATGTGAATGTTGTGTTAATTTGGTTATTTTGGGTCGCGTTGTTTGTGTGGAGGTGTGACGCTGATGTCAGGTAAGTGCTTAACTGTGATCTATATCGCTCGGGATTGAAGCAATGCTATGCTATTTTGCTGCGCGTAATACAGCAGGCGTGATGTAGTTTTTTCACGTTTAAGACAATTTGAAAATAAAATCTGCTGTTATTTAAATACTTAGGAAGGTTTAATACAGGGTAGATACCATCGGGGGCAGGATTGGCCCGAATGGGTTTGTCATGGGGATTGAAATAATATGATAGAAACAACGGTTAATTTTCTCAATGCGCTGCTTTGGGGAAAGCTATTAGTATACGGACTGGTTGGTGCCGGACTGTATTTTACAGTTCGACTGGCATTTATTCAGCTTACTCATTTTAAGCATTCTGGTGAAATAATGCTTAAAAGCCGACAAGGCGGAGGCCGACAAGGCCTTTCATCTTTCCAGGTTTTCTGTACCAGTATGGCGGCTCGTGTCGGCGCTGGTAATATGGCTGGTGTGGCGGTTGCGATTACGGCGGCAGGCCCTGGCGCTGTATTCTGGATGTGGCTTATTGCCATTCTAGGTATGGCTACCGCAATGATTGAGTCAACATTGGCACAGGTTTATAAAGTGCGCGATCAAGACGGTCTATTCCGCGGTGGTCCGTCCTATTATATGGAAAAGGGCCTTGGTCAGCGTTGGATGGGAATTTTATTCTCAATCTTCCTGATTATCGCCTTCGGTCTGGTATTTAACGCTGTTCAAGCCAATACCATCACTGGTGCTATGACGCAGGTCTTTAATTTAGATGCGACTTACGTCGGTATCGGGATTGTGATCGCCAGTGCCTTTGTGATTGTGGGTGGCTTGAATAAAGTGGCTAAGATTTCGGAAATTGTTGTTCCGATTATGGCTATAGCCTATATCTTGATTGCTTTTGTCGTTGTTGCTATGAACATCGAGAAGCTACCTGACGTATTTATGTTGGTGATTAAGAGTGCATTTGGCCTGCAAGAAGCCGTTGCTGGTGGTGTGGCTTATACCATTGCTCAAGCTATGCAAGCAGGTATCGCTCGCGGACTATTCTCTAACGAAGCGGGTATGGGTAGTGCGGCGAACGTTGCTGCGAGTGCATCACCAAATCCTAATCATCCAGCATCGCAAGGCTTTGTACAGATGATGGGCGTGTTTGTCGATACTATCGTTATCTGTACTGCGACTGCGGCAATCATTTTGTTAGCAGGCGACTTAGGCTCAGATGGTGATGGCATCAAGCTAACCATCGAGGCATTGACTCAACATGTTGGTCCATGGGGAGGCGGGTTCGTAGCATTAGCAATTTTGTTATTCTGCTTCACCTCAATTATTGCTAACTACTCATACGCTGAAACCAACGTGATTTTCTTATCGGGTAACAGTAAGAAAGCGCTGCCTATCTTTAGAGTGTGTGTATTAGGTATGGTGATGTTTGGTGCTGTAGCTAAGATTGGCTTAGTGTGGAACTTAGCCGACGTGTCAATGGGCTTAATGGCAACTGTAAACATTATCGCCTTACTGCTGCTGTCTGGTTTAGCTATTCGAGTGATTAACGATTATCGCCAACAATTAAAGAATGGTGAAACTCCAACCTTCGATGCTAGCAAGTTCCCTGAGTTGTCTAACTTAGAAGGCGGGATCTGGACGAGTAAAACAGTTGAAGAAGAAGCTAAGGCTCAGGCCAAAGCAGAAGCTCAAGCTGAAGCGGATGCGACTCGTGCTTAATCTATAAGCTTTATCAGTACAATCTAAAAACCACACCGTTAAAGTGTGGTTTTTTTGTTTTTGTTCAGTATGATTGTCTAAACCAATCAATATAAAGACTTGATCGCTAAAACTCACTTTTTAAGAGTGTATTGGCTAGCTACTTCTGTGTTGAATGAACTCATAAGGGAATAACCTTTATCTCATTCACTCGCCTTGAATTAGTCACCAAAAAGCACTCTGAGTAGCTCAACTTCCGATAATGATTGGTATTAGTTTAAGAATTTATCTTTTAGGGACTTAATGCATGCTGATCTTGATCTCTCCAGCCAAAACACTAGATTTTGACAATCCTCCTGGCAGCGAAAACTATTCAATGCCAACCTTACTCGATCAAAGTGAACAGCTGATTGAGGTTTGCCGCAAACTAACACCGACTGATGTGGCAACACTGATGAAGGTTAGCGATAAAATTGCAGGTTTAAACGTAGCAAGATTTAGCTCTTGGCAGAAAGATTTTACGCCGACTAACGCCAAGCAAGCCGTATTCGCTTTTCGTGGTGATGTATACACGGGACTAGATGCAGATACACTTTCCCCTCAGGCGCTAGATAAGGCTCAGCAGCAGTTGAGGATCCTTTCAGGCCTATACGGTTTGCTTAAGCCTCTGGATTTAATGCAGCCTTATCGTTTGGAGATGGGGACGCGTTTAGCCAACGAGCGAGGAACTAATCTCTATCAATTCTGGGGTGATATCATCACCGATGAGTTAAATCAAACAACATCAGAGCAGGGTAGTGAGCTTATTATCAACCTAGCGTCAAATGAATACTTTAAAGCGGTTAAGCCTAAGAAGTTAAACGCAGGCTTGATAACTCCAGTGTTTAAAGACTGTAAAAACGGTCAGTACAAGGTGATTAGCTTCTTTGCCAAAAAAGCTCGTGGCATGATGGTACGTTATATCCTAGATAATAATATTGATTCGTTAGAGGCGTTAACCAAGTTCGATACCGCAGGTTATTACTACAGTGAGAAAGACTCGACAGTAAACGAGCCGGTCTTTCTGCGCGAAGAGCAATAATACTTAAGTTTCGCGAGTCGCAAAAGAAAAGCAGCCAGATGGCTGCTTTTCTTTTTGTAAGGCGATAAAGTTTACTCATCTTCGCTATCAAGCGAAGATTCATTTTGGATTGTCCCACTAGCTTGCTATGACGCGATAAAGCAGATAAACAACGCATAAGCGGAATGTTTTGTTTGAGTGCTGGATTCTCGACCTTGTCTAGCGTGACTTAGTATGTCGTTAGCCTGTGGTGATAATCAAAGTAATGAGTTATCTCTTATTTGAGCGATACAGCCTGATGGCCCTGTCTGATGGAATAGCCGCATCTGAGTCAACAGAAGCTATGTTCTAGGCCATTACTATCTCATTTGCTATCACATCCGTGATCAGCTCTATTAATCTCTTAAATCCTGTCTCACAGGTTCTAAGGCCTACCTGAATGATGGTTTAATACCAAAATCAGCTTTAGTCGAAATACTCGTATTTGTTATAAAGCCATCAAAATGTGGAGGTAATAAATCAGCTGAGCGCTTATACGAGCCATACAGTCCTTTGACTTTTGGAGTCGACTCAACAGGTAAAGATTCAACACGTTCGTCTGTGTAATTAGAGTAAAAGGCTTTTTGTTGTCATTTCGTTGCAACTGGATTGTCGCTATAGTCTGTATAGATGTTTTGATAGCCCTTTAAGCAGAGACAAACTGACCCTAAGAGCGTGTTGAGATAGATGTTTATTAAGAGTTTTCTCTGTTTTTATTACTTATATCCCACTTTTAAAAACAATCTAGCAAAAAGTGTGCTTTACCTCCCGACTATATCTGTAAGGCAACGCTATATTAGGGCGTCGGTTTGTTTTAGGAGAAATGGCTCGTAATGAATATAGAATTAATGCAGCAACGAGCAGACCATGCCGTTGTATTGTTGAAAGCGTTAGCCAATGAACGTCGTTTATTTATCTTATGTTACCTTCTTAATGAAGGCGAGATGTGCGTTGGTGAAATGAACAAGAAATTGGGTTTAAGCCAATCAGCTCTGTCCCAGCATTTAGCTTGGTTACGTAAAGATAATTTAGTAGAAACACGCAAGGAAGCTCAAACGGTTTATTATTCGTTAAAGAGCGATGAAGTTGCTGAGATCATTAAATTACTGAACAACATCTATTGCGATAGCTTAAAGACGGTAGCTTAATTAAAGCTAGGTTCAGTTTTTAGCGGAGGTGGTTTATTTGCTAAGAACTGGTTTCAGCCTGAAAGCTGTCAGCACAGTAGATGAAATATAGAGAGGCTTGCCTCTCTATTTTTTTATCTGCAGATTTTAAAACTATAGGTCTAAAGGCTTTGAGTTTTGAGGCTTTGGATGAGTTAGAGGTGTTTGGGCTGGATTGGATTGGTTTGAAGGGGTTTGAAGGGATTTATCGCACTCAAGCAGAGCACTGTTACTTGTTTGGCTTATATTAGAGCCTTTATTATCTATGATGATGCTGCAGTAGTGAAAATTAGATATAAAAAAACCGGCCAAGGCCGGTTTTTTTCATTTGCTTTAAAACTAAAATTAAGCTGCTAGAGCTTTGATTTTAGCGTTCAAGCGTGACTTATAACGAGCAGCCTTATTCTTGTGAATAAGACCTTTAGTCGCCATACGGTCAACAATTGGTTGTGCTACAGCGAAAGCAGCAGTAGCTGTCGCGTGGTCACCTGCATTGATTGCAGCAATTACTTTTTTAACGTAAGTACGTAACATTGAGCTACGGCTAGCGTTGTGTTGGCGACGCTTTTCAGATTGAAGCGCGCGCTTCTTTGCAGACTTGCTATTAGCCAAGGTGCAACTCCTAAAACTGGGATTGGTATTTTTAAGGTCGAGGAATATGCCCTATTTTTGCCACTTTGTCAATGACAATGATCGAATCAATCTGATTAACTCAAAATAATCCAACCAGCTTGGCTATCTTCAACCTAACTCGTGTAATATGTGGCCCAATTCTAGCAGGTATTACCATGAGACAATAGAGGCAATACCAATTTTTACGTGATATTGCCTAAAGTAATTTAGCTCTATTTCGGAGCAGGGGGCGTTTTGAGCAAGAAGTTAGTGAAGTCAGGCATTATTGTGAGTGCTATGACGTTGATTTCCCGTGTTTTAGGTTTGGTTCGAGATGTTGTTATTGCAAACCTTATGGGAGCGGGAAGCAGTGCGGATGTATTCTTCTTCGCCAATAAAATACCCAATTTTTTAAGACGCCTGTTTGCCGAGGGCGCTTTTGCGCAAGCATTTGTTCCTGTTTTAACTGAATACCAAGAAAAAAACACCAGTGAAGAGGTCAGGGAACTGATCTCCAAAGTTGCAGGTACCCTCGGCATACTCGTTACTATCGTGACATTAGTCGGGGTCATAGCCTCTCCGGTCTTAGCTGCACTGTTCGGCGGCGGCTGGTTTTTAGCCTGGGTGAATGACGAGCCGAATGGGGCAAAGTTTGAACTGGCTTCCTTGATGCTGAAGATTACCTTTCCCTATCTGTGGTTTATCACTTTTACAGCGTTAGCGGGATCGATTTTAAATACCCGTGGTCGTTTTGCTGTCTCAGCCTTTACTCCGGTGTTTTTAAACATCGCCATTATCGCGGCGGCGATCTATCTCGCGCCAAATCTAAGTCAGCCAGAAATCGGCTTGGCTTGCGGCGTGTTTCTAGGCGGTCTAATTCAGTTTTTATTTCAAATTCCTTTCTTGATAAAAGAAAGGGCGATGGTCAAGCCGAGTTGGGGCTGGAGCCACCCTGGGGTGACGAAAATTCGCACATTAATGATCCCCGCACTGTTTGGTGTGTCGGTCTCGCAAATAAACCTCCTACTCGACACGTTTATTGCAAGCTTCTTGATGACGGGCTCAATTAGTTGGCTATATTACTCAGACCGATTACTTGAGTTCCCACTTGGTTTATTTGGTATTGCTATCGCAACGGTTATTTTGCCTGCGTTATCTAAGCGTCATGTGAATGCTGAAAGTCGTGAGTTTGCCAAAACCATGGACTGGGGGGTAAAAGCGATAATCTTGTTAGGCCTACCTGCAATGTGTGGGCTTATCATGTTGGCTAAGCCAATGTTGATGGTGTTATTTATGCGCGGCGCATTCAGTTATAACGATGTTGAAATGGCATCATATAGCTTGATGGCATATGGCAGCGGTCTACTCAGCTTTATGTTGATAAAAATCTTGGCTCCAGGCTATTACTCCAGACAAGATACTAGAACGCCTGTTCGCTACGGAATCATTGCCATGGTCAGTAATATGGTATTTAACCTTATTTTTGCGATTCCATTCGGTTATGTGGGCCTGGCTATGGCGACGTCTATGTCGGCACTGCTTAACGCTGGCCTATTGTATCGAGGGCTGCATAAGGCAAATGTCTATCGAGTCAACAAGGCTACGGTAATGTTTTTAGTTAAATCGGCAATCGCAGCAAGTGTGATGTTACTGGTATTGTTCCAATTTGAACCGACAACACCTCAATGGCTTGACTTCTCTTTTGTCGAACGCAGTTATACCTTGGCAAAATTGATTGTATTTGCAGCAGTCGCTTACTTTATTTGCCTAGTTTGCCTTGGAATTCGCCCTTGGAAGATGAAAGCTGCTGTTTGATTGCTGATTATAAAGACTAGCTGGTATATAATCCGCCCATTTACTCTCATGTGTCGTGTAAGATAATGGAATTAATCCGCGGTATTCATAATATTTTGCCGAAACATCGAGGTTGCGTATTAAGCATAGGCAACTTTGATGGTGTTCACCGTGGTCATGCGGAAGTGATTAATCGGTTAGTCAAGAAAGCAGAGCACCTAGGTTTGCCTGCCGCAGTGATGACCTTTGAGCCGCAACCGCGAGAGTTATTTCAGGGTGAAAGTGCACCGGCTCGTTTAAGTTTGTTGCGAGACAAGATAGTCTTGCTCAACGAACTAAAGATCGATCGCTTATTGTGTGTAAACTTTAATAATAAGTTTTCCAGTTATAGTGCCGAAGATTTTATTGAGGAGCTACTGGTTAAGGCCTTAGGTGTTAAGTACCTAGTTGTTGGTGATGATTTTTGCTTTGGTAAACAGCGCCAAGGTGATTTTAATATGCTGCGCAAAGCGGGTGAAAAACACGGTTTTGCAGTGGTTAGCACACAAAGCTTTATTTTGGGTGATAAGCGCGTAAGCTCTACTGAAATAAGGCAGTTGCTTGCCAAAGGTAATTTAGAGCAAGCAAGACGTTTGCTTGGTCATCCGTTTACCTTGAGTGGCAAAGTCGCTCATGGTGAAAAAATTGGCAGAACAATAGGCTTTCCTACTGCTAATATTGCCTTAAAACGCAAAGTAACGCCAGTTCGGGGCGTGTTTGCGGTCAAGCTATATTGGGATAATAGCGATATCTATGAAGGTGTCGCGAATGTTGGTTTTAGACCCACGGTAAATGGGCAAGTATGTCAGTTAGAAGTCCATTTATTTGATTTTGATGGCGACCTTTATGGGAAAGCTGTTGAAGTTGAATTAGTGGCAAAGATCAGAGACGAGCAGCCATTTGGATCGTTAGATGCGCTGAAAAAACAAATTAAAGATGATGCCAATAGAGCGAAAGCTCTACTTGGTAGCGATGCAGGCTAATTAGCTTAGCGAACAAAACGGTAAAGGATCAATGAGCGACTATAAATCTACTTTGAATTTGCCGGAAACAGAGTTTCCGATGCGTGGTAATTTGGCTAATCGTGAGCCTGAGATGTTAAAATCTTGGACCGAAAATGGACTGTATCAACAGATCCGTGAAAGCCGTAAAGATGCTAAACCGTTTATTTTGCATGATGGCCCTCCATATGCGAACGGTGACATTCATATTGGCCACTCAGTAAACAAAATTCTTAAAGATATTATTATTAAGTCAAAGACCATGTCTGGTTTTGACGCGCCATACATTCCTGGTTGGGACTGTCATGGTCTGCCTATTGAGCTTAAAGTTGAGCAAAAAGTGGGTAAGCCTGGTCATAAGGTTACTGCGGCTGAATTCCGTCAGAAATGTCGTGAATATGCGGCTAAGCAAGTTGATGGTCAGCGTGATGACTTTATCCGTTTAGGTGTATTTGCTGATTGGCAAAACCCATACCTAACGATGGATTACAGCACAGAAGCTAATATCGTACGCTCACTTTCTAAGGTAATTGATAGTGGCCACCTACATAAAGGTGTTAAGCCTGTTCATTGGTGTACCGATTGTGGTTCTGCTTTGGCTGAAGCTGAAGTTGAATATGAAGACAAGATGTCACCAGCCATTGATGTTGCTTT
This sequence comes from uncultured Shewanella sp., assembly GCF_947497935.1. Lineage (GTDB taxonomy): Bacteria > Pseudomonadota > Gammaproteobacteria > Enterobacterales > Shewanellaceae > Shewanella. The sequence goes on from NZ_CANMIO010000001.1 coordinate 480,146, forward strand.
CTCTGTTGTCGATAAGCCAGCTTTACTAGCTAAGTTTGGTCTAAGCGAATACCCACATAACATCTCTATGGTTATCTGGACGACAACACCTTGGACTCTGCCAGCTAACCGCGCGTTATCTGTTGGGGCTAATGTTGAGTACACCTTAGTCGAAATGGTTAAAGAAGGTCAGGCGCAAGCATTAGTATTAGCGACTGACTTATATGAATCATGTGTAGAACGTTTTGGTGCTGAGTCACACACGGTTCTGGGTACGGTTGCGGGTAGCGATTTAGAACTCCTTCGTTTTAACCACCCATTCTATGATTTCGATGTACCGGTTATTTTAGGCGATCATGTAACAGTAGATTCAGGTACTGGTGTGGTACATACCGCTCCTGGTCACGGTCAAGACGATTTCGTGGTTGGTCAGAAATACGGCCTAGAAGTGGCTAACCCTGTTGGTGACAACGGCGTTTACAAGCCAGATACAGAGATCTTCGCAGGTTTACATGTATTTAAAGCTAACAAGAACGTTGTTGAGCTATTAGAAGAGAAGGGCGCGCTACTTAATCATGTACAGATTAAGCACAGCTACCCACATTGTTGGCGTCACAAGACACCAATTATCTTCCGTGCAACGCCGCAGTGGTTCATCTCTATGGATCAAAAAGGTTTACGCCAGCAAGCTCTTGGTGAAATAGAACAAACTCAGTGGATCCCAGACTGGGGCCAAAGCCGCATCGAGAAGATGGTCGAGAACCGTCCTGATTGGTGTATTTCGCGTCAACGTACTTGGGGTGTGCCTATCACCTTGTTTGTACACCGTGAAACAGAAGAGTTACACCCAGATAGCGTGTCTTTGATGGAGCGCGTTGCGGCTCGTATCGAGCAAGAAGGCATCCAAGCTTGGTGGGATCTAGACGCATCTGAGCTATTGGGTGATGAAGCTGACCAGTACCGCAAAGTAACTGATACCTTAGACGTTTGGTACGACTCAGGTTCAACTTTCTCGTCGGTTGTAGCTGCACGTCCAGAGTTTAACGGTCACCCAATTGATCTGTACCTTGAAGGTAGTGATCAACACCGTGGTTGGTTTATGTCATCACTGATGATTTCGACAGCGATGAACGGTAAAGCACCTTATAAGCAAGTGCTTACTCACGGTTTTACCGTTGATGGGCAAGGCCGTAAGATGTCTAAGTCTGTGGGTAACGTAATTGCACCACAGCATGTGACTAACAAGCTAGGTGCAGACATTCTACGTCTTTGGGTTGCGGCAACAGACTACAGCGGTGAGATGACAGTTTCTGATCAGATCCTAAACCGTAGTGCTGATGCATATCGCCGTATCCGTAACACGGCTCGATTCCTATTGGCTAACATCAATGGCTTTAACCCTGAAACCGATATGGTTGCAGTTGAAGACATGGTTGCCTTGGACCGTTGGGTTGTTCGCCGCGCAGCAGCATTGCAACAAGAGCTATTAGAAGCGTACGAACAGTACAATTTCCACTTAGTGACGCAAAAGTTAATGCAGTTCTGCTCTGTTGAGCTAGGTAGCTTCTACTTAGATATCATTAAAGACAGACAGTACACTGCCAAAGAAGACAGCAATGCACGTCGTAGCTGTCAGTCTGCACTGTACCTTATCTCTGAAGCTATGGTTCGCTGGATTGCACCAATTCTAAGCTTTACAGCGGATGAAATCTGGAAGTTACTTCCAGGTGAGCGCGGTGAATACGTATTTACCGAAACTTGGTATGAAGGACTTAAGTCTGTCACACTTGAATCTGACTTAAGCGACGAGTACTGGGATCAATTGCTTGCTGTTCGCGCAGAAGTAAACAAAGTGATTGAGAACGCACGCCGTGAGAAGCAAGTAGGTGGTTCACTAGAAGCTGAAGTGACCTTGTACGCTGATGAAGCGCTTCAAGTAGCTCTTGAGAACTTAGGTGATGAGCTACGTTTCGTATTGCTAACCTCTAAGACTGAAGTTGTTGCTCTAACATCTGCTCCAAGTGATGCAATCGAGACTGAGCTTGCTTCATTGAAGTTAAGCTTGAAGAAGTCAGAAGCAGAGAAGTGTGAACGCTGCTGGCACCATAGAGAAGATGTTGGCGCCGTTGCCGAGCATCCAACACTATGTACTCGCTGCGTAACAAACATTGAAGGCGATGGCGAAACCCGTCAGTTTGCTTAATAAATGATAGCAACGGCTCTTTTATAGGGCCGTTGTTTTTTTATCAGTTAATTTTGTGTTGTTTATCATTCTTTCAAAATAATACGAGTTGATGCTCTCTATGGAAAAGGAACAATTAATGCCAACTAACTGGAAAAACAGTGGTCTGCGTTGGTATTGGGTTGTTGTGTTGGTGTTTTTTGCCGATCAACTATCTAAGCAATGGGTATTGTCGAATTTTGACCTATATGAGTCGATTCAGTTACTGCCGGTGTTTAATTTTACCTATGTACGTAACTATGGCGCTGCATTTAGCTTTTTAAGTGATGCAGGTGGTTGGCAACGTTGGTTATTTACCTTTGTTGCAGTTGGCTTTAGCGTATTGTTATCGGTTTGGCTGCGTCAGCAACCAAGCAAGATGTGGCGCTTAAACCTTGCATACACCTTAGTTATAGGTGGTGCATTAGGTAACTTAATTGATCGCCTACAACATGGTTACGTAGTCGACTTTTTAGATTTCTATTGGAATACTAGTCATTTTCCTGCATTTAATATTGCTGACTCGGCAATTTGTGTTGGGGCTGGACTTATTATTTTAGATTCTTTTGTTGCTGGAAAAGACGACAAAAAATCAGATGGTATAAAGGAGTAACTTAAGTGTCAGAGATGCATTCAGTTTTATGTCATATGAATATCGTACTTGAGGATGGTTCAACTGCAGAGAGCACTCGCTCAAGTGGTAAGCCTGCAAGATTCAACGTGGGCGATGAGAGTTTAAGTCCGGCGTTTGAAGCTGAAATTGTTAACCTTAAAGAGGGTGACAAGCACAGTTTTACACTGCAACCTGCCGATACATTTGGTGAGTCGAATCCGGATGCTGTACATCATATGGACAGGAGTCGTTTTCCTGCAGACATGAAACTGGAACCTGGCGTGATAGTGAGTTTTGCAGGCCCTGGTGGCAGTGAAATTCCAGGCATGGTGAGAGATGTGGTCGCTGATTCAGTCACCATAGATCTGAACCATCCACTAGCAGGTCAAGTGCTAACCTTTGAGCTTGAAGTGGTGCAGGTACTGTAATTATGAATATTCTTCTAGCAAACCCTCGTGGTTTCTGTGCTGGTGTCGATCGTGCGATTAGCATTGTTGAGCGCGCATTAGAGCTGTTCTCTCCACCAATTTATGTTCGTCACGAAGTGGTTCATAACCGTTATGTGGTGCAGAACTTAAAAGATCGTGGCGCCGTGTTTGTCGAAGAGTTGGATCAAGTACCAGACAATAGCATCGTTATCTTTAGTGCTCATGGTGTGTCTCAAGCAGTGCGAGCGGAAGCGAAGAAACGTGGCCTTAAGGTATTTGATGCGACTTGTCCTCTGGTCACTAAGGTGCACCTACAAGTTGCTCGTGCAAGCCGTAAAGGTATTGAGTGTATCTTAATTGGTCATGCTGGACACCCTGAAGTTGAAGGTACCATGGGCCAATACGACAACTCTGCAGGTGGCGTGCATTTAGTTGAATCTCCAGAAGATGTAGCAAAGCTTGTGGTCAAAGATCCTGATAACCTTTGTTTTGTGACTCAAACAACCTTATCTATGGACGATACCGCGGATGTGATCGCATCTTTACAGAAAAAGTACCCTTCAATCGAGGGACCACGTAAGGATGATATCTGCTACGCCACTCAGAACCGTCAAGATGCGGTTCGCAATGTGGCTGAAGAAGTGGAATTGTTTATCGTTGTTGGCTCCAAGAACAGTTCTAACTCAAACCGTCTGCGTGAGTTAGCGGAGAAGAAAGGTACACAGGCTTTCTTAGTTGATAATGCCGATGATGTTGATGCTACATGGTTTAATGGTATTAAACATGTGGCGGTAACTGCCGGAGCTTCCGCTCCAGAAGTATTGGTTAAACAAGTTGTCGATGCGATTGCGAATATGGCGCCTAGCGTAATAACAGAGGTCGAAGGTCAACTCGAAGATACTGTTTTTGCGGTTCCGGCGGAGCTTCGCTAACAAAAAATCGATACGAATTGTGACAAATAATAAAAGAGGCTTAGGCCTCTTTTTTATTGCCTGAAATTTAAGCAGGTTTGGGTGTTAAATATAATATTTCCCTGCTTACTACTAGCTAACATTCGACTAAAGTGCTATTAATCTGTATGCTGTTATGTTGTCATAAGCTACCAATTTTAAACGGTAAAACAACAATCTAGGCGTCAACAATATGGCGTATGCAGGGGAATTGACGGAATGCAAACCAGAGAGAAAGGACTTTCATTAATCGAAGTGTTAGTTGCTTTGGTTATTTTAACCGTCGGCTTGATTGGTGTTTTCAATCTCCACGTGATTTCTAAGCGTGGTAGCTTCGAGTCTTTTCAACAAACACAGGCTGCTTACTTAGCCAACGATATTATTAGTCGTATCAAGTTAAATCGCTCTGAACTTACAGAATATAGCGGAACCTACAGTGGAACGTTATCTATTCCGGGAAAACGTTGTGACGTTTCTGTGGGGCAACCTATTGATACCTGCAATACATTTGAGACTCGATTATGGGATCTTTATCAATTGGATCAGCAAATTTTAGGCTCCTCAGAAGTGCTTGATGGCAAAAGTATAGGGGGCTTGGATAATGTCACTGTTTGTGTTGATGCAAAGGTGAATGGTGAAGTCACTGTTGCACTTAGTTGGCGCGGAATGCATAAAGTCTTGATAGGTGCCACTCAGCCCACTTTTGTACGTAACTGTGGTGGTGCTGAAAACAATAGCCGACGTCGAGTTTACTTCATTAATACGGTAATTCTATAGCTTATGAGTATTCTTAAGAAGTTAAGTAATGGCCAGTCAGGATTTTCGCTTGTAGAGCTTATGATCGCGATGGTCGTCAGTTTATTTTTGACCCTTGGTATTTTTTCAATGTTCGCAATGTCTTCTACGAACGTGACAACAACAAGTCAGTTTAATCAATTGCAAGAGAGTGGAAGAATTGCACTTGCTCTAATTGAAAGAGATATTAGTCAAGTCGGCTTTATGGGGGACATGACTGGGACTGACTTTGTGCTCGGGACTAACACCACTATTAACGCCCCCGCTATTGCTGCTGCCAATGATTGTATTGGTGGCGGAGCTAATAATGCTAGCTTTCCAAATGATGAAACGGCTCATTTTAGACGTATTTGGGGTTATGAACATAGTGCTGGCGGAGGAGGCATGGAATGTATTCCGGATGCTTTGGACGAGACAGATGTACTGCAAGTTAAAAGGCTAATAGGTCCATCAGTAGCGCCAACCACATTGAATTCAAATCGTTATTATATGGCGACAACGTCTAGCCAAGCCGTTATTTTTACGGGAGAACAAGCTGTACCGCCACTAACTAATTCCCGTCTTTGGGAGCTACAACATCATGTGTATTTTATACAAACTGATAATGATGTGCCCGTACTAATGCGCCGAGTATTAGGTAAAGGTGGAATGAACTCTGGAAGTAGTTATGAACAACTCGTTGAGGGAATTGAGAATATCAGGATTATGTATGGTTTTGATAGTAACGGCGATAAGAGTGCGGATAGTTTTAGGCCTGCACAAAACACAACAAGTTTTATGTGGGATAACACCACTTTACAGCGTTTAGTCGCAGTTCGTATTTATGTATTAGTGCGCTCTCTTGAAGAAGATAATAATTATACAAACAACACCGTTTATAAGCTTGGTGACAAAGAAATTTCGGCAAATGGTGATGGTTTTCGTCGCAAGGTTGTTATGACCACCGTTGTGCTTGAAAATCCAATTTTGCTTTAGGACATAATGTATGAAAATCAAAAAACAAAAGGGAGTTGTACTTTTCTTCTCTCTTATTATTTTGCTGATTATGACTGTTATTGGTGTTGCTTTAGCCGTTAATTCGAATCAGTCGATAAAAATGGCTGGTGCAGGCTCAGAAAGAGTAGAAGCGATGATTGAAGCCCATGGCGCATTGGATAAAGTCTTAGCGGCAAAAGCAGGAACTTCTTTAGCAAATATTAATGCTTTGCAAACAGTAGTTGACGATACATTTAATGCATCTAGTACTTTAGCACCTATGGCTGATGGTGATGTGGCTTGTCAAAGGAGTTCGGCGGCAAGTGGCGCAAATTTAATTAGCTGTAGGCGAGTCGAGGTTTCTACAGAAGCAAGCTTCGGGCGTAATAATATGGGGCGGGTCAGTATAGTCACTGGCGTAGAGCAAGAAGTGTTAACAGGGAGTTAGTAATGTTGAAGCAAATTTTAACCTCAATAGCTTTTGCTGTCGTCGTGTTCTCTGGCGCAAGCCATAGTGATGATACTGAGCTCTATGTTTATGAGTCGTCAGCGCGCACAGGGGCAAGACCCCAAGTGCTCATTATCTTTGATAACTCTGGAAGTATGGGGAATATGGTAGAGGATGCTGAGGCATTTTATGATCCAGATATTACTTACCCAGCAGTAGGAAGCGATAATTCTTTACAAGAACGAATGGTCTATTTTACCAAAGGTGGTATTGATAATACTGCAATGCCAGTGCCTGATAGTCCATCAGAAAGCCGCCGTTTTTTATCAGAGATAAACGGTTGTGAGACCTCTTGGGATTACTTGGAAAAGTATGGTGTCTTTACGGGTTTTTTCCGAGAGTATGGCTTTTCGGGACAAAATGGAACATGGCAGGAAGTACCTGATAATAATGGTGCCAACATTACTCATATTGATTGTTTTGATGATATTGAAGGTAAAAAATGGCGTAATGCTCCTAATCAACCTTCAGGGTTTCCAATCGATAGTGCAGGTAAAAAACAAAACCCAATTCGCTATGCAGAAGTTAATGGTAGCTCTAGTCAAGCAGAAATAGATGCCGCTTATGAAAAAGCAAAGCAAACGGCATTTGGCACAGGTCAACCAATTACTCTTTATACGGATAATTACTTGCGTTGGTATCATGGCGACCAAGAGAGTGTGCCCAAGACGCGCTTAGCAATAGCGAAAGAGGTGATTAAAAATACCATTGTCACGACGCCGAGTGTTGATTTCGGCCTAGCTATTTTCAATATTAACTATCCATATGAAGGGGATGGTGATGGAGGTCGGATTATCTCTGGTATTAAAGAGATGAACGAAGCGAATAAAATCTCCTTACTGGATACTATTGATAACTTACCTGCGTCGACCAATACTCCGTTGTGTGAAACATTATATGAAGCTTATCGCTATTTTTCAGGTCAAGGCGTTTATTTCGGTGACAATGATATTAATGTCAATAGCTTAGGCTATAAAAAGGACAACCCTCCTCGTGACACGGACGAGAAGGTAGAGTATGAAGGAAAATATGTTTCGCCATTTAAAGAGTGTCAGAATCGAGCTTATGTTGTCTATATTACCGATGGCGTACCGACATTAGATCAAAATGCTAATCACAAAGTACTAGATTTACCAGGTGTGAGCTCTAGCGATAAATTTATAAACACTGAGCCTCATTTTACCAGTTACCTGCCAGCCCTTGCTGGTTGGATGAATACCAATGATGTCAATACATCGGCTGAATACCCTGATGACCAAAATGTTACGACTTTCACGATAGGTTTTAGCGAAGGCGCGGATGCGGCTGCAGCGCTCCTTAATCAAACGGCAGAGAGGGGCGGAGGGGAATACTTTCCCGCAGCTGATGCATCAGCCTTACAGTCAGCCTTGCAACAAGTCTTTTCACAAATTTTAGAAGTTAATGCAAGCTTTACCTCTCCAGCTATAGCAAGCAATAACTTTGACAGAACTCGCACCTTTGACTCTGTTTACTATGCAATGTTTTTACCTAATAAAGGACCTAGATGGTCGGGTAATTTGAAGAAGTTTAGAGTTACGGGCGATGGTGATATCGTTGATAAAAATGGCGCTAATGCGATAGGGGAAGATGGTAACTTAGTCTCTTCGGCATGCTCCTATTGGACTCCTGATCTAGTTTGTGACGCAGCCAGTGATGGTGGTGACGGTAACGATGTTAGGGTCGGTGGTGCTGCAGAAGCTTTACGAAAAGTCCCACAGAGAACCATTTTAAGTAATATTGGCTCAAATGGCGGCATGGCGACATTTAATAAGTCGAATGCATCTAGCTATGCGGGAGGAGATGGCCAACTTGCACTGCATATGGGCGTGGATGAAACCCAATTACAAGAGGTGTTCAATTGGGCCAAAGGTTACGATACTGATGATGATAATGGCAACTCAGAGACTGAAGATGTCCGGAACCAACTGATGGGAGACCCACTTCATTCTCGGCCACTAGCGATTAACTTTGGTACAGCTAACACTCCTGATATTCGCATCCTAATGGGAACCAATCATGGTTTTTTACATATGTTTAAGGATGAAGGTGCAACCGTGAGCGAATCTTGGGCTTTTATACCCTATGAGTTGTTGCCTAATATTAGGGAGTTGAAGGCAAATGTGCCAACAGGAGTGCATTCTGTTTACGGCCTCGATAGCTCTCCTGTTAGTTACGTCAAGACTGGGAGCTCCGGATTAGAGAAAGCATGGGTGTTTATTGGGATGCGCCGTGGTGGTAAGTCATACTATGCTTTCGATGTTACGAGTCCCGATTCCCCTAGGTTTATGTGGAAAATTGATTCAAATAGTCCGGGAATGGCTGAGTTAGCACAAACTTGGTCTGAACCTGTCGTTACCCATATTCCTGGTTGGCCTACAGGCAATACAGAGCCTAGTAAGGCAAAGCCAGTACTGATCTTCGGTGCTGGTTATTCTCCGTCTACAAAAGATGGCGCCTCTGTGGGGATGAATGATTCAGAAGGTCGTGGAGTTTATATTGTTGATGCTGAAACTGGCACTTTAGTGCATACATTTGGGCCCGACTCATCATCAAGTGCGACTCAACTCCCAGGAATAACAGATAGTATTCCAAACTCTGTAGCAGTGTTAGACAGTAACAGCGATAAATTAACGGATAGGATTTATGCATCTGATACTGGCGGTAATATTTGGCGATTAGATTTACCAAGTGCTAACCCTAAAGATTCAACCAACCCTTGGACTGCATTTAAATTTGCTGATTTAGGAGGGAGCTCTTTAACAAGCGATAGACGCTTCTTTGCTGAGCCGGTTGTTGCTCAAACTGTTTTTACTAACTTAGCCGAAGTGGACGTCACATATGGTGATACAACAACGACGATAAAAACTTATCAAGATATACCTTATGATGCAGTGGCTATTGGAACAGGGCATAGACCGCATCCTTCAGACAAGACTCGTCAGGATAAGCTATTTACTCTACAAGATCGTAATGTGGTTACACGCTCTTTTAATGGAGCCAACGGAAATGAGGTTCCTGAGCCAATAACGTTGGTGGATCTTTATGACATCACGAATAAAGCACCCTCAACAGAATCAGAGAATATTGCCTTTGGCAAAAAGTTTGGCTGGTATTATAGCCTAGGAGCTACAGGTGAAAAAAGTCTAGCGGGCGCATCGATTATTCAGGGCAGGGTGTATTTTACCTCATATGTACCCGGTGATACCTCTTCTACCAACCAGTGTTTGATCGCAGGAATGGGGCGCCTATATCCTTTTGCTCTACACAAGGGAACTCGTACATACACCCAAGAGTATATTGAGTTAGGGGAAAGAGTACCGGATACACCTCCTCCCCTAATTCCTGAAGGGGATATCTATTTCCCTATTCCTGATGCCCCAAGACTACCTTGCGTAGAGGGAGATATTAACTGTCCTAAACCACCAGAGTGTCAAAATGGTGATGATAGATGTGTAGGCTCGGCGCTTGGAATAAACCGAATTTACTACCATGCGAATGACTAAGGTATTTTATGCTTAATGCTAAAGGTTTTACACTTATTGAGTTAATGATTACGGTTGCGATAATAGGGATCCTAGCATCAATCGCCTATCCCTCTTATATTGATTATGTTAATCAATCCGCACGTTCCGATGCGAAAGTACTATTAATAGAAGCGGCCAATAAACAGGAGCAGCTATATTTAGATAGTCGAACTTACACTGCTAATATGACAACCTTAGGTTACTCTGGAAGTCCTACTTTAAGTGAAAATGGTTACTTTAAAATAAGTAGTGAAGTTCCAGCCAAAGGGCAGTTTAAACTGACTGCTACGGCGACTGGAGACCATGCTTATAGAGATCAAGTCTGTAATTCAATGACCATTAATGAGTCAGGAGTGAAGACTCCATTGGAGTGTTGGTAATGAAGAAAATTGTATGTTGCTTGTCTTTAATTTTGTTGTCGAGTTCAGCTGTGATGGCAAAAGAGATGAAAGATTATAAATGCTTTCTTAAAACAACCACGGTTGATCAAATAGGTTTCTATTCTTGGCCCGTTAATAAGTTACAGTTAAGGATGGCAAAGTTACCCGCGAGAAAGGTTCCTGACAGAAATGATGGTAAGCGAGCTTACATTAAAGAGGTTGTCGAGTGTGTCGGACTACATGAAACTTTTGATACGGCTGCTGGTAAAAAGCTAGATAGTGTAACGGTTCGATAACCGTTTTATTTAAAGCAGTAATTTAATTAATTACTGCTTTGTTGTTTAGCTACAGCTTGTCGTTGCTGTTGAAAATCGACTTTTACCCGCTCGACCAACCTCTATGGCTCTCGAATTATCATTGGTTTTACTCGAAGGGCAGTATGACAGAATACCAGAAGTAAACTTTCCAGTTATTAGACCATCAGATGAAAAACTAATAGAATTTTCATCATAAGAAATAAAATCCTTTGAATTAAAACCGTCTATGACTCTGATCACCTTATCGTCAATGCCATTAGTACTATCAAGTGTTCCAAGTGTTCCATTATCGATAAAAACGCTAAAGCCATTTTGCCAGTCTGTTCCACATGACCCCTCTCTTAGTGGGCAAACTGTAACAGTAGAGCCGTAGCTTACAGCTTGGCTTCTGGCTAACTGCAATGATTGCTGAATATTTCTAATGGCTGAATCACTACGAGAGTTTTCATAAAAAGAATTGAAAGAGGGCGCAGCGACTGAAATGAGTATAGCTGCAACAGCAATGGTCACCATTAGCTCTACAAGAGTGAAAGCGCGTATTGTTTTTTTATAGTCTTTCATGGCGATATCCTTTGCCCAATAACATCTGCAGTATATTACAAAACTTACTGATTTTCAGCAGATAAATAGGGCGGAAAACACGCCAATATATTGGCATATAGGCACTTTTGACTTTTTAAACCATTCGAGATTTAGTATAGCCTAACCGCTTCTATTCAATACTATTCGCAACTAATGTTGTTTTTCTGAGAGAATCTAACTCTCCCTGATTGACTCACAATGATGGCTCGAGATTCAGAGTGATTGATTGTATCCGGGCAGTAACTCAATGTTCCATTGGTACCAGAGGCGAGACCATCAGGTAGGAATCTAATCGCTGCACGGTTGTACCCAACATAGTCTTTACTGTTGAATGGGCCGATTTGATAAATTACTTGGTCATTACCGTCAATCAAGTTGGGCTGACCTGAATCGCTGAAAACGGTAATGTTATTGTGCCAGTTTTCGCTGCAATCTAATCCAGTTACAGGGCAAACCGTCACTCTTGAGCCATAGGCTACGGCATGGTTTCTTGCCAATTGTATCGATTGTTGAATTTTTCTTATGCTTGAATCGGCACGTGCGTGAGCATAAAAACTCTTGAACGATGGAATCGCGATCACGATTAAAGTGGTTGCTACTACGAGCGTAACCATAAGTTCAATTAAGGTAAAACCTGCAGTTCTATTTAGCATATTAACTCTTCCTTGAGTTGGTTTATGTATTTACATCCTGTAAATATTGCGGGGGGAAAAGCAAAGTGTAGCTTACAGATGTCTATTGTAAGTGCTCATTGATATATTGTTCGGTTATATGAAGACTGCGTTTAGTTTTGTGCTAAGCCATAAATCACTTTTGGCTTCATAGTTTTACTAGTGCGTGATAAGCTAGCGCGCAGCCAAATTGAGCCTTTCAGCAAGTTTTTAGGGAGTTTTACAATGAAAAAAGTCGAAGCCATTATTAAACCATTTAAGTTGGATGATGTGCGCGAATCACTTGCTGATATAGGTATTACCGGTATGACGGTCTCTGAAGTGAAAGGTTTTGGTCGTCAAAAAGGACATACCGAGCTTTATCGTGGCGCTGAGTATATGGTTGACTTTTTGCCTAAGGTCAAAATTGAGTTAGTGATCCAAGATGAACTTTTAGAGCAGGCATTAGAAGTTATTGTTGATACTGCCCGTACAGGTAAAATTGGTGACGGCAAGATTTTTGTCACTGATATTGAGCGTGTTATTCGTATCCGTACCGGTGAAGAGAATGAAGAAGCGGTATAGCGATTAACGACTTTTTCGCATTATCTGTTCTGACAAATAATGCGAAAAAGTTAGAGCTGTACTAGAAGCCGTACTACGGGCTGGATTAGAAGCTTTACAAGTAGTTGTACATTAAGTTCAATTAAAGCCTAATTAAGCTCTTGGTTTAGCGGAAGAGTCTCTAATTACAGGCTCAGGCTGGAATATTTTAGCCAGATCTGATTTTTCCTCTCTACGTTTCGCAATCAATAATTCAGTCGCAATATGCGCGATCTCTTCATTGGGCTGATGCACAGTTGTCAGCTTAGGCCAAGTCTGACGTGAAAATGGGCTATCCTCGAAACCAACAATAGAGATCTCCGAAGGAATATCGACCCCCTCTAATCTTGCTGCAAACAAAGCTCCCGCCGCGATTTCATCGTTACAGGCGACAATGGCTGTTGGTCGAACACTTTGACTCAATAATTGCTTTGCACCTTGAACTCCAGATTCGAAAGAATATTTTCCATCGATGATATGTTCTTGGTTAACTGAGATCTTGTTGTCTTTTAATGCCTGTTTAAATCCAGCTAAACGTTCTTTGGTTGACTCATGTTCATGATCGCCACTTAAGAAAGCGATATCTCGATGGCCTAAGTCGATAAGATGCTGAGTTATCGATATCGCACCGGATCTGTCATTGACCAAAACGGCTAAACCAGAGCCTTTGTCGGCTTTTTCGCCCGCGATAATCCGTACATAATTCGCCTCGATGTTATCAAGTGCAGCCAAGATCACCGGATCTTCTGACAGGGGGGGTGTTAGCACCAAACCTGATAAACGGTTGTGCTTAACTAGCTTTGTCAGCTCTTCACAGATGTTCTCGGCTCTTGAGTTACAAGGGTGAATTAACAATTCGTAGCCTAGGCCTTTGCAGGCGGACAGGATACCGTTTTGCATATCGATGATGTAATAAGCATTTGGGTTATCATAAATAAAACCAATCACATAGGATGTAGTGCCTGCTAAGTTTCTTGCCGCCAAATTAGGCTGATAGTTCAGCTCGTTAATAGCAGTATTGACTTTATCTATTGTGGCCTGTTTTACCGACGGTTCATTATTGGTAACCCGTGACACTGTTTTAATCGATACGCCAGCATGTTTGGCAACATCATTTATGGTGACTTTCATTAAGCGATATTCTCGTTAGTTACACACTTTGTGCTGCCAAAAGATGGTAACACAAGATTAACAAACAGCGCAGGCAAGGTGCAATTTGTCCGGAAATTTAGCGGTATAGTGCGAAGTTTTAGTCTATTTAGCAATGATAACTAGCCATCTTTTTGCGTTTTCTCACCCTAAAGTAAAAAAGTTCACTTTTTAAACAGTTTGTTTGTTCGTAGTTAACTGTCTGTATTTAAAGGGCAAAAGTATAAGTGTTTTTGCGGTATTGTTATTGAATGCAATTATAATGAGCGCGCTGGTTATTTTGTTGTGGCGCAGCTGTTAATAATTGTGTAATGTTTGCTCTAGACATGACAGCGTTGTCATTCCGCTTCTGGAATGGTTATGGATATAAAAAAAGATAATAAGTTATGGAAGGGAAACGAGATGCGACCATCTACCTTTAAGAAAAGTGTACTAGCTACAAATATCGCGCTGCTGATGAGTGGTGCTATGTCTGTTTCTGCTGTGGCAGCAGAGGCTGATGCGAAAAGCGCAGCAGCAGACGAAAACATTGAGAAGATTGAAGTTCGCGGTATGCGCGCCTCTATGAAAGCCTCAATCAATGCTAAAAGATTCTCAGATTCAGTGGTTGATGCTGTAACCGCTGAAGATATTGGTAAGTTTCCCGATAGTGACGTAGGTGAGTCACTAGGCCGTATTCCGGGTGTTGCCGTTAACCGTCAGTTTGGCCAAGGCCAGCAGGTTTCTATTCGAGGTGCATCAAGCCAGTTAACTCGCACCTTACTTAACGGACATTCAGTTGCATCGACGGGGTGGTACGACCAACAGGCCATCGACCGTAGCTTTAACTACTCTTTACTTCCACCAGAAATGGTAGGCGCAATCGAGGTTTATAAGTCATCACAAGCGGATATTCCTGAAGGCGGTATCGGTGGAACGGTAATCGTTAAGACCCGTAAGCCACTAGATTTGGATGCAAACTCAGTATTTATCAGCGCTAAGGGCGACTACGGAACAATCTCTGAAGAGGTCGATCCAGAGCTTTCTGGTTTATACAGCTGGAAAAATGAAGATGAAAACTTCGGTTTCCTACTATCAGCAGCGGCTTCTGAAACTAACTACCAGCGTAACGGTATTGAATCCCTAGTCGGTTGGGGTGATATCGTTCCAACAACGTTCGAACAAGAACGTGAACGCACAGCTATTAACGGTGCCTTGCAATACCGCCCGACAGATAATCTAGAGTTTGGCTTGAATATCATGAGTCTTGATATGAAAGCTAATAACGCTAATACCTCACTGTTTACCATGTTCCCTGATGATAAAGAAGCGGCTTGTGAGCAAACGAATGCTTCAGGTACTTGTACCTTCTATCGTCGCGATGGTAAGGGTGAGAATCCAGGTTGGGCGCAAACTTGGGCTCGTAAAGCGAGCATGGATTCAAATACTTACGATTTGGATTTCAAATATGAAGCAGATAGCTACACCTTAGAAGGCCGAGTGGGTAACACTAAGTCTGAAGGTGGTACAGACATGACTGCTAACTATGGTTTCTGGTTAGGTCAGCCTGGTGATTATGCCGGAACTTATGATGCGACCGGTGAACAGATAAAAATCGATATCGCTAATAAGTCATTCGGTGCAGAAGATTTTGGTGGCCCACTCTCGCCAGCAGGTTGGTCTCTTAAGAAGCAGCCAAATTCAGATGAAGAGACTTACGCACAGTTTGACGTGACAGTACCAGTAGACCTAGGGGCTATCACCTCATTTAAGACCGGTGTGCGTTGGGCAGACCATGATGTAAAGCAGGAAACTTTCCCTGCTATCGTTAACGCTGATGTGACAGCTAAAGATGCGTCAGCATACTACTCAGGTACAGTCTCTTCAGGTGCTGGTTTCACTCTACCTAAGCCTAATCTTGACGCAATGCTTGCAGATGCAAACGCGGCAATTGGTGACTTTAGTAAAGAAGGTCCTGTTTATAAGTCTGGTTACGGTACAATTAGCGAAGAGAATCTAGCCCTATACCTAATGGCTAGCTTCGAGTCAGATGGTGTTCGCGGTAACTTCGGTCTGCGTTATATCTCAACCGATGCCTCTTCTGATTACTATAAGCTGCAATCTGATGGGTCTTACGCTGACAACCTAAGCACAATGGACGCTAGCTATAGCGATGTGTTACCGAGCGTGAACGTAGCGTTTGATGTGACTAGCGATGTGATTATTCGTACTTCGGCTTCACAAGTTATTTCACGTCCTAACTATGGCGATATGTTTGCTTCTTCAGCATTAGCGGGATATAAGGACGATGTTGTAGGTAACGAAGTGGTCAATACGGGTAACATTGCACTTGAGCCATTTAAAGCGACACAAGCAGATTTAGGTGTTGAATGGTACTTCAGCCCAGACGGGTTAGTTGCGGCGACATACTTTATTAAAGATATCAGTTCGTTCGTTACTTCAGATCAAATCTTAAATCAAAGCATCGGAATTATTGACCCAGGTTCGGGAGAAGACAACTGGACTAAGTCGACTAAGAAGAACGGCACTGGTGGCCAAATTCAAGGTGTTGAGCTTCAGTTACAAGATTCATTTGAAAACGGTCTAGGTTACTCTGCTAACTATACGTTTGCAGATTCAGATGCTCCTGCTGATAACTATCCTGATGAAGTGAGTGTATTCTCTGATTCATCTAAGCATACGGTCAACCTAGTGGGTTACTACGAGATGGAAGACTTTTCTGCTCGTGTAGCTTATAACTGGCGCAGTGAATACATGATCCGTGAGCTTCCTGGTTTCTACGGTAACCGTGAGCACCAAGACTACGGAACAGTTGATTTAAGTGCTAACTACAACATTACTGATTACCTATCTGTGACTTTTGAAGTGGTTAATTTACTTGAAGAAGACAGTGTACAGCTTGGTGTCGCTCCAGACTCTGCCGAAGTTAAGCCTGAGCTTAAGAATGGTTACCCAGCATGGAGCTTCGAAGGTGAAGCGCGTTATAAGCTAGGTGTTGCACTACGCTTCTAAGCTAATAGATAAATGAGTACAACTTAAAGCCCAGCATTTGCTGGGCTTTTTATTGAAAAGATAAAATCAGTTAAAGCTAATTAAACGTTGTTGTTCCTTTCGAAAAAACTATGGTGCATAAGCGCTAGAGCTTGCTGTTTATTGGAGATGAGATGGATATAAAAAGAATAGCGATTGTAGGTGGTGGCACTGCGGGCTGGCTAACGGCAAACCATCTTGGTAAAGCGCTGCTAGCGAATGAACAGCTTTCTATTACTTTAATCGAGTCTCCAGATATCCCTACCATTGGGGTCGGGGAGGGCACCGTACCCGCTATACGTCAGTCACTGCAAAGCTTTGGGATCAGTGAGACCGAGTTTATTCGCCGTTGTGATGTTACCTTTAAGCAATCAATAAAGTTCGTTAACTGGCTGGATAAAGACAAGCATGGCCTGCAGAACTTTTATCATCACTTATTCGATATGCCTGGCTCAGTACTGCAAGAGTTAACTGCGCGCTGGTTAGCGAATAAAGAGAGCCACTACGCCAGATCTGTGTCACCGCAGCATGATGTTTGTGAGGCTTTTAGGGCGCCGAAATCCATTAGCGATCCAGAATATAAAGGAAAGCTTGGTTACGCTTATCACCTCAATGCGGCTAAGTTTGCCGAGTTACTCGGTGAAAACGCCAAAGAGCGATTTCGAGTTGAGCACCTTTGGGCTAATGTGCAGGAAGTTATTCTTGGGCAAGATGGTGAAATAGCATCTCTAGTCACAGATAGTGCTGGTAAGCTGGATTTTGATTTCTATATCGATTGCAGCGGCTTTGCCTCATTATTGATAGATAAAGCGCTCAAGGTGCCTTTTATTAATAAAGCTGAGCAGTTGTTTGTCGACAAAGCCGTTGTCGTACAAGTTCCAACGGTTAATGACGATATTATTCCCCCCTTCACCATTTCAACGGCCCATCAGGCAGGATGGATTTGGGATATCGCTTTGAGCAACCGCCGTGGTGTGGGCTTTGTCTACTCCTCGAAATATATGGATGATGAGACTGCAATCGACAAACTAGATACTTATCTTGAGGGGAAGTTAGCAGGGCATAAATATAGAATTATCCCTATGACAGTCGGCTTTCGAGAGCGTTCTTGGGAGAAAAACTGTGTGGCATTGGGTTTAGCTCAAGGCTTTTTAGAGCCATTAGAGGCAACGTCGATTCTTTTAACTGATTTTGCAGCTGGATTTTTAGCTCAACGCTTCCCAACCTCGACTTGTCAGTTAGCCGCAATACAGCAGCGTTTTAATCATGTGATGGGTTATGCCTGGGAGCGAGTCGTAGACTTTATTAAACTACATTATTGCCTATCCGATCGCGACGATTCACAATTTTGGATAGATAATCGTGACCCGGCAACTATGTCTGACGAGCTAATTAATCGCTTAGCGCAATGGCAAGATTTTGTGCCCAGTAGAGAAGATTTTTTCAGTAAGTTCGAGGTATTTGATTTAGAAAATTACCTCTATGTTCTATACGGCATGCAGCATACCCCTGAGCTGAGGCAAATGAACGCTGAGCTAGGGCCTGAATCGAGTGCTTTACAACACAGGCTCAATACTGTGGCCAAACAACTTGCCGGCGAGTTGCCGCAGCATAGAGAACTGTTAGAGAAGATAAAGCGTTACGGTTTACAGAAGCTATAGTGGCTTAAGATATTTTAGCCAAGTTCGGTAATGCTGAACTTGGCTAATTGAGTGCTGGGGCTGATTGAATTAATGATTCAAATTGTAGTTGTTCTGCTTTTCAATCAGGCGTGAGATCTGTTGTAGCGATACGAGGTGAGCGTAGATTAATGGCAGTAAGCCGTTTTCTTTTAAAGATAAGAACTCTTCATTGCTTAGCTGGTTTAAAGCCTGCTCATCAACCACATATATCCCGTCGATGTTAATTGGCTGCTGACTTTCGGCTAACTTAACTGTCAGCTGTTTTGCGGTGAATAAACTCTTCGATGCTAACAATTGACATATATTGCCTGTTTGTTCATTAAATGCGGCAATTTCTAGCAGCGCTTGAGTTCGTTTCTTAAGATATTCACTCTGCTCTTTGTCATCGTTAAATAAGCGCTGTGCATTCTCGCTTGTTTCAGTCACTAATGGACTCTCTGTATCAACGCAGATAAGCACGTTATCACTTTCTTGGTTGGTTTTAACTAGAGATAAGGGGGCGTTATTAAAGCCTCTTGGCTTTACCATTGCTGGCCAATCACTCGTTTGGCAGTAGAGATTGAGGCTGTTTTTAATTCCCATCATGGCAACAGGAATAAACTGCCCTGTTTCGCTGTTCTTAACAAAGACCAGTGGAAACTCTGTAGCTAATTGATGAAATTCGTGGAACACGACAGGAATAAGTTGTTGCTCGGCAAAACGACGATAGTCTTGAGACTCGGTAACACACATTTGAAGATGGTTATCAGAGTTAAGTGGGACAATTTTATTATTCATTGTTATAGGGTCCTTGAACGTAATCTTGTTTAAACATAAGTAGGCGAACACTTGCATTCATTGTCAATGAATGTTGCAAGCGTGTGTCATTGTTGTGTTTAGATATACGTTTAAGTGACAGCGTTGTCAATTAAAGCCAGCTCGTAATATTTTCGCAGAGTTGAGCCCTATGAATGATTTCCGCGGTTAGTTGATGGCTAGTTGGTAACTGGCTGTTTTTAAAGGCTAAGTAGTTTGGGGTTTAATGCCTTTTAATGTGAGATGTAAAAGGGTCAGAAGTAAAGACAGGCGTATGGGGAAACTTGATTCATAGCGTAATCATATGGATCTCGTGTTTACATTGTTGTTTTGGCTGGTTTTTTTGCTTTTACTGCCTGAGGGTCTGAAATATAAAAAGCCTAAATGTCAGATAAATGTAGCAGTTTTGTACGGAGTTATGTATATTTCAAATGACAGCGTTGTCATCTGCTTGTGTGACAGCTTGTTTGTAAGGTCTACATGGACGGGAAGAGGTCTCCCGTCTCATGTTTTTGGCAAACAGTTATGTTTGTTACTCCTATATAGTCTCTCCCCAGAAACTAGCGTGGGCCGAGTACTTTAAGAGTACTCGGCCATTTTTTTATCTGGCACAATTAGGATAGGTGATAAACGCTTATCTAAGCTATTGAGAGGCAAGAGTGTTTGGACCTAAGATAGAGTTCTCGTTTATTTCCATAAGGGGGAGAAATAACGAGTCAGAGTTCTTCACCTTAGAAAATAATATAAATCAAAGGGAATATAATGAAGATTAAAGTAATAGCCTCAGCTGTAGCGTTAGCATTGACTCTTGGTGCTTGCTCAGAGCAAAAGCGGGTCGAAGAGGTGGCAAATGTCATGTCCCCCATAGAGCAAGGGTCACAAACTCCTGGTCCAATGGCTAACGAAGCTGGTTTGGAACAGGCTTCACTGACTCAAGCTTCATTAACTCAAACTTCACTGAATCGGATTGGTGAAACGCTCGATATTCGTTACCGTGTGGTGACTAACGCTCCCGATGAACACTGCGATCAAGACGCTGCAGATGGCCGCTGTTTCTTGGCTGAAATAGACCTGACTTCTCCCATTGATATCGACAGTAAAGCTTGGTCTATCTACTACTCTCAAATGCGTCCGATTCAAAGCATTGAAGGCGATGAGTTCAGTATTACTCGAATACAAGGTGATTTACACCGAATCGCTCCTGCAGCAGGCTTTGATGGGATTAAAAAGGGCCAAACTAAAACGATTCAATTTCGCGGCGAGCTGTGGCAGTTATCCGAAACTGACGCTATGCCAAACTATTACATAGTTGCAGACGGTCTCGAACCTGTTGTTATCCGCAGCACACAGTTATCGCTTGATCCTGAAACGGGAATGGAAGTACGCCCCTACGTAAGCGATTTTACCGACAGCGAAACTCAATATAAGCGACGTGAGACCGATAAGCTTGAGTGGGCGACAACCCAAGTCTTGTATCGCAGTAACTTAAGTACACCTAGCAACGCAGAGTTAGCCGAAAATACGATTTTGCCGACACCAACCAAGGTTTCTTTAAAGAGTGATGCTAAGTCTGTTTCACTCAAAGGCGGACTAAAGCTCAGCCTCAACGGAGTAGGGGCTGAGGTAGTCGATGCCGCGCTACAGCGCCTAGCTCGACTCGGTGTTGACCAAAGTGATAAGGGGATTAAAACGGTATTACTACCTTTATCAGCCTCCGGAACTCTGGGAGAGTATCATCTCGATATCGCGAGCGATGAGATTAAAATTTTCGCCGCTGATGATGCAGGATTCTCCTACGGTTTAGCCTCATTGGCAGCATTGGTCGATGTCAAAACACTAACCGTTAACCCTATGCTGGTAGAAGATGCACCGCGCTATGATTTTCGTGGCATGCATATCGATGTATCGCGTAACTTCCATAGTAAACAGTTGATTTTAGATCTGTTAGATCAGATGGCAGCATATAAGTTAAATAAATTACACCTGCATATGGCCGACGATGAAGGTTGGCGTTTAGAGATCGTAGGGTTACCTGAGTTAACTGAGGTAGGAAGTAAACGCTGTCATGATCTTAATGAAGATACTTGTCTATTACCTCAGTTAGGGAGTGGTCCTTTTAGCGATACCAACGTGAATGGCTACTATAGCAAGGCTGACTATATTGAGATTTTACAGTACGCGGCAGCAAGGCAGATCCAGGTGATCCCATCGATGGATATGCCAGGGCATTCTCGCGCTGCAATAAAGTCGATGGAAGCGAGATCTCGCAAGCTAATCGCTCAAGGGAAGCTCGAAGAGGCCAAGCAATATCAGCTCTCTGACAGTGAAGATAAAACCATTTACTCATCGATTCAGTACTATAACGATAACACTTTAAATGTGTGCATGGAGTCGACCTTTACCTTTATCGATAAGGTTATCGACGAAATTGCCAAGATGCATAAAGATGCTGGGATACCACTGAATCTTTACCATATCGGCGCCGATGAAACCGCTGGCGCTTGGTTAGAGTCGCCTGTTTGTAAATCTTTCATTGCTAACAATGATAAAGGCGTAACGAACATGGAAGAGCTTGGCGCTTACTTTATCGAAAGAACTGCAAAAATGCTGGCAGATAAAGGCATAGAGGCCGCAGGCTGGAGCGATGGTATGAGCCATACTCGTGCGCATAATATGCCGAAGCAGGCACAGTCTAATATCTGGGATGTCATCGCACATGGTGGACATAAGCGCGCACACCAACAGGCGAATCTCGGTTGGCAGGCGGTGCTCGGGCAACCTGAAGTCCTGTATTTCGATTTCCCTTATGAGGCTGACCCTAAAGAACATGGTTACTACTGGGCTAGCCGTAATACTAACTCTAAAAAAATCCATAGTTTTATGCCAGGTAACTTACCCGCCAATGCCGAGCAGTGGACAGATATCGAAGCCCTGCCATTTGAAGCCGATGATACCCTGAAAGTAGATGAAACTGGCAAGACTACAAGTGGGCCTTTAAAAGCATCATTCAGCTTTGCGGGTATTCAAGGTCAGCTGTGGAGTGAAACAGTACGCAGTGATGAAGTTGCTGAATACATGATGTTTCCTCGACTTATGATGCTTGCCGAGCGTGCATGGCATCAGCCAAACTGGGAAGTGCCTTATCAATACCAAGGCGCTGTCTATAATCAAAATAGTGGCTATTTCACCAAAGAGATGCGCCAAGCTCAAGCCACAGATTGGCAGCGAATGGCTAATACCTTAGGGGCTAAAGAGTTACTTAAACTCGATAAAGCCAATATTGCTTACCGAGTGCCGACACCTGGCGCAGTCATTAAAGAGGGGAAGCTGTTTGCCAATGTTATTTTCCCTGGCCTCGATATTGAATATCGAGACGCTTCAGGGCTGTGGAAGGCCTACACCGAGGGCGTAAAGGTGACTGCGCCAGTTGAAGTACGCGTTATTGCCGCCGATGGCAAACGTAAAGGACGTACCTTAGTTGTTAATTAACAAGTGGTTAACGTGTCTGAGCGCTAACCATGTAAGTGACAACTAAGCCTGAACGTAGCATTGCTCATGGTGTTGCTACGTTTTTTCTGTTTTATTGGTAAGTTAAAAAAACAAATGACAACGCTGTCATTGTTATTGTAACATGAAGTTAACTTAGTGGGCTTTGGTGGCGAATTTAAGCATAAAGTCCAGACCCATTCTGAATTAAAAGAATGAGAACGATAAAGAGGTCTGTCATGGGCATGAGCCAGACGAAAGAAGAGTCCCTATATATTGGAATCGATGGTGGCGGCAGTAAGTGTCGTGCAACAATCTACACTCACGATTATTGCATTCTAGGCACTGGAGTTGCCGGCCGTGCAAATCCACTTCATGGTTTAGCTCAAACGTTCCAGTCAATTGAAGAGTCGACTCAATTGGCGCTTAGCGACGCTGGACTTAAGCCTGCTGATAGTAGACGTTTAATTGCCGGTCTTGGCCTCGCAGGGGTCAACGTTCCTCGTCTCTATCAAGACATTGCTAAGTGGCAGCACCCATTTGCCAGCATGCACTTAACCACAGATCTGCATACGGCGTGTATTGGCGCCCATCAAGGGGAAGAGGGCGCGGTGACTATTACTGGCACAGGCTCTTGTGGTTATGCTCGAGTGGGCGATAAAGAGTTATTTCTCGGTGGGCATGGGTTTGCTTTAGGTGATAAGGGCAGTGGTGCCTGGCTGGGTTTAAAGGCGAGTGAGTCAGTCTTATTAGACTTAGATGGTTTCGGAGAGAAAACCATGTTGACGCAGCGAATACTGCAGCACCTTGAGGTGAACTGTGCGCTCGGTATTGTTGAAAATCTTGCTGGTCAATCTTCTAGTACCTATGCCAAGCTTGCCCACATTGTATTTGAGTGTGCAGAGCTTGAAGACGGCGTAGCATTAGATATTGTTCGTGAAGGCGCTAACTATATCAGCGAGCTGGCGAGAAAGTTATTTGCAATCAACCCGCCTCGATTTTCTATGATAGGTGGCTTAGCTGAACCATTAGCCCCTTGGTTAGCTGAAGACGTACTCACGAAGGTATCTCCAAGCTTGCAGCCACCTGAGTGGGGCGCTGCATTCTTCGCTCAGCAGCAGTACACAAGAGCATAGCTGGTCACTATTTTACTAAGTGGGAATAAGATGAAGCAGACGATAATTGCCGACCGCGTATTCGATGGACAGACATTTCATTCAGATTTAGCCATCACTTTTGAAGATGGTCATATCCTTTCATTCGACACAGCTCAAGGCGTGAGTGAATCTCGCGTTAGTGGCCTAATTGCACCAGGATTTATCGATGTGCAAGTTAATGGTGGAGGAGGAGTCTTGTTTAACGCTTCGCCGAGTGTTGAGGGCATCGAAGCAATAGGTAAAGCCCATGCTAAGTTTGGCACAACAGCTTACTTACCGACACTCATCACTGATGATGTCGATGTGATGCACAAGGCGGCCGACGCTGTAGCATTAGCGGTTGATTCAAACAGTGCTGGCGTGGTGGGAGTTCACTTTGAAGGGCCTCATCTCAGCGTGCCTAAAAAAGGTGTGCATCCACAATCTTATATCAGGCGCATCTCCGATGCCGAGCTGGCAATTTTCAGTCGACAAGACATAGGTATAAAAGTGGTAACCCTTGCACCTGAAAATGTCTCTCCAGATGTGATTCAAGCCTTAGTAAACGCGGGTGTAAAGGTATGCCTAGGTCACTCCAATGCTGATTATGACACGGTCAAAACGGCGCTTGCTGCGGGGGCGACAGGCTTTACCCATCTCTATAATGCGATGTCAGCTCTGGACTCTAGAAACCCCGGCATGGTGGGAGCCGCGCTCGAAAGTACACAAGCTTGGTGTGGCTTGATTGTCGATGGGCATCACGTTCATCCCGCTTCTGCACGAGTCGCTATCAATGCCAAACCTAAGGGGAAAGTCATGCTAGTGACCGACGCAATGCCTCCGGTAGGCGTCGATGAAGAGGTGAGTTTTGAGTTATTTGGCACACAGGTATTAAGGGTCGGTGATAGACTGAATGCGGTCACTGGCGAGCTTGCGGGTTGTGTGTTGGATATGGCGGGAGCCGTGGCTAACACGGTCAATATGTTAGGCCTTGCACCGGATGAGGCGTTGAGAATGGCCTCTTTGTATCCTGCCGAGTTTCTTGGGCTAAGTGATAAAATGGGCAGGCTTCAGGTTGGTGGGCGTGCCGATATGGTGCTACTCGATGACAAATATCGGGTTGAGCAAACCTACATTAGTGGTGAATTGGTTTTTAAAGGCTAACCATCAGTGCTTGTTCTAACTCAAACAGAGCCTCTGCAGTGAATACTAATTTAAAAGACTGTGGAGGCTTTGCTTTATATAAGCTGAGTTAAAAAGTGATAGAAAGGGCTGTTTAGATGACAACAATAATAGATAAACCCCAATCCAACATAGAAAGAATTAACATAGCAAGAGCTGCGGCAGAATCGGGAGCCAAACCTAAAGCTGCAGTTGAGCCCGCAGCTAAAGCCTCAACAAAAGCGGTAGCAAAACCTAGGCTTAAGTCATTAGATGCACTGCGTGGCTTCGATATGTTTTGGATCCTAGGAGGCGAAGCCATATTTGCTGCTTTGCTACTTATATCTGGCTGGGCGGGGTTTATGTGGCTCGATGGCCAGATGCATCATAGTGCTTGGCATGGTTTTACTTTCTACGATCTAATTTTCCCGCTGTTTATTTTCCTTTCTGGCGTAGCCTTAGGCTTATCACCCAAGCGCTTAGACAAGTTACCTCTGCCTGAGCGCATGCCGCTATACCAACATGCAATAAAACGACTGTTACTATTACTGTTATTTGGGGTTATCTATAACCATGGTTGGGGCACTGGCGCACCGTTTGCGCTAGGTGATATTCGCTATGCCAGTGTGCTAGGTAGAATTGCCTTTGCATGGTTTTTCTGCGCCTTGTTAGTGTGGCACACCAGTTTAAGAACCCAGATAGTTACCGCCATAGTGATATTAGTCGGTTACGCCTTACTGCAAACTTTCCCTTTTATGACGCTAGATAATAGCGGCGCTTTTAGTACTACTGGATCAATTAATGCCGCAGTCGATACACGGTTATTACCCGGCATTACTTATCAAAATGCTGCTGTAGATCCAGAGGGGATACTGTCGACGATTCCTGCCGTTGTAAATGGCTTATTTGGTGTGTTTGTCGGACATTTTATTGTAAAGCCACAAGTAAAAGGCGAGTGGTTTAAAGTTGCGATTTTGGCATTATCAGGCTTAGGTTTATTGGTATTAGGTTGGGCGATTTCTCCATGGAATCCCGTGAATAAAACCTTGTGGACCAGTAGCTTTACCTTAGTGACTTCAGGCTGGAGCATACTTTTCTTAGCCTTGTTTTACGCCATTATCGATGTGTTAAAAGTGCAGAAGTGGGCGTTTTTCTTTACGGTTATCGGCTGTAATTCAATCGTTATCTACATTGCAACTAGCATAGTCAATTGGAAGTACACTGCAATGAGTCTGTTTGGTGGGGCTATTTCAAGCCTACCCAATCATGCTCAGGCACTTGGTAGCGTTATTGCTCTGTTGTTGGTGCAGTGGCTAGTGTTGTACTGGATGTATAAGCGAAATATCTTCATTAAGGTTTAAGCTGGCAAGTTTACACTTGGATTAAAGCTCTACGACTTACAGTCGACGGGGGGATAACTTTGCCCCAAATGAGCTGCAAAAGTAAAAATGACAGCGTTGTCTTTTTCGCCATAATGTTTTAACATCGGTGAAACATTAGGCTTAAAATGAGCCTGAGATAGAAAGTGAAGGTCGAGAATATAAGCAGACAGTCGTCTGTATAAGCTAAGAGCTAACAATGAAGGATGGGGTAGCAGTTTAATCTGGTATCATAAAATTAATTACTATAAGAAGCAGGTTTAATACATGACAGCAACGACTCAGGCTCAAGCTGGCCCCAAGAGCAGTTTACTGCCTATGACCATTATTGGTGTGTTATTTTTCATCTTCGGATTTGTGACTTGGCTTAACGGCTCGCTGATCCCATTCCTTAAAATTATCTGTGAGCTAAACGAATTCCAAGCTTTGTTTGTGACGTTTGCTTTCTATATTGCCTATACGGTGATGGCGCTGCCCATGTCATCGATACTCAAGAAAACAGGTTATAAGAATGGTATGGCAATTGGCCTAGCGATTATGGTGGCCGGCTCTTTGCTGTTTATTCCTGCCGCCCAAAGCGCTAACTACACTCTGTTCTTAGGTGCGTTATTTGTATTGGGTACGGGCTTGACCATTTTGCAAACAGCCTCAAATCCTTATGTTGTGCACATTGGCCCCAAAGAAAGTGCCGCGATGCGTATTAGTATCATGGGGCTTATCAATAAAGGCGCTGGTGTTATAGTGCCTATCTTGTTTACCGCATTGGTACTTTCAGGCTTTGAAAACTTCACCGCCGATCACCTAGCGGCATTAAGTGAAGCAGACCGATTAGCACAAATTAATGAATTGTCTTCAAGACTGGTTATGCCATACATCTATATGGCTGTCGCGCTGACTTTCCTTATTGGTTTAGTTAAGTTTTCGTCACTTCCAGAATTAGAGTTTGAAGCTGCTGAAGAACACCAGGAAAAGGGCAGTATTACCCATTTTCCTCAAGTCGTACTGGGCGCAGTTGCTTTGTTTGCCTATGTTGGTGTCGAGGTGATTGCTGGTGACACCATTGGTTTGTATGGTGAAAGCTTAGGTGTTCATAATTTTGCGTCGCTTACTTCTTACACCATGGTGTTTATGGTACTGGGCTACATTATTGGCGTGACCTGTATTCCTAAGTTTATTAGCCAAGAAAAGGCGTTACTAGCTTCGGCGCTTGCCGGTATTGCATGCATTATTGGTGCGGCTTTAGGCTCTCGAGAAAGTACAATGATTGCCGATATTTTATGGGGCTGGAGTGGTATTCCTGTGATCCCTGATACAGTGACTTTCGTGGCTATGATGGGTCTCGCTCATGCACTTGTATGGCCATCAATCTGGCCATTAGCACTAGAAGGTTTAGGTAAGTATACGGCTCAAGGTTCGGCACTGCTTATTATGGGGATCTCGGGCGGCGCCATCTTGCCACTCGTATTTGGTAAGGTCGCTCATTTTGCTGACAATACTCAGGTTGCTTATTGGGTTGGTCTACCTTGCTACCTATTCATCTTATTTTACGCCCTCAAAGGCCATAAGATGCGTAGCTGGTAGAACCCGTTAACGGAAGCTCCTGCTAGGCGGGAGTCGCTATAAGGGAGCCTCAGGGCTCCTTTTTTGTTTTCAGTATTTAGGTCGGATAGACGCGGAGAAAAGCTAATACGGAAAAGCTGAAAAACTAAGACGGTAAAGCGAAGACGGAAAAACCGAAAGAGCAAAGTCGAAAAGATTAAGAACCGTAGGTCGGCATTTATGCCGTCATGATTCTAAAGGATATAGTCGTAGTTATATCTCTTATTTAGGCTGGAGGAGTAATTTACAGATATAGAGAAGCGACTCGAATATGAATGAGACTCTATTGTTGTCGATATAAAATGATATTAATTACAGATACAAAAAAGCCACTCTATTGAGTGGCTTTTTTGTTTTTATGGTGCCGGCACCAAGAGTCGAACTCGGGACCTACTGATTACAAGTCAGTTGCT
>NZ_CANMIO010000002.1 GCF_947497935.1 uncultured Shewanella sp.
CTCGACTTGCATGTGTTAGGCCTGCCGCCAGCGTTCAATCTGAGCCATGATCAAACTCTTCAATTAAAGTTTTGTTGTTTCACTCGGTTAAGAGCAAAACGGCTCAATGAATTATACTGTTTTTCATCAACCCTAAGGCTAATGAAGTTTACATATTGCTATGGTCACTCAGTGGTTCATCGAGAAAATTTTTGATTGCTTCTTGCGAAGCAATTTCGAATAACTCAACACCTGTGAGTGTCCACACAGATTTGCTTGTCATATTGTTAAAGAGCGTGCCACTTCTATTAAGAACAAGTCTTTCAAAATGGCGCCTTAGACGCTTAGGTCGTTTGGCTGAGGAGGCGTATTCTACACTTCCCGTTGTTGGCGTCAAGCGTTTATTTTAAGAAGTTTTCCAAGCGATGATTTCTTATACAAGGCACATCAAGTGAAGCTCTTAAACCGCTTTTCACCTAAGATTAATTTCCGTAGAAGTTAACCTCTCTAACTCGCTGTATCAGGCTTGCTGCCTGCTTCACCGTGTCAGTGGGGTCGCATTATAGGGAGATTTGATCTTAGCGCAAGCGCTTTTTTCGAAAAAATTCGTCTTTTTTCAATCTTATTATTTAAGCACAACTTAAACACTAGTTATTCTCAGAGTTATCCACACACTGCTTCAAATTTGTTGTTTTTTCGCACTTCAACACGATTTAAAGCTACTGCCATATTAAAATTGATGCGCTATATACTTAAACCAGTACATTAAAACATTTCGACTTTGGTAACTCAGCCAGTATATATAGCTTAACTTTATCGAAACTGCCACCGACCCACTCAGCTAGCAATATTCCTTATTAGAAATTTGCGCATAAAAAAAAAGGGTGACTCAATGAGTCACCCTTTCGTTTAATAATGTAATTAGCTTAACTTACCGTGGCACTGCTTATACTTCTTACCAGAGCCACATGGGCATGGATCGTTACGGCCAACTTTCTCACCATCACGAACAGTTGGCTGAGTAGCAGCTAATGATGCCCTTTCTTCTGCACCAACGATTACTTCAGCTTCTGCATGTTGGTAATCACGACGGATCTTCGCGTCTTCTTGACGACGACGCTCTTCCATCTCTTCAACATCAGATTGTGCCTGTACTTGAACTTTAGACAGTACACTAATGACATCATGCTTTAATGACTCAAGCATTTGCTGGAAAAGCTCAAACGATTCACGCTTGTATTCTTGCTTTGGATTCTTCTGTGCATAACCACGTAAGTGGATACCTTGACGCAAGTGGTCCATTGCTGAAAGGTGTTCCTTCCACAGACCATCTAACGTTTGCAGCATTACCGCTTTTTCGAATTGACGTAGTACTTGCTCGCCTACCATCTCTTCTTTTGCTTTATATGCATTCACCCAAGTTTCAACAATACGCTCACGTAATGTTTCTTCGTGCAAGTCGTCTTCTTTATCTAACCATTCTTGGATAGGAAGGCTCATCCCGTACTCTTGTTGTAGACGCTTCTCTAAGCCTTCAACATCCCAAAGCTCTTCAACAGACTGACGCGGAATATATTGGTCGACTAAACCATTTACTACATCTTCTTGAATGTTAGTAATGGTGTCTTGAATACTTTCAGCATCCATCAATTCATTACGCTGTGCATAAACAACCTGACGCTGATCGTTAGCTACGTCATCAAATTCCAGTAGCTGCTTACGAATATCGAAGTTACGAGCTTCTACTTTACGTTGTGCGTTTTCAATAGCGCGCGATACCCATGGATGCTCAATCGCTTCACCTTCTTCCATACCTAACTTCTTCATCATTGAAGATACACGGTCTGAAGCGAAGATACGCATTAAGCTATCTTCCATAGATAGATAGAAGCGAGATGAACCAGAGTCACCTTGACGACCAGAACGACCACGTAGCTGGTTATCGATACGACGTGATTCATGACGCTCTGTACCTAGGATATGTAGACCACCGGCTTCAACCACTTCATCGTGACGAATTTTCCAGTCAGCCTTAATCTTGGCCTTCTGTTCGTCAGTTGGATTAGTTAATGCTTCGATCTCCATGTTCCAGTTACCGCCCAACACGATATCCGTACCACGACCCGCCATGTTAGTTGCAACAGTTACTGCACCAGTACGACCCGCTTGAGCAACGATATCCGCTTCACGCTCATGGAACTTAGCGTTCAAGATCTCATGTGGGATCTTTTGCTTCTTCAGCAAGCTGTGTAGCAATTCTGACTGCTCAATCGAAACCGTACCAACCAATACTGGCTGACCACGCTCACGACAGCCAACGATATCTTTAACGATAGCGGCATATTTTTCTTCAGCGGTTAGGTAAACCAGATCCGCATGATCTTTACGTACCATTGGACGGTTTGTTGGTACCACTACGGTATCAAGGCCATAAATATGCTGGAATTCAAATGCTTCAGTGTCAGCAGTACCCGTCATACCGGCAAGCTTTTCATACTGACGGAAGAAGTTCTGGAAAGTAATCGATGCTAGAGTCTGGTTTTCATTTTGAATATGAACGCCTTCTTTAGCTTCAACTGCTTGATGCAGACCTTCAGACCAACGACGACCTGGCATAGTACGGCCAGTGTGTTCATCAACAATAACCACTTCGTTATCTTGAACAATGTAGTCGACGTCTTTTTCAAATAGTGTGTGTGCACGTAGAGCTGCATTCACATGGTGGAGCAAAGAGATATTAGCTGCTGAATACAGTGAATCGCCTTCGCCTAGCATGCCACGCTCAGTCAATAGCACCTCTACTTTCTCTTGACCACGCTCTGTCATGTGAACTTGCTTTGACTTCTCATCAACTGAGTAATCACCTTCACCCACATACTCTTCAGTATCTTCTTTATCTTGTGCGATAAGATTTGGGATCAATGTGTTGATCTTGATGTAAAGCTCAGAACTATCTTCAGCAGCGCCAGAAATAATCAGTGGCGTACGCGCCTCATCGATAAGGATTGAATCGACTTCGTCAATTAATGCGTAGTGAAGTGGACGTTGTACACGTTCTGCAGGAGAGAACGCCATGTTGTCACGTAGGTAATCGAAACCGAATTCGTTGTTAGTACCGTAAGTAATGTCAGCGTCATAAGCCGCTTTCTTTTCGACTTGACCAAGACCCGCTACGTTAATACCAACTGTTAAGCCAAGGAATTCAAAAAGCGGACGGTTATTTTCAGCATCACGACCCGCTAGGTAGTCGTTCACTGTAATAACGTGTACGCCTTTACCTGTTAAACCATTAAGATAAGCTGGCAAAGTTGCCGTTAGGGTCTTACCTTCACCGGTACGCATTTCTGCGATGCGGTTACTATCCAAAATCATGCCGCCAATAAGTTGCACATCGAAGTGACGCATATCAAATACACGCTTCGATGCTTCACGTACCGTAGCAAATGCTTCTGGTAAAACGCCTTCTAATGATTCACCGCCGTCTAAACGCTCGCGGAAGTGAGCTGTTTTTGCTTTTAATTCTTCATCCGATAGCTTTTCGTATTCAGCTTCTAGCGCGTTAACTTTATTAACGACTTTACCAAATGCCTTAAGTGTACGATCGTTGCGACTACCAAATACTTTTGTCAGTAATTTACCAAACATCTGAACCACTTCTATGTTATTGGCCAAGTCCCTTTTAGAGCCTGAAAGCCGATTTTACGATTACCCAGCCTTGCGGTAGACATATTTTTGCGGATCAATCTGCTGTCCACCGCGCAACACTTCATAATGCACATGAGGCCCTGTCGAGCGCCCAGTACTCCCCATAACAGCGATTTTATCGCCTTTAGCGACCACATCACCCACATTTACTGACAAAGCTTTATTGTGACCATAGCGTGTACTTAGACCATTTCCATGATCAATTTCAACTAAATTACCATAGCCAAACATCTTGTCCGCCCATGTAACCACACCACCTGCGGTAGCGATTACATCGACGCCCTCTTTTCCGGCAAAGTCGATACCTTTATGCATCGTGCGTTTACCGTTAAAAGGATCATTACGTAAACCGTAGGGCGAAGATAACCAACCTTTCTGAATTGGTCGCCCAGATATATAACGTTCTTCATCTATATGGAGATTAGATGCTACCGTTTCAAGTAGTGAAAGCTGAACATTATTATTATCTATTCTAGATACCAGCTTATCCATATCGGCAATAAGCTGATCGAGTTCGATGTTAGTACCTAAATCACTGATACCACCAACACCGACTTCTGAAGAGAAATCAAACTGATCTTCTAATTGATTATTTAAAGCAACTTGCTGACCCAAGGCTTCTAAGCGCGTGAGTTTAGCTTGCATACGTGCAACGTGGGCAACCAACATCGAAAGTTGAGTTTCAGTCGCATTTTTAAGTGCAATTAACTCATCCTTTTGATCTTCACGAGCCATACGCTCGCTATCGACATTAGCTTGTTGCTGTGTAAGTTGCTTAGCATTGTGCTGATATAGTCCGGTTCCTGCAGCAATTAGCAGTATCGGCAATAGTAGCCAACGCTTTCCTGGTTGCCAGCGTGTGGCACCATTTCGACCTTGAATAAAAACTGTTACACTCATAGCCTAATTAAGCCATTTTATTATCATATGAAAAAGCCCCCTCAGGATCTCAGTCAATTACTGCATCAGCAAGGCACTATGCCTAATCTCGCTGAAAAAGCAGAATTGTTATTACACTTAGATCACTACGTGAAACAAGTGCTGACTGGTCCAGTGACAGAGCAACTAAAGGTCGCCAATTTACGCCAAGGGATCTTGGTGATTGAAACAACCACGGCTGCTTGGGCGGCAAGAATTAACTTCCAAAAACCCAAAATACTACAATTGCTACAAGCCGAAACGCTACCCATGCTTACCGCAATCGAAGTTAAAGTCAACCCAAGCTTGTTAATGTATGAAACAAAACGCAAGCCTGCTCACAACCTAATTAGTGAAAACGCCGCCGCTCATATCGAAGCTTTAGCTGAACATACAGAGGGGACATTAGCGGTAAAACTAAAACGGCTGGCTGCATTAGCCAGCCGTTCAAGGCAATCTTAATTCGCGATTAAGCGAATACAGCACCCGCGGGTACTGAGAAGCTGACTGGTGCATCGGCTTCTTTTTCAAAGCTCACGATTTCCCAAGCATCTTGCTGTGCTAGCATGGCACGCACCAACTGGTTGTTAAGTGCGTGTCCTGTTTTATATGCGCAGAACTCACCAACAATCGCGTGACCCGCCACATACAAATCACCAAAAGCATCAAGGATCTTGTGTTTAACGAACTCGTCCTCATAACGCAGGCCATCGGGGTTGAGGACGCGATATTCGTCAAGTACAACAGCATTTTCCATGCTGCCGCCTAGTGCAAGATTATTGGCTCTTAGATATTCGATATCTCGCATAAAACCAAAAGTTCTAGCGCGGCTGATATCTTTAACAAAAGCAGATGATGAAAAATCCATAACCATATGCTGTTGACTACGAGCGATCTCTGGGTGGTTAAAGTCAATTGCGAAATCGACTCGGAAGCCCTTAAACGGCTTTAACTCTGCCCACTTGTCACCGTCTTCAACACGGATAGGTTTAGTGATTTTGATATATTTCTTAGCTGCGTTTTGCTCTTGAATACCTACTGATTGCAATAGGAAAACAAAAGGACTCGCACTGCCATCCATAATTGGAATTTCAGGTGCGTCAACTTCGATAACTGCGTTATCGATACCTAATCCGGCTAGCGCAGCGAATAGATGCTCAATTGTTGAGATACGAACACCATCGTCATTAACCAAGGCTGTACACATAGTCGTTTCACGCACTTGATCGGCAACAGCTGGAATTTCCACTGCTGGCGACAAATCGGTACGAACTAGCTTAATGCCGGTATTAACTGGTGCGGGCTTAATGATCAAAGTCACCTTGTTGCCGGAATGCAATCCAACACCAGTAGTCTTAACCATTTCTTTGACAGTTCTTTGAAAAATCATGTATTTACCCGTTTATCATCTCAACATAAAGAGCACTAACCACACACTTTTTAGTCGTGTGTAGGCTATGCTGGTCGGATATCTTAGCATATCTTTGCAAATTCACCAAAATTCACTCAGCTTTTCGACAACACTTTAGTATTGCCTTATATTTCTTAACTATTTATTAACACTTGAGTTAATCAGCTTGCTTACGCAAAAATGCTGGAATATCCAAGTAGTCAAGTTCGTTCTTTTTCTCTGTTACAGGTGTTGCCACTTGTGGTTGAGCTGCGGTAGCAGTATTGCCGTGCGACATAGCCGGTGCAATCGTATCTTCCGGTACGATATTCTCAACACGAGGCTCAGCCGGTACGATAGGCTCTGGACGTGGAGCAGGCTTAGAAACAAGCTGAATATCAGGCTTCTTCTCTGCGCCGATACCCGTAGCTACTACAGTTACGCGTAGCTCATCAGACATCTCTGGATCAATAACCGCACCCACTACGACAGTTGCGTTATCAGACGCATAAGCCTTAACGTGGTTACCGACAGTCTCGAACTCTTCGATGCTCATATCCATACCAGCAGTAATGTTTACAAGAACACCACGAGCGCCAGCAAGATCGATATCTTCTAGCAATGGACTAGCAACAGCTGCTTCGGCTGCTTCTTCAGCACGATCTTCACCGCTTGCAACACCGGTACCCATCATGGCATTACCCATTTCAGACATAACGGTTTTCACGTCGGCGAAATCGACGTTGATTAGACCTGGGCGAGTAATTAGCTCAGCAATACCTTGAACCGCACCAAGCAGTACGTTGTTAGCGGCGGCAAACGCATCTAACAAAGAGGTGCCACGACCTAGTACTTTAAGTAACTTTTCGTTTGGAATGGTGATTAACGAATCCACATGCTTAGCAAGCTGTTCAATACCTTGATCCGCAAAGGTCATACGCTTCTTGCCTTCGAATGGGAAAGGCTTAGTCACAACTGCAACGGTAAGAATACCTTCTTCACGTGCAATTTCTGCAACTACAGGTGCTGCACCTGTACCGGTACCACCGCCCATACCCGCAGCGATAAAGATCATGTCCGATCCTTTAATCGCATTACGGATGTTTTCTCTATCTTCTTCTGCCGCTAAGCGACCAATTTCAGGGTTTGCGCCAGCGCCCAAACCTTTAGTCACATCACGACCCAATTGAATTGTGGTTGATGCAGCAGACTTACGCAGCGCTTGTGCGTCAGTATTTGTTGCCACAAACTCAACACCTTCGATGTTGTGTTTAACCATATGCTCGACAGCGTTACCACCGCCGCCACCGACACCGATGACCTTAATCACCGCTTCGTCTGAATGACTATCCATGATCTCAAACATGGTCTTTTCTCCGTTCTGCCTGCGTTATTAACTAAAACTCGCCTTTAAACCAACTCTGGACCCGATTCCAAAGACTGGTGACCCCTTGTCGCTCAGGACGCTCGAACTGACGTTCAATCACTCTGCGCGCACCATAGTGAAGCAACCCAACTCCGGTAGAGTATATAGGTTGATCCACATATTCATGTAAACCTTTAACTGGCAACGGCTGCGCCATTCTTACTGGCATACCAAATGTTGCCTCAGCAATATCCACTGCACCTTCAATCGATGCTGTACCACCAGTAATGACGATACCCGCTGCAACCTGATCTTCGAGTCCGCTATCGCGTAGCTGCTTTAAGATCAGTTCAAATAACTCTTGGTATCTTGGTTCAACCACTTCCGCCAACGTGTGACGCGACATGCTACGTGAAGGGCGACCACCCACTGAAGGCACTTCAATACTGTCTTCACGGCTCACCATCGCGCTACGAGCGCTAGCGTGCTGTACCTTAATCTGCTCCGCGTGAGATAACGGTGTACGGAATATCTTAGCGATATCGTTAGTCACCTGATTACCCGCGACCGGAACCACAGCACAATGACGCAGTGCGCCATTGGTATAAACCGCAATATCTGTTGTTCCTCCGCCCATATCGACTAAGCAGACACCTAAGTCTTTCTCATCATCTGTCAATACAGAGTCGGCTGATGCGATCGCAGAGAACACAAGGTCATCGACCTTTAAGCCACAGCGCTCTACGCTCTTGGTGATGTTCTTAGCCATATCGTTAGCGCAAGTGACGATATGCACCTTGGCTTCCATACGCATACCAGACATGCCTATCGGGCTCTTAATGCCGTCTTGAATATCGATAGCGTACTCTTGCGGTAGCACATGCAAGATACGACGTTCCGTTGGGATCTTTACCGAACGCGCGGTATGAATCACGTTGTCGACGTCTTCTTGGGTCACTTCTTCGTCGTTAATCGATACCATGCCGTTTTCATTCTGGCATTCGATATGCTTACCCGAAATACTCAAGTAAACCGATGAGACTTGGCAATCAGCCATTAGTTCGGCTTGATCCAGTGCTCTTTGTACACTGCGAACGATAGAGTCAAGGTCGTTAACGCCGCCTTTATCCATACCTCTTGAAGGATGGTTTCCAAGGCCGACAATACTGATCTCACCGTCAGGCAACACTTCACCAATGATGACAGCGACCTTTGATGTCCCTATGTCCAATCCCACGATCAGATTTCTATCCAGATTCTTGGTCATTAATTAACGGCTCTCTTTCTGTGCATCATCCCAACCTACGGCTAAACCTGTGTCGTAGCGCAAATCCACAATAGCTACCTGTTTATCTTGCTTTGCAAGTTGCGGGTAGACGTGGATAAATCTTTGTATCCTTGCCATCTTGTCTTCACGACCGAGCTCCAGCTTAATGCCAGTATTCAGCTGTGCGTGCCAAGCATGTCTAGGGCTCAAACTTAAACTCTGTAAGTTAAAGCCATTAATTCTTAATAGTTCGCCTAACTGTTGGTAAGTAGTTAGCACCGACTTACCTTGCTCTTCAGGTCCGGTCAAGAAAGGTAAGTTAGGTATACCTTCTTTCGCTGGCGCATCAAATACTTCGCCATAAATATTGAGCCAAGCATCACCATTCCAATGTGCAACTGGTTTTTGTTCAACCAGATAGACCTTCAATTTTGCAGGCCACTCTCGTCGAACTGAGGCCTGATATACCCAAGGCAAGGCTTCTAATGCATCTTGCACTTGATTAACGTCCGCCGAGAAAAAGCTTCGCTGCATTAAATCCTGCAGTGCAACCTGGATCTCTTTATCATCGGTATACAACCGCTTTCCGCTAATCGCCACGGCTTCAATAGGCAGCGCATCGGCATCATTTAGCAAGGAATTGAGTTTCATTACTGCCATCGATAAACCAATCAATACGCACAGTAAAAACACGACTCCGAAGCACAGATACCAATCGGCTTGCGAAAGCAAAACTCGAACACGCTGACCTTTATCGCGCCAAGACACCTTTAGGCTTCCTTTTGCAACCGTAATCCCGGAAAATCGGCCATTATATAGCCCTTATTCCAAGCGTCAAAATTTGATGCGTAAGTTAAGCTATATCGCTCTAATTTACGCATTTTTTTCATCTGTTGCTGCAGAATCAAAACCAAGGTTCGATTCCGCTAGACTGCGAGACAACATACCAATACTGCCAGCCCCTTGGGTCAGTAGTAGATCCCCGTCTTGCAAGATCTCTGGTAATACCGTTTCGAGTTGCTCGGTGCTGGCAACAAATACGGGCTCAACCTGTCCACGCACGCGAATCGAGCGACATAGCGCACGGCTATCGGCACCTGGTATTGGCGCTTCACCCGCGGCATATACATCAAGCATCAACAAGCAGTCCACTTGCGATAAGACTTCGACAAAGTCTTCATACAAGTCGCGAGTTCGACTATAGCGGTGTGGCTGATAGATCATCACTAAGCGACGCTCAGGCCAACCGAGTCTTGCAGCCTTAATGGTTGCGGCGACTTCGCTTGGGTGATGACCGTAGTCATCAACCAGCTTAATCTCGCCCTTGCTTGTCGCGAACTCACCGATCTGCTGGAAGCGACGACCGATACCTTGAAACTCTGCCAGAGCAGCAATAATCGCTTCATCTTCGATATCGTCTTCAGTCGCCACCGCAATAGCAGCCAGCGAATTCAATACATTGTGTTCGCCCGGCAGGTTAACCGATAGTTGCAGATCCTCAAGACCAGCGCGTCTAACGGTAAACTCGCAGCTATAGCCTGTCTGCTTAAAATCTAACGCACGAACATCAGCGTCTTCACTGAAACCATAAGTCACGATACGGCGACCAATACGCGGAATAAGCTCACGTACGATAGGATCATCGATACAGACAACCGCGACGCCATAGAAAGGTAAGTTATGCAAGAAGTCGACAAAGGTGGTTTTAAGCTTCTCTAGATCGCCTTCATAGGTATCCATATGGTCAGCTTCGATATTAGTCACTACGCTAACCATAGGCTGCAGGTGCAAGAAGCTCGCATCACTCTCATCTGCCTCGGCGATAAGGTAACGACTATGGCCTAATCTTGCGTTAGTGCCGGCACTATTTAGCAAACCACCAATCACAAATGTTGGATCGCGCTCGGCTTCACCATAAACGCTAGCAATTAGGCTAGTCGTGGTGGTCTTGCCGTGAGTACCTGCCACGGCAACGCCATGGCGGTAACGCATCAGCTCAGCTAACATTTCCGCGCGGCGTACCACAGGAATACGTAATTCTTTTGCTGCCACTAACTCTGGGTTATCAGCGCTGATCGCCGTAGATACCACAACCACATCGACATCTTTTACCTGGCTCGCGTCATGGCCGATGTAGATAGTCACGCCAAGTTGAGTTAATCGCTCAGTTACCGCACTCGGGGCGATATCAGAACCACTTAACTTGTAACCTTCATTAACAAGCACTTCCGCTATGCCGCCCATACCAGCCCCACCTATTCCAACGAAATAGATGTGCTTCACCCTACGCATTTCAGGGATCATGGTTCTTAGCTGCGAATACTTCTCTGCTTTGTTACTCATCTCAACCCTTCTCAGCTAATCGAATACAGACATTAGCTACACGCTCTGTCGCATCTAAAATGGCTACGTCTCGAGCACGCTGGCCCATATTACATAATTCTTGTTTATCAGATGCCAGCATCGACAATTTCGTCATCAACTTACTGGTATCCACTATCGGCTGTGGCAACAAGAAGGCTGCCCCTGCATTAACTAACACTTTGGCGTTCTTCGTTTGATGGTCGTCAACCGCATGTGGGTATGGCACCAATAAACTCGGTAAGCCCACCGCTGCTAGCTCTGATACGGTTAATGCGCCAGAGCGACAAACCACCACATCGGCCCAACGATAGGCAGCTTCCATATCGTCGATAAACTCAGCGACACTCACGCTGCCATCTTGACCTAGTCGTTGGTATTCAGCCTTCACAGATGCAAGGTTGTCACGCCCTACTTGATGCCAAACCGTCATAGAATGGGTTTTGCTCACCCCCTCTAAAACACTCGGCATCAAATCGTTAAATATCTTGGCGCCTAAACTGCCGCCAACAACCAACACCTTTAATGAGTCATCATCACAACATGCTTCGCGTTTATCACCTAAAGCAATCAGCTCTTTACGAATTGGGTTACCAACCGTCTGCGCTTGTATATCGGTAAAGGTGCCTTCAAAAGCACATAGCACCTCTGATGCGATACGTGAAAGCAGTTTATTAGTCATACCCGGTATGGCATTTTGCTCATGCAATACCAGAGGAATACCACATAACTTAGCGGCAACGCCGCCTGGGCCACTGGCAAAACCGCCCATGCCCATCACCACATGGGGCTTAAAGCTCTTAATTACGGCGCGTGCCTGCATCACCGAGCGCAGGATCTTAAAAGGCGCCGCTAATTTACGCATTAAACCATTACCACGAACACCTTTAATATCGATAAAGTCGATATCGAAGCCATGTTGAGGCACAAGCCTCGCTTCCATTCGCTCAGCCGTACCCAACCAACGTACCTTCCAGCCTTGCTGGCTTAAATACTTAGCTACCGCTAACGCAGGAAACACATGACCGCCTGTACCGCCAGCCATGATTAAAATGCGTTTTTCTTCAGCTTGGTTAGTCATTATCTCACTCA
Source organism: uncultured Shewanella sp. (assembly GCF_947497935.1). Lineage (GTDB taxonomy): Bacteria > Pseudomonadota > Gammaproteobacteria > Enterobacterales > Shewanellaceae > Shewanella. The sequence continues at coordinate 12,079 of NZ_CANMIO010000002.1, forward strand.
TTATTTGTTTGTCCGGCCTTCCACGGCCTGGATAACACTCAATCTTCTTTCATGGTCAATTCGGATAAGCATCATTGCTGCTGCCGTCATCACCCATAAACTACTACCGCCATAGCTAATAAATGGCAGGGTTAACCCTTTGGTTGGCAACATACCAATACTCGCGCCGACATTAACCACGGTTTGGAAACAGATCCAAATTCCGATGCCGTAGGCCAAATAGCCTTCGAATGCACGCTCTAGCGCTAAACACATGTTACCTAGCTTTATCGCCCGCAGCGCCACAAACAGCAGTACAGCAAGGACAGCGATAATGCCGATAAACCCAAGCTCTTCGCCAATCACAGCGAAGATAAAGTCGGTATGTGCCTCAGGCAAATATTCCAACTTCTGAATACTGTTACCTAAGCCCTGGCCAAACCAATCGCCGCGACCATAGGCCATCAGTGACTGAGTCAGCTGGTAACCGCTACCAAACGGATCTTGCCATGGGTCAAGAAACGAGGTCACCCGTCGCATACGATACGGCTCGAGTAATACCAGCGCCACGAATGCCAAAATGCCGGTTAAGATCAGCGCGAAGAAATCCAGTAATCGCGCACCCGCTAAAAACAGCAAACCAACAGTGCCAACAAATAGCACCACAACCGTACCTAAGTCAGGCTGCATCAAAATCAAGAAAGCATATACCGCAAACACACCAATCGGTTTATAGAAGCCTTTAGCGTTTTCTCTAATCTCTTGGTGACGACGTACCAAGTAACCCGCCATATAGATGGCAAAAGCAAACTTTGCTATCTCGGCCACCTGAATACGAATCGGCCCGATAGACAGCCAGCGGGTTGCCCCATTTACCGTGGTACCGACAATCAGTACAGCTACCAGCATGATGCCTACAATCAGCAGTAACAAAGGACTAAAGTTTTGCCAATGGCGCATCTCAACCTGTAATACCACTGCGGCAATCATTACACAGCCAACAAGGTAAGCACCATGACGCCAAACAAAATGAAACGGGTTTCCCGTTAAAGTTTGCGCCTCAGGCATAGAGGCTGACATCACCATAACAAAGCCAAAACAGATCAACGACAAAACAGCAAATAACAATGCTCTATCGTACAGCTGCATCCCTGGCGCCGAGTTATCGCTAAACAGATTCGGCAACGACCATTTTAAACGGCTGCCAAACAGACTTAACTGCTTCTCGCTATTCGCCATGGAGCGCTGCAACTAGGCTACGGAATTCATCTCCGCGGGCCATAAAATTAGGGTACATATCTAAGCTCGAACAAGCTGGTGACAGAATAACGATATCACCTGCAGTCGCTAGCTCGCTGGCTTTAGCAACCGCTTCGGCCATGCTAGTTACTTTTATAGCCTCTGGTTTCAATGCTGCGATTTTGTCGCCATCTTTACCTAAAACGATTAACTGACTCACCTTCTCAAGCACGGGTTCTAAAGGTTTAAAGTCAGCCCCTTTGCCATCGCCACCGGCGATCAAAATCAATTCACCTAAATGCTCACTCAAGCCATCAATAGCCGCAACGGTAGCACCGATATTAGTGGCCTTCGAGTCGTTGACATAAGTCACACCCGCAATATCTGCAACCACTTCACAGCGATGAGCCAAGCCTAAGAATGTCTTAGCAACCTCGATCTGGCACTCACGACTGATACCTGCCGCAGTAGCTAACGCCATTGCTGCAATGATATTGGCATGGTTGTGGCTTCCCACGAGCGCGACATCACTAACAGGCATGATCTGGCTACTACCTTGCACTATCATGCCACCAGAAACACCCCAGTCATCGGCCTCTGGCGCATCTAACCCAAAGCTTTGTTGGTTAGTTGGGTTGTTTGGTAGCGTTAACGCGTCTTCGCGGTTAAACACCGCCATCTTGCTCTGCTCGTATAGCTTAAGCTTCGCCTGACGGTAAGACTCAAGGTCGCTATAACGATCCATATGGTCTTCGCTGATGTTAAGGCAAGTCGCCGCAACACACTGCAAGCTATAGGTTGTCTCTAACTGGAAACTCGACAACTCGAGCACATACAGGTCTTTAGGTTCGAGCAATAGGTCAAGAGCTGGCACACCAATGTTGCCACCCACAGCGTAAGAGCTACCGCTAGCCTTAGCCATCTCACCCACTAAGGTGGTGACTGTGGTCTTGCCGTTTGAGCCTGTTATGCCTATGACCTTGGCTGACGTTTGCGCCACTGCACGGGCGAACAACTCAACATCACCAATCACCTCAATCCCCATATCAAATGCGACTCGCACTTCCGGCGTTTCACAGGCGATACCTGGACTAATGACAATCTGCTGTGCCTGAACTAAATAGCGACAGTCAAAACCACCGGTGACCAGCTCAACCTGAGGAAATTCTGCCGCCAAGCTATCAGCTCCTGGAGGCTGAGTTCGGCTGTCCATGACTAAAGGAACAATCCCTTGCGCACACAGGTAACGTACAACAGACAAACCTGTCGCACCTAAACCTAAAACTATGTGTGAATATTGCTGCGCCATATCAGACCTATCTAGTATCTAAGTTAAATGAGTTCGTTAAACTAAATCTGCTATCTAAGTTTCAAGGTTGCTAAACCAAGCAACACTAGGAACAAAGAGATAATCCAAAAACGTACAATGACTCGCGGCTCCGGCCATCCCTTCAACTCATAATGATGATGAATAGGTGCCATGCGGAAGATGCGCTGACCGCGTAACTTATAAGAACCTACTTGCAAGATCACCGACACAGTCTCCATCACGAAGACGCCGCCCATAATCACTAATAAGATCTCTTGACGGACTAATACCGCAATAGCACCCAGTGCCGCACCAAGGGCTAGTGAGCCAACATCGCCCATAAACACTTGCGCTGGGTAGGTGTTAAACCATAGGAAGCCGAGACCTGCACCGACAATCGCGGTACACACAATCACCAGCTCACCTGCGCCGGGCAAGTAAGGAAGGTGCAAATAATTAGCAAACTGAACGTGTCCAGAAAGGTATGCAATCAAGGCAAATGCCGCTGCAACCATCACTGTTGGCATAATCGCCAAACCGTCTAGACCATCGGTAAGATTTACTGCGTTACTCGATCCCACAATAGTGAAGTAAACCAATACAATAAAGAAGCCACCAAGCTGCGGCATAATATCTTTAAAGAAAGGAACAACGAGTTGAGTTTCACCTGGACTTGCCGCCGATGCATACAGGTAAACAGCTATTGTTAATGCTGCCGCCGATTGCCAAAAGTATTTCCAGCGAGCAATCAGGCCTTTAGTGTCTTTACGAACCACTTTACGGTAGTCATCAATAAAGCCGATCAGACCAAAACTACCCAGCACGAATAGCACTACCCATACATAGCGGCTACCAAGATCGCCCCAAAGTAATACGCTGATAAACACACCGGCAAGGATCAAAAGCCCCCCCATAGTAGGCGTTCCACGCTTACTAAAGTGTGACTCCGGGCCATCGTTACGCACGACTTGACCAATTTGCATCATTTGCAAACGTGCTATCATCTTTGGACCTAACCAAAGACTTAATATCATTGCCGTCATCAAACCAAGAATGGCTCGGAAGGTAACGTAAGAAAATACATTAAACCCAGTGTAAAATTGGGTTAAATACTCAGCCAGGTAAACCAGCATTAAACAAACTCCCCGCGCCCAAAGGCCGTTGTTAAAGCTTCTACTACACGTTCCATTCTCGCACTGCGAGAACCTTTCACTAACACGGTGATCTCTGCTGGTAATTCATTAATGTATTGAATTAATCCACCAACTAAATCATCAATATCTTGATAGTGTTTAGAACCAAAAGCATGACTCGCACCTTCGCTTAGCGTACCAACACAAAACAGCGCATTTACGCCTTTTGCCTTGGCTAATGTCCCAAGCTCGCGATGCAAAAGGGCGGCATTGTCGCCTAATTCGCCCAAATCGCCCAGTACTAAACAGCGATTTCCTTTAATTTCTTGAAGCCAGTCAATAGCTGCACCCACCGAAGCCGGATTTGCGTTATAGCTATCATCGATCACTGTCACCCGTCCAAGCACACTTGGTAACATGCGCCCTTTAACCGGTTTTAGCTGGCTAAGCCCTTGGCAAATATGGGCCAAAGACAAACCTAACGCTAAACAGATACTGGTGGCCGCCAGGGCATTCGACACCTGATGACGCCCAGTCAATGGCAACTCAACTCTATGAACTTCTGCATCAAAGCAAAGGCTAAAGGCATAACGTCCATAAGCATCCGCAATCAAGTCAGTTGCAAAAACATCAAGATCTCTCGACGTTTCATCTTTAACACCAAAACATAACTGCTTTACGTGACTAGAGGCCTGCAGCATGACATCAGCAAAAGCATCATCAGCATTAATAACCGCGGTGCCATTATTCGCCACATGATTGAAGATCTCAGACTTAGCCTGAGCCACTCCTTCTAAAGAACCAAAGCCCTCAAGGTGAGCCGAAGCAACATTATTCACCATGGCCACACTCGGCTTGACTAGGCTTGAGGTGTAGTCAATCTCACCAGCGTGATTAGCACCAAGTTCAAATACACCAAATTCATCACCGGCTTGTAATCTCAATAGGGTTAATGGCACCCCAATTTCGTTATTGAAATTCCCCGCGGTATAAAGCACTTGATGTTTCTGCGACAAGATAGTCGCTATCATCTCTTTGACGCTAGTCTTACCATTTGAGCCGGTTAGGGCAACGCAAGTTGGCGCAAGCTGTTCACGCACATAGGCGCCAATTTCACCCATCGCACGCTGACTGTTAGCCACGATAATTTGTGCAGCGTTAATAGGTAACAGCCTTTCCACTAACAGTGCGTTCGCGCCAGCATCAACCGCCGCCTGAGCAAAGTTATGCCCATCAAAATTATCGCCTTTCAATGCGACAAAAAGCGTCTTGCTATCTACCGCTCGACTGTCACTAGAGACGCTATCGATTGGCAAGTCATCACCAACCAACTGGCCATTTATGTGCGTCGCCAATTCGGCTAAAGAAACCCTAATCATGCGTTACCTTCGGCAATTGCTTTCGCGAATGCTCTTTCATCGTAATTTAGTTTTTTACCATTCACTTCTTGGTAAGTTTCATGGCCTTTACCAGCCAAAAGCACCATATCGCCAGAAGCTGCCAAAGCGACAATCTCCTTGATTGCAACTTGGCGGTCTACTTGTGAAAGCGCTCGCAGTGGATGCTGCAATCCGGCCAAAATATCGCTAATAATGGCGTTGGGGTCTTCACTGCGACAGTTATCGCTAGTTACCATAACCCGATCGGCAAACTGCTCGGCACTCGCCGCCATCATTGGGCGCTTACCTTTATCTCTGTCACCACCACAACCGAACAAGCACCAAAGCTGGCCTTTACAATGTACTCGTAATGCCTTTAATGCCTGCTCTATGGCATCTGGCGTATGGGCGTAGTCGACCACAAGCGTGACGCCATCTTGGCTGGTGAAACGCTCCATTCTTCCAGCGACAGGCTCAAGCTGAGCTGCTAGGGCGACAAGCGCGTGCATATCTTCACCCATCAGATAAAGAGCACCGAGTGCGGCAACCAAATTCGATAAGTTGAAATCACCCAGTAACGATGAGTTAAGCTGAGCTTCACCAGTCGGCCACACTAAGCTGCAAGATACGCCGCCATCATGAAAATGGTTATCTTTGGTATAAATTTCAGCGCTAGCATCACCTTTAACACTAAAACCTAATAATTTGTCAGACGCCAAGTCAGCAAGCCACTCTCGGCCGACAGGATCATCGATATTGATTATGCCACCACTTAGATTGGCGAACTGGAAAAGGCGCTTCTTGGCGATGCCATATTCTTCCATCGTATGATGATAATCGAGGTGATCACGACTTAAGTTGGTAAACACGGCGACATCGAATGGAACAGCCTCGACTCGACCTTGCACTAAACCGTGGCTAGAGACTTCCATCGCACAGGTATCGGCCCCCTTCTGTTCAAATTCCTGTAACTGCTTGATCAGAGTGACAGGGTCGGCAGTGGTGTTACCGCTATCTACAAGCTCGCCCCACAAGCCATTACCTAAGGTGCCCATCACCGCGGTTTGTTTACCTTGCAGTAACTGCAGCTGAGCGATCAGTTGCGTCACAGAGGTTTTACCATTAGTTCCGGTCACACCGACAATTTGCGGGCGCGCTTGAGACAGTGGATAAGCCTGTGCGGCTAAAGCTGAAATTTGCCGATTAAGCTGAAAAAATAGGATCTGTAATCCAACATCGTTAACCACAGTCCCGTGTTTTTCGGGGGAATCTGTGTGCACCAGCACCGCTCTAGCGCCTCCCTCAAGTGCAGCTGCAATAAACTGCCTGCCGTCGACTTGATAGCCTGGGATCGCGACGAACAGATCGCCATCTCTTACTGCTCGGCTATCCAAGGTGATATCCTGAAAATCTTCAGTTCCTGAATAGTGAAACCATGGAGCCAGCAGATCACGGATCAGCATTATTCAACACTCCTAGAATTTGCAGCTAGACGCACCTTCTCACGATTTGAAATAGGCTCAACGTTTAGCATTTGTAAAGCACCTGACATCACTGCGGCAAATACTGGCGCCGCAACGTCACCACCATAATAGCGATCGCCTTTAGGCTCGTTCACCACCACGGCTATGGCCAATCTGGGGTTATGCACGGGTGCGACACCGGCAAACTGCGCCACGTAGTCTTCACCATAACCACCTGCGACGGCTTTACGCGCGGTACCGGTTTTACCTGCCACAGGATAGCCTTCGATATGTGCTTTAAGTGCGGTGCCACCTTTCTCGGTAACCCCCACCAGCATCTCCATCACGTCTTGCGCTACCTGTGGTGAAATGACTTGCGTGCCCTCAGGTGTCTGTTTTAGTTTCAAAATTGAAACAGGATACTGCACGCCTTTATTACCCAAGGTGGCATACATTCTAGCGAGCTGCAGTGGTGTGGCCATTAAGCCATAACCAAATGATAAAGTTGCACGCTCAAATTCAGACCAGCGACGTCGGTCGTGGATAAGTCCTGCACTTTCACCCTCTAAATTAATACCCGAATAGTTACCCAGGCCCATTGTCTGATATGCACCTAACAGCTCTTGAACTGGCATAGACAGCGCAATTTTGGTCATACCCACGTTACTCGAGTGAACCAAGATGCCGCTTAAGGAAAGGTCACCATAATTACGCCCATCACGAACAATTTTGCCACCGATACGCAGGCGCCCAGGGTTGGTCTTAATAATTTGATCTGTCTTAATCGTTCCGGCATCAAGTGCAGCAGCAACCACAAATGGTTTGATGGTAGAGCCAGGTTCATAAGCATCAGTCAACGCCCGATTTCGCATGCGGTAACTCTGCAGACCTTCGCGAGAGTTGGGGTTATAAGAGGGCGTATTCGCCATCGCTAGCACTTCCCCAGTAAGTACATCAAGCACCACGATTGAACCTGATGTTGCTTGGTTAATCTCTGTGGCCTTTTTAAGCTCGCGATAGGCCAGCTGTTGAATGCGTTGATCGAGACTTAGTACTAAATCATTTGGACTCTCGCCCTCTTGCACCATATCTAGGCGTTCAACCACATGTCCATCACGAGATTTACGCACTTTTTGCTTGCTTGGTGTACCAGTGAGCCAGTCGTTATAAGTATTCTCTATACCCTCGATGCCTTTATCATCGATATTGGTGATACCGACTAACTGCGCCGAAATCTCACCTGTTGGGTAATAGCGACGGGATTCGGATTTAAGGTAAACACCTGGTAGTTTTAGCTGCTTGATATAGTCAGCAACGGCCGGGGTAACTTGACGCTTAAGATAGGTAAAACGTTTACGTGGGTTAGATTGAACCCGCTTCAGAATGTCTTCTTTAGGTTCATGTAATACATCAGCCAACGCTTGCCAACGGCGCATATCAGCAAAACCATTTTTGTCATGTACGACTTTAGGGTCCGCATACACAGCTTTAACTGGCACACTCACCGCAAGCATCTCGCCATTACGGTCGGTGATCAGCCCACGCTGTACTTCACGACTGGTGGTACGCAAAGTACGCATGTCGCTTTGGTGGCGTAGCATTTCCGGCTCGATAATTTGAATATAAGCGGCTCGACCAACCAAACTGGTAAACATCAGGCAAACAAAAGCCACCACGACGTATAAACGCCATTGGATTAACTGTGGTTTTTGTTTACGCTTCGCCTGTTTGCTCATGGGACTCTTACCACAACCTCTTCTTTTGGTAATGGACGGTTCATATTCAGTTCTTTAGTCGCTATCCGAGTAATTCGGCTATGTTCCGACCGAGACTGCTCCTCGAGCAGTAAGTTACGCCACTCAATATCTAGCCTGTCTCGCTCTTGTAATAACTGCTCCCATTGACTGGTGTATTTTCTGCCTTCATAGCTGGTATACACCACCGCAATCGCATTCATCATGACAAGCAGCGCGAGTATCATGATCCATTTGTGATGCCATAGATCGAGCAACACTATGCGGGTTAAATTCAATTGAGCTTTACTCACTTAAGTTGCTAATCGTTTATGCTTCGTAAGGTAAGCGCTCGGCGATACGTAGCACCGAGCTACGAGCTCTCGCATTACGCTCAACCTCTTCTACCGAAGGCTTAATCGCTTTGCCCATCGCCTTTAACTTACGTGACTTATTGATCTCAGCCTCAGTAATAGGTAAACCATGCGGTACACTCTCGCCTTGGCTATTACGGCGAATAAAGCGCTTCACCATACGGTCTTCCAACGAATGGAAGCTGATCACAGATAAGCGGCCTTCTGGCGCTAACACGGTCAATGCGCCTTCTAGGGCTTGATCAATCTGCTCTAATTCGCTGTTAATGTAGATACGAATAGCCTGGAATACACGTGTTGCAGGATGCTTATTACGCTCTTTGCTCTTAGTGATACGGGCAATCAAATCGGCTAGATCTTTAGTGCGTAAAAATGGGGTTTTGTCACGGTCAGCAGCGATACAGCGCGCGATATGACGGGAGTTTTTCTCCTCGCCATAGGTCTTAAACACCCATGCCATATCTTCTATTTCAGCACGAGCAAGCCACTGAGCGGCAGTCTCGCCTTGAGAGTTATCCATACGCATATCTAATGGACCATCACGTAAGAAGCTAAAACCACGCTCGGCATCATCTAACTGTGGCGATGACACGCCAAAGTCCAGTAATACACCATCGATTTGGCCTTTTAAGCCTAAATCTTCGACATAGTCAGCTAGCTGGCCGAAACCACCATGAACGATCTGAAAACGACTGTCGTCTTTAAACTGCTCCGCTGCGGCAATAGCCTGCGGATCACGGTCGATAGCAATCAGTCTTCCATTCGGTCCAAGCTCCTCAAGAACTTTTCGAGAATGACCACCACGACCGAAAGTACCATCGATATAGATGCCATCGGGTCTAATGTTTAAGCCAGCAACGGTTTCCGCTAGCAGCACTGATAGGTGTTCAAATTCTTGTGTCATGGGTTTCTTCTACTATTTAAGTATCACTGACTAAAGTGAAAAATCTGCCAAACGCTCATTGGCAGCCAAGTCTTCATTAAGAATCGCTATTCGACTCTGTTCAATCTGTTGCTGCCATGCAGCTTCGTCCCATAGCTCAAACTTATTGAGCTGCCCAACTAACATTGCCCGCTTATCTAAGTTGGCATATTGGCGCAGTGGCGGTGGTAATAACATTCGGCCATTACCATCCAATTCACATTCATGGGCGTATCCGAGCAATAGTCTCTTCATTGCTCGTTCGGTAGGCTGTGTGTCGGAAAGAGATGCGAGTTTAGCTGCAACTTGTTCCCACTCATGAATGGGGTACAGCAATAAACAAGAGGATTGAATATCTACAGTGATCACAAGTTGGTTATTATGGCAGGCATGCAGAGACTCACGGTATCGCTTAGGAATCGCGATCCGGCCTTTTGCATCAAGATTAATAGCGCTTGCCCCAGAAAACACCTTATATCATCCCTGTTGTTCTATAAAATATCCCACAAATATCCACATTTCCCCACAACAGCTAAGTTTAGGGATAGAACGCAAGACTTGTCAAGGGAAGCGCAGATTTAAAAATCCAGTAACCAAGCGGGTTAGCAGCGAATTTAGATTAAATTTAACCAAAGCGAGTGTTAGGGATTTATGTGGAGATTTAATAGCGTTTTTCTTCTAAAAAGTAGGAAAAACAGGCAGAAGAGTGGGGTTAATCACAACAAACCATGACATTTAGTGGGCTTTTTTCCCATAGAGCTTGCCTTAGTCAAGAGTCAGCTAGCTTAGATTTGGCTGTGAGCCCTGTAAAAGCTGCTCAATAAATGCAGGTAAAATTAAACATAATTAACCGAATGACCTATTTACCCCCACTCTCATCGCTCAACTTTCTCACCATGCCAAACAAGGCTAAATTTTAACCAGCCGCTGCCGATATATATAATACAATCGTACTAAATACATGATTGGTGTAATTAACTCCTATTAAAAATGAGGAATGACCAATGATTAGCTTAGATAGTGTATATGCCATGCTTGCTAAGCCTGCGACCTCAAAGCTCAAATCAAAACAGCAAGTTAAGAAAATTGATAATACTGCAGCCATAACAGCTGACAGCCATGAGGCACCACAGGCACAACTGCCCCCTCACCTAGAGAGACGCACCTCTACCGATGATAGGCGCAAAAATCAAAAAATAGCCTACCAACTCGACCCTAACCTTGAGAGAAGAAAGGGCCCGAGGCGAGATAAGTCTGCCCAAGAGGCTCAAGAGCCACCGCTAGAGCAAAAAAGTGACGAAATTCCTGAGTCGATCCACACTCGAATCGACATCGATGTATAGCCTTAACGGGTATCGCTCCACTTTAACGTGTTCGAGTGACCGCATTTAACCAGCCCTGGTACAGGCTATCGCGCTTTTGCACACTGATCTCTGGTGTAAAGTTACGCTCGATTCCAGCCTTATTCTTTAACTCATCGGTTGAGTCCCAGAAGCCCACGGCAAGACCTGCAAGAAATGCCGCTCCAAGTGCCGTGGTTTCAGTCAGCTCTGGGCGCTGAACCTCAACGTTGGTAATGTCGGCCTGAAACTGCATCAAGAAGTCATTCGCCACCGCCCCGCCATCAACTTTAATCTGTTTAAGCTCCACGCGACTATCTTTAGACATGGCATCCAATAGATCGCGGCTCTGATAGGCAATTGCCTCCAACGCGGCTCGAATAATGTGGTTACGGTTTGCTCCTCGGGTTAAGCCCACTAAGGCTCCTCTCGCCTCAGGATCCCAATAGGGAGCCCCCAAGCCAACAAATGCCGGGATCAGATACACGCCATTAGTATCTTCAACTTTTTTAGCAAAGTATTCGGTATCTTGTGCATCACGGATTAGACCCAGCTCATCTCTAAGCCACTGTACTGTCGCTCCGCCCATAAATACCGAGCCCTCTAGCGCGTAGTTGACGCCACCGTCGGCTCCAATTGCAATGGTGGTTAACAATCCATGCTGAGACTGAACGGCTTCTACACCTGTATTCATCAGCAAGAAACAACCCGTGCCATAGGTATTTTTGGCCATGCCCTCTTCGATACAAAGCTGACCAAACAGAGCCGATTGTTGATCTCCCGCCATCCCAGCAATAGCAATGTGACTACCTTCCCCAGCTATACGGGTATAGCCATAGATAGCCGAAGAAGGCTTGACCTCAGGCAGAATTGAGCGAGGGATATCAAACGCCTCTAGTAGCTTATTATCCCACTCTTGAGTATGAATATTGAATAGCATTGTCCGTGACGCATTGGTCGGATCGGTAACATGCACCTTGCCCTCGGTGAGCTTCCAAACAAGCCAAGAATCTATGGTACCAAACAGCAACTCACCTTTCTCAGCTCGCTCCCGCACCCCCTCAACATTATCCAAAATCCACTTAATCTTGCTGCCCGAGAAATAAGGATCGAGTACTAAGCCTGTAGTCTGCTTAATGTAACCTTCTAACCCCTGTGCTTTGAGCTCATCACAGATACCTTTACTGCGTCGGCACTGCCATACAATTGCGTTGTAAACAGGCTTACCCGTTACCTTGTCCCAGATGACAGTCGTTTCTCTCTGGTTGGTAATACCGATAGCAGCCACATCTTCACTGTGAATATCAGCCCGCGCTAACACTTCAATAAGAGTCGAGCTTTGAGACGCCCAGATCTCCATCGCATCATGCTCAACCCAGCCAGGTTGAGGATACATTTGGCTAAACTCACGCTGTGAACTAGCAACCATCTTGGTATCATGATCGAACACTATCGCTCGGGAGCTCGTTGTCCCCTGATCCAGTGCTATGATGTATTTCTTTGACACTTAATTCTTTCCTTATTGGCGCGTTTCTTTTAATAAACCAATTTCTGGCTGAACGATTTCGGGGGTAGCCACTTCTATCCAAGGCGTCTCATCACAGGCATGGCTAGGGTAGAACCATACTGCATTAATTTTATCACCCGCCAACTGATAAATACCGAGGCTACATTGGCTATTTTGTTCACCATCGTGGCTCCAAGTCACTTCCTCGACCGTACTCACGTAATTAGCCGAAACGAGGATCTGCCTTAAGCTGGCCTTAGCATCTGTGAGACTAGCAAAGTAATCGGTCATAGCTGCACCAAGCTCTTGCTGAGTCGATGTTTCGATATCCATCTTGGTGCCTGTTAAATTAAACCAGTGCACATTTGGCGTTGTATGCTGCAGTAACTGCTCCACACTATGGTTATTAAAGCCTTGAATAAACTGCTTTACTACCTGCACTGATTTGGGCTGTTCTTCAAGTGGCAGGGACTCTGCAGCATCAGTTAGTGGTGATAGCGTCATAAATACAGAACCAAAGGCGAGTAACCAAATTTTGGGTTTCATGGTGAACCTCTTGTTTATTTTGATATGTTAGGAATAGATAGTAATAGCACAGCCATGACGATAGATGTAGCTCCATCAGGCAGTCGTTAACCTCTTTTACCATGAAAGCAAATACTCAACCTCGCAGCTGCGTGGCGAGTAGCAGCAAACCCTCTCCTATACCACCCATGGCATTCGAGCCATTCAAGCCATTCAAGAATAGATACTTCCTGTACAAACCCTCTCCTATGCTATCCTCCATGCCGTCCATGGCATTCAAGCCATTCGAGCCATTCAAGAATAAGTTCTTCCTGTACAAACCCTCTCCTATGCCATCCGTGGCATTCGAGGATAAGTACTTCCTGTACAAACCCTCTCCTATGCCGTCCGTGGCATTCGAGGATAAGTACTTCCTGTACAAAAAAGCCCCGCGAATGCGAGGCTTTTCATAACAAACTTAAGTTGTTAGCTTAATGGAATATTCCAATACATAGCTTAGGTATTAAAAACGGTAAGTAGCCTGTACACCCACTAAGATGATATTGCCGCTAACCTGGCCTTCGAAAGTACCGCCAAACTTAGCAGAATCTTCATCATGCTCATGGATTGGTGACTCGTCAGCAAAGATGTAAGTAGCGCCGAAATCAAAATCTAAGTTGTCGCTGTACTGGTAACCGTAACCCACGCTTAACCATAGACGGTCAACTTCAGGGATAGTGGTTGTACGGTTAGCATCAGACACTGCAGCTTGGTCGTAAGCAACACCAGTTCTTAGGGTCGACTTTTGTGATAATTGGTAAGTTGCACCTACAGCAAAGCGGTAGTTATCTTCCCAGTTCTCTTGCTTCACTAAGATTGGGTCAGCTGAGATCTCAGGGATCATTGCTTCAAGCTTTTCGAATGAGCTCCAATCCGTCCAGTTAACACTCGCATGAATAGCAAGCTTATCTGTCAGTTGGTGAAAACTGGCAATTTCAGCAGTCGCTGGCAACGCTAATTCCATCGAACCAGCGTACTGGGTAGAAGGTGCTTTACCTTGCATAATCATCGCTAAGTCAAAGCCTAAGCCTTTAGCATCGCCTTCAAGGTTTTGCTCAACTTCAGAGCGATAGTTAAAACCGATACGGTTGTTAGCGTTAATCTGCCAAGCACCGCCTAACTGCCAGCCCCAAGAGATATCATCGCCTTCCATATATTTAAGCGTTTTACCTTGGAAAGGGCCTGTTGAAGTAGGCGCTTGGGCACCAAAGCTACCTTCACCGAGTACTAAGCGTACGCCAGCACCCACGCTGAACTGATCATTAATGCGGTAAGCCACGTTTGGGTTAATTTCGATTGCCATAATTGAGGCTTCGTTACCAAACTGAGTGCCGAGGAAATCATCGTCTAATTCAGTAGCCATACCAAAGTTGCTACCTAGCGCTAAACCTAGGAACCATTGGTCGTTTAACTGGTGTGACACATAAAAGTTAGGCACAACCGCATCGCCAGCAATATCTTTTGCTGATGACGGAGTTGAGCCAGCGCCAGATGTCACAGTGCCGTCAACATCAATATTTGGCATAACCAAAATTGCACCAGTAGTAACTTGTGTACCTTCAAGGTATGTCAGCATTGCAGGATTACGAAATTGCGCCGCAGCATTGTCAGCCATAGCGGCTTCACCCGCATATGCGCGTCCTAAACCTGTTGCAGAGTATTCAGCTAATTGAAAACCTGCAGCTTGAACCTGTGTAACTGTCCCCAAAAGTGCTGTACTTACAGCAAGTGTAATTAAACGCTTATTCATGTGTAATCTCTAATTATGTTAACAAAAAGTAGAGTATTAACTCCACTTTCTAATGGCGGCGATTCTACAACTGCAGAATATCTTTACAAGTACTTTATAAAAAACAGCATAAAACACTAGCCAACCAAGCCAAACTCAGAGAAAAAACGTTCAACATCACACTTTAAAACTGTAAAAGCATGCACATTACGGCAAAAAGCGTCGCTGAAAGAAAGCCGCAAAAGACAAGACCACCCAAACTAAACCAGAAAAAACAACAACTAAAAGAAGTAAAAACCTAAAAACACATGTACACTCAAATTTTGCCGCAATTACAGCACAAATCACTACCTCGACAACAAAGCCGCATGAACAAGCAAGTCAAAACAAAATAATCACAATAAAAACAATAAGTAAATTGATTTAGCACTCCCTGAATAAAACAAAGCCATTTAGAAAAATATCTAAATGGCTTAGCTAATACTCATTGTTGGTACGAGTGTACGCCGGCGCTAATACCCTAATTCACCCAGTTTCACCCTCTCCATGTAGGTATATTTGCTTCATACTTAGCAATTGTATCTGCGTGTGACAGTGTCAAGCCAATCGCATCCAACCCGTTTAATAGGTTATGTCTTGCAGACTCTGCAATTGCAAAGCAAAACACGCTACCTTTAGGTGACGTCACCGTTAGCGCTTGCAAATCGACATTAATTTCGGCGCCTTGCTGCGCTTCAACTTCGGCCATAAGCTGTTTTACTTCGGCGTCAGTTAACCTAACAGGCAATAAGCCATTATTGATTGAGTTGCCATAAAAAATATCGGCAAAGCTCGGGGCAATAATCACTTTTAAACCAAAATCGGCTAATGCCCAAGGCGCATGTTCTCGACTCGAGCCACAGCCAAAGTTTTCTTGAGACACTAAAATAGAAGCGCCCTGATAGCGGGGCTTATTTAGATTAAATTCTGGGTTTGGCTGATCGCCAGCATCATCTAAATAGCGCCAGTCGTGAAAAAGGTGAATACCAAAACCGTCACGAGTCACCTTAGAGAGAAACTGCTTAGGGATGATCTGATCGGTATCCACGTTTGCACTATCTATGATAACCGCAAGCCCTGTATGTGAGATAAATGGTTGCATGCTGTGCTCCTAGTATGGTTTGCGAATATCAACAAAGTGTCCGGCAACCGCAGCAGCGGCGGCCATAGCAGGGCTCACTAAGTGAGTGCGGCTGCCACGTCCTTGCCGGCCCTCAAAATTACGATTACTGGTCGAGGCGCAGCGATCGCCAGCTTCCAATTTATCGTCATTCATCGCTAAACACATAGAACAACCCGGTAAGCGCCATTCAAAGCCAGCCTCTAGGAAAATTTTATCTAAACCCTCCGCTTCAGCTTGATCTTTCACTAAACCAGAGCCCGGAACAACAATCGCCTTTACTCCATCAGCAACCTTACGCCCCTTGGCGTGAACCGCTGCGGCGCGAAGATCCTCAATACGAGAGTTAGTACAAGAACCAATAAACACCTTATTGATGCTCACATCAGTCATCAAAGTCCCCGCGGTTAAATCAACGTACTCCAAGGCCTTTTCGATGCTGCTACGCACGGTGGAATTAGTTGCATCCTGTGGATTAGGCACAAGCTGATCGATCGCAACCACTTGGCCGGGATTGGTTCCCCAAGTCAGCTGTGGGGCAATATCTTTGGCATCGAGTACCACAACAGCATCAAATACTGCGCCTTCATCGGTTTTTAACTGCTCCCAGGCAGCAATGGCTTGAGTCCAGCTTTCTCCCTTGGGTGCAAATTCACGACCTTCTAGATATTCAGCTGTCGTCGCATCAGGCGCAATCATGCCAGCTTTCGCGCCCATTTCGATGGCCATATTACACACAGTCATGCGTCCTTCCATGGATAAGGCTTCAATCGCCTCACCACAGAACTCAACCACATAACCTGTGCCGCCATCCATGCCGATCTTACCAATAATCGCCAGTACAATATCTTTCGCTGTAATGCCCGATGCTACATGGCCACGCACTTCAATCTTCATGGTCTTGGCTTTTAATTGACGTAGCGTCTGCGTCGCCATCACATGCTCAACTTCTGAGGTACCAATCCCGAATGCGAGTGCACCAAAGGCTCCATGAGTGGCTGTGTGAGAGTCGCCACAAACGATGACTGTACCCGGTAAGGTAATGCCTAATTCAGGACCCATCACATGTACAATGCCTTGGTTCTTATGGTGAATATCATAGAGGCGTACACCGAACTCTTTACAGTTACGCTCAAGAGTTTCAACCTGAGTACGCGCCATAGGGCTCAGAGCATCTAGACTTGCACTGGTTGTGGATGTGTTGTGATCCATGGTGGCGAAGGTTTTCTGTGGCGCTCGTAATCTTCGACCAGCGACCTTTATCCCACTGAATGCTTGCGGTGAAGTCACCTCATGTACTAAATGCCTATCAACATAGATAATTGGCGCCTCAGCTTCGGGGGCTACAACCACATGGCTGTCCCATACTTTTTCATATAGCGTCTTAGCCATGACTACACTCCCTCTCTTACTAGCTGTGAAATGTAATCACCCATCTCGCTAGTCGATTTTGCTTGGTGACGCTGCTCCGCTGGCAACAATTCACCCGTCAAATAGCCATCACTCAGTGCTTTACCGACGGCGTTTTCAATGGCAGTAGCCGCCTCTTCTAACTTAAGGCTATGACGCAGCAACAAGGCAGCCGATAAAATTTGTGCCACCGGGTTAGCAATCCCCTGACCTGCAATATCTGGTGCACTGCCACCAGCGGGCTCATACAAACCAAAACCTGAACTGTTCATACTGATTGAAGACAGTAATCCCATAGAGCCGGTTAGCATGGCTATCTCATCGGAGATGATGTCGCCGAAAAGGTTCGAGCACAGCATGACATCAAATTCATCTGGGCGGCGTAGTAGCTGCATGGTCGCATTATCGATATAGATATGTTCTAGCTCGACGTCTGGGTAATCCTTAGCGACCTCTTCCACCACTTCACGCCAGAGTACCGAGCAGGCCAGTACGTTGGCTTTATCCACCGATGTCACTTTTTTACGGCGACCTTGCGCCGTATCGAAGGCGATTTTAGCGATGCGAGTGATCTCTTTGCGGCTGTAGCGCATGGTATCGAAGGCTTCTTCATTTTCACCTTCACCTTGGCGCCCCTTGGGCTTACCAAAATAGATCCCGCTTGTTAGCTCGCGAACACAAACCACATCAAAACCACGAGAAGAGATATCACTGCGCAGTGGCGACATATGCTCAAGGCCGGCGTGTAATTTGGCAGGGCGCATATTACAGAACAGCTCGAAGTGGCCACGAAGCGGTAATAAGGCACCACGCTCAGGTTGATCGTTCGGTGCAAGGTGCTCCCATTTAGGACCGCCGACAGAGCCAAACAGAATCGCATCAGCAGCTTCACAGCCTTTAAGTGTTGCATCAGGAAGTGGGCAGCCATGATTATCGATAGCGGCGCCGCCAACATCGTACTCGGAATATTCGATAGAAAGTGTAAAACGTTGTTCAACTGCTTTTAACACCTTACGTGCTTCAGCCATCACCTCTGGTCCAATGCCATCTCCGGCCAGTACTGCAATCTGATAACTCATACTTCGGCTCACTCCTGTGGTTTATTCTTCAATTTGTTCTTTAAACTTATTCGTTGATACATACGCATCAGTATCGATTCGACAACTTACACGCCACCTAGCTCTCGCTTGTTCTGCTGAATACGCTGTTTACAATCGGCGACTTTATCGGCGCGCCAAGTTAGGTTCATCACATGGACTAAGGCCTTGGCTGACGCTTCAACCACGTCGGTGGCTAAACCGACACCGTGGAAGTTTTGCTCGCGATACTTAGCGGTGATGTCCACTTGGCCCAAGGCATTTTGCCCCTCGCCTTTTGCGCTTAACTGGTAACTAGTAATATTGATTTCACAACCGCTGGCACGAGCCACAGCCTTATAAGCAGCATCGACTGGGCCGTTACCCGTCGCCGCTTCGGTAACAGTTTCACCGTTAACCGCAACTTTTACCGTGGCAGTTGCGCTACCTTCTGTAGAATCTGAATGCACCACTAATTGCTGTAATTTATAATGATCATCGCTTTCGGCTTGGGCTTCCATAAAGGCCAGAGCCTCAAGGTCGTAATCAAAGACCTGCCCCTTCTTATCCGCTAGCGCCAAAAACTCCTCATACAAGACATCCATATCGTAATCTTGCTCACCATAGCCCAGTTCACTCATACGGTGTTTGATCACATGACGGCCAGAACGCGATGTCATATTTAAGTTATTACGGTTCAAGCCAATGCTCTCAGGCGTCATAATCTCATAAGTGTTTTGCGCTTTTAGCATGCCATCTTGATGGATCCCCGATGAGTGGGTGAAGGCATTCGCGCCAACAATGGCCTTATTCGCCTGCACCGGCATATTACAAAGTTGGCTGACTAAGCTTGAGGTACGGTGGATCTCTTTGGCATTAATGCCAGTCTCAAGTCCTAATTCGCCCTTGCGAGTCGATAGGATCATGGCAATCTCTTCTAGCGAGCAGTTACCCGCACGCTCACCAATACCGTTGACGGTACACTCAATTTGGCGAGCACCGTGCTGCACCGCAGTAATAGAGTTAGCAACCGACAAGCCTAAATCATCATGACAATGCACAGAGATCACCGCTTGGTCGATATTCGGTACGCGATTAAACAGAGTCTGAATGATGCTGCCAAATTCACTCGGTACCGTATAACCCACAGTGTCGGGAATATTAATGGTACGCGCACCCGCTTTAATCGCCTCTTCCACCATACGGCACAAGTTGTCGATAGGTGTGCGGCCTGCATCTTCACAAGAAAATTCCACGTCATCGGTGAAACGACGAGCGTACTTCACCGCGCCTACCGCCATATCCAGCACCTGATCAAATGAACGCTTTAATTTACTCTCAACATGAATGGTCGAAGTTGAAATAAAGGTATGAATACGAAACTGCTCAGCCACAGATAAAGCCTGCGCGGCGGCATCGATATCCTTTTCTAGCGCACGCGATAGGGCACAAACGCGGCTATTTTTAACTGTCTTAGCAATGGTTTGAACCGACTCAAAGTCACCTGGCGATGAAACGGGAAAGCCAACTTCCATCACATCAACACCTAAACGCTCTAACGCGAGTGCAATTTGAAGTTTTTCCTTAACCGTTAAGCTTGCTGCTAATGCTTGTTCACCATCACGTAGGGTGGTGTCAAATATAATCACTCGGTTAGACATCTATCTTCTCCATTGAACATCACTGTTCCGTTATGTGGTCACTTTGCTGGTTTTGATAAAAATACAAAAAACCCCGCTCTATATGCGGGGTTTATTAATGCTGGCTCATTTTAAAGCGTATAGCACTAAGTCCTCCGCGCAGGTTCTGCGAGAATGAGAATAAGGAGTCTTAGTAGTGCACCGTTCAATTTCATCACTTTTTATTCAACCTAAATAGATAAATATGCTCAACCCTGCCATTGAGTCGATTAATTTTTAACTTGCTCAGCTGCCAGTGTCAACCATAAATTCGCTTACTAGAGTTATTTTCAAGCTAATTATTGCTCTAAAAAAGCACTAAAAAGACGCAGAATTGCGCAGAAACCAACTTTAACGCCATTTTACGTCCCAACAACGTACATATCCGTAACATGTCGCAATATTCTCTCGCAACAAGCTTTTTATGCACATTTTATTTAGATTCGTTATAATGCGGCTCAAGTTGAAAGAAAGCGGATAAGGATTCTCCACTGAAGCGTTCAAAAATGGATTTTCGCATTATCATTCTCAGTTTGATGCTGTGGCTTTCGCCTGCGTATTCATTAACCCTAGAACAGCTAGATCAACTCAATACCTCAGTCTTTCAATATCCCAGCAAAGCTCTCAATAGCATTCATGCTATTGAACAAAACCTTCAAGCCTATTTAGATCCCAAGGTGCTACAACTGCGCATGAGCTCGTTTAAGTGCGAAACCTATCTTCAGCTAGGTGAGAATGCTGCGGCCATAAACGTAGCTAGACTCAATGAGGCAAAAGCCAAACAGCTCAAACTAGATGAAGCTAGGCCCTACTTTCTTAATTGTATGGCTCAGGCCTATGTTAATTACGGTAATTACCAACAGGCATTACCTTTAATTCACTCATCTATCACCATGTCTCGTCGCTTAGAGCAACCCCAGGCTTTGATTAATGCTCTGTGGCTCAGAAGCCAGCTAGACGCAAAGGTTCAGCATAACGACACAGCTATCGAAGACTTACGTCTAGCGCTAGACCTTTATCCGCAAATTAAAAGACATGATGCACAGTGGCTGCTAACCCCTTTTGCGTACTTAAATGCTTCCATGGCAAAATTATTGATGGATGTAAATGAGCCTAAAGAGGCTAAGATCTTCCTAGATAAGGCGCTTGAAGATAAGGATTCGGCAGGAAAAATCGCACTTAACTTATCGATTGCTGCCGCCAACTTAGCTCAATCGAACAATCAAGCTAAGCTAAGGGATCACTATATTCAAATAGCAAGAAGTAAACTGGCCGAGCTTGGCAGCCCCTTTGAGCTAGCCGTTGCATACAAGCAAATCGCCTTTATAGATTTTAGTAGCGAAAAATACAGTAGCGCGGAGCAACTGCTTAACTTAAGCATTAATACTTTTAGGAAAGAATCAAACGCCAGTGCAACCATCAGTGCCTTACATCTGCTCGCACAAGTCAAGTTAGCTCAGGGTCAAGAGAAGTTAGGCCTAAAACTGATGAATGAAGCTGTAGCAACAGCGAAACTAAAAAAACGTTATACGGATCTTAAGCTTTGCTATGCAGTACTTGCCAATTACTTTGCAAAGAAGCAGGATTTCGCCCTAGCCTATGATTACCAACTCAAGCAATTTCAAGCCTCTGAGAATGAGACTCTATTTATCCAGAAGATCTGGCTATCTCATTTAAAATCAGACTTAAGCCGTCAACAACAAGCCTCAAACACACAGCAAAGTATCAGCGCTGCAGCCCTACCTAGTCAGCTGATCCCCAGAGAACTCTTGCCAATACTGTTTGTTCTCCTCAGCTTAATTATCTTTATCTCTTGGTATAATAGACGGCCACCGAAGTCGTCACTGGAAATTAAAGAGCCGATTCCGATACGGCCTAACGCGACGGGTAAGCAAAAGCTAGAGGATATGCTCAGCGTAAGTAAGCACGCGAATTACCCTCTATCATTATTAGTGCTCGATCCGAGTGGAGTCTTGAGTAGTGAGATCCCTTTGATGATTGAGCAACTGAAGACGAAGTTGAGAGTTCAAGATCTGTTGTTCCTGCAGGAAGAGCAGCAATTATTAATCATGCTACCTCATACGTCTGAGGCTGCGGCGCTCAATGTTATCGAGCAGTTATCGGATACGGTGGCAGAGTGGCAAAACGACAGCAAGGTCAACATTGGCCTTGCCAGCATGCAGCAGTTTGATAATTTACAATCTATGATAAAGCGAGCCAACATCAGTCAGCTCAGACGATTAAAGCCTGTTAGCCAAAACCGTCAGCAACCGCCAATGAGAAAGTCAGGCACTTAGATAAAAACGCGTAGATAACCAGCTTACGCTTGGCAGACTTTCTTTATATTAGCCTTCCGCTAGATAATCAGCGATCTCATCTAGGAATTCGCCACCGAAACGTTCGAGCTTGCGCTCACCAACACCATTTACCGCTAGCATTTCCCCCGGGCTAGTTGGCAATATGGCAGCCATTTCCGCTAACGTCGCATCGTTAAATACCAAATAAGGCGGCACATCTAACTCTTCGGCCAGCGTACGGCGCAGCAGTTTAAGCCTAGCAAACAGCTTACGATCGTAATTGAGTGGTGCGCGAGGATTGGTACCGCGTCGCTTAGTGGTTTGAATAACGATTCTTGGCTCAGCGAGTAATAACTCCACCTCACCCTTTAACACTGCTCGCGCAGAAGGATTCAAGGTGACCGACGAGCCACGGGTGATATCTTGATTGGCAAGGCCAAGATGGATCAACTGGCGGATCACGCTGAGCCAATGCTCGTGGCTTTTCTCTTTGCCTATGCCCCAGGTCGATAACTTGTCATGGCCACGCTCAATCACGCTCGCCGACTTTGAACCACGCAACACTTCAATAAGATGATTAATACCAAAGCGTTGCCCAATACGATAGATACAAGACAGCACCTTTTGTGCATCTTGAATACCGTTATATTTCTTAGGCGGATCGAGGCAGATATCGCAGTTACCACAAGCTTGTAGCGCAGGTTCATCGAAATAGTGCAGTAAAACTTGGCGACGGCAAGTCTGCGCCTCAGCAAAGGCAGCCATGGTATTGAGCTTATGAAATTCCACTTGCTGCTGTGGGCCCGGTTCTGACTGCTCAATCAAGTGACGCACTCGACCAATATCGGCAGGATCAAACAGCATTAAGGCTTCAGAGTCTAAACCGTCACGACCTGCGCGGCCGGTTTCCTGGTAATAGGACTCAACACTCTTGGGAATATCGTAATGCACCACATAGCGCACATTCGACTTGTTAATTCCCATACCAAACGCCACTGTCGCCACGACAATATCGAGCTGATCTTTTAAGAATCTATCTTGGACATCAGCGCGCTCTTCTTGAGTCTTACCAGCATGATAAGCTTCAGCTTGATGGCCCTGCAGACGCAAGCGCTCGGCGACCTCATCGACTCGGCGGCGACTGCTGCAATAGACGATACCACTGCTACCGTTTTGCGCATCAACAAACTGACGCAACTGATTGGCTGCGTTGAGCTTTTCAGCCACAGTATAGCGAATATTAGGCCGATCGAAGCTTGTCAGTAAAGAGTGCGGCGTAATGGTTAAACGCTCGCAAATATCGGCTCGTGTCGCCTTATCAGCCGTAGCCGTTAACGCCATAATCGGCACTTGCGGAAACTGCTGGCGTAGACGGCCTAACGCAGCATATTCTGGCCTAAAGTCATGGCCCCACTGTGAGATACAGTGCGCCTCATCGATAGCAAACAAAGACACATTCAGTTCATGCAGCCTGTCGATAAAGCTCGCTTGTAACAGGCGCTCAGGCGACACATACAGCAGCTTAAGCTCGCCATAACGCATCTTTTGCAGTACCTGCAGGCTCTCTTCCCTTGGCTGAGAGGAGTTTAAATAAGCCGCTGACACCCCTGTCTGGATAAGGCTATCGACCTGATCTTTCATTAGCGAGATCAAGGGAGAAACCACCACAGTTAAACCGGGCAAGACTAGAGCGGGTAATTGATAACACAGGCTTTTACCACCACCTGTCGGCATGATAACCAGGCAATCTTGTCCCGCGCAGATCTGCTCAATGACCTCCCTCTGCCCCTCTCTGAAAGTTCGGTAGCCAAATACCGACTGAAGGGTGGAAGATAACTGATCGACTGAAGTATCGAGCGCCGCCTGATCCATAATGAACCTGTGTTTAAAATAGGGTCGACTATTCTAATTGAGGCGAGCCCGCTTGTCTCTCTCGAACAGCACTGTTGAGCAAAATTTAAGCTTGCATACCTCTAACCATTAGCGATAGATTAAATACTCTAAAGATAAGATCACTAATCGAAGAAAAGGAAGCCAGATGAGTCAGCTTATTCAACAAGAAACCCTACGCAGAGTCGCCGAGATTTTTGATAAGCAGGTGCCGTTTCACAATCTACTGGGTATGGATATCAAGCGCTACGATCTGGATGGTGTTGAAGTTCAAGTGACCATGAAACCAGAACTGATTGGCAATATTCATCAGCAGATCCTCCATGGCGGAGTCACGGCAACGGTACTCGATGTGGTCGGTGGCCTTACCGCTTTCTCTGGCTTAGTTGCCAGCCGAGATGATTGGAGCCTAGAAGAGCTAGAAAGCCGCATTAAAACATTAGGCACCATAGATATGCGAGTCGATTATTTACGCCCTGGCCGTGGCGAAATTTTTACAGGTACAGGAACAGTGATCCGTTCAGGTAACCGCGTATCAGTATCGCGAATGGAGCTACATAATGAAAAAGGCGACCATATTGCTTTTGGCACAGGGACTTACATGGTTGGATAATCTAATTCATAAGCACAGACCTAGTCGCTGAATTTTGTGGCAGCATAAGTTTCCTCAGTGTCAGTTTGGCATAACAGCGGCTAGCTTGATTAAAACAGATGCCAACTTGAGTCTAAGGCTCAGCAAGACTACAATCCTCAGCTACTTCCCTATTTAGCACATTCCAATGCAAGAAACTGAATACCGCAAAGGCATAGTCTATGCTATTTGCGCCTATACCCTTTGGGGATTTGCCCCGATCTATTTTAAGTTGCTCGACAATGTACCCGCGGCCGAGATTTTACTGCATCGAGTGATCTGGTCATTTTTCTTTGTCACCCTATTAATCGCCATGTTTGGTGGATTTGCACGTTTACGTCATCTACTTAAGCAGCCAAAGCAACTTGCCGTACTGTGCGTCACCTCAGTGCTGATTGCAGGTAACTGGCTGTTATTTATCTGGGCGGTCAATAACGACCATATGCTTGATGCCAGTTTAGGCTACTTCATTAATCCGCTGGTGAATGTCAGTCTAGCCATGATATTTCTAGGCGAGCGCCTACGTAAGCTTCAGTGGGCGGCTGTTGCGCTTGCTGCAACTGGGGTAACCATTCAGCTGATCTCATTTGGCTCTATTCCATTGGTATCACTGGGTCTTGCCTGCTCATTCGCCTTCTATGGTTTGTTACGTAAAAAAGTGAACGTTGATGCTAAGACAGGCTTACTGGTAGAAACCGCCATCTTATTTCCGATCGCACTCGTCTATCTGTTTGCGAACGTCGGAGATTCATTTAGCCACTTACTCAGTAATGATCTGCATCATAATCTATTGCTTATGGCTGCTGGGATTGTTACTACGGTACCTCTAATTTGCTTTGCCTCTGCAGCCGTTAGGATCCCGTTTTCAATGTTAGGCTTCTTCCAATATATTGGCCCAAGTATCATGTTTGTGCTGGCGATAGCCCTATTCAACGAACCCTTCGATGCCGAAAAGGGCATTACCTTTGCGTTCATCTGGGCGGCACTGTTCCTATTTACGCTAGACATGCTGTACAAGCGAAAAGCAAAAAAATAATCCTTATTTTTTAGCCCAACAAAAAAAGCGAACCTCAGGGTTCGCTTTTTTGAATTTGAGACCGCCAATCCTTGCTAACGATTTAGCAATTTACCCGGCTCTTGTAAGCTTACAATCAGCGGGTAATTATGCAGCGTCGGGATCATCACTAATTTCTCTGCATTGCTGTTGGCGACAAAAGCTTTTTGCTCGTTAGCCAGTCGAAACCAGCCTAACTGAAACCCTGGCATTCCCATGCCGTTGGCGCGTAAATCAGGCTTAAAGTCAGGCTCTTTCTTCAAATCTAAACGCTTGATCCCAGCACTATCAATTTCAGATATTGGCAAGCTAAAACCGTAGAAAGGAACGTCGAGAGTCAAGCTATCCGAACTCATAATCAGTTTCGAATCATTGACCTTGTAGAACATCCAACTAAACGCCAGCACCAAAGGCAGCAATACCCCTATGCTGACCGCCTTACTGACTTGCGGCATCTTCTTAAAGTAAATAAACACAGCCAAACCAATCAAAAGAGCGATTAACGCGACAAAACTACCATGCCCAGTCGAGGTTAATGGCGCCAATGGATAAACCTGAGGCATAGACGATCCTTATCGATAATTAACAAGTCGTCTGTATTCTTGCATACAGACATAATATGTCAACATCGGGCCCTATTGAGCAAATTACAGTTCGAGCGTCAAAATTTTAGATTTACGTTGGTAGTTATAAAGCTGCTTTTTCTTCTCTGGCAATTCATCAACTTCAACGATGTTAAAGCCATGCTCTAAGAACCAATGAATACTGCGAGTCGTCAGCGCAAATAAGCGTGAGTAACCACGCACTCTTGCCTGACCAATGATGTTTTGCAGCAGTAAACTGCCTCTGTCGGCATCACGATACTCAGGGTGCACCACTAAGCAAGCAAACTCACCCGCGTTGTCTTCTTCAAAGGGATAAAATGCCGCGCAGCCGATAACTAAACTGTCGCGCTCAATCAACATAAACTGCTCGATCTCCATCTCTAGCTGTTCACGCGAACGTCTGACTAAAATGCCTTTTTGCTCGAGTGGACGAATAAGATCTAAAATGCCACCAATATCCCTAATCGTTGCTCTACGCAGACGCTCGGCGCTTTCGGTAACAATCTGGGTACCGATACCATCGCGGGAGAAGAGTTCCTGTAAGAGAGCACCATCATCGAGATAACTCACAAAGTGACAACGACTGACCCCATTACGGCAAGCATCGATACTGGCCTCTAAGAAGGCCTTAGTTCCTACACATAAAGGAGAAACCTCAGGGAAGTCATTCAAGATTTTTTGCGCTTCGGTAGGCATCAACTCCGCCACAACCTGCCCATCGTTATCTAAGATACCTTTCTGGGCACTAAAGCCTATCATCTTGTCTGCTTTGAGTTTTATTGCAATTTGGGTGGCTACCTCTTCCGCAGTTAGATTAAAGCTCTCACCCGTTACTGAGGCCGCCACAGGGCCTAGCAATACGATGCCGCCATTATCAAGCTGACGCTGTAAGCCTTGACCATCGACACGGCGCACCTTTCCACTTAGGCAATAATCGACGCCATCTTCAACCCCTAACGGCTGGGCAATCACAAAATTACCACTGACCACGTTGATTTGTGCCCCTTGCATCGGGGTATTACTGAGGCTCATGGATAATCGCGCCGTGATATCGAGATGTAAGCCACCAACAACCTGTTTAATGACTTTAAGGGCATCTTCTTCTGTCACCCTCACACCATTGTAATATTCGGCTGCCAGACTATGCTGCGCCAGCGCTTCATCAATTTGCGGCCTCGCACCGTGAACTAAGACTATTTTGATCCCAAGGCTGTGCAATAGCGCAATATCATTGATAATTGCGCGGAACTGTTTCTGTGCCAGCGCTTCACCGCCTAGCATCACAACGAAGGTCTTGCCTCTATGGGCATTAACATAGGAAGCGGAATGACGGAATCCATCAACAAGTTCAGTGGTACGCACGCTAGAATCACCTTTAAAATAAATAGATATTCATTTGAACTGCTACCCAGCACACAATGAGTCAGCAACTTACCAAGATGATATTGCATTTAAATTCATTTAAAAAGCATTTATTTTCATTTTATTTGTTTATATTTTGGCTATACGCTGAGCAGCAAGGCCGTGGGGTTTCTTATTACCGAGCCAGTTAGAATTGAGCAAGTGAGCAGTTAGCGATGTGGCTGAATTTACAATGACCAAATACCAAGAGATACCAAGAACCACTGAATTTTAGGCAAAAAAAAGCCTCTATAAATAGAGGCTTTTTCCAAGATGCTTAAACAAGTAATTACTTGATTTTAGCTTCTTTGTAGATAACGTGCTGACGAACAACTGGATCAAATTTCTTGATTTCCATTTTTTCAGGCATGTTACGCTTGTTTTTTTCAGTCGTGTAGAAATGACCAGTGTTAGCGCTAGAAACTAGCTTGATCTTCTCACGGTTACCTTTAGCTTTAGCCATGGTTTATTACACCTTCTCGCCGCGGGCACGAAGTTCTGCAACAACAACTTCAATACCTTTCTTATCGATGATACGCATACCTTTAGTAGATACACGTAGCTGTACGAAACGCTTTTCGTCTTCTAACCAGAAACGGTGGTTCTGTAGGTTAGGTAAAAAACGACGACGCGTTGCATTCTTCGCGTGCGAACGGTTGTTACCAACCATTGGTCGCTTGCCAGTTACTTGGCATACTCTTGACATGTCAATCTCTCCAAAACAATATTTAACGCTCGAGCATTAATGCACCTCGAACACGGCCGTCGCCTGAGGCACACAACAGAGGGCGCATTTTATACAGGATCTAAAATCAAAGATCAAGGGATAGTTAATCTATCCATCCCCTTTCTGCAAAAGAAACTATCTCTCGATCGCCTACAACCATATGGTCCAACAAGGAAACATCGATAGTTTGTAAGGCTTGTTTCAATCGCTCAGTAATTCGTCTATCGGCAGTACTAGGCTCTGCAATTCCAGAGGGGTGGTTGTGACAAACAATCACAGCCGCAGCCTTTCTTTCAAGCACCAAACTCACCACATCACGTGGATAAACCGATGCCGAATTGATTGTCCCTCTAAATAATTCAACGAATTGAATCACTCTATGCTGACTATCTAACAATAAAATAGCGAACACTTCGTAGGCACGATCAGACAATTGTCTCATTAAATAGTCCCGAGTTAAATCAGGATCAGATAAAATTTTTCCTCTTTTTAGATTTTCTTGCGAAATTCGGGTGCCCAACTCCACTGCAGCCTGCATTTGAGCAAATTTTACCGGCCCAATCCCATCTAATCGACAAACCTGTTCCTGAGACGCATTAAGCAGGCTTCTAAGGCCTCCAAACTCATTAATCATTACACGAGCCAGCTCTACCGCACTTAAGCCTTTTAAACCCACTCTAAGCAGAACCGCTAATAATTCAGCATCTGATAATTGTTTTACCCCCTGGCTCAACAATTTTTCTCGCGGTGCCTCGCCTTCGGGCCAATCCTTTATCGCCATCACAACCTCCCTGTTGTTTACTATGTTTGAGTATGGTCTAGATTTTTGGAAGTTGTTCATCACCATTTAGAGGTTTGTGATATCTTAGGCCAACTTCTGCTGTGTGACATAAGGTTTGGTCCACAACGTGATTATCAAAAAGAGTTAACTATGGGTCTCAATAACAAAAAAGTATTACTGGGTATCGGTGGCGGCATTGCCGCATACAAGTCGGCCGACCTAGTACGCAAGTTAAAGGAACGCGGCGCCGATGTCCGTGTTGTTATGAGTCAAAGTGCACAGGAATTTATTACTCCGCTAACTTTGCAGGCACTTTCTGGTTATCCAGTGGCTACCGATCTGCTGGATCCAACAGCCGAAGCCTCTATGGGGCACATCGAACTCGCGCGTTGGGCAGACTTAGTCGTTATCGCTCCGGCCACGGCCAACCTTATCGCTCGGGTTAATGCCGGCATGGCCGATGAGTTGATTACCACGACCTGCTTAGCTACCGAAGCCCCTGTGGTAATTTGCCCCGCAATGAACCAACAGATGTATCGCAACGCCGCCACTCAAGCTAACTTGAAACAAGTCGCCGAGCGCGGTATCCACATCTGGGGACCAGATTCTGGCTCACAAGCCTGTGGCGAAGTCGGCCCAGGTAGAATGCTTGAGCCCGTGGCGATTGCAGACAAAGCGGTTGAATTCTTTGGCCCAAAACTGCTGCAAGGCATGTCACTGCTACTCACCGCAGGTCCGACTCGAGAAGCTATCGATCCGGTGCGTTATATCTCCAACCATAGCTCAGGTAAGATGGGCTTTGCCCTTGCAAAAGCTGCAGCACAGATGGGCGCAGAAGTCACCTTAGTCGCCGGCCCCGTCAACCTAGCTACGCCCGCAGGCGTCACCCGAGTCGATGTAGAGTCGGCGCAAGAGATGCTAGATGCGGTGATGCCACAAGTTGACAAGCACCAAATATTTATCGGCTGCGCCGCCGTTGCCGATTACCGCATCGCAGAAGTCGCCGACAGTAAAATCAAGAAATCGGCTGAGCAGATGCAACTTGCGCTAGTGCGAAATCCTGATATCTTAGCCAGCGTTGCCAGCCATGCCGCCCGACCATTCACCGTCGGATTTGCAGCTGAAACCAATGATGTAGAGCAATATGCCCGTGGAAAGTTAACATGTAAGAAGCTCGACATGATTGCCGCTAATGACGTATCAAATAGCGCCATTGGCTTTAACAGCGACTCTAACGCCCTAAGCGTATTTTGGAGTGATGGTAGCACCGAGTTACCCGCTGTCGATAAAGACACTTTAGCCAAGCAATTGCTTACTTTAATAGCGAACAAAATAAAAAACTGATGAAAACACCAATCGAATTAAAGATTTTAGACTCACGCATTGGCACCGAATTCCCACTACCCGCTTATGCCACTTCTGGCAGTGCAGGCATGGATCTTCGCGCCATCACAGATACCCAATTGGTTATCCAGCCGGGTGAGACTGTGCTTATCCCAACGGGAATAGCCATTCACGTTGCCGATCCGAGCCTAGCGGCAATTATTTTACCGCGCTCAGGATTAGGCCATAAGCACGGCATCGTTCTAGGTAACTTAGTTGGACTTATCGATTCGGATTATCAAGGTCCATTAATGGTTTCTTGTTGGAACCGTGGCAGTGAGCCTTTTACAATCGAAATTGGTGATAGACTCGCGCAGCTGGTATTTGTACCGGTTGTTCAGGCTGAATTTAAACTTGTAGATGAGTTTGACCAGTCGGATCGCGGCGCAGGTGGATTTGGCCACTCAGGAACCAAATAACTGATTGTTGAGCTTTTTGCGCAATCACTTTTAATGGATAGCATGGAGCAATGTTTCCTTGCCGTCTCGCTCAGTAGTAATCGAGTGAAGGACAGATAAATGGCTGCAAGCCCAAAAATAAACCGTCGTGAGCATATCCTCCAATGCTTAGCGACCATGCTAGAAACAAGCCCAGGACAAAGGATCACCACAGCAAAGCTAGCCGCTGAAGTCGGCGTTTCAGAAGCGGCGCTTTACCGCCACTTCCCAAGTAAGGCGCGCATGTTTGAAGGGCTGATTGAGTTTATCGAAGAGTCGCTATTGTCGCGGATCAACCTGATCATGGACGAAGAGAAAGACACCATGAAGCGTTGTCAGCAACTGCTGCAGTTACTACTGGTATTTGCCGAGCGCAACCCAGGTATTTCACGCGTACTTAATGGCGATGCTCTGCTAGGCGAAAACGAGCGTCTACGTAGTCGTATTAGCCAGCTGTTCTCGAAAATTGAGACTCACCTAAAGCAGATTTTACGTGAAAAAAGCCTGCGTGAAGGTAAAGCCTTTAATCTTGACGAAGCCGTGCTAGCCAATCTGCTGCTTGCAGTGGCCGAAGGCCGAATCGCTCAGTTTGTCCGTAGTGAGTTTAAACTCAAGCCGACCAAACATTTCAATGAGCAGTGGAACTTCATTCAGCAGCAACTACTTCAAAGCTAAATATTCTAATACAATAGCAGCATGACTCATATGCTGCTATTTCCTCCATTAACTATTGTTTCCGTCCTACTTTTAGTTTACTTTTCATACTGAAACTACTTAAAAATTCACATTTGTTTCCACAAGGAAGTTGTATGAAACTTGTCAAAATCATTGGCTTGGCATGCTTTGCCTGGCTGAGTTGTAACGCATCCGCAAAAACGGATGATGCAGCGAGTCTTTTCAGTCGTTCTGCAGAATTCTCTCAAGTAAAGATCTCTCCTGGCGGAGATTATCTCAGTGCTATCTCTAAGAAAGATGGCAAGAACATGCTCATCATCTTAAACGCTACAAACAAGAATCCGGTGCATGCCGTATTTTTTGATAGCAATGCCCAAGTTGGCCACTATGAGTGGGTAAACGATGAACGCGTGGTACTACAAAAAGAGTACCTTAAAGGCTGGAGCGATCACCCCCTCTATTATGGCGAATTAATCGCAGTCAATGCCGATGGTTCAAAAGCCACTTATTTATTTGGATATAAAGGGAGCGGGCAACAAGTTGGTTCAAACATTAAAAAAAATACACCTATTCGAGCCACAGCCTATATCTTAGACCCAATGCCTGAAGATGATCGTTATATGCTAGTACAAGCGCTCCCTTGGGGTAACGGAGGGAGTAATTGGGAAGAAAAAAGTCAGAAGGTTTATCGTGTCGATGTTTACAAGGGCAAACGGAAGAAAATCGCTAGCGCCCCTATTCCTTATGCTGATTTCCTAAACGACCATGATGGTAACGTGCGTTTTGTCAGTGGTACCCGAGATTTCGTTAACACACAACTCTACTACAGAGACGATGGTAATTGGGTGAATACCGATAAGCTGGACCTAGGCTTAGACGCAATAAAACCTATTGCATTTAGCGATAACAAAGACAGCCTCTATGTCACCGCAAGTGAAGCAGGTAAGCCTGCTGGCATATATCTAATTAATATTAAAACCGGTGATAAAAATCTCGTCAGCCAAGATGACGTGGTTGATCCAAGCAACGTATGGATCAACGCGACCACCAAGAAGCTCTATGCTGTTGAATATGAAAACGGTTACCCAACTTACGAGTTTGTAGACTCAAGCGATCCTTCTGCAAAATATCTCAAGCAATTACTGGCATCACTTCCTGGGTATCAGATCCACATAGTCAGCCAAACAACTAATGCCGATAAAATCCTTATTAAAGCCTTTAATGATCGTAACCCTGGCGACTACTACCTGTTTGACACTAAAGCCTTCAAGCTTGAATACCTCGTCTCGCAGAAGAAATGGCTCGACTCAACTAAAATGGCAGAAATTAAGCCGATTCATTTCACCAGTCGAGATGGAGTTGAAATCCACGGATACCTCACCTTGCCCCATGGTAAGGAAGCGAAAAATCTTCCTTTAGTGGTTAACCCACATGGTGGACCTCATGGGCCGCGAGATTGGTGGGGATTCGATCCGCAGAACCAGATGATTGCCAGCCAAGGGGCAGCAGTTCTCCAAATCAATTTCCGTGGTTCAGGTGGTTACGGCAACGGCTTTGAAAATGCGGGCCACCAAAAATGGGGCACAAATATTCAGTACGACATTATTGACGCCACTAAATATGTTATCGAGCAAGGCATGGTCGATAAAGACCGCATCTGCATTGTAGGCGGAAGTTTTGGTGGCTACTCAGCGATTCAGAGCTCTGCGATAGAGCCGGATCTGTTTAAATGCGCTATCGGTTTTGCTGGGGTTTATGATCTACAGCTGATGTTCGATGAAGGCGATGTGCAAGGACGCCGCGCAGGTAAACGCTACCTCCAAGAGGTTCTAGGTGAAGATGAAGCGGTACTCAAAGCTATGTCACCTACTCACAATGTCGACAAGTTAAAGGCTAATATCATGCTAGTACATGGCGGAGAAGATGAGCGTGCGCCAATCGAGCAATTTGAAGCCCTTGAAGATGCGTTGAAAGCACACAATTACCCCTTTAAAAAGCTAGTTATGGATGACGAAGGCCATGGCTTTTATGACGATGATCATCGAGCTAAGTACTACAGTGAAATGCTTAGCTTCTTAAAAACCAATCTTAAATTGTAATCCTCAAAATAGAAAAACCGACTAATTTAGTCGGTTTTTCTTATCTCCAATGCGGTTTTCGGTGTATATTTACAGCAAATAGCGCTATTCTCTCGTCCTCTCTAAATACAATGCAAACAGTTACCAGTCTAACTGTTCATTTTTATGAGATCACCAAGTCTCCCAATGAGACTCACGGCCCTAGTACAAAGGATACGAAACTCACCATTGATGATTTATGGTGAAGGAGGAACTTATGACATCAAGAGAAGCAATCCTCAGTGAATCTGCTCAAATCGTAAAGGCTGCATTAATGGAGCGCGGCTTAGAAACGCCTATGCTACCTAGCGACCTAACCGCTGAAGTGCGCAAAGACAAGATTGAACACCATATGCGTGAAGTCTTGACCTTAATGTCACTGGATTTAAGCGATGACAGCCTAGCGGATACCCCACGTCGTATCGCCAAGATGTACGTCGATGAAATATTCTCAGGCTTAGACTACGCCAACTTTCCCAAGATCACCGTCATCGAAAACAAGATGGGCTTCGATGAAATGGTCAAGGTTAATGACATCAGCTTAACCAGCACCTGTGAGCATCACTTAGTCACCATCGATGGTGTGGCTACCGTGGCTTACCTACCACGTGAGAACATCATTGGCCTGTCTAAGATAAACCGTATCGTGCGTTTCTTTTCGCAGCGTCCTCAGGTGCAAGAGCGTTTAACGCAACAGGTTCTAGTGGCGCTACAAGCGCTATTAGGCACTCAAGATGTGGCAGTGAAGATGGACGCGGTGCATTACTGCGTAAAATCACGTGGCGTGATGGACTCAACCAGCTCAACCACCACCACAGCACTTGGCGGCAAATTTAAGTCAAACCCAGCGACAAGAGCTGAATTCTTAAGTAACTAAAAGTTAAGCAACTAAGAGCTAAGTAATTAGGTAAAAGAAGGTTCTAGGTTCTAGGACGCTTCGCTTCGAGGACGGCCTTCGGCCTCACGAAAAGTCAAAGCAGATTCGAGAGCGAGCCTTCGGCTCTTCTAGAACGCGGCATGCCGCTGCGAGAGACTGAAAACAAAAAAGCAAAAGCCAAATAGCTTTTGCTTTTTTCTAGAATCGAACTTGTGAGCGCTCTCGAAGTGAGCTCGCGAACGCTCTAGCAATCTGAGCTTATCTTTTAAATCCCATACTGGTCGCGGTAAGCGCTTACCGTTGCAAGCTCTGCTTCCATACCTGACTTTTCAGACAAGTAGTTGATCAAGTCTTCAAGCTTGATGATAGACACGATGTCACAGCCAAAGTCACGCTCAACTTCTTGAATCGCAGAAAGCTCGCCCTTGCCCTTCTCTTGGCGATCTAGTGCAATCAACACACCAGCTAATGCTGCTTTATGCGCTTCAATGATTTCCATTGATTCACGAATCGCGGTACCGGCTGTGATCACGTCATCAACTAGCATTACGCGGCCTTGCAGCTCGCTACCTACTAAGCTGCCACCTTCACCGTGATCTTTCTTCTCTTTACGGTTAAAGCAGTAAGGCATATCGATATCGTGGTGATCGCACAGAGCAACAGCAGTCGTCGTCGCGATTGGAATACCCTTGTATGCAGGGCCAAATAGCAAGTCATACTCAATACCAGAGTCAACTAGCGCCGCAGCATAGAAACGACCTAGACGCGCTAAGTCACGACCCGTATTAAACAGGCCTGCGTTAAAGAAATAAGGGCTAGTGCGGCCTGACTTTAACGTAAATTCGCCAAATCGAAGTACCTGACGTTCTAGGGCAAATTCAATAAACTCACGTTGATAGGCTTTCACAATCTCTCCTTAAAAATGTAGGGGATAATACTTTGTGTATTATTTGGTTTTTCTTTACTTACAAAAAGGACCCCGTAGGGCCCTAATAACAAAAACGATGATTAGCTTAATGAAGCTTTCTGAGTATCAACGATTTCGCGAATACCGTGCTTAGCTAAATCAAGTAAGCTCAATAGCTCTTCATGGCTAAATGGCTCACCTTCTGCAGTACCTTGGATCTCGATGATCTTACCGGTCTCAGTCATTACCACGTTCATGTCAGTTTCAGCAGCGCTGTCTTCGATATATTCTAAATCGCAGATTGGCTCGCCTTTATAAATACCAACACTTACCGCAGCAATAAGGAACTTAAGTGGGTTAGTCTTCAAGATGCCTTTACCACGAGCCCAGTTAAGCGCGTCAACTAATGCAACACATGCACCAGTAATCGCAGCGGTACGCGTACCACCGTCAGCTTGGATCACGTCACAGTCGATAACAATGGTGTTTTCGCCTAGCAACTTCATATCTACTGCAGCGCGCAGTGAACGGCCGATTAGACGTTGGATTTCTTGCGTACGACCTGACTGCTTACCACGAGCGGCTTCACGCTGCATGCGGCTGTGAGTCGAACGTGGCAACATGCCATATTCAGCAGTTACCCAACCTTGGCCTTGGCCTTTAAGGAAACGCGGTACGCCTTCTTCAAAACTAGCGGTACACAGTACTTTGGTGTCACCAAATTCTACTAAAACCGAACCTTCGGCATGAGCAGTGAACTGGCGAGTAATAGTCACAGGGCGAGACTGTGCTGGAGTTCTGTTGCTTGGGCGCATGATGAATTCCTGTATTTAAGGGCATGGGGTAATTTGGCTGCATATTATAGGGACATGTGCGCCACTATGCTATCTGAATCCGTAAACTCAGCAGAAAACAGCCTGCTGATTTTGCGCATAAGCTCGCAATAACCGCAATCGACGCTATGAAAGCCCTAAAGCACTCTTTTACAAAGCGGCAGCATGAGCAAATTAAATGCACCTACAATTTGTTTGGGTATATAATCACAACTCACTTAGACGAATCACACTGGAAATCATCAATGATCCAAAGCATGACAGCCTACGCTCGCATTGAGCACAAAGCAGATTGGGGCACCGCCTCTTGGGAAATCCGTTCAGTTAACCAGCGCTACCTAGAAACTTACCTGCGCCTACCAGAACATTTCCGCAGCTTGGAGCCTGTTCTTAGAGATCGTCTACGTAAACGCCTAAACCGCGGTAAAGTCGAAGTTAACCTTCGCTATGACCTAAACGAAAAGAACGACAGCGAACTACAGCTAAACCAAGATCTAGCTAAGCAAATTATCAATGCCGCTAACTGGGTGAAGAACGAAGCAGGCCAAGGCGAGCTAAACGTGGTTGACGTACTACGCTGGCCAGGTGTGATGTCAGGCTCAGAGCAAGACATGGACGCACTAGGCAAAGAGTTGTTAGTGGCTTTTGATGCGGCAATCGATCAATTTATCGAAGCCCGTGGCCGTGAAGGCGATGCAATCAACACCATGCTACAAACCCGCCTTGACCAAATCGTTGAGCAAGTAGCTGTAGTGCGTGAGCACATGCCACAAGTCATGCAGTGGCAGCGTGACAAGCTCACTAACCGTTTAGCCGAAATCACCGGTGAGCTAGACCCTGCTCGTATGGAGCAAGAGATGGTGTTGCTAGCACAGAAGATGGACGTTGCCGAAGAGATGGACCGTCTTGACGCCCACGTAGCTGAAACACGCCGCATTCTTAAGAAAGGTGGCGCACAAGGCCGCCGTCTAGACTTTATGATGCAAGAGTTCAACCGAGAGTCAAACACCCTAGCGTCGAAATCAATCAGTGCAGAAGTAACCGCTGCTGCGGTAGAGCTTAAAGTGCTTATCGAGCAAATGCGTGAACAGATCCAGAACGTAGAATAAGCTTTCTTCGTTTGAACAAATTGCTTTGACAAAAAGAGCCCAGCTAAATGTTGGGCTTTTTGTTGGCTGCAAATCAGTAATTCAAGTTCAGGTAATAAGATTAAACATCACTACTTATTTCTATTAATCAATTCAGTTATTCTTAGCTAACTTCAAATAATAAAAGCACTTTTAATGAACCAAACCGGCATATATGAGCAACTGATAACTCAGTTAGTCGAGCAGAAATTAGATCGAAAAGCTTTCTATGTTGGCGAACGTTCATTAGAAAATGGTGAAGCCGCCTCTTGGCTCTCTCGCTTTTTGACTCGAATTATCGAAATAGCGATAGACTCTGTACCTAGTAGCGATAACCGTGTTTTTGAGCAAATCAGTTTAGCCAATAAAGTCATCGAATGGCTTAGCGCTAACATTCGCGATAGTGAACTCATCACCGAAAATCTCATTGATAGCCAAGGCAAGATCCTGACAGCATTGCTCGACAAGCAAAACCCAATATCCTCAGATTTCCCAAAGTATATTGAAGGCATCATGCCACTAACAGGACTCACTCAGAGCGAGTTATTTTGTGGAAGCAATGCAGGCGTATCTCTTGAAACTGAGATTAAGCGTGAGATCCAGTCATCCGATAAGATCTATTGGTTAGTCTCATTTATCAAATGGGCTGGGATCAGGATCTTTAAAAAAGAATTGGAAGAATTTACTCGCTGCGGTAAACAGCTAAAGATTATCACCACCTCCTATATGGGAGCGACAGATGCTAAAGCCGTTGAATTCTTGGCGTCTTTGCCAAATACGGAAGTGAAGCTGAGCTACAACACCAACAGAGAACGCCTACACGCAAAGTCTTATCTATTTATGCGTAATTCGAGCTTTCATACTGGTTATATCGGTTCATCCAACCTGTCGCATTCAGCTTTAACTAGTGGCTTAGAATGGAACTTAAAGATCACCTCACAAGAGATCCCACATATTATTGAAAAATCTCTCAGTACATTTGAAACCTATTGGGAGTCACCCGATTTTGAATATTTTGATGGTAAGACTCAAAGCAAAGAGCGCTTAGTTAACGCATTACAGAAGGCCAGAGGTACCTACGATACATCCGCACAAAGCTTTTATTTTGATATAAAACCACACTCACATCAGCGAGCAATCTTAGATAAACTAAAAGTAGAACGTGAGCTTCACGGAAGGTATCGAAACCTTGTTGTCGCAGCAACAGGCACTGGAAAAACCATCATTTCAGCATTTGATTTCGCTGAATTTTATGCAGAGAATCCTGAAGCTAAGTTTTTATTTTTGGCTCATAGAGAGGAAATCTTAAAACAGGCAAGAAGTGCATATCGCGGCGTTTTAAAAAGTAACCAGTTTGGCGAACTACTTGTAGGGCAAAATAAACCACAAAAGTTTAATCAGTTGTTCGCATCAATCCAAAGCTTAAACAATCAACTAGCGACCATTCAATTAACCGAAGATTACTTCGATTACATTGTTATCGATGAAGTCCATCACATAGCAGCAAACAGTTATCGCGCGATTCTGCAACACTTTACACCTCGAGTCTTACTCGGTTTAACAGCCACACCAGAGCGCCATGATGGCGCTGATATTCTTAAAGACTTTTGTAATGTCATTGCCGCTGAAATCAGATTACCAGAAGCTATTAATCAACGGCATTTATCACCGTTCCAATACTTCGCAGTTGATGATGACACCGATCTCACAAAGATTTCATGGGCAAAAGGCCGTTATGATATCGCCGAGCTGACTAAGCTCTACACTTACAATGACCAAAGGGTCTTGCGAATACTGCGAAGCTTAGAAGAGATCGTTACAGATATATCGCAAATGCGCGCATTGGCGTTTTGCGTAAGTAAAGATCACGCTAACTTCATGGCGCAAAAGTTCACTTTAAGCAATATCCCTTGCGGCGTACTCACCAGTGACAATTCAAAAGAACGAGATATTCAGCTGCAACGTTTAAAATCGAAAGAAATTAACGTGCTATTTGTGGTTGATATATTCAACGAAGGTGTCGATATTCCAGAGCTGGACACATTACTGTTTTTAAGACCAACAGAAAGTCTGACTATCTTTCTTCAACAATTAGGTCGCGGCTTACGACTGACTAAAGATAAAGAGTGCTGCACCGTCATTGATTTCGTTGGTAACTCTCGTCCTGAGTATGATTTTTCCCATAAGTTTAGAGCGCTTATCGGCAAAACCAACCAATCTATTTCCAAAGAGATCAAACAAGGGTTCCCACATTTACCTTTAGGCTGCCGAATAGAACTGCAAGAAAAAACGCAGCAAATGATCTTAAGGAACATATCGCTAGCAACCTTAAACAAAAACAGACTGCTTAACTTAATTTCAAACTACCCTAACGTGACTGATTTACCTCTTACGCTAGCAAACTTTCTGCATATCTACCCTGATTTGTCATTAGAGGATATCTATAAAGTAAAAGTAGGTAAGTTTGGTGGTTGGCGAGCACTTATAGAAACAAGCTGCGGTGAAGATATACAGCAGAACCAGCTAGCCATTTATGCCGCTTACTATCGTGCTATCAACAATCGCTTATTAAGCTGCACTTCTATCTCTTATTTGCGATTCATCAAAGCATTATGTGAAAACAACTTCTCAGTGCCAACTCAAGCTAGTGTTGAGCCAAAAGATGAGCAACACAATCAGCTTTTTTCAACCATGTGTCACTATGATTTTTGGGACAAAACGGGCAAACAAGCCGGATTTGATACCGTTGAGCAGAGCTTGTTTGCACTAAAACATAACAAACTACAAGACGAGCTTAGTGACGTTATTTCACTGCTTATTGAACGCTTAGCGACACAAGAATTTAAAATGTCTGCAGTTAGCAATGCAGTAGTGGATAACTCGCCATTGAAGATGCATGTACGTTATCCCAAGGAACATATATTAGTCGCGTTTGGCGATAGTACATTTGATAAGAAATCATCCAGTAGAGAAGGGATACTTAATATTGCTGGTGCCAATACTGAACTGCTGTTTGTTACCTTAGATAAATGCGAAAAACAGTTTTCAGCAACGACCATGTACCATGACTACGCGATTAGCCCTACGCTATTTCATTGGCAAACCCAAAACAGTGCCAAGCCAACCTCTGGTAGAGGATTAGGCTATATAACGCAGCAAGAAAACAACAAGACATTCATCCTATTTGTTAGAGAGCAAGCTAAAGATGAATATGGAAAAACCATGGGATTTGTGAATTTTGGCCCTGTAGACTTTGTTAAGCATGAAGGCTCTCAACCAATGAATATTACATGGAAGCTAAAACAAGCTATGCCTGCATATATGTGGCATGACACTGCTAAGCTAGCTGTTGGCTGATAGGTCGTTTTACTAAGCACACCACCTGCCTATTCCCAATGATAAAATGAGTGGCCCTTGTTCAAAGTAAAAGTGCGCCACTCACTCATCTAAGCAAACGCAATTATCTCCCCGTCCGAGCCCCTCTATTCCCCTACTCTATTCCCCTACTCTAGTCCCACTCAAATCCCAATTCGGTCTCAATCCTGCCCTACTAACTAGCCTGTTTTCTTAAACACTGTTTTCTAATTTAAAGTCATTGCCAAACGCGATGCGTTCAACAAATAATCACCTTTTGAAATATCCTTACAAAATAAGTGGTTACAACATCAAGGAATTAGCGACTCAAGCCAGAAATTGTGTGCTTTTTAGACCACCGAAACCGCAACAAGTATTTTACTTTTCATTTCGTTGTTTAGCCTAAATCTCGTTGTTACCATCCGCGCACTTTCCATTTGAAGTTATTTGTCATGCCAACTTGCGAGCAGCCAACAGCTGAAAAGTTAGACCCTGAACACGTAAACTCTGAACAGTCACACAATGAAAAGTTACCCTCAAAAATGCTAAATCCTATCTTAGTTCAAGGCGCGATGGACGTTGAAGTCGAGACGCTTGTTGCCGCCCTTAGTGATGTAAAACAAAAAACATATGGTGCGTGGACTTTCTGGCAAGGTCTATTAGATGGCTACCCAGTTGTGGTGTCGCGTACCGAGATTGGTTTGGCTAACGCCGCCGCCTCTACCACTTTGGGCATTGCGCACTACCAGCCAAAAGTGATCATCAATCAGGGCACCTCTGGTGGCCACGATCCTAAGCTATTCCGCTCTGACATCGTGATTGGTGCAACCAGCTTTAACATGGGTGCTTACAAGATTGAGTTCGTAGAAAAAGGCCAAGGCATACACCCAACGACTTGGCAGAACTTCGATATGCCAATGTACCTGCGTG
The DNA here is from genome assembly GCF_947497935.1 of uncultured Shewanella sp. Taxonomy (GTDB): domain Bacteria; phylum Pseudomonadota; class Gammaproteobacteria; order Enterobacterales; family Shewanellaceae; genus Shewanella. The sequence goes on from NZ_CANMIO010000002.1 coordinate 54,100, forward strand.
AAAACGGCGTTGTGGTTGAGCATAACCACTTTAAAGCCGACCCAAAGCTTGTTGAAATCGCCCTGTCGCAAGCAAGCAGCTACACCCAAGGCAAAGTGGTTGTGGGTAGAATTGGTAGCTGTGACGAATGGAACCGAGAAGTTGACCGTATTAACTGGTTCCACGAAACCATGGGCACTTCAGTTGAAGAGATGGAAACCTCTGCGGCTGCGCAAGTTGCCGAAGCTTACAAACTACCTTTTGTGAGTATTCGCGTACTGTCTAATACCGACCAACATAAGCAAGACTTTGAGCCGCAAACCGCGATTGACTGTCAGGTTTATGTGCTTGATGTCATCAAGGCATTAATTAAGACCTTTTAAAGCCAGTTTTAGCAACAACACCTAAGCGACAAGATGAGTGACGGGAATAACAAGCGTATTCCCGCCCGCTTTCGCTCGCTTTAAAAACGCTAATTTAACGCTTAATTGCTTTAAAGAATGCTTTAAGCATCGTTTTCAATATATGAGGGGAGAACACTAGCCTTCTCCTTTCATCAACTTAGATAGTAATAGACAAAATACATGCAAATTTTAATCAGTATCGTTGGCATCATCACCCTACTCGCAGTGGCTTTTTTGGCGTCTGAAAACCGTAAAGCCATTAACTACCGCACGGTTGGTTTGGCGTTTTTACTGCAGTTAATTATGGGTGCGTTTGTCATCTATTCATCGTTTGGCCAAGCCGTTATTTTTAATATGGCTGAAGCGGTTTCAACCGTGATTGGCTACAGCAACGAAGGCATGTCGTTTATGTTTGGCGGCCTTGTTAGCGATAAGATGTATGAACTGTTTGGCCCAGGTGGCTTCGTTATCGCCTTTAAAGTGCTACCGATTATCGTGTTTTTCTCGGCGATTTCGGCGGCGCTGTACTATCTCGGCATTATGCAATGGGTAGTTCGCATCGTGGGCGGCGCACTGCAGAAAATCCTTAATACCAGCAAAGCAGAATCTATGTCTGCCAGTGCTAACATCTTCTTAGGTGTGACTGAAGCGCCACTGCTAATTAAGCCTTATATTCCTAAGATGAGCCGTGCCGAGCTGTTTGCGGTAATGTGTGGTGGTTTAGCCTCGATTGCAGGCACCATGCTAGCCGGTTATGCCCAGCTTGGCATTAAGATGGAATACCTGTTAGCGGCTTCGTTTATGGCAGCGCCAGGTGGTCTATTGTTTGCTAAGTTATTAATTCCGCAAACCGAGAAAGTAAACGATCAAGACCTAACGGTTGTTGAAGAAAATCCACCAGCTAACATTATTGATGCTGCGACAACCGGCACCATGAACGGTCTATCGTTAGCCATGGCTGTGGGCGCTATGCTATTTGCCTTCGTCAGCTTAGTGGCATTAATGAACGGTATGTTAGGTGGCATTGGTAACTGGTTTGGTTTTGACGGCCTAAGCTTACAGCTGATCCTTGGTTACCTTTTCGCACCTGTTGCATGGTTGATGGGTGTGGCGTGGGATGAAGCGCTATTAGCAGGTTCGTTCATCGGCCAGAAGATTGTGATCAACGAGTTCTTTGCTTATATCAACCTTGCACCATACCTAAGCGGTGATGCCATTGTTGAAGCAACTGGTATGCCGATGTCTGAGCGCACCCAAGTGATTTTATCATTCGCACTGTGTGGCTTTGCTAACTTAGGTACGGTAGCGATTGCGATTGCCGGTATTGGTGGTTTAGTGCCAGAGCGCCGCTCTGAAATTGCATCACTAGGTTTGAAGGCATTATTTGCTGGTATCTTGTCTAACCTAATGGCAGCAACGATTGCAGGCTTGTTTATGAGCTTTGTTTAATCCGCTCATTGCATACGCTAGCTAAAAGATAGGCCCATTTGGCTACTCGCTAAATGGGCCTGTTTGTTTTTATGGAGTTTAACTTTAGCGATTAGCCGACTCAAAGATGGCTAATACTCGACACTAATTGGTTTGCAATGCATCGCTGCGGAACATTGGTGTAATATTATCCCTTGCTTGCTCGGCTGCCATAACAGCATTACCTGAACAGATAGCTTGCACTAACGCCTGATGGCTAGAAGCGCTATCTGATAAGTCATAATCTTGGTGGGTCAGCGCAATATAAACCCGCAACGAATACAAGATCTGCTTGTATTGTTGATCCCTCATGGTTTCAGCACAGGTATTTTGTTGCATGCTTCAGTGCACTTCTTAGCGGCTTGTGAGCAAGGCACGCTAATGGAGTTCTCTCAGAGCAGCAGCCCACTGTTCACTAGCTTAGTGAAAAACCAACTGCAATTCGACAACGGTTATGTAGCCGTTTGCGACAAGCCAGGTTTAGGTATCGAGCTAGACGAAGAGTTGATTGCCAAATACCGTGTGAACTAGTATTGAGTGAATTAGTACCGCGTAAACTAGCACCGTGTTAACTAACTTTCGTGTGAATTAGTCCCACGTAAATGAGTAGCGCTATCTAGTATCGACTAGTTTACCCGCTAAACAACAATGCCAGTAAGTTAAGCTTACTGGCATTTTTTTATGTCTGTTTTTCAAGCTTGTCGCCGGTTTATAGCAATGTATAAATGCAGTGCGCCTTCCCCTAGCCCCACGATCTAAATAGTCTGAAAAAATGAACCATGAGTGCTTTTAAATTAACCACACTCATGGTTCAAAGCACCTTTTCTCAAGGTGTATGCAGGTATTGATTGCAAACAAAACACGTAGACCACACGAGCCAAGATAGACAGTTGTCAACCAAAGACTAAATCCACCCCCCCGCAAACACAAGCTTGATCACAGCAAGACCACAAAGCCAACAAACATCACACCAAAGCCCTAAAAAATGAGTTTATCAGTTAATAAAATAGCTGATCACCGTCACAACGCAGCGCTTTTTTTGAACAACCTCAAAATAACACACAGCAGTACACACATGTTTATTTTGCTGTGACATTCATCACCGAAAAAGTAGACACCTGTCTCTACAATTATCTCAAACTAGGTACTAAGACATAAAAAACCATTTACTTTCGAAATAATAAGTGTGGGATAGATGATGAATATCTTAATTAAAATCTGGGTGTTAATAGGCTTAACGCTAATAACCTCACTGACTGTGCACAGTGTGCAAGCAAAGGAGAGCACTACTCCTTTAGAGCAACAGCTGGTTGATAAATTCACTGAAGCTAAGTATTCCAAGAAAGGTGCTGACACCTGTCTTGTGTGTCACAAGAAGTCTCAATCTGTGATGGCAATTTTTAATACGCCACACGGTGATACTAATAAGGGACCAATGGCTGGTCTGCAGTGTGAAGCTTGCCATGGTCCTCAAGGTAAACACAAAGGTAAAAATGAGCCCATGCTCACTTTCGGCGACGAAATCTCAGTCGAAGGCCGTAACAGCGTTTGTGAGTCTTGCCATACTCAAGAGCACACTCCATTCCACGACCAAGCCTGTAGTGATTGTCACAAGATTCATCAGGCGCAGCTAGCCGTTGAGCAACCTCAAGCTCAGTGCGCAAATTGTCATATGCAGCAAGAGTCTGCTCAGTTTAAGCGTTCGACTCACTTAGAGCACCTAGAGTGTAGCGATTGCCACAACCCTCATGAAGAAATGCCGCTAGCAGTAAATGACACCTGTTATAGCTGCCATGCAGAAAAACGTGGGCCAACTTTATGGGAACACTCTCCTGTAGTTGAAGACTGCACCACCTGTCATGACCCTCATGGCTCTGTTAACGACAATCTACTCAATAGTCGTGCGCCTCAACTATGCCAGAGCTGCCATAACCAAGCTGGTCACCCTGGTGATGTACACAACAGCTTAGACGGTTTTACTCAAGGTCAATCGTGCATGAATTGCCACAACAAAATTCATGGCTCTAACCACCCTTCTGGCCACTTGTTTGAGAAATAGGAGTCACCAATGACCGCAAAACTTACTTTAGTGGCGCTAGCTGTTCTCTCAGCCAACGCCAGTGCAGCTAACTTTTCTGTGCCGCAACACATTGAAAAAAACTACGCCTGTCAGCGTTGTGCCGCTCCGGAGCAACACAACACTGTTGGCGTGATGACTGAGCAAAGCACTCACTTAGATAATCAATATGGTGTCAGTGCCGATATCCAAAGCCAGCACTACAGCGTTGATGCTAAAAACGCAGGTGCCGACAATGGTTATCTAAAAGCTACTGCTAAATACGGCGATGTCGCTCTGGAGCTAGCTTATGTTGACCGCTGGAACCTCGATGATAACGATATTGGCGCCGAGCGTAAGCAGTTATCGGCTGCTGCTAAGTACCAAACTCAGTTGGTGACCGCTTTTGTAAAGGCAAGCTCGGAAGACAAACAAGGTCAGCGCATTAGCTCTGTCGTTGACCCTAAGCCTACTAACTACTTAGAGGCCATCGACCATACAACTCAAGTGATGAATGCGGGTGTGCAACTGCACGGTGATTTCTGGAACCTAGGCGTTGCCGCCTTTAATTCAGACTTTACTGACAATAATGGTATCGATGCTGATAACCGTGCTCAACAAGCTAGCGTAAAAGGCGGCCTTAACTTCGGCACTACTCGCCTAAGCATGAGCGCTGCCTCTGGCAAGATGGTTCAAGATGATGCGATTGAGCAAGAAAACTCATTAGTACCTATCTTAAACTTCGACGGTGAAGTGGAAACCCTCGACTATAACGCTCGCATCAGCTCTCGCTTTGCAGGCATTAAGCTAGCAGGTTTCTACAGCTACAGTGACCGCGATAATGTCAGCGGCTCTTATCAATTCTTCGACGCTATTAACACACCAATCGATACCAGCAAGACTCGCTACGGCGTCGATGCTAGCTACCGTTTAGGCAGTGCTAAATTTAGCGCCGGTTTCGAGCAAAATGACCGTACTCGCTCAGACAGTGACCGTGAAGAGACCCAAGAGAATGAGCTATTTGCTCGTATTGACTACCGCGTAGGCGCGCTTAACTCTCACGTTAAACTCAGCAGCGGTGAACGCACCGGCTCTGATTATCGTATTGGCGACGACATCTTTGAGAAGTACTACCTTGCCGATAGAGACCGCCTCAGCACTGAGCTTGGTCTGGGCTATAGCCACAACAACTATGGCGCTAACCTCAAAGTGACCTTAGCCAGTGATGACTACTCCAATAGCTCTGCATTGAAGGAATCTGATGAAGTGCTTGTCAACCTAGACGGCTTCTATCGCTTCAATGACCAGTTAGTACTCAATGCCTACGCGGGTACTCAAACCATCGACAGTCTAGAACTGCATAACACTAAGATTGCGGATGAGTTTAGCTACTTTGGTTTTGGTCTAAAGCAGTACCAAATCAATGAAGACATCTCTGTCGGCAGCTCCTACACCTTCTCATTTTCAGGCAGTGACACCTCGGTAGATACCACCGAAATGGGTGACTACTACCAGTATCAACACCTTGCTGAAATCCATATGGATTACCGCATCAATACGCGTTTCTCGACTCGTTTAGCTTACACCTACGAACGCCACTACGACACGAATTACGCCAACCAACCGATTGAAGCCATCAACTCTATTGCTGACCTCAATCAAAATTACACCGACCACAAGATCGGTGCATTTTTCACAATAAAGCTTTGAGGTAATCATTATGGAACGTCGTACGTTTCTTAAATTCACCGCAGCTGCAACTGCGGTAGCCACTGTTACCGGCTGTGACAGCAGCAGTGCTAGCGATCCTCTGCTGCCCCCTAATGATCCCGTGCTGCCTCCCGCTGGAGAAGGTACAACATGGGGAACATGCGCCAGCAACTGCTGGCAAGCATGTCCTTTAAAGGTGCACAGTAAAGATGGCGTGATCACACGCATCGAAACCGAAGGCAAAAGAACTGATGATTGGAGCAGCTTCGATCATGAGATCCGTCCTTGTCCGCGCGGACGCTCTATGCGTCAGAAAGTCTACAACCATGATCGCCTCAAGTATCCAATGAAACGTGTAGGACGCCGTGGCTCTGATGAGTTCGTTCGCATCAGCTGGGAAGAGGCCGTAACCAGTGTTGCCGAGGCGCTACAAAAGACTTACGCACAATATGGTAAAAATGCCATCTTCATGCCGCTTGGTGGTGGCTCTCACGACCTAAACACAGGCGTAACCCAATCGAGTGTACGTCTGCTGAATATGGCGGGTGGATGCCTGTTCTTCCATAACGATTACTCGGCATCACAGTATCGTGAAGGGTCTGCAGGCATGTATGGCTACCTTGCCTCTAACGCTGGCGATACCGTTGGCTTTTGGAATACTGGCTCTAGCTTGCGCAGCCTAGAAAGCAGCGATCTGATGGTCTGTTTTGGCTATAACCCTATGGAGGCTCGCCTTGGCGGCGCAGGCTCTGGTTATGAGTATCTAAATGTTAAGCAGAAAAACAACTTCAAGACCTACTATATCGATCCAAGATTCACCGATACAGCAGTAACAGCGACTGACGAGTGGGTACCTATCCGCCCCGGTACTGATGCAGCATTGTGTGAGGCAATCGCAAACGTACTAATAGAAGATGGATACGCTGATATCCCCTTCCTTGAGACGTACACCTATGGCCACGATAAGTACGTGGAATACATCACTGGTATCACCGATGGCATTGCTAAAACGCCCGAACGCGCCGAAGCCATCTGTGGTATTCCGGCAGAGAAGATCCGTGAAATAGCACAGGCGATTGGTACGGCTGCAGCACCATTTGTCACCCAAGGTTTTGGTCCTCAACGCCAGGGTAACGGCGAGAATAATGCGCGCGCAGTGATGATGTTGCCACTGCTGGTCGGTAAGATCTCCGGCGCAGGCATGAACCACGGCGGTACGCCAGGCAATGGTGGCTTGTCTCATTACGCCATGATGCCAGCAGATACGCTGAAAGATCTGATGAACATGAAAATCATGGACGTGACGATTCCTGCGGCATCGCACCTCGATGCCATCGAGTTTGGTACTCAGATGAAGCCAAGCACCCATGACGTTCGCTACTCAGATCCTGAACTTATGGCAGCCGATAAGCCACTAGATACTAACGTGCGCTTCTTGTGGTTAGCATCTTCTAATATGCTGGCAAACCAGAACGGCGATATTAACCGAGCCGACCGTCTGCTTAACGACGAAAGCTTAGTCGATTACGTGGTTGTGGTTGAACAGCATATGACTGCATCGGCTAAGTACGCCGATATCATCCTGCCAGAAGTCAGCTGGCTTGAGATGTACGATGTCATCCAAAGCTACAACAAGATGGATTGTGGCTCTTTAATGTATGCATACGGCATCACACCTTCAATCGAGCCGATGTTTGAATGCAAACCGGCCTACGATATCTGTCATATGATCGCCGATAAACTCGGTATAGGCAGTAAGTTCACCAATGGTGGTATGACCTATTTAGATCAAGTACGCAAAGTTTACTCGGAATTTAAGAAGAGTAACCCTTGGATCCAAGGCGACACCTTTGAGGAGTTTGTCAGTTTCGGCCCACAGCGCCAACAAGCGCCTGAACACCCAAACGTGGGGAAAATTCGTGACTTCATCAGCGACCCGGCGACCAACCCACTAGGTACACCCAGCGGCAAGATCGAGATCTACTCGCAATATTTTGAGAGTAAACAATCCCAAGCCGAAGGCAGCGACGAGATCAATCCACTCCCCGTGTACTTTGCCTGTGATGAGTCATACGAAGATGCAACCGCTTCTGAGTATCCACTGCAGTGCATTAACTATCACGGTAAACACAGTGCCCACAGTATTCATGCCAGTACCCCATGGCTCAATGAGGTTCTAGAGCATCACCTATGGCTAAACCCCGTAGACGCAGGCTCCATTGGCGTTCTCAACGGTCAAAAGGTCATCGTTGAGAGCCGCAGAGGCAAGCTTGAAATCACCGTCCGTGTAACGCCACGAATTGTTCCCGGCGTAGTCGCTATGCCGCAAGGCCAGTGGCGCCGAATGAAGGGTGATATCGATGTGGGTGGCTGCGCAAATACCTTAACCGATAGTAAGCCGAGCCCGGTTGCTAAGTCATTCCGATCTAATACTAACCGAGTCAAAGTCTACTCGGCATAGGAGCAAAACATGCAATTAGGATTCTATGTTGATACAGCAATCTGCTCAGGCTGCAAGGCCTGTATGGTGTCCTGTAAAGATAAGAATGACCTGAATGTAGGACGTAACTTTCGCCGTGTATATGAATATGCAGGCGGAAGCTGCACCGACAATGGTAATGGCGTATTCAGCCAATCTGTCTTTGCCTACTACACATCAATCTCGTGTAACCACTGTGATACCCCAGCTTGCACCAAAGCGTGCCCGACGGGTGCTATGCATAAGCGTATCGAAGACGGCTTAGTCTTAGTGCATGACGACATCTGTATCGGCTGTTCATCTTGCGCTCAGGCCTGCCCCTATGACGCGCCGCAACTTGATGAGGCTCGAGGCAAAATGACCAAGTGTGACGGCTGTATCGACCGCCTTAATGCAGGTAAACAGCCGATGTGTGTTGATAGCTGCATTCATCGTGCATTGGACTTTGGTCCCATCGATGAGCTGCGCGCCAAATACGGTGAAACGGCTGAAATTGCCCCGCTACCGGCAGCAAGCATTACCAAACCCAATCTAATTCTTAGAGTACATCCAGACGGCCAACCTGTAGGTTCAGGTGCCGGTTCTGTAGTAAATCCAAACGAGGTATAACATGAATACTAAACTTTCTCTTGTCGCTATCCTGCTTGCAGGTGCTATGGTTACCGGCTGCTCTGATGACGACTCAGAAACGATATATGTCTGCGAAAACGGTTCAGAAGTAACAAGCCCTGATGAATGCCCAATAACAGAGCCGGATGATCCAACAGACCCTACAGATCCCGTTGCCCCTCCAGTTGTAGATGGTCCTTTTGTGCATGCCGGTCGTACTATTGTCGATGGTGCATTTTACAGTGCCACCAGCCCTAGTAATGAGTACGATCCTCTGCGAGATTGGGAAAATACCATGCCTGCAGGATACAAAGAGATGCGTAACGCTTCTTACCCCTGGGGCACTACCGTCTATGACAGCGCTGAAAATGGTGAAGAGTTATGGATGGGTACCATCTCTAACGGTTGGTGTGTCTGGCCATACCAAAATATCGGCATGCCTATTCAGTTGACCACGTTTGAGAGTGAGACTACTGGTTGCTCTGTACCGGGAACCACTGGCACACCATCACAGATCTTCATCTACAACTTCCGCACTGGCGAAAAAGAAGTTATTCATGAAAGCATGCTGACATCTGGCGGCCCTGAGTTCACCGAAGCATTCAAGCCTATCAACAACACTTATGGCTTCCGTGCAGCAGGTACTGTTGGTGATCTAGTATTCGTTGCCGGACATTGGAAGACGACTGAAAATCAAGGACGTCTACGCCTATTCGTATTCAACGCTAAGGAGCGCTCATTCATCGGCTACCGCGATATTGTTGGTGACACGACTCGTCGCTTCCGCACCTTAGAGCACCAAGATGGTACGACAGGCTTCTACACTCTTGTTGGTGCAGAAACAGGGATGACCCAAGCGGGGGATGGTCCAACTCAACTACTGCGCTGGGTAGGTACACAAGATGATCCGTTTGCTGGTGGTAATATCGAAGGCACAGATCCACTGACCAGCACTGGCTGGAGTAAAGTCTCGACTCAACTTGATAACGAAGAAACTGCCGATGGTGTCCAGTACGGTATGGTTGGTGACTGGCGCCAATTCACTCATACTGATGGTACTGAGCGTCTGATCATGTCAGCTTCTGCGCATCCTTTTGTCTACCAAGAAGGTAAACGTAACGATAAGTACAAAGAGTCTGTCATTCTCATATCTGATCCGATCCCTACTGCTGGTTACAGTGTTGATAACCAGCTTACGTTCCGCGAAGTATTTGGTATGGATCAATATGATCCAGACACCAAAGGTCGCTGGGGTGCCAAGTGGGGCACGAGTGCGATAAACGATGGCTACATGTACTTTGGTACTTACCATCAAGGCACTGATGCGGCTTATAAGCACTTTGCTAAGGCCGATCCTGAGCTATTTACTGAGTTAACAGGTCTTGACCCACATGATTACTCAGTCATTGATGCGAATAAAGAGATCAATCACAAAGAGTTTATGATCAACGAATGGCGCGCGACTTCGATCTTCCGTATTGACCTTAACAATATCGATGCGGTTAGCGATGGTGACACTTCTAAGGTAGAGCTGCTATACGGCTACGAGACCATGCAAGTTAACGATGGTAACGGCTGGAAAGCGACACCAAACTTACTCGGCAAGAAGCCTACTCATGGCGAGGCTGGCATGGGCAACCCGGGTAACGTTTACTCTTGGACCTCAATTGCCAAAGACGGCAAGCTATTCTGGGGCTTCTTCGATGCATTCTCTGGTCTACATGATCTGCTATTCAATGCCTATGCTGGTGAGTACATGTTATTCGACGGCATCGTATTCCAGAACGGTGAGTGGAAGAATCAAATGGCTAACAACCCAGCCATGTGGATGTACGATTACACAAAAACTGAGATGGAAGCGAACGGTCTAACTGATGAATTTATTCCAGGTGGCGATCTAGCGATTATCGAAGCTGACGGTAAAGCACGTAAGCTAACCACTAACGGTTTCGGTAACCAGTGCTCTAATGGTGTCCGTAACGTCGTCGATATCGACGATAAGCTGTACTTTGGTACATCAACTTGGTGTAACGTGGGCCCAACTTCTGGTCTTGAGTTCTACCAGTACGAGCCTAGCTTAGATAAGTAGATATATCTTCAAGGCGGCCACTTGGCCGCCTTTTATACTGGAGTAAATATGAATAACGCATTAGCTGAAATAACCCCAATCTTAGCCGCCAATATGTATCATGACCCTAGCGATAAGATACTGGAGATGTATCAAGAAAATAACTTCAACCTGTGCTATCCATTACTGTCTGAAAGTAAAACCCGCAGCGAAGGTGTTGCACTTATAAGCAACTACATGAAGCAATATAGCAGTGAGCAGTTACCTGAACTACGACTCGATTTTAATCAGCTTTTTATCGGTCCTGGTAAGATGAAAGTGCCACTATGGGGCTCGTATTACCTTAGTGAAGATAACTTATTATGTGGGCCCAGCACGCAAAAGCTACAAGATCGCATCGACGCTTTAGGTATAACGATCAATACCATTGATGGTGATAACCAACCTATCGACCACTTATCACTGGTGCTGCAACTTGTGGAATATACCATTAAACAAAACAAGACTTTTGAGTTGCAAGCCGTCGTTGCTGAGCACTTAGCACCATGGGCATATCGAGTGGCAGAGCTAACGATTAAGCACGCTAAAACTAACTTCTACTTAGGCTGGGGATTATTACTTAAAGATTACCTAGATGTATTAGTTGAGTCTAATGGCGTCATAGTGCAAGAGCGTACGCTATGGGGCTAATCGGCTCGATAAAACTACAATATAAAATCGCCAAGGTCGCCAGTAGGATAGAGGACTACATAAGCGCTTCTCTTGAAATTCATCCCAGGATTTTTGCTCAAGTATCAATAGGAACTGTGAGTAATTACATCGCCTCTTCAGCACGAGATTATATCGAAGAGGCCTACAACAGTGCCGATATCGAGACAGAACCTTTTATTCATGTCTGTATGGGCAGCGCGATATGCACGTTAACGAGTGAAAGAAATGATGTGCAAAATATCGTGGTTTATGTTGTTAAGCAGGCTAAAGCAAACTGTCCCTTACTGCAGCCACTGATTGAATCTGTTCCCGAAAATAAAAGTACCAGCATGATATGACAACACAGGGCCCAACTAGAGCGGCTCTGTGTAATTGAAGCAAAACAAACCGCCCTGTCAGAGCAAGCTCTAACAGGCAATCATGCCCTCTTTTTTATGCCGCCCAATGCCGATCAAGACTTTTTCATAATCAACATTTGCGTGCTCTTCGCACCAACTTAATGCCTCTGTCGACTTCAACAGGTTCTCAAATACCTTTCTTAAAGGGTAATGAATGTGCTTGCCTACCGTCATCACACTTTGAGGGATCACAATACAACCTCTTTGATAAGGAAAGGTTAATGCCATCACCTCTTCTAACAGCTCTTGAGTAACGCCCATTTCCCCTTGCTTAAAGGGAGTCAACCAAAACTCGAGGGTTATCTGTCTTATCTCAGAAACGATCTGCTCAAGTCGAGCTTTTTGCGTATCGCTCGCATACATAAAAATCCCGGGATTGGCACTTAACAATAAAGTGCCAGACCGATTTAATGTTTCCATCGAACTTGCAACAGGTGCTAGTAAGCTCAGCAAAATCTTCTCTCGATGATTTAGCGTGGTATCAGCTTGAATGTTTAATAACATCTGCTTAGTAATACCCGCATCATGAACAAACAGACTCACCAGCACATCTTCTTTGCCTGAAAAATACTTGTACAGTGTGGCTCGAGACACTTCTGCTCGTTTAGTTATATCGGTGAACTTAAACGATACCATGCCCTGCTCTAGAATCAGCTCTCTTGCAATATCGAGTAGTTTTACCTCTCTAGCCTGTCTTATCATCAACTGTATTACCCTTAGTTTTCAATCTTACTAATCTATCAAAACATACTCTGTCTAACTGTTTAGTGGATGCAAATAGTGATCAGGATCTTCTATATCAACAAATACCCGCTCAATAGTTACCCAAGATACGGAAGCGAAAGCTACGGCGGAGTGACTTATCAAACTAAAAACAACAGGCATATAACTTCGGACCTGTGTTCTCAACTGGCGATAACCCCTCTATGTTGAAAGTGGCTCGATTACAGATAACACAAAACCGCCTATTGAGGCGGTTTGCTATTGATGAATTAACCGATCAGCATGCGACTTGCAGCTTATTGGTGTCATTCAAGCCTGCATATATTTTACCTACTGCAAACTCGGCAATGAGAATGGTAAACACAACGGCAAAGAAAGCGACGATGCCATTGAACGGTCCGCTAAATGAGACCTTTTCGCCAAACATCACATTTATCGCTTCAAGGATCATAAACTTGCTGCCCACCAAGATAATGTAGGTGCTAATGCCTCTATATACTTTTGCAGCCCTGCCCGGTTTAGCCTTAAAAAAGGCGGCCACCTTATGCTCAGTTTTAATCGACAACTTAAGTAGCGTCAGCAAAAGTAATGCTGCAATAAGTGAAATGCTAAAGGACTCGATGGAAACCCAGTGCCAAAACTCATTAAAGAAATTGAGTACAGTTAAATAAACCAATACGGCTAGGCTATAACCTACAAATCGTTGCTGAGTCATACTTCCTCCACTCTCTTTGCTCGTTGAATTCATTAGGTTAAACCGACTTAGGCAGTAACGCTTTTTCGATGTTAAACGCTTCAATGATCTTATTTGCTGAAATATCAATATCCTCTACTGAAGTGTGATAATTCAGCACTGAGAACAACATGGTCTTAAGGCCTTTGTAGCCTGATGTTGAAGGATAAAGGTATCCCTCTTGCTGCAGCCTATGTACCACGCGCGCGGTTAGCTCGTTGCGATATTCCACATCACCTGTGCCAAATTGCGCTGAGAATCGATTCGACACCACATCATTAAGAATGGTAATGCCGTCCACTTCCCGCAAAATATCAGCCATGCGCTTGGCTAATGCGCAGCAGTTATCTAAATGGTCAACAATGCCTTGCTTACCCAGCGACTTGAACGCGGCATAGACAGGCAGACCACGGGCGCGCCTCGATGCGGCAATGCCGAAGTTAATTGCGTTACGATCCGGCTTCTCCATGGCATCATTTAGGTAATCCCCCATATTGCCGCCGCCCATTGCGGAGGTGATTTTAGCTGGGTCTTTCACTATCACCATGCCGCAGTCATAAGGCATGTTGAACCACTTATGGCCGTCGGTATCGATGGAGTCTGCTCGCTCAATGCCTTTCAACAGGTGCTTTTGCTTATCACTCGCTGCCGCCCACAGACCGATTGCACCATCCACATGTAGCCAAGCGTTACCATGCGCTGCCACCGCATCAGCAATCTCATCAAAAGGATCGAACGCCCCCGAATCGATACAACCCGCTTGGGCACATACCAGCGTTGGGCCACTTATATCGGCTAACACCCGCGCAAGCTCCTCTGGAATAAGGCGAAGATTATCGTCCGTCGGCACCTTTACTATGGTTTCAATCCCCAAACCTATCATCGAAAGCGCGCGTTTGATGGTTGAGTGAATTTGGTCACTGACGACCACATTCACCTGCGGCGCACCATATAGACCTTTAGTGGCCACATCCCAGCCTGCATTTTCTAGCAGCGAATTACGCGCGGTGATGAGTGAGGTATAAATCGCTTCTTGAGCGCCTGAGGTAAAACCCACCGCAGAGCCCTTGGTTAATCCCAACAGTTCCACCATCCATTCTGCCGCCGTTTCTTCGGCTACCGCCATTGCAGGGCTAGATACGTAGTAGGGCACATTTTGATCCCAGGCGCTAACTAACCAGTCTGCAGCTAATGCCGCAGGAAAAGTCCCACCGATGGCATAACCAAAAAATCTCGGTCCACCTGATGCAACAAGACCTGCATCGAGCGCATATGCCATTTCATCGATAACCTGCTCTGGCGCTGTGGCTTGCTGTGGCATTTCACCCGCAATTAAACCTCGTAGCTGCTGCGACGTGATCTCTTGAGCGACAGGGCGTTCATCTAGCGACTCAAGATACGAAACTGCGTGATCTAAAGAACGCTCTAGTGAACCGCGGTAATCTTTAAAATGATGTGACATATTTAATACTCTTCAAGTAGGAATGTCCGTCTAATATACCAGCGACATCTTTCAAAAATGGCCATTTGGTGACAGGTAAAACAAAAGGCCAGCGCTTACGACAAGCTGCCATATCGCAGATAGCAAAACGGCGCCTAGTTATATCAACTAAGCGCCGTTATTAGGCCGTTATGCTGCAATAGCAGTCGCGATTACAGGGTGTTTTTGTAGATGATGCCGTCTTTCATAATCACCTTTTGCTTGTTGGTATCGGCAACGCAGGCGACACCTTCAAGCGGGTTGCCCTCGATGATCAGTAGGTCAGCATAGGCGCCTTCAATAACTCGACCTAACACTCCTTGTTGGTACGGATGCTGATAGGTCGACATCTCGAATAAGCGTCCACAGTTTGAGGTCACCATACGCAGTGCGGTAATCGTGTCGAAGGTCTGCTCAATCGCACCTAGTTCATTAAGCTGAGTGGCGTGTACGCTGGCTTCGCCGACGCAGTCGGTACCAAAGGCGATATTATCGATCTGATATTTCTTAATCAGTTCGGCAGATTTGAGCATCGCCTTACCTACCCGCTCAGTTTTACGATAGGTCTCTTCGTTAGGTAACGGGATCTTACGCTCTGCAATCAGTGATGAGGTAAAGTAGGATGGGATCACCCAAATACCTTTGTCTTTAATGGTTTTGGCAATGTCATCATCCATAATGGTGGCATGTTCAAACGACATCACGCCCGCCTCTGCGGCGCGGCGCATTGCGTCTGCGGTATGGATATGCGCCGCAACATAAGTGCCATAATCCGTTGCCGCCTCGACGGCCGCTTTCATCTCATCAAGAGTAAATTGCAGCGTATCGAGTGGGTCAAAGGTGGATGATGCTCCGCCGCCGGCCATGATCTTAATTTGCGATGCGCCCATAAACAGCTGCTCACGCACCGCTTTTAATACTTCTGATCTGCCGTCTGCGACCTTCATTGCGCCAAGCTTCATCATAGGTGAGTCTTCATGCTGACCGATCCGCTCCTGCGCTTGATTTTGACGATAGTCCGAGTGACCACTGGTTTGAGAAACCGCTGCCATCGATGGCAGAATGCGTGGCCCCTTGGCGTAACCTTTGTCGATGCTATTTTTAAGGCCGAGGGTGTTACCGGCAACATCGCGGATGGTGGTAAAACCGCGCATCAGCATCTCTTCTGAAATTCGTGCAGAACGAATCGCCACCTCTTCGCGGGTCATGGTGTCAATCACATTGAAAGGAGCCGACAAGGTAATATGAACGTGTGCGTCCATTAAACCCGGCATCACGGTGCCGCCTTTAGCGTCGATCACCTCATCCGCAATCGACAAATCAATGTCATCTTGGCGGCTAATTTTACTGATCAAGTTATCTTCAATCAGCACTGCAACCTTCTCTAACAGTTGGTTGTCTGTGCCGTTAAAAACATTAGCGTTGATAATGAGCTTTTTCATCGTTGATTCCTCGGTAGCATTGCTTCACTAAAATGATTTCATCTAACTGATGAACAAATCTTAACAACAGCCCCCACAATTAAATGGCCATTTAGTGACACTGGAATGAATGGTTTAACAGCCTCCTTTCAGCTCTCGCTATACTCAACAAACAATCACTCATATACTCAATGAGGTGACTCCTTTACGGTAATTAGCTATGTGTGGTCGACTCAATATTATTGATGACATGTTTGTACAAACATTGATGGATGATTTGCGGGTTAGCAATCAGCAAGAGATGTTGTTTGGACACTTCAAGATGCCCACTAATGACATCAGCATCGTGCGTGAGATTGATGGTGAGCGTCGATTGCAAACTGCCACTTGGTGGTTACTGCTTGAAACTTGCTATGAAGGCTTTAAACCCAGCCGTTACACCTCATTTAACACTCGATTCGACAAGCTAAACACGCCCAATAGCGCAGGTTTTCTGCCATTTAGAGAGAGTCGCTGCTTAGTGATTGCCAGTGGTTTTGGTGAAACCGAAAAAAAGGGAAGAGAAACTTATTATCATGACTTTATCGCCGAGAACTCGGCGGTAGCTTTTGGCGGGTTATTTCGAGACTGGCAACATCCCAAAACCGGCGAAGTGACCACATCCTGTTCCATCATCACTAATCCACCACATCCTGATCTTATGCCGTTTCATAGCAAAGCCAGCCCGATGATCTTGCCGCAAGATGATGAGGTGCTCGATGCTTGGTTAAACCCCGCTAACCAACAAGTTGAGATGTTTGATGATTTGCTAAAGCCAGCTCTTAGGCACGACTTTCTAGTGCAGCAAATAAATAAGCCGAGTCAGCATCAACCCATTGGTGAAGCTACTCGGCTTATTCCTAACGATTATCTTGTATAAATTTTACTAAGTGCCTAGTTAAGATAGGCGCTTAAGGTTTCTTGCTGACTCAGTAAGCTTTGATACATTGTAAACTGATTGGCTGCACGCTCTAGGTTATGGCCTGCATGATGAATTTGGAAATAGACATCGCCATTGAGGTGATCGGTTAAGAATCTCACCCCAATCATCAAACAGATCACTCTTGCACCTAACCATAAGCTCTTACGCTCATCCTCAGACAACACTTCACCTAGCTCACTTAGGTAGCCTTTACAGATAGCGCCAAAGATAGACTCTCTGACCTGCACCCTGTCTAGCGCAGTCGAGTCTTCCTCTTCAGGGCTACAGAAGGTACGTACCATGTCGCCAAAGTCATACATCAGATAACCCTTCATGCAGGTATCTAAGTCGATAATCGCAAGGCTGCTCATGTCACGCTTATCAAACAACATATTGTTGATCTTAGTGTCGTTATGGCAAATACGACGAGGGAGTTTAGCTTCAACCTCGGTTAACTCTTCAAGCAACTCAGTCTGTGACATAACAAACTCAAGCCACTGCTGACATTCAGCGAGTCGATTTTGAGGATTGCTAGCTGCTGCCTGAGCTAATAATTCAATGCGGCCAGGTAGATGATGAAAGTTAGGGATAACGTCTTCAAGTTGCTCAGCATCGAGATCTGTTAAGGCACAGGAGAAATGCCCGAAAGCCTTGGCCGCCATCTCAGCATCGGCTTCGCAGCCTACTACATCGATACTATGGCTATGGGGCAGATAATTAATCGCGCGCCAAAACCCTTGCTCGCCGAGATCGACAAAAAGCGTACCATCAAGGGTTAGTTCAGGGGAAACCACCTGTAAACCGTAAGCATCCATTGTGCGCTTTTGTTGTAAGTGCTGGCTGATCTTATGCGCGTTATTAACTAAAGCTAGCGGTGTTTTAAATACTTCTGTATTAATCTTTTGTAGAACAAACTCTCGCTCAACACTGAGGACCAAAAAAGTATGGTTAATATGACCATTCCCTAATGGAGACACTTTAGCGCTATCTGCATCAACACCAAAATGCGACAAAACATTTTGTCTTATAAAATCAATCACCCAACACTCCAGTAATCTCTATATCTCTGCTATCTGGGCTTGTTCTCCAGACCTTCCTTGCAGCATATTATTAAAAAGGAACCAACTTACCGTTATCTATTTTTGCTAAGGGTTTGCTGCAATTTTTCTCTTACCCAGTTCACATCTTCTGGGTAGGTCACGCCGTACCAAGACTCCCTAGCCACGCTGACATTCACCACCTTGCCTGCCTGCGTATTCGACTGCTCATCGAGTCTGGCCTGTACAACCGTTGGCAAGTAACACTCGGCCTTAGGATGCTGACCATTGTCCTTAAGGAAGTGACTGAATTGCTGTTCAATCACTTCAAAAATATCTGGCTTAAAGCCCCAGCAGGTCATAGATACCACTGCGTCATCGGCAATGGTTAAACGCTGCTCATCTAACGTACCAGTTAAGTCCGAGGCTTCACAGCGAATATCGAGCCATTCGGCGACATCGACCAGTTTGCCCGCCTCAACCTGACATAAGCCACGGTTTACGCCGCCATTTTCAGACAGGGTTAACCCGATTGGGTAGGCCACCATCATCCAGTCGTCATCTTTTGGCGATAATCCATCGGCGAGTAAGCTAAATGCACTGTCACCATAAAAATCGTCGGCATTGATCACAGCCATGGGACCAACAACATGATGTCTCGCACTCCAAAGTGCATGGGCTGTTCCCCAAGGTTTTTGACGCTGTGCGACATCGACAAACTCAGCAGCTGAATTGGGTAAATCATCGAGTGACTGAATGCAATAATCGCAGCTAAAGTCATCGGCTAGCTTTCCCGCTAGCGCCTCATCTAGCATTTCAGTCAGCTCGGGACGGATCACCAGCACCGCGCGGCTAAACCCGGCTTTATAGGCACTCTTTAACGAAAGCTCCAACATGGTCTCACCATTTGGCCCTAGCTGCGCCAGCTGTTTATCGCCGCCAAATCGGCTACCTAAACCTGCCGCTAGGATCACTAAGGTTAAATCCTGCTTGTTGTTACTCATGACTCTCTCTCAAACAATGACACTCTTCAAACGATTAAAGTGCCGCACCACGACAAGGCGAAGCAGTTTAATGAGTCTACAGACTAATATCCAGCGCTAATAGACGCTGGCAAGCTCAGCTTATCTAAGCTTATAAATAAGTGCGAAAAGCGGCGACCTTACCCAGAGCGGCTTGGCTGCCCTTCAAGCTGAAGTTATAACCGCAAAGGCTGACGTTACCGCGCCTAGCCATATCGACAATAATAGCCTCGGTATCGAGAGGAGAAAATCGGGCTTCTGTACCCGTATCGGCAAGCAAATCGACCACTAACGGACGATATTCAGTGCCGTTATTAAAACGCATCCGCGAGCAAGTTTTGTCGCCTTTTGCCGTAGCCAAAGACCACAGGTTAGTTGGCGAGCCTGTTTCACCCAGCCAGCGCATGATGAGTACATCCTCTTCAAGCACCAAGCTAAAACCATCAGGCATTGCCGTCGAGACTCTCTCGGTCTGAGGCGCACTCTCAATAACACTTTCAGGCAATGCTGCCGTTTCGACCTCAGCTTCAGAGGTAGGAATTAGCGACCAGATACTGCCAATTAGCATGACACTGACTAACACACCCGAAATGCCGAATAACCACTTCTTATTAACCTGTAGCGCCTGCTGCAGTTGAGCCATATTCAACGCTGCTGGCTGAGCTCTTCTTCTGTGTGAAGGCTGCTCCCCCCAGCTAGAATCATGCTCACGCTCTTGCTGAGCTAGCTCATCAGCCTGCACAGATTCGGCGTTGCTATCTGCCGCAAAACTGGTCGCCGCATTATCGTCACCACCTAAGGTCGGCTCCACTCGTACCCGCTGACTTGCCCTATCAGTCGTGACTTTGTTTGAACTCATATCCACTGGACCTGAATAGCCCTGCACATAATTTGCACCTGTTACTGCTGGAAGCAAGGCTAAATAACCAATCGCTAAGCCTGCAACAACCAATAACGTCAACAACAGCATCATGCTGTGGATATGCACTAGGGTTATCAGCACCAGTAAAAAAGGTAACAAGGTCAATACTGCTAACTTAGGAGATTGACCACTATCCCGTAGGCGACGAATACTGGTTAATGCGAGTAATGGGCCAATAAACAACGCCACACCATACAAAGCTGCAGAGGGGCTGAAAAGCACAACGGCCAACAATAAAGCGAAATAAATCAACCCACTGACAGTGGCAAAACGCTGTCCATTATCTAAACCATTCACACATAAAAGTGACTTTAGCTGCATACTCTTGCGACCTTAAATAATAATCTATGACTCGGCTGTTCCCCCAACTTGATGTTGTAACAGCGCCCCATTTCCATGCTCAGGCGAAAGCATAAAAAGTAAAGAAGTAGCCTACCGAATTTGCCTATCAATGTCAGTGTTTTCGGGCAATTTTATCATTAAAGATAAATGATACTCAGTAGAAGTCACCCAATAAAAAACCCAGCTAAGAGGATGATTTCCCCTAACTGCGACTAGCGCAAATATCACCCTAGGCTGTATAATGGCTCGCTTAACCTTTTATCGCCCCATTCGAGCTGGTAGCTAGCTCTTAGTGGTACAAACATCGGATATGCAGCTAATGACCGCTCGCGGAAACCTATTTATCGTCTCGGCGCCAAGTGGCGCAGGTAAATCATCGCTTATTTCGGCCCTGTTACGAGACCAGCCTGTAGATATGCAAGTTTCAGTTTCGCACACCACTAGACAACCCCGTCCTGGTGAAGAGAACGGTCAGCACTATCACTTCGTTAATCAAGACGAATTCAAGAGCTTAATCGCCGATGGCGCTTTTTTTGAGTGGGCAGAAGTATTTGGTAACTATTATGGCACCTCTCGTGTCACGATTGAGCAAACTCTCGCGCAAGGTATTGACGTATTTTTAGATATCGACTGGCAGGGTGCTCAGCAAGTTAAAGAGTTGATGCCTGAATCTATTGGTATTTTTATTCTACCGCCGTCAAAAACTGAGCTAGAACGCCGCTTAACAGGCCGCGGACAGGACAGCGAAGAAGTGATTGCAGGCCGCATGGCACAAGCGGTTTCAGAGATGTCCCACTACAATGAATATGACTTCGTTTTAGTGAACGATGATTTCGACAAGGCACTGGCCGATCTTTTAGCGATCATTCGCAGTCAAAGATTAACCTCTGCTAGCCAAATTCATACGCAAAATGGTATGATTAAAGATCTGTTGGCAGGCTAACTGTCTTCATGTACAATTTTGCGTCATTTTTTCAATCGATAAAACACTGGAGTTTCCAAACATGGCTCGCGTAACTGTAGAAGATGCCGTAAACCAAATCGGCAACCGTTTTGATATGATTCTGGTTGCAGCGCGTCGTGCTCGCCAAATCGCTGTTCAGGGTAAAGACCCTATGGTTGAAGAAGAGAACGACAAGCCAACGGTTATCGCCCTGCGCGAAATCGAGCTAGGTTTAGTCACAGCTGATACTTTGGATGCCGATGAGCGCCAAACAGTTCGTGAACGTGAAGCAGCTGAAATTGCTGCTGTTGCTGCCATCGCTGAAGGCCGCAACGCTATATAAGGAGTAGAGTCACTTGTATCTGTTTGAAGGTCTCAAGGAGTCTGCTTCAGGTTATTTAGAACCTGAGCAGGTAGAATTACTCAAGCAGGCCTATCAGGTGGCGCGTGATGCCCATGAAGGTCAGATGCGCACGAGTGGCGAACCTTATATTACCCACCCGGTTGCGGTTGCCCGCATCCTGGCCGATATGCGTCTCGATCATGAGACGCTTATGGCCGCTCTCTTGCATGACACTATCGAAGATACCCCAGTAACCAAAGAAGAGCTGGCTGAAATTTTCAGCGAGTCGATTGCTGAATTGGTTGAAGGCGTCTCCAAGCTAGATAAACTCAAATTTCGCGATAAGAAAGAAGCCCAAGCTGAAAACTTCCGCAAAATGATGATGGCGATGACCCAAGATATTCGTGTCATCTTAATCAAGCTTGCCGATAGAACCCACAATATGCGCACCTTAGGTGCACTAAGGCCCGATAAGCGCCGTCGCATCGCCCGAGAAACCCTCGAAATTTACGCCCCAATCGCCAACCGTCTTGGTATTCATAATATTAAGAGTGAGTTAGAGGAATTAGGTTTCCAAGCCTATTACCCAATGCGATATCGCGTACTTAGAGAGGTGGTCAAGGCCGCTCGTGGTAATCGTAAAGAGCTTATTCAAAGCATTGAAGCTGCAATTAATACCCGTCTTGAAGATACAGGCCTAGAAGGCACGGTAAAAGGACGTGAGAAGAACCTTTATTCCATCTACAACAAGATGCGCAATAAAGAGCTGCAGTTCCAGGAAGTCATGGATATCTATGCCTTTAGAGTCATCGTTGACTCTATCGATACTTGCTATCGCGTCATGGGTGCCATGCATGGCCTTTATAAGCCGCATCCTGGCCGCTTCAAAGATTATATCGCTATCCCTAAAGCTAACGGCTATCAGTCACTGCATACTTCACTCTTTGGTCCTCACGGCGTGCCGGTTGAGATCCAAATTCGTACCGAAGATATGGATCAGATGGCAGATAAAGGGGTCGCGGCTCACTGGCTGTACAAGAAAGGCAGCTCAGCCGAGCAAGGTACGACTACACAAGTGCGTGCCCGTAAATGGATGCAGAGCTTGCTGGAACTTCAGCAAAGCGCGAGCACCTCTTTTGAATTTGTTGAAAACTTCAAGACCGAGCTCTTCCCTGAAGAGATCTACGTCTTTACCCCAGAAGGCCGTATCTTAGAGCTGCCTGTGGGCGCTACCCCGGTCGACTTTGCCTATGAAGTGCATACCGATGTGGGTAATACCTGTGTTGGCGCTAAGGTTAACCGCCAGGCTTATCCACTCAGTCAGCCACTGATCTCGGGGCAAACCGTAGAGATCATTATCGCTAATGGCGCGCGTCCAAATGCGGCTTGGCTCAACTTTGTGGTAACGGGTAAAGCCCGCGCTAAGATCCGCCAGCTACTGAAAAGTCTGAAAGAAGATGATGCAGTACTACTGGGTAAACGTCTGCTCAATCATGCCCTAGGCGAAACTAAGCTAGACACTTTATCACCAGAGCAGATCGATAAAGTCGTTCGTGATACCAAACACGACTCGCTTAACTCTCTGCTTGCCGATATTGGCCTAGGCAATGCAATGAGCATTGTTATCGCACAGCGACTGCTTGGGGATAAGCCCCATACTCAAGAGCAAAATGAAGTGCCGACCATGTCTATTCGTGGCGCAGAGGGCATGCTAGTGACCTTCGCTAACTGCTGTCGCCCCATTCCTGGTGACGCGGTAATTGCTCATGTTAGTCCAGGTAAAGGCCTTGTGGTACACATGGAAAGCTGCGCTAACATTCGTGGTTATCAAGGTGAGCCAGACAAGTACATTCCAGTACAATGGGATAGTGCTGAAGGCGTCGAGTACCAAGCTAACTTGAGAGTTGAGATAGTGAACCACCAAGGTGCGCTTGCCAAAATCACCTCGATTGTCGCCTCCGCAGGTTCAAACATTCATAACCTAACCACTGAAGAGCGTGATGGACGAGTTTTCCTCATCAACCTACGTATTTCAGTACGAGACCGCATTCATTTAGCTAACGTGATGCGTCGGATCAGAGTACTACCTGAAGTACTACGTACATCTCGGAATCGATAACTGACTCAACACTGTATTTAACAAAGACAAGGAAAGATCATGGCAGATAAAATTATCATCGCGACCGCTAAAGCGCCACAAGCAATTGGCACTTACTCTCAAGCGGTTAAAGTAGGTAGCACAGTTTATTTATCAGGCCAGATCCCACTTGTTCCGACGACCATGGAAATGGTTAGCGATGAGTTTGAAGCTCAGGTTGTACAAGTATTTGACAACCTAACCGCTGTTTGCGAAGCCGCTGGCGGCTCATTAAGCGATATCGTAAAGCTCAATATCTTTATGACTGACCTAAGCAACTTCGCAACGGTTAATGAAATTATGGGCCGCTACTTTGAGCAGCCTTACCCAGCACGTGCCGCTATTGGTGTGAAACAACTACCGAAAGATTCACTTGTTGAGATGGATGGAGTGATGGAGATCTAATCCACCACGACTAAAGTCATTGGGCGCTACGGCGCCCATTTTGTTATTAAAGCCTGTTATTTAACGCCACATTAATTAGAAGCCAACCATGAGTCCTGAACGTTTCGCCCGCATCAATCAGATGCTAGATAATCGCCAACCCGATCTCACCGTCTGCTTAGATACCGTACACAAGGGTAACAATATTGCCGCCGTGCTACGCACAGCCGATGCAGCTGGCATACATGAAGTCCATGCCGTTTGGTCCGATCTAGAAATGCGCGTATCCGGCAATACCGCGTCAGGTAGTCAACAATGGGTTAAGACTTGCGTGCATCACACCATGGATGAGGCGGTTAAAGATTTTCGCAGTAAAGATATGCAAATCTTGGCAACCACATTTTCAGATACCGCCGTCGATTTTAGAGAGATTGATTACACAAAACCGACAGTGATTATTATGGGTAACGAGCGCGATGGCGTGAGCCCTGAAGGCATAGCAGCGGCGGACCAACATATCATCATCCCAATGATAGGCATGGTGCAATCACTGAACGTATCGGTTGCTGCGGCGCTAATTATGTATGAAGCTCAGCGCCAACGCACAGAAGCTGGCATGTATGGTACACGTAAGCTGGATGATGCTTATTGTCAGGTTAAGCTATTCGAGCAGGGGCACCCGATTTATGCCAAAGCTTGTCGCCGCAAACAGCTTCCTTATCCAGCAATAGATGAAGATGGCCAAATCCTTGCCGATGATGATTGGTGGCAGAAGATGCGCGCACCTTCAGAGTAATCTCTCAAGGGGTGTTGCGAAGCGTACTTCCTAAGAGCCGGCCTTTTGCATCAGTGTAAAAACGCTCATCAATACCAGGACTAATACCTATCAGTTTAGTGCTGGTATTTTTCTATCTACCACCATCAAATATTTCCTAACCCCCCCCCTAATCGTACAGCGTCATTATTTATAGACACAAAATTGTAACACCCGTTTGAAAAAGTTTGTCTTAGATCACATTTTTCGCCATACTCAAGATTGAAACAGCCTGTTAAACGAACGATTAAAACAACAAAGACGTTATCTGGCTGAATTGGAATCAACAATTATCAATATGGAATTGCGATGGAATCTTCTATGAAAACCCCGATTGAGATGCTCGAACATTGGGTTGAAAAACAAGGTGATCAAGTTTACCTAAAGCAGCCTATTGACGGCCAATATAAGACTTTTACTTGGCGCGATGTGCAAACCAAGATGCAGCAGATTGCTGGCGCATTGAGACACTTAGGTCTCAATCCAGGCGATAAGGTTGCCGTCCTCTCTAAGAACTGCGCCGAGTGGTTTATTACTGACTTAGCCCTGATGCACGGCGGTTATATCAGTGTCCCCATCTACCCTACAGCCAATGCCGATACTATTCGCTATACCCTAGAGCACAGTGAAGCTAAGGCGATCTTTATCGGTAAACTCGATTATTGGGCCGATCAAGAAGCGGGTGTAGGCGGCGATATCCTGCGTATTGCCATGCCTTACGATACCATGCCATCTCAGTATCACTGGGATAAGATGCTGACATTAGGTCAGCCATTGATCGATGCGCCGCTACCAACACCTGAGCAGGTGATGACCATCATCTATACCTCAGGCTCAACTGGTAAGCCTAAAGGTGCGATTCAAAATTTTGCCAGCTACGCTTGGACCTGCACTGCCGTCGTCCGCGACCTAAAAACAGACATCGAAGACAGACTACTCTCATACCTGCCACTGGCACATATTACCGAGCGCGTCGCAATTCAGGGCTCTTCATTCTATTCAGGTAGCAGCGTTGCCTTCGTCGAGAGCCTAGATAGCTTCGTTGCCGACGTTCAGCGAGCAAGACCTACGGTATTCTTCTCTGTGCCACGCCTATGGAGCCTATTCCAGAAAAATATTATCGACAAGATTGGCTACAGTAAGCTCAACTTCCTGCTAAAAGTGCCTATTATTAGCAGCATAGTAAAACGTAAAATCCACCAAGGTTTAGGGCTAGAACATTGCCATCTACTGGGTTCAGGTTCAGCGCCAATTCCGCCATCACTGGTTGAGTGGTATCACAAGATTGGTCTCAATATATCAGAAGCCTGGGGCATGACAGAAAACTGCGCCTACTCGATTATTAACCACCCATTTGATCCCCGTAAAATTGGTTCAGTTGGCCGCGCGGTCGAAGGCTGTGAAGCCAAGCAGTCCAACGTGGGTGAGCTCTTAGTTAAGAGCCCAGGACTAATGCAAGGTTATTACAAGCAAGAGGAAGAGACGGCTAAGTGCTTCGATGACGATGGCTTCTTCCATACCGGTGACCTTTGCTCTATCGATGATGAAGGCAACGTCAGCATCACTGGTCGAGTTAAGGACAACTTTAAAACAGCTAAGGGTAAGTACGTTGCACCCGTGCCAATTGAGCGCAAGCTTGCACAAGACCCTCATGTAGAGATGATCTGTGTTATCGGTTCTGGCTTACCACACCCAATTGCCTTAGTGCAATTGTCTGAAGGCGCGGCGCTACAACCAAGAGAAGAAGTGAGAAGCTCTTTAAAGAGCACCATAGATTCTGTCAACCCACACCTAGAGTCTCACGAGACTGTCGATGCTATCGTTATCGTCAATGAAGCTTGGGATGTTGAAAATGACGTACTCACGCCAACGCTGAAGATTAAGCGTCATGTACTTGAGAAGAAGTTTAGTGACAAAGTCGATGGCATTCGCGGTGGAAAAATCTGTTGGGAAGATGAAATCTAAACTCCTCAGCGTTGCCCATTAATGAATAACGGCACACTTCAAGGTGTGCCGTTTTATTTTTTGACCAAAAAGCCATCAATTAACTAAATTTAATGATGCAGAGACAGTTTTTGATTGCGCAATTTTTGAAAGAAACTATTCTTGCCATCCTTTCAGAAACATCCAAATTATAGAGTTAACCATGTTTATTTTATTGTCGATACTCGGCGGCTTTTTAATTCTTACTGTAGGCGCCGAAGCCTTAGTAAGAGGTGCAAGCCAAATAGCACTTAGACTGGGGCTTACGCCTCTTATCATCGGCCTAACTATCGTTGCCTTTGGTACCAGTGCACCTGAACTTGCGGTTAGCGTAAAATCTGCGATTGCAGGCAATAGCGGCATTGCTTTAGGTAACGTGATTGGTTCTAACATTGCCAACATCGGCCTGATTTTAGGTATCACAGCGCTAATTCGTCCGATTAAGATCGAGTCGCAAATGGTACGCCGTGATATTCCAATCATGATCTTAGCGTCTTTGCTATTTTGGAGCCTGCTACTCGATGGCGGCTTAAGCTTCTGGGACGGCGCAATTCTCTCTGCACTGCTTGTGGCTTACCTAACTTTCAGCTACTTCACTGCCGAAAAGCAGACGGACGATGATGTTGAAGGCACCAAGCAAAATCCAATGCTATCTGTGCTATTTATCGTTATTGGTATCAGTATGTTAGTTGGTGGCGGTATCTTATTCGTTGACGGCGCAGTAGCGATGGCGAAATCATTCGGCATTAGCGAAGTGATCATCGGCCTAACTATCGTAGCGATTGGTACCAGTATGCCAGAGCTTGTAACTTCAATCGTCGCCGCACTAAAAGGTCAGAGTGACATCGCGATTGGTAACGTTGTCGGCTCAAACCTATTTAACATTTTGGGTATTTTAGGCGTTACTGCACTTATCCACCCAATCAGTGGCTGCGAAATCAGCAACCTAGACTGGATAGCCATGATTGCCTTTGCCGTGATCTTACTGCCATTTGCTTACACGGGCCTGCGTATTGGTCGTCGTGAAGCGGCGTTACTTGTATTGGGCTACCTAGGTTACATAGGCTACCTAGTGGCTCAAGTTTAAGCGTTAAGCTCAGTCAATAAAAAGGCCTAAATTGCAGTCGCAGTTTAGGTCTTTTTTGTTTCTAACCTTCCTGAGTTAACAGTCATTACGTCCCACCACCAACATAAACTGCAGCTTGACTCCCAAACCAATAAGCGTCAAATTTGCGTAAACCGATAACTCTGATAATATATGTATAAATTTACAGTGTTTGAGTGCTAACAGTTTGCAAAGACTCGATCTTGTTCCTATCACAGATCTCAAAGGCGTCGCTAAGAAGATGGCCGAGAGACTAGCTAAGTTGAGCATAACAACAGTGCAAGACCTGTTGTTTCATCTGCCGCTGCGCTATGAAGATCGCACTCAAGTCTATCCTATTGCCTCGCTTTATCCTGGCAGCTACGGCACCATCGAAGCCGTTATTCAGTCGAGCCAAATTATTCAGGGCCGCAAGCGCATGCTCACCTGCACCGTGCGCGATGATACTGGCAGCTTAACCCTCAGGTTTTTTAACTTTTCTGTAGCTCAGCGTAACGGCTTAGAGATAGGCATGACCATTCGTGCCTATGGTGAAATTCGTCGCAGTAATCACGGTGTTGAAATTATTCACCCTGAATATAAATTAATCTCACCGGGTGAAGACCAACAACTCAGCGACACGCTCACGCCTGTTTACCCTACTACCGAGGGCTTAAAGCAGGCGAGTTGGATTAAACTCACCGAGCAAGCACTCGCTATGTTGGAAAGTGGCGGCCTACAGGAACTGCTACCTGCTAACTTGCAGCCCAATAATTTAGATTTAAAGCAGGCGTTACAGATCCTGCATCGACCCAATAATCAGGTTTCACTGTTCGAACTGGAGCAAGGTACGCATCCGGCGCAGCAACGTCTTATTCAAGAAGAGTTGCTGGCTCACAACCTCAGCATGTTGCGTCTGCGCCAGCGCAGTAACCGTGATAGTGCGGTAAGCATGAATGCCACGGGTCAGCTACTGAATCCGTTTTTAGCATCCCTGCCTTTCAAGCCTACCGGTGCTCAGCAACGAGTGGTTGCCGATATCACCCAAGACTTAGCCAAACACGAGCCAATGATGCGCCTGGTACAAGGCGATGTGGGCTCAGGTAAAACCTTAGTCGCCGCCCTAGCAGCACTACAGGCCATAGAGAGCGGCTATCAAGTAGCGATGATGGCACCTACCGAATTGCTGGCCGAGCAACACGCAATCAATTTCAAGAGCTGGTTTGAACCTTTAGGGTTAAAGGTTGGCTGGCTTGCTGGAAAACTCAAAGGCAAAGCCAGAGCCCAGTCATTAGCCGATATCGAATCTGGCGATGCCCATATTGTGATTGGCACCCATGCTATTTTCCAAGATCAGGTTCAGTTTAATAAGCTCGCCTTGATTATCATCGATGAGCAACATAGATTTGGCGTTCACCAGCGTTTAGGTCTACGTGAAAAAGGCATCAGTCAGGGCTTCCACCCTCACCAGCTGATCATGACGGCCACGCCTATACCGCGAACACTCGCCATGACTGCCTATGCCGATCTCGACACCTCGATTATCGATGAGCTGCCGCCAGGTAGAACACCGGTCACCACAGTGGCTATTTCCGAGCAACGTCGTGAAGAGGTACTCGAACGTGTCCGTCAGGCAGCCATTAACGACAAGCGTCAAGCGTATTGGGTTTGTACCTTAATTGAAGAGTCCGAAGTCCTTGAATGTCAGGCAGCCGAAGACACGGCGGAGGAGCTAAAGCGCGCCCTGCCCGAGTTAAAAGTTGGCTTAGTGCATGGGCGAATGAAGCCCGCAGAGAAGCAGCAGATTATGGCGGACTTTAAAGCGGGAGAGCTCAATTTACTGGTGGCCACGACCGTGATTGAAGTTGGCGTAGATGTGCCTAATGCCAGCTTGATGATTATTGAAAACCCTGAGCGTTTAGGCCTAGCCCAGCTGCATCAGCTGCGTGGACGCGTGGGACGTGGGGCAGTAGCCAGCCATTGTGTACTCTTGTACAAGGCGCCACTATCGGCAACGGCAACAAAGCGACTTGGAGTACTGAGGCAAAGCAATGATGGCTTTGTGATAGCTCAGCAAGATCTGGAGATCCGTGGTCCAGGTGAAGTCCTTGGCACCAAACA
Organism: uncultured Shewanella sp.; assembly: GCF_947497935.1. GTDB lineage: Bacteria > Pseudomonadota > Gammaproteobacteria > Enterobacterales > Shewanellaceae > Shewanella. Next base: position 84,431 of record NZ_CANMIO010000002.1, read on the forward strand.
AACCGGTATTGCCGATATGAAAATTGCCGACTTGATGCGCGATCAGGCGCTTATTCCCCATGTACAGAAACTCGCTGCCCACGTTATGCAGCAAACACCAAATAGTGTCGATGCCATCATTGAGCGCTGGTTAGGCGATAGAGAGCAGTTTGTACAAGCTTAACCGACTGCTTTAGTCTGCTTCAGAAATTAAATATCCTTAATAGAGCCTTAGCCTATAGACAATCCGTTGGAATTTTGCAAAATGGATTGAAGCTATACTTTAATTATTAGTCGTATCACTGCGCTGTCGCAGAGGAGTGAAAATGCAACTTAGTCAAGAAGATAGAATTTCCCCACAGGAAAAAAGTTCTGGCACCAATGGTCTAGCAATTCTGGCTATCGTTGCCGTTGTAGCGCTATCTGCTGGCGGCTACTACTACCTCAGTGGTAACGAAAAAGTAGAAGAGCCACAAATCATTGCGCCAGTGGTGATCCCCGATCCTGTTCCAGAACAGCCACTTGAAACTGAAGCTGTTCCCGAGCCAGAGTTAGAAATAGTTGAGGCCGTGCCTGTTCAGCTACCAGAAGTGGATCCCGTTCCTCAAGTTGAGCCACTGCCCGCGCTAGCCGATAGTGACACTTATGTGCATCAAAAAGTGACAGCCGTTGCCGATGGTATGGCGATTGAACCACTGTTGATTGAAGATAATCTGGTTCGCCAATTTGTGGTGTTCGTTGATAACTTAGCGCAAGGTGAGTTGGCTCGAAAAATGTCTCCGTTGAAGGCGCCTAGCAATAGCTTCACCGTATCAGAAATTGCTAATAAGACCTATATCAACCCTGACAGTTACCACAGGTATGACTTATACGCCGACTTCCTAGCAAGCTTAAATGACGAACAACTCGCCAAGACCTACAAAGAGATGACACCACTACTCGGTGAAGCATTTTCAGAGTTAGGCTACAGCGATACTTCATTCAATGACCGCATGCAGCAAGCCATCGAAGTCATGTTAGATGCACCAATTATCGAGCAACCCATCGAGTTAGATGGTGTCAGCGTTAACTATCAGTTTGTCGATCCCAAACTAGAGGCACTGCCTAATGCGCAGAAGTTAATGATCCGTATGGGACCAGAAAACTCACGTAAGGTAAAGTCAGCACTACGCCGTCTACAAAAACAGCTTAACTAACTCCCATCTCATCAAAGAGCCCTGAATTAACAGGGCTCGCTCGCAAAGCCAACATTTTTTCACCAACAGCTCACCTTCGAGCGACACTTGTATCGCAAAAGGCGTATTGTACTCATGATTTATGTTGTAGAATGGCCAGTGAATACCACGTTATATTTGATCACGTCGCCGCAATAGGCTTAATAGGGTCAAACATATCTTTTACTAGTCAGGGCAATACGAAAGGATATTCGTATCTGAGGCGATGCATTTGAAGTTCAGCATTCTTTCATGGGGCGCATGGTCGCCACATTACCAACACGCCAGCGAGTGGTTAAATTGGCCTGTCACAGCTTTAAACCAAGCGACTGAACAAGCAGCTGTGCCCAAGTTGGCTCATGTGCCAGCGATGCAACGCAGAAGACTCAGTCAGCTCACCAAAACCATGCTCGAAGCGATTAATCAATGCGCGCCAACCGAGCAATGCCGTAGCATTTTTGCCTCGCAACACGGGGAAATTAATCGCACTATCGGTTTGCTGAACGATATTGTCGATGAGTCAGCATTATCCCCCACAGGCTTTAGCCAGTCGGTGCACAATACCGCCAGCGGCATCTACAGTATCTTAAGCGGTAACCGGGCGGCATCCACCTCCATCGCCGCAGGCAAAAACACATTTAGCCAAGGGTTTATCGAAGCCTTTGGTCAGCTACACGCAGATCCAGAACCATTATTATTAGTCTATGCCGATGAGCCGGTGCCCCAGGTTTACCGTCAATTTTCAGCGGTTCCCGAGTGTGCTATCGCCACCGCCTTTATGCTCGCTCCCGCCAATGACACACAAGCTGCGCTAGCAACATTGACCTTAACCCCCATAAATGAACAGACCAATAACGAGCTCAGTATTGGCCTACTGCTATCGAGTTTGGCGGCTAAACAGAATATAAGCGGATCATTTTCTGGCTGGCATTGGGAGCTTGATTGTGACTAGTCCAGCTGCACACAAACAGCCTATCGCCCCTAGACTCTCTGGGCTCGCATATGTCCCACGTTGGTTAGGCGGTACCGCCTGCTATATGGTATTTGGACTCGGCGGCCTTCTCAGCTCATTGACCATACTACCAATCCTCAGGTTTTGGCCTGGCACTCCTCAGCAACGTATCGAACGTGTGCAGCGCGCAGTGCACATCATGTTTAAAGGTTTTGTACGCATGATGACTTGGGTAGGGCTTATCAATGTTACCTACGAAGATTTAAGCCGTCTCAGCAATGCCAAAGGCATGATAGTCACGGCTAACCATCCAACCTTAATTGATGTGGTTGTCTTAATCAGCTTAATGCCCAATGCTGGCTGCATTGTAAAGCAGAGTCTTTGGCGTAACCCGTTTTTGCGTGGTGTGGTCTCCTGTGCAGGCTACATCCCCAACCGCGGCGCAGAACTGTTACTGGACGACTGCAAGTCGGTGTTAGAACGTGGCACTAACTTAATCATCTTTCCCGAGGGGACTCGCACCGTTATAGGCAACAAAATTAATGATTTTGCCCGGGGAGCAGCCAATATCACCCTGCGTACTCGCAGCGATCTATTGCCTGTTTTTCTGAAAACCAATACCGTTGGCTTCAGCAAGCAACAAAAGTGGTATCAGCTACCGAGACGAACCATTGGCATTGATATCGAAATTGGCGAAACATTGCCTTATTTACGCTATGATGCTGAGGCCGGTGGCGATGCCAAAATGGCACGAAAGATGACTCGTGACCTCGAAAACTATTATAAACAACAACTAGATAGATACTTATGAGCTTAGATAACGAAATTAAACAACTAATCATCGACTGTCTGGATTTAGAAGACGTCAGTATTGATGATATCGACTCAGAAGCGGCACTATTCGGTGAGGGCCTTGGCCTTGACTCAATTGATGCGTTGGAACTTGGTTTAGCGATTAAAAAGCAATTTGATGTGAAGATTGAAGCCAACTCTGAAGCAACCAAACAGCACTTCTATAGCGTTGCTAGCTTGGTCAGTTTTATTGAGTCACAACGAGCCTAGGGGGCATTATGCAAAGTCGTGAACAGATCCTAGAGATGCTGACTCAAATCTTAGTCGACGAGTTCGAGGTAGATGCCGAAGACATCACCCTTGAGGCTTCTTTATACGAAGAGCTTGATTTAGACAGCATCGACGCCGTTGACTTGGTGATCAAATTGCAGCAGATGACAGGTAAGAAGATTAAGCCTGAAGAGTTTAAGGCCGTTAGAACCGTAGATGACGTCGTGTCAGCTATCGAAGGCTTAGTTAAGTAGTAATGCGACTCTTTCTGCAAATAGTGACGACCATAGTAGTGATAGGCTATCCACTAGCGGTGTATTTTGGTCTGCATTATTTGCCTGCTGGCAGTATCGCGCTCGCCTTGTGCGCCATCTTGGTCATACGGCTATTGCTGCAGCAACAGAAAGTGAAGGCGTTGATGTTGCCTATCCTAGTAGGAATAGGCCTCACCGCCGGAAGCTTTATCGCGAAAGAAAATAATTGGTTACTCTTCTACCCTGTGGTGATTAACCTCACCATGCTGGGCCTTTTTGGCTATTCACTAAAACGTGGCCCCAGCATGATTGAGCGACTCGCAAGACTAAAAGAGCCCAACCTACCCGATGAAGCTATCGGTTACCTCAATCGCGTCACCTTAATCTGGTGTGGATTATTCATCTTTAATGGTGCCATGGCGCTTTATACCGCGCTTTACACCAGTATCGAAACATGGACACTTTATAACGGGCTGATTGCCTACTTGCTTATCGGGTCGCTACTGGGTGGCGAATGGTTATACAGAACATTCTGGTTGAAAAAATCATGACGAATCTACTGAAATCTTGGCTATGTCAAGGACCTACAGCTCAGCAGCTAATTAGCTTCAATCACCACGATATTGTGACGGGTTCTGTATTTACTGCCCAAGTCGCTCAGCTTTACCAACAGTTAAGTGATTCTGACTCTAAACGCTGGTTACTGAGCTGCGATAGCAGCGACCTGTTTGCCGTCGGAATATGTGCAGGCTTGCTCGCGGGCAAACAGATTATCCTGCCCGCTAATGCCCAGGCAGGCACCTTAAGCCAGCTCACCCATGAGTTTGATGGCGTCCTCTCCAATATGCCAATTTGCGAAGGAAAGAGCTTTCTACGCTTAGATAAAGATCATAACCCGCCAAGTAACAACTGGCCTCAGTCACAAGAGTGGGGCGAACTAGTCCTCTTTACTTCGGGTAGCAGCGGTAAGCCTAAGCGAGTCGTTAAGACGATTGAACAACTCGATAGCGAAGTGAGCGTACTCGAACATACTTTTGCCCAGCATCTGCCCCACTGCAGCGTGATATCGACCGTCTCCCACCAGCATATTTATGGCTTACTGTTTAAAATCCTTTGGCCATTGGCCGCAAGCCGCCCCTTTTTAAGCGATTTGGTCGAATACCCCGAAACCCTAAGCTACTACGCCAACCTGTTCCCAAATTTATGCTTGATCAGCAGTCCAGCTCAACTATCTCGGCTTCCAGATGCACTCGACCATGAGCGCCAGCTGCGCGCACCAAGCTTAGTGTTTAGCTCTGGTGGCCCGCTAAGTTATGAGGCATCTAAAGGCGTGGCCGATTGTTACGGCCAAGCGCCGATTGAAGTATTTGGCAGTACCGAGACTGGCGGCATAGCCTATCGTCGCCAACATACCGCCAACTCGAGTTGGCAGAGCTTTGCCCCGATTGAGATCAGGCAAGATGAGGCCGACGGCGCACTGCTGCTAAAATCCCCTTACCTGTCAGACAACGACTGGCTTAAGTGTGATGACAAAATTGCCTTGCTGGCAGATGGTACATTTACCCTACAGGGCCGCTTAGATCGCATCATTAAAGTCGAAGAAAAGCGCCTGTCATTGGTACAGATGGAGTCACTGCTAGAGAGCCATCCTTATGTGGCAAAAGCCGCATTAGTCATGCTTGAGCAGCCTAGAGTGCAACTTGGCGCTGCCATCGAGCTTTCTGCTGATGGATTGCAGCAACTCGAAGCAAACGGCAAGCTGGCACTCAATAATCAACTCAAGAGTCACCTGTTGTCGCAGTTTGAGCGCGTAACCTTACCTAGGCGCTGGCGCTACACCGAACAGTTACCAGTAAACCCACAAGGTAAACGAGTGCAGGCGGACATGTTAGCCCTGTTCGATATCGATAAGTTTAAGAGCAAATGATTAAATCTAAATTGCCCCCTATCATCAGCTGTAAAGATGACCAAGACTCAGTAACTTGGACACTAGAAATAGCCGCCGACCTTGAGTTTTTCTCGGGGCACTTTCCTGAGCAGCCAGTACTGCCCGGTGTCACTCAACTCGACTGGGCGATAAGGCTAGGTTGCGAGCATTTCGGCTATCCGGTTAATGTTGCCACCCTTGAAGTACTCAAGTTTCAGCAATTAATACTACCCAATACCCAAGTTGATTTAAGCATTAGCCACAATGCCGCTAAAGCTAAACTCGTGTTTGCCTATAGTGACGGCGACAAGCGCTTCGCATCGGGGCGCATCGCACTCAATAGCGAAACAACTCAAGTTATCAATAGCACGGATAGCCACTAATGCGTCTTGCTCTCGTTATCCCCAACTACAATCATGCAGGTGCCATAGAGCAAACATTGCAACGCCTGGCAGCCTTTGAACTTCCCTGCTACCTAATTAACGATGGCAGTGATGATGAAACCCGCTTTCTACTGATAGAGCTGGCCGAAAAGTACGATTGGGTGACCTTATTACACCACCCTTTCAACCGTGGCAAAGGCGCGGCAGTGATGACCGGGCTACGCACCGCTTATGCCGATGGCTTTACTCATGCACTGCAGGTCGATGCCGATGGTCAACATGATTTAGACGATATTCCGGCAATGATAGAGCGTGCAGAATTAGCGCCAGAAGCGTTAATTTCAGGCCTGCCGCAGTACGACGATTCAGTGCCGAAAGGCCGCCTCTACGGCCGCTACATAACCCACGTCTGGGTGTGGATTGAAACCTTAAGTTTCGATATCCAAGACTCCATGTGTGGCTTTCGTGTATACCCATTAGCGGCAACCGAGAAGCTCTTTTTAAGCCACTCCTTGGGCGAACGTATGGACTTTGATATCGAAGTTTTAGTGCGCCTGTACTGGCAAGGCGTCAAGGTTATCCACCTGCCGACTAGGGTGATCTATCCCGAAGACGGGGTGAGCCATTTTCAAGGGCTTAAAGATAACGTGCGCATCTCACTGATGCACAGTAAACTGTTCTTTGGCATGTTGTTGCGCCAACCTAAAAAGTTGTTTCAAAGACTAAAGCAATCGCTCGCTGGCTCTAACCAAAATAAACATTGGTCGAACATGACCGAGCGTGGCAGTTATTGGGGCATTAAACTGATAGCCGAAAGCTACCGCCTTGGCGGCCACTGGCTATGCCGCGCCATTATGTACCCGGTGATCTGCTATTTCTTTTTAACGGGTACTACAGCACGCGCCGCATCGAAGCAGTTTCTAACTCATGTAAAGCACCTACAGCCGCATCATCCGCAATTGAGCGAGCCCCTGAGCTGGCGCGATAGCCTGAAGCACTTCTTCGCCTTCGGTAATGCCGCCCTAGATAGAATCGATGCCTGGTGCGATCGTATCAAACTCGAAGAGGTCGATTTCCCTAATCGTGAGATACTCGCTAGTCAACTAGCTGCAGGCAATGGCGCCGTATTACTGGTATCGCACCTAGGTAATTTAGAGCTGTGCCGTGCGATCTCAATCCACCAGCGCCAAGTTAAAGTCAACGTCATGGTGCTGACACAAAATGCCGAGAACTTTAACAAGGTACTCAAGCAGCTCAACCCCGATAGCTCACTAAACCTTATTCAAGTCACCGAACTCGGCCCGAGTACATCTATGCTATTGCAGCAAAAAATCGAAGCGGGTGAACTGGTAGTCATTGCCGGGGATAGAACCTCTTCGCAAACTGCTGGTCGCGTAATTTACCAAGACTTTCTGGGCGAGCAAGCCGCATTTCCGCAAGGCCCGTTCATTCTGGCAGGACTACTGGATTGCCCGGTTTATACCATGTTCTGCCTACGACAAAATGGTCGCTATCACGTGCATTTAGAGCATTTTGCCAGCACCTTAAAGGGCCCAAGATCTGGCCGAAGCGAGCGGCTCGAACAAGCCGTTAACGAATTTAGCAGGCGCTTAGAGCACTTCGCTCTGAGCGAGCCCCTGCAATGGTTCAATTTTTATGATTTTTGGCGCAAGGACGAAGAGTTCCAACGTGCCAAGGCGCAAAGCAATGATTGCAGTAGCAGCAATACAAAGGACAAGCAAAGCAAATGATGCAACAAACGACTCATAACCCTAGCCAACAAACAGTTAAATTTGGCTACAATAGCCTCTCACTTGAAGATGTGGTCGCGATTGCCAAAGGGGCAAAGGCTGAGCTTAACCAGACAACCGAATATCAGACCTATATCCAAAAAGGTGCACTGTTTATCGACAGTCTTCTGAAAGAGGAAGGCGTTGTATATGGCGTGACGACAGGTTATGGCGACTCTTGTACTGTTACTGTTGGTTTAGACTTGGTCCATGAGCTTCCGCTGCATCTGACGCGTTTTCATGGTTGCGGCATGGGCGACATTCTATCGCCAATGCAGGCGCGTGCCGTGATGGCATGTAGACTTAGCTCTCTGGCAATCGGTAAATCTGGTGTCACTTACGCGCTGTTACAACGTATTGAAACCTTGCTTAACCTAAACATCACTCCGGTGATCCCTGAAGAGGGCTCAGTAGGTGCCAGTGGTGACTTAACGCCACTATCTTACCTTGCAGCAGTACTTGTAGGTGAACGTGATGTGATTTATCAAGGTGAGCGACGTGCCACCAGCGACGTGTACCAAGAGCTCAATATTGTGCCACTAAAACTACGCCCGAAAGAAGGCCTAGCGTTAATGAACGGCACTGCGGTAATGACAGCGCTAGCCTGCCTTGCCTATGACCGCGCCCAGTATATGGCTCGTCTTGCTAGCCGCATTACTGCCATGGCGTCACTGACCCTAAAAGGTAACTCGAATCACTTCGATGACATCTTGTTTGCCGCGAAACCGCACCCGGGTCAAAATCAGATCGCAGCTTGGATCCGTGAAGACTTAAATCATCATATCCACCCGCGTAACTCAGACAGACTGCAAGACAGATATTCCATTCGCTGTGCGCCACACGTGATTGGCGTACTGCAAGACGCGCTGCCGTTTATGCGCCAGTTTATCGAAACCGAACTTAACAGTGCTAACGATAACCCTATTGTTGACGGTGAAGGCGAGCATATCCTGCACGGCGGACACTTCTATGGTGGGCATATTGCCTTTGCTATGGATGCGATGAAAAATGCGGTGGCTAACATTGCCGATCTTATCGATCGTCAAATGGCGCTAGTAATGGATCAAAAGTTCAATAATGGCTTACCTGCCAACCTTTCTGCAGCTAAAGGCAAGCGCAAAGCCATCAACCACGGTTTTAAGGCGGTGCAGATTGGTGTGTCAGCCTGGACTGCTGAAGCACTGAAGAACACTATGCCAGCCAGTGTGTTCTCACGATCTACCGAGTGTCATAACCAAGATAAGGTCAGCATGGGGACTATCTCGGCTCGCGACTGTATGCGCGTATTACAGCTGACAGAGCAAGTGGCTGCGGCAGCACTTCTGGCTATGTCGCAAGGCATTCGTCTGCGCATCGAGCAAGAGGAGCTAGTGCCAAGCTCGATTACTCCCTCATTGGGTAAGACTTTAGCTCAGATTGAAGAAGTCTTTGAGCTACTAACCGAAGACAGACCGCTAGAGCAAACACTGCGTTCAACCGTTGATAAGATCCAAACCAGTTACTGGGAAGTGTGCGGTTAATGAAAGGCATTTTGCACGCAGAGATAGAAGTAGAAATTCCATTTCACGATGTCGATTCGATGGGCGATAACTGTTGGCATGGACTATCTGTGAAAAAAATTAAGTTAGCTTCCGAACTAGGAGCCTATCAATGAAAGGTATCTTATTCGCAGAACTAGAAGTAGAGATCCCATTTCACGATGTCGATTCTATGGGCAATAACTGTTGGCATGGACTATCTGTGAAAAAAATTAAGTTAGCTTCCGAACTAGGAGCCTATCAATGAAAGGCATTTTGCACGCAGAGATAGAAGTAGAAATTCCATTTCACGATGTCGATTCGATGGGGATCACTTGGCATGGCAACTACCTGCGCTATTTTGAGTTGGTGCGCTGTAAGATGCTGGATAAAATCGGCTACGGTTACCGCGCAATGCAAGACTCAGGGTTTAGCTGGCCGATTGTGGATGTGCAGATAAAATACGTCCAGTCGAGTACCTTCGAGCAGACTGTTATCGTTAAGGCCGCGTTAGTCGAGTGGGAAAACCGCATCAAGATAAACTATCAAGTGCTCGATGCTCAAACGGGTAAGCGCATCACTAAGGGCTACACCATTCAAGCTGCCGTCGATATGCAGACTCAAGAGCTGTGCTTTGTCACCCCCGACGTTTTTCAGCAAAAGATTGCTGCGCTATTTGCCGCTGATAGCAGCCAAACTGAGTTGAGCTAATGAGACACCTATTGAGCCTAGTGTTATTACTGTTTCCGTTACTACTAAGTAGCAATACTCATGCAGCGCCTAGTGACACTCTCTCTAGCGATACAGCGCTATTTGAGCAGCAAGCCACTGAAGCCGACTTACTCAGCTTGAGTGAGCAACTCTCTCCTAGCCTGCAGGCAAAGGGGGAGTTTACTCAGCATCGCTATCTGAAGGTGCTGAAAAAGCCCTTAGTCAGTCAGGGCGAATTTATCTTTGCTAAAGATCTCGGGATAATTTGGCAGCAAACCACTCCCTTCGCCAGCACACTTATCCTAAAAGATAAGCGGCTTATACAGATAGATAGCCAGGGCAATGTTAGCATCAATGATGCTGAGCAAACTGGCAGTGGCAGTCAAATGAGTGATGTGATGCCAAAACTACTAAATGCCCTGTTAAGCGGTGATATTGAGCAGTTAGAGCAGCATTTCAACCTTAGCCTAGTTCGGGCCGAAACAAACTCAGCCGATAGTCTCTGGCAATTGGGATTACAACCAATCGATCCGCTAATCGCAAAGGCGCTACCCAAAATGGTGCTAATCGGCAACGAGAACATACAAAGCTTGGTGCTGTTCAGTGCCAACGGCGATCGCAGTGAAATTGCATTTTCAGCCATTGATGAACGCCCTCTTACCCCAAGCGATAAGGCTCGTTTTAACCCAACAAAACAACTTAAACCTGACGCTACCGTGACGCCAAAGGCTGACGCTCAGCTCACTGAGAGTAAGCAGCCATAATGAACTCCCTTTTGAGTCGTTTTTTAAGCCAAGCCAGTAATAAATTTCGATTTAGCCTCTGGCTTGCCCTCATTAGTATCACGCTAATCACGGGCTTTAGCTTGTGGCAAAGCGGCGCAAAAGTGCAAAGCGATATTCTCGCCATGCTTCCCAAAGTCAGCGAAAGCCCTATGACTCAAAGGGCTATGGCGCAGGTTGAGCAACAGTTGGCAAACCGTGTCTATTTAGGCTTTGTTAGTGACAACCAGCAGGCTGCAATCGATGCCGCCAAGCTAACAATGAAATCACTGAGACAAGACTCTGCCCCCGTCGCTTTTGTCGATATTAGTAGTGCCGATATGGCGCAAGCCGAGGCATTAAATAGCTATTACTTTAAACACAGATTTCAGCTACTAACCGAACAGCAGCAAAGCCTGCTACAACAAGGCCAATGGCAACAACTCACTCAATCGTCGTTAGAAAAACTCTATAACGCCTTTAGCTACGCTAATAGCGAACTGCTCAGCCATGATCCCCTACTACTTTACCCTGACTCCTTGATGGCGCTCGCACCATCACAACAGTTATCAGTGAAGCAAGGAGTGTTGCTTGCCACTATCGCACCATCGGCTGAAATTTCGCAGCCTCGCTTTGCCGCCATCGTGATGGCAAAAGGCAGTGATAGCGCGTTTAACCCCAATGCACAGCAACGCCAACTTACAGCGTTGCAAACGGCTTTCAACTCGGTTAACCAGCAAGATGCTGACATAGAAATCATTAAAGCTGGCGCACTTTTTCATGCCGCTGCTGCGACGGAAAACGCCAAGCAAGAAGTCTCCAGCATAGGGCTATTATCACTTATCGGCGTTATTAGCTTAGTCTGGTTAGCATTTCGCTCCTTCATGCCATTGACCATTGCCGTCATCACCGTCAGCACTAGCTTACTGCTTGCTGTTGTCACGACCGCCCTACTCTTTGGTGAGCTACACCTGCTGACCCTCGTATTTGGTACCAGCTTAATCGGCATATCGATCGACTACTGTTTTCACTACTACTGTGAGCGCTTAAACCACCCTAGCGACAGTAGCGAAACTGTCATTAAAAAGATTTTTGCAGCGATAACACTGGCACTAGTCACCAGTGTTATCGCCTATAGCGCAATAGGTCTCGCCCCTTTCCCGGGTATGCAGCAGGTCGCCGTATTCTGTGCATCGGGTTTAGTGGGCGCCTACTTAACTTTATTACTGGCTTACCCAACGTTGGCTGCGCGCCCACTCAAAGAGGCCAACACGGCACTGAACTTAGCCAACCAATATCAAGCCTTTATGCTAAACCGAGCCCTGCCCCAAAAGCCTGTTGCTCGATTAGTACTAGTAATCTGCAGTATTGGGTTTATCGGTATCGGCATCAGCCAACTCACGGCAAATGATGATATCCGCCAGTTACAACATACCCCGAGTGATATTCAAGCCGAGGAAGACCAGCTTCGCACCATATTGAGTGGCGGAACCGATAATCAGTTTCTGTTAGTCACCGCGGCAACACAAGAGCAGCTCAAACAGCAGCTAGAGGCCGTTGAACCGATTTTAGAGCGTGCCGAACAAGATAGGATCTTGGGCAATCATTTAAGCCTAAGCCGCTTCTTGCCCAGCCAGCAGGCTCAAGAGCGGAACTATCAGTTACAAGGGCAGATCTATCTTGAGCACTTAGATGAGATTATTGCCACTCTAGGTTTAGAGCCCAATATCAAGCCGCCTCTCATCGCTGAGTATCGCGCAGCTCACAGCAAGTTTATCACTGCCGATAGCTTCTTAAGCCATCAAGCTGGCGCCAGCTTTAAGCCGCTGTGGCTATCGCCACAATCGGACACAGACCAAGGCTATGGAGCCATAGTGTTGCTGGGTGGCATTACCCAGCTCGACGCCCTTGCCCAGCTATTTACAGGTAATAGTCACGTTCAACTTGTCGATAAGGTTGGCGATATCTCTACCGTAATGGGCCATTACCGACAGCTCACCTTAGCCTTACTCGCATTAGCCTTACTGGTTGCTGGGATCATTTTCACCTTTAGGTTTGGCGCCAAACTAGCAGCTATCGTCGTGGCTGTGCCTGCATTATCAGCCCTGCTGACCTTGGCGTGTCTGGGAATAATGCATAATCCCCTGACTCTATTTCATGCATTATCACTTATCTTGGTGTTTGGTATTGGTGTCGATTACAGTCTGTTTTTTGCCGAGTCGAAACAACAGACTCGCGGGGTGATGATGGCCGTATTTATGTCGGCAGTTTCGACCTTACTAGCATTTGGCTTGCTTGCCTTTAGCCAAACTCCAGCGATTAATGCTTTTGGCCTAACCCTGTTACTGGGGATTAGCTTTACCTTTTTGCTCTCGCCCTTTATTCAAATTTTTACAAGGAAGTCCGTTAATGCCGACTGATAAAGCTGTTCAGAATACGTTTGAAACGGATGCATCCGAAAGTGTCGATGTCGCCATTATTGGAGCGGGGCCCTCAGGCAGTATCGCCGCTAGCCTACTGCACGCTCAGGGAAAGAAGGTGCTTGTGCTTGAGAAACAGTACTTTCCGCGTTTCTCTATCGGCGAGAGCTTGCTCCCCTGCTGCATGACGGTAATCGACGAAGCCAATATGCTAGAAGCGGTAAACCGAGCGGGATTTCAATTTAAAAATGGCGCCGCCTTTAAGTACCGAGAGAGCTACACCACTTTTGATTTTACCGACAAGTTTACTCAAGGCCCCGGCACCACTTTTCAAGTTGAACGCGCTAAGTTCGATAAGCTGTTAGCCGATGAAGCGGTAAAACAAGGGGTTGATATTCGCTATGGACACACGGTTGAGTCGATCGATTTAAGCGCCGACCCAAGGCTTAAAGTCATTAACGATAAAGACGAGTCACAATGCATAGAAGCCAAGTTCGTGCTCGATGCCAGCGGCTTTGGTCGTGTATTACCTAAGTTATTGGACTTAGAAAAACCGTCCACCTTGCCGACTCGTAGCGCCGTGTTTAACCACGTGCGAGACAATATTACCGATCCGAGTTTCGATCGTAATAAAATCCTTATTAGCGTGCATCCTGATAACCAAGATATCTGGTATTGGCTAATCCCCTTTAGTGATGGCCGTTGCTCTGTGGGTGTTGTCGGCGAGCCGTATCAACTAGATGGTTTGCATGATGGAATTGATTGCGATCTAGACAGCATACTCAAGACAATGATCAACCAAGAGCCAGGGCTGAAAAAACTGCTGGCAAATGCCGAGTTAATTAATGACTCTGGGCTCCTAAAAGGCTACTCGGCTAACGTTAAAACATTGGCCACTGACAAGTTTGCGCTACTAGGTAATGCCGGAGAGTTTCTCGACCCGGTGTTTTCATCTGGGGTCACGATTGCGATGCAGTCGGCGTCGATGGCCGCGAGTACGCTTGTCAGACAATTAAACGGCGAGAGCGTCGATTGGCAACAAGACTATGCAAAACCTTTGATGAAAGGGGTCGATACCTTTAGAACCTACGTCGAAGCTTGGTATGACTGCCGTTTTCAAGATGCAATCTTTTTCGAAGATCCCGACCCTAAAATCAAACAGATGATCTGCTCTATTCTTGCAGGTTATGCCTGGGATGAGAAAAACCCATTCGTTAGCGAATCAAAGCGTCGTTTAAATATGGTTGTAGAACTATGTCGCGATTAAGTCTATTTATTATTAGTTCTCTGCTACTCACAGCCTGCAGCCACATCTTACAACGGCAGACTTGTGTCGAACTGGCACAAGACGTGAGCTATTGCCTTGCCCCCGTTGCAGAGCATATCGCGGCGCCTAGAACTGCAGGGCTTGAAACAAGCGCAATTAGCGTCACTCAAAAGGTCAGTATTGAGACCCAAGACAGCCAACATGAGCTGTTAAGTCAATTAGAGTTAGATCAGCAGCAATTAACCTTGGTCGGTCTCGCCCCCCTCGGGCAAGCCTTATTTACACTGACCTATGATGATCAGACTCTAGTAAGCGAGCAGAGCCAGTTGCTTGGTGATCAATTTCAGGCTGAATACCTGTTAGCTATTATGCAATTGATATACTGGCCCGACGCAAGCGTAAACCGCCACTTACAAGGGGCTCAAATTCAGCCATACAAATGTGACGCTCCACTGTGTCGTGGACTATTTTTTACTGGCAATGACGTTGATAATAGCTCTAATAATAGCTCTAATAATAGCGCTAATAATAGCGCTAATAATAGCTCTAATAATAGCTCTAATAATAGCGCTAACAATAGCCTTTACCTGAGTCAGCCAATAATTGAAATTCGCTACAGCAGCCTAGATGAGTGGCAAGCACAAGTTGAACTCAGCATTAAAGCTGCTAACTTCAAACTCGCCATCAGCCCGATTTAAAACTAATTTAGTGGAAATTTAAGTGAAGCCAACAACTCAAATCGCGATAACTCATTTAGGTTTATGTACACCTCTAGGGCATACACCTCAGGATGTACTCGACAACTTAGTTGCCGGTAACACTGACGGCATGCAGTGGCGAGATGACCTACTGTTTGAACGAGCGGTACTTGTTGGTCAAGTCGATGCCACGTTGCCTACCATCCCTGCGGCTTTAAAGCATTTTGATACTCGTAACAACCAGCTGACTCTACTCATCGCTCAACAAATCGAGCAAGCAGTCGAGCAAGCTAAAACCCAATATGGCAGCCAGCGGATCGGCCTGGTTATCGGTACCAGTACGTCGGGCATAGCCACTGGTGAGGCGGCGCTTGCCGAACAGCAAGGTTCTGGGAAGTTTCCTCAAGATTATGACTATTCAAAGCAGGAATTAGGCGACACCAGCCAGTTTCTACAAGCATACTTTGCTCTCACAGGCCCCTGCTATACCGTCTCTACCGCCTGCTCCTCGAGCGCCAAGGTCTTTGCCAGCGCCAAGCGCCTAATCAATGCAGACGTTTGCGATATGGTCATTGTCGGCGGAATAGATACCCTGTGTCAGCTCACTCTTAATGGTTTCCATTCTCTCGAATCAATCTCAGCCGGACACTGCCAACCCTTTAGCGCTAATCGTGATGGCATCAACATAGGTGAAGGCGGCGCACTGTTTACGTTAGAGAAAGTGGCAGTAGAACCCCCAGCGGCAGAGACTTCGTCTATTGTGCTCAGTGGTATTGGCGAGTCTAGCGATGCTCATCATATTTCAGCGCCTCATCCTGAAGGTCGTGGTGCGATAGCAGCCATGCAAGCCGCGCTAATGATGGCAGACTTACAGCCAGAGCAAATTGATTACCTCAACTTACATGGCACTGCGACCCAAAAAAATGATGCGATGGAAAGCCGCGCGGTACAGCAGGTGTTTACGCAAACACTGCCAGCTTGCAGCTCTACAAAGCCATTAACGGGCCACACCTTAGGTGCGGCAGGCGCTATTGAAGCCGCATTTTGTTATCTGCTGCTCAGTGATTACAATAAGCAGCATTATCTGCCGCCACAGATTTGGGATGGAGAACAAGACCCTAACGATCCCGCCTTACCACTGGTGAACAAAGGGCTGCAGAGCAAAGTCATCCATGTGATGAGTAATTCATTTGCCTTTGGTGGTAGTAATGCCAGTGTCATTTTGAGTCGAGTGAAGCAACTTAATGGCTAATGCTATAAACAATAACGCCTTAAACACTCGCCCTTAGACAAAAAACTAAAAGAGATACACCAAGATGTTTGATGCTACAAAACTTGCAGATCTCGATGTCGCGGAGTTTATCCCCCATCGTCAGCCAATGATCTTAATCAGTCAACTACTGAGTCATAGCCCTGATAGTTTACTGACGCAAACCGATATCTCGGCCTGCAGCCCCTATTTCGACGACCGCTTAAATGGCGTGCCCAACTATGTTGGGATCGAGTACATGGCACAAAGCATCGCGGCACTGGCAGGCGTTGAAGCCCATCTACGTGATGATATTATTCGCGTAGGATTCCTATTAGGCAGTCGAAAACTTAAGATGCACATCTCGCAGTTTGATGCAGGGCAAAGCTACCAAACTCAGGTGACTCGTCTCTACCAGGAAGAATCAGGGTTGGCGGTATTCGATTGCCAAATATTACATAACCAAGTGGTCGTCGCCGAAGCCAATGTGAATGTGTTTCAGCCCCAAGATACTCAGGCTTATATTGCCAGTACGAGCGACTGATAAATTGAAAAGACATAGCCGTAGCGCCAAATATAAAAGCGTTTTACAGAACAAGGTGGCTACGCAGGGAGTAACAAGATGACAAAACGAGTATTAATCACAGGTTCAAGCCGTGGCATAGGCAAAGCTATCGCACTCAAGCTTGCCGCATCAGGTTTCGACATTGCGATGCATTTTCATAGCAATCAAAGTGCAGCCGATACCACAAAAGCCGAGCTTGAGCTGTTAGGTATTAAGGTCAGCTGTTTGCAGTTTGATATTGCCGACAGAGCTGCAGTTAAACAGGCTATTGAACAAGATATCGAACAACACGGCGCTTATTATGGCGTGGTGCTCAATGCAGGCATCAATGCCGATACCGCTTTTCCTGCAATGACAGAAAGCGAGTGGGACAGTGTAGTACACACTAACCTAGATGGTTTCTATAACGTGATCCACCCTACCGTGATGCCTATGGTGCAAGGCCGCCTAGGTGGACGCATTATTACCCTAGCGTCAGTATCAGGTATTGCGGGTAATCGTGGCCAGGTCAATTACAGTGCATCTAAAGCCGGGATTATCGGCGCAACCAAGGCGCTTTCTCTAGAACTCGCGAAACGCAAAATTACCGTTAACTGCATCGCGCCGGGATTAATCGAAACCGATATGGTCAGCGATATCCCTAAAGAGATGGTCAACACTATCGTGCCAATGCGCCGCATGGGTAAGCCTTCTGAGATTGCTGGTTTAGCCAATTACTTGATGTCTGAAGATGCCGCCTACATCACTCGCCAAGTGATCTCGGTGAATGGAGGCATGATATGAGCCAAACCTCTTTTCCGCGCCGTGTAGTGGTAACTGGGATGGGCGGCATTTCAGCACTCGGGCATGACTGGCCAACGATTGCCGACAATTTAAAAGCTCAAAAAAATTGCGTAGTGCGTATGGATGAATGGGACAGGTTTGAAGATCTACATACCCGTTTAGCCGCGCCGATCACCGACTTTGAAGTGCCGAGCCATTATAAACGCAAAAAGATCCGCTCCATGGGGCGTGTATCGATTATGGCCACCCGGGCCAGTGAACTAGCGCTAATAGATGCTAACTTACTTGATGCCCCCGTGGTCACCTCTGGCGCTATGGGCATAGCCTACGGCTCATCTACCGGCAGTACCGATCCAATCATCGCCTTTGGTGACATGCTAAAAGACGGTGATATGTCTGGCGTTACCGCCACCAGCTATATCCGTATGATGGCGCATACAACAGCAGTGAACGTTGGCGTGTTCTTTGGTTTAAAAGGCCGCGTACATACCACCAGCAGCGCCTGTACATCAGGAAGCCAAGGCATAGGTTACGCCTATGAAGCCATTAAATATGGCCAGCAAGATCTAATGCTGGCTGGCGGCGGCGAAGAACTTTGCCCCACCGAAGCGGTTGTATTCGACACCCTATTTGCCACCAGCACCCAAAATGATACTCCAGCTGAAACGCCGCGCCCGTTCGATAAAAACCGCGACGGTCTGGTGATAGGCGAAGGTGCCTGCACACTGGTGCTAGAAGAGCTTGAACACGCTCAAGCTCGCGGCGCAAAAATCTATGCCGAAATAGTCGGTTTTGGTACCAATGCCGACGGTCTACATGTGACTCAACCAAATAGCGAGACCATGGAAACCGCCATTCGCTTAGCGCTGAAAGATGCAGCTATTACCCCTGATAGAATTGGTTATGTGAATGCCCACGGTACGGCAACCGATCGCGGCGATATCGCTGAAACTCAAGCAACCCATGCTGTATTTGGTGCTAAGCAACCTATCTCATCACTTAAGAGCTACACTGGCCACACACTGGGCGCTTGCGGCGCGCTAGAGGCCTGGGTGAGCATAGAGATGATGAATGAAGGCTGGTTTGCACCCACGCTAAACCTGACAGATATCGACCCTGAGTGCGGCGAACTGGACTACATCAAAGATGACATTCGTTTGCTTGAAACCGATTATGTGATGAGTAATAACTTCGCCTTCGGTGGTATTAATACTTCGCTGATCTTTAAGCGGTTTAAAAGATAGGACCTAGGTCCTAGGAAATGCTAAGAAAGGTCCTAGGGAAAGCAAAGACGAACGGCCTACGGCCTTACGGACGTGACTACGTCACTTACGGAAAAGATAGGAAAAGCAGGTCCTAGGTAAAACCGAAAAAGTATGTTTTTCTGTATGTCGGGATTTTGATTTTCCTAGTAGGGCGTAGCCCGTCCTCGCAGCGAAGCATCCTAGGATGCTCGTATCTTGTTTTAAAACTAAGAAATGGTAAAGGTGGTTCTTTTAGCTTTTGATTTTCCTAGCAGGGCGTAGCCCATCCTCGCAGCGAAGCGTCCTAGAACCTAGTACCTTGTTTTAAAACTAAGAAATGGTAAAGGTGGTTCTTTTAGCTTTTGATTTTCCTAGTAGGGCGTAGCCCGTCCTCGCAGCGCAGCGTTCTAGAACCTAGGTCCTTGTTTTAAAGCGCAGCGTCCTAGAACCTAGGTCCTTTTTTATAGCTGATTTTCATCGTTAATTTCCCTTCTCTAGCCATAAACCTATAACCAGCACAAACCAAGCATTAGAAAAAACTTATTGAATTTAATCTAATTAAAGGTTTAAATATCAGCATAAGTTTGATAGGAAAACTCAAGGTAGAGTAAAAATAATGAAAACGACAATCTCAAAGTTATCGACCAAACCTGCTGGCGAGCAATGCTGGCAACTGATAGAAAAAGGCGCGACTGTGATTGATGTGCGATCGCCGCAAGAGTTTGCTGGTGGTCACCTGCCGCAAGCGATCAACGTTCCTTTAGATACCTTAGATACTTGGTTGCACAAGCTTGAAAATCGTCAGCAAGTGTTTGTGCTCTATTGCGGCGCTGGCATTCGCGCCCAAAAGGGCTGCGATATTTTAACGGCTAACGGCTTAGAGAGCGTGATCAACGGCGGTGCACTAAAAGATCTACTCAGCTGTCAGCCTAAAAGCTAAAATCATCATTTAAAGCAGAGCTCGCAACTAGTTAAGGTTTAAGTTGAACTGACGCCTTACTGACATACAGCCCTGAAAAGCTGGCACATAGCTTGTCATTGCAAAAGAGCTCGACCTCTATACGCACCTTTACTCGGCGGCCTAATGCGAGTTTTGATAGGTCACACTCAGGCCATTTAACCTTAGCAATTGGCTGGCTGTCGATGGGGGCGATATAACGCACATTGGCGTCAGCCAAGACGATATCACCATCAACATTAGCCAACTTCTGTTGCAGCCATAACATGCCCCAACCAGTCAGCGTCATAAGAGTATAAATACTGCCAGCAAACATGGTCTGATGCAGGTTAATATTAGGCTCTAGTGGAGCTGAAACCTCAAAAGTATCACCATCAAACGCCAACGGTGCTATCTGCATAAACTCACTAACAGGTATGGTTTGATGCCAAGTTTGTTGCAACTGTTCTAGTAATGTTTGATAGTTTGACTCTGTCATCTACTTTCCTAATACCAGCCTTCCCCCTGCGGACGCAGTACAGCTCTACACCTGCAAATTAAAGGTCACTGGGCCGTCGTTAACTAATGATACTTTCATGTCTGCAGCAAACTGACCCGTCTGGGTGTTCACGCCTTTTGATTTACAGAAATCGACAAAGGCCTCGTAGAGTTCACGGGCTTGATCTGGCGTACCTGCACCTGAAAAACTCGGGCGCAGTCCACGGCCAGTATCGGCAGCTAAGGTAAACTGCGATACCACTAACAGACTGCCACCTACCTGCTCAAGGTTAAGATTCATCTTGCCATTCTCATCAGAAAACACCCTATAGCTCATCACCTTAGTGGCCAGCTTTTGCATCTTCTCGATGTTATCCTCACGCTCAACACCGAGTAACACCAACAGGCCTTTATCTATCTCACCGATAGTCGCGCCATCAACGACAACTTTTGCTTCACTCACACGTTGAATTAAGGCAATCACGTACACACTCTCCAAAAAAATTAAATATTTAAAAGTAAGGACCTAGGTTCTAGGACGCTACGCTGCGAGGACGGGCTTCGCCCTGCTAGGAACAGCAAAAGCCAAAAGCATCACCTGCGCTCTTAGTTAGCTTCCCGCTTTTCCCATCTTTTCCGTAAGCGCAGCGTTCCGTAAGGCCGTAGGCCGTTCGGCTGTTAACGTCTTAGCTTTCCCTAGGACCTAGGACCTTTCTTTTCTTTTCCTAGAACCTTGTTTACTTAAATCGACTGAATGTTCTTCATCACTGGAATAGGCTTGATCACATCTTCAGCGCCTTCCGGTAACGACTGGCCGACCTGACGTAAGCCTTCATCGGTCCAAAGAATAAAACGGCGGATCTCTTCCATGCTGATGGTATCTACAAATGTTGCCGCACCTTGCACCTGAATAACTGCACCTTGATCACGGACGACAAATTTAGCGAAGTTCAGCTTCTGGTTAAGGGTGCCAATCATAAACAACATCTCTTTGCTGCCCACATACTTAGGATGAATGGCATAAAAGCGATTCATCATGATGCGATCTATACCATCAGGATTGATGCTAGGCTGCAAAATAAATTGGTTGTTATCGAAATTTACAGCCACCCCATTAGGACCCGCGCGAGATGCCAAATAATTTTTACTTAACAGTGCTTCTAGCAGCTTAGTTGTGGCTTCTTCGTTAGACAAACCGCCTAAATCAACACTTTCAGGCCCTTTAACTACGACCTCTGCCTCTGCCTCTGCCTCTGCAGTGTTTTCAGTCGAAGCACATGCCGTTAACCCCATAGTGAGGCTCATAGTTAAGCCTGCAACAATCAGTTTTTTCATAGCGTCTATATTTCCTTATCTATTGTTTGGCCATTTCCCGTATGGCATCTGTTACCGCTTTAGCCATCTTAACATCGGCCAAAGCGTGATACCCGCCTTTAATCTCAGTCACTTTTACCAACTGGCTCGCCCTGCCTTTAAAGAAGTCTTGTAACACCTTAAAGGGGCAGACCCAGTCCATTTCACCTTGCAGTACGTATGTTTGACACTGAATCAAAGGCAATTTAACGATGAGTTTTTCAAATGCACCAAAGTAATCATTAGCTACATAATAAAGCTCAATGCTTGCTAGAGACTGACTGAAAGGTGCATTGGGTTCGCCGAGCATGCAGCCGGGATAGGCTAAAGCCATCTCCCAACCGAGCCAGCGTCTGGTAGAATCGTGCCGGATCTCTCGGCACTCATTCTTAAGTCTTGCACGATAATGAGCGAGTAGAGTCTCGAGCTTTTGGCATTCAACACCCTGAGTAAAAGCGCTATATTCATCTTTAAACAAACGGGCTGCACCGCTATTACCATAGAGCCATTCAATGCCAGCGGGGTTAGGGACAAACAAACCCCACAGTACTTGTGATATCACTCGACTGGGGTAACAGGCAGAATAAAGCAGAGCTAAAGTTGCACCAAATGAGCCTCCCGCTAGCATCCATTGCGGAACATTAAGCCAACAACGAACCCGTTCTATATCATCCAACAAGGTGTGCAAATTATTATGCCTAAGCTCACCGCGGGGGCGAGAACGCCCTGCGCCGCGCTGATCGAGCAAAATAACTTGATAGACAGACAGGTCGAAGAGTTTTAAGTCTTCCGTGCTGCAACCGGCTCCCGGACCACCGTGTAGATACAGCAGTGGGATCCCATTGGGATTACCGTACTGCGCTACATACAGTTGATGCCCTTCCCCAACATCTAACCAGGTTCGACGAAGGAGTGGCGGCTGCACGACAGACATTAATCCTGCTTACCCGACTTGGTTTGATCGTCTTTATCGATTTGCTCAGCCTGCTTATCTTGGCTAGGCTCATCGGCTTTAGTTTCAGTTTTAGTTTCGGTTTTAGTTTCGCCTTGAGCCTCGGCTAGTGCGGTTTCACGGATCAGCTGACACTCATGCAAGTATTCAGGTAGCCCCGCGGTGATCTCTGCGCCGACGAGTACGATTACCCAGGAAACATAGACCCAAACAAACAAAATAGGAATGGTCGCTAAGGCGCCATAAATCGCCTCATAACTGGGGAACTGAGTCACGTAATAGGCAAAGCCCTTCTTACCCAACTCAAACAGCATCGCAGCCACTAACGCACCTAGCAGTGCATGCAGAAACTTAACCTTTTTGATCGGCACGACCATATACAGGAGCAAGAAGGCCGCCACAGAAAACAGCATAGGTAAGCGCTCTATCAATATTGGCACCACACCTGAAAGCTCGGTTTCACTAAATAGCTTTAACGACACAATATAGGAGGTCGCCACTAAGCTTGCCCCCACTAGTACAGGCCCTAAAGTCAGCACCATCCAATACATAGAAAATGACACCGCCGCCTGACGCTTCTCTTTGGTACGCCAAATACTATTGAGCGCCTTATCGATAGCCGAGATCAGCATCAATGCCACCACCATTAAAGCGACTATACCGACGCTAGTGCCCTTAGATGCGTTGGCAACAAACTCGTTAATGTAAATTTGTACCGTATCACCCGCGGCTGGCAAAAAGTTGTCGTAAACAAAACCCTCTAACTTTTCACGAATACCTGAAAAAACGGGAAACGCAGACAACATGGAAAACATCACCGCGACAATCGGCACCAAAGACAGCAAGGTGACATAGGCTAAGTGCCCTGCCTTGATGTTAACTTGGTCCTCTTTGAAGCGACTGAGTAGATGTAAGAAAAATGCCAAAATGCTCAGTAAAAAAGAACGAACCTGATTTATCGCTATCTTATTTTTCACTTGTTACTCTTGATTCTGTTAAAGTTAGTCTTAATTCATTAGTCGATAAATGATCTGCGGATCATTATCTTGGTACAATAAAGCTTATAACCTTCTCTTTACAAGCATAAGGATTGAATTGATGTCTCAACAAGGATCTGCGGGCAATGTTATTGCCGCTATCGCGAGCTTTTTCTTCCCAGGTCTTGGACAACTCGTTCAAGGTCGTATTTTAGCTGCACTGATTTTTTGTATTATTGCCGTTGTTGGTTATGCCCTTTGGTGGCTCATTGTTCCCGCTATCATAGGCGGTATCGCTCACCTGTGGAGTATTATCGACGCAGCTAAGTATCGCTCAGAGTAACTCACCGAATTTTCAGGGATATTAGAAAATGAATAAAATAATCACCAGTGCGATTGTCGCTACCAGTTTATTGCTAACAGGTTGCCAGAGCGCTTATTACGGTGCCATGGAAAAAGTGGGTTATCACAAACGTGACATCATGGTCGATCGCGTCGAAGATGCCAAAGAATCACAAGAAGAAGCCCAAGAGCAATTCAGCTCTGCCCTCGAAGAGATGCAGGCGCTGCTAAATCACGATGGTGGCGATCTTGAAAGTGCCTATAACAAGGCAAAAGATGAGTACGAGTCTGCGCAAGGTGCTGCCGATGACGTCACCAATCGCATTGATAAAGTTGAAGATGTTGCCGAGGCACTATTCGACGAGTGGCAAACTGAAATTGGCGAAATAAGCAAAGCGAGCTTACGTCGTAACAGTGAGTCAAAACTAAGAGAAACTCAACGCTCTTATTCTCAGCTCGTTAAAAGTATGCGCCGTGCTGAAAGCAAGATGGAGCCGGTACTCACAGCGATGAAAGATAACATGCTGTACCTAAAGCATAACTTGAATGCCCAAGCTATTGGCGCGATCAAAGGCGAGTTTGCTAGCCTACAGACTGACATTTCAGGCTTAATCAAAGAGATGAACAAGTCTATTGATGAGTCGAACAAGTTTATCGCCTCGTTAGAAAACAAATAAGTAAGTTCTTAAGTTTGGTTCCTGAGCATTATCCCTTAGGAACCAACTTTGTGAGCTTCAACCACATTTCACACTCTGCCATCGCAAAACTTCGATCTCCACCACAAGCCACGTACTTACTCAGAACTTATTTTCTTTAAAAGTTTCACAATAGTATCAATCATATTTTAACTGATGCTATTTATGAGCTTTATCGAATCATTGACCCTCACCCTAGCGCTGACCTATAGCGTTAGCCTGATTTATTGGAGTGGTAAGAAGTGGGGCGCATTAGCCACTGGCGGACTCATTACTGGAGCCATTATCTCTAGCCTATATTGGCCCCTTATCGCTGCACTGGCGATTTCAGCAATCATCATAGGCTTAGTGACAAAGTTCCAACCTGAAGCGGCTCAAGGTGAGCTAAGAGCCAATAACATGCGAGATGGCCTGCAACACCTGCTTGCTCTATCCATGTTATTAGTTGGCGTACAGTTTGCGGTGAATAGTGCATTACTCAAATCGGGGATAACCCCGTGGTTAATACGACCCGATGTTGGTGATGCCTTCCTACCCATTGCTGGCGGTATTGAAATAAAGGCTATTCTCACTCTAGGAGTTTGGGACCAGAACCATCCTGCGGCAGCGGTTATGCTCACAGTCGTGCTACTTACGGGTTTACTGTGCAAGCGTGCCTTTTGCGGTTGGGCCTGTCCGCTTGGCTTGGCAGGCGAGTATCTCTATAAACTTCGCAAACGCTTTATCAAGCAAGAACTATTGCCACCAGCTTGGATAGACTGGCCACTGCGTATGGTCAAATACCTGTTATTACTGGCCTTGCTATACATCATCATCGGCATGCCGAGTCAGAGTATTCCCGGCTACTTAAACAGTAACTATCACAAGATAGCCGATCTCAAGATGGCGCTATTCTTCATCACTCCGGGATTAGTCACCCTTATCTGTTTCGGCTTTATTCTCGGCTTAGCAGCTTGGCGACGCCAAGGCTTTTGCCGCTACATCTGCCCTTATGGCGCACTATTAGGCCTATTAAGTTTCTTAAGTCCCCTTAAAATACGCCGCAGTACTCAACACTGTTTAATCGAAACTAAAGGCATGAATTGCGACAAGTGCAGCCGTGCTTGTCCGGCCAATATCTCGGTACATAAGCAGATAAATATCCGCTCAGATGAATGCCAGGCTTGTATGCGCTGTATGTCGGCTTGCCCTAAGAAGGAGGCACTCAGTTTGAGTACTCGTAATGGCTGGAAACTGTCTGCACGTGGACTCACCATTATGCTGCTAACGATTATGTTCTTTTTGCCGCTAGTCGCGTATTTAGGTGGCTTCTGGCACAGCGAAACACCGGTTGAGGCAAGAATGTATTTGATTCAACATCTAGATAGAATTGGGCATTAACGGAAGGTGCTAGGTTCTAGGAAAAAGCGGAGAAAGGTGCTAGGTGCTAGGAAAAGCAGGTTCTAGGTTCTAGGAAAGGCAGAGACGATAATAGACGAACGGCCTTCGGCCTAACGGAACGCTACGCTTACGGAAAAGATGGTGCTTTTAGCTTTTGCTGTTCCTAGCAGGGCGTAGTCCGTCCTCGAAGCGCAGCGCCCTAGGATCTAGGTCCTAGGAAAGGCTGAGAAAGGTTCTAGGTTCTAGGTTCTAGGAAAGGCAGAGACGATAATAGACGAACGGCCTTCGGCCTAACGGAACGCTGCGCTTACGGAAAAGATGGTGCTTTTAGCTTTTGCTGTTCCTAGCAGGGCGCAGCCCGTCCTCGAAGCGCAGCGTCCTAGAATCTAGGATCTAGGGAAAGCAAAGACGGAAAAGCCGAACGTTGCGCTTACGGTTATGGTAAGCAAAGAGCATGCTCCATAGATGGAGCATGCTAATTAACTAAGATAGTTGAAACTTATTATCAATACGCGGTAATCAAGAGTATGAAATACAGACTCTACTAAGTTTAAATTAGCTAACTTTTTGCGCTTGTTGCTTAATGATTGGCGTTGCAATCGCATCTTGAGCGCGGATTAATTGCAGCTCATAAGCGCCTTGGTTAAAGGTTTCTAGCAGTACTGCATCGACTGAGGCATTGGTGCGCTCGAAGGCTTCAACTGGGCTAAAACCGGCTTGCAGGTTAGCTAACATCAAGCCACTGATTAAGTCACCAACGCCTACAGGCTGCTTTTCAAATTCGTATAACGGACGAGATACTAAGTAACTTCCAGCCTTTGTCACCAGCAACATCTCAAACTGCTCTTGGCAAGTTGCGGCCTTAGCAAGATGCTTAACCACTACTATCTCAAGCCCCTTCTCTAACAAGCACTCACAAGCGTTAATAACCTCACCGAGATTATGTAGCTCTCTATCGGTAAGCGTTTCAAGCTCTAATAGGTTAGGTGCGATAATGTCGGCTTCCGCCAAGGCTTGAGTTTTTAGAAACTCTTGCACGCCCGGTGCAACGATGCAGCCCTTCTCTGGGTGACCCATTACCGGATCGCAAAAATAGATAGCCTTAGGGTTAACAGCTTTCATCTTTTTCACCGCAGCAACAATTTCCCCGCCTTGCTCGGCACTGCCTAAATAGCCACTTAATAGTGCATCGCAGTTCTTCAGCTCACCAATATTATCTAGCCCCTGCACCAACTCAGTGATCTGACCCGCAGGCATAATCATTCCAGCCCATCCTTGTGCGTACTGCGTATGGTTAGAGAACTGCACCGTATTAATTGGCCAAACCTCCATACCTAGACGACGCATTGGGAATACAGCACTGCTGTTTCCAGCGCAGCCAAATACCACATGGGATTGAATGGATAAAATCCGCTTCATTGGTCACTACCTTTAATGTTATTAGCGATGTTAATTGAGGGTGCTCTATTGCCGTTTATTGACAACTAGCAGAGATTTTTAGCAATTATACCAATTAGGCTAAATTAGTATTCTCAAACTTAATCAGCTTGTGAGCTATTGCATAGGATTTGTATTCTCGATGGCCAATCACCAGTTGATAGGGCCTCCTTACACACCATATGAGCTAGCTTAAAGCATTAAAAAAGCCCTTAACGATCAATTAAGGGCTTAGTATTATCAAAGCAATTTATTACATTGCTTTAAATGATTAGTGCTGAACTTGGTAGAAGTTAACGCGGTTGTTAGCTTCAGTCGCATCCAAAACAGCAAACTCACCATTTACCAATGTCATTGCTTGTGGGTTATTCAGACCCGCGACATCGCTTGATGCAACAACGGTATTCGTGGCCAAATCCATGGTCAAGATTTGCAGCCCTGAATGGCTAAGTAAATAAGCTTTATCATCTGCCACGCTAATACCGGTTACATTTGGGTATTGCTCAGCGTCGATGCTAATAATCGCTTCACTGTTAAGCTCGTAGTCTTTGCCACTTAAACGCGAAACCACAAAGTTATTACGCTTAGTATCAGGCAGAGTCACCATTAAGTACTCTTGGGTGTTCGCGTCCCAACCAACGTTAGCAACGTAGTTGTACTTAGCTCGTACTGTCGCAAAGCGGCTACGTTTCAGTTCACGCACGCCATCAGTGCCTTCGATAAAGCGACCATAAGTATCATCAAACTTCACACTTGGGTCGTACTCGACTCGTACAAAGCTCTTGTGATCGGCAGTCACCAATACTGACGTTTCACCGTCGAAAGTCACACCGGCAAGGTTAGATATTTCTGCAGAGAAAGCCGCATCAATCTGCACTTTAGCCAAAACAGTCGTCAGTGTGTCATCTAAGAAATAAACCCAATTATTACTTGTTACGACAGCGTACAACTTGCTTTGTGGGTTGTAGCTCATGCCCGTTGCTAGGCCAAAGATGTCACTTGGCAGCTCAACGCTTTTAAGCAATTGAAGCTCGTCGCTTGTCGCAACTCTAGTGGCATCATTTTGAGTCATGGTTGCAAAATCAGGCTTCTCGATTGAGTAAGCACCACGCGCTGACAGCTTAGAAAGCGTTGGCCAGTTAGCCGTAGACCAAATGGTTTTCTCTGAATCAAAGGTCATGCGCACTGGATCGCTTTGACCGATATATGGGAATGGGCCTGTTTGCGTAAAGGCTTGTACTATGTTGAAGCCAATAATCACTAGGAACACGTTGACCGTGATCTTGTTCAGTAGGCTCCATTCACTGCTATCGCTCTTCTCTACGAGCTTATCGCCTTGTAGCAGCATTAATACACCTGCAAACAATAAGATAATCGCAAACACTACAATCACCCACACATAAGTGTGAACGCCAAAAATAGCTGGGCCAAAGCCTTGACCAATATCGCGAAGGATATGCGCCGAGCTATGACGGTAACCCGCCCATAAGCCGTATACCGCGGTAATAATCAGTGCGCCAATATACTTAGGCTTTAAGCCGTAACGCATGATGAAAATCGCAATCAGCGATACCAGCACCATAGCGGTGCGCTCTTGCCAGCAAAGAATACATGGCGTGTCACCCATAGCAAAACCTAAGATGATACAAGCAATACCCACAGGCAAAGCGATCAGCGCTAAAGCCGCTAACGATACAATTCTGTTTACTGTTAATTCATTCATCATCGTGTTCTCACAAGTTACCGGCAGGTACTAACATGCCCCAAGTGGCGATTAACCAAATACCCATGCTCATTAAAATGCTCAGAGCTAAAAAAATATGCGCCATTTTTTGTTTGTGAGGTTTAAAAGCAACCAAGAAACAAGCAATAAAAATCAGGCAAAAAAGTAGAAATTCCACAACTTTCTCCAATAGAGTTCACTAGAACTCAATTCAAAAATGCGCTTAGCAATAAGCCAAATATTGACTCAAATATGTCTGCGGCAAAAACAGCCCGAATTAGTAGCATTGACGTTTAGGTTTACTTGCTACTAAAGCACGGACTAAATTACGGCAAATCAAATTAAAAAAATGTGCCACAACCGTCATACCTCCAAATGAGTATTAGCGCATTCTTATTTTTGCAAAGCAGATTCATTTATCGCTAAATCAGTGAGCGATAGCGCTTGTGGCTAACAGGTAGGCGAGTAGGAATTCACACTCTAAAGCAAGTTGTGACTCTAGGCTAAAAGCATGAATTAATGGGATTTAAAACAATAATCTGGAAATAGGGTGAGCAATGCCACTCAAAGCGCATAACTGCAAACAACAAAAAAGCCCCCAACATCTGCATGTTGGGGGCTTTTTACTACTTAACCTAATTAAAGGTTGAAGCTAAAAGCGGTCATTACTTACGGTTATGACGCTTACGCTCGTTTTCAGTCAAGAAACGCTTACGAACACGGATGTTCAGTGGCGTTACTTCTACTAATTCGTCATCATCGATGAACTCAAGCGCTTGCTCTAGTGTCATTTCGATATGCGGAGTTAGTACCTGTGCTTCGTCAGTACCAGATGCACGCATGTTAGTTAGCTGCTTACCTTTCAAACAGTTAACTGTTAGGTCGTTAGCACGTGCGTGAAGACCAACTACTTGACCTTCGTATACTTCTGCAGCGTGACCAATGAATAGACGACCACGCTCTTGAAGACCGAATAGTGCGAATGTTAGTGCTTTACCAGTTGCGTTAGAGATCAATACACCACGTGCACGTTGACCAATGTCGCCGCCTTTCAGAGGACCGTAGTGGTCGAATGAATGGTAAATAAGACCAGTACCAGAAGTCGCTGTCATGAATTCAGTTTGGAAACCGATTAGACCACGGCTAGGGATAACGAAGTCGATACGTACACGACCCTTACCGTCTAACTGCATGTCCTTCATGTCACCCTTACGAGTACCAAGCTTCTCGATCACTGCACCTTGATGTTCTTCTTGAACGTCAACAGTTAGTGTTTCGAACGGCTCACACATCTCGCCATCGATCTCTTTGATGATAACTTCTGGACGAGAAACGGCTAGCTCGTAACCTTCACGACGCATGTTTTCAATCAAGATTGAAAGGTGAAGTTCACCACGGCCTGATACGCGGAAACGATCTGGGCTGTCAGTTTCTTCAACGCGAAGTGCTACGTTGTGTACTAGCTCTTGCTGTAGACGCTCAAGGATATTACGTGAAGTAACAAACTTACCTTCTTTACCAGCGAACGGAGAAGTGTTCACCTGGAAAGTCATTGTTAGTGTTGGTTCATCAACAGACAACGCAGGTAATGCTTCTACTGTAGTAGGCGCACAAATCGTGTCAGAAATCTGTAGCTGGCCAAGACCAGTGATCGCAACGATGTCACCAGCGTTAGCTTCTGCAACTTCGTGACGCTCTAGACCCATGTAACCTAATACCTGACCAATCTTACCGTTACGTTTCTTGCCGTCGGCGCCAAGAACAGTTACTTGTTGGTTAGTCTTAACGCTACCGCGCTTGATGCGACCAATACCGATAACACCCACGTATGAGTTGTAGTCGATTTGAGAAATTTGCATCTGGAAATCACCTTCAGCATCAGCATCTGGTGAAGAAACTTTTTCAACGATCGTTTCGAATAGCGGCGTCATGTCAGCGCTAACTTCGTCTGGATCTAATGTTGCAAAACCGTTTAGTGCAGAAGCATAAACGATTGGAAAATCTAGTTGCTCATCGGTAGCGCCTAGGTTGTCGAACAAGTCAAATACTTGGTCAATAACCCAATCTGGACGTGCGCCTGGACGGTCAATCTTGTTAATAACAACGATTGGCTTTAGGCCTTGAGCGAAAGCTTTCTTAGTCACGAAGCGAGTCTGTGGCATTGGACCATCTACAGCGTCAACTAGTAGCAATACTGAGTCAACCATAGATAGAACACGCTCTACCTCACCACCGAAATCGGCGTGACCTGGGGTATCAACGATGTTGATACGGTAATCGTTCCACTTGATGGCAGTGTTCTTGGCCAGAATCGTGATACCACGTTCCTTTTCAAGATCATTTGAATCCATCACCCGCTCAGTGGCTTCTCCTCGAGACTCAAGGGTTCCTGACTGCGCCAGCATCTTATCAACCAAGGTAGTCTTACCATGGTCAACGTGTGCAATAATGGCGATGTTACGTAAATTCTCTAACACGGCTAAACCTCTTACCATCGGTATAAAATATAGGGGGGTTACTGACAACGACTAAAACCAATCTAGTATAGTAGTTGCAATAAAAAGCGTGACATTCTACTCTAGCTCGGCGTTATCTCACAGGATTATTTTTAACCAATCGTTAAAAATAACTCTTTCGCATTGCTTTTTTTCGCTTTAACGTCCGCTTTTTATACACTTTTTATGTTTTATCTGTATGACAGTTGGAAGATGATTAAAGCAAATGTAGCTATCGATATCCCTCAACCTGGCATGTTATTAGACATTTTCACCTCCATTTACGGCACCTCCACTCCTGTTATCTCCGCAATAAAAATGACTGTCTTTAATCTCAATAACACTTATCGAAAATCCGATGTTATTTCCTTGACTTACACCCTATAAAATTGGCCATGCCTTAGTTATTCTGTGTGCCAATAAAAGCGCAAGACAAAAATGCACTTGATAAGATTGAGTGCTATTGCACTGATATGACGCGTGCACCATATGGATCCACAGTGCGCACCAAAATGGTGCAACAATGAGACCGCAAGCCAGAAAATAAAAGCACTAACTCATAATTTTCAACAAGTTAAAACATTGGCACGAGTCTCGCTTTATCAAAAGCAGAATCGCATTAAGCGCTAAACATAAAAGATAAAACAAAGGGACGCCCCTTTCCCCTACTCGGAGACTTTAGAATGTCAGCAGAATCAGTTTTACAACAACTACAAGATTTAGAAGTTAAGTTTGTTGATTTACGTTTTACCGACACCATTGGTAAAGAGCAGCACGTTACAATCCCAACTCACCAAGTTGATGCTGATTTCTTCGAAGACGGTAAAATGTTTGACGGTTCTTCAATCCAAGGCTGGAAAGGTATTAACGAATCAGACATGGTATTGATGCCAGATCCTGCAAGCTTCGTACTTGACCCTTTCACTGCTGAAACGACTGCAAACATCCGTTGTGACATTCTAAACCCAGGCACAATGACGGGTTACAACCGTGACCCACGCTCTATCGCTAAGAAAGCAGAAGACTACCTACGTTCAACAGGTATTGCTGACACAGTATTGGTTGGTCCAGAGCCAGAATTCTTCCTATTTGACGATGTTAAGTTCAACTCTGACATGTCTGGTTGTTTCTACAAGGTTGACGCTGAAGAAGCGGCTTGGAACTCAGGCACTAGCTACGAAGATGGCAACAAGGGTCACCGTCCAGGCGTTAAAGGGGGTTACTTCCCAGTAGCACCAGTTGACTCTTCACAAGACATCCGTAGTGCTATGTGTTTAGTACTAGAAGAGATGGGCCAAGTTGTTGAAGCGCATCACCACGAAGTGGCGACTGCAGGTCAAAACGAAATCGCAACACGTTTCAACACACTAACACTTAAGGCCGACGAAGTTCAGGTACTTAAGTATGTAGTACACAACGTTGCTCACGCTTACAACAAGACTGCGACATTTATGCCTAAGCCAATCGTTGGTGACAACGGTAGCGGTATGCACGTGCACCAGTCTCTAGCTAAAGATGGCGTTAACCTATTTGCTGGTGACAAGTACGGCGGATTGAGCGAAACAGCATTATTCTACATCGGTGGTGTGATTAAGCATGCTCGTGCAATCAACGCATTTGCTAACCCATCAACGAACTCTTACAAGCGTCTTGTTCCACACTTTGAAGCGCCAGTGATGCTTGCTTACTCTGCAGCTAACCGCAGCGCTTCTATCCGTATCCCAGTGGTACCAAGTGCAAAAGGTCGTCGTATCGAAATTCGCTTCGGTGACCCAGTTGCTAACCCATACTTAGCCTTCTCTGCAATGCTAATGGCTGGTCTTGACGGTATCCAGAACAAGATCCACCCAGGTGAAGCAATGGACAAAGATCTATACGATCTTCCTGCTGAAGAAGCTGCTGAAATCCCAACGGTTGCCACTTCACTAGAAAACGCGCTTGAGTGCCTAGATATTGACCGTGAGTTCCTAACTCGTGGCGACGTGTTCACTAACGACTTTATCGATTCTTATATCGCCCTTAAGTCTGCAGACGTTGAGCGTATCAACCAAACTACTCACCCAGTAGAGTTCGAGCTTTACTATAGCTTGTAATCCTTTGAGCTGACTCACTAACCGCTAGCAAGTGGTTAGCCTCTAAGCCCTAAACAGTAATGTTTGGGGCTTTTTTATTGGCTTGTTCGCCCGCTCTGCTCCTATTGGCCTATAGTTTAAAGACTGTGTAGCGACTATCTACTCACCAAATAACTAAGCAAAATTAGTCACTAAATGGAGTGAGGATATGCTGCAAAGACTTAAACCCTATCGCTCTTCAATCATCTTACTTTCAGCCCTTATGCTAGGCGGAATAATCGGCATTTCAGCCCCAGATTTTGCGCTAAAACTAAAACCATTAGGCCAGATATTCTTAAACCTGTTGTTTATGATTATCGTGCCATTAGTGGCTATCAGCGTAACCTCATCCATTGCCCGTATGACAGATTTAAAACGCCTAGGTGCAATACTTATCACCATTTTTGCAGTCTCAATAGTCATGGCGATTATCCCCACACTCGGCATTATTGGCTTAGCATCAATTTACGACCCGGCTCAAGGCGTGACATTAGATCTGCAGCAGCAAGTGAGCGCGGGCTCTGGAGAAATGGATTTTGTGAGCTTACTGACCACCAATGACTTTGTCGGTCTGTTATCGAAATCTAATATTCTGGCGCTGATAATTATGTCGGTCATTGCTGGAATAGCCATAGGCCAGTCAGGTAACGACGGTGAAAAAGTCTCAGCCATGCTCGATAGCCTCAATACAGTGGTTATGAAAATCGTCTCGATTTTAATGATCGTCGCTCCCATTGGTCTCGGTGCTTACTTTGCTTCGACCATGGCTAGCCAAGACACACAGTTGTTAAATACATTTGCTCGTGCCATCGGCTTATTTTTTATCGCGGCAGCCATTTACTACACCTTAGGCAGCACCCTATATGCCTGGCTAGGTGGCGGAGTGAAGGGGGTTAGACAGTTTTGGCGCAACGCCGTCGAGCCTTCGGCAACCGCTTTAGGCACCAGCTCATCTCTGGCATCACTACCGGTAAATATTCGCGCTGCCAATAAGATGGGGATTAGAGAAGAGATTGCAGACATCTGCCTGCCCTTATTGGTTAACCTCAACAAGGGCGGCGCAGCCATGACCACCGCGCTTAAGATTGTGTTTATCTATTCGATTCTTGGGCTAGATTTTACCGCTGATGTCTTTGCGCTAACCGTACTGATTTCTGTGCTATCAGCCTTTGTGATTGGTGGCGTACCAGGTGGGGCTTTCCTTGGCGAAATATTTATCGTTACCACCTTAGGCTTACCGATAGAGGTGATCCCTATCTTAGTGATTATCGGTGCAGTCACCGATGCACCAGCTACCGTAATCAACGTGATCCACGACCTCAACGCCACTCAGATTATCCAGCGGATCAGTGGTAAACATTACTAACAAGCAAAGCAAACTAAACTAAAAAAGCCCAAACTTTAGTTTGGGTTGCTGTAATAGACTCGACTATTCAAAAGTATATACGGCGACTCGACCATCATACCCACCAGCCACTAAGGTGTTACCGTCAATCGCGAGCGTAAAAAAGCCCTGAGCCTGACCATTGATCAGCAGTGGCTGCCAGCTATAGCCATGATCATGGGAAATATCTGTCGATAGCTTACCGGTAGCGATACAGGTTTCCTGGTAACACGCCATTGCGGTGCGCAGTCCTGGGGTGGTTCCCGGCGGTTTATGCCATACATAGCCCTTTAGATACACCATATTGGCATCATGTTTATCCCGCTGTTGGTAATCGCCACCAAGTACAAATAAATCGCCTAAGGTATTAAAAGCTAAGCCATAACCACCAGCAGTTTGGGTATCGTCATAAAGTGCCACAGGCCGTCTACGCCAGTGCTCACCTGAATCTGCGCTACTGTAAACTGAGCTACTAAAGCCGCCAGAGGTAAACCAAGCTCTACTGCGCTTATCAACAATTAAAGTATTACCGCTAGCCGCAAAAGCCACCTCTTTGTCGAGCATTTCAGGCAACTCAGCTTGGGCGATGCGTTGCCAAGTCTGACCACCATCAGTAGTACGCAATATCACGTAGCTTCCGCCAACCGGATCACCCAATAGCAAACCGTTATTACGGTCCCAAAAGGCAATCGAATTGAAAAAGCCAAGCTCATCGGGATTATCAAATAGCAATTGCCAACTTAAGCCTTGGTTCTCTGTGATATACAGTTTTGATAAGCCACCTTCTCCAGCCCCCATCACTATCGCAGTATTGGCATCAAAAACTTCAATATCACGAAAGTCAGTCAAAGGCTGATCTTTAACTGATACATCTTGCCAAGTTGTTCCGTGATCTTTGGAAATATAGACACGATTATCGGTTCCAGTCACCCAAGCAACACCCTGCAACACTGCGCTGCCTCGAAATGATGCATCGGGGGCTAGGCTTTGAATATGCCATTCAATCGCCGAAGCACCAAAACTCAACAAGCTAATTAACAGCATGAATATCTTCATTTATTTCCTTTTCTAAAGCACATCCCTAATAACCACTATTGACCAATCACTATCGATAGGCAAGTCGAAAAAACCAACTATTTCAGCAACAAAAAACATGCTGCACGGCTTAAAACTAAATTAGCCCCACCTAAACAAAGCAATATTAAACAACAACTTAATAACAAATAATTCTGGACTCTGCCTAAATTATCGCCTAAATTAGAACTGTGACCAAGATCACTATTTCATAAAAAAGGAACCTACTATGAGAAAGACAATTACTCATGCAGTACTGTTAGGCGCTGGATTATTATTCTCAACCGCTAGTGTTGCGGCAATGAGTCCAATTGCAGCTTGTAATGACTGCTCAAAGCAAGAAGCTGAGCTAACTGCAAAAAATCTTCAAGATAACAGCGTATACATTGTTGATTTTGTGAATCTTACTGCCCAGAAATTTGTTACCGACAAGCAAGGTGCGACATTACTTAGCAAGCTTTCAATTGGTGAGCTTAACCGCATCAACCAGAAGTATAATTACCGAAAAGTTCACTTAAGAGCCGTTCAGCCTTAAGCGCTTTGATTTCGCTACAGGCTAGTAATACCAGCCTGTAGCGGTAACTTTTATTCCCCCTTAATCACTGAGATTAAGTTTTCAATATCAGTTATATCATTATAGATATGCGGTGAAACCCGAATCCCCTCACTACGCAGATCCACACTAACGTTAGCCAGCTGCAATGCCGCCAATACCTTTTGCTGCTTAGCACCAAAATCCAAAATCATAGTCCCACTGCGTCTTGACTCTTGCAGAGGTGAAACAAACGCCTCTCCCAATTGCTCGGCCACAATATCGATTAACCATTGGTTATGTTCACGAAGCTTGCTCGAGCCGATATTGGCAAAATAGGCGATGCTGTGAGCCGCTATTGCATAGGGCGCTATCGATGGTGTACCGCCCCAAAACTTAAGCGCTGTAGGATGATAGCGAAAATCATGGATATCAAATTCGAATGGATTCTCATGGCTAAACCAACCCACATCTTTGGGTTGGCAATGGTCAATATGCATCGAATTGACCCACAAATAAGCCGAACCAGGGCCACCACATAACCATTTAACACTTGAGCCGATTAAAAAATCTGGTTGCAGAGCCTGTAAGTCTAACGGGACGATACCAGCCGACTGCGCCACATCAATAAGAGTTAACACCTTTTTCGACTTGGCTGTACTAATGATTTCATCGAGTGGTGCTTGCTGGCCAGTATTGGAATACACATGGCTGACAAAGACTAAATCGATATCGGCAGTAATGTGAGCCTGCCACACCTGAGCATCGGTAATATCTAAAGATTTAGGGATAAAGCGCAGTTCACAGCCTTCAGGCAAGGCTTTTTTCAGCGAAAACCCCATACTCGGGAAATCGATTTCACTCATCAGAACGACTGTATGTTGCTGATTAAGCCGCTCTAACGACATCACCAACTTAGTCAATGCACTCGACAGATTAACCTGAGGGCAAAACTCCTCAACGCGACCGTTAAATAACTTAGCTAAGCCCTGATTAAAACGCTCTATTATCTGTAACCAATCTTGCCAAGGCTCCCTTGAGGAACCTTGCCACGGCGCAAAAAACTGCTGAGCAAACGCCTGCTGAGCATCTTTTAATGGCCGACCAACTGAGTGGTTTAGCAGGTAACTTCCCGGCGCTAAACAAAAATCATCTTTAAAAGACAGCATAGTTAGCTTACCTCCAGGCTCGCCTTTAAGACGGATATATCATCGAAGCGAGTGCGGATATCACAGCGTTTAATCGCCGCTCGTCTATCACGCAACTTCTCTAACGAGTTAAGCAATACATCCAATGGCGGGCCACTTGCTGTCACCTTGGACATATGCTGTTGCTCCATCGCCTTAGCGGGCTGAGCGATATATTTAGCCACCAGCTCATTATGATGCTGAATAGCCGTCTCACCATGTAGGGCACACACCTCTAAAAATAGCTTCACATTTTGCTGGTACCAAGGCTCAACACTGAAGTGGCTCAAGTTAAGTAACTCATCCATAAAGCTAGTGCGGCGCATGCAGTCACGTAATATGGCCTGATCTTCAGGCATCATATAAAGGAACTTATCTACCAACATCTGTGAGTAGCCCGGCTCATTTGCCGCACAAAGCCCAAGCAGCATATCGATAACGTTAATCCCGGCAAAATCCCCTGCATTCGCCCCCCGATAGACTTGGCTACCGACACGGTAAGGCTTGTAGTAAGGTCTCACACAGTAAAAGAAATCATCGGCATCAAGCTGTTGAAACAAGACTCGGTTTGACTCAATCACATCCTTTAGTGCCTGCTTGGCAACGATCAGTAGATCGTAGGCAATAGGATGATCTATGCCTAAGGGCTGGATCTTTAATAACGCATCCGCGGCGCGCTTATAAGCTAAAATCCCTTTGGTGTTGTAGTCGACAAACAACTTTTCAGCATCCAAATCGGTAAAGCGTTTATACAAGCCTTGCTTTGCACGGTTATGAGTTGTGAGGTGCGCAGTGGCAAACCTTGGGGTCACGCCAATAGAGGCACCAATGTGCATGGCGAGTGTAGAGGCTTCAGTAAGGGGCGAGACAGTCTCTCTTGAGGGCTCAGTGATCTCGTGTCGACGGCAGGCAGCCATATAAAGACCGACGTTACCTAGCAGGTCAAACGCATGGTCAAAACCTTCGTCCGTGTTACCTTCGACGAGCAAACTGGCAATAAGCTCACGCCCTTCAGATTCCAGTTGCGTTTTTAAGTGCTCGCCAACACCTTCAACATTGGCACGATCTGCTTGCTGGGCATAGAGGGATTCTAATTTGCTATTGAGCTCGACAAAGCGAGTGCGGATCCAGTGGTCAAATGCCTGAGTATTACGCGTCATCTATCATTCCTTATTCTTATTGTTAAGATGAGACAGTTCAGTATTAACTTAGCCTAGCAGTATCTGCATGGTGTAAATCGGCAAACTAACTCTAATAACTTCCCTTTAAGATCGAAATCCCCTATAAAATAGTTAATTGATACTGATTTTCACCATTAAAATGAAAGGGCTGTTCCGATGGATAATAAGGACCGCAATATACTCGCCATATTACAACGCCAGGGCCGTATCGCGATTAGCGAGCTCGCTGCCAAGCTAAATATGTCGGATACCCCCTGCCTTCGTCGCGTCAGAAAACTAGAGCAAACGGGCGTGATAAGCGGCTATGCCGCGCAAATTGATCCCAAAGAAGTGGGTCTCAATGTCATGGTCTACGCCTTTGTCAGATTGAAAGAAAACTCAGATAAACACGCGATTGCTTTCGAAGAAAGTATGGAAGACCTTGAGCAGGTCATGGAATGCTCCGTCGTTACTGGTGCCCATGATTACCTATTAAAAATCGTTGCCAGTGACCTGCTCAGTTATGA
The DNA here is from genome assembly GCF_947497935.1 of uncultured Shewanella sp. Taxonomy (GTDB): domain Bacteria; phylum Pseudomonadota; class Gammaproteobacteria; order Enterobacterales; family Shewanellaceae; genus Shewanella. The sequence continues at coordinate 123,971 of NZ_CANMIO010000002.1, forward strand.
AAGCTTCGTCAAAAAATCCCTTGGCAGCCTGAACTGCATCGCAGGTATTGAGTCAACGGTAGTACTCAAGCAAAACTTTTCACGCAATACATTGCCGCTATAACGGCGTTTCGCCGTTATTTATCTAACCTGTAGCCATGCCATAACCTCGATTATTTAAAGATGGTTTATTTTTATTCACAAGATCACTAGACGACCGGTCTAATTGTGTTAGGCTGTTTACTATGAAAACGAGCATGAAAACAGATCCTCAACAAACACGTCAGCATATTATCGACTCAGGTTATAGCCTGATCTCGAGCAAAGGCTTTTCTAACGTCGGTCTATCGCAGATCTTAAAATTTGCCGATGTCCCTAAAGGCTCTTTTTACCACTACTTCAAATCTAAGGAGCAGTTTGGTGAAGAGATCATTAATAGCTACTTTAAAACCTACTTAGGCAGTATCGACAGTCTGTTTGCTGCAGAGAATGGTTCAGGTTTAGAGAGATTGATGAGCTACTGGTTACGCTGGCAAAGTACGCAGAGTGATGCCTGTGTGAACCAAAAGTGCCTAGTGGTTAAACTCAGTGCCGAAGTCGCAGATCTATCAGAATCTATGCGCCTTGCCTTAGACAAAGGTTCATCGGCAGTTATTGCTCGCCTCGCAAGCTGTATTGAAGCTGGCATTAAAGACGGTTCGATTCCAGTTATGGATGCCGACGATACCGCTGAAACCTTATATCAGATGTGGTTAGGTGCCAGCTTAAGAAGTAAATTAACCCGTGACCCCAAAGTCATCGAGCGCGTATTGCTGGTGACCAAAGCCCTATTGGCTCATCCAGCCTAGTGATTGAAAGAGCTGGATTGAAAGCAACAGTATTGAAATAGCCATCAAATTTATCTATCCCGCCTATGCTTATGTCTGTTAACGGCGGGGATTTTTTAACTATTAACTAGACGACTGGTCTATTAAATATAAACAACAGACCCATTTCCTTAAGTCGTTTAATAGGAACAATTATGTACAGTTTCGATTATTACAACCCAACCCACATTAGCTTCGGTGAAGGTAAGATTGCCGAACTCGATAATCTAGTACCACAAGACGCTAAAGTCTTAGTGCTATTTGGTGGCAATAGCGCCAAAAGTACTGGCACACTCGATGAAGTCAAAGCCGCACTTAAACAGCGTGACGTTGTTGAGTTTGGTGGCATCGAAGCAAACCCAACCTACGAAACATTAATGCAAGCGGTTGAAGTGGTAAAACAGCAAGATATCGACTTCCTACTGGCAGTCGGTGGCGGCTCTGTTATCGACGGCACCAAGTTTGTTGCAGCGGCGGCACTATTTGAAGGCGAGCCATGGGACATTCTCTTAAGCTGGGGAGCTAAAGTCACTCAAGCTATGCCATTTGGCACGGTTCTTACCTTGCCTGCAACAGGCTCAGAGATGAACAGCGCCAGCGTCGTAACGCGTAAGTCGTTACAAGCAAAGCTGTCTTTCATGAGCAACCATGTATTTCCAAAATTCTCGGTATTAGACCCAAGCAAAACCTTCACCTTGCCTGAGCGCCAAGTGGCTAACGGGGTGGTCGATGCTTTTATCCATATTACAGAGCAATACCTTAACTACCCAGTTAACGCACCAGTTCAAGACAGATTTGCCGAAGGCCTACTGCAAACCCTTATCGAATTAGGACCAAAAGCATTAAGCGAACCTAAAGACTTTGATGTACGCGCCAACCTTATGTGGGTGGCAACCATGGCTCTGAGCGGCGTAATCGGTAAAGGGGTACCACACGACTGGGCCACACATATGATTGGTCATGAGATCACTGTACTTTACGGTGTTGACCATGCCCGTACCATTGCAATGATTTTGCCAGGGATGCTCGATGTTCGCCGTGAGGCTAAACAAGAGAAGTTACTGCAATACGCCAATCGGGTTTGGGGCATCAACCAAGGTAGCAAGGATGAAATCATCGATGCAGCGATCAGCAAGACTCGCGAATTTTTCGAAGCTATGGGTATTCAAACTCGCCTTTCAGACTACGATTTAGATAGCAGCAGTATTGATGCGATCATCAGCAAGCTTGAGGCTCACGGCATGACAGCCTTAGGTGAAAAGCAAGATGTCGATCTTGCTATGAGCCGTAAAATTTTAGAGCGTAACCTATAACCCTAATCATCACACAGATACAAACGTAATAGAGACCTCGGCTAACTAACAGGTATGGCGTATTCCGCCTGTTAGTTGGCAAACCAACAGATAAAAAGGACAATAATATGAACGTATTAATGGTATTGACTTCACACGACAAACTTGGCGACACAGGCCTAAAAACAGGCTTTTGGTTAGAAGAATTTGCCAGTCCTTTTTATCGCTTTAAAGACAGTGGCTTTAATGTCACCTTAGCTTCGCCTGCCGGCGGGCAACCACCACTAGACCCAAGTAGTGAGCAGCCTGATTTTCAAACCGTAGCGACCGATAGATTCAATCAAGATCAACAGGCTCAGCAGCTACTGGCCACCACTCACGTATTATCCGAAATAAACCAAGCCGATTTCGATGCTGTATTTTATCCAGGTGGTCACGGGCCGCTATGGGATTTGACTAACGATGCCCACTCTATCGCATTAATAGAAGCCTTCTATCAAGCTAACAAGCCTGTGGGTCTCGTGTGTCACGCACCGGGTGCATTGAAAAATGTTAAAGCCGCCGATGGCACGCCGTTAGTGGCTGGCAAACAAGTCACCGGCTTTACCAATAGTGAAGAAGCTGCCGTACAGCTGACAGAAATAGTGCCATATTTAGTGGAAGATATGATGCTAGCTCACGGCGCGCTATACACCAAGGGCGACGACTGGAACAGCTATCTTGCAGTGGATGGCAATCTTATCACTGGCCAAAACCCAGCCTCCTCCGAAGCTGTCGCCGATGAGATCATCAAGCAGCTGAAGTAAGCCTAACGCTAATAATCCTCTTAGTAAAAAAGCAGCCTGCTGGCTGCTTTATTTATGGCTGTCGCTAATCTCAATGCAACTGTAACTCTCTGACCGTATCAGGGTTATTTACGCAACTCACATTGATACTTATCACCTAAGTACTGCACGCTAGCTTGCCCTTGATGCTCCCAAAATTCAAAGTTACGTCCTTGGTATTTCGCGCCGCTGCCACTGCGAACATTAGTTGCAAGTAGCTGTTGCTTACCAAAAGTAAATACCGCAGTTACCGGGTCTAGTTGGGAGTAAAATGCCGCGCTGATCTGTGGCCGATCCCCACAATCAAAAATGACTGCAGCAGGTACCTCTAACTGTCCAGCTTGGATCTGCAACTCAATGATCCGGCTTTGATAATTTTGTAGCACACATTCACGTACATCTTGCGCCTTCCAACAATCATTACGACCCTTAATCCAACCTCTTTGCATCGCTTTAGGCTGTTCTGACGCAGGAATATTCACTAGCGCCGCCTCATAAATCTGCGCCATCTTTCTATCTAGCTTGGCTAGCTCGGCGTCATGACAGATCAACGTTTCAACCTGCCCTTGCGCCTTAGCGCAATCGAAGCTCGGAGTCATCCTTGTGTGAGCCTCGGCCGGCTTAGATTTAGCAGACTCAGCTTTAGCTGACTCAGCATTTTGCTCCGTCGCTGCACCACAGGCTGTTAGCAAGACTAGGCCGGTTGCCAAAATATATTTCTGCATCTATTTCCCTCTCTCAAAACTCGCTTTTAGCACTTTTCTACCTTTGCCAACTAGCAGTTTAACCACAATCGGTAAGATCTAACTCCACACTAGGAAGCACGCCCATCTTAGTCACATTACTATCATTTGGAGTAAAGTAGTACAGATAGCAACGGTCGTTATTAAGATTGTTACCCCGAGGGAAAATGACGAAGCCACGGCCCACTGTCGATGTCGTATAGCCCCCTTGAGTAAACCAGCCTAAACCACGGTTACGAGCACACCAAGCAGTGTCAGAGTTAGAGTCGGTACACTGATTCGAAGTCACAAAAGTCACTGAGTCAAAATCGACTAAATGAGCGAAGGTACTGTTCCAACGCCCATCAGGATAGTGAGCCCTCACCCGAATACTCTGGCCATCTTCCAAGGTAAAACGACTCTGGGCATTATTGAGGCTTTCAGGTCTTAGCGCTATTTGCGCCGCCACCAGATCACGCGTCGACTTTAAACTACCTTGCATACCTTTTAACACTGAGGTATCGGCATCGGATCTGAAATCGATAAATTTAGGCACAGCAATCACAGCTAAGATCCCCAGCACGATAATCACCACCACTAGTTCGATTAGAGTGAAGCCCTCTTTACTCTTAATTAATCTCATACGATCTCTTTCCATGGCTTTTTAAGCTCTAATATTCTGATAAACCTAATAAGATTTATATTAACCCTAAAGATAGCAAATTTTCATCTTAGGTACTTTAGTCTTATTTCATCAATAATAAAGTCGATGCTTTTCTATAAAAAAACAGCTACTCTTCGAGTGATTACCACCCCGTAACAAAGGATGTCACGATGCGTGCAGGCTTAGTTTTACTACTGTTGTTAGCCACAACCTTGGCTCATGCAACCGTTTACAAATGGGTCGATGAAAATGGCAAGGTTCATTTCTCTGACAAGCCGGTAAAAAATGCCGAAGTGGTCGAGTTAAATGAAAACACCCAAAACAGCATCAAATTACCCGATCCTATCGCCCTACCTAATCTCAATGCTTCTGCTGACACAGATAAAGCGAGTTACAAACTCAATATCGCCTCACCGAGTGAAGAAGAGACTATTCGCAGCAATGAAGGCGAGATCACCCTTATAGCCAATAGCGACCCGCAGCTATTGCCAACCCACGAGTTCACCCTCTACATGGATGGCAAACAATTAGGAAGTGCGCAGAAAAGCGGTCTCTTTAAGCTCAGCGATATCGATCGCGGCGAACACAGCTTTGTGATTAAGGTATTGAGCAAAAACGGCAAACAACTTGCAACGACTCCTCCCAGAAAGGTATTTCTTCATCGGACGAGCTTAAATCAACCTAAAGCTGTTAGGCCTCAGCCTAGAAATAATTAGTAAAAACCTTTGAATATAAAAACTTAGGATTACTTTGACTTAGTCTACATTCCGATGACGTCCAGTTGCACGCTGCACCACTTTGGTGCAACATAGTGTTGTAATCGACTGAAATGCCCAAACAGGTGCATTTGCATAATTCGGAGTAGCTGATGGATACAAATTTATTGCTCAATCATTTAGTAACGGCTGTGCTCGTTATCAATGAAGAGCTTGAGTTACTCTACGTCAATACCGCTACCGAGCAACTGCTCGGTGTCGGCAGCAATCGGCTGACAGAGCAGCCGTTACCCGAGCACTACCAACTACTCGGCGTTGACCCTCAAGTCTTAAAACTCGCTATCTGCGACGGCCAAGGTCTGAGCATCAATACCGTGCCTTTAGTGACTATAGACGGTCAGCAACACACGGTAGATGTCACCTTGACGCCTCTTGAGCAAGAAAAGAATCTAGCATTGATTGAGCTGCGCCAAGTCGATCAACAGCGACGCATTCACCAGCAGTTAACCCAAGATGCTCAGCAGCAGGCGGCGCAATATTTAGTGCGTAATCTTGCCCATGAAATTAAGAACCCATTAGGTGGATTACGTGGGGCTGCACAGCTGCTATCACGCGAGCTAAAAGAGCCCGAACTCATCGAATTTACCGATCTCATCATAGAGCAGGCCGATAGACTGCGTAACTTAGTCGATCGATTGCTCGGCCCACAGAAGCCCACTCAGCATAGCCTCTACAATATCCATGAAGTGATCCAAAAGGTCGTCAAGCTGATCAACGTCACCCTGCCAGACAATATTGTGCTGACTCAGGATTACGACCCATCTATTCCTGATATCGAGATGGATCCGGATCAGCTACAGCAGACCATTCTCAATATTGTACAAAACGCAGTACAGGCCTTAGAGCCAAGCGGTGGCCACATTCGCCTTAAAACCCGTACTCAACATCAAGTCACCATAGGCACCAAGCGCCACAAATTGGTGCTGATGCTGTCGATTATCGACGATGGCCCGGGCATTCAACCTGAGCTTATGGATACCCTGTTTTATCCGATGGTCACAGGACGAGAGCAAGGCTCGGGACTGGGCTTATCCATCGCCCATAACTTTGCTCGTTTGCACGGTGGTCGCATCGATTGTGACTCAACTGCCGGCCACACAGAATTTACCATTACCTTACCTATCAATAGTTAATCAGAGGAAAACACTCGATGACAGAACAAGTTTGGATCCTCGACGACGATAGCTCGATACGTTGGGTACTAGAAAAAGCACTACAGAGCGCTAAATTTAGCTGCGCGAGCTTTGCCGCAGCCGAGTCACTATGGGACGCCTTAGAGATGGCGCAACCTCAGGTGATAGTCTCAGACATTCGCATGCCAGGCACCGATGGTTTGACGCTACTAGAGCGACTTCAGAATCACTATCCGCATATTCCGGTGATCATCATGACCGCCCACTCGGATCTAGACAGCGCAGTCAGTGCCTATCAAGCGGGCGCCTTTGAGTATCTGCCTAAGCCTTTCGATATCGATGAAGCCATATCCTTAGTCGATCGGGCACTGACTCACGCCAAAGAGCAGTCCTCGACCATTACCGCCGCCGAGCCGATAGTCGCCACACCAGAAATTATCGGCGAAGCCCCTGCCATGCAGGAGGTCTTTAGAGCCATTGGCCGCCTTTCTCGCTCTTCCATTAGCGTATTGATTAACGGTCAGTCGGGTACGGGTAAAGAACTGGTTGCTAGCGCGCTACATAAACACAGTCCACGCAAAGGTAAACCCTTTATCGCCATCAACATGGCGGCGATCCCCAAGGACTTGATCGAATCCGAACTCTTCGGTCATGAGAAGGGGGCCTTTACCGGCGCCAGTAGCGTACGCCAAGGTCGCTTCGAGCAAGCCAATGGCGGCACACTATTTTTAGATGAAATTGGCGATATGCCCCTTGATGTGCAGACTCGATTATTACGGGTTTTGGCAGACGGTCAGTTCTATCGCGTCGGTGGCCACTCTCCTGTGCAGGTGGATGTACGCATCATAGCCGCAACCCATCAAGATCTTGAGCAACTGGTGCATCAAGGCGATTTCCGTGAAGATCTGTTCCACCGTTTAAATGTCATTCGTGTGCACTTGCCGCCCCTGTCTCAACGTCGAGAGGATATCCCGCAGTTAGCCAGACATTTTCTGGTGATCGCCGCCAAAGAGATAGGCGTTGAGCCTAAGGTGCTGACCAAGGAAACCGCTACCAAACTGTCGCAGCTCCCTTGGCCGGGTAATGTGCGTCAGCTTGAAAACACATGCCGCTGGTTAACGGTCATGGCCTCAGGACAGGAGATCTTGCCACTGGACTTGCCACCAGAGCTGCTGCAAGAACCTAAGCTGAGTTCAACTCAAAGCAATGACAGTGATGACTGGCAAGGCGCATTAAAGCGCTTTATCGATCAGCGCCTCAGTAACGGTGATAGTGATCTGCTTACCGAAGTGCAACCTACGTTTGAGCGCATCTTACTGGAAACCGCCCTTCAACATACCAATGGTCATAAACAGGAAGCAGCTAAACGCCTAGGATGGGGACGCAATACTCTAACTAGAAAGCTAAAAGAGCTAGAAATGGACTAACCGTTTAGCGCCAATAATAGATAATAAAAAAGGATACCTATGGGTATCCTTTTTCATCAAACTAAGCGTTAAAACTGGTAATGCATACCCAGTGTCACTCTAGAAAAATCGACATCAAAATCTTCAGCACCGAAGTCGTCAGAATCTAAGTCTGTCGGGGTGTAATCGTACCCCAGTCTAAGGTTTAAGCTTTCAGTTAATGCCGCATTAACACCGGCACCGAGTGTAATACCAAAGCCTGAATAATCGATGTCGCTAAACGGGGCATCAATCACAACAGCAACAGAGGAGATCCCCACTTTGCCGTACAAAGAAAAAGTATCATTTAATACCAATGTAAATTTGGGGGTCACTGAAAAAGCAGCAGCATTGACACTGGCATATTGATTGTCGATCAAGTCGTTTGTTGCGTAAAGCGTGCCTTCTAAGCCAAACCACTCATTGAAATTGTAGCCGCCATAAACACCGTAACTTTGACCAGACTCAGTCTCGCCTTCAGCTTTCGCAGAAACAGCCCCTAACTCACCGCCCACATAAAAGCCTGTACGGTCAGTTGCAGCATTGGCCATAACTGAAGCTGTCATTGCGGTTATAGCGAGCGCTACCAATGGTATTTTTTTCATCATGATTCCCTTACATCGTTTTTTGATAAAGGCAATCTAGCATAGTGAAAATAACAGTCGATACAAAGTGATACAAACAAGTCCGATTATTACCCTACCCGATCAAATCAGTCCAGATCCGGCAACAAGCGGGCAACAATACCGCAACCCAATCACACTGGGTCTTGATGAATAATCACCTCAGACTCGATAAACTCAGCTCGCACCCGCTCCGAGGTCTCAACGGCAATTTTATGAGCTTGATGTAAGCTCAAGTCGCCGTCTAGTTCTAAATGGAACTGAATAAACATAGTCTTACCCGACTCACGAGTACGCAAATCGTGGATCCCTCTCACCTGAGGATCTCGCTTAGCAATTTCAGCTATTTTCTCTCGGGTCTCATCATCAAGCTCTCTATCGAGTAGTGACTGCACCGAGCGGTAGGCTAGACCAATGGCTTGCTGACCAATAAATAGCGCAATCAGCACGGCAAATAGACCATCGGCCCACCACCAACCATATTGAGACAAAATTAGCGCCAGTAATACCGCAGCATTTAAAAATAGATCTGACTTGTAATGTAAGGAGTCAGCTTCGACAACTGTGCTTGAGGTTGCCGCCAAGGCCTTTTTCTGTAGCATCACCAAGGCAAAAGTCAGCACTATCGCGATAATTGACACAACCACACCCAAGGTAGCGTGTTTCACCTCTACCGGATTAATCAGGCGCTCACCACCATGGAAAAACAGCAAAAATGCTGAGCCTAAAATAAATGCTGATTGCGCAAGCGAGGCTAGAGGCTCGGCTTTACCGTGACCATAACGGTGCTCCTGATCGGCAGGTACTATGGCATAACGGATTGCAATGAAATTGACGATTGAGGCCAAGGCATCGGCAAAAGAGTCAGTCAAAGATGCCAACATACTGGCCGAACCAGAATACATCCATGCCGCAAGCTTGATGATAATAAGGGTTAAGGCTGTCGCAACCGCAGCACGGCTGGCCAACTTAACCCAGAAATCGTATTGGGAAGTGCCATTCATAAAATCTGTTTACTGTTTGAGTAAGGGAAACACAGATCCTAAGTTTATAACAAACTTGAGGAAAAAACTGATGATTAGCCTCAAGTTAATACCAATCAACCCAATAGATAAAAACTATTGGGTTGATTGGTATTGGGAACATAAAACGACTTATCTTTTATGGTGCTTAGCAAAACGCTGTTTGAACTTCTCTTGCTGCTCAGGCGTTAGCAGTTGATAGGCTTGGTTTTGCAATTTCAGCATATCCACAGCCTTCTGTTGACGCGCCTCTTGCTTAGCAGCCAGTGCCTGTCTCACTGCACCTTCGCTGAAGTTGGTGGTGGTGATAAAATCTAGCATCTGCGCTTTCTGGGCCGTACGCTGCTCTTTTGTAGGACGGTTCTGTTTCATCTCGTCACGGTGTGCAGTGAACAAGGCTTTAATTTCAGTCTTCTGCTCATCTGTTAGATCTAAACCACGGAACATCTTGCGCATGTCGTGATGACCGCCACGCTCACCTTTCATCTGGTGGTAACCGCTTTTACCATCGTGCGAGCCGTGGTTATTTTCACCAGCACTCACACCAGCTGTAAGTAATGCACTGCTGGCCACTATGGCAAGCAAACCTGCTTTTAACGTATTCTTTTTCATCAAAGTAGCCTCATTTAAATTTGCTCAGCACTGCTAAGCTTGATTTGACGCTTATCAGTTTAGTAGGCTCAATGTAATGTTGGGTTTATATAGCGTAAAGCTCTGTAAAGCTGCTTAAATATCTTTGCTATGACGTAGAATAACGAGATCTTTACGTTGAATTACACTCCTAAACCGCAATTGACACCAAACAGAGTATACTCGCCGTAGTAAGGGTACATTTAGAAGGTAAATATGAGCCGTATATTATTGATAGATGATGACTTAGGTCTATCTGAATTGCTTGCACAACTATTAGAGCTTGAAGGTTTTGAGCTAACTTTGGCCCATGACGGTCAGTCCGGGCTCGATCTGGCTATAGAGCAGCAATTTGACCTCATTTTACTCGATGTAATGCTGCCGAAACTCAATGGTTTCGAGGTGTTACGTGCGCTGCGCAGTAAAAAACAAACTCCAGTACTCATGCTCACCGCTCGTGGCGATGAAATCGATCGCGTAGTGGGCTTAGAGATAGGCGCCGACGATTATCTGCCAAAACCCTTTAACGATCGTGAATTGGTTGCGCGTATTCGTGCCATTATTCGTCGTACTCATATTCAACCAAACGAAGCGCCACAACCGACCCACCAGTACGGTGACATCAATTTAGATCCCGCTCGCCAAGAAGTACACTGCCAAGATCAGCTCATCATACTCACAGGAACCGAATTCAGCCTGCTGTTTGAACTCGTCAAAAATGCCGGTGAGCTCGCGAGTAAAGAGGCCTTAAGCGAAAAGGTGCTAGGTAAGAAGTTGATGCCTTTCGACCGCAGCTTAGATATGCATCTTTCTAACTTGCGTAAGAAGATGCCGGAACGAGATGATGGCCGCCCTCGAGTGAAAACCATTCGTGGTAAAGGCTATATCTGGTTACCTTAAATGCAGCTAACAAAAAACCCCAATAATATCTTCGTTAAGCTACTGCTGGGTTTTTGGCTGTGTAGCTCTTTGATCATCGCCCTTATCGGCATGCTGCCGTTATTACAGCAGAACCATGATCAATCTGAATTACCAACGCCTCTCGAGCGCATGCTTGAGAAGAGCGCCCAACGCATAAGCAAAAGCCCACAGGTATTAGACTCAGACAAGCTCAAACACTGGAGCCGCTTTAAAGAGTTTAAAGGTCGCCCAGCCCGCATCTATTTAGTCGATGAGTATGGCAAGGTGCTCAATAGCCATAAACAGTCTCGTTCACTGAGGCGCTTTATGCTAATGGCCGATGAAGCCGGCCACCCAATTAAACATCAATTTAGGGATGAGCTGATTTTCGGCCCCTATAACTTTGAGATAAAAGGTAAGCCTTACAGCCTATACGGACGTTTACCAGAGCACCACCCAAGGCCTTGGTTCTTCTTCTTTATTGACAATAAGATCCTCACATTAAGTATTGCCATTATCTTATCTGGCCTGCTATGTGGCTTATTTGCCTGGCATCTCGGCAAGCCGCTACGCTCACTTAAGCGCAGCGCCGATGCACTCGCCGATGGTGATTTAAGCAGCCGAGTCGACATGGCAACGGTTAAGCGTAACGACGAAATAGGTCAACTGGCCCAAGCCTTTAATGTTATGGCCGACTCTGTTGAGGATATAGTTAACAGCCAACAGAGGCTGATTAGCGATATCTCTCATGAGCTGCGCACCCCGCTGACAAGACTCAAGCTCTCTTTGGCACTGAGTCGTAAGAAAGGGCAAGAAACACCTGAGATGGAACGAATTGAGTACGAAGCCGATCAACTCGAGCAGATGATTGCCGAGCTGTTAGAGCTGTCTCGTGTGAAGCTCAATGCCAACGAGAATAAACGTAACCTTGAGTTGGCCGAAACCTTAAGCCAAGTCTTAGACGATGCCGATTTTGAAGCCCAGCAACAGCAAAAGCAGCTGCATATCGACATCGATGAATCTATCGTGTTACCGCTTTACCCTAGGCCATTATCTAGAGCGGTAGAGAACCTGCTGCGCAACGCGATTCGCTACGCCAATACTCAGGTCTCGATTCAAGCGACAGCAGGTGCCAACGGTATACAGATTGAGATTATCGATGATGGCCCAGGCATTAGTGAAGAAGCGGACCTAGAAGCGATTTTTAAACCTTTCTATCGCCCACAGTCGGCGCGAGAGAGAGAGTCTGGCGGCTGGGGATTGGGTCTGGCGATAGCCAAGGCTGCAATACAGGCGCATCAAGGTAAGATCACCGCAGTCAATCAACCAACTAGCGGGTTAAAGGTCTACATTAACTTGCCTCTACAGTAAGCGCTCCATCAGCTAAGCTGCATTTGCTGCAGGTTCAAGCCGGGCAAGCCAGCTGGCATAATCCGCCTGCTTTGGAATGCGCTTATTTGAGTGCCCCATCAACTGGGATAACGCATAGCTAAATTGGTAGTACAGACTCGCGTCGTCATATTGCTTACCGGCATCATCACTGTTAATCAGTGCGCCGCGCAAGTAGTTGGCAACAAGCTCGGCACGGTTAAACCCCTCAACTACCCCAACGGCCTTTATGAGGTCGTTATTCCATCGAACATACTCCCCATAAACCTGTTCGAATGCTTCGCGATTGTCCTCGCTCGCTTGTTCCAGCAGTTCGGGGTTAGGCATCACTCGCGAGATGATAAAGCGGTCATACAACAGATCATCGCGTAATCCCCAACAATGATGCATTAAAAAACGGCAGAGATAGTCTTGATATAAGCCATCATCGATCGCAGCTCTTTCAAGGCGTTTTTTATAGTGTGCAGTCGCCACCGCCACAACTAAGTCAGCCTCACTGGGAAAATGATTATAGATTGTGCCCTTAGAGATCTGACTCGCCTCAACTAAGTGGGAACGGCGCAGATCAAAGCTTTTGTGACCACGTAAACACCGCTCTGCAATTTCTGTTAAGTAGCTTTCTCGCTGTTGCCAGTTACTCATGTCGACCTCTTCACAAATCTAACAATCAATTGAAATTTAGTTCACATTGATAAGGTAGCAACCTAGGTAACATCAGGGTATTGAGTAATACTGATAGCATCATGAATAAACTCAATAGCCCATGTTAAAAATTGAACTATTAGAAAGCTTTATTGCTGTAGTTGAATGTGGAAACCTTTCCAAGGCGGCTGAGAAACTTTGCCGAACCCAATCGACTATAAGTTTACAAATCAAGAAGCTAGAAGAGAGTGTCGGCCAACCTTTGTTACTTAGAGATAACAAAGGTGTGACCATGACTGATTCAGGTAAGACGCTGCTTAACTACGCTTATAAGATGTTGCAGCTCAGTTCTCAAGCGATCGACGAGCTAAAAGATTGTCAAAATCGTGAAGTCATACGACTCGGAGTGCCGACAGATTATATCAATCGCTACCTAGGCAGTTGCCTGCTAGAGTTTATTCGTGAATTTACCTGTATTGAGTTAGTCATAGACACCGATGTCAGTGGCAACCTCTATAAGCGGCTACATAATGGCGAGTTCGATGTGATTGTCGCTACCCATTGGCAAGCCCCTGCAGCTGGCCATGGCGAGTTGCTATTTGAGCGCCGCTTTCATTGGGTTGCCGCAAAAGGTGGCAGTGCCCATAAACGCGAAACCGTGCCTATGGCACTGTACCCTGAAAACTGTCCGATCCGTGCTCAGGTTTTTGCCAATCACCAGATCTCCATGCGTCCCATGAGCGTTCTGCTATCGACACCTTCACCTGCAGCCATGTGTATGGCGGTGGAGAATGATCTCGTTATCGCCCCTATTGCTGAGTTTCGTATCAGCGATAAGATGCAGATCATCGATCCGATTGAGCATAACATTCCGCCGCTACCGCCTTTTAATGAGTCACTGTATCTCAACCCAGAAACGCAGACGGAAGCGACTAATCAACTGATCAACTTGATTAAAGCCAACGCGCATGAACTTGGTGAAGTCCCCCAAGCCTATTTACTGGGCTAAAGAAGTTTTAGTACAAAAAAATGCCAACGTATTCGTTGGCATTTTTTATCAGTTTTCAGCTAAGCAGTTATGACTGGATTTAACTAGAAATAGTAAGCTAAGTTGATATTGAAGCGATGATCCCAATCATCATTAGCTTGGGTCAACCCAAGGCTGTTGCCACCGAGCCAAAGCACATTTTTTGCAGAGTAATAATCTACGTAAACGAATACTGGTCCATAGCTTAATGAAACACCTGTGGAATTAAGTATCGAATCGTCAAACTCCTCAAAGTCTGGTTGTACCATACTAAAATCATTGTATAGCGTTAGACTCCCCCAAGAGGTACCGATACTTTTAGACAAGTTAGCGGTATAGATATTCCCCTTGCTCGCGACTTCGTAAAAACCATCGAGCATGCCCATACCTATCTTATTAGGATCGATTTTACCATCATCATACTGATCGAAATCAAATGCTAAATACTGGGCTTGGAAACCCCAGCCGTCATAATTCAGATCAAGATGCACGGCGTAATTAAGCGTGTCGCCATTCTCACCAAATTCTGAGTTATAAAGCTGACCATATTCAATAGAAGCGCCGATAATCGTAGTCAAATCACCACTGTTTAAGGTAAAGCTTTGACGACCAGCAAAGGTATTGGTCTCTTCGTTGTTATAGGTGGTATCACCTACAGTACCTTTAGCGACTGTACCGGCAAAATCCCGATGATCTGTAGAGCCATAGATGGCATTTTTAATGAATGCGACTTCGGTTAATGAACTACCATTTTGATATTGAGCGCTCACACCTAGACCATAATCATCCTCAAACCCCATATAGTAATTCAGGCTGTACCACCAGTTATGGGACGCGTACCCATTATTACCAAAGGGTTTGCTGATAGCACCACCGCTTATTGTAAGGTCTTCATTGGCATCCCAATAAGCATACCCATACTTTAAATGATCATATCCATCATAAAACCGATATTCAGCTTTAACGCCAATATCATTCTATTTATCAGAAAAAGTAATAGAAAATAAATTAAAATCAAAATCACCTAATTTATCTTTTGAAGACTCAGAGTAATCACTATAACTGTAATTGGCTCTAACTGAACCACCGATATTTAAATCATCAGCAACAGCGGAATGACTTGCAAATGCCATCAAGATTGACGCTGGGATTAATACATTTAATTTATTCATCACAAATATCCATTTCAATTAAATATAAATTGCGTTAATACGTACAACGTTATCATATTAATACAATTTATATTTCGACGACGTTAGAAGAGGTGGCAAAGTCATTACCACCCATACTTATAAATTGACTACCATTTCAACTTAGTTAAATCGCACTGAATGACTTCACCACGTTTAGCTGGTGTTCCTGGATTTTCAGCCGACTCACATAGCAATGTGGTGCCATAATCGTTACGCTTATCATTGGCATTACTACGGGCCCAAACCGATACAATGGCACGCTCTTCAGGTTTGGCTTCACAACTGCCATCGACATCGAATGCATGAATAGTATTTTGATGGAAGTAGATAAGGGGATCTTGCTCGCTGCTACCGGATAACCACATGGTTTGTGAGTTATGCTGACCTTCGTCAAACTGCACACGGCGCATGGTATCGTCTTCCTTCACCGTCTTAACTAGAGGTGAATCTTCACGCACGGCAATAGTCTTGAATTGATTGGCACAAGCAGGCACGCGCATGTTGTAGTACATCTCTGAAATCGCATGGTTATGAAACGGATATAAGGTATCGACTGACTGAACCGTCATACCAACCTCAGCTCCGACTTTTTCACCGTTAATCTCATCGATACGCAGTAATCCCCAATGACCGAAGATCTCGGCATAGGCATAACCCCCACGAATATTATTAAAGTTCTTATCGTTGCGCTTGCTCTCTTCGGCGTACATAGGGAACCAGCCCGCTGCAGCCCATAGGTTTGGTAAAGAGTTGGCACTAATGTCATAGGGGAAGACGGCTGGCATTTTCACTTCATCACCAGTTACCATCTTGTAGAAGTTTTTAGTAAAGCTTTCACCGTATTGCTTCACTTGTTTATCGGTCACTTTTTTATCGAAGAACTCAGCAAAGGTTGTGCGATTAAAATGCTGAGCAACCGGGGAGTTCTTGGTTAACTCACCACCGGGATTATAAATCCAACTCACATCTTCACGTGCGCCAAAACATTTTTTCGCCTCATCTGCATTGTTTAGCACCTGATAGATATTCTTCACCATCAACTTCATGTCGCGGCGATCCATCACACACATATGCTGGCCACCCTCGGTTGAATCTATCATGGCAGTATCAGAGTTTAGGCATCCACTGACTTGATCATTGGTTAACGCCACTGCATAAGCTTGCAAATAAGATAGCGTTTCATCCCATAGGATATCGATATACTTTTGATCTCTCGCACTATATTGAGGTGAGTCACCTAAACACTGAAATTGCGCATTCTCAATATCATTATTATCGAGAAAATCAGGAATATCTGCAGCGACAACACTACTTGATAATAACAAAGACCCGAACAAAAATTTAAAACTCATACATCACCCTTTAATATTTTTAATAAGTAACCCCTTTTCCTAAATGAAATAATAAACATGGAATTAATTCCAAAAAACTAGCAAGCTCAACATAAACAACATTCAATGTTGTATAGCTCACAATCACGGCTAAAAACACAAATCAAAATAAAGGCTATTTATAAAACACAGAAAATAGCAAAAATGGTCACAGACACGCCGTCCGTGGCGCAGCTTTAATGGGGAGCATCTTCTAGCTAATGCCTGTCACCATTTGTGCTAAAAAAGGAACGCAAGAATTAAAGCTTTAATTAGATAACGTACTTTAAAGAGAACATTACACGATTTAATTCCGCTGAATCGCCATTCTGCTTAGTATTCTCAGCATACATATATTCAACACCCACTGTAATTGGCTTAATTGGAGAATATAATAAGTTGATATAGCCAGAATAGGACTCTTTATTAACTTTCCCACCCGTTAAAGACTCATTATTATCAGCTTTGAAACCAGATAGAGTGACACTAGAGCGCCACTTTTCATTCCACCAATGACGATAAGATACAAACCCTCCGTAAGAGTCGATAGTTTCAATATCACCATTGTTATCAATGACACCTGCATTGGCATAGTTCAATGCCATATAGCGACCTAAGCCCGAACCCGCTGTAGCGGAGAACTTAAGATCATCGTTACCAACAGGAACAACACCAGTCATACTCAAGCCGTATGCCATTTCCTGTGAATCGTAGTTTGCATCTTCAATATTTAATTGGCGCACTAAAGCTGCAAAAGAATACTTAGATCCACCTTGGGTATTGATGTTATAACGAGCAATAAAATCAGGAACCATGCCACTGCCGCTAGTAAGTCTTCCTCCACCCATATCAACATTTGCCGTCAATGTTGTTTCAGGGTTTTCTATCGCAAACTGAAAACCACCATTGGTGTAACGAACCTGTGTTTGACGAACGAATGGTGTACCTTCTGCGGCACCAACAAAGTCTAGGTTTTCAGGCAATGCCGCTGGATTTTGAAAAGTCGTCCAAGTTTGACCAACTAACCAATTATCGAAGCTTACTAGCGCATGACGAATTCTAGGAGAGTAACTATTCGACACACGTTCATTACCATCCGCATGCGTCATAAAGTCTAACTCTATAAACCCTTTTAACTTATGCCCATTAATATTACTGAGGGAACTAAAGTTAAATCTTGACTCTCTAGCTTGAAAGTCAACAACTTGCTCTCCATTATCAGAAACACCATATATAGTCCCAGGCACATAAAACTGTCTCGAAATATGACCTGAATCAGGTGCACCATTACTATAATCACTAAACATTACGTCAGCTTTTACATATCCACCAAATTTAAAAGTAGTATCACTAGCATTTGCACTACCACTTAAAATAGCTAAAACAGACAAAGCCAATATATTTTTATTCATTGTTCACCACCGTAATTATTAATATAAATACAACCCATCTTTCATACAAATAATACAGTTGGAACCAATTCCAAAAGCAAATGAAACGCATATTTAACAAGATGCACCAAAAGATATATCAATTTCGTTAACAAGGTCGCATAAAAAAACCCTCAATAAGAATTGAGGGTCAAAATAAAACAATGCAGGGAAAAAAGGCCATAACTTAAATATGGCCCGCACTCATTATTTAGTGTGGTTGAGATGAAACCACACTAAATATAATTGAGTTAATGTTACTTCTTAAACTTATCAAACTTAAACGTATGACAGTTGCTACATAGTGGTTGCTTAGTACCATGTTCGCTATGACATTCTTGGCAAGGAAGCTCTTTGCCATAGTGCAAGTTGTTATGTGGATTCTGCCACTTATCTTCTTCACTACGTGCAGTTTGCTCTGCTAAGTCATCAACATCATGACACTGTAAACAAGCCTGATCCGATGGGAATTGCTTAATGCCATTGTCATGACATGTTTTACAATCTTTTCCGATCACTTCTTTATGGTGGTCACGTATTTCTACAGCTTGTGCAGACAAGGTTAGTAGGCAACCAAAGGTTAGCGCTAATACCGCTTTTAATTTACTCATCGCTCATTCCTCTTATTATCTGGCAAACTTAGGCTTTCATGACACTGCGTGCAGCTGTCATACCCATCACCATGCATTCAGGAATTGAGCAACTACCTAAACGGCTCACACCATGAATACCACCACACACTTCACCGGCTGCGTATAGCCCAGGAATTGACTGTCCTGTAAAGCTGTCTTTTACTTCGGCTTTAGTGTTGACCTGCACACCACCTTGGCAATAGTGCACTTTTGGCCATAAGCGAACCACGGTAAATGGTGCTTGAATGTACTTGTCTTTGGCCTTGGTCATGTTCTTGCCAAACTGCTTATCATCACCGGTCTTAACGTACTCATTGTACTCAGCAATTTGTGCTTTAAGCGGCGCTAATGGCACATCAAAATGTTTAGCCAACTCTTCAACAGAATCGAACTTCCAGCCCACGTTGTACTTGATCACTTTCTTGGTATTTGGATGCTTCTTAGAGTCCTTGTAGCTAGTGATCAAGATAGGAGGCAATGCGTTACCTTTCTCATCACGGCAAGCAAGTTCTGCATCGGCACGAGTCTTACGGTCAGCAATTTCGTTCATGAAACGCTTACCCGTTAAACGGTTAACAGCCATTGAATGCGGGAAATTGTAGATAGAGTAGTTAGACACATAGCCAAAACCACCTTCATCTGGAGATGCCCAAGGGCCTGACTGGATATGTGCTAAATGCACTGGAATAGCGCCGAGACGGAACATCTCGTACATACCTTCACCTGTCGCACCCGGTGCGTTAGTACAACCAACTTCAGATGTCAGTGTCGGATCTTGCGCCATGCGCAGATCAACATTTTGCGCGAAACCACCTGTAGCCATAATCACGCCACGCTTAGCGCGGATGTTAATAACATCGCCAGGTTGGTCTTCACCGAAGTGATAGTTCTGACGCATTTTCACGCCAACCACTTCGCCTTTATCACCCACTAAGAAACCTTCGAACTTTGCACGGTTATGGGTATGAACGCCTAACTTACGGCACTCTTGTAACAAAGGCTGAGTGATACCCGCACCACAGCTCACTGTGGTTTGGTAGGTACGTGCCACTGAGTGACCACCTAGCTGCTGTAGATAAGGGTGGTATTCAGAACCCGCATCTAATGTCATCTGCAGTGCTTCAACCGCATGCTCGGCTACATGACGAAGCAGTGCTTCATCGGCAATACCGCGACCTGACTTCAGCTGATCGTTAACCATACGATCAACAGAATCTTTAACGCCTTCTTGCTTCTGCATCGGCGTACCTGGTGCAGCAAATAGGCCACCATTGATTGCTGAGTTTCCGCCGAAATACGACATCTTTTCAAAGATATGTACGTCTTTTGCGCCTTTACGCGTGGCTTCAATCGCCGCCGCTAATCCCGCAAAACCCGAACCGATAATTAGGACTTCAACTTCTTTGTCCCATTTTACGCCATCCGCTTTCTCAGAAATGGCCAATGCTGGTGCAGCCATCGCGACACCTGCTGCCGCTCCCATTCCTTTAATGAAATTACGGCGTCCTAGCAGATCTTTATTGCTCATCTGTCATCACCCTATTAGTTTTATTAGACGCAATAATCATAGGGCTGGAATGAGTTCCAAAACGGGAGTTAAATAAAGGTTTCCAAGAAACAATAAAATAACATCTGCAAACTCAAAGCTAGATCCAATGTTTGAGTTTTTTACTACTTTAGGAGTATTTTGGAACCGATTCCAAACGCTGACAGATAGCAAACTATTAAGCAACAATCACAATACACATCTGACTTAGCACTATTATATTTGATTTATACTAGCGACTGAACGTCAGCATTTTACAGTACGAAATAGCACCGAACACAAGCGTTAAACCTTTGTAAATAAAAGGCGAATATTTCACCTGCACTCAAAATCATTATCAGCATTATTGGATAAGCTTTTCGGCCTAAAGACTTATATGCCATCATTACCCCTATAGGCTTTAGCCAATTAGCTTAAAACTGTCACGCTAAAAGCATCACCTTAAAGGCAATTATGCTGACGTTGAAACTCTCACATTGGCACACAGATGTTAGTACACAAGGATATTATGGAATTAGAAGAGATCTACCGCCAAGATCTGAGCTTATTGATCGCCCTGCAAATTCTGGTCGAAGAGCGAAGCGTGACCCAAGCGGCCAAACGATTACACCTAAGCCAGTCGGCCACCAGCCGTATCCTGTCTAGATTACGAGAGATGCTCGATGATCCACTATTTTCTCGGGTGGGTCAGCAGCTGGTGCCGACCTCTTTTGCACTCGAATGCTACCAACAGTTACGTCAACCAACTGGACAGTTAATCGAGCTATTAACCCCAAAAGCCTTTGTGCCGGAAGAGTGCCAGCAGCAATTTTCTATCGCGGTGACCGATTATGCTATGCAAGCATTAATCCCTTTCATCTTGCCTGTCATTTACCAAAAAGCGCCACAGATCCGCCTCGAAATAGTGCCAGTACAGCAAAAAGAATTACAGGCGCAACTCAGTGTTAAAGGCGCAGATATGGCAATCTGCCGCGCCATCGGTCAGACCGGAAATTTACAGCAAACATTCCTCGGCAAAGTGGGGGTAAGCTGTTTAGTGTCGCCAAATCACCCACTGGCGAGTAGCGATATCACCCTAGAGGATTATCTGCATTACCCCCATGCAACTATCGCCATCAGTGATGGGGTAAAAGCCTTGCTCGACGATGCCATAAGTCAATATCCCGCACGTACCGAGCTATTGCGCACTCCACATCTGGATACCGCGCTGGCGCTACAATCGGTCAATCCGCTGATTATTACCCTGCCGGAAGGCATGGCCGAAATAGCCGCCCAGCGACATAAATTAAAAGTCAAACCCCTGCCGTTTAAGCTGCAAAGTCTAGATTACAACCTGTTCTGGCACTCGCGCTGCGATCAAGACAAGGCGCAAAAATGGCTGCGTGAAGAGATTGCACATACGATCAAAGACCTGCTGTCACAGACGCCGCAGAATATGCAATAAAGTCGTTGTTCTAAAAGCAAGGACCTAGATCCTAGGACGCTACGCTGCGAGGACGGACTACGCCCTACTAGGAAGTAGCAAAGGCTAAAACAGTACCTTTTCCGCTTCTTAGCTGTTCGGCTTTTCCGTCTTTGCTTTCCCTAGAACCTTTCTCAGCCTTTCCTAGGACCTAGATCCTAGGACGCTACGCTGCGAGGACGGGCTACGCCCAGCTAGGAACAACAAAGGCTAAAACAGTACCTTTGCCGCTTCTTAGCTTTTCGGCTTTTCCGTCTTTGCTTTCCCTAGAACCTAGAGCCTTTCTCAGCCTTTCCTAGGACCTAGATCCTAGGACGCTACGCTGCGAGGACGGACTACGCCCTGCTAGGAAGAGCAAAGGCTAAAACAGTACCTTTTCCGCTTCTTAGCTTTTTCGTAAGCGCAGCGTTCCGTTAGGCCACTGGCCGTTCGTCTTGTACCGTCCTAGCCTTCCCTAGGACCTAGGACCTAGGGAACCTTTTTACAACTGGACTAGCACTCGGCCTGTCACTTGGCCTTTGATGATGCGCTGTGCAAATTCAGGCACTTGCTCAAGGGCGATAGTCTCGCAAGCATCTTCGAAATAGCTAGCTGGCAATAAGTTAAGCACTTGCTCCCACGCCGCTTGGCGCTTCTCAAATGGGCAAGAGACTGAATCAACACCCAGTAAATTTACGCCACGTAAGATAAATGGCATCACGGTTGTCGGTAGCGCAAAGCCGCCCGCTAGACCACAGATTGCAGCCGCGCCGCCGTAGTTCATCTGTGCTAATGCTGTAGCCAATACCTTGTTACCGACGGTATCAACCACGCCAGCCCAGCGCTGCTTTTCAAGCGGACGGGCATCAGCTTCAAGTTCGCTACGATCGATCACTTCACTAGCACCCAGCTTAGTCAGTAAGTCACCATTTTGCTGAACACGACCTGAGCTTGCCACCACACGATAACCTAACTGCGCTAGCAAGGTCACCGCTACACTTCCCACGCCACCACTGGCGCCTGTTACTAATACATCGCCGTCTTCTGGCTTAATACCCGCATTCTGTAGTGCTTGGACACACAACATAGCCGTTAAACCTGCGGTACCAATCTGCATCGCTTTCGCCGCGTCACAGTTAGCTGGCATTGGCACTAACCAGTCAGCTTTTACACGAGCCTTTTCTGCTAGGCCACCCCAGTGGTTTTCACCCACACCCCAACCTGTAAGGATCACCTTGTCACCGGCTTTATAACGCTCGTCGCTTGACTCAAGCACGGTCCCCGCAAAGTCGATACCCGGCACCATAGGGAAGTTACGAATGATTTTTCCCACACCCGTTACCGCTAAACCATCTTTATAGTTCAGCGATGAACATGAAACATCAACCAAGACTTCGCCTTCAGGCAGATCAGCCTCGGTGATTTGGCGAACATTCGCCAGCGTCTTCTTTTCTTCTTGGGTCAAAACAAGTGCGTTAAACATGACAAGTTCCTATTTAAACTGATGGGAGAAGCATAGGGCATAAACCTCTATGAATGAAGTGCATATTTTGCATAGGGTTAATGCGTAGGATTCATAGAGCAAGTTGAACTAGGGAGCTCAACTCCGATGTCACAACTCATCAATACTAAGCATAAAAATACCAGCAAGCTAGTCGACTTTTTTCCTATCTACTCAGTTATCAATTATCTACTACACTGAATTGTTGCATAAAAATCACACAAGGAAGATAAGCATGATCTATAGCAAGCCAGGTACACCCGACGCCATCATTAACTTCAAGCCTCAGTATCAAAATTTCATCGGTGGAGCATGGACTAAGCCTATTAATAACCTTTACTTTGACAACACTTCTCCCGTTGATGGTCAAGTGTTTTGCCAAATACCGCGCTCTGGCTCGGTCGATATTGAAATGGCACTCGATGCCGCCCATGAGGCTAAGGAGGGTTGGGGAAAAACATCAGTCACCGAACGTGCAAACATCTTGCTGCGCATTGCCGATCGCATCGAGCAAAATATTGAGTCATTGGCTGTCGCCGAGACTTGGGATAACGGCAAGGCGGTACGCGAAACCTTAGCCGCCGATTTACCATTAGTTGTCGACCACTTCCGCTATTTTGCTGGCTGTATTCGTGCCCAAGAAGGTAGTGCCGCCGACATCGATGCTAATACCGTGAGTTACCACTTTCCAGAGCCTCTAGGCGTTGTGGGTCAGATCATCCCATGGAACTTCCCACTACTAATGGCAGCTTGGAAAATTGCCCCCGCCCTCGCCGCGGGTAACTGTGTCGTGCTTAAGCCTGCCGAACAGACTCCAGTGTCGATTTTAGTACTGCTTGAGCTTATCGAAGATCTACTGCCAAAAGGCATACTCAACGTGGTCAACGGTTTTGGCACCGAGGCAGGCCAATCGCTAGCCACCAGCAAGCGTATTGCTAAGCTGGCCTTTACAGGCTCAACTGAAGTCGGTCATCATATTTTAAAGTGCGCCGCAGAGTCGTTAATCCCATCGACCGTCGAGCTTGGTGGTAAGTCACCCAATGTCTATTTTGCCGATGTAATGGACCATGAAGATGAATATCTCGATAAGGCCGTCGAAGGCATGCTACTAGCCTTCTTTAACCAAGGTGAGGTTTGTACCTGTCCATCACGGGCATTAATTCACGAGTCGATTTATGACAAGTTTATTGCCAAGGTGATTGAACGCTGCAAAACCATCAAGCAGAGCAACCCACTCGATACCGACACCCAAGTGGGGGCGCAGGCCTCACAAGAGCAATTTGATAAGATATTAAGCTACCTAGACATAGGTAAAGATGAAGGCGCAGAGGTGCTGATTGGCGGTGACTTATGCAAACTTGAAGGCGATCAAAGCCAAGGCTTTTACATTACACCAACCATCTTAAAGGGCACCAACGACATGCGCATCTTCCAAGAGGAGATCTTCGGCCCAGTGATCTCGGTGACCACCTTTAAAGACGAAGCGGAGGCTTTGGCTATCGCCAACGATACCGAATACGGTTTAGGGGCCGGAGTCTGGACTCGGGATATGAATACCGCCCAGCGTATGGGACGCGGCATTCAAGCTGGACGTGTATGGATTAACTGCTATCACGCCTACCCCGCTCACGCCGCATTTGGTGGCTATAAGAAGTCGGGCATTGGTCGTGAAACCCACAAGATGATGTTAGACCATTATCAAAACACCAAAAACCTACTGATCAGCTACGATGCTAATCCGTTAGGCTTCTTCTAACCTACCTCCTATAACCAAAGTAATTACAGATGCAGCAAGACGACAGACAAATTTAGCCCCATGAACTTAGTCCGCTAAGTAATTGGGATAAATAAGAGTCATCAACGTAGCAGCATCTTCAAGTAGGAAGACGATAATGTAGGCTGGTAATTTCCATTACCAGCCTACTGCTTGCCCAACCTAAGTCGCTCACCGACTCACTTTCAAATAAGTTGAGAGCTTTCGCTTCGAATTTCCAAATTGGAAATCACTGTTTATCGGCTTTTCACTATAAGAATCCACTCATCACGCCTTAAAATATGTCCATAAAATATTAGTGGATATTGCACCATGACCGTTGAAAACAGACTCGCTCAGATAACTCGTGATCCTAACCTTTCGCCAAAGCAAAAATCTAACTTCTTAGCCTTAGAAGCAGAGGCTAGCCTGCCCTATATGCCGGTGTCTGAAGCCGTTGCAGAGGCCAAGGCACAAGGTATTATCTGCGATATGTTTGAGGGCAACGCGCCATTCAAGCCAAGATATGTGCTGCCCGATTACACCAAGTTCCTTCAGAATGGTTCCGAGTACTTAGAGCTAAGTCCGGCGCAAGATTTAGATGAAGCGCTCAATGCACTGACGATTATTTATCACCACGTGCCATCGGTCACCAATATTCCCGTCTATCTCGGTCAGCTCGACGATATTTTACTGCCATTCTGCCAAGGCCTAGAACCAGAGACTATCTACCGAAAGTTAAAGCTATTCTGGATCATGCTAGATCGCACCCTGCCAGATGCCTTTATGCATGTGAACATAGGCCCAACTGACAATATCGTCTGCCGCACCATTTTACGCGTCGATGCCGAGCTTAAGCAGATAGCACCTAATCTGACCTTTATGTATGACCCAGAGATCACCCCAGACGAGCTACTACAAGTCGCCGCTAGCAATATCTGTGAGTGCAGCAAGCCACATATTGCCAATTACCCACTGCACGCAAATAGCTTCGATGACAAAGGCTTTGGTATTGTCAGCTGTTATAACTCGCTGCCACTCGCAGGCGGCGCGAACACCTTAGTCAGGCTGAACCTGAAACAAGTCGCGTTACAAGCCAATAGCCTAGGCGATTTCTTTACCCGAGTGCTACCTCACTATTGCCAGCTAACCTATGAGTTAATTGATGCACGCGCCAAGTTTTTGCATGAAGAGTCTAACTTCTTCAACAGCTTCCTAATCAAAGAAGGTCTGATTGAAGAATCACGTTTTGCCCCTATGTTTGGTATCTACGGCATGGCCGAAGCGGTCAATATCCTGCAGGGCACGCCTGATTTCAATGAAGACAACATCGATAAGCCTAGCAGCCATTACGGCCATAATGCCGCCGCTAACGAACTCGGCCACAAGATCTCAAAAACCCTCGATGGCATAGTAAAATCGACTCAAGTGAAATACGGTTATAACGGCCTAGCCCTGCTGCACTCACAAGGTGGCATTAGCATAGATAAAGACGTCACACCGGGCGTGCGTATTCCTTATGGTACAGAGCCAAACCCAATTGCTCATATTCAAGCCCTAGCCGAGCATCATCAGTATTACACCTCAGGCATTAGCGACATTCTCACCATAGATGAGACGGTAAAAGCTAACCCACAGGCGATGATGCAGCTGTGTAAAGGCGCGCTGATCCTAGGTTTTCGAGAGTTTACCGCCAACGTAGCCTCAAACGACTTGGTACGTGTCACCGGCTATATGATTAAGCTTTCGGATATCGCTAACTTTAAAGCAGAGGGCTCGCGTACCAACACCACTTGGTTAGGTGCAGAAGCGGCAAGCAATACCCGCATTCTTGAACGCCAACCTCGGGTGGTAGCTCATGAGCAGTCGCCTGCATACGCTAAATAACGCTCAAGTGTATAAGCAAAAATGAAGGGCTTAGAGTAACAGATGGGTAGAGTCGCCACCGTTAACCAAATCATCCCCTTCTCTTGTGTCGATGGGCCAGGCAGCCGTCTGGTCATCTTCCTGCAAGGGTGTAATTTTAACTGCAAAAATTGCCATAACCCGTACACCATAGACATGTGCGACAGTTGCGGCGACTGCGTGACCACCTGCCCTGTTGGCGCCCTGACTCTAACCACTGAGCAGGGAAGAGCGAATGGCAAAGCAAGTAAGCAGAGAGTCCTGTGGGACAGCGAGCTATGCACTCATTGCGATACCTGTTTATCTACCTGCCCTAGACAATCTAGCCCTAAGACCCGCCAATACAGTGTGCCGCAGATGCTTGAGCTTATCCGCAGCCAAGTCTTTTTTATCAACGGCATCACAGTAAGCGGCGGCGAAGCCACCTTGCAACTTCCATTTATCGTCGAGCTATTTAAAGCAATAAAAGCCAGTAGCGATCTCAGCCAGTTAAGCTGCATGATCGACAGTAATGGTTATTTATCGGAGGCTGGTTGGCAACAAGTGATTCCTTATCTAGATGGCGCGATGATCGACCTAAAATCTTGGCAAGAGCACACCCATCGTTACATTACCGGCCGTGATAACCATCGAGTATTCACGAGTTTAAAGTTGCTCGTCGCAGCAGGTAAACTATACGAAATACGCTTACTGTATATTCCAAAAATCAGTGATATTGACTCTGAAGTTAACGCTATAGCCGGCTATCTAAGCCAGTTACCCGCTAGTGTTAGGGTCAAACTCAACGCCTTTCAACATCATGGAGTAACCGGCGAAGCCCTTAATTGGCCAACTTGCAGTGAACAGCAGATGGAAGAGTTAGCAACACGACTAACCGAACGTGGTGTACGTAACTTGGTGTTACCCAATGTTTATTTGTAGGCTTTCTTGCCAGCCTAGTGTGGCGCTTTGCGGTAAAGCGGTGAACCTTTCGGTTACCATTTCATAGGTAGTATTTGCTGTATCTTCCCACATCAGTGGTTCCAATTTGCTGAAACTGTCGCACAGTTTAGAGCTAAAATCATGAACCTTCGATTTATCAATGCCTAGGCAGCATTTGTTGTAGCTTCCGACATCGCTGGTTCCAATGGCTTGCAGCCGGCGTATGTGCAGAGGTTAAGGTTTCCTTTGCTTGAAACCAACTCAGGCTTTCAATCTAAAGCTGTGAACCTTTGATTTGCTAATGCTTAGGTAGCATTTGCAGTAACTTCCGACATCTATGGTTCCAATGGCTTGCAGCCAGCGTATGTGCAGACGCTTCTTAGTCACGCTGCAAGTACGTCCGTGTAAGCTCTACGATGGCATCCATGCCATCAAAGGCCTAAGCCGCATCTGCACTTGGTTGGAAAAGCGGAATAGTTTGGCTTAGGAGCCATGCCTAAAGAGCTAAAATTCTTATTTTGCTCTAAACCAATTATTCATATAAATCCTCAACAATTTCTTGTTGATTTAACTTTACAGGTAGCTCTTTGAGTAAAGGAGAAGTTTTTCCGTGCATAATATCAATGTACCCAAACGACTCCAGCCTAGTTAAAGACTCCCTAACAAGAGCTCTACTTGAGTTGAGTATATTGCTTAACTCCCTTTCCGATGGCAGCTTGTCACCGACTTTTATGTTGTTGTCATTGAGATAGCTAACAAGACTGCTTAATCCAGCGTGTTTACTTAAAGCTTCTTCAAGCTTTAAGTTGAAAAAATCGCGCTCACCTTGTTCATCTTCCCAGGATTGCTCATCTTGCCAGTAGTCAACTAAACCTCCGCTGACAGACTCTATCTCAAGATGCCCTAGAGCGTATTTCCCTACCAATATAGCGCTTTTTATTTCTACCGATATAGTCATATCTCGCCCTCCAATATCGGCTTCTTTTCGATGTGTTCCACTTGCAGAAGCTTTTATAAATGCAACGAATCCATCTTTAAATGCCGAAGACTCTATGCCTTCAATATTTACCTCTTCAAAAATAGTATCGGATTCGGCAATTGCACTAGATGTACCCTCATGCTCAAGAAGGTCATGACTATTATTTTCACACAGCTCCACACTAAGTTGTTTTAAATCATCATCGTTAACAAACTCATATGGCAATTCTTCAAGTACAGTTTGTATGTGCTCAAATAGCATTTCAGGGCTCAAAGTTTCATTTTCTGATTCTTCTTTGGATATGATATTTTGAATCTTGTGAGCTAATTTATTAGCGCTGTAGTAAATATATTTAACACTCGACAAACTCTCATTGTTGAAATTTTCATCATCCAATAAAGATTTAAAGTCTTCATATCCGAATATGGCAGCAACTAGTTCACTAGCAACGCTCAGAGATAGGTTTACTCCATCCTGCTTAACACTATCTGAAATTAATGACATAAATAGAAATGCTGATGGGAAACGATGGGAGGCCAAAGTCGCCTTAACTTCAGCACTAGTTGCATTAAATTGCTTACGTTCAAGTTCAGCTTGAATTTTCTTCTTATCTTCTTCTGTTTTAGCTATGAATCTTTTACTTTCAGCTTCTTCGGCTCTTGCAGTAGCTTCTTTAAGTTTAACCGTCCCCTCTTCCGCTTTTACTTTAAACCTTGCAGTTCTTTGCTTTCGCAACTCAGATAATTCTTTTTTGCGATCAATTTCTAGTTGTACATTTTGCTCTAAAAATTGTTTGTCGGGGTTAGCTTTTAACTTGGCTTTATTTAGCTCTTCTTGCTGAACTACCTTCCTGAGGTCCACATCAACAGCTTGTTGATGCAACTTATTATTAACTACCGTTTGCATATTCTTTGCGGTCAATGAGACCCAGGGAAAAATAAATAGATAACCGATAGTTAGCAAAAAAGGAATTGTAAAAAGCGAATTGAAAGCTAGCACTTCAGTAAGTGATAAATATTTATAAAAGCCACTAA
This sequence comes from uncultured Shewanella sp., assembly GCF_947497935.1. Lineage (GTDB taxonomy): Bacteria > Pseudomonadota > Gammaproteobacteria > Enterobacterales > Shewanellaceae > Shewanella. The sequence continues at coordinate 153,610 of NZ_CANMIO010000002.1, forward strand.
CTCTTTGAGATACGGTTCCTTCGCCAAAAAAGAGAAGTGAAATGTAGTTCCAGTTACAAAGACACCAAGAAACTAGAAACGAGCCGACAATAGGATCAGTTATTCTAGTTTTAGCGCTACCTGAAATTGATGACCATATATCATCGATTGTTTTCATTTGTCATGAGTCCGTTGCTAAAGCAATTGCACCACCAAAAAGATATAGGTCATTTCAGTGTTTACACATACTGGCATTATGATTGTATAAACATAATTAAGACAATGATTTATTGATAAATAATGGGAGGTTAATTTGATTAGAAGAACTACAGAGACCACCTATTCCCCATCGGAGTTGCCGAAATACGTAGATAAAAATGCCGTAGAGCCATCATGGATGATGGTTCAGGCTCGGGGGGACATGGATGCCCCATCGGAAGCGTTAGCAATTTATCCATAAGCATGAGGATCAACAACTTCGTCGGGGGCGGCTGGGACTCTTTATGAAAGAAATGGCCAAGAGGGGGAAGCTGTTGTCCCCCTTTTGCCCGGGTGTGGGATGGAATTCCACGACTTTTATCAAACGCAGTTTGATTGCTTAAGTTCAGACGTAGTCTGATAAACAAAGTTGTTAGACAACGTCTAACCATCAACCCAAAACGCAAAGCAAAAAAAAGCATCCCATTGGGATGCTTTTTTGTTTTACAGCCTAACGTAAAACTCAACTTATTAGGCTTATCAAAGTTACCCGTGGGTAACTCAATGGGTATCCGATAATGTACGCAAGAGTCGGATTGAAAAGTAGTCCGGTCGAAGCTTCTAATAGCAATGCCTCAGCTCTGTCGAATCCGGCCCAGCCAGCGGAGCTAGCTAATGTCGAACTCCCAGTCGATTGAGTCTTCGCTATATCAATGAACTCTCCGACCTAAACCGCTGAGTTCAAATTAGCAAAAAAATGTGACGCACGTCAACATTTTTATTTTATAAATTTAAATACTGTTTAACATTTACCCTGAAACCAATAATTCTACTGACGAATAATTCAGCAAACAAATACGACATAATTCACTGATATCGGATCGATTAGCCCAAGATTAAACCCTCGAGCTTCAGTCATTTGGTTTAACGTAAACAACCAATAACCGCTCCGTTTTATCAAGCACTAAACCAACTCTTAAGCTCATTTAAACTCAGCTTGAGTAAACTCCAGCAACTGCTGATATAACCATCTTAAAGCCGGGTCATTCATACTCTGCTTATGCCACACCAAACTATAGGCCACTTCACCATAATCAAGCGGCATAGCCTTAGTCACTAAGCCCTTAGTCTGAATGGCATTTTCAGCCCAACGCCGCGAACAAGTAAACAGCAACTCACTGTGTTGGCACAGTAACGCCGCACTACCAAAGTCGGCCACAGAAATAGGTACCGCACGATTGCGCGACTGTTGGGCTAATTGCATCTCAAAATATGGGGTGTTGAGGTCAGTATCGCTAATACTGATATGGCTAAAGCTCAGGTAATCATCAATAGAGATCTGCGCCTGAACCGCCAGTGGATGCTCAGGATTCATCACACATACCATCTCGTCGCTGAGTAAGGTCTCCCACACTAATTCCTGCTGGGAGATCGGTGGCTGACTTCTATCATGGGGCAGCAAGATAAAGTCCAAGTTACCTTTGACTACTCCCTCAAAACCCATGCTATCTTTAGCAAAAATATCTAAACGAATATTGGGGGCGAGTGTCAGCACATGAGCCATGAATTTGGCGGCCAATAATTCGAAGGTACTCTCGCGCATGGCCAGTGAGAAACGGCCTTTATAGTCTGCGGGGTTAAACGCCTCCTGAGTCACCAACTGATTCATGTCATTAATAATTTGATGCACACTCGGCCCGAGCCGCCTCGCTAGCGGCGTGGCCACCAGCTTGTTACCGTGTCGATAAAACAGCTCATCATCAAGGCTTTGCCTTAACTGGCTTAAGGTTTTACTCACCGAAGATGGGCTTAGACATAAACGCTCAGCACTGGCGGTCACACTCAGGGTGTCGAGCATCACATGCAGGGTGATCAGATGCTTCATGCTGATCCGAGAGAGTTTTGCTAGATCCATAAGTCTGCCTAAGAGAGCCGTCTATTAGTAAAAGGAATATTAAACTGGAATATAGACGCAAATCCCTTTACGGTACATTGCAAAGCCCCATATTCACGAGCGCCATCGCATATCCCCTTACGCCTTGTCACCAGCGAGCGCTAATAACATCCATTTTCCGTGTTCGATTTTTTGCCGTATAATCTCGGCTCACCAATTTTTAGGCAGATCAGCATGTTCCATATCGCGCTTTACGAACCCGAAATCGCTCCAAATACCGGCAATATCATCCGTTTAATCGCTAACAATGGCTGTAAACTGCATCTAATTGAGCCGTTAGGCTTCGATTTGGAAGATAAAAAACTACGCCGCGCGGGTTTAGACTATGCCGACTTAGCCAATGTGACCCATCATAAAAACTTCGAGGCTTTTCTCGAAGCAATGGACGGTAAACGCATTATGGCCTGCACGACAAAGGGCAGTCGCCCGCACTCAGAGCTGACGTTCAAGCAAGACGATGTGTTGCTATTTGGCCCTGAAAGCCGCGGTTTACCTGCAGATATCATCGATTCGATTCCAACCGAGCAGCGTCTTCGAATTCCAATGATGTCAACGAGTCGCAGCCTGAACCTGTCGAATGCCGTTGCCATTATCAGCTATGAAGCATGGCGTCAGCTAGATTACGCTGGTATGTAAGCGTTAGCTAAAAAGATAAAGCCATAAGTGTGCCAGACACAACGCCAAAAGCTGCCCATCCTTGGGCTTTTGCCATAAGTGTTCCAGACACAACGCCAAAAGCAGCCCGTCCATGGGCTTTTGCCATAAATGTTCCAGACACAACGCCAAAAGCTGCCCGTCCTTGGGCTTTTGCCATAAGTGTTCCAGACACAAAAAAGCCGCGATAATCGCGGCTTTTTGCTAGTTAAGCTGATGTAAGCAATCTAAAACTTATGCTTATCCACCAAAGCCCACATCGGTCATATTCACTTGCTTGACCTTGCCATGCTCTTTAGCAATCGGCGCTATCTTTGCCGCGTTACCTATGATGACAAACTGTAGGTTTTCTTTCGGGAAGTAAGTGTCAATTAAACGCTTAGATTCCTCTAACGTTAAGCCATCCACCTTGGCCTGAAACTCATTGATAAAGGCATCGTCAAAACCATACAGATACATATCTGTCATCAAGCCTGCAAGTTGGCCACTAGTCTCATACTTAGGCGGAAATTGCCCCTTCACGTAGGCTTTTGCTGAGTCTAAGCTTGCTTGATCTAAGCCCTGCTCCCAAAGCCTTGCGTAAGTTTTCAATGCAAGATCGATGGTTTCCTTGGTAGTCGCCGTCTTAGTGAAGGTGCTGATCTTAAAGGTACCCGAAGCAGAATAAGCGCTAAAGCCTGAGCGCGCACCATAGGTCAGACCCGCATTGACTCGTAACTCATCATTTAGCCATGAGGTAAAGCGGCCGCCTAAGATAGTATTCACCACAGTCAGCCCAACAAAGTCGGGGTTATCACGACGAATACCCATGCCACCGATAAGAAAAGTGGTCTCGATCGCATCCCCCTTATCTACCAACAATACATCAGCTTCATCGAACTGAGGCAGATCTTTTGATAGGTCGACTAAAGTGACGGGCTCTGAGTCTTGCCAGTTTGAAAACAGCTTCTCTAGCTTGGCTTTCATCTGAACAGGTTCAAAGTCACCCACCACGCTAATGGCGGTATTCGATGGCTGATAGTAGCTTTTATGGAAGGCGCGTAACTGTGCAATGGTCAGCTCGGCTAACGAGTCGCGGTTACCTGATGTGGCATTGCCGTAGGGATGCTCGCCAAACACCAGCTTGTCGAAATAACGGCTAATCACCGCTCGCGGGCTCTCTTTGGCCTGAGACAGACTGGCAATTTCTCGCTGACGCAACTTATCGAACTCTTTGTCGTCAAAGTCTGGCGAGACCAGCATATCTTTGATTAACGGCAACATCTTATCGGCATCTTTAGCCATAAAGTCGGCACTGATATAGCTACCCTCTTTACCTGCGCCGCTACTTAAGCTTGCCCCTAAGAAATCCACCTCTTGCTCTATCTCAAGCTTGCTCTTACCAGCCGCGCCGAGCATCAAACCAGCGGCGGTCATATCTGCCACACCAGAAGTGGTGTCATTAACTGCCCCCGCGCGGACGATGGCATCAATCGTGATAAGTGGTACTTCACGCTGAGGCATCATATACACGGTTAACCCGTTAGAAAGCGTTACCTTTTGATAGGCGGGTACACTAAAACTACCAGTATCTACCGTCTTTGATGTCTCAGTTGCCGCGCAACCCGCCAATGTCAGCGAACTGGCAACGGCCACTGCCGAGAGTAATCTCTTCGATCGCAGCAGGGCTTTCGAGGCGCTTAGGGTTGAATTACACTTTCTCATTGGTCAGCCTCCTCGGTTGCAGCCAGTACGGCAACGGTACGGTTTGCACGTTTTAGGTAAGTTTGCGCTACACGTTGAATGTCTTCCGGCGTCACCTTGTTGTAGGCTTCTGGGGCGTTAAATAGCTTGTCGTAACTGCCAAAGAACAACTCATAGGTGCCTATGGTATTGGCCTTACCATTAATGGTTTCCATGGCGCGATAAAAGCCCATTAGCTTGATATTCTTAACCTTCTCTAGCTCTTCTGCTGTGACCCCATCACGAGCCACACGATTGATCTCACTGATCATCGCATCTTCTAGCTCTGGCGCGGTCACTCCGGGATTAGCCACACCCATCACGTAAAACAGGTTCGGATCAAATGACATCGGCATATAGGTATCGACTTCTATGGCGACTTGCTTATCGACTAAGCCTTGATACATGCGCGAGCTATTACCTGTGGTCAAGATTGATGACAATAGATCCAACGCGTAATAGTCGGCATTTGAGGTGGCAGGGATATGGTAGCCCAGCATCACGTTGGGGGTACTTACCGAAGCTTTTTGCACGAAGACGCGGCGTTCACCCTTTTGTAGCGGCTCAACGGTTTTAACCTCTCGTGGCGGTGCCTGTGCTGGAATTGGCGCAAAATACTTATCGGCAAGCTGCTTTACTTCGGCCAATTTAACATCGCCCGCAATCACCACTACAGCGTTGTTAGGCGCGTAATAAGTCTTGTGGTATTGGATTAAGTCTTCTAGGGTCCAGGCAGCGATATCAGACTCATGACCGATAACCGACCAGCTATAAGGGTGGGCTCTAAAGGCCGCGCCTTTAAGCTCTTCTTGTAGCACGCGCCAGTTAGAGTTTTCCAGCCCTGTTAAACGCTCAGAGGCCACTACGCCACGCTCACTTTCCACCATCTGCTCGTTAATATCTAGGTTCTCGATACGATCGGCTTCAAGATCAAAGATGGTCTCTAGCGCATTCGCTGGGAACCAGTCGGTGTAAACGGTGAGGTTTTCTGTGGTGTAGGCATTGTTTGCCCCGCCAGCCGCTTCCATGGTGCGGTCGAACATCTTAGGGCCATATTTTTTCGAGCCGTTAAACATCATATGTTCGAAGAAGTGAGAGATCCCGGTAATGCCCGGCACTTCGTTACGTGAGCCAACCTTCCAGAAAAGGTACATATTGGCGTTGGGTATCGAGCTGTCTTCCAATACCATTATCTTCATGCCGTTATCCAAAGTGAAACTTTGAATATCTTTGGCCTGTGTCGCTTGCACCATTGGCGCTGCTAATAGCAGGCCAATAGACAATAACAATGCCTTGGTATAGCGCTTCATTATCCGCTCCTTGTTTAATACCAATTGGTATAAGCACTCTTGTTATATGCTGATTTTTATAGTCAGAACATAACGAAAATTCGATTTTCTTCGATGAATATTCTTTTTCATCGCGACTCCTCACGATGAAATCAGCATCCATCAAAAAGCAAATTGTGATGAAAATCAAATTAACTGCGGCAAATATTTGTAACTCAAGGTAAACCTGAAGTAACACTAGAGCAATCTTGTTTTTTTCGCTGGCTGTTTTATGCTAATTTCAAACTCTATTTCATCGACAGTTAGGCCACTACATGTCATCAGAAAAGGATTTCAGCACATTAGATACTCTCAACTGCAACACAGATGTGCATTTGCAGTTGCTCACGCCGACACAAACCATTCGTCTACGCAGCCGTTTAATAGGCGTCGATCCGGGACGTTCGGTCATTTTGTCCCTAGGGAGTGACAAAGCTTGGCAAGCCGCGAGCGCCTATGTCAGAGAAAGGCAGAGCGTGGTGATTAGGGTGGTCAATAGCGATGAACAAGATGCCACGATCTTGGCCTTTAGAAGCAATATTCACCAAATTCTCTCAGTGGCGGGGCGCTGGCTTATTGTTAGCTACCCAAAAGAGCTGCAGACGGTATCTTTAAGGCAACACTCTAGAATTCCAGTCAATATTAAAGCCAGTCTTACCGCCATAGATTCGAGCGTGATCATCTCATCGGGTTATCTAAAAGACATCTCAATTAAAGGCGGCGCCTTTGTTAGTGAGACCAAGATTAATTTTAATATCGATAGTCAGTATCGTCTCAAGATGGAGTTCGACGGCGAGCAAGAGTCCATCTCTATCACGATTAAAAACCAACAGGAACTCGACCCCAGCTCAAAGCTGGCCCAATATGGCTTTACGCTCAACACTGAAGCCGAAGAGACTGAGGAGTTGCTGCAAAAAGTCATCTTGCAGCACCTAAACCAATAAGATTTGATTCTGGCTTTTTAATATTCAAAGGCCTGCCCACTGAGTCAATCAAGTCGGCAGCTTAACCATGGTCATCGCTTATTGAGCCAGAAACACCTGCTCCACCTTGTGTAGCAATTGAGGCGACTTAAGTTCGATCTCGCCCGTCATCAAAAAGGAAAAGTTCTCGGCAATAATCTCTTCCGGATGAATAATGTAATTAGTATTTCGGCCTATCTGCTTAAAGAAACCTTTAAACTCGGATACCTTGACGATTTGTGCGTTATCAGGATCGTATGCTGCGATATTAGGCAGCTCATCGCTACCGACGATCACAAACTTAAATTCAAGATAATCGAAAAACTCGCCACCCTTCTCAAGACTGTAGCCCGGCTCACCTGAATACAGAATAGGTACGACCCAAACCATTTTTCCGTCATGCTTCACTCTAATTGCAAAGTCGTTTATAGGTGCATCTGGGTTAGTGATTTTCTGTTGAGCCAGTGAGCTTGGGAAAGGAATTTCACCAACGGGATAAAACCCTATGGCTTGATAGAGTTGCTGCTTCACTTGTGGATTGAAGCGAGAAAAAACATGCAGTAGTTCATGGGCGATTAACGCGGGAAGCCTTTGTTGATTATCAATCTGCTTCTGCTGCAAGATAATGGCCTGCCCACGGGTGTAGGCGGCGCCGCCTTCTTCTAAGCCTGTGGTTTTAATAAATTGAATCGGCTGTGGCAGGTTTACTTTTAATGCACTCAGTTTAGGTTGAAGTTGATTAAATGCTTGAGTCACAGCGTCGCGGTCTTGCGGCGTCCAGTCTAGTGTCTGAGTGGCTACAAATGCTAAGTAATCAGGCTTACTCGGGCTATCTTCACGCTTCATGCGCGAGGCCATATCGAACTGGCTAATGCCACGGACGAAGTCATCTTCCAGAGTCAGTACCTTGGCGGCATCAGCTTTATTTAGAAAGCTAATGGGCTCATGGGTTGCGGCCTGAGCGGGAGTCAACAGCATCACACTCAAACAGATCCATACCGAATAGATAAATGCCCAGTTTGTTATTCTCATGTCGATCATTCCTTTGTTCATATTTATCGCCAACTCTTTTCAGCAAGTGCGAGAAGTAAGCCGAATCACTCTCAGCCTAAAGCAGAGCTAAGCTTTGGTAAACAGCACCACATCATTACCCAGCACTTCTAATGTCCAATTATACTGCTCTGCAATCCACTCAAAGGTCGCTGTTGAATAGAAACAAATATGTGTCGGATCACCTTTGTAATGCCATCGACTGAAAGCCTCGAGATCACCGGCACGCTTAGTCATTATCAAGAGCAAGGAGCCCGGCTTTAACAAGCCATCTAATCTAGCTAATAAAGATTTGGCATCCGCAACATGCTCTATGACCTCGGTGGTAATGACAAAATCATATTGTTTGTTGAGCTTCTCAGGATCATTACAGTAATACAGATCGTAGTTATCAACCTTCACGCCCTTCTCTGCCGCCATCACGCTAATTGTCGGCCCAGGACCACAGCCAAAGTCTAACCCTTGGGCGTCTTGAGGGATCCGTTCGAGTATGGGGTCAAGCGCCCGCGAGAGGAATCTGCGGTAACCTAGATCTTCTGAATCATTTTGATGTTGATCGTAAATGGCTTTTTCATCGGCAACACTCAGATGAAATGCCTCAGGCACAGACACTAAGTGGCAATGGCCACAGCGCTGATACTCTCTAAATTTATCTTGATAAAAAGCCTGTAAACTCGGCTGCTGACACAAGGGACAGATACTCAAAGGATATTCCTAACTCTACTTATTTAACTATTCAAAAGGTTTTGGGATTTTGCGATCGATGCTTGCCGCTTCCCTAGCTTCACGTAAATACTTCTCTTCTCGAGACTCTCGCTGCTTAAATTGCTTCTGCGCCTTTTCTCTTTGCTCGCCTTCCCAATCACCTGACTCTTGCCTTTCAAGCACTTTCTTCTCTCGGTCTTCTCTTTGCTTGGCGGCATCTCGTGCTTTTTGTAACTGCTCTTGCTCGACTCGCTGTTTTACCTTCTCTGCTTGCACGGATAATGAGTCGGCGCGAGCCTTTGTAGACTCCTCAGCCGCTAATCCAAAACTCATCAACATAATGCAGGTTATCGCCAACACTTGTGCTTGCGATACGATATATTTAATGGCCACAGCTACTCCTTGTCATAAACTTCTCATCTCGGTCTCTTATTCTAACTAATTCATTCACATTGGCACCGCCTTTTATTCACCCCTTGAGTTAACCAGACTTAAAAGGCAAGAAATCAATTGAAGTTCAGCAACTTATACCAATAGGCTTCCATCAACTTTTGAGTGTAATTTCAAGTGTATTCTTTAAGGTTTGTGAAAATATTTAATGTAAATGTTCTCTAGATTCAATTTTATTACATCTTAATTGTACAAAGCGTCAAATAAAGGTATTTTTGACGCCAAGCTGACTAAGCTATATCAAAATATAACTTTATTGTCGTAATAATCAGTAATTTGCCTCTAAAAAATGTCATGCCAAAAGGAAGAGTGTATGAGTTTGTTAACCTGGTCTGAATTGTACCCACGTGTATCTTCTACAGATCCGGCACTATCCGAGCAACTCTTGCTCTGGCAAAACGAGTCTGAATCAACCGCTCTGGCCATATTACAGGGGCACCATTTCCTTGCAGCTACTCCTGCGGCGCTCAATTATTTTGAAAGCTTAGAGCAGAACTTTATTCATGCCACCCCCTTCGATTTTTCTCCTAGGCTGCAGTCTTCAGGAAGAAGCAGCGTCGAGTATGGTCAGCAAATGATAAATAAAGCGTCCAAGGGCGAAGTCGTCTCATTGAATTGGTTGCATATGAGTCAGCAAGGTAAAGAACTGCCTACCGTGTTAACCCTTTATCCTGCACAGCTAGATGAAAGCATAGTCATGCTAGTCTCATTCCAGCCAATGGATAGACGTAAACGTAGCAGGACAAGTATCAGCAACGGCTTTGAAACTCTTTCTAAAGAGCTGATGTCGATAACCTTAGAAGACAGCGCCGAAGCCGTTTATATCACAGATGAAGACAATAAAATTTTGGCGGTTAATAAGGCCATGTGCCGGATCTGTGGTTACAGCGCCGAGCACTTGATTGCCAAGACCCCTAGCGAAATCAACTTAGAGTTACCACACCAAAGCCAAGTCCCCGATAACCCCCTCAAAGGCAAGGGTAGCTGGCAAGGGGAAGTCTGGAAGTGCCGTTCAGACGGAACAAGCTTCCCGGCATGGCAAAGTTGTCGACGGATCTACGCCGACAACACAGTGTTTTACGTTAACTTGTTTAGCGATATTAGTGAGAAGAAGGCGCTCGAAAACAAGCTGACTCAACAAGCCATGTATGACAAGCTCACTGGGCTACCAAATCGTTTTCATCTGATAAAGTTGCTCAATAAGGCGATCAACAATATCAAACAATTTCCCGACTTGCTCGGCGCTCTGCTGTTTTTGGATCTCAACGGTTTTAAGAATATTAACGACAGTTTTGGTCATTCGACCGGAGATAAAGTCTTACAACTCGTAGCGGCTCGCCTCGAGGCTTGCTGCTTCGAGAATGCTGAGATCGCTCGTCTAGGTGGTGATGAGTTCACCTTAGTCTTACCTCAGTGTCGAGATAAACAAGAGATTGAAGCATTCTCTGAGCAGATACTATCACTCTTTGAGGCCCCCTTTGAGATTAATGGCCAGAAATTCTATCTCGGCACCAGTATCGGGATCTCGCTATTTCCGCAGCAAAGTGACGAACCCAATCAGCTATTAAGCATGGCCGATACCGCTATGTATTCGGCCAAAAATAGCCCCAAGCATATCCGTTTTTATAACGCCACCATCCGAGAAGCTGCCGAGAAAAAGCTTCATACTCTAAATGACTTACGCCATGCTCAAAGCCTTGGTCAGTTCAGCTTAGCTTATCAAAGCATTGTCGATTTAGAATCCAATAATACGGTGGCTGTTGAGGCCCTATTGCGCTGGACTCAGAGCAATGGTGAAGTCATTGAAGCCCATGACTTTATTCCTTTATTAGAGGAAGCTGGCCTGATGGTTAACGTTGGGCAGTGGGCGCTTGAGCAAGCTTGCATTCAAATGCTCAAATGGCATCAAGAGTTCGACTCGAAACTTAAGATCAGCGTTAATGCCTCAAGAGCGCAACTGGAACATCCAGACTTTATTCATATGCTTAACGGGTTACTGACACGTACTCAGCTTCCTGCTAGCGCCTTGATTATTGAAATCACCGAGAATGCGTTTATTCACAGACCAAAATTGATGACAAAGGTCTTAGCTCAATTAAAAGAAATGGGTATTAGCATCACGATCGACGACTTTGGCGCTGGATTATCCTCCTTTAATTGGCTCAGCAGTCTACCGATAGACTGCCTAAAAATTGATGCAGACTTTACCCAGCGCTTAAATAGCAATCAAGGCAGAAAGCTTTGCAAAGCCATTATGCAACTTGCGCAAACCTTAGAGATCGATTTTGTTGTCGAAGGGGTAGAGACTCAAGTCCAAAAAGATGTACTTTCAAGCCTAGGAAAAGGCATGGGACAGGGGTACTTCTTTAATAGACCAGCATCGGCTGAGAACTTTTCCTTTGAGGTACTCGCTCCAGCTTACGCGACACAGCAGATCCTTTAAAGCGTTGCTGGAAGAAGGTAGCTACGCCAGCACTCTGAATAAGTTATTCAGTGTCGCCCCCTGCAAAAGCTGTTGCCGGCGTAGCCCCTATTATCACCATAAGATGATAAGGTTATTAAACCTGATTAATTGCAAAATTAGCGTGATATCTACGGTGTTTTCTAAAGGAATAAACGATTTGAATCACAAAAGCTTACATCTATATTTTATCTAAAAACCGTTGCATTTCTTTACCTTTAACCATTCCATATAAAAACCACTAAAAATAATAAAGGTTATCGATACCTAGCCCGCACCTCGGCTGGCATAGAAGCCAACCTTTGCTCTACCATGGCGTTTAATGCCTTGGTTAGAGGTGCCACATCTTGTTCATTATCTATGGCCTTTAACATCATAGCAGCGGCTTCTAAGGTAGACAGGCTATCACTGCGGCTCGCCTTGCGTATGGTGTAATTAGAAGCACTATCCAAATCTAGATGCAAAGCCGGATAAGCCTGTAGCCACGGATTAAGCTGCAGCAATTTATAGGCTTTTCGCCAGGTGCCATCCAAAAAAAGCAGTATCACTTCTTGCTCAAGCGCTATCTCGTTGGCCGACACACTGGTGTCTGACGGATACACTAAGTAAACCGGCTTGCTAGACTGGGCTAATTGCTCGCGTAACTCTGCAAAATCATCAGGGGTTTCACCCACCACCACTTGAGTATTTGCAATAACCAGCTCTAACAAACGCACACTATTCTTCGCATGCCCAACTTCACTGGGATCTTGCAAAATTATCAGCTCAGGTTTGACCTGCATGGTTTCAATACTGGCACATAGACAGGCTTTTTGTGGATAGTGGCAGTTTGGACAAGTTGGACGGGACACGAGACCTCTGGGTAATTGTTTAATATAGCCTGCAAATTGTAGCCGAGTGTTGATACAAATAACATGACATTGAGATCCACTGAAACTCATCAAAAAAAAGCCTGCCCAGATGGTTAGTCTGTGCAGGCTAAAGTGTTTCAGGGTGAAACAAAGTTAACTGTTACTATCTTCAACTGACCGCTCGGCAATCAAGCCTAATAAGCGTGTTGTTCTTGATGCCAATGGTCAAACTTAGGCATAGCCATCATGGCCAGAAGCGCAACAGCGCCTACGCCCATCAAGGTTGCAACTGCATAAGGGGCAGTTAGACTTGTTTGCTGCACTAATGCTGTCAGCAGTGAGGCACCACTCATCTGGATAAAGCCAAGCATTGCCGTTGCTGTACCCGCTCTTTCACCAAAGGCTGATAATGCCATACTGGTTGCAGGACCAAGTAACAGTGCAAAACCAATACATAGCAACATCATAGGCAACATATAGCTATACGCCGCCATCATACCCGCTTGTGGGCCAACGAGCTGCACCAGTACTTGAGTCACTGCAGACACTAGCATTAGCGCTAATGCGATAATAACTGTGGGACGATTACCTAACTTTTTGATCACTAGTGGCGCAGCAAAACAAGCGATGATATTCACCACGGCATTTAAGCCAAATAGGCCGCTAAACGTTAACTCCGACACACCTAGGTGGCCAATCAACCAAACTGGCGCGTAAGACACGTAACTTAGAATCGCTGCCATACCCGCCATACAAGCGATGGCATAAAATAGGAAGTGTGGCTCGGTAATAACCGGCTTATAGCGCGCCCAGCGATACAGCGGACCATCGCTAATGGTATTTTGTGGACGAGTTTCAGGTAAACGTAGGCTTACTATGGCCAGAATAACTAGGCCGTACAAAGCCATGAAGATGAAATTTGATCGCCAGCCAAACTGCAACGCCAGCATGCCACCTAATGTCGGTGCTAAGGCTGGAATAATACAGATCATGCCATTTAAATAGCTGTAATAGCGTGCGCCCTCTTTAGGAGAAAAACAGTCCCGCACCGCACTGAACACCACGATAGAGGTCGAACATGCCGCTAAACCTTGCATCACCCTGGCGATTTGAAGCCAATGAAACTCCACCGCAATAGCCGCTAATACACTGCTAATCATATAAAAAATGATGCCACCTATGGCAACCGGTCGACGACCATAGCGATCAGCCAGTGGGCCAATTAATAACTGACCGGTACCCATGGCAAACAGGAAAAGCACTAGTGTCGATTGGATCTCACTAGCAGACACAGCAAACTCAGCCGCCATTACTGGCATAGAGGGGAGGTAAATATCGATAGCCAAAGGACTTAAAATCACCATTGGCAACAAAATGGGTAACAAACTACGACGCATGATCTTTCTCAACATTTGGAAAACAGCGCTATAGTAATCAAACTAAGGTATGAACAGAAATGATATTATTTCCATTATGAATTTCCATTGAGGAATATCTTTGAAACTTGAAAATCTCGCACGTATCGATTTAAACCTATTGGTTATCTTGCAAGTGCTATTAGAGGAGCAGAGCGTCACTCGTGCCGCCAACCGCTTACACCTCAGCCAGTCGGCTCTGAGTAAAAGTTTAAATCGCTTAAGGGATACTCTTGGGGATCCGCTTTTCCTGCGTACCGCTCATGGACTTAAGCCAACAGCCCACGCAGTACATTTAGGCAAAATCCTGCCCCAAAGCCTTCAAAGCTTGTATCAACTGACACTGCCGCCAAGCTTTACGCCCCATAACAGTACGCGGCAGTTTTCGTTTGCCATGGTGGAAAGCGCCTACGAAACCCTGCTGCCTTACTTTATCGGCACATTACTCAATCGCGCTCCCAACCTTAAGCTCGATAGCTTTGTTTGGAGCGAGAATTCGATGCAGGCGATTCAACAAGGGCAGATTGACTTTGGCATTGCTGGTCGCGAACTGCACCCGCAATCGGCCTTCCAAGTGGATAGACTGCCCGAAGGTGTCGCTCATCAAACCCTGTTTACCGATCATCAGCTATGTTTGGTTCGCCAAGATCACCCCATTCTCTCTGCTGTAGCTGCGGGTCATTGGGATCTGACTGTCTATCTAGAGATGTCACATGTGCAGGTGCGCTGTGAAGGAAATGACTGGTGGGCACTAGACTATCATCTCGCTGATTTAGGCCATCATCGCCGCCTGAGCACTATCGTTCCCGATTTCTATGGCGCTGCGAGTGTTTGCGCCCATAGCGATTTGATTTTTACTTTACCGGCGAGCTTTGCCCAACATGCGAAGAAACTCTACCCCTTAGTGGAGTTGCCACTACCAATTGAGTTTATTCCGCTGGCCTACGTACTGCTCTGGCATGAGCGAAGTGCTGAAGATCCTGGGCATAGATGGGTTAAAGAGATTATCTGTGAGAGTGTCGCCAAGGCATTTTTAAATAGTGATAGCACTAAGCTTGTAAATTAGATTAACCTTTATTAACGTGATCTTGGTTCAAATAGACGGCAGTATAATATTCAACAGTTAGCCTTAAGCATCACGAACAAAAGACTAAGCCATTCAGTCTTCATTCATCTTCTTCGTGTAAGCTAACATTAAGATATTTTGGAGAACATATGATTTATAGCCAATTTCAGAACAATCCGATGCAGAACCGATTTTCAGGTACCCGTGGCTGGTTAGCATTCGTTATCGGAATCGCGTTTATGACATTAGCCTTAGTCGCGCTACCATTTCTACTCCTGTTTGGTGCCATCACTTTTGTGGCCTTGAGCCTATTTGGACGGGTATACCTTAAACGTCAACTTGCTCGCTTTCAAAAACAGCAAGCGAATAAAGAGTTCCAGTATAGTGAAGAGTTTCAGGAGGCGATTTATAAAGAAGCGCCGACCTCTGCACCACACAAAGGCCGTACGTTTGAACACAATCCTAACGAGCCAATTTAACTAGAGCGTCAAGCAGGTAAAATAACCATATCCGACGCGTTTAGAGGTCTAGATAACAGGCTTTCGAAACGCGTCCATTTTTCTGCTTTAGTGTCAGCTTTTGCCTCGACCCATGCAGCTACAGCATCTTCACCCACGCTATAATTAATCACGTAAGAACGATTGCGTTCGTAAAACTTTACTCGCTGTTTGGCGCGAGACTCTGGATATAGCGCACCGTCAATCAACATCTTTTCGGCCGTTTCGGCATCGACCTGCTTATCGGTTAGAGATTGGCTGACATAGTTCTCATAGTAGCCCAGCTTTTTAACCAATTTTAATATCTTGTGAAACAGGGCGAGATCGCCCTCTAAACCTGCCAGCGGCATTAGCACGTCACGCTCAAAAGCCAACACCTCTTCATCGGTCATGATCAGACTCAGCGCATAGTTAGCGCTTCCCTCTGACAGGTAAGAGATAGGGCTATACAAAGGATAGATGGCGTATTCTAGCCATTGCTTAGCCTTCACCAACTTCTGCTCTTGTAAAACATTGAATACGTGATGCCCAGGATAGCCTTCATGAGAGGCCAACTCTAAATATCGTTCAATGCCTAGAGGTTGATCTTGGTTTAACTGGATTAAACTGTGAGAGCCCCCCTTGTACCAGTTATACGCTGTCCACACCTTATCGTTCACATATTCAATTTCAAAACTTTCATTTTCGGGTAAGTCCATATGCTTGCGAGTGAGTGCCCGCGCAATATCCACCGAAGCGCTAAATACCTCAGTGGCCTTGTCTTTAGGGACAATAAATTGCGATTTAAACGCATTATATCGATCGGTAAGCGAGCCTTCTCCCGGTAATAGCGACTCTATGTCGACCAGTACTTGTTGATGCTCGCTCAAGGAATAGGGGCTAAGATGACAATCGTATAAAGCAATGGCTTCTTCATCAAAACTCAACTGTTTACCTTGTAAAAAATTAAGGTAAGCGCCGATGGAGTGCCACTGAGTCTTCAAAAATTGATAACGTTCGCTGAGTTCATCTACTGTTAGCTGTAGCCCTAACGTTGCCAATAGCTCAGAACCAACTTGATGCTGATTTAACAGATCGGGGATAGGCTGCCAATAGGTTTCTTTCTGCCACTCTTTTGGGCCGTAATAAGCGTCGACATAATAACTATCATGCTGACCAACAGCCAAAGCGAGCTTGATATAACGCTCTGCAAACTGATTCAGGGCTTGCTGCTGTGCGTCATTGGATAATGTTGAAGCACTAGTTTGTTCAGTATCAAATTGTGGCAAGAGAACTCCTATCGAGTAAACAGATAATCAAAATCACGCCACAGTATACATTATACAATAATGATGTCGATTGAGTAATTTGACTAACTAGTCACCCAGTATAGAAGATCAGGATCGCGCAGTGCTGGTCTTTATAACCTTTTACGGCAAATAACACCGCTAAACCAAAAGGTTTAACATGAAGAGAATTCATTAGCCGAGATCAATTCTGTCAAACTTACACTATCGAAACCAACAATACTTTAGCCCTTATAGTGCATATTTATTCCAAATGCATCGACCTTTCTAGAGGGATTATCTTGTAAAATGAGTCATCAATCATCGGGCTCAGATAACAGCTCTGCCGCTTTATTTAATGACACAAGCTCTTGCTCTGACTTGGTAACCGCGAGCACTGCATCAACTTGCTGCGCCAATGAATGCCATAACGGCAAGATAACATCCAACTCTGTTTGACTAGCTCGCTCTCTCGCCATTTTGAGTAACGCTGCGGCAGAAACCACATCGATACGCCCCAAGATCCCATCGGCAAGCGCAATACTGAGCTCAATCATGGCCGGTACGCTATGACCATACTTAATCACCTCTCGCAGATAGGCTTCTGCTTGTGACAGATCTTGCCCAAGGGCGCTGTCATCATGCAACATCTCCTGCGCACAGGAGAACATAGCGTCCACCTGCCCCTGCTCTGCCGCTTCAGCCATCCAATAGGCACTCTTAATGCTGTCTTGCTCGCAGCCTTCGCCACGAGCCAGCATCAAGGCTAAATGGTATTGAGCGTGGGGGAATCCAGCCTGAGCCGCTCGATGAATATACTTGTAAGCATTTTCTAAATCGGCCTGCTGGTAATAGAGTACGCCTAAATTCGCCATCGCCTCCGATTGCTCCAGCTTAGCCGCTTCACTGAGGTATTGCTGCGCCAGACTAGAGTCTGCAGCAAACTGCTTGCTGCCCACTAAATAAAAATAACCTAATAGCGCCATCGCATTCGCGATCCCAGCATCGGCAGCCTTAGCAATTGCAAGCTCTCCCGCAACTACATCAGTCTCGCCACTATACCCGTGGATCAAAGATACCCCATGCTCAAACAAAGCATTTAGATCTTTTGTCGATGCTTGAGTAAACCAGTAGCTCGCCTGCTTAAATGACGCCGTTGACCGCTCTTCTACCGCGTCTTCACGACTATCTTGCAACGCCAGCTCCTGCTCCCGTTGCATCAAAGCCCGGGTCTTTAATGACATCCCCACCAAGTACTGCGACTCTGGATCTCGCTCCATAACAGCGCGGTAGCACAGGTCTCTTCCCGCTAACGAGTCAAAATCTTCGAAGTAATATTCAGGTTTATCTTGCTTGGTCACGGTAACAAATAGTGACTCAACCAAAGACAAAAGCTGCTTAATAGAACGCTCGCTTAATTGCTGCAGTTGCTCGGGGGTAAGGTGATACTTTTCAGGATGGGCGCCACGGTTGCCATCGGCCCTGAGCTTGTGCAGTGCGCGAGTGGTTTTAACGTTAATGAGTCGATGCTGATTAAGCTGTTCGATACGGTCATATAGGTTAGGGCTTTCGAAGCGGATCTTCTTAGGCTCACCTAGCAAACTTGTGAGCTTATGACTAAAACTGCGTACATGTAGCAGCGCCTGAGTCGGTACATCTTTTACATAACTTTTGGCCTTGCGATAGTCCTCGCCTAATTCGGCTGAGAACAGATTGACGAACTCAATATCGTTCAACAAGACATTTACCCCTAATCAAGAATAACCCTAAGCTTTTCAGATAATAGGCTAGGTTTTGCAGCGCACACAAGCGTACTGCTGCAAACCTAGTAGAGTAGTCGCAACCTGGCGTTACTCTTCGTTTTGGATGTTGCCAGGAGTGTCAGGTGTTGGACGTGACACCATATACAAGCGGAAAAGTGCCACGTTCACGAACAAGCCGAAAAAGGCCACGATGACTTCACCGACAAGCTGTACAGGCATACCACCAAGTTGAGTCAACTGCGCCAACATACCACCAAATAGCGATAATGGAATATAGAGCAATAACACCACGATCGTTTTAAGGGCGATAGGACCACTAAAGCTAAAGCTGCGCTTAATCGCCTCCATAGGTGTGAGACGCTCAACCACGACCATAAAGTTAACGAACGCCAAACGCGCAAACAGATAGATACTTCCCACTAAACCAATAATACCCAGAGTTGGGTTAATGGCGAGCAGAATAAATACTGGCGCGAGTACAGCAAGCCCCGAGAACACACCGGCCAATAAGAGTGCTGGCACAAAGTTCAAGCTGGTCTTCAAGATCATCCCATTAGACGGGCTATGACCCTGAGAGCGGATCTCTAAAAATAGCGTTAATGCCGCAATCAAGAACGAGAACACTAGCAGTAATACCAACATGGCAACCATGTGGCTGGTACCAAATTGAGGGTTTTCGAGGTCTGCTGCACTAATTTCTAAACTTAGCCATAGCTGTATACCAACCTGCACAAATAGAATTGGTACAAACAAAAACGCTAACTGACTAATATTGTTTCGAAAAAAATTAAAAGCTTGAGTCAATATTGCTGACAATGGCATAGGGTTTTCCAAAAGATAAAATTCAATAACACGAGTTAAAGCTAAGGATACCCAAGTTTGTAAATTAATGCACAGTTGAAATCACCAATTACTGACGAGTCATAAACAAAAAATGCAAACGAATTGTTAAAAACGTTAGAATGAGCAATTATTCAAAGATTAGACGACACAAGGATAGCCTCGATGAAATCAATGACTGCAACTCTACTTACGATAACAGCTTTACTAAGTACTCCTGCAAGCGCAGGGATTTTAGACCAACTAGGCCAAGCAACTGCAACAGCTAACGAGCAAACCGAGCAGACTCAATCGAGTGATTTAGTTGGCACTGTTATGTCTCAACTAGGCCTTAGCCAGACTCAAGCCGAAGGTGGTTTGGGAAGCTTACTCTCGCTAGCGCAGAGTTCTTTAGGTAGTAATGACTTCAGCTCGATAGCCGATTCAATTCCTGGTATTGACGGGCTTTTAAGTGCGACACCTGAACTCGATAGCGACTCAGGTATGTCAGGGCTACTCTCGAAAGCGGGTGGTTTAGGTGAATCCTTGCAAGGTGGCGCCATGGTTTATGATGCATTTGAAAAGTTGGGCATTTCTAAAGAACTCGCTGCGCCTATGGTTGATATCGTCAAAGGCTACTTAGATACAAATGGCAGTGAGGGTACCTCAGATCTGCTGATGAAAGGCCTAAATTCAATTTTATAGACCTCGATTCTCCTTCTCAGCGATTGGATAATTGTTGAGAAGGAACTCTCTGCCATAATTAAACTCTAATAACCTGTCATTCCCGTAAGGTTTAGGAGCCGATATGATCGCTAAGCTCAAACAGTTTTTCGCTAATCCACAGACAATACTCTCAGATGAAGAGCGCGCGGAGCATTTGAACCTTGCAGCAGCAAGTTTATTGCTGGAAGTGGTGATGGCGGATGAGAACATGTCGGAACAAGAAGCTAAACTACTGCCAAGCTTATTAACCACCACCCTAAACTTAGCCAGCGATGAGGTACATGGCTTGATCCATGATGCTAAAAAATCGCAGCAAAACTCCACTTCACTATATGAGTTTACTCAAGCGATCAATGACAGTTTCGATATCAATCAGAAGCAACAGTTGATCCTCTCCATGTGGCAGCTGGCTTACGCCGATGGTCACTTGTGTCAGTATGAAGACCAGATCATTCGCCGCACAGCAGAGCTTTTGTATTTACGTCATAGCGAACTCATTCAAATGCGCAATATCGCGATGGAGCAAAAAGATAAATCTTCTTAGGCTAGAGATTTATGATCTTTAAATCCTCCGGTAAGCAAAGGTTACCCTTTAAGCTAATCGGTAATTTGCTCCAAAATATAAGCTTTGATACCACCGACAAAGCCTTCTGGGCAGTTACAAGCATGATCACAACGTGATAGTAGCGAATAACTAGGTTTACCTATTACAGAGTGCAGCAGCTCATATTGCTCAGCGCACATTCTTACAGCCTTTAAGCCATGAATGACCCCAACAAAATCTGCAGCGCAATGAGTACCTAAAAATGAAATTGCATCACTACTGCGCAATTTTGTAATCAGCCCTGCTAAGCTATGGGTTTTATAAACAGAGCCTAAAGCTAGTTGGTTTTGCTCACAATAAGCTTCCAGTGGGTCCCGAATATCGTTAAACCCTTCAATCGCTGTTACCACAAAGGGGTAGTGAGCGATATCCACTAAAGATAACCCACTAAACCACACAGGATGCTCCTCGCGAGCAACAATATACACAAACTGACCCGTTCCAATAGGTGTGGCCATTAGCGTCGATTTATACCTCTTCAAAGCCTCTTGAGTACCATGATCGTCATCTTGTATAACGGCCAGACACATGCCGCCTTGCAGCATCTCTTCACAGGTTTGTGGCCTTACATGCTTAATGTGAGTAGAAGCGCTCAAACTACAGCTTTCCAACTCGCAATCAATAAACTCAGGTAGCCCTACGGATAGGGTGGGAGGGACCGCAATTGTGCACTCCTTCTTAGGCGTTAAGCAGATCTCTGTAACACTAATATCCGATAACAACTCGCTGATTTCACAAATTTTAGGGTATATAGCCTTCGCTCTAGCTGTTGGAATGAAACCTTCCTTTTTTCTTATGAAGAGCGAGTCTTGGTAATATTCCCTTAAACTTGAAAGATAACGAGTCACTTTAGAGTTCGAGATTCGGAACTGCCGAGAAGTCTCACCACAGCATCCCGTTTCATAAACAGACTTAAAAATCACCAGCGCCTTCACATCGACGTCTATCATCGTCAGTTCCTTAATTTACCTAGGGTTATTTTTAATTATTGAAATTGTATTTTCTTTAAACTGAAAATATTGCTTTGCACTGCAAATACTCACCTCTAAAAATACAATACCAATAATTCTAGGTAGAATACGCTCCATAGATAGGCCACTGAAAAATAACGCTTAAAAGTATCGTATTTCAACAACTTATAGGACGACGACAGATGAAAAAGCTTACGGTTTTATTACTATTACTAGTTAGTACAAACGCTTCTGCCCTCGATAGTTGTAATGAATGCCATGATGAAAAATGGCAGCAAACACCAGCTCATGTTTGGATCGATACCGAAGTTCATCTAGATGCAGTCAGCTGCATGGATTGCCACCGCTGGAAAGAGGGAGATGATCTACCTCCCGTACTCCCAAGCCAAAAGACCTTGGAAAAAGATTGCGGTCTCTGTCATCACACGCCTGAAGATTTAGCGCGAAAGATGAACATGCAGCAATACCAGCAAGAAGCAGACGAATAGCACCTATCTAACCAGTCCCTGCAAAGGTCCGCACCCTTCATCAGACGCGGGCCTTTTACCTTCTACGAATCTATCACATCCATTCAGGCGATTTAGTTAACGCCTATCGCTGCATACCGCAAATCAATTTATAAGTTGATCGTAAAATATACCATCAATTAGATTGCAGATAGACTTACATGGGGTAATTGCCTCGAAGATCACATAATTTTATTGCTTTAAAACAACCATTTACAATGCACCTTCGTTAGGTAGGACTTTGCTATAGATAAGGGCGAAAATGGCAAGCAAGCTCACAAACTCCAAATAATATATATGAGTGTGAGTGATGGGAATAGGCTTAAGAAAGGCGTGTAAATCGAATCTAGCAAGTGAAGCACAAAAGCTCTAAAACTCGCTAGATTCTTATCATTAAGCCACTTGAGCTAGTTTTTGCTGCTCATAGAGATCTTGGGCAAGTGTCAGTTTTTGTTGTAATAACTTAGACAGTGCCTGAGAAAAATCACTTTCATGGGACTGATGATATTGTAAGAAGTAAGAGTACCGCTCACGGTTAAGCTTAGGAAACAGCACATTACTATAAAAATCAGTTGCATCAAGATAGTCGATATCGCTGCGATTATTAAAATAATGATGTGAGAAAATCGAGGCTGTCCAGCAAATGTCGTCCGTCTTCGCAACATGGTTCAGTGCCATGGCTAAACTCGTTGTCTTAAAGCTGACTTTGATATCTAAAGAGCGCTCTTTAGCGTAGGTCTCACAATAATGCTCAACCAAGCCCACCTTTGAGTAATTGATAAACACTAATTTGTTCTTTAGTAAGCTGTCAAATGTTAGCTCTTGCTTAAAGAATGGATGATCTTTTTTCGCAGCTAAAAAGAAATATTGAACATCACCGACTTGAACGCTTTTGACCGATTCAGATGCCTTAGAATTAACACTAATCGCGTAGTCAATCTTACCTTGTGCCAATAGTTCCTGAACATTGTCACTCCAAGGTTGAATAATCACCGACATGTCTCGACCTAGGGTCTGACACACTTCGTTAATTGATTCGACTAAAAACCCGGATAAATGCTCCTGAGCTGCGATGACTAAGCGATTGCTATCAGGGGAATAGCTGGTTATTTCAGCCATCTGTTCATAGCCCAGCACAATAGACTTAACGATAGGATACAGCCTGTCAGCCATAAGATTAGGCTCAACACCATACTGACGCCTGATAAACAATTCATCATGGATCACTTCACGCATATTGCTCAGAGCGCGACTCACCTTAGGCTGAGTGGTGTTAAGTTTCTGTGCCACAACCGAGCCATTTTTAAACTCAACTAACCCTATAAACACCTTAAGAGTAAAATAATCTAGCTTTGAAAGTTCCTTACGCATCAAACCCTTGCCTAAAAACACATTTTATTAATTATTGTATACAAACTATAACACTGAAAAATAAACGGTTTTGCTACACCTATCACATACATACCTATTTGTAGGTATTAGGAGGTAAAAGACAATCAACCTCAATTTCAGCTATCGCTTACCACTGGGACAAAGAAACCTAAGTGGGATCATACTCCTTTGCCACAAAGCGAGTTAAACTAAGGCTATCAATGATATGGTACTCATCTATGCAAACTGAACACACCGCTGAACTTAACCTGCTTTGGGGAACTTTAATCTTAGAGGAGTTGGCTCGCTTAGGCGTTAAACATGTCTGTATGGCGCCAGGTTCTCGTTCTACTCCACTCACCCTAGCTGCGGCGAAGCAAACCAAGCTTAGCCAACACATCCACTTTGATGAGCGTGGGCTCGGCTTTATGGCGCTTGGTTTAGCCAAGGCCAGTCAAGCACCAGTAGCGATTATTACCACCTCAGGCACAGCAGTTGCCAACCTCTACCCAGCGGTGATCGAAGCCTGGCTTACTCGTGTTCCCTTAATCGTATTATCTGGTGATAGACCTCCAGAGCTTATCGACTGTGGCGCCAATCAGGCGATCATTCAGCCCGCCATTTTTGCTCAGTATGCCAAGCAGCTAAACCTGCCGACACCGGATCTCAATATTGCTCCTCAAGCGCTACTTAGCTTGTTAGATGAAGCGGTTTGCAACCAATCACAGCCTGTTCATATTAATTGTATGTACCGTGAGCCCCTGTACCCCAACGAGCCTAAGGTAGATTTTGAACATTACTTAGCGCCTGTTAAACAGTGGCAACAGCAAACAGTGCCTTATAACCAATTTGCAAACCTAAACAGCGGCCAGATGCCAACAGCAGACGCACTTGCCCGCTTCGTACATGGCAAAGGGGTAATTGTTGCGGCAACGCTCGCGCCAGAGCAGCAATCAGATCAACTGATTGAGCTAGCCCAAAAGCTAGGTTGGCCTATTGTCACCGATGCCCAGTCACAACTGAGACAACATCCTGCTGCCATTGGTAATATCGACCAGCTGCTACATCAGCCAAAATCTAAGGCGCTTCTGGCTCAGGCTGAAAGAGTGATTGTCTTCGGTGGACGCATTCTTTCCAAACGCCTTATCAACTACCTTAATGAGCAGAATTGGAAAGATTATTGGCAGGTGCTGCCACAGCAACAAAGGCTGGATCCAAGCCATAAGCCAAAACAGGTTTGGATTTCTCCTGCGCATCAATTTGCTAAGCTAGCTTGGCCAAGATCTTCTGAGGCTAACTGGGCGCTCAAGCTTGTACAGCATAACGATGACCTAGAAACGCTATATCAACAGCAGATTGATCATGCAGAATTTGGTGAGGCGCAGACGATTCGCGCCATAGCTCAGAGACAAACCAATGAGCAACAGTTGTTTATTGGAAACAGTCTCCCAGTGCGTCTATATGACATGTTTGCCCCTATCACCACTGCAAGCGCCAACGTATTCACTAACCGCGGCGCATCAGGCATCGACGGCTTATTAGCAACGGCCTGTGGAGTTGCGGCTGCAGAAGCTAAGCCGACAACCCTGATTATTGGTGATATTTCGGCGCTACACGACCTTAATTCATTAGCTATCGCACGTACGCTCACTAGCCCGCTGGTGATAGTGATCCTCAATAATGATGGCGGTAATATCTTTAACTTACTACCAGTGCCCAATGAGCAGTTAAGAACCGATTACTACCGCTTGTCCCATGGACTCGAGTTTGGATTCGGCGCCGCCATGTTTGGACTCGCCTACAATCAGGTAGATTCACTCACCGATTTTATCGAATCCTATGAATACGCCATGACCTATTCTGGCCCCTCGGTGATTGAGGTAACCGTAGCCCAAAATCAAGCCAGTGAGCAGATCGCTCAAATCGCTAGCTGGATCAAACAGAGCTAATGCTAAGTTATTGCACTTCAGGGAGTATTGGCTCGCCAGCCGTGGTATTTCTCCACGGTTTCTTAGGCAGTAAAGAGGATTGGCAAGAGATCATCGAGCAGTTAGCCGATGATTTCTTCTGCGTCAGTATCGATCTTCCCGGCCACGGTGGTAACGGAATCGACGATAGCAATAGTTTAAAGCTACCAACTCCAGGTTTTATCCCCTGCGCAGAGCTGATTCACACCACTCTAGAGCAACTTAATGTCAGTCAGTATCATCTGGTGGGCTATTCATTGGGTGGCCGTATTGCGCTGCATTTAGCCCGCCTCTATCCGCAAGCATTACTTAGCCTAACCTTAGAGTCTTGTCATCCCGGGCTACAAGAACTGGACGCGAGAACCGAACGCAAAGCTAACGACATGGCATGGGCGCAGAAGTTACAAACCCTGCCTATCAAAGACTTCCTAGCCCTCTGGTATCAGCAAGCAGTGTTTAGTGACTTAACCAAGACCGAGCGTGAGCACTTAATTGACAAGAGAGCTCACAATCAACCTCTTATGCTAGGGAACTGCTATCGGGCGACATCCCTTGCCGAACAGGAAGATCTCTGGGATACCCCAAGCCTATTACCGATTAGCAGCCATTTTATTGCAGGCCATCAAGACCATAAATTCATGGCGTTAGCCAAACGCTGGCAACAGCAACAGCCATTATTGCTACACAGCATCGAGGCCAGTGGGCATAACGTGCATCTAGCGGCCCCTCAGGCTTTCGCAAAACAGCTAAGTACTATTTTTACATCTACTCCTTCTAACTTCTAAGCAGACAGTGAGCCATACATGACCCCGACTCCTCAGCAAGCAACGCCATTAACCTTAACTCAGTTGGGTCTGTATCTGTTTGCTATCGACTTAGACAAGCCATTGCCAGTAGGTAAGCAGCGCATCGAGCAGCGGCAAGGGTTAGTCCTAGTTGCGCAGACTGAAGAACGACAGGAGTGGGTAGAGATCTCACCGCTTTCTGGCGTCGATAACCAAGGTGAAACATTAACAGGTTTTAGCCGCGAAACATTAACGGAGGTTAGCGAGCAGCTAGCGGCATTATTGCCACAATTGCACCAGCAGCCCATCGACAATTTACTCGATTTTGTAGAGCAAACCGCTTTGCCATCACTAGCGTTTGGCCTCAGCCAACTGCACGCCAAACTCGCAGGAAAATTTGACGGCCACGCCATCCCCCCGCGCACCATTCCGCTGATTTATCGCCAAAGTAATGAAGCTCTTACGGCGGTTAGCGAGCGCGTTGCAAGCTTATCTAGCAGCGTTTATGCGGTGAAAGTGAAGGTCGCTCAGGAGTCGCTTGAAGATGAAATTAAACTGATCCATCAGATCTTAGCCATTCGCCCCGATCTAAAACTCCGTTTAGATGCCAATCGCGGCTTCACACTAGAGCAAGCCATAGAGTTTGCAGCATGCCTACCACTCGAGAGCATCGAGTACATCGAAGAGCCATGCCAAAACCCCGATGACAATCAGGCTTTTTACCACGCGATAGGGATGCCATGGGCACTGGATGAGTCATTAAATAGCGCCGAATATGAATTTAAGATGCAAGCAGGCTTAAGCGCATTAATCATTAAGCCTATGCTGCTTGGCAGTATCGAAAAGCTGCAGCTATTAATCGATACCGCCACCGAACACGGCGTGCGCTGCATTCTTAGCTCAAGCTTAGAAGCAAGCCTTGGCATTGAAGCATTAAGTCGCTTAGCAGAAATCATGACTCCAGATGAGATCCCGGGGATTGATACTCTCGCAGCCTTCAACCAAGATTTAATCGTTAGCTCTGGAAAACCTGTCTGTTTGCAGCTTGATGACTTAACACTCCTAACTCGTGTAAGTAATAGCTAGCGCATGCAATAGCCATGTAAACAATAGCTAACGAATCGAACCTAACAGATAAGCGGCGCATTGATATGACGGTTAGCAGTACCAACAAGCAAATACTCTCACCTATTCATCAGCAAGCATTAGCACAAGCTGAGGCGCCGGCTTACCGTTTTTCAGGCGTGGCAGTTAGCTACCAAACTTTACACCAGCAAGTCATCGCCCTAACCCAGCAATTTAACCAAATAGGCTTAAAGCGCGGCGACCGCTTAGCCTGTATCGCCCATAACTGTCCGCAGCTATTGCAACTCTATTGGGCCTGCGTCGATAGCGGTATTCTGTTCTGTCCTATCTCGCCACGCTTTGCGTCTCAGCAGATCATCGAGTTAATGCAATGCCATAACTATCAATATTACTGGCTTGAAGCCTCACAGCAAACTAACTCCAGCCTAGTTGATGCACTGCAGGATCAGCCACAGCTAAAAGCTATCTCACTGGATTTTAATCAGCTTAGCGAACAAGCGCAGCAAACTATAAACCCCAATGTTGCAGTCAACGCCATACTCACCTCCGGCAGCAGCGGCACACCTAAAGCCGCCGCCCACAGCCTAGCCAATCATATGGCCAGCGCCAAAGGTTCGAGTGAGCTAATCGGCTTAGCATCAACAGACAGCTGGTTACTGTCGCTGCCGCTATTTCATATTGGCGGCTTAGCCATCTTAAATCGCTGCGCACTAGCCGGAGCCTGTGTGGTGTTTGAAGACAAGAACCTAGCTCTAGCGGATCAGCTTTTTCGTGACGAGATAAGCCACCTGTCGTTAGTGAGCGCTCAACTACAGCAGTTACTTAATGCAGCCGTTGAGCGTGAGAGTGATAATGAGACGAGTGCCGAAAGCGACTGCTTAAGCCGAGTCAAAGCCATGCTACTCGGCGGTGGAGCAATCTCAGCCGACCTACTCTCAAAGTTAGGCAAACGTAACATAAAGGCCTACACCAGCTACGGCATGACAGAGATGGGATCGCAGATCACCACAGGTATAGCGCGCACCGACGGCTCCAGTGGCAAAGTTTTATCGGGTCGTGAATTGAAGATTATCGATAGTGAAATATGGGTAAAAGGCGGGTGTCTGTTTTTAGGTTATTTAGCCGATGAAGGTTTTAACCTACCGCTAGATAATGACGGCTGGTTCTACACCAAAGACTTAGGCCACTTTGATGAAAACGGCAACCTCTGTATCGACGGCCGAGCCGACAACATGTTCATCAGCGGCGGCGAGAACATCCAACCCGAAGAGATAGAAACCGCTTTAAAGCTGCACCCGTTAATCAGCGATGCCATCGTGTTTCCTGTGGCTGACGCCAAGTTTGGCACTCTCCCAGCTGCCATTCTTAAGTTAAATGAGAGTAAGCTGAGTAACAATTCAGCCAACCAACCTTTGGAAGCCGAGCTGACAGACTTCCTCGCCGACAAGATCGCCCGTTTTAAGCGACCAAGGTGTTATTACCCTTGGCCAGAAGTCAGCAGCGCCGGGATTAAGGTTGTACGCAAACAGGTGATTGAGGCGGTTGACAAATAAGTGCTTACTTGTAGACCAGCTAACGGTAATTCGCAACCTTAAATACTTAGGTTACATGTACTTTAATTTCTTTGAGCCTGTTTAATCGAATCTTTAATCGCATCTACTTGAGCATCACATTCAGCTCGTTGAGTTCCACGCTTTTCGGCACACTTTCTAGGCGCAGGTTCTGAATAAACAATACCTTTAATTATAGCGGAAGCCGCACATCCCGGTGCTCCATCACATGTATCTGGTGGTACATAATAATTACTGGGAGAATGACTGCAGCCCCACAATAATAAACTAAAAATTAAAGTCGATATCCATTTCATAAGCACTCCTTATGTTTTAGCGAATTGTCATTAATTTTGCCGAGCCCCCCAACGTTACATATTTATAACCTATTCGAGCGGTAGAATCACATAACCTTACGAGTAATCTCAAGCGTTATACATAAATGGCCACCCACTAGTCAGAGCTACACAGAGGAAGAAAAGTACAATAGCTTCACTACAGTGTTCTTAGTACAAAAACACAAAGTTAAAACTCCTACCTTTTCACAGGAAGCACCAACTCCCCATCGGAGTTGCCGAAGTACGCAGATGGCTCTTAATCTAAAATAGTGTCGTGGAACCATCATGGATGATGGTTCAGGCTCGGGAGACATAGATGACCAATCTAAACCATTAGGCAATTTTTATTGGAGTATGAAGATCTACAACTTCGTCGGGGCGGCAGGGACTCTTTATGAAAGAAATGGCCAAGAGGGGGTTGCTGTTGACCCCTTCTTGGCCGTGTGTGAGCTGGAAGCTCACGACCTTTTATCAAACGCAGTTTGATTGGGTTGTTAGACGCAGCCTAACTTAAAGCTTAATTGTTCTAACTGTATGCCTAATTACCTCATTACTCACTTTCACTATCCAATGCAACTAATTGCCTGCAGCAGGCGTATGTGCAGACACTTCCGTGACACGCAGCAAGTCCATCCCTGGAAGCTCGGCCATGACGTCCATGTCATGGACGGTCACGGCCGTATCTACACGGGGTTAGAAAAGCATTTAGACCAACCCAAAGTGCTCCCCATAAAAAGCACTAATCTAAATAGCCAAACATAACTTACAGGAAACACCAATTCCCCATCGGAGTTGCCGAAGTACGTTGAAGAAATAACCGTGATGCCCACACGGATGTTGGCATAGCTTTCGCGGGGCAGGATGCCCCATCGGAAGCGTTAGGTTATTTCGAATAAGTACGAGGGAGACAACTTCGTCAGGGGCGCTGAGGGTTTCTCCTTACGGAATCAAGAGTGGGGGACAAGCACTTTCCCTTGGCTCACTCTTAACAACAGAAAGGGGCGAAGCGCCACGACGTTAGTTGTTAGACGCAGTCTAACTCAAAGCTCAGGCGTAGCCTGATGCCAAAGGCACATATGCCTAGGTAAACTCCAGACATAAAGCCAAAAGCTGCCCATCCATGGGCTTTTGGCATAAATGTTCCAGACATAAAGCCAAAAGCTATCCATCCATGGGCTTTTGGCATAAATGTTCCAGACATAAAAAAACCTGCTAAAAAGCAGGTTTTAATTATCGCTAAGCGATTGGAGCGGACAATGGAAACTAGGCTTCCATACAGCCTTTAAGCTTGTTCATTGCATTCTTTTCCAACTGCCTAATACGTTCAGCCGACACTTGGTAAGTTGCCGCTAAATCTTGCAATGTGGTCTTGTCTTCATCTAACCAACGCGCTTTAAGGATATGTTGGCTACGCTCATCAAGAGTCTTGATGGCCGATAGCAGACGCGCTTGGTTATTCTGTTCCCAGTTGTCGTTTTCAACTTGAGACGCTAAATCTGATGAATGATCTTCAAGGTAATGCATAGGTGCATAATCTTGCTCGTCATCATTGTCGCTAGCGAGATCGAAGGCTGGATCTTGCGCCGCCATGCGTGACTCCATCTCGGTCACATCGGTTTTCGATACACCTAGACTGTCAGCAACCATACCCACTTCACTGTCGCTAAACCAACCTAGACGCTTTTTAGCCTTACGTAGGTTAAAGAACAGTTTGCGCTGTGCTTTAGTGGTAGCCACTTTAACAATGCGCCAGTTCTTAAGCACATACTCGTGGATCTCAGCTTTAATCCAATGCACGGCAAACGACACCAAGCGAACGCCCACATCTGGGTCGAAACGCTTAACCGCCTTCATTAAGCCGATATTACCTTCTTGGATCAAATCTGCTTGTGGAAGACCGTAGCCTGAGTAACCCTTTGCAACATGTACCACAAAACGTAAGTGCGACATAATCAACTGTTTCGCAGCCTGTAGATCACCCGTCTCTTGCAGACGCTTCGCTAGCTCATATTCTTTATCAGCTTCCAACATAGGAATGTTGTGTGCTGAATGAACATAAGACTCGAGGCTGCCACTACTTTGGGGAACCATCAGTGCCATTGATTGCGTTTGATCTGTCATTTACGCTCCTGCTACTTCTTACAAATGTCTTGCTAAAATCTACTTTTGTCCATTCATTGCTGAAATGGACAATGAACTATCGACTAAATGACAAAATATGTCAACCATCAACTTTATCTAATATGCGTCAATACTCATTATTGCTTATTAGAGTCTTGCATCTAGTTGTAGGCAGATCAAATGAAACAAAGTTCATCTTTTAACCTATCATCTATTGCCAAGTGTAACGGGTTATTATGACGGTTCTATTGCTCTAAGATGCTGCCGTACTGAAAGGTAGGAACCTAACCAACCTAAGAAAGACGCCAACAATACCAGTTGCCCTAATTCACCGAAGGTGAGTGACTCCATCTGCAGCTGGCTACCATATAAGCCCAGTAGCTCGCCTAAGGCCGAGTCTAAATATAAAACCAATAAATTAATTATAACCCAAGCTAAAAACCCACCAATCACACCGTACCAGATCCCAGTATATAAGAAGGGGCGCTGGATAAAGGCCTCTGTAGCACCGACAAGTTTCATCACCTCGATTTCGGTGCGGCGGTTCATAATTGCTAAGCGAATGGTGTTACCAATCACTAGTACCACAGCGAGTACGAGCAGCGCGGCAATCGCTAATACCGTACGCTCTAACAGCTTAACAACCGCTTGCAAGCGCTCTAACCACTCGATATCTAATCGACCGAAACTCACTTCCGGCTCCTGCTCAAGTTTTCTTAGCAGCTCCCTCGCCCCTGTTGGGCTGGAATACTTATTACTTGGCGTCACCATGACCACTGCTGGCAGAGGGTTGGAGTCTAAGTAAGATAGCGCCTCACCAAAGCCCGATAAACGCTGAAACTCCTCAAGCGCCTGCTCACGATCGATATAATTGACATCACTCACTTCCGGGTAAACCTTAAGGCGAGTAATCAAGCTTTGAATGCTGGTTTCACTACGGCCTTCGTCGATAAACAAGGATATTTCGGCGGCACTGTTCCAAGATTCGGTTATGGTTTCGGCATTTTTTACCAACACCTGTAAAGCCGCTGGTAAACTTAGGCTAACGCCCAAAACGGCCATGGTCATGATAGATGAAACAGGGTTACGCCATAGCTCGCCGATACTGGCCATCGCATGCTGAATGTGACGAATAAAAAACATCACAATTCGACCCGAAAATGGCAATTTACTACGATTTATCTGAGGTTGCTTGCTCATAATTTATCCTCAGTTAATGCCGAAGCTGTCTTGAGCATTTAGCTCTTCAGCTCCTAACACTCGCCCCTGCTTAAGGGTTAAAGTTCGATACTTCATTCGTGCAATTAAACCCAGATCATGGGTTGCGATAAGTACGGTTGTCCCCGCATCGTTAAAGGTTTCAAACAGACGCAGAATATCCATAGATAGCTTAGGATCTAAGTTACCCGTCGGCTCATCGGCAAGTAGCAGAGGAGGCTTGTTTACAATCGCACGAGCAATACCCACTCTTTGCTGCTCACCACCCGACAGCATGATGGGGTTATGGCGTTCTTTGCCATATAAGCCCACCATATCGAGCGCTCCTGCAACACGCTTGCGGATCTCTCCAATCGAGAAGCCTTCGATAATCAAAGGTAAAGCAACGTTGTCGAACACACTCTTGTTCATCAGCAAGTGATGATTTTGGAAGATCATACCAATATCACGACGTAGGTAAGGCACCTGCGAACGAGTCACCTTCGCGATATCATGACCATTAATTGAAACGCGACCACCGTTAGCTCTTTCGATAACGGTGATCAGCTTAAGCAGCGTACTCTTACCCGCGCCAGAGTGACCTGTTAAAAAAGCCATCTCACCACGCTTTAGATGAAAACTCACATCCGATAGGGCTTTTTGCCCGCCGGGATAGACTTTGCTTACCTGCTCAAATCGAATCATTAATAAGATTTCTTTTTAGTTGGCATTAATCGGCATTAGTAAAAGCACCCATGTAGGGTGCTTTTATTTAGCTATTTTTCAGTAACGTTTGCTATAAGCTAACGTTATTTCGCGTCTTTGTCGTCTTTTGTTTGGCTAAACAAAGCTTCGATAAAGTCTTTCGCATCAAAGGTACGTAGGTCGTCAATCTGCTCACCTACGCCAATATGACGAATTGGAATACCAAATTTATCGGCGATAGCGAAGATCACCCCGCCCTTAGCGGTGCCATCAAGCTTACTGATGGTAATACCGGTAACACCAACGGCCTCTTGGAACAGCTGCGCCTGACTAATCGCATTCTGACCAGTGCTAGCATCTAAAGTTAACATCACCTCGTGCGGAGCACTCTCCTCTTGCTTTTTCATCACACGTACGACTTTCTTCAACTCGTCCATTAAGTGGGCTTTATTCTGTAAACGACCTGCCGTATCGGCAATCAGTACGTCAACATTACGGGCACGTGCCGCTTGTAGGGCATCAAACAGCACTGATGCACTGTCTGCACCTGTATGCTGGGCAATAACAGGGATATCGTTACGTTGACCCCAAACTTGCAACTGCTCAACTGCCGCTGCACGGAAGGTATCACCTGCCGCCAACATCACCGACTTACCTTGCGCCTGATACTGCTTAGCCAGCTTACCAATCGTCGTGGTCTTACCGACACCATTTACACCCACCATTAAGATCACAAATGGACCATCGGCATTTTCAGGGATCAGTGGTACAGACACGGGATCGAGTGTCTTTTGCATCTCTTCACGTAGAAGATCATATAACGCTTCACCGTCTTTTAGCTGCTTACGGCTTGCCTGCTCGGTGAGGCTCTTAATCAACCGTGTGGTTGTTTCGACACCCACATCGGCGATCAATAGCTGTTCTTCTAGCTCTTCAAAAAGATCGTCATCGATCTTCTTACCGCTAAACAACCCAATAAAGCCGCTACCAATACTCTCACTGGTGCGCTTTAGGCCGCGCTTAAGACGGGCAAACAAACCTTCTTTAACTGGCTTAATCTGTGGCTCTGGCTGTTGTTCTTCTTGTGCAGTAGCTTGTTGCGCTGCTAACTCTTGTGCAGCAGCTATTTCAGATTCAAGACGCTCAGCTTCGACTCTTTCTAATTCAACACGTTCAGCCTCTAGGCGCTCGGCTTCAGCCTGAGCCGCTTGTTCGGCTGCTAAACGAGCCTGTTCCGCAGCCGCTTCTGCCTCAACCTTCTCTGCTTCAATACGTTCAGCTTCAACTCTTTGAGCTTCGGCTTGCTCCGCTGCAACTCTTTGAGCTTCGACTTGCTCGGCTGCAACTCTTTGAGCTTCGGCTTGCTCTGCTGCAACTCTTTGAGCTTCGACTTGCTCTGCTGCAACTCTTTGAGCTTCGACTTGCTCTGCTGCAACTCTTTGAGCTTCGACTTGCTCCGCTGCAACTCTTTGAGCTTCGGCTTGCTCTGCTGCAACTCTTTGAGCTTCGGCTTGTTCTGCTGCAACTCTTTGAGCTTCGGCTTGTTCTGCTGCAACTCTTTGAGCTTCGACTTGCTCTGCTGCAACCCTTTGAACTTCGGCTTGTTCTGCTGCAACTCTTTGAGCTTCCGCTTGCTCAGCTGCAACTCTTTGAGCTTCGGCTTGATCCGCTGCAACCCTTTGAACTTCAGCCTGTTCCGCAGCAACTCTTTGAGCTTCCGCTTGCTCAGCTGCAACTCTTTGAGCTTCAGCCTGCTCTTCGGCTAAACGTGCTTGTTCAGCTGCTAATCTCTGAGCTTCTGCCTGTTCAGCAGCAATACGTTCAGCTTCCACTCTTTGGGCTTCAGCTTGCTCAGCCTCAATGCGTGCAGCTTCTGCTTGTTCAGCCGCGGCTCTTTCTAATTCAAGACGTTCAGCTTCCACTCTTTGGGCTTCAGCTTGCTCAGCCTCAATGCGTGCAGCTTCTGCTTGCTCTGCCGCGACTCTTTCTAATTCAAGACGTTCAGCTTCTACTCTTTGGGCTTCAGCTTGCTCAGCCTCAATGCGTGCAGCTTCGGCCTGCTCGGCTGCAACTCTTTCTAATTCAAGACGCTCAGCTTCGACTCTTTCAAGCTCAAGCTCAAGCTTTTCAGCTTCTAGTTTCGCCGCTTCTGCAGCCTGCGCTTCTTCTTTAGATTTATCCTTGCGGAACCAGGAAAAAAAACCTTTCTTTGCCATGTGTTATACCGGTGCTCAAATAGCTGTACATAAATGCATTGGGGTGGAGGACGTTATATCAAAATCCAGCTCAAATTACGCTGATAAAAACAGCAAAAACGCCATTCAGACGGAATCTAACAACTGCTTTTTACCATTTAGCTGTGCTTTGATATAAAATAACGACCTAAATTCAGACGCCATAGTCTACCACTTTCTTTCATTAGGCAAAATCACGAGGACACCATGGTCAAAAAAAGACCTTC
This sequence comes from uncultured Shewanella sp., assembly GCF_947497935.1. Taxonomy (GTDB): domain Bacteria; phylum Pseudomonadota; class Gammaproteobacteria; order Enterobacterales; family Shewanellaceae; genus Shewanella. Next base: position 189,137 of record NZ_CANMIO010000002.1, read on the forward strand.
TAGCGGTCAAGTTAGGATTATTTCAGGCCAATGGCGCTCGCGAAAGTTGCCCATTCACGACCTTGAAGGGCTACGCCCAACCACAGATCGCGTCAGAGAAACCCTATTCAACTGGGTTGCTAACGATGTACGCGGCTCCCGTGTACTCGACTGCTTTGCCGGTAGCGGCGCGTTAAGCCTTGAGTCACTGTCGCGATATGCCAGCTACGCCAAGATTTTTGAGCTACAGGCTCAAGCGGCGAAACAGCTTGTGGCCAACCTGGCCACGCTTAAGTGTGAGAACGCAGACGTCATCAAAGGTGATAGCCTAGCGCTACTTGCTAATAAGCCAAACGAAGGCTTCGATCTCGTCTTTATCGACCCACCTTTTAGAAAGTCACTGGCAGAGAAAAGCATTGCACTTATCGATCAACACCAATGGTTAAACGATGATGCTCTTATTTACGTAGAAACCGAGAGTGAAATCTCGCTGCTTAACGTACCGGCTAGCTGGGCATTACTGAAAGAGAAGAAAGCGGGTCAAGTGATCTATCGTTTATATCAATACTCTGCAGAGCAGGTTTCAGAAGCAGACATCAATACTGATACAGGGGAAGCGAGTTAAATGAAAGTCATGCTAGTTTTAGGAAAATTGGTCACCGGCTTTGCTTGGTTAATGATGATCTATAACTTGATCATGCCTTTTGAAGGCAATATATCGGTTGTCCTCAATATCTTGTTTGCAATGACCATCTTTATGCATTGCTTTCAGACACTCATTTTCCACACTATGTTTAAACCACTACTGCAACTGAAAAAATCTGACTATCTGCAGGTATTCCTATTTGGTGTATTTAGCCTACTACAGTATCGCAAGCAAGTTATGGATAAGCAGGCTCAAAACGGTTAATAGCCGGACAAGCCAAGACTACAAAGGCAAAACAGTATCCGCTGTTTTGCCTTTTATTTTTTGCTTTTTTCAGAATCTAGATCCTAGGACGCTGCGCTGCGAGATCGGGCTAAGCCCTGCTAGAAACAGCCAAAGCCTAAAGCACCATCTTTTCTGGCTCTTAGCTTTTCCGTAAGCGCAGCGTTCCGTCAGTGACGCAGTCACGTTCCCTAGGCCGCAGGCCGTTCGTCTTAGCTTTAAAAAAAGAACCTAGATCCTAGGACGCTACGCTGCGAGAGCGGGCAGTGCCCTTCTAGGTAGAGCAAATGCCAAAAGCACCGTCTCTGCTGCTTCTAAGCCTTCCGGGCTTTTCCGGCATTTATGCCGTCAGGCTTGCGCTGTTCAGTCTCGCTCAATAAGCCATTGGAGTATTGATGGGCTAAAACCCAACCTACAGCAGAAAACAAGCTTTTCCGTCTTGGCATCCCTAGAACCTAGGACCTTTCTTTTTCCTAGGACCTAGATCCTAGAACCTTTCTCAGCCTTTCCTAGGACCTTCTTTTACTTTCCGAAGCTTAAAAACAAAAAAGCCCCAATTAAGGGGCTTTTAGCGATTTAACTTGCCGACATTAAGTCAGGCTCTGCTCTAGGCTTGTGCCTGAGTATTATCCCTTAGGATAAACGTGAGCAACACCTTTGTGACAGTCAACACAAGTCTTACGCTTGTCTTCTTCTTTCTTGAAGTTGTTAGCGTGCATTCTCTTCGCCATCTTCTTCATAGTTTCAGGCTGGTTCTCGTAGATACGAGTGTGACAGTGCTGACAGTTAGCAGAGTCGTTGCCTTTGAAATACTTAAGCGCTAGATCGGCTTGCTCTTTACGGTTTTCATCCAACCACTCTTGAGTGTTGAAACCGTCGATAGTTAGGTAACCGTATAGATCTTTAGATACGATGATCTTCTTAACTAGGTACTTAACTGGGTTGTGTGGAAGGTGACAATCTTGACATTGTACCGTGATACCAGCACTACCGCCGCCGTGAGCAGATGCAAGCACTTCATCTTTCAATGAGTGGTTGCTGTGACAGCTCATACAGAACTCATCTGTACTCGTTGCGTGTAAAGTTTGCTGTGTAGCAAAGTAACCTACTACACCGACAACGACACCGACTACCAACAATGCCAGAATCGAAAATTTTGCGCTGGGTTTAAATAGTGCTCGCCAGTTCATCACTCATCTCCAAGTATTTAATTTTTATAGCGATGTAAGTTAACTTCATCTCTATTTATTTTTCCATTATAAACTAGATCTTACTCATATATCTGGAACTAAAAGTGCAAAATGAGACATGGCTCTAACTCTCTTTTCAGACCCCTGACCTGCTTATATTATATGCACTATTACTAAAGCTACTCTAACACCTTGATTATCGCAAGGTTAATACGCTATCAACTTGATATTAGAGCGGTTTGATTTATTTTCTTTGAAATTCTTTTAGATGTAAAAGTGAGACAAGCCACACACCTAAAATCAAAAAAATTATGATTTTTGAAACTTTTTCTATAGTTCCTAGGTCTCTTAAATTACATCCTCGGTGTTACACATCTTTGTTACAAGAAATAGGGTTAGGCATGCGCAAGCAAATTGTTTATTTAGTATTTTTCATCGCACTGGTTGGGCAATTTATATTGTCTCCAGCGATGGCTATGCCTAAATATTTACATGCTAGCTCCCATGCAGCTCAGCATAACGAGCCACAAGCCTCACACACGCAAACCATACTGGCTAATAGCTTAGCCTCCTCACATAGTGCAGACACTCAGATGAATTGTGACTCTGACATGCCAAATTTGAGTTTAATCAAAATCGATTGTGATGCCCTATGCGATATCTTAGGTGCAGGTAATTGCGTATCTCATTGTGTATCAGCACCGGGGATTATCGAACAACATCAATTGAGCCTAATCTCCCCCAACTCAACAGCCAGTGTACAAACTAGCTTTTGGTCACCTCAGACCGTTGAGCTCTCGTCCAGTAATCCCCCTCCCATCAGTATTTAAGCTGTATCTCACTTTTAGCGTTTTACAGAATCATTAGCCTTTCGTTATCGAGTCAAAAATTGATATTGAACTCTAATAACTGGGCTAGGGCTATCAGTCTTTTTCCTGAGCACTGATCGCTATATTAAGTATCTGACTTTGTTTGGAGTTTATTATGAAAAAGTTTATCAGCGTCATCGCACTATCAATTGCAAGTTTCGCCTCTCAAGCCGCTTCAGTGGCTTTTCCTGAGTCATTAGAAGTATTAGCCGTAAACGGACTCAGTAACGTCGATAGCCGTTACCTAGAGTTAGAGCAAGGGCAAAACCTCATTGAGGTTCAATATCGCGACTTGTTTGAAACCAATGCCGAAGATTCGAACTGGGTACGTTCAGAACCACTGTACCTCTATATCGAACTAGAAACGGCTGCCAACTATAAGGCATTCACACCTAGCATATTGTCTGAAGAAGACGCTTACCTATTCATCGATAACCCAACCATTAAGCTTAATGATGGCATGGGCACTGAAAAGCAGGTAAGCCTTATGACCCATGGTCAATTGATGGCCAAATTATTGTTATCAAAACAGTAAGATATTTATCTAATCTCAAATAGGAATGGCACATTGAACCAGCAAAATTGTGAAGTTAATCAATGTGCCGCTTAATTCCTATGGTAGACTTAACACAGTTTATTATTTGGAAACATCATGCTTAGCATAATCCGTCGCCATACATTGTTAGCCTTTACGCTACTCGCATTGTTGAGTCAGCTAGTGCTTTCTAATGGTTCGCTGATGGTGCCAAAAGCTATGGCTGATGATATGCCAATGATGAGCATGCAAGACGGAACAGACTGTCACCCAATGCAAATGGATGAAGACGCTCATTGCTGCGAAGTTGAAATGCAATCGCAAATGCTTCCCGGCAACGCTCAACCTTGCTGCAACGGCAATGGATCATGCCAGAGCGACTGCAGCCATTGCTTGGTAATTTCTGTAACAGGTACTCTGTTTAGTGCATCACCTTGGCCAGGGTTTAGCACTTCCGATATTGTAATGGCCACTCCAATGCCTCATTTCCACTCTATTTCATTGCCACAAGATTTAAGACCTCCCATCGCATAAATAGGGGCGCTGCGTCTCTATGCGAATATCTCTTTGTAAAAAAAGAAAACAAATTAATCTTAATCAGCAATTATTTAAGCCGTTAATTGTTCTGCTGCTCATTTTAAGCACAGGCATTCGGCCATCTATACGATGGAGTTGAGTTATGAAAACCCTTATAAGTTTAGCCTTATCTACCCTGCTATTTCTGTCTTTGACGGGTACAGCAACAGCAAATGAACACCATCATGGTGCCCATAAAAACCAACACGCTGTGCAAAATCAGGATTATGCTTGCCCTATGCATCCTGAAGTAACAGGTAACAAAGGTGATTCTTGTCCTAAATGCGGCATGGATCTGGAAGCTGCAAAGACTGCCGCTAAAGGCCATGGCAAAAACTGTGACTCTTGCCCTAATAAAGAGTCGTGCCCTAATAAAGCTGGAAAGCACCATAAGCATATGAGCAAGCATACCCATGCATGCCCTATGAACCCAGCGATTACAGGTCAAGCAGGCGACAGCTGCCCTAAATGCGGCATGGACTTAGAACCTATCGCAAAAGCCGATAACGCTAAAAACTGTGACTCTTGCCCGAACAAAGAGTCGTGCCCTAATAAAGCTAAAAAACACCACAAGCATATGAGCAAGCATACCCATGCATGCCCTATGAACCCGGCTATTACAGGTCAAGCAGGCGATAGCTGCCCTAAGTGTGGAATGGATCTAGAGCCTATCGCTACCGGCGACAAGGCAACTAAATCTGCTCACATGCATCACTAATACTTAGGGTGGAGATAAGGCATTATGAGTTTATTTAAGATAAAGAAATTGCATCAAACTGCGGTCTGCGCCTTAAGCCTTGCTTTGGCTGCGACCCCACAGTTGGGTTTTAGCCAGACGGCTGAAAGCAAAGAACATGCACCGACGCAGCAACATGAGAAGCATGGGGCTGTAAGCAAAGACTATTACTGCCCTATGCATCCAGAAGTGACTAGCCATGAGCCTGGTCGCTGCCCTGAGTGCAAGATGTTCCTCGTCAAAGATGAAGTAGCAGACAAATCCTCCACTATTGCGACGATTGAAAACTACTACTGCCCTATGCATCCAGAAGTGACTAGCCATGAACCTGGCCGTTGCCCTGAGTGCAAGATGTTCCTCGTCAAAGATGAAGTTAAAGATGAAATCACAGGTGAAGTAACTGATGAAGCATCTAACTCAGCAACTTCAGCGGCGGTTGAAAACTATTACTGCCCTATGCATCCAGAAGTGACCAGCCATGAACCTGGTCGCTGTCCAGAGTGCAAGATGTTCTTAGTTAAAGAAGAGGAAGAAGAGAGCACTGACAAGCATACGGATCATAATCACCCAACAACAGATTCGAAAGCCCCACAATCTCAAGCAGATAAGATATTAAGCCAACCTAAGCCAACCCTTGCACCCGCAGCGCAAAGTAGCGGCGATGGCAATATAAAGTACGTATGCCCTATGCATCCACACGTTGTTTCCGATGTTCCGGGATCCTGCCCGATATGCGGTATGGATCTTGAGAAAGTCACTATCGGCGGCGTCGGTGAAGAAGTTGTCGTTGGTGTATCAGGCGGTATGCAGCAAGCCTTAGGCATGCGCAGCGAGCAAGTCACCGAAGGTACGCTATGGAAGCTGGTGAAAACCATCGGCACGGTGGAGTATAACGAGAACGCCATCGGTCATAGCCATACTCGCGTCAATGGCTGGATTGAAACCTTAATGGTACATAACGTCGGTCAACGGGTGAAGAAAGGAGAATTGCTTTATGAGCTTTACTCTCCGGAGCTGATTAACGCTCAAGATGACTATATGCAAGCAGTCGACTACCTCAAGCAAGACAAAAGCCGTGGCCAAGGTTTATTGCGCAAGGCGCGCCTACGCCTTGAGTTATTAGGAGTCAGCTCGGCAACAATCAAACAGCTTGAGCGTACAGGCAAGACTGTCTATCGCGTGCCATTTTATGCCGAGCAAGATGGCTTTATCAGCAAGCTTACCGTACGTCACGGCATGTATGTTCAACCCGGCGATACCCTGTTTGAAATAGTCGATTTAAGCAGTGTGTGGATTATTGCCGATGTGTTTGAAAATGAACAGAGCTGGCTTGAGCAGGGCCGCCCAGTGGAAGTCACCTCTGCCGCTCAAGGGCTATTCGATCTCGAGTCGACCATAGACTATATCTATCCAGAGCTGGATCCTGTCTCACGCGCGATGCGAGTGCGGATTAAGCTAGACAATCCCAAGAAGTTACTTAAACCTGGCACCTTGGTCGATGTGAAACTATTCGGTGGCCCTAAGCGAGAAGTGCTGGCTATCCCAACCGAAGCACTGATCCTCACGGGTCGCGAGAATCGCGTAGTCGTCCAGCGTGACGATAACCGTTTTGCTTCTGTTCCCGTCAAAGTTGGCATGATTGCCCAAGGCAAGGCTGAGATTATCGAAGGCCTAAAGGTTGGCGACAAGGTGATTGTTTCTGGTCAGTTCTTATTAGACTCAGAAGCCAGTATTCAGGGCAGCTTGCAGCGCTTAAGTGGTAGTAATAGCGGCGAGAATAATAACGCTGCTAGCGATCCACACGCAAACCACTAATCGGAGACTGATTATGCTAGAAAAAATTATCAGTGCCTCGATTAAACAGCGAGCTATGGTGTTAGTCCTTACTGCGGTGATAGCCCTAATCGGCTATCAGGCGATGCGCATGACGCCTCTGGATGCACTGCCTGATTTGTCTGATGTACAGGTTATTGTCAAAACCTCCTATCCGGGGCAAGCGCCACAATTAGTGGAAGATCAGATAACCTATCCGTTATCCACCGCCATGCTGGCGGTGCCGGGCGCGAAAACCGTACGTGGTTTTTCAATGTTCGGTGACTCTTACGTCTACATTATTTTTGAAGACGGCACCGACATCTATTGGGCTCGTTCACGGGTTTTAGAATACCTGTCGCAAACTCAAGGTCAGCTGCCAGATAGCGTTACGCCAACTTTAGGCCCCGACGCGTCGGGTGTGGGCTGGGTGTTCCAATACGCCTTAGTCGACCGTAAGGGTAAGCATGACTTAGCTCAGCTACGCTCGTTACAGGATTGGTTTTTAAAACTTGAGCTGCAAAGTGTTGAAGGCGTATCAGAGGTGGCCACCATTGGCGGCATGGAACAGTCTTATCAGATCATCGTCGATCCTCATAAATTGGCGCTGTATCAGATTGATTTGATGACGGTCAAAAATGCCTTAGATAACTCCAACAGCTCCACTGGTGGTTCGGTTATCGAGATGGCTGAAGCCGAGTATATGATCACCTCTACGGGTTATCGCCAAACCTTGGCTGACTTTGAAGAGATCCCACTGGGTATCGTTTCGGAATCTGGCACGCCAGTATTGATGAAGGACGTGGCGCAGCTGCGCACTGGCCCCGCCGCACGCCGTGGTATCGCCGAGCTTAACGGTGAAGGCGAAGTGGTGGGTGGCATCGTGGTGATGCGTTACGGCGAGAATGCCCTCGCGACCATCAATAATGTTAAGCAGAAGCTGCAAGAGATTGAAAACGGACTACCCGATGGCGTTGAGTTAGTAATCACTTACGATCGCTCGGAGCTCATTCTCAACTCGGTGGATAACCTTAAGCATAAAGTGCTAGAAGAGATGCTTGTAGTCGCAGTCATCTGCCTGATCTTCCTGCTACACGCCCGCTCGACATTAGTGGCGATTATCTCGCTGCCGATCTCGATCCTTATCAGCTTTATCGTGATGAACATGATTGGCGTCAACGCCAATATCATGAGCTTAGGCGGTATTGCTATCGCCATTGGCGCCGTGGTGGATGCCGCCATTGTAATGGTTGAAAACACCCACAAACACCTAGAACATTATCGAGAGCAGCATAATGGTGCCACACCCACGGGTGAAGCCCATTGGGAGTTGGTACGCAAAGCATCTGTTGAGGTGGGGCCGGCGCTGTTTTTCAGTTTGCTGATCATCACCTTAAGTTTTGTTCCGGTATTTGCGCTAGAGGCGCAAGAAGGACGCCTGTTCCATCCGCTAGCCTTCACCAAAACCTTTGCCATGGCTGCGAGCGCCATATTGGCAATCACCTTAATCCCGGTATTAATGGGCTATTTCGTTCGCGGTAAGATCCCCGATGAGCGTAAGAACCCCATCAGCCGATTTTTAATTGCGATTTACGAGCCTACGCTACGCCTTGTGTTACGCTTTCCCAAGACCACCATCTTGTTGGCAATGCTAACTCTCGCAAGTGCTATCTACCCTATGACTAAGATGGGTAGTGAATTTATGCCTGAACTTGAAGAAGGCGATCTGCTCTATATGCCAACCACGCTGCCAAGCGTCAGTGCAGGTAAGGCTGCGGAGATCTTGCAGCAAACCGACAGGCTGATAAAAACCGTACCAGAGGTTAAACGGGTATTTGGTAAGGTCGGCCGCGCCATGACGGCAACGGATCCGGCGCCGCTAACCATGTTAGAGACCACCATCATGCTAAATCCTCGTGACACTTGGCGAGAAGGCATGACACTGGAGGGCATTATTGCGGAGCTACAGAAAACCGTCAAAGTACCCGGCATGACCAACGCTTGGGTGCAGCCGATCAAGACTCGTATCGATATGCTTTCTACCGGCGTGAGAACCCCTGTCGGCATTAAAATATCTGGTGCCGACATTGATGAGTTACAGCGTATAGGTACAGAGATAGAAGCCGTAGTAAGCAAACTCCCCGGCACTGAATCTGCATTTGCCCAGCGCACCAGCGGTGGACGCTATATTGATATCGAACCCAATCTTAAGAATGCAGCCCGCTACGGAATGACCCTAAAGGACATTCAAGACGTGGTGCAGATGGCGATTGGGGGGATGCAGGTGGGCCAATCTATTCAAGGCCAAGAACGCTACCCAATCAATATCCGCTACCCTCGTGAACTACGCGATAGTATCGAAAAGCTGGAAGATCTGCCGGTGCTCACTAAGACGGGGAAATACCTGCCCTTAGGCAATCTCGCGAGTATCAGCATCAGCGATGGTGCGCCTATGCTGGCCAGTGAAAACGGCCGCTTGATTAGTTGGGTATTTGTCGATTTGAAAGATATCTCTATCGGCGAATACATCACAACGGCTAGAGCCGCACTGGATAAACAGATCAGCTTACCACCGCGCTATAGCTATAGCTTTGCTGGTCAATATGAGTATATGCAGCGTGTTGAAGCCAAGATGCAGTTGGTCGTTCCCTTGATGCTTGCGGTGATCTTCATGTTACTCATGATGACCTTTAGCTCATTTATACAAGCATCGGTCATCATGTTAAGCCTGCCCTTCTCCCTCGTGGGAAGCGCTTGGTTGCTGTACTTGTTGAACTTTGATTTCTCCGTTGCCGTATCTGTGGGAATGATAGCGCTGGCAGGCGTTGCAGCTGAGTTTGGCGTAGTGATGCAGGTCTATTTGAATAACAGCATAAGGGATCGAAAACTCGCGGGCCTATACAGTAAGCGCAGTGACTTGAGCGAAGCGCTTATCCACGGTGCGGTAATGCGTATTCGTCCTAAGGCGATGACAGTCGCGACTATCTTCTTCGGCCTGTTACCAATCATGTGGGGGAGTGGTACGGGTAATGAGGTGATGCAGAAGATCGCCGCCCCTATGGTGGGTGGCATGGTCACCGCGCCTATCTTGTCGCTGTTTGTGATCCCGGCAATCTACTTGCTGATCTATGGCCGCTCTTTAAGTAAGGAATAGCTTTAAGCTTTACCGCAATGAAACAGGGTCGCAATATTGCGACCCTGTTACTTCCTACATTAAGCATTTAATCCTAATTGCCCATACGCAGCTCTATAATCGAAAAGAAGCCGCCGCTTGGGTCGTTAATCACCGCAAAACGTCCGACATTGGGAATATCAGTTGATGGCACACAAACCTTGCCTCCGAACTCCTCTACCTGCTTCACCTTTGAATCGCAGTCATCTACAGTGAAATAGATCATCCAATGAGCAGGCATGTCACCCCATTCCTGCGTCATTGCCATCATGCCACCAATATCTTGAGAGCCTACCTGCCATTCGGTGTAGTCCATCCCCTCCATATTGCTGTCCCTAACCCCCCACCCAAACACATGCGGGTAAAACTGCTTGGCTTCCTCAGGATCACGACAAGCAAGCTCTACCCAGCATAGGGTGTGAGTTTCTGCCGCGCGTTGTGCCCCGATGTGATTCTTAGCTTGCCAGAGCGCAAATCTGGCACCTTCAGGATCTTGAACTATCGCCATTCTTCCCGCCTCGCCCACATCATGGGGGCCAATCAAAAGAGTGCCACCAGCTCCAGTGACATCGACCAAGGAGGCATCTAGATTTTCTACCGCAAAGTACACAGTCCACTGCGTCGTATCGCCGTTGGCTATCATCTCTTCAGGCAACTGATACATGGCACCAATATCGTCACCATCGATAGCGAGCATGCTATAGGTACCTTGTGGTATTGGCATATCAACAACTTCCCAACCAAACAAAGCTTTATAAAACTGCTTACTGGCATCGATATCCAAAGAGGCTAACTCCATCCAGCATGGCTGGCCCTGAAAATATTGATCAACTTTCATCTTAAATTCCATGATTAACGGCGACCTAATCCTTTGAGTTAAGACCGCTTTGCACCAACTGTCCAACTCGCCGCCGAAAATCTCTTATCGCCAACCGAAATAGACCCTAAGCATGCTCAATTGAGATAAGCCTCAAATTTAAAACTAATGGACTATAATCTAGATCTAGCCATCATCACGGAAGATTGACAGTGCCTGTATTAGAACGAAGTTTACGTTACCTCTTTGTCCCTGTTGTCATCACCTTTCTCTATATCGTGGTCACTCAGCACCTATCGACAATATGGCAAGGCTGGCTACCTAAAATAAATGAGCTGCCCTATTATTTACTCGGCATCTCTGCAGTACTGGCACTGCAGTTTAATTGTTGGCGTATTAGTTACCTGTCGCTACTGCTGCTTGGGTACTACTACTTTGAATCGAGCCCGGTATTGCTTCCTGAAATGGCCCTATTGAATCAAGAGCAGGTGATCCTTGCTGGTAGCTTAATAATTACTTTCTTTGCCGCATTCAAAGACAGGGGCCTATTTTCAGTATATTTTTTCAAGTCAATTCTCGCGGTGGGGCTATGTGTCATTTTAACCTTAGGCTGGAGTGCTGCGATTACCTACCTCAACTCCGTCGATGCAGGGTTACTGCCAAATACACTCAAACTCCTCACTTCTTCATATGTTCCCATCGGCATTTCATGCATAGTACTTTGTACTTTTACCATTTGCCGCGCGACAGGTGTCGACTCCGCAATTATGGTCACACTATTCATCTGGCTATTTCATTTCTATCTGCCCAATGAGTTACCCCTGTCACTATTGCTAACCATACTAGCCATAGCATACTTAATCTCTATCTTAGTCAGGAGCCATAACCTTGCCTACAGAGATGAGCTGACAGGGCTAGGCTCCCGTCGCTCCCTAAATACCTTGGCCCAATCACTCAATAAGCACTATTGCCTCGCCATGGTTGATATCGACCACTTTAAAACCTTTAATGACACCTATGGCCATGATGTTGGTGATCAAGTGTTGCACTTGGTGGCGAAGAAACTCAGTAAGATCCAAGGGGGTGGCAAGGTATTTCGCTATGGCGGAGAAGAATTCACCATAGTGTTCGCGAATAAAAACATAGAAGCGGTATTGCCTCTATTGGAAGAGATCCGACGCAAAATCAGTCAATACAATATTGTGCTACGAAATCAGAGCCGTAAAAATAAGAGTAGACTTGATAGAAATACCAAACATAAACCGAATCAGACAGTGAACATTACCATTTCAATCGGGGTGGCCGAACAGCACGGTGAAGGCACATTCGAAAATACCTTGAAGAGAGCCGATAAGGCCCTCTACAAGGCGAAGAACAATGGTCGTAATTTGGTATTTGCCTAGTACAAGTTTTTGCCTAGCAAGTCACAAGCCCCCAAGCCTTATGTCTTGGGGGGACAGATATAACTAGATAGAATAAAAGTAGTAGATTTGTGACTTCATTCTAATCACGATTCCACGGATCACATCTAAGAATGCTAAGAACTCAATCGGTTTAGTGCCAGAGATCCACGCTAGGCCAACCGACCCCACAGGAATGTCGTAATCACCGGTTTCGGTCAGTTTAAGTCTGACAAAGTGGTGCTTATTATTCAGGTTCTGCCCCGTGGTTTGCCTTACGTTATCGTCTAAGGCGAGCAAGCGTCCCTGCGACTCACCAGTCGCTTCTACTATGCCCTCAACTTCGGCGCTAAACACCTTACCAGGGTAAACCGCAGAGGCGAACTCAGCTAGCTGACCCACCTTAACGTTGCGAATAGCCTGGTGGTTTACCCGCATCAATACATATTTTTCGTTAGTGTACATCTGCATGCGCGGCGCAACACCGACATACTGGCCTTCACGCATAATGAAGTTTGTCACGTAGCCATCTGTTGGTGCATAGATCTTGGTGTTATCTATGTTCCACTGAGCTTGAGCGACATTTTCATGCTCACTATTGAGATCAGATTGACGACTCTCTACAGCCAAACGAGACTTTTCAATATTCAGCAATGCCGTATGCTCAGCCATCTGCGCCTTCTCAATTTGAGTCGAGTAGGTCTGCACCTGTGCATTAGCCAGATCGACCGCCGTTTGCTGCTCATCTAACTGACTCTTAGTGATGGTATCGGGCACCACGCGGTTCTGCTCGACAAAACGTGCCAATGTCTTCTGTTTCCAGGCTAGATCTTTAGACGCTGCATCTAGCTGATTCTTGGTAATGCTGACGTCGGCTATCGCCACTTCATGCTGCTTCAAGGCTAGCTTTACATCTTCGTTAGCCAAAGACAGGTTTACCTTTGCGGTTTCCTGCGCCACCAACGCCTTATTCAACGCAATTTGATAGGGCTCGGCATCTAAATCATAAATAAGCTGACCAGCCTCAACCTGTTGGTTAGGCTTCACATAGATATTCTCGACCTTGCCGCGGATCTGAGAGTTTGCCGGACGCAGTTGAATATGGGGCGATTGCACCAAAGAGCCACCCGACAGATCCATTGGGGTGTAATTAAGTAAACCCACCCATACAAACATCAGCCAGCCTGTGCCACCCAAATATGCGAAGGCCTTACTATAGGTGTTCCATGGCATACCAATTAGGCGCAGAAGATAAATGAATAGTGCCCATACGGCTAATCCTTCAAGCATTGGTTTGCTCCTCTTTTACTGCCGAATCATTCGCTATTGCTTGCGGCTCTTTTTCACGCCACACATCTCGTATTCGCCTCAATGCTTTCTCGCCATCAACGAAAGCGACTATCACGGCGACAACCCAGACCCAGTGCCAGATGAAGCCTATCCAGGTGAGTGCGGTGATCAGCCCTATCTGATGATGCTGCTCCTTGTGGGCCTTATTAATTGGCAGCTCATGAATTTTCCAGAACCCATAAGCAGCTGCTGCAACCGTAAGCACCATCACGACTGCTGCGACGCCATGCAGGGCGCTATCCACGCCAGAATCGACGAATGGCATACTGAACAGACTCATAGAAAGAAACCTCAAAAAAGTGTTTTGGCTGCGTAGTTTGCCCGTCGCAATATTAAGAGCAAGACTAGATACACTTATGTATCAATTACTCCCACTTTATGATTCAATCAGACCTTAATTGTCACTAGGATAATCGCCATGCTGCTCAATACCGCCTTCATTCGCTCCTGCTATATTTCTCCTGTTTTAGAAGGTGTTGAAGCGCATTACGGTGTGCAAGCTGAGGCGTTAGGGATCCCAAAGCTGCTACTACAAGATCGGATGACGCTGATCCCTTTTACTCAAGTGTCAAAATGGTTTGAGCAGATAGAATCCCTAACAGGTGACGCGGATTATATGGTGAAGATCCAGAGCTACCTGACTTTAGCTAATCTCGAGGTTCCAGGTAACTGGTTTTTAAGCGCCCCTGACTTGGCCATCTCCTTTAGACGGATCAACCATGGTATTTGCAGCTTTCAATCTGGTGCTAGCTATTACGCTCAGCAGTCGGGAAAAATATTAAAGTGGTGCTACTGCAATGATTTTGTAAAGGGAAAGGCGCGCTCTCATGACTCGTTAAGAGTGGCTTTTACCCTATTTAACGCCATTAAAAACTATGTTGGTGATAGCTATAGTCCACGAAAAGTCAGGCTCAGCGGCCCACCCATTCTGCAGAAGGAAACCGAGGAGATCTTTGGCTGCCCAGTGTCTTGGAATGCGCCGCAAACTGAACTGTGGCTTGGCATCGACAGCCTACTCATGTTCACCGATGATTACAGCTACACGCCAGAGCCCTTGACCGCATCGATCCCCCTATCTCAATTAGAAAAGTATCTTAATATGCCGCAACCCATGGATACGCCTAAAGTCCTCTACGAGATGGTGAATTATTCCCGCTATTACGGTTTACCAAATGTCGATTCGGTAGCCGAGCTGTTTGGGATCTCTCGCCAACAACTGCAGAGGCGACTACAAAAGCTTGGATTTACCTTTACCTATCTATCTGGCTATATTCTTTGTAATCAGGCGATTAGATATATGCTGGAGGGGATGAATGTGGCTGAGATTGCGACACGTTTAGGCTATGCCAATTCACATAGCTTTAGTCGTTCATTTACACGATTTCGTCGTCAAACGCCGACTCAATATTTGAATAAGCTGAATCTAAATAGCAAAAAGCCTCTTTAAAAGAGGCTTTTGTTTTTTGATTGACCCGCAGCTAACGTCTAACCGTATAGTGGCAACATATCCGCCATCGCCAACAAGTGACATGCAGCAGTAATCACACCAAATAGAATCACAATAGCGATCACCACGTTGCCACCAGGCACTTTATAGCTAGTACTATCTGGATACATAGCCCTGACTTTATAAGCCATCATAGCTGGCACAATTGCCGCCCAGATAGTGGCAGCCAGCGCCGCAAAGCCAATAGCGATGAGGAAGCCATTTGGAAAGAGTAGACCAAGCAATGTCGGTGGAAGGAATGTCACCGCGGCAGTCTTTAATCGACCTGTTCGCGACTCATCAAACCCAAATAGATCCGCCAGATAATCAAATAGACCTAAGGTCACCCCCAAGAAAGACGAGGCTACGGCTAGGTTAGCAAACAGGGTTAACATAGTCGTTAACCAGTCACTCGCTATCACGCCAGATAGGGCATTCACTAGCACGCCCATGTTACCGCCCTGCTCTATGATATCAATAAAGCCAGTTCTAGAGATATTGCCCATGGTAGCAACAAGCCAGCAGATATAGATAACCAATGCTATGCCAGTACCGATCACTATAGCCTTGATAATGGTGCGGTGATCTTTACCATAATACTTAACCAGACTAGGCACATTACCATGATAGCCAAAGCTTACTAGACCAAAAGGCAGAGCTGCTAGCATATAAGGCAGATACTTGTTTTCACCATCGGGGCTCAATAGCTTCACCGACTCAACATCGAATAACAGATTACCCACTGCGAGGAAGAAGGTAATAATCATACCACCCAGCATCACTGTGGTAATTCTATCGACTGCCTTTGTGCTGATGATGACAATCGTCGCCAGCACACCTGCGAATACCAATCCGGCAACACTTTGTGGCAGATGAACACCTAGCCCTTCGAGACTATGATTAACGATTGAACCACCGCCACTGATATAGGCATAGGTCAAAATATACAGAACAAAGGCGATTGATAAGCCGTTAACGATACGCCAGAACTGGCCTAAGGTTGCCTTAGTCAAAGTATCGAAGCTCGCACCGGGCTCGAAATGCAAGTTAGTTTCAAGCAGCATTAGGCCCGACACCAACATACATAGCCACACGGCAGCCATCATCAATAGCGAATAACCGAACCACATTCCAGCGCCTACAACAGGTAAAGAAAACATACCTGCGCCGACAGCCGTCCCCGCAATAATCATTGCCCCACCTAACAGCGACTTACCTGCAACCTTGTTCTTGGCTGCATTCATATGATTTGCCATTAAGTATTCTGCTCCGCATGCACACTATCTACAATCGTTTGTCTTACGGACGAGCGTAACAGTAGATTCGCTCTCTCTTTAATACGTTTGATATCGCTGCACCCTTGATTATCAGCTAGGTAACCTAACTCTTTTAATTTGACACTCAGCGTAGCGTATAGCTTCTTGTCATAAAACTCTGGTGCAGTAATACCGTGAAGCGCACCTAATCTTTGTGCCAAACGGTGACTGTCTTTTTCAAGCTCTGAACGCTCGATATTCGGCTTAACTTCAAGCAAGTTAAACAAGATAGCGTAACGCTGCATGGTTTCACTGATCGTGCCCGAAAGCAGTAGCAACTGATTGATCTTGCTCTGCACAACTTCGAAGTGCTCCGCTTCAACTACAAGGCCTTGAGCGACAAAAATGTCGAGGATCTGGCTTGCGTATTGAGCAGGATCATCAATCCCCATAAACAATTCGGCTTCAAGCAGTGGGTAGAAATCATTTACAACACAGATAACATCTTCGCGACTGCAATTCTCTTTACGCAGTAAACAGGCTGCGATCAGAGATGGCAACACCATAAGGTGGATGATGTTATTGCGATAGTAGGTCATGGTGATCGCAATGCTTTGGTCAATCGAAATAATATCGCCTAGCGGATCGCTTTCAATCTGCAGCTTTTTAAGCTCTAACCCTTGAGAAACCAAGTCATGGCCCGTACCTTCTGGCACAGACGTATATTCGGTATATGGCTGCTCTTTTAAGATGGTTAGATACAAGTCTAACTGCTTCTCTAGCTGAGAGCGCTCCAGCGCATTTTGCTCTGACGCTAGCAATACCATACTGGTTAGGGTCACAGAGCTCACCGCCGCCGCATCGTTGATGTTAGTCATCACGCGATTAGCAAGCGTGTTCACCACAGGCGTTAACCAGCTAGGCTTCTGATCTGGGTCTTTAGCAATATCTTCACGCCAGCTCGGAGCCTGCTCGTTCAAGAAGTTATGCAAGGTGATCGGCTCACCAAAGTTAACGTAACCTTGACCAAAGTTGCCTAGTTTACGAATGGCGCCAAATACCTGCCAAACTGACTCTTTCTTTTTCTTCTTACCACTCAACTCTTTATGGTAAGTCGCCACTTCCATTACATGGTCATAGCCTAAATACACAGGCACTAGCGTCACAGGGCGTTCAACACCGCGCAACACACTGTTAAGTGTCATGGCGATCATTCCGGTTTTAGGTGCTAGCAGACGTCCGGTACGTGAACGACCGCCTTCTGTGAAATACTCTACCGAATAGCCTTTAGTAAATAGCTGATCTAAATATTCACGGAACACGGCGGTGTAAAGCTTGTTGCCACCGAAGCTGCGACGAATAAAGAATGCACCACCACGACGGAACGCAGGGCCTGCAGGCCAGAAGTTAAGGTTAATACCCGCTGCGATATGCGGTGGAACCATACCTTGATAATAAAGAATATAAGACAGTAGCAAGTAGTCCATATGACTTCGGTGACACGGCACATAGACAATCTCATGACCATCATGGTGCAACTGTCTTACCTGCTCGGCACCTTTAATGTTGATGCCTTTATAAAGCTTGTTCCATAGCCAAGTTAGGAAACGCTCGGCGATACGCACCAGACTATCTGAGTAATCCGCTGCCACTTCATCGAGGTACTCCATCGCTTTAGCGCGCGCTTCCGCCTCGGAGATCTTCTTGCTTGCCGCTTCTTCTTTAATCGCCTTAGTAATCGAATCCGATTTAAGTAAAGCGTGGAACAATGCCTGACGCTTAGGTAGCTGTGGGCCAGTCATTACCTTACGTTGACGCTGGAAATGCACCCTTGCGACACGAGCAAGCTTTTGAGCGATACGCTTATCTGTGCCGTGTTCATCGGCCATATAACGCAGTGAAACCGCATTAGAAAACTGTACGAAGTTGTGTCGACCCAAGAACAAGATCATTAAGCACTTGCGTAACCAAGTTGGATTTTGGCGCTCGAGCACCGCGGCGCGCATGGTGTCATCTTCTTTACCTGGGGTACGACCCCAATAAAGGCTGACAGGTACCAATTGAATGTCTAATTCGCGATTTTGCTTATGTACGCTAAGTAGTCTCTTGAAGCAATCTATGTACTGCTCACCACCTTCTCGCTGGCCAAAGAGAGGTTTACTCCCCTCAAGACAGACCACTCGTGGAGCCTTAATGCCATTGACTTCTAAGTCCTCGTAAGGGCTAGGTAGGCCAAGTTTTGCCGTCATTTCGCTAAGTGCTGCAATGTCACTGACAGATTCAGTTTTCATTACATAAGCGAGTGGCTTACTCGGATCTAAGTTGAGATCGTCGAATGGATCGTGAGGCACTACGACAGTGTGAACTAATTGACGCTGTAACCAGCGTAAAGATTTGAACCAAAGAGAGTCTTGTTTGGACATGATTTATTTGCAATGTTAGTCGCTTCTAATAAGGCGCTAGAATAGCAGATATTGAAATAGTTTGCGCGATTCTCTTATTACCGTACGCAATCGGGTTTGTACATTTATAGAACAATGACTTAGCTAAAAAAATATCACTAACGCTGCAATACTCTTGGATTAAATCTCGTTCATTCCAATTTAATACCTCTACCGAGTCGGTGAAACAATAAAACTAAATTTAACGGATAGTTAGGGGGAAAATTGACCAGAGTTCTTAAATCACTCTCGAGATATTTTGGCTAATCCGGCTCAGGGCCATAGGCAAGAGAATATTTATCCCTTTCTAGGTCTTTAGCGCAGTGCCCTCAAGCATCAACAAGCACTTATAGTTTAAAAATACCAAGCGAGCTGCATATACAGAGACAATTCGAAGCTAAAGTACTGACCATCGTCAAACTTGAGTCCGCCATACTCAGTCCCCTTAGCCCCTATCGGCAATGAGAGCGCCGTAGTTAAACGCAGCTCGTCGCTCAAATTATTCAGGCTGAGCAGCTGATACAGGGCTGAGTTATCAGGAACGTTATAGAAAAGATTTTGTGATAGTGACCAAAGCGGGGTCATCTCGATATATAGGCTGCTCGCAAGATAATCTCGGGAGAGGTTGTATAGCTCACCACGCTGAATTTTTTCCAGTAACTGTGGATGTTGCCTAAGTGACTCGAGGCTATAGTCTCCATCGGTAATGCCTAAACCATTGTAGAAATACTCTAGGCTACCCGTCATATTTTTCTCTAAGCCCACCCAAGAATAACTCCAGTTGCTAACCAGAGAAAGATAATCCTGCTCCCCTAAAGTAACGACAAGATCCGTTGCCCAAATCGCGCCTCCGACACTAATGATGCTCGCGAGCGCCGCAACCGTGTCGCCATAATGCTCAGCGACTAACAGCTCATACTCGTGAATGTAATGGCTAAAACCATGGTATTTAAGGGCTGCGGTCGCAACATTATAAGTAACATCGGAGTCATGATTACGCCGCACGACATAGGCGGCCTGCAAATCGCTGCCATCTGCTAGTAGATGTTGGCCATACATCATGTCATCACCAGTCTTATACTCTTTATCCAAAGAAGTGGGATCGAATGGATTAACGAAATCCATAGGATTAAAAAACAGACCGTTGCCCCAGGTAATGGCCTGTCTACCCAGCTTGATCACATTGTTATCTGTTTGATAACCAACGATGGCTCTATCTAAACGCTGAAGCATCATAAAGTCTCTATGCTCTGAGATAGTATGGGTAAGATTAAACAGCCGCTGCTCATCATCAATCACAGCACTTAAGCCCAAATAACCATCAGCCAGGGGCGTTAATTGAAAACGATGTTCGCCATAGCCTGCCAGTAACTGATAATCGGCTTCTGCTAGCCAGCCTGATTGCCACTGGCTTCCAAGGTGATAGCGAAATTGTGCGGTTTGATTGAGTTGATGCTGACCATAGAGCTCCCGATAAACACTCTGCTCTGAAAAGGCATAACCTTCATACTCATACTTTAAATGGCCCTGATACTGTACTTCGGTTGCACAAAGAGCCTGAGAAACACAGCAAAGAAGCAGGACAATCCCCCTTCGCCAGAAGCAAAGTTTATCTCGCAGCTTATTGTAGCAGCCTATCTCCATATCTCTTCTCAACCAGCGGAGTCGGTGACAATTTTACCGTCAACCATATGTATATGACGCCGACAATAATCGAACACTTGCGCATCATGGGTGGCGATTAAAAACGTAATGTCATGCTGACGATTTAACTGCGTAAACAGTTCCAAGAGCTGTGCCGAAGTTTTAGAGTCCAAGTTAGCCGTTGGTTCGTCGGCTAAGATCAACACAGGCTTTGAGGCGATTGCCCGCGCCACTGCCACTCGCTGCTGTTGACCACCAGAAAGCTGTGCTGGCCGTCGCTTCTCGAGTCCTGTTAAACCCACCTCTTCGATGATCTCTTGGCTGCGCCTTTTGCGCTCAGTAACTGAAACGCCTTGTAACTGCATAACAAACTCGACATTTTCTTGTACGGTTAATACTGGGATCAGATTATAAGCCTGAAAAACAAAGCCAATTCGATGCAGTCGTATATCAGCCCGCTTTGATTTAGCCAGTCCAGTGATTTCAATATCCCCCACATGAATGCTGCCACTGTCGGGTTCATCCAGCCCACCTATGGCATTGAGCAGGGTCGTTTTTCCAGATCCCGAAGGGCCAGACAAGACAGTCATCTCTCCCTGCTGAATCGTTAATGAGACATTATCTAAACCATAGATTGTTTGCTCACCCTGCTGGAATGTTTTGACCAGTTGCTTACAAACTATGTTACTCATTGATTACCTTCTTATTCTAAGTATCGAGTGAATCTAGGCTGCGGTATTGATCGACTCTATCGGATTAGAGCGAGCGGCTTTGATCGCTGGCCATAGACTGGTGATAACGCCTAACGCGATAACAATAATATTGGCAGCGATGACATCTTGGCTATGCACCACTGGGTATAACCTTGTATCCATACCAGCCATCGCCAATCCGTCGGCAATAGCAGAAAGATCAACGCCAGCCGATAATGTAAAAGTGGTCAATAACGCCACGAGATCCCCAATAATTAAGCCTGTGATCAACAACAGCATCGCCTCGATGACAATCATAGAAATCACCGCCTTAGACTGTAACCCCAATGCCATGATTAAGCCGATCTCTTGCTGGCGCTCAAATATGGACATCAACAAGGTGTTAGCTAGGCCAAAACCCAGCACGCTAAAGACAATGACAATAAAGATAATGATGTAGCTATTCATCAATTCAGATATTGCTGCGAGATAGCCATTGAGTTCTCGCCAAGTTTCGATCTTGTAGTTGTTGTCTACGGCGGTTTGAAGGCTAACAACCACTTGTTCTAAGGGCTGCCGACTATCAGTGAAAAGTGCGATTTCGGTGACTTTATCAGGCATATTCAGCAGACTCTGGACAACCCTTTTCCCCACGTAGACAGTCGCTAACTCCTCTTGCTCTGTCGGTTTACTGTAGATCCCGACAACACGTGCTCCCAGCTCCGCGATTTCATTATCAACATCTTGCAGTGTGAGTACGACTCGCTTATTGAGATCCGTTTTAAGCCGCGTTGCCATCTTTTTCCCTATGATAATGCCGCCGTCATCGCCATCTCTAAGCATTCTGCCCGCCACGAGATCGAGCTCCTTAACGGTAAAGGGCTCTTGCTTTGGCTCAAATGCAATTAACTGTGAGCCTAAAGTTATCCGCTCACTGGCTAGCATGACTGGCGAACGAACCCTAGCCGCCCACTGGATGATCCATGGCTGATTAAGCTGATTTAATAAGTCGTCTGTGGGTTCGGCAATATGGTTCATCACGTTTTGGTCATTGATAAAATCACGCTGATGAATTTGGATCTCTCCCGGTAAATTATTGAGCGACGTCTGGTGCATCCCATCGACCATGCCCCGTAAAAATGCCGAAACCACTATCATTGACCAAACACCGAAGCTAATCGCCAACAGTAAAATAAAGGTACGCCTACCGTTACGCCACAAGTTGCGCCAAGCCAAGACAAACAGTACTCGATTAACCATGTTATTTACTCTGCATCGCACTAATAGGTTCGAGACCAAGGGTTTTAAACGCTGGATAGAAAGAGACTAAGACGGAACCGATGCAAACGACAGCTGGGCCGATCAGCACAGACAGTGGCGATAACAAGGGATAAATTCTATCGCCAATACCAAACTGCGCTCCTATATCTCCCATCCCCGGAAGCGATAGTCCAACTTGACTAAAATATCCAGCAACGACACAGCCTAACAACGCTCCAAGCAACATGCCTATGATGCCCATCATCAATGTTTCGAGTAATACTTGAGCAAATAAGCGACTAGGTTTAGCTCCTATCGCCAACATGATGCCAAACTCTTTCGTTCGTTCTAAAACCGCCATAAGCTGGGTATTCATCACGCCTAAAATAACTAGCAAGATCAGTACCGCGTACATGATGACGGCACTTGAAAGATCCGCCTCTATCCCCTGCTTAATGCCTGGGTTAAGTTGCTGCCAATCTAGCACTGTCAATTCAGGATCTTCGCGCAACAAGCTAGCTAACTTGTGTCGATATGCGCCCACCCTAGTCATAGAGGGGGTATTAATGCTGATGAAGGACACTTGATTAGGCATCTCAAAAATCTGCTGAAATCTTGCCATCGAGATTTGAGCCGTGGTGCGATCGATATCATTGATCCCCGTCTTAAAGATGCCTACCACCAACAGCACATCGGCCGCAAAGCCGCCCACCATAGTCGATCCCAGTACCGTTAGCTCACCACCTATTTCAACCTGTAAATTTTTAGCGAGACGCTCCCCCAAAACGATTTGATTATGGTTCCCAGGCTGTAGATATTGCCCCTTTATTATCTGCTGCGGAATATTCGAGGCTTGCGACTCCTTATCGGGCACCACGCCATTAACTAGCACTCCAACGCTGCGCTGCTCACTGGCGGCCAATACAAATCCACTGCTACGCGGAATAACGCTCAACTCTGGGTACTGCTGCTCTATAGTTGCAACCAAGCTATTGCTATCAGAGATACGTTTACGCAATTCGGGCGAATCTAAGTATCCTTGTTGGTTGATCTGTAACTGACTGGAAAAAATTCGCAGAGAGTTTTCAATCATCAAGGGATAAGTACCGGCTTGAATGGTGATCATAAACACCAGTAAGGTATTACAAAAAATCATCGCACCTATGGTCAACCATGTGCGACGCTTATGCTGCCATAAGCTTCTCCATGCCAATAACAGGTAGCTACTCATCGGCGAGGGTTACGTAAATTGGAAAGAGTGAACATATAGCTAGGTAAGCTAATATCGAAGCGTACATTTTGATTGTGAATTTCAGTCCACTCCTCGACCTTCTCCACTTGCGACATACGGCAGCGCATCGCCACACTTCTTGAACCGATGGCTTCGATCTCACCACAATCCATCGACTTCACTAGCAGGTTATCTTGATCCCAAAACTCCTGACGTAACATCACCCAATCATCACGCAACACTATTACTTGCCTCCCCCATACCACAGGCGCAGAGTCATGTGGGATCGACTCTATGGTGTACAATTGATGGCCGTCTACTCGCTCACTCTTAATCAGGCGATGCGAATAATCATCGAGTAACTCAGTGGTGCGACTCACATCTTTATTGGAAAAATCACTGCCCATCCAACTCTGATTCATCATAGATGATGGCACTTTAATAACTCGGTTAATTTTGGGGGAGTAACTCCACATCTGCTTATCATCAATAAGAAAGGCATTACCTGCATCAACTTTAGGTTCAATGACTCTCACCAGCGACTTCTTGTCCCCTTGAGTCCAGCCCTGTACCGTCATTGAGCGCTCCCAATCAGGGCGATGGATCACCATGGTTAACTGACTTGAAGAGGTCAAGCCTCGCCAATTATCCATCGCCCTCTCTATCATCTCTTGAGCCGTTACTTGTTCAGCAGTTTCAGCAGGCTGTTTAGCAGATAACTGAGCGGTGCTTTCGGTGGGGTTGGCAAAACAGTGAGTCACATAAGTGGCTGCCAGCACACTTAGCAAAAACACAGGCAAAGCAAGTCGAAATGAAGACAGCTTCAGAGGATTGGAAGCAGTACTTTCACTAGGTAATCGACTCATGGTTCCGCTCTCTTAAAACGATTTGAGTTAATAATAGCCTAGTCTAAAAAGTCGAAAGTTTTATTAATCTTACATAATCATCGAGACAGGAAAATTTCAGTTTCACATCGCTGGATTTATTTCATTTGAAACTGGATCCCACACACAGAAAAAAGTTATATCTGGTTATTACTTGCACTCATAAAATTACTGTATATACTAACAGGTACTGTATAGAAAGACAGGGTTAACAATGAGACCACTTACTCCACGCCAAGCAGAAATTTTAGAGCTAATTAAACGTAATATTGCAGATACAGGTATGCCACCAACCCGCGCCGAGATCGCAAGACGTTTAGGCTTTAAATCTGCCAATGCTGCCGAAGAGCATCTAAAAGCATTAGCCAAGAAAGGCTGTATTGAGATTATGCCGGGCACGTCTCGTGGCATTAAGTTAACCCAAGAAAGCACTGAAGAAGCGGATTTAGGCTTACCACTCATCGGCCAAGTTGCTGCGGGAGAGCCTATCCTAGCCCAAGAACATGTTGAGCAGCACTATCAAGTCGACCCTGCGATGTTCCGTCCATCGGCTGATTTTCTACTGAGAGTCCGTGGTGACAGTATGAAGAATATTGGCATTCTAGAAGGTGACTTGTTAGCAGTGCACAAGATAGAACAAGCTCGCAATGGCCAAATCGTAGTCGCTCGCGTCGAAGACGATGTCACCGTTAAGCGTTTCGAGAAAAAAGGAAACAAAGTTTTCTTACATGCTGAAAACGAAGAGTACTCACCGATTGAAGTGGATCTAGCAAACCAAAGCTTAAGTATTGAAGGTTTAGCCGTTGGTGTGATCCGTAATGGAGACTGGCAATGAACAAACTATTAGGAGTTAGCCCACGTCACCCAGGGCTTTGGCAAGACATACCGTCGACGAGCATGACTGCAAACGCGGGCAATGAGATCACTAGCATGGTGACCCAGACTCAAGGTCGCGACGAGCTCACTCAGATCAGTGCTCAACTTTCACAGCTAAGCCAACAAGGCCGCTGGATTGTACTTATCAGCCCTCCTAATATTGGTTATAAACAGATGCTAGCGGCAGCTGGCGTAAGAATGGATAGGATTTTACTGGTTCACGCTAAAGACGAAGTCGAAACACTTTGGGCAATGGAAAAAGCATTGACCAGTGGTACTTCTAGCGCAGTAATCACCTGGACTAACTCGTTAGATGCTCGTGATAGTCGACGCCTACAGATTGTTGCCAAAAGCGCACGCGCAGCAGGCATTATTATCGAAAATGCCAATGGAAATACTATTGAGAATGACAGTCGTCATTTACTCGATAACTCTGTCAGCGCTCAAGACTGTAGTTTTACCCAAACGTCATTATTTGGCGCAATTCATTAAGACACTCTGCTAGCCTAACCCTCTTTCTACAAACTAAGTTTCTAGTAAAGACTCTTGGTTTTGCTAAAGCTCTCAATCGAGAGCTTTTTTATTGCCAGAAATTTATTTCCATAATAGGCAAATGAATCAAAAAGTGATCTTGATCAATATTTAAACACCAAGTAGTGTAGGAAGTGATAACAACGATATTTTGTTATATCCGAACGATTTAGTCGTCGGTCTTTAATTTGGCTCTAAGTAAATTATCACTCAAATTAAGACTGAAATCGGCCTGATATATTTCAGCCGTAGGTGCCAAACGTGGTGACACAAAACAGTAGCAAATACTGGATATACAATAGTCTCTGTCGCAATTGAGTTAATGCGACAACTTTGACAAAACCACTCGCGCACTTTGAAGTCATCGTTGCTTTTTTGGGAACTGAAGAGTTTACATAGAGCAGAGACTTACTGTGTGACTCTTCTTTGTCTTGTTGACAGAGGAGAAGTCTAGTGAAGCAATTGTTGTATAGTGTGCTGGCGCTACTATTTACGCCCGCGCTTGTTGCATCGGAAATGCCACTTAATATGACAAAAGGTGTTACGGATATCAGTGGTCAGGTCTACAGCCTGCACATGATTATTCTTTACATCTGTTGTGCTATTGGCATGGTGGTATTCGGCGTAATGATTTATGCCATGATCAACCACCGCAAATCTAAAGGCGCTGTTGCCGCCAATTTTCACGAAAGCACTAAAGTCGAGATCCTATGGACTGTTGTGCCTTTCATTATTCTTATCGGTATGGCCATTCCGGCAACCAAAACACTGATTGCTATGGAAGATCCCAGTGACGCCGACCTCACCATTAAAGTGACTGGTTCCCAATGGAAATGGCATTACAGTTACTTTGATAAAGACATATCGTTTTTCAGTTTACTGTCGACTCCGAGAGATCAGATTGAAGGCAACGCAACCAAAGGCGAAAACTACCTACTGGAAGTTGATAAGCCATTAGTCCTGCCAATTAACCGTAAAGTACGCTTTTTAATGACCTCAGAAGATGTTATTCACTCTTGGTGGGTACCTGCTTTTGCCGTTAAAAAGGATGCTAACCCCGGTTTTATTAATGAAGCCTGGACCAAGGTTGATAAGCCGGGGATCTATCGCGGCCAATGTGCTGAACTTTGCGGTAAAGACCACGGCTTTATGCCAATTGTAGTTGAAGCATTATCGGAGGAGGACTTTGACGCTTGGCTAATAGCTCAGCAACAAGAGGCCAATAACGCCGCAGCTGCAGCACAGGCAGCACTATCACAAACACTCACGATGGAAGAGCTCATGGCTCAAGGCGAGCAAGTGTATATGGCTCGCTGCGCCGCCTGTCACCAACCTAACGGTGCAGGCCTTCCAGGTGTATTCCCATCCCTTATTGGCAGCCCAATGATCAAAGGTGCTGTTGCAGGCCATATTGATATTGTGGTCAATGGTAAGCCTGGCACTGCGATGCAGGCATTTTCGCAGCAGCTTACCGCCACCGAAATTGCCGCCGTCGTAACATTTGAGCGTAATGCTTGGGGTAATGATTCGGGTGAAATGGTGCAGGCCGCTGATATCAACGCAAATGCCGGTGCAGCAACGGATGACAATCCTGATTCAAGCGCTAGCAATGCAGGAACACCTACTACATTACCCGCCACGATAGATGATGCAGAGCCGCTAGAAGCTGTAGCCGTTGACGCCGCAATTGAAGCTGTTGTGTTAGATGACTTAACCATGGATGAGCTAATGGCCATGGGTGAGAAAGTCTATATGGCCAGCTGCGTTGCTTGTCACCAAGCTGCAGGTACAGGTCTACCACCCGCATTCCCATCACTCGTTGGTAGCC
The DNA here is from genome assembly GCF_947497935.1 of uncultured Shewanella sp. Lineage (GTDB taxonomy): Bacteria > Pseudomonadota > Gammaproteobacteria > Enterobacterales > Shewanellaceae > Shewanella. The sequence goes on from NZ_CANMIO010000002.1 coordinate 216,630, forward strand.
CTGTAATTAAGGGACCTGTTACCGACCATCTTGAGATTGTTATTAATGGTAAACCTGGCACTGCAATGCAGGCATTTACACAGCAACTAACGCCGCAAGAAATCGCAGCAGTGATTACCTTTGAGCGTAATGCTTGGGGTAATGATTCGGGTGATGCCGTACAAGCATCTGATGTTGATGGTCACGCTAAGTAGGGGATTTAGATGAGCACAATTACACAGGATTCACCAGCCGCTCACGACGATCACCATGATGACCACCATCATGGGGCGCCGAAAGGCATCATGCGCTGGATTTTAACCACTAACCATAAAGATATCGGTACGCTTTATTTATGGTTTAGTTTCATTATGTTCCTCACCGGTGGCGCCATGGCAATGGTGATCCGCGCAGAACTTTTTCAACCAGGCTTACAGTTAGTCGAGCCCAACTTTTTTAACCAGATGACCACTGTTCATGGCCTAATTATGGTCTTCGGTGCGGTAATGCCTGCCTTTACGGGATTGGCTAACTGGTTAATTCCTATGATGATTGGCGCGCCAGATATGGCACTGCCGCGGATGAATAACTGGAGCTTTTGGATTTTGCCTTTCGCATTCTCTATCTTGCTCAGCTCGTTATTTATGGAAGGAGGTGGGCCTAACTTTGGCTGGACCTTCTACGCACCGTTATCGACCACCTATAGCCCTGACAGCACAGCCTTGTTTGTGTTTGCTGTGCACATTATGGGTATAAGCTCGATTATGGGTGCGATAAACGTGGTGGTTACTATCGTTAATATGCGTGCACCGGGCATGACATGGATGAAGCTACCGCTATTCGTTTGGACTTGGCTGATTACCGCATTCCTATTGATTGCCGTAATGCCGGTGCTTGCGGGCGTGGTCACCATGGTGCTAACCGATAAATACTTTGGCACCAGCTTTTTTGATGCAGCTGGCGGTGGTGACCCAGTGATGTTCCAGCATATTTTCTGGTTCTTTGGTCACCCTGAAGTCTACATCATGATTTTACCGTCATTCGGTATTATCTCGGCCATCGTGCCGGCCTTTAGTCGCAAGCGCTTATTTGGTTATTCGTCGATGGTTTACGCCACCGCGAGTATCGCCATTTTATCCTTCTTGGTTTGGGCACATCACATGTTTACCACAGGAATGCCGGTATTTGCTGAGCTATTCTTTATGTACTGCACCATGTTGATTGCAGTGCCTACGGGGGTAAAAGTGTTTAACTGGGTGGCCACCATGTGGCGTGGTTCCATTTCTTTTGAGACACCTATGCTGTTTGCGGTGGCATTTATTATTTTGTTCACCATAGGCGGCTTCTCAGGTTTGATGCTGGCGATTACTCCCGCGGATTTTCAGTACCATGATACCTACTTTGTAGTGGCGCATTTCCATTATGTACTGGTGACAGGAGCTATCTTCTCCATCATGGCGGCAGCCTATTACTGGTTACCTAAATGGACCGGCAACATGTACAGCGAAAGCTTGGGGCGTTGGCACTTCTGGTGCTCAGTTATTTCGGTGAACGTATTGTTCTTCCCAATGCATTTCCTTGGACTTGCGGGGATGCCACGACGGATCCCTGATTATGCAATTCAATTTGCTGACGTTAACCAGATAGTCTCCATCGGTGGATTTGCTTTTGGTCTGTCGCAGCTGATTTTCTTAGCCGTGGTAATTAAATGTATTCGCGGTGGTGAGAAAGCGCCAGCTAAACCGTGGGAAGGAGCCGAAGGTCTAGAGTGGACCATTCCAAGCCCAGCGCCTTACCATTCATTTACAACACCGCCAGAGGTGAAGTAAGCATGGAAAATACAAAGCGTAAATCCAATAAAAAACTGATCATAGTGCTGATTTTTAGCTCTCTGGGTATGTTTGGCTTTGGATTTGCGCTTGTCCCTTTATACGACGTACTGTGCGACGCTCTAGGTATTAACGGCAAAACCCAAAGTACTGCCAGCGTTTATCAGCCCGTCGTCATAGATAAAAATAGAACCATTACCGTAGAGTTTGTGTCTCAGGTGCAAAGTGATATGCCTTGGACGTTCGAACCAGAAGTTAACACTATGCAAGTTCACCCCGGTGAGCTTATTCGGACCCATTTTGTAGCAACAAATTTGTCTGCAAAGCATATTGTTGGCCAAGCGATCCCGTCTGTATCACCCGGACAAGGCGCCGCATACTTTAATAAAACGGAATGCTTCTGTTTCAATCAGCAGGTATTAACGGCCCAAGCCGAAGCTGATCTCCCACTGATATTTTTTGTGGATCCCGAATTACCAGATTCAATATCAACCTTGACCCTCTCTTATACCCTCTACAACATCACCGACAAAGGCTATGTCGCCAGCACTGCTGTAGAGCAAGGAGCCGCAAGATGACAACAGATAACAAGCATGAAAACTATTATGTTCCCGCCCAAAGTGCCTGGCCGATTATTGGTGCAATAGGCCTATTTCTCATCGCTTTTGGCGCGGGGAGTTACGTCTCTGAATTAAAGAGTGACGGCACTGGCGGTGGCTATATTTTACTGGCTGGAATAACAGTGATCATTTTTATGATCTTTGGCTGGTTTAGAACCGTGATTGCCGAATCAATGGCAGGGCTTTACTCTAAGCAGATGGATCGCTCATTTCGACAAGGTATGAGCTGGTTTATTTTCTCAGAAGTGATGTTCTTTGCTGCCTTTTTTGGCGCACTGTTTTATGCCCGTATGATTTCAGTGCCTTGGTTAGGTGGCGCATCAAATAATGCCATGACTAATGAAGTGTTATGGCCAACATTTGAAGCGGTTTGGCCGCTAATTACCACACCAGACGGCACAACAACTCAAGCTATGGGTTGGATGGGGCTGCCCCTGTATAACACCCTAATCCTGTTAACCTCGTCGGTAACACTGCACTTTGCCCACGTGGGGCTAGAACAAGATAAGCGTAAAGCACTAACTGTCTGGCTAGGCTTAACCATTTTATTGGGTATCGCTTTCCTTGGGTTGCAAGCGGAAGAGTATATTCATGCCTATCAAGAGATGGGACTTACCCTAGATGCAGGCGTTTACGGCAACACCTTTTTCCTATTAACGGGCTTTCACGGTATGCACGTAACCTTAGGAACCGTGTTTCTGATAGTGCTATTTTTTAGAGTACTCAAGGGGCATTTTACTCCTGAAAAGCACTTTGCCTTCCAAGCCGGAGCTTGGTATTGGCACTTTGTTGATGTGGTATGGCTATGTCTATTTATCTTCGTTTACGTGTTGTAAAAGATGAAACCTAACCATTAATAGGGTCTGGAGTTAGGGGCTATGACTCCAGTCCCTAGCGCCACCAGCAGTAAGACAACGACCAACACAGAGAACAGAACCCGTCGGCCTAAGTATTGGCTCATAGGGACTGATGTCTCCCCTTTCACCATAATAAACAGGGCGCGGCCTAGATTAAACAGTATGAATAGCAGTAGCAGCACTAGGACCAATTTAAAGATAAACAAAACAGACATGGGCTCTCCTCGCCTTAAGGTGAATCTTGCTTGGTTATTTATTGTGCTTGTTACTGTGATAGTGTTTTCAATTTTGGTCAAGCTAGGTTTTTGGCAACTCGAACGCGCACAATATAAGTCACAATGGCAGCAACAGCTGAGCGAAAGACAAGCGGCCTCTGTGCTCAACTATTCTCAGATACTCAATTTTCCTAAAGAGGAAGCCTTAACCGGTTTTAAACTTAAAACACCTGCTACCCCGGTATCGAATAATATTTTTTTACTCGACAACCAAGTCTATGAAGGTCGAGTCGGTTACCTTGCACTTCAAGTTGTGCAAGTGAGCGAGCAAGAGCCTTGGCTACTCGTTGAACTAGGCTTTATTCCTGCAGGATTAAATCGTTCACAGTTGCCCAATGTAAAACCCATAAGCCAGCCAATCGTTTTAGAGGGACGCGTTTATCAAAAGCAGATAAATCCGATGAGCTCAGAGTTAATGGCTGAAAACGCTTGGCCCAAGCGCATCCAGAACCTCAATATTCCCCAGTTAGCTCAATTGATTGATAAACCTTTGGCCAGCGTTGTCTTGCAGCCAAGTAATCTAGACAACCCATACCCTCACCCGTGGCAGCCTATTCCACTCTCTTCACAGAAGCATCAAGGTTATGCCGTGCAATGGTTTTCGATGGCTGCTGTGTTTGCATTTTTAATGGGATATCTGTTGTTTCGTAAACTAAAACAATCAGATAAATAAGAAAACAAATAGGCTATTGCTAACTATACACAGACACTGTAGGTTAGAAATTAAGCGACCTAGCCGTTCCGGGAAGCTCAATTCTGATCAATTATTTTGATGGATTATTGTCACCATTTTTAGCCATTACAGACTTACAAGATATGTTAGTCAGTGCGCTAGAAGGGATGAAATAACAGAAAGAGGAGATGGAATGAACTCCCCCAAAAAGAACGGTAAGCGTACCCTCATACTTTTGTTGCTGGCTTTTGTACTGCCGGTAATGGCGGCTAAGATTGTACTCAGCTTTGATTTATACCAAGGCGGAGCGACCAATAAAGGCCAACTATTAGATAGCATCAGCTATACCAATCTAGCCATGGCTAACCCTCAGCCTCAAGAATGGCAACTGTTATATCAATTGCCTAGCCATTGCGGCGCCATCTGTGAAGATAGACTCTACATCTTACAGCAGAGCCATACCGCCCTTGGTCGTAATCAAGACCGAGTACACACCATTATTATGGTTAATCAGCAAAGCGACACCTCTGCATTAACAGGCTTTGACTTTGTAACAGCCACTCCCTCTAAACAGCTTAGCCAATTGCTCGATCAGCAAGAGCTAGTGATAGTCGATCCGCTTGGAAGCTTAGTAATGAGCTATCCGATTGCCGAAGACCATCAAGCACAAATAATGCAAGGCAAAGCCTTAGTCGCTGACTTACGTAAACTGCTTAAGTTGTCGCGAATAGGATAAGGAGTGCCAGTCATGCAGATTAAGTCGTTATTGAAGATCACTTTAGTGTTTACCTTATGCGTGATAATGCATAGCCGCGCTTATACTTCGCTAGCCATCGCCAGCTCAAAAATTGTTGGAGGTGATTGCTATGCAGATTAAGTCGTTATTGAAGATCACTTTAGTGTTTACCTTATGCGTCATAATGATGGGAGCTTATACACGACTCTCTGACGCTGGCCTTGGCTGCCCTGACTGGCCAGGTTGTTACGGTATGCTAAAAGTGCCCACCGAAACCCACGAGTTAACTCAAGTTCAGCTAGCCTTCCCTGACCATACAGTTGAAACCGAAAAAGCTTGGTTGGAAATGATCCACCGCTATATAGCTGGTGCGCTTGGGCTGCTGGTTTTACTGATTTTAATCCTCAGCCTCAAAACGGCTGATGCTCCCAAGAAGCTGCCAATGTTCATTGCTGCGCTTATTATCTTTCAAGCAGCATTGGGCATGTGGACCGTCACAATGAAGCTGATGCCTATTATTGTTATGGCGCACTTAATTGGTGGCTTTGCGCTATTTTCACTGTTGTTATTACTGTACTTACGTAACAAACCACTAAGGATCCCCGGTGGCGATCCTACTGCGCGCAAACTAGCTGGCTTTGCCGCTATCTGTATCGGTGTGTTGTTATTACAGATTGTATTAGGCGGTTGGACATCAGCCAATTACGCCGCCCTTGCTTGTACCACATTGCCATTTTGCGAGGGCAATTGGGTCGATAACCTTAACCTTGCTAAAGCCTTCTCTCCTTTTCAAGGTGATCACGCCAGCTTTGAATTTGGCGTACTCGATTACCCCGCAAGAATGACCATACATGTGGCGCACCGTGTTGGCGCAATCATCACCGCAGCCATGCTGCTATATCTGGCCTTTAAACTTATCCGCGATGCCAAATCAAACATCATGCGCAATGCGGCTTGGTTGCTAGTTGGTTTGGTGATTTTGCAGGTGGCACTCGGCATCAGTAATGTCGTTCTCAACCTTCCACTAGGGATTGCAGTTTCTCATAACGCTGGTGCTGCGCTATTGCTGCTCAATCTAGTTTTTATCAATTACGCCTTATGGCGCAAAGCATAGAAAGGCTAAATAAATGACAACAAATAACGCCTTTCATTTTAGTAATCGAGTACAGTGAGGTACCGAATATGGCCAAACAAATCGCTATAACACGCAACCCGTCAACGCCGATATTTCAGTGGCGTGCCTACTATGAGATGACCAAGCCTAAAGTGGTCGCACTCATGCTGCTTACCGTTTTAGTGGGTATGTGTTTAGCCGTACCAGGAACCGTACCACTGGTGCCATTAATTGCTGGCATGGCTGGAATTGGCATGATGGCCGGCTCTGCAGCGGCCTTTAATCATTTAATCGATCGCCGTATCGACGGCTTGATGGCACGTACCTACAACAGGCCATTACCTAAAGGCAGAGTCTCTATTGCTAAAGCGTTAACTTTCTCCTTCGGTTTAGGCATTTTAGGTTTTGTCATTCTATATACCTTGGTAAATCCACTGACCGCTTGGCTAACCTTTGCCAGTTTAATTGGCTATGCGGTGGTTTATACCGCCTATTTGAAACGCGCAACACCGCAAAATATCGTGGTGGGTGGTTTGGCAGGCGCAATGCCACCGCTGCTCGGTTGGACAGCAGTAACAGGTGAATTCCACGGTAATGCATTGCTACTGGTGATCATCATCTTTGCTTGGACGCCGCCACACTTCTGGGCCCTAGCTATTCATCGTAAAACTGAATATGCCAAAGTCGATATCCCTATGCTACCGGTCACTCATGGCGTTGAATTCACTAAAACCTGCATCTTTCTCTACACGGTATTGTTAGCCATAGCCTGTTTATTACCTGTGTTAGTGGGCATGTGTGGTCCCGTTTATTTAGTGAGCTCAACTTTACTCAGTGCAGGCTTTATCTATAAGGCATGGCAACTTAAATATCATGAGCAGCCAGGTATGGCGATGGATGTGTTTAAGTTTTCTATCTATCACTTAATGCTGCTGTTTATTGCTTTATTGGTCGATCATTATTTATGGGCATAACAACTGCAACCCCGTTATCAAGCGAGGATAAAAGATGAAAATCAGCTGGATTATTACTGCAGTGTTATTGATGGCAGCGGGAGTATACGCAAGCATACAGTTAAGCCAACCTAAGGACTTAGCGTTGCAAACAAGTTTCGAGTATCCAGCGCCACTGCCATTAGCGCCTTTCTCGCTGACAGATCAACGTGGCAATGCCTTCAGCAATGCCGACTTACTTGGCAAGTGGAGTCTGTTTTTCATTGGCTACACCTCTTGCCCAGATGTTTGTCCTACAACCATGGGTAAGTTAACGTCAGCCTATGCCGGGCTCAACCAAGTCGAAGATGTACAAGTGATCTTTCTATCTGTTGATCCACAAAGAGACTCTACAGCGACCTTAGAAAACTATATAAAATTCTTTAACCCCGAGTTTATTGCCGTAACAGGAGAGCATAAACAACTGCTGCCGGTCACTCGCAGTTTAGGTTTTGTCTATGCCATGGTTGGAGACGGCGATGACTACCAAGTCGACCATAGCGCGTCGTTTGCGTTAGTGTCGCCACAAGGTGAAAAGGTCGCCATCATCAAGCCAAAATCGAGCAGTCCAGGAAAACTACCGCAGATCAAAAATAGCGATTTAATTCATGATGTAAATGCAATTATTGACAAGTACTCTGGATAATAAACACCATAAAATTCAAGCAAAAAAAAGCGCCATCATAGGCGCTTTTTTTACAATGAATTCACTATTCTGCAATCCATTGACCGTTAGATTTTGGTCGAACCCACGGCTGTGAAAACCAGTAGTAACTGCCCTTACTCTTACTCGGCGCCGTACAGTTATAACGTGAACGACCCGCTGGCAAGTCCAACTCAGCCTGAATACTGAACTCGTTATCTGAGATCCAGTTTGGCTTCTTAGCGCCTTGCCCCTGAATAAAGCACATCAGCTGTGACGCATTGATATCACTCATATCCAGAGTCACTTTGATCTCTGGGCGCCATTGGCCTTGAGCAAGCTCAGGGTTGCTATTGGTTTGGGACAGCACTGGCATATTCAAACTATGCAGCTTTACCTTTAGGCTATTGAGATCGGCATAAACACCGGCAACAGGAAAGCGAGGTAACGCCGTCAACGGAGAGTATGGGCCCGCCGCTCCCGATTGCTGACCAAATGCCACAAAGCCGTGCTTATCTAGCATATCTTCAATTTGCTGATTGTACTCACCGTATGGGTAAGCCAGCATTTTCAAATTCTGTCCCGTCGCCTTAGCAATCTCGGCCTCGGTGCGCAGAATATTACTCTCGATACGCGCTAACCATTGCGCATCTGTTTCGCCAGCCTCTTTACGAATAAGGTGTTCATGCCCCCAGCTATGGTTGGCAATTTCCGCTCCCTCATCCGAAAGAGTGATTAGCTGCTGCCAGCTCATCATTTCACCATACTCTTTTAGGATCGGTTCAACCGAGACAAAAAGGGTGTAGGGGAATTTATATTGCTTTAAAATAGGGTGCGCTGTATTAGCAATGCTGCGGTAACCATCATCGAAGGTAATCGCAATTGTTTTTGCTGGCAGTGCTTTCTTAGCCTTAATAGACTCCACCACTGTTGAAAGTGGCACTACATTGAAGTTGTTTTCCGCCAGGTACTGCATCTGCTCTTTAAATTGCGCAGGAGTAACACTGGTGATCGCTGGCGTACTATCCGAAACATGATGATATTGTAAAATCACCGTCGCGTGAGCCGAAAAACCTGTCAGCGCAAGTAGCGCTAGCAACACGTTTTTAACCATAAATATTAGACCTCTAAATGATTGCCTTATTGTTAAACCCACAAAAAAATCGACAACTGTTTGCCCTTGCACTGCCGATGATTTTATCAAATATCACAGTGCCATTGCTGGGGCTTGTCGATACCGCCGTTGTTGGACATCTTAGTAACGCCTATTATTTAGGCGGTGTGGCAGTTGGGTCAACGATTATAACCTTAATTTTGTGGTTGCTAGGATTTTTACGCATGTCGACCACGGGATTAGTCGCCCAAGCCTATGGCGCGAACGATACCCAGCAACAATTTAAACTCTTAGTGCAAGCAGCAAGTCTAGCACTCATGTTTGGTATTGCCGCTATCGCATTGCAGCTCCCCATAGTGAATTTAGCCATGGCGCTGTCAGATGCCAGCGTCGAAGTAGAGCGCTATTGTAGAGAGTATTTCCAGATCCGGATCTGGTCGACCCCCTTCGCTCTGATGAATTTAGTGCTGCTCGGTTGGCTACTCGGACGACAGCAACCTAAGGCTGCGATGTGGCAGTTGATTGTGGCAAACCTAGTCAATATCGTGTTAGATGTCATCTTCGTACTGGGTCTTGGCTGGGGCGTAAAAGGCGCTGCATTAGCCTCGGTGTTCGCCGATATCTCTGGTTTCTTAGTGGCGCTGACCATGGTTCGCAGCCAGCTTGGTAAGCTAGGTGATTTTAAGTTACTGCAGCTCATCAAGCAGCTATCTTTGCAAAGCTACAGCAAGATGATGAGCCTCAATACCGATATCTTTATCCGTAGCCTATGTTTGCAAACGTCATTTGCCTTTATGACTTTTTACGGCGCGGGCTTAGGTGATAATACCGTTGCAGCCAATGCGGTGTTACTCAACTTATTGCTACTCATCTCCTATGCACTCGATGGCATCGCCTATTATGCAGAGGCCGAGGTGGGACGAGCTCATGGCCAGAAAAATAGCCGTTTAATGCAGGAGTCGGTGACATTAGCCTGGGCTTGGTCGGCCATTGCTGCATTAGGCTTTACCCTGTTTTTTGCCCTCGCAGGCTCGCAGATCATCTCTATGCTGACTAGCATCAGTGAAGTTAAGGCCGTAGCTGAGCAATATCTTATTTGGGTTATATTCATCCCCTTGCTCGCCTTTGGCTCCTACCTTTTTGATGGTGTCTATATTGGTGCGGCTCAGGGCAAGGTGATGCGTAACAGCATGATTTTATCTACGTTCGGTGTGTTTTTCCCGGTCTGGTATCTGTTAGAGCCACAGGGTAATTTTGCCTTATGGGCGGCCATGAGCTGCTTTATGCTGGCGCGTAGTGCGTCACTGTCACTGCATTACTGGTTTAGACTCAGACTGACTTTAAACTAGCTTTCTAGAGTAATAGACATAAAAAAACGCGACCGATTGGTCGCGTTTTTTATGCTAACTCTATATCCAGTATTACTGGTAAGAGTGCTCGCCGTGCTGATGTTCTGTTACATCTTTAACGCCTGATAGCTCACCTGGGAACATTTCAAGTAGTTGCTTCTCGATACCATCTTTTAGGGTGACATCGACCATAGAGCAACCGTTACAACCACCACCAAACTGCAATACAGCGATGCCGTCTTCAGTGATTTCAACTAGCATGATGTTACCACCATGACTTGCTAACTGTGGGTTGATTTCAGATTGGATAACGTACTCGATACGCTCTTGTAATGACGCATCGTCAGACACTTTACGCATTTTAGCGTTAGGCGCTTTAAGCGTTAACTGTGAACCTAGCTGATCGGTAACGAAGTCAATTGTCGCCTCTTCAAGGAAAGGAGCGCTTTTCTCATCAACCATGGCATTAAAGCCAGTGAATTCTAGTTCTGTGTCGTCAGCTTCAACCGCATCTGGTGGACAGTACGATACGCCACACTCAGCCTGCGCAGTACCTGGGCTGATAACAAATACTCGAATGTGAGTTCCTTCAGGCTGATCTGATAACAATTTAACAAAATGCGCCTGAGCTGCTTCGGAAATGGTAATCATGAAAACATGCTCCGTCAGGGATAAACCTGAGTGTTTTAGTAAGAATTATTCCTATAATACTCTTACTCGGCATTCCTTTGTAGCCCCTAACCCTCACAGATTAAGAATAAATAGCGATCAGATCACAGTTTTTTATCTAACTCGACTGTGGTTTTGTCAACGCTGAGCTGCTAATTTAACAACAATATTATAAATATAATGAAAAATTCCATGCTCAGAATCTGTATCGTGTTTTTGTGTGCTTTTTTGATGTCATCCTCCTTTTTTGCCGAAGCAAAGAAGACACGTTTAACAGACAACCCCCTCTATGGTGTCAGCACCACTAGCCCCGAGGAGTTTCTGGGTTACCCACTCGGAGAGCGCTTACTTAGACACGATCAGATTAATTACTACCTTAAAGAGATCGCTGCACAAAACCCGAGAGTATCCCTAGAAAACACGGGGCAAAGTCATGAGGCAAGGCAGCAATTAACCGCGGTTATTACCTCGGTAAATAATCAATCCAAGCTGGATAAAATCTTAGAACAGCGCCAACAAGTGAAATATGGAGCGGAGCAAAGTGGGCCACTGATTATTTGGCTGGCCTACTCAATTCACGGCGATGAGATCAGCGGCGCTCACAGCGCACTAAAGCTTAGCCATATGCTAGCCACCAGCGAAGATAAATGGGTCAAGGATCTGCTTGAGCAGGCCGTGGTACTTATCACCCCGAGCCAAAACCCCGATGGACTCGACCGGTTTTCAACATGGGCCAGTGGCTATGCTGGCAAAGTCGTTGTCAGCGATCCGAATCATAAGGAACACAAACAGGGCTGGCCTACGGGCAGAAGTAACCATTATTTTGCCGACCTCAATCGCGACTGGCTGTTCCTACGCCATCCTGAATCTCAAGGCCGTGTCGCCCTATTTCACCGCTGGCAGCCTCACTATGTGGGCGACTTTCATGAGATGGGCCATAACTTCACGTACTTTTTCCAACCTGGGGTTCCCGAGCGCACCCACCCGCTCACTCCAGCGGGTAACCAAAAACTTACCGCAAAACTTGCCGCTTACCATCAAGCCGCGCTAGATGATAATAAGCAAAGTTACTTTAGCCGTCAGTTATTCGATGATTTCTTCTATGGCAAAGGCTCTACCTATCCAGATATCAATGGTGCCATAGGAGTCTTGTTTGAACAGGCTAGCGCCCGCGGTCAACAACAGGACTCGGTCAATGGCATAGTGCACCTTCAAGAGGGCATAGAGAATCAATATGCGACCTCAATCTCCAGCCTCAAAGGCGCCTTGGCGTTAAAGCCGGAACTAGAGCAATATCAGGCGGAGTTTTTTAAGGGGAAGCATCAAAAAGCGATGAAGAAAAAGCCTCGTCAGGCAGGGCTGCTGCTCACGACTAACCATGACCCAAGCAGAATTCGTGCGCTAACAGAGCTGCTCAGACAACATCAGATCGAGTACTACTACCTCACTAATAAGCTCACTCAGTCTGGCATCGACTTTGATGTTTATAGCAGTATTTATATCCCTAACAAACAGGCGCAGAGTGCATTACTTATGGCGATGTTTGACGATAGAACCGAGTTTGTCGATCCTACCTTTTATGATATCTCCACTTGGAATCTACAACATGCATTCAATCTCACTCTGCGTCGTAACGTCAAACTCGAACTCAGCGTACTCAGCCAAACGCCAGCGGAGTTTTCACCGCCGAGCTGGAACAAGGATACCGTCGCCCTACTCATAGATTGGCGCGATAGCCATGCAGCTTTATTACTGCAGCAGCTACTCAATCAAGGGATCAGGGTTAAATTTGCCGCCAAACCGTTCAGCATTAAAGCCAGCGATGGCGAGGTAGACTTTGTGGCGGGTACACTGCAAGTGCCTCTAAAGCAGGATAACTTCACCGCAAGTGAGATAAGCCAGCGTGTTCAGCTGTTAGCTCAGCAGCTAAAAGTCGATGTCATCGCGGCTAATACCAGCGCTGCTAGCAAGGGCATAGATCTCGGCAGTCCCGACTTTAAGCTCATCAAACCTATTCGCCCCCTCATAGTCAGCGGTAAAGGCACCTCTATTTCTGAAGTTGGGCAGCTATGGTATTACCTAGATAACACCTTAGGCGTTGCCACTACGCTGGTCGATAGCAATGACCTAGCATCGATAAAACTAGCCGATTACAGCCATGTACTACTGGCCGATGGCAACTATAAAACCTTAAACGATCGCTTTGCCCGTAAGCTGGGACAGTTTGCCTCTGAAGGTGGTGTGGTGATTGCGCAAAAAGGCGCACTGAATTGGCTAAGTGACTCCAACTTACTTAAAACCGACCCTCGTAGCGAACGCTTCTATAAGCAGTTGTTTGATGCCGACGGTCTGTCATTCGAGCAGAAATCAAATTTCAGTGCCAAACAGCAGATAGGCGGCGCGATTGTCGAACTCAAACTCGATACTAGCCACCCGATCAGCTTTGGCCTCTATGGCGATCGCCTGCCAGTGATGAAGAACAGGGTATTAGGCTTCTCCCAGACCACTAAGGCCTTTTCTGTCGCGGCGAACTACGCCTCTAAGCCGCTATTAAGCGGCTACCTCGCTAAGGAGTACCAGCACAGCTTTAGTGATTCGCCAGCGGTTATCGTCGAGTCACGTAACAAGGGCGCCATAGTGGCGCTAGCCGATAACCTGCTGTTTAGAAATATTTGGCTTGGCTCAGAGAAAGCTTATGCTAACGCGCTCTACTTTATTCCAGCACTTCACTAATAGCGACTCGATAGCCATAATATTTATCGACTCTCTGGTGCCTCGGCTCTAGCCAGGCACCAGACTTGAACTTGGGTGTGCTGTCGCTGCAATAAACTCGCGATCTCATCAACCGTGGTTCCTGTCGTCACCACGTCATCGATCAACGCCACACGCTGCCAACAAAATTCAGATGACAGCTCAAAGGCGCCCTTGAGATTTTTACGGCGCAACTTACCCGATAGTCCCGCTTGTGGTCGAGTCTCCCTCACCCTAAACAGCATATTGTCGACGAGTGGGATATCGAGTCGTTTAGAAAGCGCCTGCGCGATAAGCCAAGCCTGGTTAAAGCCTCTCTGTCGCAGCCTTTTGTTATGCAGCGGCACGGCTATTAGTACCTGTGGCAGCTGAATAAAGCCCAAATATTCTAGATAAAGGATACGTTGAACGAGCGCATCGACCAGCACATCGATCACCGAAAATTGCGCCTGATATTTGATCTGCCCCACCCAGTGACCTAACCCATCATGGTAACTACAGGGAGCGATAACGGTTAATGGCGTTGATGCCATGCAGTGACCACAAAAAGCCATCGTCATCAGCATCTCACCACCACAACCTAAACAAATGGGCGTTTGATAACGGCAAGCATGCAGGCAAACCGTACAGATCCCACGATTAACTGAATTGATATGTTGATGGCACAATAAACAGCGATTGGGTAAAATTGCCGATAGCCACCGAGTCCATGGTATTTGCTTGATAAGTGAAATCCTTTTCCATCTTTAATGTTCCAATGTTAACCAACGAGGCCCAAAATGAGTCAGACCCAAATCCATATAGAATCTATCGGTCAAGGGCCCGATGTTGTGATGCTTCATGGTTGGGGGGTTAACAGCGCCGTATTTACTCCGTTACGAGGTGCATTAGCCAAGTATAGGGTTCACTTCGTTGATCTGCCGGGATTTGGCCATAGCCAAGCCCTCAACGGCGATATTCACGACTGGCTAGACGCTATCTTGGACGCCGTTCCAGAACAAGCGATCTGGACAGGCTGGTCTCTCGGTGGGCTCGTAGCCACATTAGCCGCGATACATCATCCGCAGCGCGTGTCGGCCCTGTGCACTATCGCCTCATCACCTTGCTTTATGGCTGGTGAGGATTGGCCTGGGATCCCGGAACAGGTACTGAGCCAATTCGCCCAGCAACTGACTCAAGATCTGGATAAGACCATCGAGCGTTTCCTCGCTATTCAAGCCATGGGAAGTGCAACGGCCAAGGGCGACATCAAGCGGTTACGTGAGTTAGTGCTCGCTAGACCTAGAGCTCAAGAGCCTGCGCTAGCTCAAGGGCTAAAGATGCTTGAACAAGTGGATTTACGTGCAGAGCTGCCTCAGATCAACCAGCCTTGGCTAAGAATCTGGGGACGATTAGATGGTTTGGTGCCACGCAGAATGATAAAAGCCATGCCACAACTGCCAAACAGCCAAGATCTATTGCTAAGCAAGGCCTCCCACGCTCCATTTATTAGCCATCAACAGGAGTTCCTCGACGGCTTCAATCTATGGCTAGACGAACAGAGCTAATCAATTTGGCTTGATTAATACCAATCAGTACAAGAATTTGATCAGCTCAGAGCGATTTTTGGCAAACTAATTCAAGGCGAATAGCTGTAATAATGGTTATTCCCTTATAAAGCTAATCAACGTAGAAGTAGGCAGCCAAAAACGCTCCAGAATGGCGAGTTTTAGCGATTCTGATGCTGTGTTAACGAGCTTGAACGTAGAACAGCTATGCCCTTCACTCGTTGCAAACCACATGGATGTGGTGAATGTCATTAATGCAGGAGCATTTAATGACCTTGCCTCAAAACCGCTAAACTCTCGCTGAGTGACTAAATGTTTATACTGATTGGTATAAGACCGCATTGATTATTCGAAAATGCATCAAGATAAAGCTAACCAGTCTAAAGAGTTAGCTTTATCTTTCGCCCCGCATTGGTTAATATTTAAACATAACTTTTCGCGGGTAATATTATGTTAGTGGTGACCAACTATCCCAACGTGCCGATTGCAACATCCAATGCTGCAACCGATTCTGCGCGCACGGATAGCCAACAGCGCCCACCGATTATTCCTCCGCAGCAACCAACCAAAGGCCACGAAGAGCGCGCCTTTAGTCCGCAACATGAACGTACTGCCGATCAAACTCAGACTCAAGCCAAGCTGCGCGAGTCGGTGCAAGAAAAACAGCAAGGTCAGTCTCAACAACAAGAGCAATCGGGTCAGGAAAAACAAAAGCAAAGCCAAGCGCTTAACCTAAAGCAGCTTTTAAGTCAGCGAGCGCCACTCAAGCGCAGTGATATTAAATTGCCCGCACAACAACTGCCCGTTAACGAGAAGGAACCGAATAAACACCCTATGCCTGATGAACCACTGCAGTTTTATCAAGACTTTGGCATACGGATTGAAGCCTTTTATCAGCAGCGCACCGAGCCGAGTAGTCCTCCAGACTTTTTAGAAACCGCATAAAAAAACCGACAAACGCAGTTGTCGGTTTTTTTGTGTCTCGATTAACGCTGATTACTTTTTAAGTTTAGCGAACGCATCGGCAAAGGCATTCCCCATAGCGGCATTTGCTTGCTGCTTTGGTTTGTGAGTCTTTTGCTGTGGACGTTGATTAGCGCCTTTATTAGGAGCGCCTTTACTCGCGGCTGGACGCGGCGCACTCTTAGGTGCATCACCAGCCTTGTCTTCAAGACGCATACTTAGACCGATACGGCGACGTTCTGCATCCACTTCCATCACTTTCACTTTAACGATATCGCCGGCTTTAACCACCTTGTGCGGATCGTCGATAAACTTGTCGGTCATCGATGAGATATGCACTAAACCATCTTGATGTACGCCTACGTCAACGAAGGCGCCGAAGTTAGTCACGTTGGTTACCACGCCTTCTAAGATCATATCCAGCTTAAGATCTTTGATCTCTTCTACACCCTCTTTAAAGGTCGCAGTTTTAAATTCACCACGAGGATCGCGTCCCGGCTTATCAAGTTCCGCCAAGATATCGGTTACAGTCGGTAGACCAAATTCGCTGGTGATAAAATCTTTCGCTTCTAGCGTCTTGAGCAGTTCAGAGTTACCAATTAATTCGGCAACTGACATACTTTTGGCCGCAGCAATCGACTCGACTAATGAGTAAGCCTCTGGATGCACAGAAGAGCCATCGAGTGGGTTGTCACCTTCAGTAATACGCAAGAAACCTGCCGCTTGTTCATAAGCTTTTGGTCCAAGGCGAGCAACTTTAAGCAAGGCTTTCCGGTTGTTGAAACGGCCTTGCTCGTCACGGTGAGCCACAATATTACGTGCCAAAGTTTTATTAAGGCCGGCAACCTGAGCCAGCAATGGAGCTGAGGCCATATTCACATCGACACCCACGCCGTTTACGCAGTCTTCGACAACGGCTTCTAGGGAGCTTGATAATTGGCTTTGGCTCACATCGTGTTGATACTGACCCACACCGATCGCCTTCGGCTCAATTTTCACCAGCTCGGCTAATGGATCTTGCAAACGACGAGCAATAGAAACTGCGCCACGGATAGATACATCAATACCAGGGAATTCTTCAGAGGCTAGCTCAGATGCCGAGTAAACCGATGCCCCCGCTTCACTAACCATAATCTTGGTCAGTCTTGGTAAGTCAGCTTTTACTTGGCTAATCAAATCTGCCGCTAGCTTATCGGTCTCGCGTGATGCAGTGCCATTACCAATCGCTATTAATTCAACCTTATGCATCTTCACTAGGTTGGCTAAGGTTCTAACCGACTTGTCCCACTGATTTTGTGGAGCATGTGGGAAAATAGTGGTGTGCGCCATCAGTTTGCCGGTGTCGTTAACGATAGCCACTTTCACACCTGAGCGTAGACCCGGATCTAAACCTAGTGTCGCTTTCGCGCCAGCAGGAGCAGCCATCAATAGATCGCCTAAGTTGCGGGCAAAAACCTTGATCGCTTCTTGTTCTGCGCTATCACGGGTACGGCCAAGAAACTCAGTTTCCATCTGTAGCGCAATTTTAACTTTCCACGTTGCCGCTACGACGGTTTTTAACCAGGTATCGACAGCGCCATCGCCCAAGCCTAGCTTGAAGTGATCGATAATAATCACTTCACAGTAACTCGCCTGCTTAGCTTCCTGACCGGGATCGGCGTTAATACTTAGGCTTAGCGCGCCTTCGTTGCGACCACGCAACATAGCCAACGCGCGATGAGATGGCACTCTCGCAAGCTTTTCAGAATGCTCGAAGTAATCTCTAAACTTGGCGCCTTCTTTCTCTTTACCTTTAACCATACGGCTCTCAAGCACTGCATTTTGCTCTACTTGAGTACGAATTTTTTGCAGCAACTCGGCGTCTTCAGCGAAACGCTCCATCAAGATGAAACGCGCACCATCGAGTACGGCTTTAGCATCGCTAAAACCGGCAGCGGCATTGATATACTCGCTAGCAACGGCGTCACAATCAGCTTGGCGGTTTGCCAACAGATAATCGGCCAAAGGCTCGATACCCGCTTCAATGGCAATAAGGCCCTTGGTGCGGCGTTTTGGCTTGTAAGGTAAATAGAGATCTTCTAGGCGCGTCTTGCTATCTGCGGCATTGATTGCCGCTTTCAACTCTGGAGTTAACTTACTCTGGGCTTCAATGCTCGACAAAATCACGTTACGACGATCATTTAGATCGCGTAGATAGCCTAAACGGCTGTAAAGAGTACGCAATTGCGCGTCATCTAGACCACCCGTGGCTTCTTTACGGTAACGTGCAATAAACGGCACAGTTGCGCCATCGTCGAGTAATGAAATGGTATCGATAACTTGTTGCTGACGAACATTAAGTTCCTCAGCGATGAGCTGTGCAATATTTTGCATAAATAGAGGTCGAGCCTAGTTAATAAAGGATATTGCGCCAAAGATACCACAGCCCATGGATTTGGTTAATCCACAAATAGGGTATTTTGTCCCAGAGCCGACCAGAAGAGGAACTGGCAACCTAAGGGCTTCCCTTGATAAAGGGAGGAGGGCCTATTCAAAACCCTGATAGGAGATACGATTGATATACCAAACTTGCTCACCTGTCGGCGTCTTGATCACAGCTTCGTCATCGACCTCTTTCTTCAACAAACCACGAGCCATTGGCGAATCGATGGAGATGTAATCCTTACGACCGAAGATCTCATCGTAACCAACAATCTTAAACTCTAGTTTATCGCCAGCATCATTTTCGATTTCGACCCAAGCGCCAAAAAAAACCTTGCCCTCTTGTGCCGGCGAATAATCGACAACTTGTACATTTTCGAGCGTTTTACGCAAATAACGTACTCTACGGTCTATTTCACGCAGCTTTCGCTTGTTGAAGGTGTAATCGGCATTCTCACTACGATCACCTAAACTTGCAGCCCAGCTAACAATTTTAGTGATCTCAGGGCGATGTTCACGCCAAAGATAGTTCAACTCTTTTTGCAGTTTCTCGAAACCTTCACGAGTGACGATTGCGGTTCTCATAGCTTCTACTTTCTAAAGGGGGGATAAAAATTCATGGGCAAAAATAATAGCACAAATCCAGCAAAGCTTAGCTAGAGCTATTGCGCTTATCGAGCCAATTGCAACCTATGCCAATTTACTTACAATTTAAGCTAACGAGTAAACAAGCATTAAATTCGCTTATATTCAAAAGCTTAGACTAAACAAGCTTGCGCTTAAAACAAAGCTTAGTAGCAATCGCAAAAATGCCTGCTAGTCATTAACATATTAAAACAGCTATATTAGAATGAATCACATTCAATATCAGCTATTTGCCTACTAATATAGAGTTGGCCGCCGAGTTAAAAGGACCTTAAGCATGGGACAAGAAACCTCAAAAATTCTCGTCGTCGATGATGATATGAGACTGCGCGCATTATTAGAACGTTACTTGATGGAGCAAGGTTATCAAGTACGCAGCGCCGCCAATGCCGAACAGATGGACCGCCTACTCGAGCGTGAAAACTTTCACCTATTAGTACTCGATCTTATGCTTCCCGGTGAAGACGGCCTCTCTATCTGTCGCCGACTGCGTCAAACTGGCAACCCAATCCCTATCGTGATGTTGACGGCAAAAGGCGATGAAGTAGATAGAATTATCGGTCTTGAATTAGGTGCTGATGACTACTTACCAAAGCCCTTTAATCCACGAGAGTTATTAGCCCGTATTAAAGCCGTTATGCGTCGTCAAACACCCGACGTGCCGGGTGCACCAACTCAGCAAGAAGAAGAGATCACTTTTGGTGAATACTCTCTAAATCTTGCCACCCGTGAAATGCATCATGGCGAAGAGAGTATCGCACTGACCAGCGGTGAATTTGCCGTGCTTAAAGTGCTTGTCAGCCACCCAAGAGAGCCCCTTTCACGTGATAAGTTGATGAATCTGGCGCGTGGCCGTGATTACTCTGCGCTGGAGCGCTCGATTGACGTACAAGTTTCACGTTTGCGCCGACTCATTGAAAAAGATGCCGCCAACCCACGCTATATTCAAACCGTGTGGGGATTAGGCTATGTGTTTGTGCCTGACGGCCAATCACGTAAATAGATAAGCTTTTTAACTCGGTGTCGATAAACAGACGATGGTGGCAGCGCTTACTGCCACGCAGTTCCTTCAGCCAAACCGTAATGTTGATTGGCTGTCTGCTGCTAACTAACCAGCTGGTGTCATACATCTCTGTTGCCGTTTATTTCATTAAGCCCAGCTATCAGCAAATAAACCAGTTGATAGCTAGGCAAGTAAAATTGCTATTTGTCGATGGGGTCGATATCGGTCGTGAGCACCTCACCATGGTCGACGCCCTTAATGCTAAAGTGCGCGATGACACCATGCAGTTTTATAACCAGAAGCAAGCTCGAATAGCTGGAATAGATCGCGCCACTTACTACAACTTCTTATCGTCACAAATGTCTGAATACTTGGGCGGAGAAGCTGAAGTGCGCATCGCCCAAGGTGAAGAGTTTGAAATTTGGATCCGACCACCTCAGGCGCCATCGATCTGGATTAAAGTGCCACTTACAGGCCTCAACGAAAAAAATCTTTCACCGCTAACATTATATTTGATGGTCATTGGCGCATTGAGTGTGGCCGGTGGATGGTGGTTTGCGCGTCAGCAGAATCGTCCATTAAGACGCCTACAAAAAGCTGCCACGGCGGTATCTCGGGGCGACTATCCGGATCCCCTGCCCTTAAGTGGCTCAACCGAGATTGTCGAGGTGACCAACACCTTTAACCAGATGTCTCACAGCATGAAGCAGCTGGAACAAGACAGAGCGCTATTAATGGCGGGTATTTCCCATGATCTACGCACCCCACTGACCCGGATCCGACTCGCATCAGAGATGATGGTCGAAGAAGATCAGTATCTGAAAGAGGGCATAGTCAGCGATATTGAAGATATGGATGCCATTATCAATCAGTTCATCTCCTATATCAGACAAGATCAAGAAGGCACCCGTGAACTTGCACAAATCAATGATTTAATTCAGGACGTAATCCAAGCTGAATCAAACCGAGAAGGCAAAATTGATTCAGAGCTCACTCAATGCCCTAGCGTACCGATGCAAAGCATCGCCGTTAAACGCGTACTCAGCAACCTAGTCGAAAATGCTTATCGCTACGGCAATGGGTGGGTCAAAATTACTTCGCAATTTAACGGTAAATACATCGGCTTTAGCGTCGAAGATAATGGGCCCGGTATCGATGAAGAGCAGATCCCAAAACTGTTCCAACCTTTCACCCAAGGCGATACGGCTCGCGGCAGCGTTGGTTCAGGATTAGGGCTCGCAATTATCAAACGTATTGTCGACAGACACCAAGGCAAGGTGATCCTCACCAATCGCAGTGAGGGTGGATTACACGCTCAAGTGTGGTTACCGATTGAATAGTCTTTATCTATATGGGTTTTGTTCAAGTCATTTGAAATAAAGGCTTAGCTGTAATTTTGTTGTAACGAAAAAGCCATATTCTAACGCCAATTTAAGTATTTGGCGTGCAAGATGAAAATCTCAACTCTCTCCCTTTCGGCCTCAATTACACTGTTATTGATTGCGGCGTTACTGGCTTCGGTAGTGTTCTGGAGTAACGACAAGCGCCAAGTCATCGAGCAGCAGACCTACCAACTGCAACAGATCCAACAGAGTTTTCTCGTCGAGATTAGGCGTGAGCTCGATAGCTATTTATCCAGCGGAGACAGCAGTAAGCTTAAGAGTGCCAAAGTTAAGCTTGAACATATGCAGGCGCAGATAGCTTCGCTACACGATCTAAACACCAAACATCTACAGCAAGCTGTCGAAGCCTTTACCCAAGCCTTAGATAGTGACTATCGCGCGGCAGGAAAGTTAGCGGGTAACCCAAGGCAGCTGTTAGCTCACGCCGAGTCAGAGATGCTAGATTACAACGCTCGTTTGGCCGATTACGCCATTATAGGACTAGACGAACACCCGGCACTCGCCGATGAATATTTAAGGTTAACCCGCCTGTTACCGCCGCTAGTCTATAACTTGTCACAGATCACCGACGGTTACCTTGTCGGCAAAGAACAACGGCTTAAATCGATATTAGAGAGCCTAATTACAGAGTTAAAAGAATGGAATGCTCAGCTTGATTCCCTTGCTTTAATTGGGATCTATGAGGTCCTTGAAGCAGACGAATTTGCCCTTGGTGAAGATGAGCCAGAAACCATAGAAATAGGTGAAGATTCTCGAGCTGAACTACTCAGTTTAAGTAAACGCTACAACAAAGAGATCGATAATACCCACGCCCTAATGATTGAGAACCAACAATCACAACGGCTATTAATTTCTAATATTAGCGTCATTGAACAACAGCTGTTAGCGTTAGGCGTTCAACAGCAAGAACAAAATATCACTCTGAAGCAAAGACTGATGTTTGCCATCTACACTATGGTTACCATCTTGATTATTTTTGCCGCCAGTTACCTGATTTTATTACAGCAGTGGGTAGTAAATCCGCTCAAGCAACTTAACAGGGCATTTCATAAACTGACCGAATCAAACAGTCGCGAGCGCATTCCTATTCATCGACGTTGCGAAACGGGGCAAATAGCCAATTATTTTAATCAACTACTCAATCGTTTTGAAAAAGAAGATAAGCATCAACGACAACAGATGACACAAGTCTCTGACTCGCTTACTCAACTCGTTAATCGCATTGGTCATATTTCGGCAAGCACAGAGCAAACTCAACAGGTCGTGCTATCGGCTCAACAGCAAACAGAACAAATTCGTACCTTAGCCAAAGAGGTATGTGACACCTCTGAGAAAGTGGAACAAAGCGCACTGCAAACACAACTGCAGATGCAACAGAGCCAACAAGAGGCGCAGGCTGTTCTCGATGCTACCGACGAGACTCACTCTGCCGTAGACCATTGTCATCAAGCCTTAACCAGTCTATCGACTTCGGTTGTCGATGTGTCACAAATCATCGATGTTATCGGCAATATTGCCGAGCAAACCAACCTGTTAGCACTCAATGCTGCCATAGAGGCTGCGCGAGCGGGCGAGCAAGGGCGAGGCTTTGCCGTGGTAGCAGAGGAGGTTCGCAACCTGTCGCAACGCACTCAAGTATCACTGCAAGAGATTATGGATATACTCAATCAACTCACTCAAGCCAACAGCGATCTAGGCTCTAGAGTTGAAGGGATTAAAGATGCCACCCAAGTACAGCAGTCCCGTGCCAACAGCCTATGGCAAGTCGCCCAAAGCGTACAGACACAAGCCAGCGAAATGGCCATTACCGCTCAGCAAGGCGCTATACATACTCAACAGCAAGTCCGCCATTTAGATGACTTTGCTATCGCCATGATAAGCCTTAAAAATCACGCTAAGGCGGCATCAGAGCAAAGTGAAATCATTGCACAAGAAGTGCAGCAAAGTGTTGATAGTATTGAAGTCAGCTTAGGCATTAAAGCTGCTTAATAAAAAAGAGCCAAGCGGCTCCCTTTTACTTAAAGCAGTCCGACTTAAAGTGTTGCTAAAATCGCTTCTGCCGTACTCACTTCAAATGATTTTGGCGCCTCAACATTCAATGTAGTGACTACGCCATTATCAACCACCATGGCATAGCGCTGTGAACGAATGCCACCAAATGCAGCGGTATCCATTTCAAGGCCGAGTGCTTTAGTAAAGCTGGCATCGCCATCGGCTAACATTATTAATTCAGAGGCATTTTGCGCTTCGCCCCAAGCTTTCATCACAAAGGCATCGTTAACAGATACACAAGCAATGCCGTCAACGCCCTTTGCTTTTAATTGGTCAGCTAATACTACAAAGCCAGGCAGGTGTGCTTCTGAGCATGTTGGCGTAAACGCGCCAGGTACGGCAAACAGCACCACTTTTTTGCCAGCAAAAAACGTAACAACATCATGGTTAACCATACCGTCTTTAGTAAGCTCTGCAAGAGTGCCTGCAGGAAGTTGTTGGCCTTGTTCGATCATCAGATTATCCCTTCGTTATATAGCTAAGTTGAAAACAGTTGCCTAATCCTAGTTGAATTAAAACCAAATAAACACAGATAGAAAGAAGGGATATATAAGCCAATTCACATCCATGCTTAATGTGCACGGAATAATTGCTGCCTATCCGCTCCCTTTCACTTTTCCTCTACCATATCAACTCGGCACAATGCTATTATTGGCCTCAGCTAGGTAAAACCATAACTAGCAAACTCATTGCGAGTCAGCAATTTAATCAATAAAATTTTTGTACTATTTTGATATTAGCTTTTTGTATTTGCTTTCTTGCATTAGCATTCAAAAATCAGTTTCGCCCTTTTTAAAGCCTCACTTAAGGTCAGTTAGCCATGCCATTGCCAAAAGATAAACTCCCTATCGACAACAGCCAACATCCAAGCGATTCAGAATATGAAACGCCTGAGTTAGCCATGGTAGAAGTGAGTCAATCGGTTGAGCAACTGACCAATGCCGAAGGTGAACAGCAAGCAGAACTCTTCGATGAAATGCTAGAAGAGGCTGAGCCGGGCACTGTGGCACTGCTACTAGAATCATTGCCGCTAGATGAGCGTTATGAGCGCTGGTCTCAAGTTGATACCGACGAGCGCATTGGCGTACTAGACTTGATGCGCGCCGACCCGCGTAACGGCATTTTGAATGAGATGCCGGAGGCTGAACTAGACCAGCTATTCTCGCAAATTTCGCCAGAAGATCTGATTGAATGGAGTGACACGCTACCCGAGGCGATGACAGATCGTGCGCTGTCACAAATGGGCGAACGTCAACGACAGCACTATGACCGCTACGATCAATACTCTGAAAATGAGATTGGCCGTTATGCTGAGCATCAATTCTTAGCGCTAAATCTGACTTCTACCGTGTCACAAGCCCAGCGTTTCTTCCGCCGGATCAAACTCGACTGTAACGATCATGTGTTTTTGCTCGATGATGACGATAAATACATTGGTAGTGTGCGCCGCCACGATGTTTTTCGCGCCGCGCCAGAATCCACCTTAGAAAGCTTACTTTGGGAAGACAGTCGCTCGATTCTTGCTGACTCCAGCTTAATTGAGGCCGCTGAAGCCATTGAGCACAGTAACGAATTAGAAATTGCCGTCGTCGATGCCAACGGCATCATGATTGGCCGCATGACACTGCGCACCGCCACCGCACTAGTGCGTGAGCATTACGAAGCGCAGTTAATGGCAACTGCGGGTATGGACGAAGACGACGATTTGTTCGCGCCGATTACCGTGGGCGCTCGACGACGTGCAGTGTGGCTTGGGATTAACTTACTCACCGCGTTTTTAGCTTCGGCCACCATCGGCCTGTTTGAAAATGTACTGGAAAAAGTCGTTGCCCTCGCGGTACTGATGCCGATTGTAGCCTCAATGGGCGGCATTGCCGGCAGCCAGTCGCTCACCCTGATGATCCGCGGTATGGCCATGGGTCAGATTTCATCGGGTAACTTCATGTCGCTATTAAAGAACGAGCTCGGCATTGGCATCTTAAATGGCGTGTTGTGGGCGATAGTGATTGGCTTAATCGCCGGATACTGGTTTCACGACCCCATTATCGGCACCGTAATCGGCGCAGCCATTTTGATTAATATGGCGGTGGCGGCCATTGCCGGTGTCATGGTGCCGATGATCTTGCAAAAGATGAATCAAGACGCTGCGCTGTCAGGCTCGGTGATATTAACCACGGTAACTGACGTAGTGGGCTTCTTCTGCTTCTTAGGTTTAGCTTCAGTACTGTACTTATACTAACGACTGTTACTAGCTGCTGTATTTTACCAAGCGCAGAAACAACAAAGCCTAGCTAAACAGCTAGGCTTTTTTAATATTAGTTACCACCAATGCCTTACCCAAGTAGGTCTTGAGCAAGTAAATCCATAAATGTACTTGGCTACTCGACTCTTAGCTGATTATCTTGCCATACTAATCTCACTGGCAGCCCTAGTTTCACTAAATGATTGAGAATGAATCGCCCTCCCCACGCCCAACCGCTTAATGATATGAGATTAGTATCCACTCCAATCAGCTTTATATCACCGTCGATATATAAACGCGGTGGGCCTACATCTTCCGCCCCTGCTTGAACATCAGCCCAGCTGATGTGAGCCATTTCAGCGCGTAATATCTTTCTCGAGTCGTGACCATTTACGCCCGGAGTTAACAACCAAAGCTCCTCTTTAGTTACACAAACCGCCTTAAAGGAGCGAGATTTAACCTCACTATAAAAGCAAAATACATAAGCCAAACAAGGTAAAGCGAGCATGATAAACATAATGACCATCATAAAGATCACTCCCCAATCTGACATAGATTCAGTCCGATAAATGACATCACCAAATTTATTTCGATAACGGCCTACGGGAAACATAAATTTAAACAAGCTAGGCAGCCAAAAAACGTAAGCGTATAAACCAGCGAGGCTCAATAGAAATATCTTTACTCCATCTCGCCACGACTTTTTAATCATTGTGTGTCCCGCCGTCATGCACAAATGCTGATTTAGCTGTGCAATGACTGTCTTTGCATCATCACCTTCGAATGGGTCTTCTTCAAGAGAGATGGTGCCAACAAACACAAGTTCCCGTTCTTTAGCTTCGCTTTGCTCCACTTCCTCAGCTGCAGGCTGCGGTAATGTTTCTACGGGCTGCTTTAATAAATAGATATCAAACCTTTGCAGCAGCAAACAGTTAGACTGCTTGTTCTCAAGCAATAAATATTTCTCAGTCAAGGGCAAAACAAGCTCGTCTCGCCGATGCAACCGTCTGTAGACCAATGCAAATAGGCATATTTGATACGCCACAATACCAACCATTACCATGGTGATATTCGCTAAAACATAGATATTACTCACAGCGGCAATCACTATGGAAAAACCAAATACCCATTTATCAAAGCCAGACATTCGCGCTGACTTTGATACCCGCAGTGAACCATCTTTAAGGTAAATATGCTGTCGTAGCTTAGGCTTAAAAACAAAACTGACAATAACGTAAACCGCGACTAAACCAGTCAACACTATCGAGAAAGTCTGAGCATCATAAAAGCACGCGCCAAGTAGCACGCCTAAGCCAATAACTAGGGAGGCTTTTTGATACATACTTCGAGTAAATGGTGTTAATACTGTATCTTGAATACTAGCCGTTATGTTCACTTATTCTTCTCACATTAATCCCGCCGCTTGCTGCATTGCTTCTACTGCAGACTCAAGCGCTTGAATATAAGCATTATTTTTTATGTTCTCATAGTGTCAGCTAAACAATAATGCTTAACTGTTATCTCGCGCATGAATAACCTGACAATAAAAAGCCCCTTATTAGCTAATCTAACAAGAGGCAATTTTTACGGAAATTGGCAGATTCAGGTGTTATCAAATGCCAAAACATTACGCTTTATATCATCTAAACTAGGCCGTCATTGCCGCCTTCACATAAACATCGAAACGGTTTTTCTTGGTGGCAATCACCATGCTAGGTTTGACGCCATCTAAATCATCAGCATAATCTGGGCGCTTAACCACGACGCGCTTTGTGGCGAGTGTCATCGCTGGCGCTAACAAGCCGTCGGCATCGAGATCTGCGCCCACTAATGACTGAAACACGCGCATCTCTTTTTTCACTAGCGCCGACTTTTCGCGGTGCGGATACATAGGATCCAGATAGACCACATCCACTTCTGTATCTGATGCTTTTGCTGCGTCAGCCAATGAGTCAATACTTGAGCCGTGAAACAAGCTCATACGCTCACGCATCCAGTCACCGATTTCAGCGTCGTCATAGGCGCGGCGTAGACCATCTTCTAATAATGCAGCCACAATCGGATGGCGCTCAACCATCAGCACCTTACATCCTAGGCTCGCCAATACAAAGGCATCACGACCAAGACCAGCAGTACCATCAACCACAGTTGGAGTAACCCCTTGCTTAAGGCCTACCGCTTTAGCGATTGATTGACCACGACCACCACCAAATTTGCGACGATGGGCCACGGCACCGGTGACGAAATCGACCGAAATACCTTTTAGTTTAGGTTCATCACGCTTGATTAATGTCAGCACATTATCTTCAAATACCAATTCAAATTCTGCATCGGGATCGTAAACGAGTCCCCAGCGTTCACAGGCGGATTCGATTGTTGGGTAATGGCGATTAAAGAAAATGCTGGTCACAATTAGGCTCTAGTTAGAAATACTGACACAGTGATGATACCACTACACATCAGGAAACCATATCTACCACTTTAGCTTCTAGCTGCTATTTCAAAGCCGTTTTGCGCAATTTTACAGCTCAAAAACCCTCAAAACAGCTCAAAGCAACTGAAAAGCACCTAAAAAACTTCAAGATAACTATAAATAGGTATCTGTTCACATTCTAGTCTATCTGCTTAGGGCACACTTTTTCGGTCGTTGATAAATCAAACGGCAATAGAAGAAATAAAAGAGAGATAAGTGATGATGAACGCAAATAAATTTAAAACAAGATTGTGCTACGCCACGCTTGTTGCTGCATGCTCAATCGGTATGACAGCCTGTTCTGGTGATGATGGCAAAGACGGTGAAGATGGTCAGCCTGGCGGCAATACCACTACTCAAGCTGAAGTGCTGACACTAACGCTAACTAACACCACAATTACTGATAATGTGCTAAGTATCGACTTCAGCGCCGAGAACGAACTGGCTATTCCGGTAATAAAAATTGCCGCGATTAAAGTGAATGCCGCGCAGCTGCTGCCACAAATCGAAGGTGAGCGCTCACAATGGCAAAAGTTAGCGGGTGAGACTTGTTCGCCAGCTAAAGGCTGTGAAGGTACCTTAGTTGACAATATGGACGGTAGCTACCGCTACACCATGCATGCGCCACTGTCGATGGGTGATGTGAGTCATGACAGCGACTTCACCCAGCGCGTGCTATTTACGGTATTAGCAACTGACAAGCTACCCGCGACGGAAGTGATCGCTGACTATAAAGTCGATGGCAGCGAAGTCACTGATAATCGTGGCATTATCGACGGTAGTTCGTGCCTGAGCTGTCACGATGATATCGCCTCGATTAAGCACGGCGGCGCCAATATTGAAAACTGCGCAAGTTGCCACACCAGCAACTACATGGACAACCCTGATATGGTTTGGCCTGTATTAGCGCATACCGCACATATTGGTATTACGCCACAGGCGCTAGGTAACTGTACAAGCTGCCACGCTAAAGAGGTGAGCGAAACCGAGCTGCAAGCCACTAACTGGAATCTAGTACCAACTCGCGAAAC
Source organism: uncultured Shewanella sp. (assembly GCF_947497935.1). Taxonomy (GTDB): domain Bacteria; phylum Pseudomonadota; class Gammaproteobacteria; order Enterobacterales; family Shewanellaceae; genus Shewanella. Next base: position 246,011 of record NZ_CANMIO010000002.1, read on the forward strand.
CTGCTCTAGCTGTCACGACATGACAACCAACCCTGTTTACGACCACAGCACTCAACCGGATAATGGCAGCTGTTTGACCTGTCACTCACCTGAAAACACTTATGATGTTCATATGAGTAAGTCAGAAAAAGCAGTCGCTGAAGACGAGCGTAACATCGTTAATATCAGCTTAGAAAAGGCCAAACTAATCGAGCAAGATGGTGAGCATTATGCTGAGATCAGCTTTGCCTTACTCGATCGCCAAGGTGAGCGTATTGCCGTTGCCAACAGCAATCCTGCAGATGCCGATTGGATTAAAAACCTGCAGCTATATGTGAACTGGGGCACCTCAGTCGACTTTACCACCAGCCGTGGTTACAGCATTTTCGTTAAGAGTAACAAGAAAGACATCACTCAAGATGGTAGCGGTAACACACCAGCCGGTGAGCGTGAGCGTACTCCGCTACATAACTCACAAGACAATGTGTTTACCTACCTAATGGGCCCAATCGTGACTCAAGACGCCATCTCTGGCGACTTAATCGATGATGCTGGCTTCATTACCAACCGCTTTATCTACTGTTTCGATAGTGCGCAAAACCTAGTGAGCTGTGATCAAGCCGGTCACACCAAAAACGCAGAAGCGAACAAGCGTTGGTTCTTCGATAAAAATGGTCTAACCGATGCGCCTGAAGCGAAACGTCCTGTGATTGTGAGCAACAAGACCTGTGGTTCTTGCCACGGTTATGACGAGTTTAACGATAACTCTGAGCTGGCTTGTCGTAACTGTCATAGTCGCAATACCGAAATCAACAAAGAGCTGGCTGACACCACCTGTTTCTCTGGTCACGACCATGATGAACTCGGTGAGCATGTTCGTCCGTTTGAAGAACGCGCCATGGTTGCTAAAGGTAAGCCTGGCTTCTTAAGCTCGACGGCAGATATCGTTGACCCATGCTTGGCTTGTCATAACCCGAACACACCGCCAACTCAGGCGATTCGTGAGATGCACACCAAACCAAGTGATTGGGACTATGTTGAGCAGCTAACCGTCAGTCACCCAGACCATAAGGTATGGATGCACTCACTGCATACTAACCAACGTGCGACTCAAGATCGTGAAAATGGTGTACGTAATATTGAGTTCCCTGCCGACAAGGCTAACTGTTACCGCTGCCACGAAGGCGATACCTTTGGTGTTGACCGTTTAACTGCCGTAGGTCGTCCATTAGCGCTAGACTTGGATTACAACCCAGATTCACGTGCACACCCAGCAACCGATATCACTGTTGATGCTTATACCTCACCAGTTTCAGCAACTTGTTACGCTTGTCATGCTAAACAAGAAGACGCTAACGGTAAGATGGTGATCAACAAAGCGGTACGTGCGCATATGGAGCAAAATGGTGGTCGATTCGGTGTTGCTGCCAATGAGCTACAAGTTGAAGCTTGCGCGGTTTGTCACTCGCTAGACAACCTTAAAAAGGTGCATAACCTTTAAGGTTAAACCCAAAAGTAATTGATGTCTCAGTCTGATGTCCCTGCAAGTTGATCAGACAAAGAGAGCAAGCAGCCCAACGCTTTGCGTTGGGCTGCAACTTTTTAGGTCAACCGCAATACCCTTAACCTCTTTACGCATTTACCCAAAATTGACCATGGATATGCGTAAGTCGATTTTCTCATGCCAACAAACTTATTGCGCTAGATGGCAACCTTTATGGAAATCAGGAAGTGGATCAAAGTTTACGGGCAAAGATTTCCTCAGAAATAGACCTAAGAATATACTCAATTAGATATCTGTTTTATAAGAGAACGCCCGTGCAAATAACGCCAATGCTAAGCTTAAACGTGACTCAACAGCACCTTATCGATGCTGAGGACTCGTCACGTATTGAACTTAGCTACGCCGAAACCGCCGTTCTGCAATTGATGCTTAAGCATCAAGGCACTCTCATTACCCGCGAAGCCTTACTAGAAGCTGGTTGGCACGACAGAGTGGTCTCAGCATCATCACTGCAGCAATGCATTAGCGTACTCAGAAAAAAACTGGCTAACTACCCAGACATTGAGCTAAAAACCATTCCAAGACACGGTTATGTGTTGCATCTTGCTAACCAAAACAAAACCAAGTTTAAAAAGCCAAAGGCTGTGCTGGTGTTTGCTATAGCGGTTATCGCCTCACTGTTCTTACTCGGCTACGCTTATATCAACCACCATCAAGCGCCTTATAACGAGATCTTAGTAAACAGTAAGCTCAGTAATGTCAGCGGTAATATTCGGGTGTTTACAGCTACCGACCAAGTGCAGTTCTCGGCCGAAATAGCCAATAAACGTCTGGCGAACCAAATAAGTAACGAACCCAATTGGCAAGCGCCTTTCAGTAGTTTTACTAGTTTTGCACTACTTAGCGACAAGATGGACAGCTTTGCTATTTGCCCTGACTACCAACAAAATCAATGCAGTGGCAACCAGCTGATCAATATCAGTAGCGAAACCGATCACGGCAGCCAACTAGAGTTATCAGATTTTCTAACCACTAAGATCAGAATGGAGCAGAAGACCTATAACAAGTTAGACTTACCAGAGCTTAAAAAGCATCAAGGCGATTTAAAGGAACAGATCTACCATGGCGATCTGTATTTCGCTATCGATGATCACCGCTTAGTTCGTAGCGACATTCGTATTTCATTGGTCGACCTCGCCTCAGATAACGGCATATTCTATTTTGCCGCCTGTATCACCGACGAAGACTGTTACACCACGCCGATCCGCTACGAGATCCGTGGTCACTTCAAGCGCACCACAGAAAAATGGCAACAACGCACCGTTGAACGCTTCGATATTGAAGTCAGCAAAACCACCCTGTCTTCACCCAATGCACTGTCTGATACCGCGCAAATTATCTATCTCGCTCTAAGAAAGCAGCACTTAACTCAAGAACAGTTAAGTTTCTATCGTGTCTACCAAGACGATGGCACGGCAATTTGGCAACTGCCGTTAGTGAACGACAATATTATGTGGATGCAGCGACAAACCCTTAAGTTGTGATCCGCTATTTGAGCTAATCTGCAATCGACTAGCGGCTATTGGCGGCAGTCCGAGTGCTCGATTACCACTGAATTCTGCACATCGGTGCGGTTTGGGTATATAATCAGCGCTCTGTTCATCTTTGGTTTAAAACGCAATGTTAAGTTATCGTCACGGCTACCACGCAGGCAATTATGCCGATGTTCTCAAGCACGCAATTTTGCTGCAAGTCCTCAAACTCATGCACAAAAAAGATAAGCCAATGGCTTATATCGACACCCATGCGGGGGCAGGCGGCTATGCGTTAACTGATGAGTTTTCAAAGAAAACTGGCGAATACCTAGATGGCGTAGCCAGACTGTGGGAAAGAACCGACTTACCAGAATCTTTAGTGCAGTACATAGAAGATGTGAAGCATTTCAACCAAGGCAAAGCGGAACTGGAATTTTACCCAGGCTCGCCAGCATTTGTTGATATGAACATGCGAGAAAAAGACCGCATGGTACTGCACGAACTACACGGCACCGACTTTTTAACCTTAGACGAGCAGTTTAGCGGCGATCGCGCTGTACGCGTTATCAAAGGTGATGGTCTTAAAGGCCTGATTGCTGCAGTGCCACCGCTTGAGCGTCGTGGCGTGATTTTGATTGACCCGAGTTACGAAATCAAAACTGACTATCAAGACGTGGCTAAAGCGATCATCAAAGCCCACAAACGCTTCTCTACTGGCGTATTTATGTTGTGGTATCCGGTAGTCGATCGCGACCAAACAGAAGGCATGCTTAAGCTACTCGCTGAAAGCGGCATTAAAAACCAATTACGTATCGAGCAAGCGATTAAGCCTGATAGCAATGAATTTGGCATGACAGCTGCAGGCCTGTGGATCATCAACCCACCTTGGCAGCTAGATACGACCGCCAAAGAGATGCTCGACTATTTAGAGCGTCGCATCGGCCATAACGGTGGTAAGACAATCGTTAAGCAGGAAGTGCCGGAATAAAAGGCTTAGACGAGGTCGGGCTTCGCCCTGCGAGAGCGTGACTTCGTCACTTCTAGGAAAAGCTAAGATAGGTTCGAGGTCCTAGGAAAAGCAAAAGATAGATCCTAGGGAAAGCTAAGACGGTAAAGCAAAAAGATGTAGAGCTGTTATCTTTAAGCTTTTCCTAGCAGCCAACTTGTTGGCGTCCTCGTAGTGAGTGTGCGAACGTCCTAGAAACGAGCTTGCGAGTGCCCTATCTTAAATGTTGGCGCCCTAGAACCTAGGTCCTAGCAGCGAGCCTGCGAGCGTCCTGTCTTTCGCTTATAAACACTCTTCATCATCGTTAATCTGACGAGTAAACACGCCCAGAATGGCATTGATGATACCGACCTCAGTATCTCTATTATTAGCTGATGCCGCCGGACTGCCACCAATCACTTCTCGCTGTTCTCTTTGCTCCGCATTACCATGTGCGCCACTGACAAAGTCACAGCCGGCATTAGCCGCTGAGTTTGATGAACAGCCAGCACTGTTCAAAATCAGTAAAATCAACAACCCAAACGAATTCCGTTTCATACTTTTCCTTTTTAATTAAATGCTAAGACGAGAGCGGGCTTCGCCCTGCGAGACGTGACCGTGTCACTTCGAGAAAAAATAGATCCTAGGTACGAGGTCCTATGTCCTAGGAAAATCCAAGACGGTAAAGCACCAATCAAAAGATTACCGGCACGATGTGTTAGCCTTTGCTTTTAAGCTGTTAGCTTTTCCTAGTAGCCAACTTGTTGGCGTCCTCGTAGGTGCGTAGCACCGTTCTAGCAGTGAGCCTGAGAACATCCTAGTACATTCTTTATTTTCACTGCAACACCGAATGCAGCTCATCAAAGAGCCATTGCATCACTGGGCCAATTTGCTTATCTCGGCGATTCACCACGCCCATTTCCACCAGCAATGGCTCGGTAATATACTCGGTTGAAAGCTCTTTTAGATCTTCAATGTACCACTCAGATTTTGCCACATGTTCAGGCACTAATGCCCAGCCTACGCCCTGCAACACCAGAGCGACTATGTAATAGTAGCTGTCGATATACCAATAGTTTGCCGACAATGGCGGTATTTGCGACTGCCCGGTAATATCGCAAATCGCTAACTGCCGGTATTGCATCAGCTGTTCTAATGTTGGCGCGGGGCTGGCGGCTAAAGGATGAGAGGGTGCGACCACTAAGCTCTGTTTAAACTGGCCAATCGACATAAAATCCAGCGAATCAGGCAGCATAGTCGAACTGTGAAACATGATGCCAATATCTGCGCGCCCGACATCCACCCATGCACCAATATCCTTTTGCGAGCCATTAATGATAGTGAGTTTAAGCAATGGAAATTGAGTCGATATACGCTGAAAAAGCGCTTCAAATGCGGTAACCGGCACAGCTTCATCCATAGCAACGGTAAGGGTGATCTCCTCACCAGAAGTGACGCTCATTGCCCGCGCATTTAGGCGTTGGCACTGAGCAAGTACTGACTGCGCCTCTATAAACATCTCTTCGCCAAGCGCCGTGAGCACAGGAAGTCTGGCACCGCGGTCAAATAACTCAAAACCTAAGCCAGCTTCTAAGTTACTAATTGCTGTACTAATACGCGACTGCGCTTTGCCCATCTTTCTCGCGGCTGCCGAAAAAGAACCAAGCTTTACCGAATTTACAAATGCATTAAGCTCATCAATCGTCCAGTTCATCGCTTTACCTACTGACTTACCTATATCAAAAACAGATAGTAACTAACTTTATTCAATCTCAAATACAGAGTAACTTGCTGAACTTTATTGTTCAACATTGATATCCCATGTTAGATCCAAGCATCAAAAACACACAGGCTCAGTCAATCAGTCGCACCTTTTGGCGTTACACTCTGCCAGCCATTGCCGCCATGTTGGTTAACGGTTTATACCAAATCGTTGACGGTATTTTTATAGGCCATTACATAGGCTTTGAAGGACTCGCGGCTATCAATATGGCCTGGCCAGTGATCTACTTTATGGTGGGTTTTGGCATCATGGTGGGCATGGGGAGTGGCAGCTTACTGTCGATTCAACGTGGTAAAGGCGATACTCGCGCCGCAGCGACTATTTTGACCAGCAGTTTAGTGCTCATGCTTGGCTTAGCCGCAGTATCTACCACGATTTTAGTCACCTTTAGCGACTTCTTTCTTCAGGCTCAGGGCGGTGCTGGTAACACCTTGGTGATGGCGCAAGAGTATATTGGCGTGTTTACCTGGGGCACTGCAATCACAGTGATAGCCTCTGCCTTGCCGTTACTTATCCGCAATGATGAAAGCCCAAACATTGCCACAGGATTGATGGTACTGGGCGCATGTATCAATATTTTTCTCGATTACTTGTTAATTGGTGTATTTAACTTTGGATTATTGGGCGCGTCAATTGCCACCATTAGTGCTCAGGCGGTTGTCTGTCTCTTAGGCCTTTTTTACTTTTGCTCTCGATTAAGCAGCATTAACTGGTCGGCAAAATTTAGTTGGTTTAATGCATCGAATGCTCAGCAGATCGCACTATTAGGCTCTTCAAGCCTATTTATGTATCTGTACACCAGCTTTGTATTTGCACTACATAACCGACTTTTTACTGAATATGGCTCACCACTAACGGTAGGCGCCTTTGCCATTGTCGGTTACTTGATGGTGTTGTATTACTTGGTGGCAGAAGGTATCGCTGAGGGTATGCAGCCGCCCGTGAGTTATTACTACGGTGCAGAGCAGCATGAAAACATTAACAAGATGCTGAAATTGTCGGTAAAGGTGACCTTGATTGCAGGCACTAGCTGGGTGTTACTGCTCAACCTATTACCAGAAACCATGGTCGGGCTGTTTAACAATGATGACCCTTTGCTTATAGCCACTGCGATTGGAGGTATTAAGATGCACCTGTTTGCTATGCCGCTAGATGGGTTTATCGCTCTTTCGTCGGTGTACTTTATGGCGACTAACCAAGGCGTTAAGGCGTTGGTCATCGCCTGTGGCAATATGTTGATCCAGCTGCCATTCCTCTATTTCTTACCTAAGATTCTGGGAGTTGAAGGTGTGTGGATGGCGATGCCGATCTCCAACATCGCGCTGTGTCTTATTGTGGTACCTATGGTGTGGCTTGATGTGCAGTCGAGAAAAAAACAGTCGACGGAGCAGCAAGATAACCAGCTAACTATCGATACCGCCAATACTGCAGCAATCGTGAGCTAAGCCTTGCCAGTTAAACCTTGCCGCTTAGTTTTACAGTTAAGCCTTGCGGTAGCGTTTTAGCAAGATCTGCACTCGCTCTACATAGGCTTGGGTCTCAGCAAAAGGTGGGACACCATTATATTGGTCGACCCTTGATGCGCCGGCGTTATAAGCGGCGCAGGCCAAGACAATATTGCCATTAAAGCGTTTTAATAGCTGGGCTAGATAACGACTACCCGCCAGAATATTTTGCTCAGGGTGAAAAGCATCACTCACCCCCAGCTCATTAGCCGTGGCGGGCATCAGTTGCATTAACCCTTGCGCTCCAGTCTTAGAAACCGCCTTAGGCTTAAAAGCTGATTCTGCATGAATAACCGCTCGAATAAGTGCCGCCTCTATGCGGTACTCTCGTGCTGCCATGGCTATTTGCTGCTGATATTGGGAGGTAAATAGCGGGATAGATTTCCAATTGATATTGGACTCAGGTTTGCAGGCATAGCAGTCAAACAATAACACCTGGTAGTGCCCCTCTTGCGGTGCATGATCACTAAAAACCAAGACTCCATCGGCGGTAAGATAGTGATAAACCCTTTCTCCTTGTTCAGCCCTAGTTTCCAAGCTCTGGGGCTTACTCGTCATAATTTGATTAGACACGGTTTGGCCTAACACAATCTTATTCGATGGTTTAGCGACAAAATGTGGCTTACCTGTCTCTGCAGCCGTGACGGTAGGAGTTACAAATGTAGCAGTAACGGCGATAGACAAGCAGAGTAAACTAAACAGGATTGCTTGCTTCATCATAATCCGGTCGAACGATCCAATTGCAATACATCAACGATAGCAAATAACTGCTTCATCTCTTTGTTTATCTGACTAAATTCATACTCAAATGTCGCTGGCTTAAATATCGACGCCATCTCGAAGCGATTTTCTTTACTGCCAAGCATGATCAGCAACTTATTACGATAGAAAGCACATTGAATTTTGTTACCAAAACTGGCTGACAGTTCCTGTAAACGCTCCATAAAGGTTACGGTTAACAGATAACGCGCCTCAATTTGATCGGTAGAAAATACATCAAACTGCTTCTCAAAGATTGGATCTTCCAGTTTCACTCGTTCCAAGCCTTTAAATGAGTCTGATAGGAAATTGACTAAGCCACCTCGATTCTTAACCACCACAGTATGACCACGAGAAGCTTTATGACTGCTGAGCTCAATCATTACGCCCTTAAATACCGTCACCGTATCGGTCGTCTTATCACGCTTAACCTGTTTAGTTAGCTGTAACTCATTAATAGCAATCTCAATATCTTTGTAGGTGCCCTGCACATAATCGTCAAAACTAGCAGATTCATAATAGGGCAACAGCTTAGATGCCTTAAGTGCGCTAAGGCTCATCTGATGCTCTTTACAAAAGATAAAGTCTTGACCAAAGTACTTAAAAATTAACGGGTAAATCTTTTGCTTCACGTCTGTTTTATAATGCTTAATCGGTCTAAATACCCACCATGAAAACGGCAATGTCAGCAAGACTAAACCAATAAGATAAACCATCAGAGGATCTGAAACGGCCAGATACGGCATAAACATAAATGCCAAAGTCGCAATGGCAAGATAGATGGCCGCACAAAGATACAAGCGTTGTCGGCACGCCTTTAGACTCGCAACACGGGTATTTTCAAATTTGCTGGTTAGTGGCTCAAGATGCTGCTGGTAATATCGCTTAAATTCATCGATCTCAGATGCTGCGGCAACCAGATTATTCGTGTTGCGGATAGGCTTTATCGATGCGCCAAACAGGAAGCTAAAGAGATTCATAGTATTGCTAACTCACTCAATTGCAGTTCAATCACAGCAATAGCCACAATCCCGATAGGAATTGCGACTATTAGCTAATAAATTTGAGTTACTTTAGATAATCGGCGGCATCAACAGGGGCTTTTGACACCTCGTCGGCCTCATAGAAAGGCATCACCTTCACACTTGCCATAGAGGCTATGATAGAGCCAGGGAAGATCTCAACGGCGGTATTCAACTCAGATACTGCCGAGTTGTAGAAACGACGCGCGGCAGACAGCTGAGCCTCGACTTCGTTGTAGGTCTGCATCGCTTGCAGCATAGTGTTGTCAGACTTCAGCTCAGGATAGTTTTCAACCGACACCATCAGCTGTGACATCTTCTGATTCAGCTTTTCCGATACCTCGAGGTGCGCCTTTACCGCACTAGGATCAACACTGTCATAGCCTTTCGAGGCTAAGACTCTTAATTCGGTGATCTCGGTCAGCAGAGATTTCTCATGCTCCATGTACTTTTGTGCGATCTTGAGAATATTCGGCACTAGGCTAGAACGCTTCTTAAGCTGAACGTCTATCCCCGATAATGCTTCGCGCCCCGCATTACGCTTCTTAATTAAACTGACATACCAAAGATAGGCAATAATCACCACTAAGCCTGAGCCCAACAATATCCCTTCCATCTGTGCTTCCTATTTCTTATTTTTCTATAAAGGTCACTTAGTTTTAGCTTACATTTCTGCGATTGAAACGGTAAAGCGATACCCTATTTACTTATATCTCATACTGTTACTTATTTAGATGACTAAATCCACCCTGAACACAGATTAAACAGACTTTCTCTGCGTTACTTTTTAATCAGCCTAGCAAGAATTTGGCAAAAATATCGAAGAAAACCCAGATCAAACAATAACTAATCGAACTCTCACCAAATAAATTCATTAAACAGCATAAAAATACAGCTAGTGTTCACAAATCAGTCGCAACAAAAATTAATAGCTTTAAAAATCAATAGTTAAATCGACGTTTAATTGTGTGATTTTTTGAACTAAGCAAAATTTTGCCTCATCACTTTCCGCCATAAAAAGCCTAAACTAGTCAAACTTATTAACCCTTTTAGTTAACTTTATCATTACCCATAAGTTTGCTGCGGTTTACCCTAACGCCTAGCCTATTTATTGCTGTTCTCCTGCTTCCTTGAAATAACGGCTGCCCATTATTCATTCAGCTTAGATACAGCATCCCCTAGCTATAGTAATCACATCCTTTAAGTAAGCGTTCAATCCAATCATCCCCTTCGGACTCATTTAATATGAGTCCTTTTTTTTACCAAAAAATCACAATCAACCTTAATATCAGACTGTTACAACAACCCCCACCTCGATAGGAAAAAGGTTAACAACAGTTAATCTAACTCCTTTTCTCCGTTCAGCTTTGATACAGCAAACCCTAGTTATAGTAATCCCAATCCCAACGGAAACTGTTAATCAATCCCTTTTGGACTCATCCTATATGAGTCCTTTTTTTTTGCCTAAAACTCACTAAAAAGCTCAGCGTCATTTCACACCAAAAATCCTGCGAAGCCGCACTAGTACTAACGATTACGCTTATAACGTTATTAACAAATGAGGCTGATTTAAGGTTTAATTAATTTTTCTTATCCATCATGCCACATCGGCTTAACAATATAGTGCTCATTCGTAGTCACGCCCGCCGCAACAACAGAACAATAATAACAAAATAAAAAACATATTGAGGAAGTCACTATGAGCAGTAATAACGGCGATAGCTTGCCTTTATCTAGCCAAGCTCCATTAGATCCTAGTAACAAACCTGGTGGTTGGTTTGTCCGCTTCCTAAACGTGGTTGAACGCCTCGGTAATTTATTACCTCACCCCATCACTCTTTTTGCCCTTTTCTGTGCAGCCGTTGTAGTTATCAGTGGCATCGCTGGTTATTTTGAACTGACCGTAGTAGATCCAAGACCCGAAGGTGCATCAGGCCGCAGCGCCGATGGCCTTATTCACGTTGTCAGCTTAATGAATGCCGAAGGCTTGCGGATGATAGTCTCCAACTTGGTGACTAACTTTACCGGCTTTACTCCATTAGGCACCGTACTTGTGGCTTTATTGGGTGTAGGTATTGCTGACCGTTCAGGCTTGTTGTCTGCAGCTATGCGCTTATTGGTCATGGGCGCATCTAAGCGCTTAGTTACCTTAACCTTGGTATTTGCGGGTATCGTCTCGAACACCGCTTCAGAGCTAGGTTATGTGGTACTAATTCCGATGGCGGCGATGATTTTCCACTCTTTAGGTCGTCATCCTCTAGCTGGTCTTGCAGCTGCATTCGCCGGTGTATCGGGCGGTTACAGCGCTAACTTGCTGCTAGGTACCGTAGATCCATTGCTATCAGGGATCACCGAAGCCGCAGCGCAGATGATCGATCCAGACTACCTTGTTGGCCCAGAAGTAAACTGGTACTTCATGTTCGTTTCCACCTTCTTAATTACTTTCCTAGGAGCCTTTGTTACCGAGAAAATCGTTGAACCCAAGCTAGGTAAATATGATGCTAGCGAAGCGGCAATCGATCTTAGCGAGCAGAAGATGGATACGGTTAGTGCCCTTGAAAAGAAGGGATTAAAAATCGCAGGCCTTGCGGTATTAGTGATGTCGGCGTTACTGGCATTAACCATTATTCCTGAGGGTGCACCGCTAAGAAACCAAGAAACCGGGCTAGTAGCGGGTTCACCTTTCTTAAAGGGAATCGTGGCGTTTATTTTTGTGTGCTTCGCCATTCCGGGTCTGGTTTATGGCCGCGTAGTTGGCAGCATGAAGCGCGATATCGATGTCATCAACGCCATGTCTAGCAGCATGAGCAGCATGGGCATGTACATTGTTTTAGTCTTCTTTGCTTCGCAGTTTGTCGCTTTCTTTAAGTGGACCAACTTAGGGGCTGTACTTGCGGTATCAGGGGCAGATGCACTAAACGCTGTAGGCTTAACTGGGCCACTCGTATTCGTGCTATTTATTATGATGTGTGGCTTTATCAACTTGATGTTAGGTAGCGCCTCTGCACAGTGGGCTGTCACAGCACCTATTTTCGTCCCCATGTTGATGCTAGTCGGTTACGCACCTGAAACCATTCAGGCTGCTTACCGAATCGGTGACTCGGTGACAAACCTTATCACGCCGATGATGAGTTACTTCGGCCTCATCTTAGCCGTGGCTTCGCAGTATAAGAAAAATCTAGGCATTGGTACGCTAGTCGCGACCATGCTGCCATATTCAATCGTGTTCTTTATCGGTTGGACCTGTTTCTTCTTTATCTGGGTATTCGTGATTGGCCTACCAGTAGGCCCAGGCGCAGCAACTTACTATACACCTTAGGTCCTAGGTCCTAGGAAAAGCCAAGACGAGGACGGGCTACGCCCTGCGAGACGTGACTGCGTCACTTCTAGGAAGGGAATAAAAGATAGGTCCTAGGTGCGAGGTGCTAGGACCTAGGGAAAGCCAAGATTTAAAAGAGAAAAGCAACTGCTCCAGGCTCTATGAGCTAGCTTTGACCTTTGCTTTTAAGCTGTTTGTTTTTCCTAGCAGCCAACTTGTTGGCGTCCTCGTAGGTGCGCAGCATCGTCCTAGCAGTGAGCCTGCGAACGCCCTAGAAACGAGCTTGCGAGTGCTCTGTCTTTTAGCTTTTCCTAGCAGCCAACTTGTTGGCGCCCTATAACCTAGGTCCTCGTAGGTGCGTAGCACCGTCCTAGCTGTGAGCCTGCGAACGTCCTAGCTACTAGATCCTAGTTCCTATCTTTTAGTAGCTTTATCAAAAAACAAAGCTATATTGACGATCTAACACCTCATTCTAGCCATAGTCTATGAAACTCTTTATCGCCTCGGATCTACACGGCTCTCTGTCTGCCACTCAAGCTATGTTGGCGCGTTTTGACGATTCCAACGCTAACTACCTTATTCTATTGGGTGATCTGTTAAACCACGGACCGCGTAATGCGATTCCTGACGGTTACAATCCAGTTGCAACCGCTGAAGCACTTAATGCTTATAGCAACAAGATTATTGCAGTGCGTGGTAATTGCGACAGTGAAGTAGACCAAGCCTTGCTGCAGTTTCCAATCACTGCCAGCTACGCTCATGTGCTGCTACCACAGATGCGTTTATTCTTAACCCATGGCCATATTTACAACCCAGACAACCTGCCACCACTACAAAGTGGCGATGGTTTACTCTATGGTCATAGCCACATTCCAGTGGCTGAATATCGTGATGATGTTTTGCTGTTTAACCCAGGCTCAACCACAATTCCACGCAATAATGGCCGCGCTTCATACGGCATAATGACCGCGACAGAATGTCAGGTTCGCGCATTAGACAACGACGAACTATTACTAAGCTGTCCGATACGTCATAAGCTTTAGAAAAGCTGAGACGAGAACGGGCTTCGCCCTGCGAGACGTGACTGCGTCACTTCGAGAGCGCGACCTTGTCGCTTCTAGAAAAGGCTAAAACGGAAAGCAAAAGATGTAGAGCTGTTATCTTTAATCTTTTCCTAGCAGCCAACATGTTGGCGTCCTCGCAGGTGCGTAGCACCGTCCTAGCAGTGAGCCTGCGAACGTACTAGATCCTAGGTCCTAGGTCCTAGGTCCTCGCAGGTGCGTAGCACCGTCCTATCTTTTACAACAAAAAGCCCAGCATTTGCTGGGCTTTTTAGTACTTAGCGTATTAGTGATACAAGATTACTTGTTCGCTTTTGCTGCTTTAGCTTCTGCCTTTGCTGTCTTAGCTGCATCTCGCTCGCGCTTACTGAACATACGCTCAACAATCACGAAGAAGATTGGGATAAAGAAAATACCCATAAAGGTCGAGCTCATCATACCGCCTAGTACCGCTGTACCGATGGCGTTCTGGCTACCAGAACCTACACCACTACTAATCGCTAGTGGCACAACACCTAGACCGAATGCTAGTGACGTCATCAAGATTGGACGTAAACGCACTCGAACTGCGTGTAGCGTTGCCTCAACAAGCCCCGCACCTTTCTCGTAGAACTCTTTAGCGAATTCCACAATCAAGATAGCGTTCTTGGTTGCTAGACCCACAGTCGTCAATAGACCTACTTGGAAGAATACGTCGTTAGGTAAACCACGACCATTCATCGCAATCAAGGCACCGATAATACCTAGAGGAACAACGAGTACTACCGCAAATGGTACCGACCAGCTCTCGTATAGTGCAGCTAGTACAAGGAATACCACCACAATCGACAAGGCATATAACATTGGCGCTTGGTTACCCGATAGACGTTCTTCATAAGAAAGACCGTTCCACTCGATACCAAATCCTGGTGGAAGCTTCTTAGCCATAGCCTCGATGTCATCCATTGCGGCACCAGTACTGTAACCAGGCGCTGTACCACCTTGAATGTTCATAGCTGGTAAGCCACCGAAACGTTCTAGACGCGGTGAACCATATTGCCAACTACCGCTAGCGAATGCCGAGAAAGGAACCATTTCGCCTTTGTCGTTACGCACATACCAAGAATCGAGATCTTCTGGCTGCATACGGTATTCAGCTTCACCTTGTACGTAAACTTTCTTCACACGACCACGGTCGATAAAGTCGTTCACATAGTTACCACCCCAAGCTGTACCCAGTACGCTGTTTACTGAGTCAATATCAATACCCAATGCACGTAGTTTACCGTGATCGATATGGACTTGATAAAGCGGTGCATCTTCCTGACCGTTAGGACGTACGCCCACTAGGTTCGGATTCTGTGCAGCCATACCCAGCAACATATTACGCGCTTCAACAAGCTTGTCATGGCCTTGGCCATTCTTATCCTGCAAGTAGAAGTCGAAACCGTTAGCCGTACCTAGCTCAATAACCGCTGGCGGTACAAAGGCGAATACAAAGGCTTCTTTCATCCCCATAAACATGCCCATGGCACGGTTAGCCACTGATTGAACGTCTTGACCAGGATCGCTACGCTCAGCCCAGTCTTTTAGACCAACGAAGGCGATACCCATGTTCTGACCATTACCCGCAAAACTGAAGCCCGATACGCTAAATACAGATTTAACGTTTGCAGCTTCATCATTTAGGTAAAAATCGGTAACACGCTCAAGCACTGCTTTAGTTTCTTGCTGGGTCGAGTTCACCGGCAAAATAGCCTGAGTGAACAAGATCCCTTGGTCTTCGTCTGGTAAGAATGCGGTAGGCATGCGCATGAAGATCCAACCCACTGCAACCGTAATCGCTAGGTAAACCATCATAGTACGGCCAGTACGCTTAATCATTGCCGCAACACTGGCTTCATAGCGTGAAGTCAGTGCGTCAAACTTACGGTTAAACCAACCAAAGAAACCGGTTTTTGCATGACTTTCACCCTTGCCAATCGGCTTAAGCATGGTCGCACAAAGTGCTGGCGTTAGAATGATCGCCACCATTACCGATAGCGCCATTGCAGACACAATCGTAATCGAGAACTGACGATAAATCACACCGGTTGAGCCAGACATAAATGCCATTGGAACGAATACCGCAGAAAGCGTTAAACCAATACCCACTAGCGCGCCCGTGATTTGGTCCATCGATTTCTTGGTCGCTTCAATGGGACTGAGTCCCTCTTCTTGCATTACACGTTCAACGTTCTCTACTACAACAATCGCGTCATCAACCAGAAGACCAATTGCCAGTACCATAGCGAACATAGTTAGCGTGTTAATCGAGAAGCCTGCAGCGGCCAAAATAGCAAATGTACCCAGTAGTACTACCGGCACCGCAATCGTCGGGATTAGCGTTGCACGGAAGTTCTGCAAGAACAGGTACATAATTAAGAATACTAAAACAACTGCTTCAAGCAACGTGTGTACAACACCTTCAATTGATTTCTCAACGAATGGAGTTGTATCGTAGGGATAAACCACTTCCATCCCGTCAGGGAAGAATGGCTTCATCTCGTTGATTTTTGCACGCACGCCTTCGGCAGTTGCTAATGCGTTAGCACCAGTTGCTAACTGAATACCAATACCCGCAGCGGGTTTACCGTTATAGAACGACTCCACTGCGTAGCTTTCAGCGCCCAGCTCAACACGAGCCACATCTTCAAGAAATACCTTGGCACCTGAAGTGTCAGCTTTGATGATGATCTTTTTAAATTGTTCAGCTGTTTGTAGACGACTTTGTGCCGATACCGTTGCGTTTAGCTCTTGACCGGCAACTGATGGTGCACCACCTAACTGACCTGCTGACACCTGAGCATTCTGCTCTCTAATTGAAGAGATAATGTCTTGGCTTGTCAGGTTATATTGAGTCAATTTCAGTGGGTCTAGCCATATACGCATCGCATATTGCGCACCAAATAGCTCGATAGTTCCCACACCTGGCACACGACTTAGCGGATCCTGAATATTAGAACCTACGTAATCGGCGATGTCGTTTTTATCAAGTGAGCCGTCTTGTGATACGAAACCCGCTACCATCAAGAAACCCGCACTCGACTTACTGACGTTAACACCTTGCGCCTGAACTTCTTGCGGCAACAGTGGCATTGCAAGCTGTAGCTTGTTCTGCACCTGTACCTGCGCGATATCAGGATCGGCTTCAGCATTAAACGTTAGGGTAATTTGTGCATTACCAAAGCTATCACTGGTTGATGTAATGTAGCGAAGGTGGTCAATACCAGTCATTCGCTGCTCAATAACCTGAGTTACTGAGTCTTCCATCGTCTTAGCCGAAGCTCCTGGGTAAACAGCACTGATCACCACAGATGGCGGTGCAATACTTGGATATTGCGATACCGGTAAGCCCACAATTGAGAGCACACCCGCCAGCATCACAATAATAGCGATCACCCATGCAAAAATTGGGCGATCGATAAAGAAACGTGCCATAACTCTGCCCTATTTCTGTTGTGTTTCTGGTTTCTTGTCAGAGACCAAAGGACCCGCCTTTACTGGGGCGCCTGGACGAATTTTTTGTAGACCTTCAACGATTAGCTGATCGCCCACTTTCAAACCATCAAGAATACGCCATTGGTTATCAATCACTTCAGCAGTAGTCACAATACGTGCAGCCACTTTGCCGTCTTCGATAACCATAGCGACCGCTTCACCTTTGGTGTTACGGGTAATCGCTTTTTGTGGTACTAGAATCGCAGCAGGATCGGTACCCGTATTCAGCACGGCACGCACATACATGCCTGGCATTAACACGCCTTCCGGATTAGGGAATTCTGCACGAATAATCACAGAACCTGTGTTTTCATTAACGGTCACTTCAGCAAACTGCAGCACACCGGTATGACTGTATGGAGTGCCATCTTCAAGGATTAGCTCAACGTTCGCATTTGCAGCCGCTTCAATTTGACCACGCTTAAGTTGAGACTTAAGACGCAACATTTGTGTGCTCGACTGAGCGATATCAATATTGATTGGATCTAACTGCTGAATTGTCGCTAATGTTTGGCTTTGATTAGCTGTAACAAGTGCACCTGGCGTCACATCAGACTTACCGATACGGCCAGAAATAGGTGCAGTTACCTTAGTGTATTCAAGGTTGATCGACGCTGTGTTAATCGCAGCTTTTGCTACAGTTACACGTGCCATAGCTTCTTTATAAGCCGCGTCTGCTTCATCAAAGTCTTGTTGACTAATAGAGTTCAGCTTGATTAGCTTTGCAAAACGTAACGCTTTAGCTTTAGCCGAAACCAATCCCGCTTCAGCGCTGGTAAGATCAGCTTTCGCACTAACGAGTGCAGCTTCGTAAGTAGAAGGCTCGATCTGATATAGAGACTGACCCTGCTCAACATCTCGACCCTCTGTAAAGCCGCGGGTCATAATGATACCGCTTACCTGTGGACGTACTTCAGCCTCTAGATATGCCTTACTACGACCTGGTAACTCAACCATAATCGATTGAGGTTTAGCTGTAACCGTTATAGCACCAACTTCCATAGGTCCACGTTGCTGTGGTCCTTGCTCAGGTTTTGGTTCACAGCCAGTTATCCATAACGCCACACTTAAAACAGAGGCAATTTTCACTATTTGCCGCATGAGAACTCCTAATAAAAGCCATCTACTCGGTAATCATTTTTTTGAAAGCAGAAAATGCCGTCAATCCCACCTTTGGAAGCATAAATTTTTGTCGAATATTTAACGCACCTTTATCTCACAATGTCTATTCGTCAACAAGGAAAACTCCTAGTTTAAATTGTAAGGTAATGAAAATTTCCGCATAAAATCAGCCATCTATGTTTAGGAAATGTTAACAACCGATCACCAGCTGGCAATATGTTAAGCCGGTGTTCAAGCAAGTGCTGTTAACTGCTTGATATTTAACATTGAACTAGCATGATCGGTTAATTTGCACGTTTTTCGTGCACCAGACTCTATGTTAATAAGGCCAATAAATTCTGCGCTTAAATACGATTGTCGCCAACGCTACAAGCCAAGACTCTGCTAATGTCGGCTAGGCTTCTACCCGACTCCTGCTGCCAGTGATTAAATACACTCTGCACCTGCTGTAATCCCGACTTAGAGCTAAAACCATAATCTACTAAACCATGGCTCTTCAGATATCCTTGCACGTCGTTAGTCAGTAAAAAGGTATCTTTACCCATAGAGCGCAGAAAGTAAGGCCCAGTGTTGCCACCGAGTCGCGTGCCTTTACGCTTTAGTTCGGCCCAGAGCCCGGTAATATCGGCACTCGGCCAATCTGCAATAAACTTGGCAAAACTACCGTGCTGAGCCGCGAGATCGTTAACCATGTGGGCATTATCATAGATCGCCATGGTCTTTTTCAGGTGACGGATCAATTTAGGATCACTGGCACGCTCTTGCAGCTGCTCCGGCGACAACATCAACACCTTAAAAGGCTCAAAGCTAAAGAAGGCCTTCTCATACTCAGGCCACTTGGCCTCGACGATTCGCCATACGAAGCCACTCTGAAACACCTTCTTGCTGATCTCAGATAACAGTTGCGCGTCGGTAAACTGAGTCAGTTCCTCATCCGCCAACCCTGTTGGCAATAGACTTTCTAACCCCTTGTCACCACCCTTTCTCTGCGACGCTCTGGCATAGATAGCAGCAAACTTTTCAACTTGACTCATACTCTCCCTCGTTAGTAAAAATTTAACCCTATCAATTAAGCTTTACCTTATATGACTAACCATCTGAAGCGACATATTTTTACTCATCTAAGACAACATATCCCCATACAAACTGGATGTTCGCAACATTGAGGGACCTAGTGTTAGCGACTAGAGTTAATAGTAACCTTGTATTTAATGAACCCACTTTGGCTATGGATCTGTATTACCACCCACTGGCTCGCCAGTCTCAAAAAACACTGATTGCCCTCTATGAAAAACAGGCAAGCTTCAGCCCGCACATCATTGATCTAAGCAATGCCTTTAGTAGACGTAGTTTTCAGCAAGTAAGTGATGCGTGCAAGCTGCCACTTTTACACGTCCGAACAAAAGAGTTTTTTAACGACGCCAGCATTATTATCGAGTATCTGGATAACTATATCAGCTCCGGCACTCAGCTCATCCCAATAGATAAGACTCAAGCCCTATATGTTAGGCTTTATGATAGATTAAGCGACAATCAGCTGGATAGAGAAATAGAAGCTTGGCTGGAGGCGGTTAACACTAGCAGTAACCAGATCTACATCAAGCGATTAGAAAGGGCGATGCTAACCAGCATGGAATACTTTGATCGGCGCCTAGCCAATAACCACTGGGTTTGTGGCGAAAGCTTTTCCCTCGCAGATTGCGCTTTTATTCCCTGCCTAATAACCCTAGAAAGCCGACTGCAATTGTTAGATTACGAACACATTGGTCGCTACTGGATCCAGGCAAAACTCAGGGGCTCGGTCAGTCAGGTTATCGAAGAGATAGAGCTCACTCTCGCCACCTTAGGCCAGAGTGAGCTAGTAGTGCACACTTAGCTCGCCGCTTTAAACTCTATCGGCTCACTCGAAGGTATGGGCAGGTTGCACTCTTTCTTAAGCTGCAAGAAACTCTTCCATTTAATCACCTCGGGGGGCAGTTGCGGTGCCGGTTCATCGAAGCCGACTTCCGCCAGCATAGTGGCAATCGGCACTTGTTTTCGCTTACAGACAAATACCCCACGCACATGGGCGATACAGTGCAAACCTCGCTCACTAACGAAGCGCTGCTCAATATAAAAATACTTCTCATCCCAGCCCACCAGCTTAGTTTCTATCTCAAACTTGGCGAACGGCTTGATGTCACGAATATAAGTAAATTCGGCCGCATTAACGATAGGCATCCAACCGAGTTTAAGAAAGCGTTTGAGAAATCCCATCTCGGCCATCATGTAGGTACGGGCGAGATCCATAAAGGCGGGATAGCGAGAGTTAGTCAGATGAAAGTTAACATCGCAATCGCTAGGCAGCGCGCGATAGTCCAGTCGGCTAGTGTCTAAAAAGTCGATTTTTTTACAATGACGGTTACGCCATACAAATAACCAGAACAGCCTGAAATAGAGATTCATTTACAATACGACCTAACATCCTTGAATAACGAGTCGCAAAGGCTAACAAAGGTCATACCAGATGACAAGCGCGAGCGAGAACAACAAAAAAGGCGCTGAATGCGCCTTTTTAGGGATAGATATATCGACGCCTTAGCCGTTAATGCCACTGTGTCTTAGCAAGGCATCAGTTTGCGGCTCACGGCCACGGAAGCGCTTAAACAGCTCCATCGGCTCCTCACTGCCACCCATCTCTAGGATATTTTCAAGGAAGCTTTGGCCGGTATCGGCATTAAATATCCCTTGCTCCTCAAACAACGAGAAGGCATCGGCCGATAATACTTCAGCCCACTTGTAGCTGTAGTAACCTGCTGCGTAACCGCCAGCAAAGATGTGAGCAAAGCTATGTTGGAATCGATTAAAGTCAGCAGCCTTAATCACCGCCACTTGCTCTCGCACTTCATCCAACTTTTGCTGGATCTCGGCGCCTTTAGCTGGGTCAAACTCTAAGTGCATTTTGAAATCAAACAGTGAAAATTCAAGCTGACGCAACATCATCATGCCAGACTGGAAGTTCTTCGCCGCTAGCATCTTGTCTAACATGGCTTTGGGTAAAGGCTCGCCAGTTTCGTAATGACCTGAGATCTCGGCTAACGCCTCTTCTTCATAACACCAGTTTTCCATAAACTGACTTGGTAGCTCTACCGCATCCCAAGGTACACCGCTAATGCCAGACACCCCACCCACATCGATTTTTGTCAGCATATGGTGAATACCATGGCCAAACTCATGGAACAGAGTGGTCACTTCATCATGAGTAAACAGCGCAGGCTTGCCCGCCACTGGCGCATTGAAGTTACAGGTTAGGTAAGCCACAGGGTCTTGCATACCACTTAACGTCTTGCGACGAGCACGGCAGTCATCCATCCACGCGCCGCCACGTTTACCCTCACGAGCATAGAGATCCAGATAGAAGCTACCACGATGCTCACCGTTACGGTCGGTAATATCAAAGAAACGTACATCTTTATGGTAAGTATCGAACTCTTTTTGCTCTTCAACCTTGAGACCAAATAGACGAGATACGGTATAGAATAGACCCGATAACACTTTATCTTCAGGGAAGTATGGGCGCAGCAACTCTTGGGAGATCTCGTATCTGTGATGCTTCAATTTTTCAGCATAGAAACTTAGATCCCACGGCTCAAGTTCTGTCACGCCGCACTCTTTTTTAGCAAATTCTTTCAGTTCTGCCAGCTCGGCTTCGCCTTGCGACTTAGAACGTGCAGCCAGCTCGGTTAAGAACTCTAGTACCTGCGCCGGAGACTCTGCCATCTTAGTAGCTAACGACTTATCGGCAAAGCTATCGAAGCCTAATAGATTAGCCAGCTCATGACGCAACGCCAAAATCTCATCCATCAAGGGACCGTTATCGAACTCAGCAGCATTCGGCCCCTGATCCGATGCTCGAGTGATAAAGGCGCGGTAGCACTCTTCGCGCAGCTCACGGTTTTCGCTATACATCATTACTGGCAGGTAAGATGGAATGTCTAAGGTAAATAACCAGCCTTCTAGCTCTTTAGCCTCGGCCATCGCCTTCGCTGCAGCAACGGCAGATTCAGGTAAACCAGCAAGCTCAGCCTCGTCGGTGATTACCTTGCTCCAGGCTTGAGTCGCATCTAATAGCTGATTTGAGAAGTTGCTGGTGAGTTCAGACAAACGCTTAACCAACTCGCCGTAGCGCAACTTGTCGCTATCACTAAGGCCAATACCCGAGAGTTCAAAGTCTCGTAGGCTATTCTCAATCAGTTTCTTCTGCGCTTGCGAGTAGTTGGCAAACTCAGCCGATGCAGCTAACGATTTATAGGCTTCATATAGCCCCTGATGCTGACCGACAAAAGTGCCATACTCAGACAATAGAGGTAAGCAAGCATCATGAGCCTTGCGCCACTCTTCGCTACTCACAACCGAATTCATATGGGAGATCGGTGACCACATCTTGCCAAGTTGGTCGTCAACTTCCTCTAGAGGCGCAACAAGATTATCCCAAGTGAACTCACCTTGATGCTTTAGCACCTCTTCGATCTTCTGGCGACAATTGGCAATACCTTGCTCAACAGCGGGCTGAATATGTTCAGGCTTGATACTTGAAAAAGGGGGAAGCGTGGCACTGCTTAGCAAAGGATTGCTCATCGATGATTCCTTAACATTCTATGTTGATAGGTAAAGAGATAAGGGCTAATACCGCATTATTCAATCTATAGAGCATAATTGTTTATAAACTTAACGCGTCCTAACAGTAAAAAACCGCTACAACTGAGATCTCAGTCAAAATTTATCAGAGTGAATTTTATACAGTATTGGTATTGCAAACCATGTCGCAAATACGACCCATTATCATTTACATTCATGTATTTAGTTCTAGTATGCGAGGTGTTAATTCTTTCGCCAATATTTCGAGTTTTATCATGAGAAAAATCAGCCAATGCACAGCCTTAGCGGCACTATTAATGAGTGCTGCAACCTTTGCCGACGAAGCCGCAAACATAGACGACTCCCACAGCACTAAGGTCATCCAACAACTTCCGGCAGATGATAGCGCTCAACTCCAGGGGCTTATCGATCTAGGCTGGGACTCAGAGTACATCTCCGAAGGCCGTAATAATCTAGACAAAGGTGGCATCTATTGGGCCACTGCGGCGATACAGAAAGATAATCTGACGGTTTATGCCACGGTGGGGCGCGGTGACAGTCAGCATTATACCGAATGGAACTTCGGCCTAGAGTATGGCTTTGAACTGACCGAAAATCTCAGTGGTAGCGTGGGCTATCAACGCCTAGAGTTTTACGGTGACGAGCGCGCCTATGACAATGAGCTGTTTAGCTCACTCGAATACACGGCGGTAGACTGGCTAGTGCCATCGGTTAGCTACACCTACTCCACCGAAGCGGCAGGTTATTTCGTCGAGGTCAGTCTACACAGCAACTGGGAACTGGCTCAAGGGTTAACCGTGAGTCCTTATGTAACTCAAGGCTTTGACTTTAATTATGTCACCGAAGAACATGACGGCGCTAATCACTTTCAATTTGGTGTAGAAGCCGAGTACCTGCTGCCTAATAACTTTGTTGTTTCGGGCCATATCAGCCACACCATAGCTCAGGAAGATATCAAGCTTGAAGCGCGCAATGATGGCGTGACAGGTAATCTCGATGAAACCTTTGCTGGTCTCCACCTAAGCTGGAACTTTTAATCAGACATTCTAGCTAACGACTTGTCGCTACTCGTTTCTAGTTAGCCCTTTTCTAGTTAACCAGTAGTCAAACTATGCTCGTTAGCTATACTCAATTCTAAACACCGATAGCTCACGGCTTTCGCTCTTGCTTGGCAAGCAGTTACCCATGCAAGAGCGAATTCAATATATTAATGCAGATGCAAGATTACACGGACAGTAATCTGAAGAGGAACAGGGAATGTTACTTCGAACCCGCCTAGTCATAGGCCTAGCCATCATATTCTATAACCCGCTCAGTTTCGGCGCAGAGCCCGATGAGCCAACTCTCGCGTTAGGCAGTGTGCTTAATGATAAGGGACAGCCCATTCGCGTTCCCAGCGAAACTCATAGCCATTTCAATTACTCAGCTCCCGCGACTTCCGCCTCCAAGGCATCTTCTCCTCAAAAACAGCCGTCTCAGAAAACGTCGTCAAAAAAATCATCCAGCAAGAGTCAGGCTAGAAAATCCAAACCGAAAAGCCGTAAACAGCGACTCGCCAGCCGCAGCAGCGTAGCCAACGACCCTAGCTGTCGCTGGCTTAATGGCCGCATGAACAATCTAGATAAGCATCTTAGCGCCGGAGTGAACTCACGCAATAGGCACTATCAACAGGAGCTCGATATCCGCCAACAAGAGTGGCAGTGTATGAAATGCGGCGCAGAGGGACCAGAACAGAGCGATCACGCATCTTGTCAGTACAAGCGCTAATTCAACCCTGCCATCATAAGCTATTGGTCTCACCTCACAAGGGTGAGACTTGAAGCAGACACCACGCATCCCCATTTAAGAACAGGCTTATTAACGGTGCGATTAAAGTCATCGGTCTGTTAAATTATGGGGCTAGCTGGATCACAAAATTACCTCTACAATGGCTTGTTCTTGAACTGGCACAAAGCCAATAAATTAATGCGTTTTTGCTCTCGCCTAGGAGGCTAGCGTTAGCGCATTAAACATAATTACAGGTACAAAAGCCTCCCATTTTTCTGCTTTTGTCCAACAGTTCGCAACCTTATTGGAGATACACATGGCTCAACATTTTGATTATATCTGTCTTGGCGCAGGTAGCGGCGGTATTGCATCGGCTAACAGAGCGGCCATGCGCGGTGCTAAAGTATTGCTTATCGAAGCAAAAGAGCTAGGTGGCACTTGTGTCAACGTAGGTTGTGTACCGAAAAAAGTCATGTGGTACGGCGCCCAAGTGGCTGAAGCCATGAATTTGTACGCTAAAGACTATGGCTTTGACGTTACCGTCAACAAGTTTGACTGGAGCACATTAGTTGCTAGCCGTGAAGCTTATATCGACCGCATTCATGGTGCATACGACCGTGGTCTAGAAAGTAACGGCGTGACCTTAGTACGCGGTTACGGCCGCTTTGTCGATAGTAAAACTATTGAAGTTAACGGCGAACACTACACTGCCGACAACATCTTAATTGCCACTGGTGGCGCAGCGACGATTCCAAACATTCCAGGTGCTGAGCACGGTATTGATTCAGACGGATTCTTTGCTTTAACCGAACAGCCAAAGCGCGTTGCCGTAGTTGGCGCAGGCTATATCGCCGTTGAAGTTGCTGGTGTATTGCAGGCCCTAGGCAGTGACACTCACCTATTTGTGCGTAAGCATGCACCACTGCGTAATTTCGACCCTATGTTAAGCGAAGCGCTTATGGAGTCGATGGCGATTGATGGCCCAACACTGCACACTCACAGCACGCCAGAGTCGGTCACCAAAAATGCTGATGGCAGCCTAACTCTTAAGATTGAAAATAGCGAAAGCTATGATGTTGATTGCCTTATCTGGGCTATCGGTCGACTTCCATCAACAGGTAACATCGGCCTTGAAAACACTAAGGTTGAGCTAGACGCCAAAGGCTATGTGATCACTGATGAGCAACAAAACACCACAGATGCTGGCATTTACTGTGTTGGCGACATTATGGCTGGCGGCGTAGAGCTAACACCAGTAGCTGTTAAAGCCGGTCGTTTATTGTCGGAACGTTTATTCAACGGCATGACAGATGCCAAGATGGATTACAGTGTGATTCCAACGGTTGTATTTAGCCACCCAGCTATCGGCACTATGGGCCTTACCCAACCAGAAGCTATCGCAGAGTATGGCGAAGAAAACGTCACGGTTTACACCTCAGGTTTCACCTCTATGTACACCGCAGTCACAGCCCATCGTCAGGCTTGTAAAATGAAGCTAGTGTGTGCTGGCGACAACCAAAAAGTCGTGGGTATTCACGGTATCGGTTACGGTATGGATGAAATCTTGCAAGGCTTTGGTGTGGCGATGAAGATGGGCGCAACCAAGGCTGATTTCGATGCCGTCGTTGCGATTCACCCTACAGGCGCGGAAGAGTTTGTTACCATGCGTTAAGCACTGCTAATCGAATCATTAGCAATAAAAAAGCCGCTATTAAGCGGCTTTTTTGTGCCTAGTGTTTGTCGCTTAATGCCTGAAAATCCATTCTCAAGCATTAGCCATTAAACAATTAGCTAGGGGTATTCAATCGTGCCTGAATAGCCTGCTTAACCTCTTCTTGAGCTTGTAAGGCTTCCTCTTGTTCCTTCTCACGCATAAGCGTATCAAAGGCAACTCGCGCTTCTTGTGCCAGCTGTGACGCCTCTAACTTAGCCTCTTTAGCCTTCATCGAGTCGTCGGTTAACTGGCGTAACTGCTCGATAATCTCATCAGGTGCATCACCTAATTCAACACTCGATTCACCACGAGCTAATGCTTCTCTACGCAATTGCTTTTTCAGCATCCAGATTGCATCGTTGGCTTCACGCTCAAGTTCTGCCGCTTCAATTGCGTTATCACGTAGCCCTTCAAAACGTGCCAGTGCCTGACCTTCTTTACTCCATGGATCAACATCTGGTAGATCTGAAATATTGATCACCGGATCCACATAGCTATCTTGATGACTTAAATCTAACATCGCCGCTTTAACGCCTGAGATCATCAGCATTACTGCAATAACCAATAGCGGTAAACCACCTACAATTGCCGCTGTTTGCAATGTTGCCAAGCCGCCCATAAACATCAGTGCCGAAGGCATAAATGATAGAGTAAAAGCCCAGAACAGACGGTTCCAACGCATTGGATCTTCGGTCACGTTAGTTTGTACTACTGACGCTAAGATGTAAGAAATAGAGTCGAACGTTGTCGCGGTGAAAATCACACATAGCAAGGTAAACAGTGCGATGATCAAGGTACTAAACGGTAGCGTTTCTAAAATAGCGAAGATGGCACGGGTTGCGCCTTCGGCGTTAAGAATGCTCACCACATCTAATTGACCAGACAACTGCAGTGATAAACCATAGTTACCTAGAATGATGAAGTACATAGAACAACCTAGTGAACCGAAGAACACCGCACCAGATACCATCTGCTTAATCGTTCTACCACGAGAAATACGAGCTACGAATAGACCCATACTTGGCGCAAATACTAACCACCATGCCCAGTAGAAAATAGTCCAGTCTTGTGGGAAATGAGTATCTTCAAAGGTACCCATGCCACCAAATGGTTCAGCCCAGGTCGCCATCACAAAGAAGTTAGATAGCATACGACCGATAGAGTCTAAGCCAGTTTCCAACATGAAGATTGTCGGGCCACAAACTAATACAAACAGCAGTAAACCTAAGGCACCCCAGAAGTTAATGTTACTTAAAATCTTAATGCCTTTGTCCATACCCATGTAAGACGAGTAAGCAAAGATACCGGTACAGACCATCAATACTAAAATCTGGCTGCCAGTCGTTGCAGGAATACCAAATAGGTAGCTAATACCTTCGTTAATAAGTGGTGCCGCTAAACCTAGTGTGGTTGCTGCGCCGCCCAATAGACCGAAGATAAATAGTACGTCAATCACTTTACCTAGTTTACCAAAGCTATTGGCTTCACCAATAACAGGCATTAAAGCAGCAGATACCTTAAGTACAGGCTGTTTACGCACATAGAAGAAATAGGCAATTGGAATAGCTGGGATCATATAGATACACCAAGCGATCGGTCCCCAGTGGAACAGACCATAAGTGGCCGCCCAACGTACCGCTTCTTCACTGCCAGCCTCTAACTGGAATGGTGGGTTTTGATAGTAGTAAGCCCACTCAATGGTACCCCAGTACAAAATACTGGCACCGATACCGCCACAAAATAGCATTGCCGCCCAAGACGCCAACGCAAACTCAGGCTTCTCATCAGGATCACCCAGTTTGATCTGACCGATATCAGAGAAAACGATATAGATCATGAAGAAAAATGCCGCCAAACCTAGGCCTAAATAAGCAAAGCCCAGCTTGTCTGTCATAAATGTTTTAGCGACTGCAATCCACTCAGCCCCTTCCTCTGGAAATATCAGCAAAGGGATCACAACAGCACAAAGCAGCATTAATGCGCCGAAAAATGTCGGCTTATCGATAAGCTCGAAGTGTTTTTTCATTTTTATTATCCGTAACAACCTAAACACAGATTTAATTAAGTGCACGCCACAGACTGCTCCCCGTACTGAGAACGTCAGACGGGTTTTCTACTGAGAGAAAGAGTATGAATAATGTGTGTGAACGGTTTTTTTTGTGAGTCTTGTAACACTCGAAAGTTATCCAGATTACGATTAATATGGACTAAGGATAAAATAATGTTAATTCAACTTGCTGTCGACAAACTTATATCGCGAATAAACGCAATTTGTGACGCAGTTCTCATATGGTTCAAGGCAATTAAAACTTGCCGAGCAATTAACAGCCGAATGTTAACAAAAGCCCGCCACAGCAAGCGATGAGGATAGATAGGAACGGCAACAACCACCAAAGCACTTACACTAAACACCTATAAATAAGCGTTTCATTTAAATATAGGCCGAATCTAATATAATTAACAAACTCATGATGAAGATAACTGAAATTAGGAGTTTGGTTATACTGAAATGCTCAAGCAAAACTAGAAGCAGACTTTAGTGATTAATGAGTTGCCGGAGGAGTGACGCCAATTAGCCATTATTGGCATCAACATTATCGACGACTTAGCGCTTCTTATATACCACGCAGAAATTACCGCGCTTAGTACGACATTTTGAGCATCGCTCGCAGTCGACTTCTTTAATACAGCCATCCTGCCAACGCTTTACTAAGTGCGGTTCAGCTAAAAGTGGTCGTGAAAGAGCAAAATATTGAATATTAGTTGTAGTAGCAATCTCATCAATAGCAGCAATATCCGCTAAGCCACCAACAGTAATAACCGGAACATTCACCTCTTGGCTCACGACAGCGCCGTACTCTCGGAAATAACCTTCACTTTGTATGGTGTAACCATCAAATGTCTCACCCACTACAGTATTGGCATTACCATGAATGTTACCAGAGATAATAATCGCATCGACGCCAACCGCTTCCAGCTTTTTACAGATAGCTCGAGTGTCATCGAAGGTTAAGCCACCATCGAAGAACTCAGAAGCAGTTAACTTAACTAGAATCGGAAAGTCATTGCCAACCAGCTTGCGGATCTCAGCGTAGATCTCCAACAAGAAGCGCATACGGTTCTCAAGACTACCGCCGTATTCATCTTGACGCTGATTGTAGTAAGGGCTTAGAAACTGATTGATCAGATAAGTGTGCGCCGCATGGATCTCAACGCCATCGAAGCCCGACTCTTGTGCGCGGCGGCTCGCCTCGGCAAACGCCTTTACGATGTAATCGATCTCCGCTTTGGTCATCGCCTTACCCATGGTTTGGGTACCGCGCTCAGCAATAGCGCTCGGGGCAAAGATCACTCGCTCACCCACATTGTAAGTGGTCTTAGTACCACCATAGGCCAGTTGCATTGCTATTTTAGAGTCATAACCATGTACCAGCTCGGTCAACTTTTGGTATTCGGCAATAAACGAGTCGTCATACATGCCCATCATGCCCGCATTAGGCTTTTCCTCGGCAACGATGTTGGCGTAGCCCGTGACAATTAGCCCCACTTCACCTTTAGCCAGCTCTTCATACACAGCGTACAACTTGTCGGTCATATGGCCTGTTTCAGTCGCCATATTTTCCCAAGTCGCACTGCGTACAAAACGGTTTTTCAGGGTCATGCTGCCAATACGGCTAGGTAAAAACAAAGTGCTCAAGTGGATTCCTCTTAAATTTTATTCTGTGCTAGCTAACGGGATTCGCAAGCAACAAAAACAGCAGGCGCGGGATCCTACGCGCAAAATATAAGAAATTCCTTAAGCTAGGTTCAGCTTTTGGTAATTAGTCTTGCTCGCGTAAATTAAAAACTTACTTTCTAGAGAGACCATGATTACAAAACTCACGGAACGTTTTGATTTTAAATAACTAACCAGTTAATGTTGCCTCTAAAAATAACGACTTAACACTAAGTCCAATTTCCCCCTTACAGCCACCTTCAGAGACAGGCCTATGTACACTCGGATGTTGCCTTGTATTTTAGCTTCACTACTTTCAAGTATTGCTTTACCTGTATTCGCCGCAGATGACTTAAGCGGGATCTGGCAAGGTACATTAGGTAAAAGCAAAATCCGCGTCTGCTTTAATGAATACGGCACCGGCAGTTATTACTATCAGCGCTATTTAACGCCGATAAGACTCGAGCAAGTCGATAACCATTGGCAAGAAGACAAGCAAACTGGCTTCTGGCAGCTTGATAAAACCAGCGAGCAACAACTTAGTGGGCTATGGTTTAAAACCGAGAGGTTTAAAACCGAGAGGTTTAAAACCGAGAGGTTTAAAACCGATGGGGTTAATAAAGAAGGGTTTAATAACGAGCCGTCTGCCTCTGGCAAATCGTTAGCCATTACGCTTGAACGCCAAATCAGCCCAGACGGCATCAATGATTGCAGCAGCGACGCTTTCAACCAGCCGCTAGAAACAGCCCCAAAACTTAGCCGTGGTAAATGGCAGCCATTTGAGAATGAAGACTCTGAGTCATCTACTTCTGACCAAGCTAATCATCAGTTATCTGGATCTCAGCAGATTAGCTATCGCCAACTAACATATGGCGCAGAAATCGGCTTAGAGCTTAAAGGTGAGCAAGCAGGCATAGCTGCAATTAATCTGTGGCTCAAGCAAAAGCTGACTAGCGAGCAGCAACTTGCAAAAACCTTTGAAACCCGCCGCAGAATGCTAGCGCGAGTAGGCCGAGCAATCGCAGATGAAACCGGAGCTGAAATCGATTTTATTAACCAAGATTGGTTAAGCGTGCGATTTTACCGCTGGGCTGCAGGCTATGGCGCAGGCGGCATCAATCGCACATTCACCAGCTTCAACCTTAGCGATGGCAATCCATTCCACCCATGGCAATGGTTTATCAAGGACGCAGCCTTTGATGAAATGCAGCATCAACTGCCAGCCGCTCTCCGCGAAAAGTTGTTTGCCGATATGGAAGTTTTTGAAGATTGCGATAATTCTGATGGTTCAGGCTATTTCTACCTAACCCTCAGCCCAAAAGGCATCGAAATTTGGGAAACACCCAACGGCAGCGGCTGCGAAAACGAATTCACCCTCAGTCCCCAAGAGGCACTGCCGTTTGCTACTGAGTTTGGTAAAAGTCAGCTTAAGCTAATGGAGTAAGGCTCCATTGTTGAGTCAGGTGTTGGAACCTTAGAGTAGTCTTTAAGCCGAACTTAAATCGACTATCTGTGGTTCCAATGGCCTGCAGCGGTGCATGTGCAGAACCTAGAAGTTCAGCCAAAACAGTGAACCTTTACCTCACCAATGCTTAGGCTGCATTTGATGTAGCTTCCCACACCAGTGGTTCCAATGGCCTGCAGCGGTGCATGTGCAGAACCTAGAGGTTCAGCCAAAGCATGAACCTTTGCTTCACTAATTCTTAGGTCGTTGTTGGTTTATCTGCCACCATCATTGGTTCCAATGGCCTGCGGCCAGCGCATGTGCAGACACTGCCGAAGCACGCTGCAAGCACATCCCTGTGAGCTCTACGGTTTCATCCCTGAAACCGAAGGCTTCAGCCGTATCTACACGGGTTAGACAAGCGTAATGTTTAGGTTTTTTACTTCCATTTCAATACCTAAAATATCTAAATGTTTTACTTAGAAGTCAAAGAAAACACCAATCCCCATCGGAGTTGCTGAAGTCATTGAAGAACTCTTGTAAACATTAGGCGCGTGAGCGAGTCATGGATGACGAGGTAGCCTTAGGTGAGCTAGGGATGGATGACGAGGTAGCCTTAGGTGAGCTAGGGATGGCGAATATGAGGCGATAGCGATTTTCGAAAATGACTGAGGATCAACAACTTCGTTAGGGGCGGCTCGGACTCTTTATTACAGAAATGGCCAAGAGGGGGAAGCTGTTGCCCCCCCTTTTGCCCGAGTGTGAGCTGGAAGCTCACGACCTTAGTTGTTAGACGAAGTCTAACTCCCCCCTTGCGAGCGCTTGACGCAAAAACCAAGCAACAAAAAAAGGCTATGAACCTAAGCTCATAGCCTTAATCTAAACCCTGCAATATATAGCAAATAGTTTATAACGAACTATTTAGCCAAACACTGTTCAACCAGCGTCTGCCAGTATCTCAGACCAGATACTAAGATATTGTCGTTAAAGTCGTAAGTTGGCTTGTGTAGCGCCACGCTACCACAACCACAGCCTGCGCCGTTACCCACTAGGATGTAACAACCTGGTGCTTCACGTAGCATGAACGAGAAGTCTTCACTGATAGTGAATGGCTGACAGCTGCCGTTAACTTTATCTTCGCCAACAACTGTCTCAGCAGCGCGAATCGCGAAAGCCGTTTCAGCTGGGGTGTTGATAGTCGATAAGAAGCTGTTGTTGAACTTGTAAGTGTAATCAACGCCTGCTGACATACACTGACCCGCAACGACGCGCTCAAGGGCTTTCTCAATCTTGTTTAACGCGATATCAGTAAAGCTACGAGTATCACCTGTGATAGTCACTTTAGTTGGGATAACGTTAACTGTACCGTTAGTAGCAAACTCAGTTACCGAGATAACTGCAGTTTCATCAATCGCGCTTAGGTTACGCGATACGATAGTTTGAATTGCTGTGACGATTTGCGCGCCAACAACGATAGGGTCAGTCCCCATATGTGGCATTGCCGCGTGGCCGCCCGTTGCTAGTACTTCAATTTCAAAGCTACTTTCGCTTGCCATTACTGAGTGTGGGCGAGTCACGAAGTGACCTGCTTCAATACCCGGTAGGTTATGCATCGCGTACACGCCGTCGATTTTCCAACGAGTGAATAGGCCGTCGGCGATCATCGCTTTAGCACCCGTGCCGCGCTCTTCATCTGGTTGGAAGATGAAGTAAACCGTACCGTCGAAGTTCTTAGTTTGTGCCAGCTCATGGGCAGCAGCAAGTAGCATTGCCGTGTGACCATCGTGACCACAAGCGTGCATTGCACCTTCATTTACTGATGCGTAATCGAAAGTGTTTTCTTCATGAATATGCAGGGCGTCCATGTCGGCACGTAGACCAATTGAACGATCGCTATCACCACATTTTAAGATACCTACAACGCCAGTGCCGCCGATGCCTGTGTGCACTTCAATGCCAAACTCTTCTAGTTTAGCTGCTACAAATGCTGCAGTCTCGTGCTCTTGGGTACCAAACTCTGGGTGCTGGTGAATGTGATGACGCCACTCAATAACTTTCTGTTCGATATTCATATGCTTTTCTCTTTATAACAACAAACCGGTGACTAGGTCACCGGTGATAAAAATTGATTTAATTTGCTAACTGAAGCTCTCAGTTACTGGCTGCGGCATGGCTTAGGTGCGATTGGTAGCTCTGCTTCCGCCTCTTCCGCCTTTGCCTTGTTCTTGTTGCCAAGTTTCATGAAGGCAATCATCGAAGTAATAACCACAGCGATAGCAATTAAGCGCATTGGTGTTACCTGCTCACCTAGAGCAAATACTGCTAGGATGAATGAAGACAGTGGCATTAGGTTTAGCGCCATACCGGTACCGTCAACACCTACACGCTCCATACCGTAGATGTAAACTAGGTAGCTCATACCTGAAATACATACACCTAAGATAACGATACATAGGATACGTAGTGGTGAGCTAAACACGTTCAATGCAGAGCTAAAGTCAGCGCCAACAACGAACAGGTACAAACCAAAACCAAGTGCAGCGAATACAAACTGGTGGAACATAGTCGCAACTGAACCGTACTTGTCAGCCAGTTTGGCACGAGCATAAGCCATGGTTGCAAAGCTTGCTGCTGAGCCGAAACAGATTAGGTGACCAATGTTGAAACCTTGTGTTTCAGACTGTGGGTCCATCACTAGAATCGCCACACCTAGGAAAGCACCTAGTGCACACATGATTTGCATAACAGTGAAACGCTCACCGTGACGCAGGAAGCCAACACTCAAGATTAGGATTGGGATCAAACCTTGGATAACGCCGTTTTCAGAGGCAGTAATATAATCCAAAGATAGGAATGATAGGAAGCTGAAAGAACCTTGACCAATGATACCGCAACATGCAGCCCAGAAGATGTCCTTACGGTTTTCCCAGTTAAGCTTGAAATCGGCTTTCTTAGTCATCTTGCCCGTTGCAAGACCGATGTTGAAAATCAAACCTAGGGTAATAAATGCAACAGTATAACGTAACCAAACAAGTACTTGAGGATCCATCACCTCAAGGATCGGTGTACCTACAATCCACGGGATACCCCACAACAGACCAACGAAAATCGCAGCCATCCAACCTTTTTGTGTATTAGTCATTATTATTTTTCCAACAATTTATATTTGGTAGTCAACAGCTTAAGCTGTCTGATTATTAAGTAGTTTGCCGTAACCTGGGCATTGAGCCACGTTGCCGGTTAGGTGCATTGCATGCCAGAACATGGCAGAGTTACTGCACACAACTGGAATGCCGAATTTCGCTTCGATCTCTTCGATATAATCAAGTACACGTAAGTTAGTGCATGACATAAATACTAATTCTGCGTCAGAATCTTTTAGCATCTGCTCAAGCGCTGCGAACATAGATTCTTTAGCCACTAGAGTGATGTCGGTATCGCGTTCGATACCCAATGAACCGAGTGTTACTACGTCAAAATCTGCATCAGTTAACTGCTGGTACAGTGGGTAGTTAACGCTGGTTGGGTATGGTGAGAACACAGCAATCTTTTTCGCGTTCAAATGCTTGAATGACGCTTTTGCTGCTGTCCATGGGTTAGTCGCTGGGATGTCGCCACGGTTTTGAGTCAATAAGTCAGCGACTTTTTCTTCGCCGATAATGATTGAAGCTGATGTGCAGCCAAATGCCATCACATCCATAGGTAGACCTGTTGCGATCAAGTCAGACGCTTCAACGATTCCGCTAGCGATTTGATCAAGTGCTTCAGGGGTCATTTCGCTTGAGTAGTAGACGCGAGAGCTAAATACGCCTGCTTGTGTGCCGAGTAGCTTAGCCCAGTCCATTTCTAGACTGTGGTCTGTACTTAACTGCACTAGACCGATATGTACGCGGTTAATTCTTGGAGCCTGCTTGTGCTCAAGCGGCTGTTCAAACGAGGTAAAGGCTTCAAAACTCATCATAATGAGATGCTCTTCAGTAATGATTTCTCCGGCTCCCTCCGGAGAAATCAATGGCTATATAAAGTTATTTGATAATCAATAATTCTGGTTCAGCGCGCTTGCTTAACCACTCTGCACCGTTCTCGGTGATCACGATGTTCTCTTCGTGAACCATAGACTTACCTGGTGCGTAAACCATGCCTGGCTCTAGTGTCATCACCATGCCTGGCACTAATAGTGTATTGTCAGTTGCCGTGTTAGACGGGCGCTCAGTTAGCTCCATACCTAAGCCGTGACCTAGACGACCTACGTCGTTACCTAGTGCACCGTTAGCCTCTAGTACTTTCCACATTGCGTTGTAGATGTCTGAAGTAGTGTTACCTGGGCGTGCAGCGTCAAAACCTGCAGTAGTCGCGTCATAAGTTGCACGATAAGCCGCTTTAGTTTGCTCACTTGCGTGGCCAAATGCCCAGTTACGGTCGAAGTCTGAGAAGTAACCGTCACGTACTGCACCGGTGTCGATGATTAGTACGTCGCCGTCTTCGATTACACGGTCAGTTGGACCCATGATAATACTGTCGTAACCGTCTTGGCCTGAACCTGCGATGATGTATGGACATTCATCGGCGCCTTCCATCAGCATATCGATACCGAACTGCTTACAGATTTCACGCTCCGTCATACCCGCTTTTGCGTAACCAGGGATCTTGTCGAAGCCCACGTTAGTGATGCGACAGATTTCACGTACTTTTTCGATCTCAGCTTCAGACTTGACCTGACGAAGCTCATGAACAGCTAGCGATACGTCAACGAATTCTTTGTTTATTAAAGTAGTTAACTGTAGGTAGTTAGCTACTGGCATACGTAGGTGAGACTCAATACCTAGGGTTGCACCTACACGGCCAAAGCGTGAAGGAAGGCTGTTAAGCACGCTAGCAACGATGCTGATACCGTCGTCTTCTGGACGTGGTGAAGCCCAAGTGTGAATGTCTTCAACCCAAGTACCCGCCATGCCGCTTGCACCAATTTCTGGAATAACCGCGATTGGCTTGCCTTCTGCAGGAAGGATTAGGAACCATGGACGAGTCGGGCTGTGCCAGAACTGAGTGTGGAAGCCTGAAAAGTAACGTACGTTAGGCTCGGTAGTTAACAAAATCGCGTCTACTTCTAGCTCACGCATTTTCTGCTGCGCTTTAGTCGCACGCATTTCAAATTCAGCTGTTGTAAATCCACGCTGTAATATGCTTTTCATTTTTATCTCCACATCCCACAAACTGGCCTATTTGCCAAAAGGTCACTAAAGTGACCGGAAATCAGTTTTAGTCAACTATCGTTAACTTGGTGCGCATCATACTGTTTGCTGAATTTAAAAATGTGACGCATATCTCATAGTCAAAATCTGTTAACTCAGGATATGCTGTTAAACAAAAAAATCATGACCAAAGTCAAATATTTTAAACCATAGTTAAATTTAACTTGCTTAAAACCGCAAAAAAACGTCCCATAGTTACATAAAGTTGATTCAAGGCTTGTATTGTTGACTCAAAAAGTTGACAATAACAGCATCTATAGTTCACAAAAGTAATCTAAAAAATGATTAAAGCGGCAGAACAGGCATTTAAAACGGAATTTACAGCTAGTGATCGTCAGCTATTGCAAAGCTATTTCTACTTAGCTGAAAGCATGGCCGATCTAATAGGGCCTCACTGCGAAGTCGTAATCCATTCTTTAGAGAGCTTTGAGCAGTCGGTGGTGAAGATTGTTAATGGTCACCATACAGGTCGAAAAGTAGGGTCGCCGATAACCGACTTAGGTTTAAAAATGTTGCGCCAG
Organism: uncultured Shewanella sp.; assembly: GCF_947497935.1. Lineage (GTDB taxonomy): Bacteria > Pseudomonadota > Gammaproteobacteria > Enterobacterales > Shewanellaceae > Shewanella. The sequence goes on from NZ_CANMIO010000002.1 coordinate 283,155, forward strand.
TACGAACAAACGGGCGAGCTAACACCTAAGAGCTACTTTAGTAATAACAAGGATGGCGAGATGTTGAAGTCGAGCACCTGCATATTACAAGGCGAGAAAGGCAAACCAATTGGTATGTTTTGCGTCAATATGAACTTGTCGCACCCGTTCCCAGAGATCATTAAAACCTTGATGCCTGACATGTCACAGCATCACAGTTTCGATATGACTGAAAACTTCAGTTCATCGGCTGGAGATGTGGTTGAACAAGCGTTAAGCCACGCGGTAACAGAGGTAGAAGCAGACCCTAATGTCAACCTAAAAGGCCGCAATAAAGCTATTACTAAGGTGTTGTTTGACAACGGCATCTTTGAATTAAAAGAAGCGACTAACATAGTTGCTAACCATTTAAGTATTACCAAGCATGCGGTGTACAAGTACATCCGTGAATTTAAATCCTAATTATCAGAGATAACTAAGCTATGAAAACTGTAATCCATACTGAAAATGCTCCAGCTGCAATTGGTCCATACTCTCAAGCACTTGCTTTCGACAAGTTAGTATTTACCTCAGGTCAGCTGCCGCTAGACCCTGCAACTATGGCTTTCGTAGAAGGTGGTATTAAGGAACAGGCTTTCCAATCTCTAAACAACCTTAAAGCTGTTCTAGAACAAGCTGGCGCAGGTACTGATACTGTACTTAAGACCACTTGTTTCCTAGCTGATATGGAAGATTTCGTTGCTTTCAACGAAGTTTACACTGAAGTATTCGGTACTGAAGCGGCTCCAGCTCGTTCTTGTGTACAAGCTGCTCGTCTTCCAAAAGACGCACTAGTAGAAGTTGAAGCGATCGCTTTCATCAAATAACTTAAATTTAGGCTAATAACAGCCTATTTAAGTCAGTCTGACTGTCCATTTACTTCTAAATAAGTTGAATGGACAGCAGCCCTTCTTGTTCAAACATTTATAGTGGTTACCATGCTAAAGCTGACTCAAAATGATTTCTTTAACGGCGAGACTTCTGAACTTTTTACGGCTCAGGTCGCTGAACAAACTCGTCAATTCCACAAGCAGATCGAGGCTTACCAGCCAACTCCGCTGGTCTCTTTAGAGCAGCTTGCTGCGCGCCTAGGCGTTAAAGCGATTCTGGTTAAAGACGAATCTTACCGTTTCGGTCTAAATGCATTTAAGGTACTTGGTGGTTCTTACGCATTAGGTAAGCAACTAGCTGAGCACTTAAACGTAGATATCAGCGAAATTGATATGAAAACCGTTGCCGCTAAACTAAGCGCGCCACTGGTTTTCGCAACTGCAACTGCCGGTAACCACGGTACAGGTGTAGCTTGGGCTGCACGTGAAATGGGTCAAAAGGCTGTTGTATACATGCCAAAGGGCTCATCACAAGCAAGCGTAACTCGCATTAAAAATCTAGGTGCTGAGTGTATCGTTACTGATTGTAACTACGACGACACCGTACGTATTGCTAACCAAACCGCTTCTGAAAACGGTTGGATGCTAGTACAAGATACCGCTTGGGAAGGTTACGACAAGATCCCAACTTGGATCTCGCAAGGCTATATGACTATGGCTGTTGAAGCGCAAGAGCAAGTTGAAGCTATGGGTCTTAAGCCGACTCACCTAATGCTACAAGCTGGTGTTGGCGCAATGGCTGGCGGCCTTTTAGGTTACTTTGCTGACAAAGTTGGCGCAAACAACTTCAAGACCATTATTGCTGAGCCAGCAAAGGCTGATTGTATCTACAACTCAGGCATTAAAGGCGAAATGGTTGCCGTTACTGGCGAGCTAAACTCTATCATGGCAGGTCTTGCATGCGGCGAGCCTAACCCAGTGACTTGGCCAATCCTAAAGCAGTGCAGCAGCTTCTTCGCATCAGTTGAAGACGAAGTGACTGCGACTGGTATGCGCGTTCTTGGTAACCCACTAGCTGGCGATACTAAGGTTGTTAGCGGCGAGTCAGGAGCACTAACTCTAGGCCTACTTTACATGCTAGCAAGCCGTGAAGAGTACAGCGAATACCGCACTCAGCTTGGTCTAGACCAAGATGCAGTTATCATGCTGTTCAGCACTGAAGGCGACACTAACCCAGACCGTTACCGTCAAATCGTTTGGGAAGGCATGCACAGCACTGCGAAATAAGTTCTTAGAATTTAGATAACAAAGCCGCTTATTAGCGGCTTTTTTGTTATCTAAAAATAGATCCTAGGTTCTAGAACGGTGCTACGCACCTGCGAGGACGCCAACAAGTTGGCTGCTAGGAAAAGCTTAAAAGCACATCAAAAGCAGCCTCACTGAACGTCTTTGCTTTTCCGTAAGCACAGCGTTCCTTCAGTGACGTAGTCACGTTCCCTAGGCCGCAGGCCGCCCGTCTTGGCTTTAAAAAAGGACCTAGGTTCTAGAACGGTGCTACGCACCTGCGAGGACGCCAACAAGTTGGCTGCTAGGAAAAGCATAACAGCACATCAAAAGCTGCCCCACGGAACTTCTTTGCTTTACCTTCTTTGCTTTACCTTCTTTGCTTTACCTTCTTTGCTTTTCCTAGGACCTAGGACCTCGAACCTAGGATCTATCTTTTCCTAGAAGCGACATCGTCGCGCTCTCGAAGTGACGCAGTCACGCCCTCGCAGGTCGCAGCCCGTCCTCGTCTTAGCTTGTCCTAGGACCATTCTCCCCCTTCCTCCAACCTTCAATTTTTCTTACGCTAACTGTCAGCAGTATTTAATTTATCAAAACAGGTGCAGGCGCTATACTTTAAGACCTACCCGCCTTTTTCTGCAGCCCTAATTGATGACCGCTCAAACCCAGAATCAAAACCACAATCAACATCAACCCAAAAATAAAATTCATTTAGCCGTCTTTATTATTGCAGGCCTCATCTGCTTATTACCTATGGTGTCGTCACCTGTGGCGTTAATCTTGGGTTTCACCTTGGCCAGTATTGGCTGGGCACCGGATCAAATACACCTTGGCGCACTGACGAAGAAGCTCTTAGCTTACTCGATTGTTGGCTTAGGGTTTGGTATTCAACTCGACGCAGCTGTCAGTATCAGTCTGCAAAATTTACCCCTTATTCTTGGCTCGATTGCACTCACACTGATCTTAGGCTTTGCCTTAACCCGATTGCTCAAGTTAGATCATAAAACCGGCCACCTGATAGCCTCCGGCACCGCTATTTGCGGTGGCAGCGCCATTGCCGCTGTATCACCCGCGATTAAAGCCAATAGCGAGCAAACAGCTATCGCGTTAGCCACTGTGTTTATCCTTAACTCTGTCGCGTTGTTTGTGTTTCCTGCCATCGGCCATGCGCTATCGATGAGCCAACATGACTTTGGCGTATGGAGCGCAATTGCCATCCACGACACCTCATCTGTGGTCGGTGCTGCCTCCGCCTATGGTAATGAAGCACTCACGACTGCCACCACGATTAAATTAGCACGAGCTCTGTGGATCATCCCTATCGCGCTGATTAGCGCCATGCTGTTTAAAGGCGATAAGAATAAGATGGCCATTCCCTACTTTATTGGCTTCTACTGCTTAGCGATTGCCATTGCGCACTTTGTGCCTGCTGGAGAAGTGGTATACGGGGCAATTTTTGAGGTATCCAAGCGGGTATTGGTGGTGTGTCTATTCTTGATTGGCGCGGGGATCACCATTCAAAAAATGAAAGCCACGGGGCCTAAACCGCTAATTTTAGGTGTATTGCTATGGCTCGCTATCGGCAGTAGTTCACTGGCGTATATTCTGCTGCTGAACTAGCAGCTCGTTGATTTCACGATAACAGCTATACAAAAACAGCGCCTATGAGCGCTGTTTTTTGCCATTGTCTCGCCAAAATAATAAAATCAATAAACAACTAAAAGCGCCTAAATCGATTAACGCGCGGGTGAGTCCGCTGGTCAGTAAAGAGGCGGTAATTAACACTGCGCAACACAATAATATTAGCCAGTTATTCAATGTAATCTCCCCTCTTAGGCAAGTAAAATGAATGGCTATTATTGATGCTTACGTCGAATACCGCCAATATCCTTTATTACTAATAAATAGCAATATCGGCTAAGGCTAGATGATTTACTTATAAAGCTGTTGTTTCAGTATCGATTAGCTTACTGCGTAAGGATCGTTATTCGGGTCATCATTCCAATCATACTCAGTTAATGTCTGAATGCGCTTCGCCTCAAGCTCACCATGCAAATGTTTGACCCAAAATAACGCCGCATCAGTACCTGCTGACACCCCTGATGAGGTAAGAAACTTACCATCGAATACCCAGCGCGCTTTGGGCTGCCACTGTGGGTTGGCGTTCAGTGATGTCACCCACTCAAAAGCCATCTTATTGGTGGTGGCTTTGCGTCCATTCAGTACTGAGGTCATAGCAAGTAACGCTGTGCCAGTGCAAATAGTGAATACGTTTTGACTGCGCGCCACCTGCGCCACCAGCCATTGGCTTAGTGCTGTGTCACTGACTAACTTACGCGTACCAAGTCCACCAGGGATAAGCAGTAAGTCACAGTCATAGCTTTGCTCGGTTAAGCAGTCAGCCACCACGCGTGGCCCTTGATAACTTTTAACTACCTCTTTCGTTGCCACCAGCTTTATCTCGGTGTTTGGCATGTGACCTAGCATCTCTATTGGACCATGTAGATCTAAGGTCTCATAATCATCAAACACCAGCGCCAGTATGCGATATTTACCCTTGGTGAACGGTGTTTTAGTGGCTGATAACTGCGAGCTCGTTTTAGCCTGTAGCGTCGGTGCAATAACACTGGTGGCCATCATCAGCGAAGCGCCCTTTATAAACTGTCTACGTTGCATTTTTCCCATCCATCTCAATTTCTTGTGCTGGATTAGTCTGCAGTAAAAACGATTAATTCAATGATTACGCTAATAAAAGTCAAATCGTTCATCAAAAATAGAGACAGCTCAAACTATGAGGCGTAGTGGGATCTTATCCCAATCAATATAAAGGTTTATAGGCTGAGTCTAACCAATAAAGTCGATCGCTAAGATACAAAAAAGCACCCTATGAATACCAACCAGTATAAGGACGTTTTTAATCAGAATTAAACTTGTGCTAATAGAATGGTGTAGGGTCGATATCTAAGCTACTTGGGGATATGCCCTTTTCGATATTAAACGATGATCTCAGCAAATCGACAATCTCAACCTTGGTGTAGTATTTATGCTTCATCGAGTAAAAACACTTCACCTTAGGGTGCAGCGCATCGCGCCCCTTAGATTCCCATACGATACCAATACGCCCATCAGACAACTGTACTAACGAGCCTACCGGATACACGCCTACGCAGCGAATAAATTCATAAACCAGCTTTTGATCTAAGTGGAATGGCGTCAAACTGAGTAAGATCTTAAAAGCCGCTGCCGGACTCATGGCTTCTTTATAACAGCGGGTTGCAGTTAATGCATCGAAGATATCGACAATACAGCTCATGCGTCCATGAATTGGGATCTCATCGCCTTTTAGCCCGAGAGGATAGCCATTGCCGTCGAGTTTTTCATGGTGCATCAAACTAATATCTTTACTGATCTGAGATAAACCTTTGGTCTGTCCCATGATTTCCACGGCATAAGTCTGGTGAAGTTTCACGTGCTCAAACTCTTCAGCAGTTAATTTGCTCGGCTTATTTAGAATCTCGCTATCGACCTTTATTTTGCCAATATCATGCAAGATCCCGCCAATGGCCATCTGGCGTAGCATGTCAGTATCAAAATTTAAGTAACGGCCAAATGTCACCAGCAAGAAGGCAACATTAATCGAATGCTCTAGTAGATAAACGTCTTTAGAACGCAATGCAGAGACACATTTGAGGGCATCGGCATCGAGCATCACCGACTCAATCATATTGTCGGCTAACACTTCGAACGGTTCAACCTCGACAGCCTTACCTTCAAAAGTTTCAGACAGCACCTTTTGGATGAGATCTTTCGCCTCAACCATAAGTTCTTTTGCCTGCTTTTGAGTTGTAGTGCGGTCAACACTGACTTTTTTCGTCGAAGATTTAGGGGCCGCAACAGCTCGCCCTAAACCTAAGCTAGGCTCTGAACGCTCACCATTAACCCACACATGAGTCACTTGACTCTTATGTAGTCTTAAAATGGCTTCTGCACTGCGAATTTGCCCTGCACTCGCAATATTCACTTGGCTGTTACTTTTATCTATTGCCTCAACAAACATACCGACTTTCAACTTTGAAACCGATATCTTTATCAAGCCATTTGATTCGAATGAATCACCCATTATCTCTTTGGTCCCCGGATGATTAAACCTTTAATACAGTAACAAATATAGCCACTGTCCCCCTTGCAGAAGTATGATTTAGTGACCCGGATTACACGGGATTCACCTTGATATTTTCTGTAAGAAGCCAGCTATTCTATTCTCTGGACTGTTAAATCACCATAGACAAAGTTAATTAATACTCGCTAATGCACAACAAATAAGCTCCAATTTGTAATAAAAAATAATTTTCCATCACTAATATTAATGTTTACTGTTATTCCGCACGTCGCTTATAGCATTGAAAGCTAGTCGGTTGCCAACGACGATACATGCAGTTGTAGCAAGAGCGAGCAACATTATCGGTATGCTCATCTTCATCATCACTAAGAAATACCTCACAGTTATCCGCGGCGGCGCGGGCGGGAAGATAGTCTTCGATACCAAACTTAAACTGCCATAAGCCATCAATTTGGGTAAACCACTGCTGCATACTCTCTCCTATTGTCCTGAGTCGAGTGAAAACTAATAAGGCTTTAACTGCTGTTTAGTGGCATTTACCCAGCGGCCGGCATCGCGACTCACTAACAAGGCAAACTGATGTTGGGTAAATACCGCCTTGATCTTGCCTTTAAGTGTTAGCACTTGCTCCACAGCTAGCTTCTCACCCTCAACTGAGATCACCGCCTCTAATCCAGTACGGGCAAGGACCTCTGCAACGGTCAGCTCAATCGCTTCAGACTCATCAGTGCTCTGCCCTAGTTTTAACTGGCCCTTCACCCGACCGTCTTGACCGCTCAAGCGTAATCCTAAGCCTGCAACTGCGCCAATAACGCCTTGTCCTGTGCCACCATGCTCCGACAAATCAATGCCTAACACTTCTGCCAGAGTGTAAGCCTGCGGTTTGGTTTTCACTTCTACTTTAGCTTGCTGACCGAAGGCGATTAATTGCTGAATATCATAGCTAGAGGCGAGATCTAAGATGGCTAAACCGGGATCGGATGCCGCTGCTGACTCTTGCTTTAAATGCGCAATACAGATGGCTTTAATCTCATCAAAACTCAAGCTTGTATCAATCTGAAAACACATGGCACTGTTATGCGAGGTATAAGGAATATCGGGATGCACAAACAGTTGATGACGGGTCACCATGCGACTAACTGGGGGCTTATCATCCCCAGTTAATGACGCGGGTGCGAGTTTTGCTGCAATCTCTTCGGCAATCTCTCCGGTGCCCTTAGTTCCGATATCATCGGTGTCATCAATACAAATTAACCAAGCTTTCATCTAAAACCCTTTTTTAGTTGCTGATGTTGTTTTTCTCAATAACGACAAACACACTATTTATCGTCAATCTGGCTGCTATGCAGCAGATCATGGGCATGTAACCGTTTTAAGACCGTAGGCACAAGCAATGCCGCTGCAATAGCGAACGCTCCACCTTGTATGAAGCTCAGTCCAAACTGCGCCAGCGCGACTTGGCCGCTCATTCCTGCCAGTAAATTACCTAGCCAACCTTTCCCTGCCCAAGCTAGACAAGCCACCAATGCCAAAATAATGCTTTGCCAACGCAGGCTAAATAAACCCGCCATGATCAATAACGCGAGATCCATCGCCATGGCTGGTAGGCCAAATTTAAGTAAGATCATCGGCCCTCCTTTGCCGACACTCAGCATCATAGCGACTAAGCCTGCCAGTAAACCGCAGGCGGTAATGCAACCCACTCTCCCCACCGCGCCATAGCAAATAAGATAGAAAAAGGTCATCAAAAACATGGAGTGACCACTCAAGCCTAGTTTTAGGCGTAGCATGCTTTTCAGCACCACAAGTAAGGTGGCGCAAAATCCAATAAACAGGGCATCTTGTAGGTCAAATGGAGATTTCATTTATCTTCCTTTGTTGCTGGCCAATGAGTTGGCCGATTAACTTTACCGAAATGGCGTAACTTAGCGGCTTTTGCCATCTGTTTCGATAGCTTTAGTAGTTGGATAAGCACTGGCAGCACGACACAGTAAATAAGCTCTGGCCAGTTTTTGGGGTTCCTCAGTGCTTTAGGCGTTATGTTTGCCCCGCGTAAGCACTGAATTGCGTAGATCTCTTTAGTTTCTTGCAACATGTAGGGCAGTAACCCAATTGAGGCCGCTATCACAAATGCCCACTTGGCGGGTAAGCCCCAGCTAAGCACCTCTCCTAAACGTTCAGGGCTTTGAGTACTCGATAGCCACCAGCCGGGCAGCATTGCTAAAAACACTCGCAGCACCACAATTACGCCATCAAGCAGCTGAGCCTCACCATGGAGCAGGTAATAGAGGGGCAAGGTTAGCGCTAACTGCACTAGGCCAAGTTTCAGCAGCGCGGTGATCTTGTTCTTGAGATATAAGCCGTGACCGACTAACAAGAGATCTACCAGTACCAACCAGCCAAGGCCACTATTGGGAAGGAAAAAGGCGCAACTCGACAGTACTAAGCTCAGTATGAGTGCCAGTGCACAGGATTGAGTCGCACTCAGCATCGAGCCTGAATACTTGTTGGCGTTACGACCCATGCGATGTTTAACCCACATTTAGCTGCTCAATGTGTCCAGCTCCATCTAGCAGCTTTCCTGACTCGATCAACCAGTAGTTATCGACCTCCAGAGCTGGAACGCAGCGATGACTAGTCAGTAAGATCCCGCATCCTTGGGCACTCAATTGTTGCAATAGCACTACGACTTTCTCTACGTGCTGCTTATCGAGTCCTGCAAACGGGTCATCGAGCAACAGCACCTTTGGCTGCAAGCAGACCAGAGAGGCTAGCGCGATAATATGCTGCTGCCCATAGGACAACTTATGCGGTGAACACTCCCCCAGATGAGTTAATCCTAGTGTTTGTAAAATATGCTCTGCGCGAGCTAAAGGTAACTTGAAACGCTTTAAACCAAATTGCAGCTCACTCAGTACACTTTGCTCAAACAACTGCCGATTTGGCCTTTGCATCAATAGACCAAGTTGTGAGCCATAAATCCCCAACCGTGGGCGCTTACCCAATACAGAGATTGGAAAGGTTGGGATATTGGCCTGAATACCCGCTAGGGTTTTGAGTAGACTACTTTTACCCGCACCATTGTCACCCACTAAGGCAACGACTTCGCCCTTGTATAGCGATAAGCTTTGCTGACATTGAAATAAGCAATCTTGCTCTAAAAATCTAAACTCATGTGGCTGGATCTTGATTAAGCACTCACAGTCTTTGTCACTGAGCCTAGGTTTAATGTGACGAATTACCCCAGCAGTACCCGCAGGCTCTTTACTGGACTCGATAACGGAAGTGGTTTGCCCTTGATCAGCAGGTAGGCCTCCAGCTTCTAGCACACCAGCATCGAGTAACCATAGGTGATCGACTAAGCCTGAAAACGCACCGGGGTTATGCTCGACCATCACCACCGCCACACCTTCACTCAACAATGTTTTCAGAACGCTATAGAGTTCTCTTACACCTTTGTCATCGAGCTGGGCCCAGGGTTCATCTAGCAATAGTAGTGACGGTTTAAACACTAATTGCGCGGCCATCATCAAGCGATATTTCTGCCCAAGCGATAAAACACCAACTGGAGTATCTAAACTAATGTACAAGCCAACTCGTCTTAACGACTGCTGCACTTTTTCGACCATGAGCTCAGGTGCGACGCCTAAGTTCTCCAAAGCAAAGGCTATTTCAGCCCCCACTGTTTGACGTAAAACCTGTACATTGGGATCTTGCATCACCAAACCGACCAGCAATGAAGGGTCACGATACACATCCCCCTCATAGGGCCGAGACAGCTCCCCCGCGATAAGGTGTAACAGGCTCGACTTTCCCGAGCCTGTTGGTCCATTAATGCAGTGGCACTCTCCAGCATTAACCACCAAATTGAGATCGTCCAAGATCTCGCTTTGGTTAGATCCATAGCCAAAATGAATCCCTTCTAGCGCTATGAGTTTCATATTACTCCCCGAAAGACCTAGATCTGCCAGTTAATGCCGATGAACACCTGACGACCCGCTTGCGGCAAGGCTTCACTCTGATCGTAATTTTCATCGAGTAAGTTGGTTGCACGCAGGTATAGCTCTAAATTGTCACCCATAAGCGGCTGAACCAGATTAAGATCGACTAAGGTGTAATCATCCAGTGACTGCTCGACTAACATATTCTGGCCAGACACTTTCTGTTGCGCGTAGTAGACCTGATCCATGATGCGCTCGACGTTTAAGTTAACGCGCATCTCGAATGGTAAGGTATATTCAGCCTGGAAACGCACCTGATGCTTAGGGCGATATTCCAGAGTCTGCATCGCCTCTTCAGCACTCTTGTCTTCGGTGTCTAAGAAACTGTAAGACACTGTCATAGAAAGATTATCGAAGCTGTTATTCTCTAGCTGTAGATCGACACCCTTAAATCCGTAACGACCCATGTTCTGGTAGACACCATCGAGATCTTTGGCAATATAGTCTTCGGCATCGGTGTAATAACCGGCTACATTTAGCTCAGTCGAGTATCCAAGTTGTTGCAACAGACCAAGCTCATAGTGCTGTGAGGTTTCCGCTTGTAGCTCTGCATTACCAGAAGACTGTGCATAGAGGTTACGCATCGATGGGAAACGCACCTTGCGCGCCACGCCCATGTTGATACGCGTATCTTCAAATGCTTGCCAGTAACCTGATAATTGACCCGAGTAGTCATTTTCAGATTCGTTTAAACGATCCTGATCATGAAAAGCACCACCTAAGGTCACGCCATAGTTATCGGCTTGATATTGGTACTCTAATGCTGCGGTATACAACCAAGATGAATCATCGAAGTTGCCATCGCCGTTACCGTTTCCACCGCCAGTTCCACCACCGCTTCCACCGCCAGTTCCGCCGCCGCTTTCACCACCTGTTCCGCCGCCGCTTCCACCACCAGTTCCGCCACCGCTTCCACCGCCGCTTCCACCGCCAGTTCCGCCGCCGCTTCCACCGCCAGTTCCGCCACCGCTTTCACCACCAGTTCCGCCGCCGCTTTCACCACCAGTTCCGCCACCGCTTCCACCGCCAGTTCCACCACCAGAGCCTGTGCCGCCGCTATAGGTTGCTACGTCATTAGCGCTTACCGCGTAAGATTCCCAGCTTTGCTTCTCTGCGATCAAGGCCGTAGTGATTACACCAGCATCATCAAGGTTAGAGATGAACTGTAAATTACCGCCTTGTACGGTAGAGCGACCATCTTGTTGAGCCTTAATCGCCTGATAGGTTTTATCTTTATATTGGGTCTCTAATACGTCGCTCTGGTTGTGATAAGCAAAACCACGCAGAGTGAACATATCATTGAATTTATGAGCAACACCTAACTGGAATGTTTTCGCTTGGTAGTCATCAACTCGCTCAAATTTAACGCTGCCAGTACCACGACCGTCACGGCTAGGCTTGCCCCACTCACCGTCACGAATACTCATGTTCGCCATTAGCTGAGTATTATCGTTAATTAAGTAGCTACCTTGGGCATAGAAGTTATTTAGGGTCTTATCGGCGTTTTCACGCACGTCCCCTTGCTGATATTCAGTATCTTTATAGTCGCTAGACATAGGCCAGCCGTCAGTCTGCTGGCGCGTGTAGTTCACTAACCCTTGCCAGTTATCACCGCTACCCGCTGCACTTAAATCACCGTTAAACGTGTTGTCTTCAGCTGCTTCTAGGCGACCAGAAATTGCAGGCGCATTGTCACCTTGCTTGGTAATAATATTGATCACACCACCCGCGCCACCAGGGCCGTACAGCACAGATGAAGGGCCGACTGAGACTTCAATAGAGGCAACTTGTGAGGTTGGGATAAGACTTGGGTCAAACTGGCCATCTTCTGCATCGTTTGCAGGTACACCATTGATAAGGTAAATCACATGGCGCGCTTTAAAGCCGCGAATGTCCACACGAGGCGTGCCCTGCCCGCCCGTTCTAACGTAGATCCCCGGCACGTTTTTTAAAATCTGATCAATACTTTGCGCACCAGACGCCTTAATTTGCTCTTCGTCTAGACTCCAGTGAGTCGTGGCCGCTTCAGTTACTGAAGCACGCTCACCGTGCACGACAATAACTTCGGTTACATCTAAAATAGGGTCTCTTTCTAAATCATCAGCCTGAACTTGATACGCCATGCTCATCGCTAATGCTAAGGTAGATACTCTCAGTACCTTTTGTTGTTTTTTCATCTAGTTTCATCATCCTAACCATATATTTGGCGCTATTCTCAAAAAGCAGCGCCTATCTCTCAAGTAAATAAAATGATAAAACAAACCTAGATCGACTAATTTGAACATTATGGAAAAGAAGCTATCACCACAAAGGACATAATGACCCACTGCGCGCTACAAAAGGACAAAACGGCGCATCAACATCACAGCCTGACAACAATGGCATTAATTCAAACTCTTCTATAAACATATAGCTAGCTACAGATCTTCAATCGTCGATGGCTAAATCTAAAGCATGTCGATTAAATAGTCAGTGAGAGCTCACATAGGCAGAGCGATCAACTTGACACTCCATTCACAGACTATTACTTTGTGGTAAAGATTCTTATTACCAATGTGCGATGGGTTTTACCCGATTAGAGGCAGCTCCTCTAAGCAAGCCCTAATGATATTTGTTTGGAGTACTTATTGACCATCCCCTTGCTGCCTCAAGCTATTAAGTCTTTAACCGACAAAATCAAATCCTTTACTCTCCAGCCAAACAGCGACCCAATTGCTCAGCTGTCAGTGGTGGTTTCACCGATCCCAGTCATTGCCTGGTTAGCGGCGCAAACCACCTACCCAAGAGTGTATTGGAAGGGCCGTGATACTGAAGAGGAGGTCGCAGCCATCGGCTGTTGTAAGGACTTTTTCTTTGGCGATGATGTCGATGACATAGCACTCGCCGCCGAGTATCAAAAACAGAGAACCCTCACCAGCAACCAAGACATACGTTATTACGGCGGGGTGGCGTTTGATCGCCGTAATGAAAGCTGGGCTGAATTCGGCAAAGCACATTTTATTCTGCCTCGCATCGAACTGCGCCGCAGTGGTAATGAATACAAATTACTGGTCAATCTCAACTTTACCGAGAATGAGTTTACGGTTGAAATTGACAACGCCCTACAATCGCTACAAGCACTCGATGCCCCTAAACCACTGACGCCTCCTAACAAGGTGGCACTGATGGGACGTAGTGATAGACCCGATAGATACCGCTGGAACGAGCTCGTTAATCGTGTCACTCACCCAAAATTTATCGAAGACACGCCTAAGGTCGTTCTGTCTCGAGTCACCCAACTTGAGATAAATGAAGAAGTAGATCCTTGGATGCTGCTCGCCTGCTGGCAGGGCCGCAACCCAAATAGCTTTCAATTTGGCTTTCAATTTAGCCCAGAAAGCGCCTTTATCTCCTGTACACCGGAGCGCTTGTATCGACGCCGTCAACGTGAGTTATTTACCGAAGCATTGGCAGGCACGACAGTACGTGGGCTGAATCAGGAAGAAGATAAAGCGCTGGCTCAAGCGCTACTCGATGACACTAAGAACAGCCATGAAAACCAATTGGTTAGACAGCATATCGTTAATGTACTTAACCCATTGAGTAATTATGTGGGCGCGGAAGAAACCCCAACGGTATTTAAGCTCAGCCATATTCAGCATCTGCATCGCTCTATTCGTGCCGAACTTAAGCCTGGGATCAATGACTTTCAACTGATCCAAGCACTGCATCCAACACCAGCGGTTGGCGGCTTACCGAAAGAGTCGGCGATGAGCTTTATTAGACAGCAGGAAGGTTACGTTAGGGGCTGGTATGCCGGAGCCTGCGGCTATTTCAATAAGTATGAAAGTGAGTTTGCCGTAGCGATCCGCAGCGCCTTAATTGAGCCAGGGCGCATCAATCTATTTGCTGGCGCAGGTATAGTTGCTGGCTCAGAGGCCGATAAAGAGTGGACCGAGCTTGAGAATAAGCTCACTACGATTTTGTCTATCTTAACTGAGTTATAGCACTCCAGCTCCTCTCGCTATCCATGCTTAGCAGGTAGAAATTCTCCTGCTGCTGAGATTTGCACTTGCTCAAATAAAAATCTGCTCTATAATTTGCGCCCCCCTATCTCGATGGGGGACGAACCACTATGTTTAACCAAAAATTGTAAAATTATAGCGACGTTCGCTATTGCGGGTTCCCTAACCCCGCCCGATTTATTTAAAAAGGCCACAAGATGTTGATGTTAACCCCCGCACAGCTTCGCCGTGCATTGCTGCTTTTAGCCAGCTTTCATATTGTTATTATTTGTGCCAGTAACTACCTAGTACAACTTCCGTTTCAGATATTTGGCTTCCACACTACCTGGGGTGCATTTAGCTTTCCATTTGTGTATCTAGCGACCGATCTCACCGTACGCATATTTGGCCAGCAAGCAGCCAGAAAGATTATCTTCCTCGCCATGTTACCGGCGCTGATCATCTCGTACTTAATGGGCGTGATTTTTCACCAAGGTAGCTTTCAAGGCGCCGAGGCATTACTTGAGTTCAATAACTTTGTATTCAGAATCGCTTTCGCAAGCTTTGCCGCCTACCTAGTGGGCCAGCTGATGGATATTTTTGTCTTTGCTAGGCTTAGAGAAACCAAGTCTTGGTGGGTAGCACCATCTGCCTCTACTATCGTCGGTAACCTGATAGACACGATAGTGTTCTTCGGCTTAGCTTTCTACGCCTCAACAGACGAGTTTATGGCCGCCCACTGGCCAGAAATCGCCACCGTTGACTATGGATTTAAGCTCATTGTCAGTTTAGGCCTATTTTTACCTGCCTATGGCCTGCTGTTAAAGTTCTTACAAGATAAGATCTTACAGGATACTGCCCGCAAAACCGCCATCTAAAGGCTGTTAACGCTTAACAACAACTGGACTGACCTGTTATAATTTCGCCAATTCGTTCACCTTTCAGCCAATGGTTTGGTTGTATCACAGGGTGAACTGGCGAAGTTATGAGAGTTAGAAATGTACAGCATTGAAATTGAAGCCGTAACCGAGTTTACGCCTGAAGTATTTGATCTTATCCAGACTGTGTATGTAAGCATCCCTGAATTTGAACAAGGCTACGCTAGCCAAGAGATCCGTCAGCGTCTGCTTGCTGGTCCAGCGTTATTGCTTGTTGCTAAAGTCGAAGGCGAAATTGCCGGTTTTAAACTTGGCTACCAAACCGATGACCAAGTATTCTACAGCTGGCTAGGTGGTGTTGCACCGGACTTTCGCGGTCTAGGTTTAGCCAAGAGCTTACTGGAATATCAGGAACGCTGGGCGACTGAACAGGGCTACCAACGTATCGATGTTAAAACCCGTAACTGTTTTCCTAGCATGCTAAACATGCTAATCCGTAATCAATACCAGATTACAGCTATGGTTAGCGATGCGCAAAGCCACAGCCAGAATAAGCTGCACCTGCAAAAACACGTTTAGCCTCTACTGGACAAGCTAAGATATATGTCTTAGAAAAAATGAGCAGGATGTGAAAAGTTGTGCGATAAAGCTTGCAAATCTAAATGAGAATGATTATTGTTAACTTGCGTTCCAAAACTCGGATTAACAAATAAAGTTCTCATCATCTCGATTTGTTAAATGAGTTTTTACAGCACGACATTGCTCACACACTCTTTGTGGCCGGGATTTTATCTCGGCTATTTTTTTGCCTGACATTCACGACAAGCGACTCTTGATATGAGCATCAAGCTTTGTTCACAATGTAAATTCACAGCTCTAATATACTGTTTTAAAAGTACTAATAATCATAAATAGAAAAAAATGTTACTTTTCTCATCATTAGACTTGCAACCCTAAATGATAATGATTACTATTTACATGCGTTCCATGATTCGCTCATACTTAAAGGCATCTCATCTCCTGCAAGTTAGCGTTTTATTAAGCACGACATTGCTCACACACTCTTTTAGCCAAGATAATATCTTGGCTTTTTTTTTGACTGGAATTCAATCCAAACGAGGGGAATGATAAAGGATTAGCTTCTGCGAGTGGGCGAGCTACTCAGCATGGCCCACATTTGCTTTTTTTAGGGTGACTAGTCTGCCGACATCTCGGTGGGCTTACCGCTAAACTGTAAGCCGTCATAAGGAGTATTGTTTTGGTCTTCAATGGCTTGGTGGTACAAACCTATGGTAAATATACTGCCTTTACCCACAGTAGAGTTCACTTCAATCGTGCCACCAATACGCTTAATGATGCCGTAGCTAAGGGATAAGCCTAATCCAGTACCATCCTTGCGCGTAGTGTAAAAGGGGTCGAAAATGCGGTTAAGCTCCTCTTCAGGGATCCCTTTACCCTCATCTTCAACCTCAATCTTAACCCCGACAGGCTCGCCATGCTGCACCCAATCATAGGTACGGATCCAAATTTGGCCTTTACCGTCCATTGCATGAGCGGCGTTTACCACAAGATTAATCAATACCTGTAGCAACTGGGGGCGATTAACCTGAATAGGGTAACTGGCGTTGAGCTCTTGATTGAGTACCACCTGCTGCTTTTGAATCGAGTGACGCACTAATACCAACATCTCTTCGATAATCGGCGTGATCTGATGCATCTCTAATGGCGCATTAAACTCACCAGGGCGACTGTACTGCAACAGACTACGAATAATGGTGCTGATCCGCCCCACTTGCTGAATGACCAGCTCGATCTCTTCCTCTACGTCTTCGGCTCTATCGCCAAGCTCATATTTAAGCAGCTCCATATTCCCCAGAATCACCGCAGTAGGGTTATTAATCTCATGGGCAATACCCGCTGTAAGTTCCCCCAAAGCCGTCAACTTTTCGTTGATCACTAGCTGCTGTCGGGTTTCATTAAGTAAGGCGACGTTAGCCTGTAGCTCTTCGGTTTTTTCCTGCAAACTGCGGGTACGCTCCTCAACCTTAACCTCTAACTGCTCGGCTGCGGCTTGGATTTGAGTGTTACGGCGCTGCAGCAGATCCAGCATGTTATCAAACTGCTCTGCAAGGTTAGACAGCTCATTATCGCTGTCCAAGCCCAATGATCCGATTCGCAGATTACGTCCCGACTGCACCGCTTTAACCACGTGATGAATGCGCTCAATAGGCTGTAACAAGCTATAAGCACCACGGTATACCAACCAACCCGATACCAGCAGCACCAACATCAAAATGGTGCCCAACTCGATAATATTAAGCAGGTAGTTGTGAATAAAGGGAGATTCAGAAAAGCCGGTGTAGATCATACCGATACGCTTACCGTTGATATCTTCAAGTGGCGCATAGGCCGAAATAAACCAGTCATTAAAGACAAAGGCTCTATCGACCCATAACAAGCCTTGATTAAGCACCTTCTCGCGTACCTCTGACGACACTAAGCTACCTAAGGCGCGGCCCTGCTTATCATCACCTTGAGGAAAAAAGTGCAACGGCACGTTGGTACTAATACGGATATTATCGAGGAAGATGGTCACTGTACCGATAGAGCGCTCCGGCAGGGTGCCCTTGTCGTACACGAGATCACGAATATGGTCGACGATACGGGTATCACGATTCAGCATGATGCCGCCGTCTAAGTACCAGGCGACATTACCATTCATATCGGCAACAGGTAGCAAGCTGCGACTTAATAGGCCTCGCTTTTCCTCGTGCTTACTGGGCTCTTGAGCTCGCAATGTCTTCATTACAGACACTTTGGCCCTATCAGCAAGTACGGGATCGATACGAGCCAATCGACTCGGCTCAAGCACCATTAGCCCAGAAAAAGGAGCAAGCCCTTCGATATGCGGCAACATCTGCCTTAGGTCGGGGTCGGCTGCAGCCTCAGACACACTAAGTAATCGCAAAAAGTCTAAATTAAGATCTTTCTTAGCTTGCTCTAGTACCAGCTGCAAGTTATCACGGGGGAATTGGGAGCCGGTGCCAATTTGCCTAAAGTCATTCTGGAATTGCCAAGACTCCATCACCAACTCTAGCTGGTTTTCTTGGTTTGTTTGAACCGTCACTAGGGTGCTATTTGCTACGGTCAAATCGGCTTTGACCTTCATAAACAGTTGCTTACCCGTATAGCTAATATTCCAATAGATGGTAATAAAAACCAAACTCACCAGAGTGAGCAAGATAGGCAACAAGGTTAAAATCAGGATTCGATAGCGAACCTTAGCCTGCATTTGCTGCCAACTAACACCAAACATATTAGAAAAAAAAGACACCTATACTCCCCTAGAGTGCTCTAGCCTTATCTATTAAACCTTGCTTGGGACAAGTTCCTACACACCCAAAGCAGATGGTGTGAACGGGCTTATCCCGTGGTTATTTATTCTTCTTTATCGGCTTCACCGCCGAACCATTCTTTATATTTTCGATCTAGAGTCTTACGTGATACGCCAAGATCCCTTGCTGCGGCAGACTTATTGCCGCCGTGTAGATCGACCACTCTGGTCACATGATCACGCTCAACATCTTTAAGGGCCCACTGTAATGGGTAACCTGACTCGCCTAGCGATTCAACCTTTGGCTGCACTTTCCAGTACTCAGCAGGTGGCTTGCCCAATAGGATACAGCGTTCAATCATATTTCGCAGCTCACGAATATTACCCGGCCACTCGTGCTGTTGCAGCTTCAATAGATCTTCATGACTCCAAACCACCTCTTTCACACCGAGTTCGGCGGCTAATTGGCAAGTAAAATGATGAGTCAGCTCAACGATATCTTCTGGGCGTTCACGTAGTGGCGGGATCACGATATCGAGCACATTGAGGCGATAATACAGGTCGCGTCTAAAGTTACCAGCTTCAACTTCTTCGGAAAGTTTACGGTTAGTTGCCGCTAATACACGCACATCGATATTGATCTCTTTCTCGCTACCTACAGGGCGAATAGTGCGCTGCTCAAGCACGCGCAATAGTGCTGTTTGCATCTTCAGCGGCATCTCGCCAATTTCATCTAGGAAGATGGTACCGCCAGAAGCAAAACTAAATAAGCCTTCTCGGTTACCCTTGGCGCCAGTGAAAGAACCCGCCGAATGACCAAAAAGCTCACTCTCTAATAGTTCAGGAGCGATGGCGCCACAGTTGACTGGCACGAATGGCCCTTGGCGGCCACTGAGAATGTGAAGCTGTCTGGCCACTAACTCTTTACCCGTACCCGATTCACCTTCAATCAATACCACGGCATTGGTTGGTGCCACACGTTCGATAACATGTTTCACCTCTGTCATCGCATCGCTTTGGCCGATGATGGTCGAAGACTGGTTAAATGACACTTCACGACGCAGCATTAAGTTTTCACGCTTAAGCAGGCGTCGCTCAATACAGCGATCGACAGCCTTCATCATCTGCTCAAGATGGAAAGGCTTCATTATGAAGTCTGATGCACCTGCGCGTAGCGCTTTGATGGCCACATCCATATCAGCATAGCCAGTCATAAAGATGATGTCTGAGCGTCTCTCTTGATCGTTAAGCGCCTCATGCCATTCAATACCCGAGCGGCCCGGTAGACGAATATCAACAATCAATAGGTCGAAATGACAACGTGAACGCAGCTGCTCAGCATCTTCGACGCTAGAGGCGGTTTCAACTAAGGCAAACTTCTTCGCAAGCGCTTTCTTTAAAAAGCTGCGCATGCCAGGCTCGTCATCAACAATCAATACAGATACAGCGGAAGGAAGTGGCTTCATATTATTCATTCTCTGCCCCACCTTGTCTGGCGAGGGACATTTTGACTCATTATGTAGCAAGTCTACCATCTTACCCGTCAAAATAGGTCACTATGAACCATGTAATCGCGACCTTGGGACATAATGTCTGCGTTTTTTTTACCATTGATGCGACATAGATCGCACAAGTGTTACAAATGTGAGCTTAAATAATGCAATTCAAGCATGGCATCAAACTTGCTTTTCTCTAGGGTGATTTCGATTTCAAACAGGCACTCAGGTATCGAGAGAGGCCTATTTTATTTTTCCAAGGAGTAAAAATGCTAAACCTTAAACGCGTTATTGGTCTTGCGGTTACCGCAGCGCTATTTGTTGGTATGCCAGCTCAAGCCAATGAAGTCATCAAGCTTGCGACAACAACCAGTACTGAGAACTCGGGTCTACTTAAGAACCTACTGCCAAAATTTGAAGCAGAAACAGGCTATCAGGTACAAGTTATCGCAACGGGCACAGGTAAGGCACTTAAACTTGCTCGCCAAGGTGATGTTGATGTTGTAATGACTCACGCTCCTGGTGCCGAAGCTAAGTTTGTTGAAGAAGGTTACGGCCGTCTACCACGTGGTATTATGGAAAACGATTTCGTGGTTCTTGGTCCAAAGAACGACCCAGCTAAAATTCGTTCAAGCAAAACAGCTGAAGAAGCTTTCGAAAAAATCGCTAAATCAGGCGTTCCTTTCATTTCTCGTGGTGACAACTCAGGCACCAACATGAAAGAACTACTTGTATGGAAAAATGCTAACATCACTCCAGATTTCGAAGGTTACACAGCCGTTGGTCAAGGTATGGGCAAAACCCTACTTATGGCTAGCGAATTAGAAGCTTATACGCTATCTGACCGTGGCACTTTTGTGGCTTATTCAGGTAAAATAGATCTAGCAGTAGATTTCGATGGTGGTGCAGCACTAGCTAACCCATACCAAATCATACTAATCAGTGAAACTAAGTACCCAACACTTAATCACAAGGGTGCTCAAGCATTGAGCGACTGGCTGATCGGCGCTGAAGCGCAAGGCATGATCAACAATTATAAAGTTCAGGGTGAACAATTGTTCAAGGCAACATATAGCGAATGAATGAAGGCTGGTTAGCCCTTATACAGCAGGCATTAGGCCTGCTGTTTTCATTGGACCCTGAAGTGTGGTCCATTATTTCCGTATCTTTTTCAGTATCATTTGCGGCGCTAGCGATCACGCTCCTGCCTTCGATGGTATTGGGTTTTCTGCTAGCCTTTGCTCGCTTTCCCGGCCGCTGGTTAGTCACCAACCTTATCCAAACTCTTCAGTCCATTCCTACCGTAGTAATCGGCCTATTGGTCTATCTATTGCTAACTCGAATGGGGCCTCTTGGGGATTTGAAATGGCTGTTCACTCAAAAAGGCATGATCCTCGGGCAGATGTTAATCTGCGCCCCCGTGCTTGTTGCCATGAGCCAAGCCGCCTTTACTAGTGTCGATCGACGAGCATGGGAAACCTCCCGCACCTTAGGCGCCCCCGCACTTAGCGCGATATGGGCAGTCTGCAGAGAGCTTAAAGTTCCACTATTATTAGCTATTATCGCCGCATTTAGCCGTATTTTGACTGAGATTGGTTGCTCAATGATGGTCGGCGGCAATATTGCGGGTGTGACACGCAACATTCCCACCGCGATTGCACTGGAAACCAGTAAAGGTGATTTCGCACAGGCGATTGCACTCGGACTTGTACTGCTGGTCCTAGCACTCATTTTAAACTTTGCACTTGGTACGTTAAGAGGCAAAGCTGAGCCGAGGAGTCATTAAAAAATGGCGACTGCAAAGATCATTGCGCAAAATCTTGAGATGTGTTTCGAAGACAAGCATCTGTTTAGCTCTGAAAAGTTGGTTTTTGAACAAAACCGCGTGATTCACCTGCAAGGTGATAACGGCTGCGGCAAAACCACATTAATGAAGTTACTGGCAGGTTTTATCCAGCCAACATCTGGAACGATTCAAGCCCAAGGCTTCTCTATTGCCCCCTGGTGGCGCAGCAACTCAATTACAGGCAAGGCTATCTATCTGCATCAGCACCCTTATCTTTTTGAAGGCAGTGTGATGTATAACCTCACCTATCCATTACAGTTTTTGGACCGAGATCAACAGCTGCTTAAAGCCCGTACCGAGCAGGCAATAGATATGGCACAGCTACGCCACTTGCTCACTCAGGCTGCCTCGAGTTTATCCGGTGGTGAGAAACAACGCTTAGCTATCGCCAGAGCCTGGATTATCCAACCGAAACTGTTAATGCTTGATGAACCGACGTCCAATATGGATAAGCATTCACAACATCTGGTATTACAGATGATTGCCGACCTTAAGCAGCAAGGCACTGGCATGCTAATTAGTAGCCACCAGACTTGTATGCTGACTAAAGTGTGCGATCATGCTTGGTTAGTTTGCGATAAGACGATTACAAGCAGTAGTATTAGTGCCAATCAGGATATTGCAGACTCTCCCGCTGACATTTTATCGACATTAAATGTATCGGTTGGATAACTTCATTTGTAAGTTTTAGAAAAAATAGGGTAACAGTGATGACAGCACAAGTGGATGCGGTAATCCTTGCTGGCGGAATGGCCAGACGCATGGGTGGTAACGACAAAGGTTTAGTCGAGCTAAAGAATCAGCCAATGATTAAACATGCTATTGATCGGATAAAACCTCAAGTTAAGGAGATCCTGATCAACGCAAACCGTAACCAAAACCGTTATTCTGAGTTCGGTTTTAAGGTGATCAGCGACCAAGATAGCGGCTACTTAGGCCCATTAGCTGGCATGATCACCGCAATGAGCGAGACAGATGCAGAATATTTATTGGTCGTTCCTTGCGATTGCCCACTGTTACCAACAGATTTAGTCGCTAGAATGCTAGCGAAATTAACGGCTGAAGATGCTGAACTAGCGGTAGCTAGCGATGGCAAACGCGAGCAACCGGTAATTATGTTGCTCAAGCCGAGTTTACGCGCATCCATGAAAGCCTTTTTAGATGCAGGCGAGCGCAAAATCGACTTTTGGTATGCCAAGCATCACTATGTCGTCGCAGAGTTTGCAGATCAGCCTAATGCGTTTGTAAACGTAAACACACCAGAACAAAAACAGCAGCTTGGCGAAGCCATAGCGAACGAAAAAAATCACTAGAGGTGTAAATGAGCATACCTTTTACTAATCCGTTACCTATTCCAGTACTCGGATTCTGTGCTTATAGCGGTACAGGCAAGACCACATTATTAAAGCAATTAATCCCAGAGCTTAATCGCCGAGGTGTGCGACTCGCAGTCATTAAGCATGCTCATCATAATTTCGACGTCGACATTCCTGGCAAAGACAGTTACGAAATGCGTAAAGCCGGTGCCAAACAGATGTTAGTCGCCTCTCATGTACGCTGGGCATTAATGACCGAAGACGCCAAAGATGGTGATCCTGAGCTACCGCACCTGCTGAAACAGATTGAAGCCGACAAGATCGATATCGTCCTCGTTGAAGGTTTTAAAAAGCTCGAACTTCCTAAGATAGAACTGCACCGCGCCGCACACGGCAAGCCTTTCATCCATACCCATGATGACAATATCCAAGCGATTGCCTGCTGTGATGACACAGAGCTACCAAGCGAGCTACACCGTCTAGATATCAATAATATCGAGCAAATTGCCGATTACGTAGGTGAGTACATTGCCGCGTGGAAGCCATGCCCAATCGACTTGCCTATGGCACCAACCTGCGGCTGCGAACTCGATAACAGCAGCACGCTTTCAGTGCGCCAAGGTATCGATAAGATCTTATCTTATGTAAAACCAATCACCACGACAGAAGCTGTCGAGTTAGATGAACTTGAGAACCGCGTATTAGCTAGCGACGCCATCTCGCCAGTTGATGTACCGCAGCACACCAACTCAGCGATGGACGGTTACGCGTTCAAACTAAGTGACACTGCAAACGCATCATACAAGATGGTTGGCGAAGTCATGGCTGGTCACGCCTATAACGGCACTATTCAGGCGGGCGAAGCCGTACGCATCATGACAGGCGCACCAGTGCCTGCAGGTGCCGATACCGTACAGCTACGCGAGCTTGCCAACGAGCAAGACGGCGTGGTTCGCTTCGAAGGCGAAATGAGCCTAGGCCAACATATCCGTCAAGCGGGTGAAGATATCGCTCAGGGCGCGACAGCCCTCGCAGCTCACAGCCGTTTACATGCCGCAGAGCAAGGTTTACTGGCCTCATTAGGCTTCGGTGAGTTACCGGTATTTAAACGTCCAAAAGTTGCCGTATTCTCAACAGGTGATGAAGTTTGCCAGCCGGGCGAACCACTAAAGGCCAACTGCATTTTCGACTCTAACCGCTATACCATCAAATCGATGGCGAAGAAGTTAGGTTGTGAAGTCATTGATTTAGGCATCATTCAAGATTCAGAAGCGGCACTGGCGCAAGCCTTAAAAGATGGCGCAGCCAAGGCAGATATCGTGATCAGCTCAGGCGGCGTATCGGTCGGCGACGCCGATTACATCAAGACGGTACTCGAACAAGTCGGACAGATTAACTTCTGGCGTATCAATATGCGTCCGGGTCGTCCGTTAGCCTTCGGTCAAATCGATGACAGCTTATTCTTCGGCTTACCGGGTAATCCGGTTGCCGTAATGGTGTCATTCTTACAGTTTGTACAACCAGCGATTCGTAAGCTTGCTGGCGAGCAAAACTGGGCACCAACAATGGTGCCAGCAATAACAGATAAACCGCTACGTAGCCGTACAGGCCGTACCGAGTTTACCCGCGGTATCTATCACTTAGCTGCCGACGGTAAGTTACACGTAACCACAACAGGTGCTCAGGGCTCAGGGATGCTTAGCTCTATGGTAAAAGGAAACTGTCTCATCGTAATTGGCGAGAAAGATGATCAGTTAAATCCAGGTGACACAGTTTACATTCAACCTTTTGCCGACCTCCTTTAAGGGGTCATGTAGGTAGTAGTATGAGCTTAATCGTTGACACTTTTGGTCGCACGGTAGAATACCTGCGACTATCAGTCACTGACCGCTGTGATTTTCGCTGTGTGTATTGCATGAGCGAAGATCCCTGCTTTTTAAGTAAAGAACACGTCCTTAGCCTCGAAGAACTGGCTTGGGTTGCCCAAGCCTTCACCGAACTCGGTGTAAAGAAAATCCGCCTTACCGGTGGTGAACCTTTAGTGCGTACCGACTGCGATCAGTTAGTCAAACTACTGGGCAAGCTACCAGGGCTTAAAGAGCTATCGATGACCACCAATGGCTCGCGCTTAACCCGTTTTGCGCAAGAGATGCATGACTCAGGTTTAAACCGACTCAACATCAGTTTAGATACCTTAAAGCCCGATCTATTTACCAGCTTAACTCGTAACGGCAAAGTCGACCGAGTTATCGCCGGAATCGACGCCGCCATAGCCGCAGGCTTTAAGAAAATTAAGGTCAACGCAGTGATTTTGCGGGGCCAAAACGATGATGAAGTATTAGATCTCATTGAATTTTGCCGTGAGCGCGACTTAGATATCGCCTTCATCGAAGAGATGCCACTGGGCATTATCGATGAGCGCAAGCGCAGCCGCCACTGCAGCAGTAAAGAAATTCAAGACATCATCAGCGAGCGTTATGAGCTTATCCCGTCAAACCGCCGCACAGGTGGCCCTGCACGTTACTTCACCATGCCCGGCAGCGACATTCATGTTGGTTTTATCTCGCCACACAGCAACAACTTCTGCCACGAATGCAACCGCGTACGCGTAACCGTAGAAGGCAAGTTGCTACTCTGCCTAGGTAATGAAAACTCAGTGGACTTAAAAGCCATCGTGCGCGAGTACCCCGGTGACATAGAAAGGCTAAAAACAGCGATTCTAGACGGCATTAAGCACAAGCCTAAAGAGCACCATTTTGACCCAAATGGGGAAACGCAGATCCTCCGCTTTATGAACGCAACCGGTGGTTAACTGTTGCTTGAACAGTTGTTTGTCGCTTGGTTTGCTACGGTGGTTTCTGTAGCCACAGTGTTTGACTGTTAGCATGTGCTATATACACAAAACCCGACGTCACTGTCGGGTTTTGTTTTTTGAACTAAACGAAGAACTTTAAGCTTCCTACTTGTTAGCAACCAACTCATTCCGATAGTGCTCAATTTCCAAACATTTCGAGCAGGCATCACTAGGTCTGTAATAAACCTTTTTGCTAGAGACTGTTGCTCGAGGGCTTTCTATTACACTATCACCCAAGCCTTTATGGTGAACTACCTTTAAGTTAGGTTTACAGCAACGAAGGATACCTTCCAATAGTTCTCTAGTTGATTCAGGAACTCTAGGACCCAAAATTAATTTAGTAACTGAAATAGGGACGTATACATCTGAAACGATACAGCGATATTCTTTTTCATATTTCCAGCTTTTATCTTTATATTTAAGGATTTGAATGGCTTTTTCGCTTGTTAACTCCAACACCTCTGGCTTCTTACTATAAGAAACCTTTACAGCTTCAATATTTTTAGCCAGTTCAAATTCAATCACACACCCGCGACCTCCATCTGCATAATGAGCCTACATAAGCGTATTTGAGTCATCTGGGGTAAAACAGCATATACGCAGCTCATTCAGAATTCCTTTCCAACGAGCCTCCAAATTATTAGGAATAACTCCTTCAAACTTTATAACGCCTTCCATCGGATCATTAAGCTCATGGTACCTGCTTGCATACAGTCTTTCTCGAAGCAATATATCTAAGAGATACTCGAAATTATTAAAAGATTTATACTTATAGAACATGCGACTTCTCGTTAAAGACTTCTTTAAGGAATGTAATTTTATATGAAAATCGTTTCGCCCAAATAAAGTGGCAATTTGCTTATTTTCAAGATTATTCGGATATCTGAAATACGCAAAATAAATATAAACTATTGTTTTAAATATTTATATTAAATAATCCATGAAATTTCATTCAAATTAAAGTGTATTTTAAAAAGCAATGAAAGCAGCTTAGCTATCAAGATTGCTACCTCTCATACACTAACTTCTCGCTGACAACGCCTTATGCAATCAATTGCCTGCGGCAGGCGTATGTGCAGACACTTCCGTGACACGCTGCAAGTCCATCCATGGAGGCTCGACCATGACATCCATGTCATGGATGGTCACGGCCGCATCTACACCGAGTTTGAAAAGCACAACCTTTGAGACTCCGCGCACTACTAAAAAAAGAAAGGACAAAACCAACAACTCAAAGGTTACAGAAAACGCCAACTCCCCATCGGGGTTGCCGAAATACGCAGATGACTCTTTATCTAAAGTAATGCCGTGGAGCCATCATGGATGATGGTTCAGGCTCGGGGGGACATGGCCGTTCTCTGGCATCCATGCCTTCACGGCATTTGTGAATCCATTCACATCAGATGACCCATCTGAGCCGTTAGGCGATTTTTATTGGAGTATGAGGTTCAACAACTTCGTTAGGGCGGCTCGGACTCTTTATGAAAGAAATGGCCAAGAGGGGGAAGCTGTTGTCCCCCTTTTGCCCGAGTGTGAGCTGGAAGCTCACGACCTTTATCAAGCGCAGCTTGATTGCTTAACTTGTTAGACGTAGTCTAACTTAAAACTCAGGCGCAGCCTGATAGGCCAAAAAAAACCGTTACTCAAACATCTGATGACTCTTGATCAGAGTACACGATGGGTCATCTTCGCGCTTATTGATATTAACCAACTGATAAGCCGCTTTAATCTCTTTACCAATCTGCTGGTTTACTGACTCAACACCACTAACCTCAACAGCCTTCAAGTAAGCCTGCATCAATTCTCGATCATTCTGAATGATCAAAAAAATCTCGTTAGATAACTTCTTATTTAGCTTCTGCACAGCCAATTGAGCAATTTCTTTAGGTAACATCATTATTCTCTTCAATTATCAGCTAGGCCGCTGATTTCATGATTATTAAGCGACTGTATCAGTCGAATCCTTTAACTTATCAGTTAGCTAAAAACTGAATCAAAACCATCAGTGGTTTCAATGGCCTGCGGCCAGCGTATGTGCAGATACTTCTTAGGCACGCTGCAGCTCTTTAATAAGAGAAAGGGTCCCTGTGAGCTCTACGGTTTCATCCCTGAAACCGAAGGCTTCAGCCGTGTCTACACGGGGTTAGAAAAGCATAATCATTTCACCTGTTGAGTTCTCAATAAAAAACGACAGACTAATGTTCCAAGTGAACTTACAGAAAACACCAGTTTCCCCATCGGAGTTGCCGAGGTCATTGAAGAACTCTTGTAAACATTAGGCGCGTGAGCGAGGCATGGATGCCGAGATAGCCTTAGGTGAGCCATGGTCTTTCTCGTGCATCCATGCACTTCAAGACATTCAGGCTTCCTTCCTATCAGAGGCGAATATGAGGCGATAGCGATTTTCGAAAATGACTGAGGATCAACAACTTCGTCTGGGGCGCTGAGGGTTTCTTCTTTTGAAATCAAGAGCGGGGACAAGCGCTTTCCCCCTTGGCTCGACTCTTAACAACAGAAAGGGGCGAAGCGCCACGACTTTAGTTGTTAGACATTGTCTAACTTAAAGCCCAAGCGCAGCTTGAAAACACAATAAAAAAGGGCGCTATAAGCGCCCTTTATGGTATCAATAGAAATGACTAATAAATCTTAATTGAGATAGTAGTCACTAAAGCATCGACACTACGGAGTGATAATGACTGTCACTCTAGCAACAACAGTTTCAACACCGCTAGGCGTGGTTACCTTTACAACCAACTCCCCAGTAGCAGCCTCGGTTCCACCTTTCACCGCGACACCATAGTTTTGACCACCTTCAGCGTTAGTGTTAGGCCAACTAAAACTACTTTGCCCCAATACTTCACCAACCGTAGAGGTGAAGCTGACTTCAGATCCGAAAGGCATCTGCTGCGCTCTTTGGTCAGTAATATTCAGAGAAACTTGTCCAATACCTGTATTAACAAGCTCCAACACCTGATCGCCATTATTATTTTCGCTATCAATTACCACAATATTGGACGCAATGGCATGACTACCAGACATCACAATCACAACACTATCTCTGATAGTAATA
Organism: uncultured Shewanella sp.; assembly: GCF_947497935.1. Taxonomy (GTDB): domain Bacteria; phylum Pseudomonadota; class Gammaproteobacteria; order Enterobacterales; family Shewanellaceae; genus Shewanella. The sequence goes on from NZ_CANMIO010000002.1 coordinate 312,185, forward strand.
GACTTACTATGATTAACACCATCGGCACAGGCATCATGTGCAGGGTAGCTACATAGAACGCCGTTATAGTGTTCGTCTCGCTGAATTGGTAAATCATCGATTAACTCTTCAAACTCATCTTTATCGTATATGCGATTCTCATTGTAATCGTTGAAGGCTCCGTCCATATCATAAAGCGGGCCATCAACACCAACCGACAAAAATAACTCAACCTCTTCTTCGTCGAAACGACCATTACCGTTGGAATCTGGGAATGACTCTTCTCCCAATGCATAAGCCGTGATGGTTGAGCGGCCATCTTCAGGCCATGGGTTTTGGCTTCGCCATATTACTGAGCACTTTCCATCCAAAGTAAAGCAGGAGTCATCGATGGCGCCGCCCTCGGTGGTGAAGTACACGGCAGTACCATCGGGAGCGAAATTATTAAAGGCATCGGCAAGGAAAACGCTGACTGGCACTTCAACACCTGCAATATCATAAGCCTCTGGGTTCAAAGTTTTAACGGCTAGTGTGAAGCTGTCTTGATCCGGGATCCCCGTAGAGATAATCAGCTTGCTAGACTGAGTAATAAGCAGTGGTTCACTACCATCGACGGTTGCGAACACCCGAACTGTTGTAGCAACTGTTCCAGAATTCACAACCGTCTGCACCATACCGCTGTTATCGGTAATTCCCTGTTCATCACTGAGATAAGCCCCCCCCATTTCGGTATTAAGGTTAAAGCTAACCGATTTATTGGTGACCGGATTACCGCTAGTATCGAAGACTTGAAACTTAACGACTGACGTCTCTGTGCCACCAGTTGTTTTAATGGAAATTAAAGAAGGCTCTGCGGATACAAAGCTAATACTGCCTTCTTTGGCTTCGAGTACATTAATTGTCGCCGAAGCTATTAAATCCAAACCCGCCACCGTTGCTTTAACACTAATAGGATCTGCACCTGCGCAGCCTTTAGCAATATAGGTACTCGTGGCGACACCACCAACCAACAGCACGGGTGAGTCTAATTGAGCTAACGGTGTAGAGAGCTGGGCACAGGCCGATGTGAAATAAACATCTACAGGTTCCTGAAAGGGCTCTCCCTGTTCATCGACAATCATCACCGACACACTTGCGGTGCCTCCCGCCGATAGCGAAGTTGTACTGACCTCTGCGACACCGGACTGCAATGGATCACCACTGCCCATCTCTAAGTTGGTAGCACCAATGACGATAATAGCCGTGTCTTGCTCACCCGAGACCAGGCTTGCAGTTACCGTTCCGGCTCCTAGATCACTGCCGGCGTAGATAACGACGCTGGCATTGCCCTCATCATCGGTAACCGCCGTTGTAATAGGCAGTTCGCCCAGCGTACTCGCAAAGGTGACGATAGTCGGCTCAGTGATACCACTAACATTAGCAACTAGCTTTCCAGGATTAACCGAAGAGATAGATGAGATATCATTCCCCTCGGCATCGGTAACACTTAAAGAGACCTCATAAATAACAGCTGCTGTCGGTGCAGCATTATCATTGATTAATTCGCAGGGAACATTGTTAGGACATACGGGACCATCCCCATCATCCCCGCCGCAAGCTGTTAATATGAAACTTAAAAAGACAAGAGCAAATATTCTATTGAAGGACACCATATCTATCTCCATATAAAACCTAGGTGTATAAAAATAAAGCACTCAATAGGTATAGGTGAATATCCGCAATTTTTCACATTTTATTTTGCTAAACAGTAGAGTATCAGGCTCTTGATACTGAGCGCTTAAGCTCGGATTCTGCGTATCATCAAAACCACAGCTGGAGAACAGTTACTTGAACAGTTCTCCTCCTAGAAATAGGCGTTGTTGGAGGTTTGTTTTGGCCTAGGTGGTGAACCTTTGCTTCATCAATACGTAGGCAGCTGTTGATGTATCGTCCAACATCTGCGGTTCCAATGGCCTGCGGCCAGCGCATGTGCAGATACTGCTGAAGCACGCTGCAAGCACATCCCTGTGAGCTCTACGGTTTCATCCCTGAAACCAAAGGCTTCAGCCGTATCTACACCGAGTTAGAAAAGACGACCTTTCAGACTCAGCGTTAGACCTATAAAAAGAAAAAAGAAAAAACAAAGACACAGCAAAACCAATTTCAACTCAAAAGCCACAGAAAGCACCAGTTCCCCCATCGGAGTTGCCGAAGTCATTGAAGAACTCTTGTAAACATTAGGCGCGTGAGCGAGGCATGGATGCCGAGGTAGCCTTAGGTGAGCCTGGGATGGCGAATATGAGGCGATAACGATTTTCGAAAATGACTGAGGATAAACAACTTCGTCGGGGCGGCAGGGGTGATCCAAGAGGGGATTGCTGTTGATCCCCTCTTGGCCGAGTGTGAGCTGGAAGCTCACGACCTTTATCAAGCGCAGCTTGATTGATCCAATGGTTAGACGAAGTCTAACTTAAAGCCCAAGCGGCAGCTTGAAACCAAGCATTTGTGGTTCCCCCAACTTGCAGATACACTTATAAAATAACCAACCACCCACACAAACCATGGCACTATCCCGCAAGAAGTGGAATACCATCATCATCCTAGCATCAGTCTTGATGATCTCAGTCTTGACCGTAATCGAGAGAAATAGCCAACAAACACCCATGCAGACTCAGGCGCTATTCGATAACGCCGCACCGTTATCTCAACTGCAATTTGGTGAACACTGGTTACAGAAGCGTCAGTCTGGCTGGCAATGTAGCAGTAGAGTGCTTAATTGCTTAGAGTGGGCCAATGCTTGGGAACAAGTACATATATCGGCGCTAAGCGACAAACCTGAAACCGTGGGTGAGCCGATAGAGCTAGTGATCCAAGTGGATGATCTCATCGATGCCCAGTTGTGGATTTTGTTTAGCGAGCAAGGCTTACTAAAGTCGCCAGCTGGAAATTGGTATCAGATCCCACCGAGTTTACGTGAGGCTCTAAGTCCCATTCTTCGTGCACAGCTAAACTAACTTTCATTCTTACCCGCAGAACGAATAGAACCGTGATCGGGATAGCTGCAATGATGAAAAATAATAAGAAAACGATAAGAAAGTAATAACAACAAGAGAGAGAATACATGCCGGAACTCCCCGAAGTTGAAGTCACTCGCCAAGGCGTTTCCCCTTATCTAATTGATAATGAAGTAACCGATTTAATTATACGCAATCCATCGCTAAGGTGGCCTGTACCTGAGATAGCGAAACAGATCGTCGGCCAGACGATCCGCAATGTGCGTCGCCGTGCGAAGTACTTGTTAATTGATACCGATGCAGGTACTACCATAGTGCACCTTGGCATGTCAGGTAGTTTGCGCATACTGCCAGCCTCTACGCCAGCAGAAAAGCATGACCATATAGATTTGGTACTTACCAGTGGCAAAGCGCTGCGCTTTAACGACCCAAGACGTTTCGGAGCCTGGCTATGGTGCGAACTGCCAGAACAAGCACACCCATTATTATCGAAGTTGGGCCCTGAACCGCTCACTGACGCCTTTAACGCCCCTTACCTATTAGAGAGTTTAGCCAATAAGAAAAAGGCGATAAAACTATGTCTGATGGATAATCATATCGTGGTGGGTGTCGGCAATATTTACGCCAACGAAGCACTGTTTGCCGCAGGCATTCATCCACAAGCCGAAGCTGGTAAAGTCGATGCCGAACGTATCGAGATTTTGGTTAGTGAAGTAAAACAGATTTTGGCGGGCGCCATTAAGCAGGGCGGCACCACCTTGAAAGACTTTACCAATGCCGACGGCAAGCCGGGTTACTTTGCCCAGAAGCTACATGTCTATGGCCGAGGCGGCGAAACCTGTAGCCATTGTGGCCATCTACTCAGTGAAATCAAACTCGGCCAGCGTGCGACGGTGTTCTGTAGCTTGTGCCAAAAGCTTTAAAACAAGGTACGAGAGCGTTCGCAAGCTCACTTCTAGGACCTAGGTTCTAGGACGCTGCGCTTCGAGAGCGGGCTACGCCCTACTAGGAACAGCAAAAGCAACAGGCGCCACCTTTGGGCTTGCTTAGCTTTCCCTGCTTTTATCGTCTTAACTTTTCCCATCTTTTCCGTAAGCGCAGCGTTCCGTCAGTGACGCAGTCACGTTCCCTCGGCCACAGGCCGTCCGTCTTTGCTTTTCCTAGAACCTAAAATCACTCCATCCACCGCCCTGGTGTTGGCGTGAAATATTGATAGCGCTTGCTTGGCTCGGCGCAGGTTGGCAGCAAATTATCTTTGGTCAGCAGCACCCAGTTATCGCGGTGCGCCACGCCCATGCTTTTTGCATCGCTGAAATCAAAACAGCTCAGCTTTTGATGATCGCCGACTAAGATAAAACGCTTATCACCTTCCTGCATCCACTGCCAGGCATTACGCTCTTGCTGCTCAAGGGTTGCGAGGTAACTAAAGTGGGTAATATCAACTGGTGAGAACAAGATAAACTGCTCTTTGAATTTGACTAAACCTAACTGACCATCGGGGCCTATCGCCTTGGCGGCATTCGCCATCAAGGCCTGCGGCGTGCGCATCGGCTCTAAGATACTGTAACCCCAAGTACTCATCACTATCCAAGTCATGGCTAGGCTAACGCCCATTCTGACCATAGCTTGTGAGTGCCGCAGTAACAATAAGACGGCAAACCAGATAACACCCACCGTCAGTAAAAGGTAGCCTATATGAGTAAGATCCTGCGCATAATCGGCCATCGCCTTAACGATAGTGGGATGATGAATAACGGCCAACACACCAGCTGTGGTAAATATCAGCCCTAGCAAGCATAGCAAACCTGTAAGACCCCACTCAAACCAACGCTTTGTGTCGGCACCAGTAATCATCGCCGAGAGCGCTAATGCCAGCATAGGTAGCGCAGGTAAGATATACACGCCGCGCTTGCCTGGGCTGATACTGAAGAAAACCAGAACTAACACGACCCAAATCAGCAGTATGGCAATCGTTGGCTCGGCTTTTACCTTGGCGACGACTCGCTGCCAATAGGCAACAATAAGCAAGGGTAATGGGAACCACATAATAGGTACCACACTCACCAAGAAATAATACCAAGGCTTGATATGATGCCAAGCATTGACGTAACGCTCGCCAGTTTGCTTAAACAAAATATTGTTTTGGTATTGGATCAGCTCTGGTGTGCCTTGGCTTTGTACAATTAGCACCATAGGCACCAACCAACAGGCAATGACAGCTAACATCGCCAGCGGTCCTGCGAGGCAGCACCACTTAAGGCGGCCTTTAAACAGATCTTTTTGAATAAGGGCGTAGCCGATGATAGGTATAAGCATCAACAGAGGGAGGAAGCCAACCCCCTTGGTGATCACCCCAAGCCCCATAAAAGCCCAGCCCGCAAAATACCAACGCCAATGGGGGCCCGTCATAAAGTGACGCAATAAGCCGTAACAACCTAAGGTGATCCAACACATCACCATTGCATCGATCTGGGCGTTTTTACTCTGAATCAAGTACTGTGGCGCCAACATCAACAGTAGCGCGGCGTTGCGACCCACACGCACATTCCATAATCTGGAGCCTAGGTCATAGACTAAAAAAAGCGTTAGTAAGCCAGCCAAGGCATTAGGTAGCAAGAAGGCGACTTTTAAGCTGCCGGTGAAACCATAAAATAGCGCAATAGCCCACATAAATACTGGCGGTTTATCTGGGTAAAATTCACCACCACGCTGAGGGAAAAACCACTGTCCAGAGTCCACCATCTCTCTGGCTACTTCGGCAAAACGGGGCTCATCTGCTGGCCAAGGCGAACGCCAGCCAATCCCAGCGAGCAGAATCACGGCAGCAAATAGCAGTAACACGCTTAAGACCTGATAATAGTCGTCGCTATTGAACCTTTGCTGCAGTGATTTCAAAATCATCTTGATTAAACCTTAATATAAAGCTGACTATTCATCGCTAACAATCTCAGCCACCTGCTTACGCAGACGTGTTTTATACAGATAGCCACCGATTAGCGATGCAAAGATAAACAACACTATGCTGATCAATAGGTTGTTTGAATCAGATAAACCAATCCCCGCACCGGCGAAGCTAAAAATAAGCATTTGAGGGATATAGCCTATGCCACTTCCCGCAAAAAATTTCCACGCACTCACATGAGTGGAGCCAGCTAAAAGGTTGGTTAAGGCGTTACTGCCAATAGGAAGAAGACGGATCATCAGTACCTTCAAAAAAGTACGATGAATTATCAGCCTCTCAAAACGAAACAATTTATCTTCAAACCGCTTCTTAAGGGTGCTTCTGAAGGTCAGTCGAGCAAAATAGAAGGTGATCATACAACCGAGCAAGGCGGAGAGTGTCGCCAGTAGCGCCCCATAGACACCGCCTAAGGCAAAGCCGAACACTAAGGCCATAAACTGCCTAGGACCACCTACGCTAGTGTAAGCAGCTCCCATCGAAAATAAGACGATAAGCCCTTTTGTGCCATTTTCCGCGACATAATTAGCAACCCAATTACTATCGGTAAAGGTTGCAAATGCTCCCTGCTTGGCAGCAAACATTAATAATGAGAGCACCACAACAACTGCAAAAATTTTGCCTAAACGCTTCATGATTAGTGATTACCAGTGGTCTCGGTTTTAACGATATTAGGTAAGCGCGTTCTACGGTTTAGCCACATCACACCAGCAATATCAACAATCCCCACCCAAACTCGATTCCATGCTGTGTACTTAGACTCCCCTTCCATGCGATCTCTATGGTTAACCACAGAAACTTTAACTTCGCCACCCTGTCGACGGATCAATGCAGGAATATAGCGGTGCATATGATCGAAATACGGCAGTCTCAAGAAGCTCGTCTTAGGGAAGATCTTTAAACCACAACCGGTATCGGGTACCCCATCACCGAGTAAGCCATCACGGATTTTATTGGCGACGCGAGATTGAAAACGCTTCCAGGCGGTGTCTTTACGGTTTTTTCGGTAACCCGCAATACAAAAATCTTTATGGGTCATGGTTGGGATCAGATCTAACATGGCAGGAATATCGGCAGGATCATTTTGACCATCGGCGTCTAGCGTTGCGATGATGTCGCCAGTGGCATTCTGTACCCCTGTATATAGCGCGGTGCTTTGCCCTGCGCTTTTCTCATGCCGAATCGCCTTAGTTGCACAGCCGAGTCGCTCGCCTGTGCGCAGTAGCTCACCAAAGGTATCATCACTACTGCCGTCATCCACAACAATCACTTCAAAGGGCGTCTTGTCTTTCAAAGCTTGGTGGATTTCTCCAACTAGCGGACCAATATTTGCCTGTTCGTCTTTTGCGGGGATAACGACTGAAATCAAAATATTTCTCCAATTCGGATGAATACTAAAAATAAGTACACCAAGCTTTACATGCTATGTTGGCTTATTCATCACCAACAAACTTGGTTACCTTTAGTAATTATCGGGAAAGTAAGCTTTCCTCTATTAAATACCTTTAAACACAAAGTAGCTTAATAAGTTGCTGGAATTTTTATCAAAGGTAAAGGGCTAACTGGCATATAAGCCTAACCCAGTTATATGTAATTTTTATTAGCGTCTCTGTGAGACTACAAGCCTACGCTATAGTTCGTATTTCACGGGGATTAATACAAAAAAGCCAACGTTTAGTGCGTTGGCTTTTTTGCTAGTAAGTTAGAACTTATATTCGTAAGTTCCGAACACACTGGCATTGGTTTCAGACTCTTGCACCTCAAACTCTGATTGAGACACGCTGCCACCAACACTCATCATTCCCTTCCAGATAGGTAGACGATAACTGAGCTCCAGCATCAGTAAGTCCTCTTGAAGAGGCTGTGGCGCCCAGCCATGACTAGGGCTTTTACCATCTTTATTCAGTTGAGCGTAACGCAGCAGCGAGGTAAAACCTTTGCTGTTAGCATACTGACCAATCAAACCTAACACATAAACATTGGCGTCACTGTCGTAAGTGCTGCCCAATGCTCGGCCATAATAACGTGAGCCACTTCTATAGGTTGAATGCTCATAGAAACAGTTAAAGGCGTTTTGATCTTCACCACAGGCTACCATGGTATCTGTGTATTCTAGGAACACCTTATATTGCTGACCATCTAAGTTAAAACGTGTATCGGCACCAAATAGTTTTCCACAATCGACGATATCCCAAGGTGCAGAGCTCTTAGCATCTTCACAGGTTCTCTCGTAGTACACGCCAAATGGCACATTGTACCAAGTATCGCTAAAGCGGATATCATAGCCTGCCATCTGGTTACCGTAGTTAGAGCAACCAAACTCTTCTACATTGTCGGCGCGGCAATCTCGCTGACCCGTCATTGATTTAAATGCACTTTCCCAAGTACATTCTTGACCATCACCACAAAATTGCGTGGTCCAAGACAAGCCTAGCTCTAACTGTCTAAATGGACGGATTGAACCTCTAAAGTTCCATAACAGTGTATGCGGAGCATAGCGCTCCTCTTCAAAACGGCTAATGCCTGCAGTAAATGTCCATGGCCCTAGCCAAGAGAGCCAAGGTGTTTCAAAAGCTTCGGCATTATTACGACTCAGCATGAGTGACGGCATTGGTCTGGCGTTATTCGACTTATGCAGCGATGAATCGAACCCAGGCCCCCACCACTGTTCGACGGCACCAAAGGTAAACATCCAGTTACCTAGCGCCATTGCAAGGTAGGAGTCGTCGAAACGAAACTCTTCATCATCTTCAGGATCGTAATTGGCTGAGGCAGAGACCTTATAGGCAAATCGCTCGCCTAAATATTCGTAGGATGTGCTGGCCTCACCTTGCTCACGATAATCCGAACCAAAGTGTTGAAAACGCGCAGGATCACTCGCGGCAGCCAACTTAACGCTGATATTGCCACGGTTATCCACGGCATTACGGTAATAGTAATTAACTCGTGAAAAAGCCTCGACTAATCCTGGTGTTAACGTCGAAGGCTCCACTTTTGCCAAATCGCCACCAATTCCCGACCACATCAGAGGGTAGGTATTCACTGGGACGGTAATGACGCCAGCATCAGCAAGCGCCTGAATGTCGGCTCTCAAATAGATATCAGAGGTATCGACCCAAGGGGCCGCAATACTGGCTCCTGAGAAGATTAAGGCGAAAACAGATAAGAGCCTTGCAGCATGACACTGGATAAACTTAAGCATGGACAACTATTTAGCCTTTTGTGTTAATGCATTAGCGACTTCAGCATGGACAAACTGACTCACGTCACCGCCATGAAGTGCCACCTCTTTGACTAAGCTCGAGGAGATAAATGAATTCTCTTCCGCTGGCGTTAAAAATACGCTTTCAAGATCTGGGCTCAGACGACGATTCATGTTGGCTAGCTGAAATTCATATTCGAAATCAGATACCGCACGCAGGCCTCTGACCAAAACGCTGGCGTTTTGCTCTTTAGCAAAATCAACAAGTAGGCCACTAAAGCCAACCACTTCGACATTATCGAGATGCGCAGTAACGGTTTGAAGTAACTCGACTCGCTCTGCAAGGGTAAATCTTGGCTGCTTTGAGGGATTGGCAGCAATACCGATAATCACGTGCTCAAATAAATTAGCCGCACGCTCAATTAGATCGGCATGACCATTGGTAACAGGGTCAAATGTTCCTGGATATATGGCTCGCTTATGCACGTTTAAATCTACCCTTAATAATGTAACTCAGCAGTCTGAACTACCATAAAATTCATAGCCCTAGAATATGGACTTTTTAGGGGCACTATCCTACTCGTTATCGGCGCTTTTGTGAATGTAAAAGCTTATATAATCAGCATTTGCTACCTAAGAATTACATTGTAGATACATTCGCAAAGCTTAGATAAAACCCCTTATACCAATCAGTATAAACATTTGCCCCCTGAGTCGAGCAACGTCTTATAATAATTGCTATTAAGCTTTCTTAAGCTTTGGCCATGCTAAGTCGTGAGGTTGCTGCCACTCTTGCAGTTGCAGGTTAACAGCAGAGCCAGTAAAAACACTACCTTCTTGAGGAGCCACAGTATAATTATAATCTTGGTCTAGATAGTTAAAATGCAAGCTATAGGCATGTAGATAGCCTCTATCGGCACTCTCTCCGCCGTACAAGGTATCACCTAAGATGGGTACACCTATGCTGGCTAATGCCACTCTCAGTTGATGAGTCTTGCCGCTATGAGGCTTAAGTAGGTACAAACGCTCTCCCTCAGCGATAGAGCGGGAGAAAAACTGAGTAATAGCGGGGTTGTCTGTACTGCGAAGTAATTTATGCATGCTGCGACGTGATTTGGCCATATCCCCAATCACCCAGCCCTGCTTCTTCTTTGGTTTGCCCTTTGCCAGCGCTAGATAATATTTTTGCACTAAATGGGCCGAAAACATACGAGTAAACTCGGCCGCCGCGGTGCTCGACTTGGCTAAGATAATCAACCCCGAGGTCAGGGTATCGAGTCGATGTACTGCGTAAAGCTTGATGCCAAGATCAGCTTCGGCTTGAGCAACCACCCCAGCAGTGCCATCTTGGCTATGAAAGTGAACTTCTGCCGATTTATTAATAACAATAAAATCGCGCTCATCGGCAATGACTTGGTACATATAGGGCGTTCTCAAAGATTAGCAATCGGGCGCTAAGGCCTCGATTGCAGGCTAAAAAGTGATAGTCACTTTTAAGCCGGGCTGATTATCGGTTAACGCTATTTTAGCATTATGGCGCGATAGAATCGCCTTCACCATAGATAAACCTAGACCTGTGCCTTTGTGATGACGGCTAGGATCTAAACGCACTAAACGCTCAAAGACTTTGTCACGGGAGCCCTCGGGGATCCCTGGGCCATTGTCTTGAATCGAAATCACATTGCGGTTCTGAGAAATACTGATTGTCGCGCCTTCACCAGAATACTTAATGGCGTTATCAACCAAGTTAAACAAGGCTTGAAACAACAAGTATTTATCGCCACTTACTTGAAACTCTTCACCCGTTGTCAGCTTCAACGACTGGCCATTAAACTCGGCCATCGCGTCGGCCATCTCAAACAAGTCTTGGCTAATCGCAATTAAGCTAACATCTTGCAGCTCTAGAGTTTGTTGCCCCTCTTCGATACGTGTCAGCGACAGCATGGCATCGAAGGTTGCTAAACAATGATCTAGCTCTTCAGTAAGGATGGCACAGCTTTCCTCAAGCTCCTCTTTAGGCTTACTCGGTAGCTGCTCTAAGCCGATTCGAAGGTGAGACAATGGGGTGCGTAGATCATGAGCGATGTTATCGGTTACACCACGCACCGCCGCGAGATTTTTCTCTAGCGCATCGAGAACACCATTAAATTGGCGAGCCAACATGTCAAACTCATCTTGGCGCCAGCCTACGGGTAAACGTGTCGAATACTGCCCCCGCTCAATCTTCTTACTTAGGCGGTTATATTGCACTAGGCGGCGTAAAATGGCTTTAGAAAATAGGTAGCCCAGCGCTAAGGTCAACACAACCGTCAGCATCAGTGCGGTAATCGCTGCATTGGTAAACTTATCGATAAGGGCGCCCAACTGGTCGACTCGAGTCGCGATCAGCATGGGACCATAGCGAGTCATCACCATGCCGCCGGTTAAGATATGCAGTTTTTCTGGGCCACCGGTAAACACGGGAAACTCTCGCTTCTCCGGTAGCATAGGCATATCGTCAGGGATCATGCTCAAAGAGCCGATATAATCGGAGGAGTCACGCCAAACAATCAGGGTAACTTTTGGGTCGGCACCGCGCACCTGAGTCGCAAAACTGCGCCTATCCAGGGTCAATGCCATCTGTTGATAGCGAGTTTTTTCGGCGTCGAGATGCAAGTCAAGCTGATACTCTTGTTCATTGATCAGCTGGCGATACATCCCCAGTAACAGTGTGCCAATAATGACAGTTACTAGAGCCGAGAATATGATGGTAATGCGCCAGGCACTACTCTGATAGGGCTTAATGCCCTTGGCGTAACCGATAGCCAGCACCTCGAACAGTTTCGATTAACTCACCGTGGCCTAACTCTTCAAACTTACGTCTTAGTTTGGCGATATGCACGTCGATGACATTGGTACGAGGATCGAAATGATAATCCCACACGGCTTCAAAAAGCAGAGTGCGACTAATGACCTGATTAACATGTTCCATCAGGTATTTGAGTAACTGAAACTCTTTTGGCTGCAGCAAGATCTCTTGACCATCGAGAGTCACTTTACGTGTTAGCAACTCTATGGTTAACGGGCCCACATTAAGGTCGGTAACCGTCGGCTGTGATTCACCACGCTGCATCAACTTCTCGGCGCGAACCAGTAGCTCAGAGAAGGCAAAAGGCTTAGTCATATAGTCATCACCACCCGCACGCAGACCTTTGACTCGCTCGTCGACATGACTCAGCGCAGATAAGATCAATACCGGGGTTTGACTGCCAGTAGCGCGTAGCGCCGCTAATAACTTTAGGCCATCGAGCTGCGGCAACATGCGATCTAAAATGATTAAATCGTACTTCATACTCGTCGCGAGCAACAAACCTTGGTGGCCGTCAGTCGCTGTTTCTATATTGTGCCCTTGCTCAACAAATCCCTTTACGACATATTCGATGGTAGTCGCGTCATCTTCAACCATGAGTATTTTCATGTTTTAGTCCCATTTGAGCAGTGGTAATAATTGTTTGTTTTCAATGTCGAAGGCCAACTGGCGTTTACCATCAACATCAAGGATCTCTAATTCTATATAACTGATCCCTAGATCGTTGTCGACTTCAGCTTTCACTATGTAGCCGCTACTTTTCTCATTTACTAGGGTCAACATTTCCGATAGCGAGTGACCATTTTGTAGCAGCATCAGTACGCCTGAAAGCTCATCTTTGTCGTCACTCTTTAGACGAGAGACTTCACGCTCTTTCAAGCTGCCGTCTATCGCTCGATATTCATATTCTGTGATGGTTTTAGCCTGTGGATCGATCATCTTGAATTCGTAAATCAACTCGCCATTTTCGATTTCCGCTTCAAATTCAGAGATCACGCCCTCATGTTGCTGCTCCAGCTGTTGCATCATCTCTGTTGGCGTAGGGTAATTCCCTGTAGACAACAATGAATACAAGCCTTGGCCAGCAAACGAGCTACCAGATACTAATAACAAACCAATTAGCCAGCGAGCCATGGCTCCTCCGAAAATAAAACGCTAAACCACTTTTTTTAAAGGATTATTCAGAAACCAGACGCAAGCTGTCAATTTCTATTTCAATTCCTTGCCACTCATCGTCCACTTCACCGACAAGTTTTACCTTAGTGTCGCTCGATACCTCAATATCACGCCAAAGCGCATTATCGATCTCGACTTCAACATCGCCACTATCGTCACGGAAAAGGTACTTTTCATCACCTAAGCTTTGAACTAAATAGCCTGTCAATTCAACAGGAGTATCATCTTTCGCTTTAGCCGCATCTGACGCAGTCTTAACCTGAGTCGATGGCCCTGGACCGTTGTAAGCCGCAAAGGCTGGAAGGGTTAATACCGCAGATAATACGATTAAACCTGTTAATTTCTTAGACATAAAATAGCGCTCCTCTCAAATATAGGAACTCAGTTTATGACATTGTGTATAACATCTAGATGGAGCAAAGATTAAACTTTGATCATACGCCTCAATAGCAATAATTACTCTGTAAATTGGCTACTTTTCCAGTATATGAATCAACTCAGATTTAAGTGCCACAGTCGTTTGTGTGCCGACAACTAATTCCAGCTGTTGCGCTAGGTGTAATGGCACCTCGGCATGGATCTTATGCTGCACCCCCGTCACGCTTGCCAGTACCCGTACTGTTTCTCCCATGACCAGCATAGAGTCGACGGTAATATCCAGTTTATTGAAGCTGCGACACAGTCGCCCCTTCTTAATCGAGTTAAAGCGTACACCTTGATTAGGGATCACCCAGCGTACCTTAGTCCCCACATCTAAGCTTTCGAAATAGGTACTGGCGATCAGGTGTTCACCAAACTTAAGCCAAGTGATCTGTCGCTCTTCTTCCTGAGCGATCACATGGGCATCGAAGATATTTCGTAGACCCATCTGCTTAGCCACGGCCTCATTGCGTGGGCGCGTCAACACCTCTCGCGGACGACCTTGCTGCAGCATCTTGCCTTGGCTGATCAAGATCATACTGTCGGCTAGCAACATGGCCTCATTGAGATCGTGAGTCACCATGATAACCGGGATAGCTAACTGCTCTTTTAGTCGAGCCAATTCTAAATATAGTCGCTCACGGGTTTCTCTATCAACCGCAGAGAATGGCTCATCGAGCAGTAACACCGAAGGCTCTCGAGCCAGCGCTCTTGCCAACGCGACGCGCTGACGCTGACCACCTGAAAGATGCGAAGGAAGCCTATCGGGTAGGCCGTGAAGATTCACCCGCTCGAGCCAATCTTTAGCCCGCGCCTCTCGCTCGGCTTTAGGAATATGATCCAGTGCCGCCACCACGTTTTCCAACGCCGTTAAATTAGGAAATAAGCCAAAGTGTTGCGGCACATAGCCTAAGTGGCGTTGCTGCGGCGTTAACTGAACCTTGCTAGCATCGCTGAACCACTGGCGTTCACCGTAACGGATCTCACCACTTTCGGGCAGTGTCAGACCTGCAATCATCCGCAGTAAGGTTGACTTACCACCGCCCGATGGACCTACAACGGCCAATACCTCACCAGCTTTACAGCTAAATTCGGCGTCGAGTTTAATGTGTTTAGTTTGTTTAACCCTGCAGTAAAGATCAGCGACGGTTTGTGACATGCTGACCTCCAACGCGACGCGATAAGCTGGTCGTTAACGCCAATACCGTAATCGCAAATAACAGTAATACCAGCGACATATTGCCTGCACTAGCAAAATCAAATGCCTGCACGCTGTCGTATATTGAGATGGCAATCGTCTTGGTCTCGCCAGCAATATTACCGCCCATCATTAGCACTACGCCAAACTCCCCCAATACATGAGAAAAGCACAAGACGATGGCGGTTAATACGCCCGGCCAAACCATAGGTAGCTCAATCTTAAATAGCACCTTGAGTCGACTCATACCGCAGCAGGCAGCGGCGTCGCGTACATCTTCCGGTACCGCTTCAAAAGCTCGCTGAATAGGCTGAATCGCAAAGGGGATATTAACTAAGATGGAGGCAACCACTAGGCCTGAGAAATGAAATACCAGTTGGTGGCCGAGCAGCTGTTCTAACATTCGACCCAGCCAAGACTCGCTACCGAGCCCCACCAGCAGATAGTAGCCAATAACCGTTGGTGGCAATACCAGTGGCACCATGACTAAGGCTTCGACCCATGACTTACCGCGAAAATGGCGATAAGCCAAAAAACGTCCCGCAATGATGGCTAACGGGATCAAGATAAGCACAGTCACACTACTGAGCTTGATTGATAGCAGTAAGGCTTGCCAATCCATTAATTCGTCGCTCTCGCAAAGCCGTAATCGGCAAACACAGTCTGAGCCGAGTCTGACTGCAGGTAGGTATAAAATAATTTAGCGGTTTCACCCGCTTTCAAGGTCAATACCATACGCTGATCAAGCGGCGTATAATATTCCTGCGGGATCACTACATAGTTAGCCCGCGCCTTAAAAGGTTTTGCTACCGCTAATGACAAAGCCACTAAACCACCTTGAGTGGCGCCACTCACCGCAAATTGTGCGGCTTGAGACACGTTTTCGCCAAAAACTAAATTTGGCTGAATACCTTGCCAAAGACCCAGCTTTTGCAACACTTCCTTGGCGCGTTCGCCATAAGGAGCATGGTCTGGATTGGCAATCGCAAAACGTTTTAGCTGTTTGGAGTCTAAAAACTGCTTAACTCCCTCTAAATTCGCATCGAGCGGCAAAGGGGAAGACTTCGGGGCGGCAATGGCCAACTGGCCTACGGCGTAAATAACGCCCTGATCGGGTGTTTGCTGCGCCTTAGCCAATTGAGTGATATAGCGTTCATCGGCAGACAGAAACAATTCAAATGGCGCGCCATTACGGATCTGGGCGACAAAGTTACCCGAAGAGCCATAAGAAATGCGCACCTTGCGGCCGGTCTCTTGGGTAAATTGTTTGGCGATATCATCGAGGGCAAACTTGATGCTCGATGCCGCTGCAATCGCGGGAATATCTTGCGCTGCTAAAGCCACTTTACTCATTGCTAAAAAGGGCAGCAATAATGCCAGTAACATCACCCTAAACTTCATTTAGCCAATCTCCTTGCGTCCATAACAGCGCTAATATTACGCTTTATTTATCCCACATTTTTGCAGCTTGCTCGTCGGCATCACGGGCTTCAACCCAGTTGGCACCTTTGTCACCGGCTTCTAACTTCCAAAATGGCGCTTTGGTCTTTAGAAAATCGATCAAGAATTCACAGGCAGCAAACGCCGCCTTACGGTGAGCACTGGTCACGCCAATAAATACAATTTGTTCGCCCAGCGCCATAGCACCGACTCGATGAATGATAGTGACATTGTTCAGCGGCCAACGCTCACGCGCTTCGGCTTCAATCTGATTCAACACAGCTTCTGTCATGCCAGGGTAATGCTCAAGCGTTAGATCGGTTACCGCGCTGCCGTCGTTAAAGTCACGCACCTTACCGACAAAAGTCACTACTGCGCCATCGCTGTTATCTTGACTGATTAAGTGATATTCCTCTGGAACATTAAAGTCCTGAGTTTGTACACGGATCATCTTAACCTCCAGTTACAGGTGGGAAGAATGCCACTTCGTCACCATCGACAATTGCCGTATCCCACTGACTGATAGTTTGGTTTACTGCCACTAATAACTTGTCAGACGCCAGCACTTTAGCCCACTTGTCATCGGTTGCCGCTAAAGTTTCACGTAAGCCTTCAGCTGTTTGGGTGTTTTCACTTGCTTCAACTTTGACGCCGGCAGTGCCTAGAAGCTCTCTCACTTGTGCAAAAAATAATACGTTAATCATAATCTTCTCTATACCTTAAAGTGCCCAGACTTACCGCCACGTTTCTCAGTTAAGCGAACTTGAGAAATCACCATATCTTTTTGAACCGCTTTACACATATCGTAGATAGTCAATGCAGCAGTAGAAGCGGCTGTTAATGCTTCCATCTCAACGCCTGTTTTTCCAGACAGTTTACATAGGCTGCGGATCCACACGCGATTATGTTCTGGCTGCGCTTCTAGCTCAACCTCCACTTTAGTCAGCATTAATGGATGACAAAGTGGAATAAGATCAGAGGTTTTTTTAGCGGCTTGAATACCTGCGATACGCGCCGTGGCAAAGACATCACCTTTGTGGTGGCTACCGCTCATGATCATCTCTAAGGTTTCGCTTGCCATCTCAATGTAAGCTTCAGCACGTGCTTCACGCTCGGTAACAGACTTATCTGTTACATCTACCATGTGAGCATTACCGTCGGCATTAATATGGGTAAAAGCATTGGTCATTGGGTTTACGCCTTTTATAAATTTGGGTCAAAGTAGTTACAGACAGTACCGCAAAACAGTACCGTAAAACTTGCCTCTTTTGAGACTTATTCGGTGACTTTTTTCACATGCATCACAAAGTTACATGGACGATGAGTGGCATCGAGTTGTTCTTTTATCAGCTTATTCCAACCAGTCTTACACGCGCCAGTAGAGCCTGGAAGACAGAAGATAGCTGTTTTATTGGCGATACCGCCTAATGCACGAGACTGCACGGTTGACGTGCCAAGTTCGGTGTAGGTGATATGTCTAAAGAGTTCGCCAAAACCTTCAATATCTCTATCGAATAACGGCTTAACCGCCTCCGGTGTATTGTCTCTATCGGTAAAACCTGTGCCACCTGTGGTGATAATCACCTGCACATTATCGGAAGCGATCCATTGAGAAAGCACCGAGCGAATTTGGTACTTATCATCTTTGATGATCTGGCGGTCGGCAAGCTTATGCCCCGCCTCTAACAGTGCACTTTCAAGAAAAGCACCGGATGTATCAGAATCAAAATCACGGGTGTCAGATAAGGTTAAAACAGCAATATTTAGCGCCGTAAACTGGCTTTGAGTGCAGTGTCCCATAATGGTCTCTTATTTATCCGAATCATTTCGTACAGAGTGTTAGCGGCGATTATACCCAGCTTCTGACGCAACTAAGTTGCGTCAGATCAGAATTTAATTAGCCGCCAATAGAGGCAAGGTGCTGCGTGACGCCTGTGATGCCGTCATGCAGGAAGTGCGTTTCTTTTTTCTGTGCAAGTTGACCATGCAAGCGTTCAATTAATTCAGCTTGTTGATCAGAGCTTTGCAGCAAGTCACGCAAGTCGACACCGTTTTCAGTAAATAGACATAGGTGTAGCTTACCCTTTGCCGATACCCGCAGACGGTTACAGCTGGCACAGAAGTTTTTAGCATAAGGCATGATAAGCCCAATGCGACCTTGGTAGTCTTGATGGCTGAAGTTTTGCGCCGGGCCATCGTCAACCGCTGGAGTATCGAATTGCCACCCCGCCTCTTCTAACTGCAACTTGATGTCGTTACCCGCTAGATGATGAGCCTTGAAATAATCATGGCCTAAACCGGTTTCCATCAGCTCGATAAAGCGCAGATCGATTGGGGTGTGCTTTATCCAGTGCAGAAAACGTGGCAGATCTTTATCGTTGAGGCCCTTAAGCAGTACCGCGTTGATTTTGACTCGCTCAAAACCTGCTTCTAGAGCGGCATCGACACCACGCATCACCTCATCAAACTTATTCTCACCAGTAATCTGGTAAAACATCTTAGGATCTAAACTATCGACCGAGATGTTGATGCGTCTTAAGCCTGCGTCATACCACTCTTGGGCATGCTTAGCTAAGCGGTAACCGTTAGTAGTCGTGGCAATGGTATTAATCTTATCGTTGTCTTTAATGATACGAATAATATCGGTGAAGTCTTTGCGTAAAGATGGCTCACCACCTGTAATACGGATCTTCTGGGTACCGACTTGTGAGAACGCCGAGACTAGATGCTCGATTTCATTGAGATCGAGAAATTTAGGCTTACCGTCTGGGCGGTAGCCATCGGGGAGGCAATAGGTGCACTTAAAGTTACATACGTCAGTGACTGACATACGCAGATAATGAAACCGTCGACCAAAGTTGTCTTGTAGTTGGGACATGATCACCTTTCCAAGTAAGGGGAGGTGAGATCATTTCTTTTCCCACCCCGGTGGCGTTATTGCCACGGCTAAAAACCCGTATCTGTCTCGACGTAGGGTAAGAAGCTCGGAGAACCGTCAACCTTGATTATAGGCGTATTTTTGTGACAAACCATACCCTCAAGCCCACATTTGGCGTCAAAAACCAACACATATAAAGTTTTTGTGACAGTTGTCACGGCAAGAAATGCTTAAAATATCTGCACCATAAGCTTGTAAACGCTGTGCCCTTGAGCAATTTTCAGGTAAGGTGAACTAAAATATTAAAACACCCGTTTATAGCCTGCTGGTCTCAATCGGCACTATTGTCATCGGGGGAAATAAGAAGGAAAGGTGATCTGATGGAACGCGAATCGATGGAATTCGATGTAGTAATCGTGGGTGCCGGCCCAGCGGGATTGGCAACGGCATGTCGTTTAATGCAAATATCTCAAGACAGTGGCCAAGATCTCACCGTCTGCGTCGTCGAAAAAGGCTCTGAAGTCGGTGCACATATCTTATCTGGTGCGGTGTTCGAACCCAAAGTACTCGATGAGTTATTTGACGACTGGCGTGATAAGAATGCCCCACTACTCACGGCCGTGACCCATGATGAAATCCATATGCTCAGCTCGGCAACAGATGCACGCGCCATGCCTAACGCTCTTGTACCTAAAACCATGCACAACGAAGGCAACTACATCATCAGTGTCGGTAATCTCTGTCGCTGGCTAGCCGAACGCGCCGAAGAACTTGGCGTCGAAGTCTTTCCTGGTTTCCCTGCAAGCGAATTGTTGTTTAACGAAGACGGTAGCGTGAAAGGCATTCAAATTGGTGACATGGGTGTGGGTGAAGATGGCCAACCCAAAGATGGCTATGAGCCAGGTATGGAGCTACACGCTAAATACACAGTATTTGGTGAAGGCTGTCGCGGTCACTTAGGTAAACAGCTTATTGAAAAGTACCATCTCGACAATGGCAAAACCCCGCAACACTATGGTCTTGGCTTTAAAGAAATTTGGACCGTGCCGAGTGAACAACATGAACTCGGCAAGGTCATTCACACCGGTGGCTGGCCATTAACTGAAGGTGCCTCTGGTGGCGGCTTCATGTATCACCTAGAGAACAACCAAGTTGCTGTAGGCTTGATTATCGATCTCAACTATAAGAACCCACACTTAAGTCCATTCGATGAGTTCCAGCGCTATAAGACTCATCCTGTTATTGCTAAGACGCTAACGGGTGGCGAGCGTATCGCCTATGGCGCAAGAGCGATTACGAAAGGCGGTCTAAACTCATTGCCTAAGCTGACCTTTCCTGGCGGCATGATAATTGGCTGTGATGCTGGCACACTTAACTTTGCCAAGATCAAAGGCACCCATACCGCAATGAAGAGCGGCATGCTAGCTGCCGAAACAATAGCCCAAGCGTTGATGGCGGGAGTCGAAGCGGGTAAAGATCTCGATTGTCTACAAGATAGATTCGATGAAAGCTGGCTAAAAGAGGAACTATTCGCATCACGTAACTTCGGCCCCGCTATGCACAAGTTTGGTACCTACCTAGGTGGCGCCTTTAACTATATCGATCAAAATTGGTTCGGTGGCAAGCTGCCTATCACCCTAAGGGATGAAAAGCCTGATTATGCTCAGATGGCAGAGGTGAGTGCTTACAGCAAGATTGATTATCCTAAGCCTGATGGCAAGTTGAGTTTCGATAAGCTCTCTTCAGTATATTTGTCTAATACCTTCCATGAAGAAGATCAGTTATGCCATCTACGTTTAAAGGATGCACGCATTCCCATCGAAGTGAACTTAGTCAAATTCGATGAGCCTGCACAGCGTTACTGCCCTGCTGGAGTGTATGAAGTAGTAGAGGAAGCCGGTGAGAAGAAGTTTGTCATTAATGGTCAAAACTGCATTCACTGTAAGACCTGTGACATCAAAGATCCGAGTCAGAATATCACTTGGGTAACCCCAGAGGGTGGCGGCGGACCAAACTACCCTAACATGTAGTAACTCTTGATTGCCGCACTAAATAAAAAGCTAAATAAAATGCCTATCGGATCTCCCCAATAGGCATTTTTGTTTGCAGCCTTCTATAAAGAGATTATTAATAAACCCTTTGCTTAATGAAGTTAATCGTTAGTGGGTATTTGTAACTCTCGCCTTCACTCGCCTTAATCGCGGCGATAACCGTCACAACCACATCGAAGATGGCTAAAATACCAAATAGAAAAAAACCGATGCCGACAAACATGAGTATCGCGCTGATAATAAAATAGATAATGACACTAATCTTAAAGTTCAGGCAGTTTCTGCCGCAGCTTTCCACAAATGCATATTCATCGCGTTTCATCAGCCACACAATCAATGGCCCCAAAATACTGCCTAATGGAACCAAGTACCCAGAAAAACTCGCTAGGTGTACCAACACTCCCATATTCTTCTCATCTCGGGTCATACATTCCACTCCTTGAAATTATCTTCACTTTGAATCTATTCATTTATTTTGATGTGCCATACAGGCGCATCTGCCAATCTTCGATGACCCCGTTTTCTATGCGGCGCTGCAAGCTCTTCACCCAAGCCTGTGCTAACCCCTGACAATTAACTAAGCGTTGGTATTGCACGGCATTAAATTCAGGTAAGAAATAGATATGCATCGCCTCGGCGACACTAATATCAGTCAGGCGCTCGAGCAGCTCGACAGTATCAGCCTCATAGATGGTGCCAGCCTTGAGCACTCGATAAAACCAACCGCAGCGACCACTCTGCTGCATGGCTAGGGCAAAGTCATCATGACCAAACTGCAAATTGAGCTTAAAGCAGGGAGAACGTGGTTGGGTAACCTGTAACTCAACGTCACCAATCTTAATGATGTCGCCGATATGCACTTGAGTCTCATCGAGTCCCACGGTACTAATATTCTCTCCCATGGCTGGCGCATCTTTAAAGCCACTCATCAGATCCCAGCGTCGGTACTGGCCATAATGCTCTCGGGGAAAATGATGTAACACTCGGTCTAGTCCACCGTGATGCTTGGGATCGGCTTGCGCATCTCCGGCAACGGCTTGGATGCCAACTTGCAACTCAGTGGCACGCCCCTTGTGATTGATCCCTGAAGTTACGCTACCGAGTTCAGTTATTGTTTCGCCATGATATATACCTGAGATCTGCTCGACTAATGTTTGAGGTACCATCGATATCTACTCTGTTGAAAAACTTAAACTATCCTAACACCATCACCTATAGATGCGGCAACTTGATCCAGCTCCATATAGAAATGACGCCAAACCTCAATATCAAGTTGGCTAGGGTCAGCTATAAATCCGACTTTCTGCAAGGTGTGAATCGAGGCGAGATTTTCAGCCATCACCCGCCCTATCAATCGCTGCAAGCCATAACGCTGTGATGCTAAGGCAATGGCAGCATTAGCGGCTTCGGTTGCATACCCTTTGCGCCAATGCTCACGGCGAATTCTAAACCCCAAGTCCACATCACTCGCCCCTTGCACTTTACTCAAACCGCAAAAGCCGATGTACTCTTGAGTATCTTTGATGTAAACCGCCCAGCGGCCAAAGCCATTAAGACGGTATTGATCATAGTGTCGAATAAAATTAGCTGCATCTTGCACGCTTTCAAATGGAACATCCCCTGTGTATTTCAGCACTTGAGGGTCACGATTAAGGCAATAGAAACCCTGAGCGTCGGCGGCAGAAAACTCCCGCAACTCAAGCCTTGGGGTCACCGCTACAATCAAGGCGCTAATAAGACATGACCACTCGATTACGTCCCTGCTCCTTGGCTTGATAGAGCGCTATATCGGCACGATTAATCAGCTCTTCGGCCTTCTCAGATACTCTGTACTCTGCCACGCCACAGCTTATAGTGACATTGATTTCGCAGCCATTGATTGTCAGTAGCCGAGCCTCCACCAGCTCCCTGAGCTTTTCGGCAATATCACTCGCTTGGCTTAGGTTACAACTGGGTAGTAATATCAAAAACTCTTCCCCGCCCCAGCGACACAGTAAATCATCACTCCTGAGCTGCCCTCTAAGGAGATGGCTTAAAGTTTGGATCACTAGGTCACCTATATTATGACCATGTAAGTCATTTACCCTCTTAAAGTGGTCAATATCTAATAACAACACCGACATTGGCGAACTCTCTAATACCGAATTGGCTAAAGATTTGGCGAAGTACTCTTCGAAAGCTTGACGATTAGCCGCTCCCGTCAGTTTATCGGTTGAGGCCATCCACTCTAATTTCCGCTGATATCGACCTAAGGTCATATTAGCGATAAGTAAGATGCCTAGGGTAATAAGTAGACTTAACCCTATATTGGCCCAGAAGGTCGTCAATAGCTTTTGCTCACCTCTAGCCTCTTGTTGTTCAACAATTAAGTACCACTTGAATTCAGGTACCAAGCGGCTATTTAAGTAGACCGTCTCTCCTGCTTTCTGGTAGGAAAACGAAGTACTCGGACTGGTGAGAATTCGGGTGGCGAGAGACTCCAAACCAGGGCTGGTTTGTAGGCTAGCCTCACCAGTATATTGTTCACTGTGCAAAGTGACGTTCCCTTGCCTATCGGTAAAATAGACGCTGCGGTTATATCGAGTCTGATAGAGCTCAATCAGACGCTTAACGCTTTCGACTGCCAGCCCAACACCCGTGACACCAATAAAGTTCCCTTCAAAATCAAACACCTTATAGTTAACATAAACCACTGTCCTATTTTGATCGGCCGTATCGGGATCGATATTGACTTCATAGTATTCATGCTTAGGTAGAGAACGCACACGAAAGTACCAGGCATCCTCCGGATCGATATCTTTTATCTGCTTTAATACACCGCTAGAGTGGTAATACTTACGTGAGGCTTCGGAGACAAAAAAACTTGTAACTGTGGCGTACTTATCTTGGATCTCCTTGAGATAACGGATCAGTTTATCTGGTGTCTGCTCATGATTAATGGCCCAGTCCCTGACGAAAGTATCTTGCGCCATTAACGAGGAGATAAAAATCGGTCTAAGCAGATCTTGCTGAATTTCGGAGTAAATATTATCGCTAGTGAGCGGCAGATTATTCTCTTTAATCTGTTCACTTAATGAGTCATGGGCAACTTGATAACTGATCCCGCTAGTCACCGCAAAAGCGGATAGCAGCAATAAAGAGAGAATCCATATAAAGCGCTTTTTATCGTTCCAAACCCTATTGCCCATACTCTATCCTCACTCAACATCAGTGAACTGCTGCGACCCACCCCAGCAGTTGTTAAACTTTTGTGAAATGGTAACTGAAAAGCCAGAGACTCGCATCGACTTTTAAGCTATTGCCGCAATTTAAATGCAGCAAATAAAAAAGCCTCGCCGAAAGAGCGAGGCACAATATACAGCCTAAGAGTGGAAGTTTTCATTCAGAGAGTAGCTGCGGGGTATCCTAGGCGCACAAGGTGACAATTGCATGTCACTAATATGACGCGCATATGAATTAAACACAGTTCGACTTAAGCATAACTCGACAAGGACTACTCAGGCATCAGATGCTGCTTCAAGCCCTTACCCGGAATAGAACTATTACACGCCACGGCAAATCCTGACCAAACGGCGGCTTCCTGCATAGACTCTATTATCGTTTGCTGGCTAACCAAGCCATGAATAAGCCCAGCAGCATAAGCGTCCCCGGCACCGGTGGTATCAATAACTTTGCTAGGCACGGCGGCAACGTGTATAGCCTCATTTGCACTATACGCCATGGCGCCATGCTCGCCATCGGTCACCACGAAATACTTTAGGTTTTTACCCGCTATCGCTTGAGCAAACTGCCAAGGGTCACCATTGCAACGCCCCTGCATATCACTCAGCGATGCAATAAGCACGTGACATGGCCTAGCCCGCTCATCTTTGGCTAACTGAGCCACCACCCAACAATGTGACATAGCCGTTTTAGACCAACTCGCCGCACCTTCGGTTGAAGAGTTGATATATAACGCATCGACCTTTTTCCAGTTAGGCGGCAAAGGCAGCTCGAACTTGGGTCGTTCGGGTCTAATTATGGTGCGCTCACCGTCAGGAGTCATCATCAGCAACATCTCACAGGTATTACCGGCTCGGCGTTGGATCTGGCTACAGTTAATTCCTTGGGTACTCGCCTCGGCTATCAACCAATCACCAACCTTATCACGACCAACCTCAGTCACCAGAGAAACCTGATGCCCAGCCCAGACTAGGCCTATCCCAGTATTGGCACCGCCTCCACCTAGACGCTGACCGCCATCTTTATAATGAAATCGACCGCCGGGTTTAAGCTTGTGGTTGAGCAAAAAAATACGATCACAATTGAGGTTTGCTACCAGTAATATATTCGCCATGACTTTTCGATTAAAGAAGATAATTAGTCCGATAGTAAGAGATTTATGAGCGGGTTCCAAGCCGTTGGCCAAACATGTGTCATAAAGAGGAGTCAGCTGTATTTATTCCTATCGATGTAAGCGATCTCTCATACTCACGTAAGCCCTCGCAAGCACTCGTTTCTCATTAATGTACACGCTTAATAGCTAACTCTCTGAAAGTTAAATAAACCAACGTATAGCTCAGCAAAGACGGATCATAATTAGAATTAGATGTTCAATAATGCCATAGCTAAATGAAGAATTACGAAAGTAGCATGTAGTCAAATATCGATGTTGGAGTAATTGAATGGACTCAATTATTGGTGTAAACGAACAGATAGAGTTTGGGGCAACGCCGGAGGCTCAGCTGGCTAGGTATCAAGTCTGCCTGTCTGAATTCGAACAGCTGCAATATACCGATGATTATGTATTGCAGATAAAAGAAGATATCAAAAAACTACAGGCACTGATCGCAAAAAAGGGTGAAGCTGTATAGCTTCACCCTTTTGGCTATCTAATACTCGCTAGCGAGTATTAGATTGGTAATAACTGCTAGCCTTACATATCGCAGGCTTTAAGCGGCTTGCGCAATTGTGCTCGCACGTTATCCATACCGGAATAGAACTCTTTCATCATCAGTAGTCCCATCATCTTGCCGTTATCGGTCACGATCAGGTTATCAGGATCGGTTGGATCATTCTTAATCGCGCCGATAGCCTTCATCGAAGTCATCTCTTTAAACAGCGCGGTGTCTAGATTAACGCCAAATGTTTCGCGGAAGTATTTACGCGATAGTCGACCAGAGAACATCCCCAATAAGAAACGATACTGCATCACTTCTTTGCGGCCATATTTTTTCTGTTGATCGACACCCATACGACCCGTTGCGATACGCTCTTGGTAGTTACGCAGTGAGAAAGTATTTACATAAAGTGTGTCGTTCAAGAAGCTAAACGAGCCTGAGCCAACACCTAAGTACTCATCATAATCGATAACGTATTCGTCGAAGCCTTCGTTATTTGCCTTACCAAATGCCCAAGCCGATAACTGGTTATACTGACCGTTAAGGCTGTTTAGAATTTGACGATACTGACGAGCCATATCGCCATGTGGTGCGGCTAACTTACCTTTGACACTCTTACGCGTTTGGTGAGTGATCATCAGCGGGTAAGTGGTGATCTGGCGAGGATCTAATTTCGATGCCATATCCAAGTCATGCTGGATTACTTCATCGGTTTGGCCACGGAAGCCAAAGATAAGATCCACGTTGATGATCGGAAACAGCTCTTTTGCCGCCATGATCTTATCAAATGTCTCTTGCCCTGAGCCGAACTTTTCAATTCGATCTGTCATAGCAAGAATATCATCGTTGAAACTCTGCACGCCGATAGACATGCGATCCACTAGGCCTTCAAGCTGTTTAAATCCAGGGCTATCTAAGTGCTGCGGATCTGACTCACAAGAGACTTCTTTAATGCTAGGGAACAGCTTCTTAGCGTGCTCGATAGTACGAGCAAGTTCATCTTCCAGAACCGTAGTGGTACCACCACCGATATACATAGACTCGAAGTCATAGCCTAAGGCTTTGACCATATCCATCTCTTTACGCAGAGAGATGAAATAAGCACGAGCCTTATCTTCTTTAAATAGGAAGCGGTGGAAAGTACAAAATGAGCACAAGGTGTGACAGAAAGGGACATGGGCATAAAGCATGTACTTTTTGCCTTCAATTGGATTTGGCATCATCTCTGCCGAAACCGTATCGAGTCGTAAGTTACGATCCACATAAAACTGCATCACTTTTTCCATACTGCTAATCATCCAGTTAGGCGTGGTGATATTCGCGTTATAGGGTTGTGCAGTTTCAGGCAAAATAATCGAAGACATAAAAGTTCCTATAAAAGAATGCTAATGACAAAAGAATCGGAAACATTGGAATGCACTAGCGATGAGCAAAATTAGCACTTTAAATGAGCTTAAAACGTGATTAGGTTACGATTTAGCGTTTCCTATCAACCAAGTGTAAGATTTTTTGTTAAGCTGATCATACTTTAGCGAATGCGCATAAAACATACAGGTTAACATCTCTACCCCATATAAAAAAACACCCCAACTACGAATAGCTAGGGTGTTTAGGCATTAAGTGTAAAGAAGACTATTCTTTGTACTTTAGGGTACCGTTTTCTTTGATCTCATCGAACCAAAGATTATGGTGCTGGCTAGCCCATGTTTCATCACAGTAACCAGAAACCATACACTCCATACCACCTTCAGACATAACCGTTGCCATGAAGATATGCACGATTGAGAAAGCAGTGATGATGATAGCGCTGACTGAGTGAAGCACTAGTGCGATTAAGCTAAGTGTGCGGCTAGGCTCGAATAAGTTCGGGAATAGTAGCAACATACCAGATGCAGAGATTACTAGACCGAACATAGCGAATGCCCAGAACCATAATTTCTCACCCGCGTTAGCGAAACCTGCGTCAGGGTGCTTACCTTTGAATGGACCGAAGTTGATGTAACCACCAACAACCATCATCCACTTAAGGTCATACATCTTTGGCATCTGGTTCTTAGCCCATAACGTTACCATTAGCGCCCAACCTAGCATGAACGGGATCGCCATGATGTCGTGGATCTGCTTAGAAGCGTTAACTAGACTAGCCCATAGGCCTTCACCGATGTACGGCTGAACGAAGTAACGACCAGCAATTAGCATTAGGCCTGTTAGGATCAATAGCAGACAAGGAATAGCACCTAGCCAGTGAATTGATACGTCAAACTTAGACCAACGGTAAACCAGCTTGCCTGAGTAACCACCGTGAAGCTTAGAAATGCCATTCACTTTGATAAACAGAACAAAAATAATGATCATGCCGAAAAGGGCTGCCATTAATGCTGGAGCAAGAATATCACTACGCAATTCAAGTACACGTAGGTCATACGTGTTGATTGCTTGCGTGTGGAATTCACTCGTTGAAGTTGTACGACCTTCTTCGCCAGCTTTTAACTGTGCCCAGATTTGGCCGTTGCTCACTTCAACTGTGTCGCCCACTTTGTCAGTAGCGTTAGCGAAAACAGACACACTGAAAAACAGTGCGATTGCCACGCCTATGTGTTTTAACCATTTGTTCATAATACGTCCTCTTTTACCACTGGGTGGCTCACGTTAATGAGCCACTCAGGGTACGCTGGAAGTTAGTCAACCTAAGTTGATTAACCCCAAGCTGCGTTTTTAGAACCACGGTATGCAACACGCTCACGGAAGATTGAAGAAACAATATCTGCATCACCCGCTAGTAGCGCTTTAGTCGCACACAACTCAGCACACATAGGTAGCTTGCCTTCAGCGATACGGTTTGCACCGTACTTCTGATGCTCTGCCTCAGAGAAATTCTCTTCTGGGCCACCCGCACAGAAAGTACACTTGTCCATCTTACCGCGAGCACCGAAAGCACCCGATTTAGGGAACTGAGGCGCGCCAAATGGGCAAGCGTATAGGCAGTAACCACAACCGATACAAGTATCTTTGTCGTGAAGTACGATGCCGTCTTCTGTCTTGTAGAAACAGTTTGCAGGACAAACAGCCATACAAGGTGCATCGTCACAGTGCATACATGCTACAGAGATAGATGCTTCGCCTTTAACACCGTCATTGATAGTTACTACGCGACGACGTTGAATTCCCCACTCTAGAGCAGAGTCGTTTTCGTTCTTACATGCTGTGACACAACCGTTACACTCGATGCAGCGCTTGGTATCACATAAAAATTTCATTGTAGCCATTCTGGCAATTCTCCTAGCTAATACAGCTATTAAGCTTTAGCAATCTGACAAAGTGTGGCTTTAGTTTCTTGCATCTGAGTCACAGGGTCATAACCGTAGGTCATTACCGTGTTACAAGACTCACCCACTACGTAAGGCTTAGTGCTAATTCCACCAGATTCTGGATATTGCAGATCTTCACCGTGCATTACACCCGCGAAGTGATAAGGCATCCAAGTTACACCAGCGCCAACACGTGGAGTTACCATCGCCTTGATCTTGATGCGTCCGCCTTCAGCACCTTCAACCCAAACGTCATCACCGTCACGAATGCCGCGATCTGCCGCATCAGCTGGGTTAATTTCGATGAACATTTCTTGTTGAAGTTCAGCCAACCATGGGCAAGAACGAGACTCTTCACCACCACCTTCGTACTCAACCAAACGGCCAGAAGTAGAGATTAGTGGGTACTTCTTGTCTAGATCATCAGAAATAACCTTGTCTTGTAACGTCTTGTACAAGGTTGGTAGACGGTGAACTTGCATGTCGTTATGAGTTGGGTATTTCTCAATTAGATCACGACGTGCAGTGTAGATTGGCTCACGGTGTGTCGGGATCTCATCAGGGAATGTCCAAACACGACAACGTGCTTTAGCGTTACCGTATGGCACCATATTGTGTGCTAGTGCAACACGTACGATACCGCCACCCAAGTCAGTAGACCAAGTACGGTTTTCAGCTAGTGCTTTCTCTTCAGCAGTTAGCTCATCCCACCAGCCAAGTTGCTTCAGCATCTTGTCATCAAATTGTGGGTAACCGTCTTGAATATCAGCATCAACAGAAGCTGAATCTTCAGCTAGGATGCTAACGCCTTCATGTTCAACACCGAAACGAGCACGGAAGTTACCACCACCTTGGTTAACGTTCATACCTGTGCGGTATAGAATTTGTGAACCTGGGTGCTTCTGCTCTGGCGTACCCCAACATGGCCAAGGTAGACCATAAGTCTCGCCCTTGTTCACGCCACCTGGTGCTTCTAGTGTTTCAGAAGAGAAATCACCCCAGTTCATGGTGTGAGCACGGATACGCTCAGGGCTCCAACCGGTGTAACCGATTGAACGCATACCTTTAGTGTATTCACGCATGATGTCATCAGGATCTGGCATGTTGCCGTTAACCTTGATGTGCTTAGTCCATGTGTCAGCAATGCCTACATGCTTCGCTAAGCGGTACATGATTTCTAGGTCATTCTTAGAGTCGAATAACGGCTCAACAACCTGCTGACGCCACTGTGCACTACGACCAGAGTTGTTTACTGAACCTTCGCCTTCGTACTGAGTAGCTGCAGGTAGTAAGTAAACACCATCTTGACGACGGTGCATAACACCCGCCATTGTTGGGTATGGGTCAACAACAACAACTGTTTCTAGCTTGTCCAATGCATCACGCACTTCCATCTGACGAGTTTCAGTGTTCACTGACTGACCCCAGAAGAATGCTAGACGTAGGTTATCTTTTTGAGCAAGTTTGTCTTTAGCTTCTAACACACCATCTTGCCAGCGAGAACATGGCATACCTGGAGTAGTCATTGGGCTACGACCTAAGTAAGACTTTTGGTCGAAACGTGCTTTAACTGAATCGAATGGTAGATCCCATACGCGAGACCAGTGGTGCCATGCGCCTTCACCAACGCCGTAGTAGCCTGGTAAGTTGTCGAATAGCAGACCCATGTCCGTTGCGCCCTGAACGTTATCGTGGCCACGGAAAATGTTAGTACCACCACCAGACACACCCATGTTACCTAGCACTAGCTGCAGGATAGAGTAGATACGCGTGTTAGCGTTACCAACGTGATGCTGAGTACCACCCATACACCAAATTACAGTACCTGGACGGTTAGTCGCCATTTGTTTAGCAGCAGCATAAACAGCTTCGCGAGATACGCCAGTTACGTTTTCAACTTCTTCAGGAGTCCAACGCGCAGCTTCTTCACGGATCTTGTCCATGCCGTAAGCACGTGTACGGATAAACTCTTTATCTTCCCAACCATTTTCAAAAATGTGCCACATTAGACCGTAAACCAAAGGAATATCGGTACCTGGACGTAATGGAAGGTGGATATCAGAATGCGCCATAGTGCGAGAGAAACGTGGATCGGCAACAGTCATTGTCGCGCCGCGCTCTTTAGCGATTAAGATGTGCTGCATCGCTACTGGATGCGCCTCTGCTGGGTTTGCCCCAATCAGGAAGATATTTTTTGCGTTACGAATATCGTTGAAAGAGTTGGTTTGTGCACCGTAACCCCAAGTGTTCGCAACACCAGCAACAGTTGTTGAGTGACAAATACGCGCTGAATGGTCAACGTTGTTTGTGCCCCACATTGCCGCTAACTTACGGTACATGTATGCACCTTCGTTAGAGAATTTCGCGCTACCCATGAAGTAAACTGAGTCAGGACCTGATGTTTGATTGATCTCAAGCATCTTATCGCCGATTTCAGAAACAGCTTGTTCCCATGAAAGCTTCTTCCACTTACCGCCTTCAAGCTTCATTGGGTACTTAACACGCTTATTTGAATGCGTGTGGTAACGTAAGCTCGCGCCTTTAGCACAATGACCGCCAGAGTTGAATGGATGGTCAAATGCAGGCTCTTGACCTGTCCAAACACCATTTTGAACTTCTGCGTATAGACCACAACCTACCGCACAAGCACTACATACAGTACGCTTGATTTCTGTTGGTGCGTCATGAGCAACAGTTTGCACTTTAGCCTCTGCTTTACGCATCATGCCTGTGCCTAATAAAGAAGCTGCTGCGATACCACCAGATGTGATACCGGCTTGCTTCATAAACTGACGACGGCTAATACCTAGAGTCTTTTTCTCTACGGTAGGTGCCGCGTTGGATTGGCGAGTTAACTTCATCGCTGTACTTCTCCTAGACTAGCCGCGTAAGCTATTGTAATAACTGCGAATGTGCGCAGTTTCATGATAGCCATCTACATTTTTAGTGCTGACTTTCGTTTCACTTGCTTGAGCAACACTGACGCCAGTTGCGGCGATAGCAACACTTGCAGTGCCGCCGATAGTTAGTGCTTTCAGCAAAGATCTGCGGTTCAGATCAGGCTGTTGCTTTTTCATTTTCACTCCTAGTAGGAAGGAATAGTTTTGTTTATAAACACTTAAGATAGATCCAATGACGCTACAACTTGCAACGCAGGTTAACCACTTGTTGTTTAAGCAGTTAACATTGTAAAAAGTGTATATTCGTTAGAGCTATCCCCAATATAGCCGGCGTAATATAAAGAGTTTTACCCCCAAAAAAGTTGATCTAAATCTGATTAAAGATTCGATTTCAGGCAAATCAGAATAAAAGTGTTAACTAAAGCATATTTTAAAAAGCTAACTTGCGCACAACCACAAACAATTCCAGTTAAAACCTAAAATAACACAACAAAAACAAGCTAATTGTCAGCAACTTATACAAATTTAGATCAATAACACCAAACATTAACAGCTGTCTCTAGAAAGCCGCCATTATCAACAAACAAAACCGAACATAGGCATTTTATGGTGTAAGTTTGTTGTTTTTTCGTGACAAACAAAGAAGCAATTATGCAGAGGAAATTTGAGCGACGCATACTGTTAACACCATTTCACGTTAGCGAGCATAAAGCGGTTGCCAACGTGGTGAAATCAAGCATTAGCGGCAGTAATCGATACCTGTTTAACTCACCCATTACATATAGTGAGAGGCTGTAGGGTAAGGGCGGCTTTTCAACAGCTAGCCCATAACCGCTGACGCAGAGGACTTGCGCTAACCCTACTGCTAGCGAAAAAGAGAGATGGCTCAAGCTTGGATGATTGTAACTGCGATGGATAGATTGCAGCTAAATGCCGCCACAGCAGTGTATAAATGCATTAGAGAGACTTAGTTGGTCATAAATTGAAATTGGCAGCTATCGCCGTTCTAGCGAGTTTTAGCGGTAATACCCATTTCGCCTTAACCACTCAATAAATTTTTTTCATTGGCGCAAAAAAATGCCCCGACTTAGTCAGGGCATTTACAGACAATAATCAAACGAGTATTAGTCTTTGTACTTTAGGGTACCGTTTGCTTTGATCTCATCGAACCAAAGGTTATGGTGCTGGCTAGCCCATGTTTCATCACAGTAACCAGAAACCATACACTCCATACCACCTTCAGACATAACCGTTGCCATGAAGATATGCACGATTGAGAAAGCAGTAATGATGATAGCGCTGACAGAGTGAAGCACTAACGCGATTAAGCTTAATGTACGGCTAGGCTCGAATAAGTTCGGGAATAGCAACAGCATACCAGAAGCAGAAATCACTAGACCGAACACAGCGAATGCCCAGAACCATAATTTCTCACCCGCGTTCGCAAAACCTGCGTCAGGGTGCTTACCTTTGAATGGACCGAAGTTGATGTAACCACCAACAACCATCATCCACTTAAGGTCATACATCTTTGGCATCTGGTTCTTAGCCCATAACGTTACCATTAGCGCCCAACCTAGCATGAACGGGATCGCCATGATGTCGTGGATCTGCTTAGCAGCGTTGACTAGACCAGCCCATAGGCCTTCACCAATGTATGGCTGGAAGAAGAAACGTCCAGCAAGTAGCGTTAAGCCTGTCAGAATCAATAACAGACAAGGAATAGCACCTAGCCAGTGAA
This sequence comes from uncultured Shewanella sp., assembly GCF_947497935.1. Lineage (GTDB taxonomy): Bacteria > Pseudomonadota > Gammaproteobacteria > Enterobacterales > Shewanellaceae > Shewanella. Next base: position 346,158 of record NZ_CANMIO010000002.1, read on the forward strand.
TCGATACGTCAAACTTGGACCAACGGTAAACCAGCTTGCCTGAGAAACCACCGTGAAGCTTAGAAATGCCATTCACTTTGATAAACAGTACAAAAATGATGATCATGCCAAAAAGGGCAGCCATCAACGCTGGAGCAAGAATATCACTGCGCAACTCAAGTACACGTAGGTCATACGTATTGATTGCTTGACCGTGGAATTCACTCTTTGAAGTGGTATAGCCTTCTTCGCCCGCTTTTAGCTGAGCCCAGATTTGGCCATTCACTTCATTAGTGTCACCGACTTTAGGGGCATCGTGGGCAAATACAGACACACTAAATAACAGTGCGATTGCCACGCCTATGTGTTTGAACCATTTGTTCATATCACCTCCTGATTGCTGCAAGCCAGCTCAATGAGACAGCTTGCAGCGATTATGGACTAACGCAATATTTAAGGCTTAGCCCCAAACATTTTTGTTAGAACCACGGTATGCAACACGCTCACGGAAGATTGCAGAAACAACTTCTGCGTCACCCGCAAGTAGTGACTTAGTTGCACACAACTCAGCACACATAGGTAGCTTGCCTTCAGCAATACGGTTGGCACCATACTTCTGACGCTCTGCTTCAGAAAAGTTCTCTTCTGGTCCGCCGGCACAGAAAGTACACTTATCCATCTTACCGCGAGCACCGAAAGCACCTGATTTAGGGAACTGTGGCGCGCCAAATGGGCAAGCGTATAGGCAGTAGCCACAACCGATACAAGTATCTTTGTCGTGAAGTACGATGCCGTCTTCTGTCTTGTAGAAACAATTTGCTGGGCAAACTGCCATACAAGGTGCATCACTACAGTGCATACATGCTACTGAGATAGATGCTTCGCCTTTTACACCGTCATTGATAGTGACAACACGACGACGTTGAATACCCCACTCTAAAGCAGAGTCGTTTTCGTTCTTACATGCTGTGACACAACCGTTACACTCGATGCAGCGCTTGGTATCACATAAAAATTTCATTGTAGCCATTCTGGCAATTCTCCTAGCTAATTCTGCACTTAGGCTTTAGTGATCTGACAAAGCGATGCTTTGGTTTCCTGCATCTGAGTCACAGGGTCATAACCATAAGTCAATGCAGTGTTAGCTGATTCACCAATAACGTAAGGAACCGTACCTTCTGGGTAGTTAGGCGCTAAGCTTTCGCCATGCATCTCACCCGCGAAGTGGTAAGGCATCCAAGTGACACCCGGCTTAACGCGTGGAGTAACCATAGCCTTAATCTTAATACGACCACCTTCAGCACCTTCTAGCCATACTGTATCGCCGTCGCGAATACTGCGATCTGCCGCATCAGCTGGGTTGATTTCAACAAACATCTCTTGCTGAAGTTCAGCCAACCATGGGTTTGAACGCGATTCTTCACCACCACCTTCGTACTCAACTAGACGACCAGAAGTCAGACCTAGTGGGTACTTATCGGTGTTGTCATTGTCTTGAATAGTCTTGTACAGCGTTGGTAGACGGTGTACTTGCATGTCAGCGTATGTTGGGTACTTAGACACAAGATCACGACGTGGTGTATATAACGGCTCACGGTGAACAGGGACCTCGTCTGGGAATGTCCAAACAATACAACGTGCCTTAGCGTTACCGAATGGGATACAACCGTGCTTCATAGCCACACGTTGGATACCACCAGAGATATCAGTCTTCCAGTTCTTACCTTCAGCAAGTGCTTTTTCAGCCGCTGTAAGGTCATCCCACCAGCCTAATTGCTTAAGCATGTCAGCAGTGAACTCTGGGTAACCGTCTTGGATTTCAGCGCCTTTAGAGTAGCTGCCTTCAGCAAGTAGGTTCTTACCTTTATACTCAACACCGTAACGAGCACGGAAGTTACCGCCACCCTCAAGTACGTGCTTGTTTGTGTTATAAAGGATCTGTGTACCAGGGTGCTTCTGCTCTGGTGTACCCCAACATGGCCAAGGTAGACCGTAAGTCTCGCCTTTAGCAGGACCACCAGCAGCTTCAAGAGTCTTGTTGCTGAACGTGCCCCAGTTTTGAGTATGTAACTTCAAACGCTCAGGGCTTTGACCTGACATACCAATCGTCCACATACCGCGGTTGATTTCGCGAGTAACGTCTTCAATCACTAGCACGTCATTGGCATCTTTAGCGATACGCTTAGTGTATTCGTCAGCAAAACCAAGCTTTTGAGATAGACGGTACATGATCTCAAGGTCAGTCTTAGATTCAAATAATGGCTCGATAACCTGTTCACGCCACTGCTGGCTACGGCCAGAGTTAGACACAGAACCTTGAGTTTCGAACTGAGTTGCAGCAGGTAGAAGATAAACACCATTCTTACGACGGTGCATTACACCCGCCATTGTTGGGAAAGGATCCACTACAACCACTGTGTCCATTTGATCGAGTGCGTCACGAACATCATTCTGGCGGGTTTCAGTGTTAACTGATTGTCCCCAGAAGAATGCCATGCGAACGCGATCTTTCTGCGCTAGCTTCTCTGGTGTTTCAAGCACACCGTCGTGCCAACGTGAACAAGGAATACCAGGGGTATTCATTGGAATACGGCCTAGATAAGAGTTTTGGTCGAAACGCGCCTTAACCCAATCGTAGTCCAAGTCCCAAACGTTACACCAATGCTGCCAAGAACCCGTCTTAAGACCGTAGTAACCCGGTAGCGTATCGAACAATAGACCTAAGTCAGTTGCGCCCTGTACGTTATCGTGACCACGGAAGATGTTAGTACCGCCACCAGATACACCCATGTTACCTAGGGCTAGCTGAAGAATACAGTATGCGCGAGTGTTAGCGTTACCCACGTGATGCTGAGTACCACCCATACACCAAACAACAGTACCAGGACGGTTATCCGCCATCATTTTAGCAGCTTGATAGACTTCTTCTTCAGTGCAGCCAGTGATGTGCTCAACTTCTTTAGGTGGGAACTTCTTCACTTCCTCACGGATGGTGTCCATCTCGAATACACGTTGTTCGATAAATGTCTTATCTTCCCAACCGTTTTCGAAGATGTGCCAAAGCATACCGTAGATGAATGGAATATCGGTACCAGGACGTAGACCACAGTGAAGATCTGCGTGAGCAGCAGTGCGAGAGAAACGTGGATCAACCACGATGATCTTAGCGTTGTTCTTCTCTTTAGCGATCAAGATATGCTGCATGGCAACAGGATGCGCTTCAGCCGGGTTTGACCCGATAAAGAAGATTGCGTTTGCATTCTGGATATCGTTGAAAGAGTTAGTTTGCGCACCGTAACCCCAAGTGTTTGCAACACCGGCTACAGTGGTAGAGTGACAAATACGTGCAGAGTGGTCAACGTTGTTCGTGCCCCACATTGCCGCAAATTTACGGTACATGTAGCAGCCTTCGTTCGAGAACTTAGCACTACCCATGAAGTAAACAGAGTCTGGACCCGATTCTTTACGAATGTTCTGCATTTGGTCGCCAACTTCGTTAAAAGCTTGCTCCCAAGATAGTTTCTTCCACTTGCCATCAACAAGCTTCATTGGATACTTAAGACGCTTCTCACCGTGACCATGTTCACGTAGTGCAGCACCTTTAGCACAGTGACCGCCCGCGTTGAATGGGTGATCGAAAGCAGGCTCTTGACCTGTCCACACGCCATTTTGTACTTCAGCGTAAAGACCACAACCTACCGCACATGCACTACATACAGTACGTTTGATTTCAGTTGGAGCATCATGTGGGATATCTTTGGCTTCTGCTCGACGCATCATGCCTGTACCCAACAAAGAAGCGGCGGCGATACCACCAGATGTGATACCTGCTTGCTTAATAAATTGACGACGGCTGATACCTAGAGTTTTTTTCTCTACGGTTGGTGCCGCATTGGATTTGCGAGTTAACTTCATCGCTTAAATTCTCCTAAACTAGCCGCGTAAGCTATTGTAATAACTGCGAATATGTGCAGTTTCATGATAGCCATTGTCATTCTTTGAACTGACTTTAGTTTCACTTGCTTGGGCAACACTTACGCCAGTAGCGGCGATAGCGACACTTGCTGTGCCACCTATGGTCAGTGCCTTCAGCAAAGATCTGCGGTTCAGATCAGGCTGTTGCTTGTTCATTTTTACTCCTGGAAGATAAGGAATACTCTAATTATAAAAATTAAGATAAGTCTAATAATGCTACCTTTTACAGTGACAACCAGTCAGTTGTTAAGCCGATGATCCATAATGTAAAATTTGTTTACTTATTAGAGGTATCCAACAAAATTGCAGGGCTAATATAAAGAAAATTCGATTGGAAAAAATTGATCTGAGATAGGTTAAATTTCGACTCTGGAGAAGCTTCAAGCCAAAGTGTTAACTAGCGCATATTTAAAACCGAAAAAACTGTGTAGAAAATCAAATTTGTACAAGTGATTAGACTAGTGATTGGTGTTTAAAAATTAACAAATACAAAACATTACAGGGTTTACTTATATAAATGCTAATTATTAACATTTGCTAGACTGCAAGAATATTTTTTATACCAAATGACTCACTAACTCATGACTAGGTCCTATTGGCATCGAAACAGGCAATACAGATTTGCTACCAAAAAACAACACACGTAATAAAACGCACCCAAAAGCCCCCTCCCAATATGGCTCCAACTAATATAACAAATTGATAATCCACTTCTTTATAGCAAAGCTTCACATAAATTAACTCGAGAAAGGTTTCTAATACCGCTCGCTAGTTTGTATGCCACACGGTAAATACCGATATTGAAGGAAAGCACCAATTGAAAACCGTCAAAAACAAAAATGCCCCGACTGAGTCGAGGCATTTTTATCTGATAGCAAAATTAGCGTTAGTCTTTATAAACTATGCTATTGCCATCTTTCATTTCATCGTACCAAACGTTGTGATGCTGGATTGCCCAGTTTTCATCGCAGTAACCCGATACCATACACTCCATACCACCTTCACTTAACACTGTCGCCATCCAGATATGGACGATAGTGAACGCGATAATAATAATCGCACTAATTGAGTGAATGAGAAGTGCGGCCATTGAGGCTTCACGTGGCAAATCTAGACCTGGTAATACAAGCATTAACCCTGATGCGGCAATAAATAAACCGAAAATAGTTAAGCTCCAGAACCACATCTTTTCACCGGCGTTAGCAAATCCACTATCAGGATGCTTACCCTTAAAAGGTCCAAAGTTGATGTAACCACCAACCACTAAGAACCACTTTAAGTCATACATCTTAAACGTTTGCATCGGCATCCACTTAACAACACACAAGATCCAAGACACAATAAATATCGGTCCGACCCAGTCATGTATTGTCTTGCTACCATAGATCAGCCCAGCCCATAGACCTTCGCCGATATAAGGCTGCAATATGTGTTTGCCCAGCATGATATTGAGGCCTGTGAATATCAGCGCTAAACAAGATGTCGCCATTACCCAGTGGATCCACAAATCAGCTTTCGACCAACGTAGTACCATTTTCCCAGAAAAGCCCTTACTCAACTTAGAGGGGCCATTCACCAAATAGAAAAATAGAAATGCAGCAAATACACCAACAACCGTAATTCCCATTACAGGAGTTAAATACTCGTTGCGGACGTTCTTGCCTTCATTACCTACTACATTGATTAGCACACCAGTCTCGATGCCTTTTGCCACGGTGTAACCTGAGTCACCTGCCTTAACCGCACGCCAAAGATCGGCGTCATTGCTTGCAGCTTGCTGTTGGCTCGTTTGATCATCCGCAGCCATTGCCGAAGCGCTAAGTCCCAACCCCATTGAAACCATCAATGGAATAACTAGCAATGCAAACAGGCTGCGCAGTGATTTCATAAACATACTCACTCCTTTATCGGGCTGCAGGTCGAAACCCGCAGCCCTATTCAGCCTGACTAGCCAGTTGTAGGGGTATAACCCCAGATAGCGCCAGGTGCACCACGTGCAGCAGAACGTTCACGGAAGATATTAGAAACAACCTCCGCATCACCTGCTAATAACGCCTTAGTCGCACAAAGCTCTGCACACATAGGTAACTTACCTTCGGCAATACGGTTAGCACCATATAGCTTACGTTCCTCTTCCGAGAAATCAGGTGCAGGGCCACCGGCACAGAAAGTACATTTATCCATTTTTCCGCGGCTACCAAATGCATCCTTCTTAGGGAACTGAGGCGCTCCAAAAGGACATGCATAGAAACAGTAACCACAACCGATACAGGTTTCTTTGTTGTGTAAGACGATACCGTCTTCAGTACGATAGAAACAGTCTGCAGGACAAACGGCCATACAAGGTGCATCAGTACAGTGCATACATGCCACTGAAATAGACGCTTCACCCGGCTCACCATCATTTAGTGTGACCACGCGACGACGTTGGATCCCCCAGCCAATGGCTGAGGCGTTTTCGTTTTTACATGCTGTGACGCAACCGTTACACTCGATGCAGCGCTTGGTGTCACATAAGAATTTCATGACTGCCATAATGGCTTATCTCCTCATCAAGTTAATTAGGCTTTGCTGACCTGACACAAGCTCACTTTCGTCTCTTGCATCTGTGTCACAACATCATAACCATAGGTCATTACAGTATTGGCAGCTTCACCAATAACATAAGGAACCGTGCCTTCTGGGTAGTTCTTCTCTAGGCTCTTGCCTTCGAATACACCCGCGAAGTGATATGGCATGAAACATTCGCCTGGTACAACTCGTGGAATGACCATAGCCTTAACGGTGATTTTTGCACCTTCTGGACTATGTACGAACACGTTATCACCATCACGAATACCGCGATCGGCAGCATCGGCTGGGTTGATCTCGATAAACATCTCTTGCTGAAGCTCAGCAAGCCATGGGTTAGAACGCGTTTCTTCACCACCACCTTCGTACTCAACCAAACGGCCAGTCGTAATGATTAATGGGAAGCCTTTACTAAAGTCTTGTTCCTGAATCGTTTTGTACAGGGTAGGAAGACGAGCAACCATACGATCTTCGTATGTTGGATACTTAGCAACCAAGTCACGACGAGGCGTATATAGAGGCTCACGGTGCAATGGAATATCATCAGGGAAGTTCCAAACAATACAACGCGCTTTCGCGTTACCGTAAGGAATACAACCATGCTTAATGGCGACACGCTGGATACCACCAGAGATATCGGTCTTCCAGTTCTTGCCTTCGGCAGCCGCTTTCTCTTCTGCAGTGAGATCATCCCACCAACCAAGCTGCTTAAGCATCTTGTCGGTAAATTCTGGGTAACCGTCTTTAATTTCACTGCCTTTAGAGTAGGAACCTTCAGCCAAGATGTTAACGCCGTTATGCTCAACACCATAACGAGCACGGAAGTTACCACCACCGTTCTTAACTTCACGGCCGGTACGATACAGGATCTGTGAACCAGGGTGCTTCATCTCAGGCGTGCCCCAACATGGCCAAGGTAAACCGTAAGTTTCACCTTTAGCTGGACCACCTGGTGCTTCAAGCGATTTAATATCGAATGTGCCCCAGTTTTCTTGGTGCATCTTCAGACGCTCAGGGCTCTGACCTGTGTAACCAATAGTCCACATACCACGGTTATATTCGCGAGTCATATCTTCGATCAATGGCTCATCACCGTTCACCTTAATATGCTTACAGAACTCTTTCTCGATGCCCCACTTCTTAGCCAGCTTGTACATAACCACATGGTCAGGCTTAGACTCAAACAGGGGTTCGATAACCTTAGTACGCCACTGTAGTGAACGGTTTGAAGCCGATACTGAACCATAGGTCTCAAACTGAGTACACGCTGGTAGCAAGTACACACCATCGGTACGCTCATGCATGACACCCGCCATTGTTGGGAATGGATCCACAACAACAACTGTCTTCATCTTATTCAAGGCTTCACGCACTTCACGGCCACGGGTTTCAGTGTTAACCGATTGGCCCCAGAAGAACGCCATATGAATGTTATCTTTCTGAGCAATCTTAGACTTATCTTCGAGTACACCATCATGCCAACGTGAACATGGGATACCCGTTGAGGTCATAGGATCTTGACCTAAACGTGGCTCTTGGTCGAAGCGGCTCTTAACCCACTCATAGTCCAAGTCCCAAACGTTACACCAGTGCTTCCAAGAACCCGTCTTTAGACCGTAGTAACCCGGTAGCGTATCGAACAGAAGACCGAAGTCAGTTGCGCCCTGTACGTTATCGTGACCACGGAAGATGTTAGTACCGCCGCCTGACACACCCATGTTACCTAGGGCAAGCTGAAGGATGCAGTATGCACGAGTATTAGCGTTACCAACGTGATGCTGAGTACCACCCATACACCAAACAACGGTACCAGGCTTAGTCTCAGCCAGTAGCTTAGCTACGCGGTACATCTGCTCTTTTGTCGCGCCAACAATGTTTTCAACTTCAGCAGGTGGGTACTTCTTAACCTCTTCGCGGATACGTTCCATACCGTAAACACGCTGGTCAATGAAGGTTTGATCTTCCCAACCGTTTTCGAAGATGTGCCATAGCAGACCATAGATGAAAGGAATATCCGTACCAGGACGAATATGCACGAACTCGTCAGACTTAGCTGCAGTTCGGGTGAAACGAGGGTCGACAACGATAATTTTCGCGCCGCGCTCTTTACCTTCCAGAATATGTTGCATCGCAACTGGGTGAGCTTCACAAGGGTTTGAGCCGATGAACATCATCGCCTTAGCGTTGCGAATATCGTTGAAAGAGTTGGTTTGCGCACCATAGCCCCAAGTGTTTGCAACACCGGCTACAGTGGTAGAGTGACAAATACGTGCAGAGTGGTCGACATTGTTGGTGCCCCACATTGCCGCAAATTTGCGGTACATATAAGCTTGTTCGTTTGAGAACTTTGCACTACCCATGAAAAATACTGAGTCAGGACCCGATTCTTTACGAATATCTAGTGCTTGTTGGCCAACTTCTTCAATCGCTTGATCCCAAGATAGACGCTTCCACTTGCCGCCTTCTAACTTCATTGGATACTTAAGACGCTTTTCACCGTGACCGTGTTCACGAAGTGCAGCACCTTTAGCACAGTGTCCACCCGCGTTAAATGGGTGATCGAATGCTGGTTCCTGACCTGTCCATACACCGTTTTGAACTTCGGCATAAACACCGCAGCCTACAGAGCAATGTGAACAGATGGTACGTTTAGTTTCGGTGGGGGTGTCGTGGGGAATATCTTTAGCTTCTGCTTTGCGCATCATACCTGCGCCTAGCATAGATGCCGCTGCAATACCGCCTGTCGCGAGGCTCGCGGACTTGAGGAATTGGCGACGGTTTAAACCTAAGACTGCCTTGTTGCTTGTTGCAGCTTGGTCTGTTTTGCGGGTTAATCGCATCACACTCTCCTTTAATTATTTACTGCGCAATGTGTCGTAATAACTACGAACATGGTCAGACTCTTGGTAGCCGGTGCCTTTTTTCGCAGCAGGTGCGACTTCAGGTTGTGCGGCAAGAGCTTGTCCACTTGCAGTTGCAACTGCGCCAGCCGCACCACCGATAGCCAATGCCTTAAGCAATTGACGACGGCCCATGTCGGAAGCTTGCTTCTTCATAGTGTCTCCTTAGATATACTGAAATTAAGATAAATTGCTTATGTTTAAACGCTCTATCCAGTTCTTGTTGGGTTCTTTTTAAGAAGAATCCCAGTTTTTGTCTATGTCAGTTCAGCTGTTCGCAGTTAACTACGAGTGCTGAACTGACATAAATCCAAACCTCTACCGATAGCGCTTAAGACGCTAACTCATTGGTAGCAGGCTCAATCTTTTCTGACGTTTCTGCTTCACTACCAGGGCAATTTACAGGAATGTCTAGACTCAATTGCTCAAACTCCCTCGCTTCGATAACGAAAAATGCCTTAGCCAATTGAGCAACTGTTGCATAGAAAGCCGCACTTGGCGCCTTAGCTAGGTTGTCGCAGAAACGTTCGATCCAGCTGCCAATGTGGCGCTGATAGAAGGCAAGCTGACGATAGCCTGGTGCTTCAAGGATCAAGGTGCCCATCACTTCGCATAACGCTGCTACGTGATCTTCTGGCTCTTTCACCTCTTCTTCACGTTCAAAACCTAACTGTATTAGGTCGTTACGTAACAAAGCTAGCGGCTTATCCATCAGTGAGCCAGTCATAAACCAGCTGCCGTAAGGAAGGATTTCGCCACACCCTACGCCAAGAAACACGTTGAAATATTCATCTTCAAGCTGTTCTTCGCTAAATTGCTGCGCGGCTAACTTAAGGCTAACCCATGCTTTAGTCATGTCGCTGTCATCATCGGCATCAATTTCTAAACCCGAAAGAAACGCCAGTAATTCAGGACTAGGTTGACGACGCAGTAATGCTGCAAGCAACTGATAAATATCGGCTCTTAACTGATCGTTTTCTGAAACTTCTCTTACAAATTCGGTCATGGTTAAACTCTTATCGCAGTTGCTTTTCAGGATCTTGAAGAATGTCTTCAAACATGTCTTTTACTCGACAGTCACCACACATTTTTAAGCGGTCTGTGTTGGCACTGAAGGCACTGTGGGTTCCTACCACCTCTAACATCCGCTTCACCATGGATTGCGTTGCGAACGGAGTGCCGCAAGTAATACATTCGAACGGAGCTTCCTCATGCAGGGTTTGACGCTCCTGACGCGCAGCTTTATCAAGATTCACCTGAGGCGTTAAGCTGATGACTTTCTCAGGACAAGCTGTTTCACATAATCCACACTGCACACAATCTTGTTCAACAAAATGCAGTGCAGGGCGATCGCCACCATCGGTCAATGCCATAGTTGGACAAGTCGCCACACAAGACATACACAAGGTACAGTTCTCAGTGTTAACGCTCACTTGGCCGTATGGAATATTGCTTTGAGAAAGACAGGTATCAACAGATGCTGCTTGCTCATTTAGATGATCGATTGCGTTGTAAATAGTTTCACGCTTAGTTGTGGCCACAAACTCTGCAGGCACAATCACTGGCCAGCTAGCACTCGTGATAAGCAGTTCAGAAAGGTCTTTAGCACCCGCTTCTGTTAGGTGAGCCTCAGTTATCAAACTGATACGCTGTGGCTGGCCCATCTCATCGAGAATATCGTTGGCTAACGCTAATTCACCATGCAACATCTGGGTTAATGTCGGCGCAGTGGCGTCTGTTTGCAGGATCAATACCTGACGAGCGCCCCATGCCAATGCAGACATCCAGTGATCCATACTCGCAACGGTAATCTCTTCCATCTCGATTGGGATGATTTCACCGGCTAACGCTTCGGTCACCAACTGCGCGCCCTTGCCCATATCATGGAAAAGAATGACTGGAGCAGTTTGCGCTTGAGAACGGAAACTAGTGACTAACTTTTGCAAATAGGTATGCATAGCTTGCGGAGTCGGTAAATCATAGCTAATCGCGCCAGTTGGACACGCATTCGTACAGCTACCCGCACCGTGGCAGAGATAAGGGTCGATTTCAATCTTCTTCTCTACGCTAGCAATTGCATCAGCAGGACAGAAGTTCAAGCAACGGTTGCAGCCTTCATTACCATTACGGTAATGAGCACAGATTTCGCTGTTTACTTTTACATAGCGTGGCTTATCGAATTGGCCGATAAGATCCGGAAGTTGCTCTAGGGCTTCATCCAGCTTAGCCTGATCTTGACCTACGTAGAAATAGCCAGGAGGCAACATCTCAAGGTTTATACAAGGACTCATGCTGAGATCGAGAATAAGGTCGAAATGAGCCTTACGAATCGCAACGGTGCTTAATTCTGCACTGCCATCATCATGCTCGACCTTGACTTGAAATTGACCTAGGAAGCCTTTGATTTCAATAAGCTTATTATAATAACTCTCTACATCTTCTGCAGCAGTCATTACTTTTTCAAGGTGGGCTTCATCTTGGCTAGTGATTGGCTCATTCGCCAGAATGGCACACTTGCCCATAGTCGATAACTTGTCAGCCGCTAAGCGAGCCAAATCTTCTGGCCCGATAACGAGGACGTTACCCTCGGTGGTGTAACTTACGGTCGGTGGGATCAGGTTTTGGATAACCTGAGTACCAGCAAGGACCTTTTGACGAACCTCTTTGAGTCCGACTTGCGTTTCACTATTGCTCACATTGCGTTCCTGAACAGTTCTTTGGCTGTTTCTGTATATGAGTGTCGCTGTTTTCTATGTGCCTATAATTGACACCAGCTTTTATTACTCACTAATACAGCAATTCACATACCAAATTTGTGGAATTAAAAACACTCTATAGTGACGTTAAACAACTTTACTTGCGGAAACGTCACTGCTTTCTGGTTCATTTTGGGACAAGCCGCTTTGTTCACCGTCCAAAATGTCCGATATCTCTTCGGGATCATTATGGCGCTCATTTTGCTCTATCTTTTCAGCCGCAATCATCTCATCTGATGCGTCTAATTCTTGCTTTGCCAATGACTCTTCGTCTTTATCTTTAACCATATGACGGAAGACTTTTTTAGCGATTTCCGCAGACACATCAGGCGTTAACAAGGGTTGATTACTGTAATCCAATGCGTATTCGAGTAAGCCATCAATCTCACTGTAATGAGGCTGTTTCCAAAGCGCCTTTAATGCAGCAGATTTAGCGGCTGGATCAACATTGGCCCCCATAAAGCTGGCAAAACTACCACCCACTTCAATTTTTTCAGGATCAGGCAAGTCTTCAGCAGTTAATATCTTGTCTGCGGGGGCGTCAGCTGTAGCATCGTCGCTAACAACAGGCGATGTCGCTTGCTCTGTTGTTAGCTCAGTTTCAGCTTGCTGTTGTGCAGCAAATGCCTGCTCTTCAGCGAGCTTTTGTGCTGCGGCTTCTTCTGCCGCTACCTTGGCTTCGCCTTCAGCCTCAACTTGTTGCTTACGCAGATTCCAGCGAGATAGAAAGCCACTCATAGGCGTTCTGCCGTATGATCAGTGCTTGGGCCTTCATTCTTACGACGATTAACATGCTTACGACGATGGGCACAAATTTCCACTTCACCATGGCGAGTAATAAAGGCTTCAATCCAACAAGCGATCGCCTTAGGCATTGGAATATTGAGTACTGGGGTATCGGCTTCTAGGCAGCCAGCTGCGACATTTTGATCTGCAGAAATTGCTACTGGTTTCCAGTCACCGTCTTCGGTTTCGTCACAGACGATATATAGCATGGCATTATCCATATCGATATTGATGCGGTAACTGCCACGCTCATCCTTGTGTAGCTCAAGTAAGATTAGGTTGGCACCTTCAGGTGCGGCGTGGGTAGCAGGAAGCATTTGGTCGACTTCCCACTGTACTGAGGTCCATCTTCCGACTTGTTTCTCAATTTTCTTAAGAGAAACGTACATTGGCCATTGGCTTTCGGTATGTTGCATTCAGTCTCCGTCTTGCCTGAGGTGGCTGCCAATATGGCAGACCCATAAATAAATACTCCCTTTAGCAAAGCAATTTGTGTGCCACACAGTATCAATTAAATAGTTTGAACTAGATCAACTATTCCAAGCAAAGACTAGGACATTTTGTCCGAATAGCAATTGTAGATAGGACATAAAAGGGCGACCCACTCGCTATAAATGTGATCTACCACTAATTTTAACTCCCTATTCAATTAGGTATAGATATTGCTTAGCAGTAAGCGTATTGATTCCCTTTTAACAGATGATGACCCATATGACTGCATACAAAAGCAATCCAACGTTAATCAAAACCAGCACCGATGTGCCTCTTACAATTGCTGTCACCGCAATAAACGAGAATGGCGAAAAAGTGGATAAGTTCATTGCTTGCGAACGCCCTCTCACGGTCTACCTTAATTGGCAGCCTATTGTGACCTTGATGACACTAGGTGCGCGGGCTGAAGCGTTATCATTGGGTTACCTTAAGAACCAAGGCTTTATATCGGATATCAACAAACTAGAGTCGGTTATTGTCGATTGGGATGTGAATTCAGCTGCGATCCTAACCAGTGAGAAAATTGAAAATTTAGATGAAAAGCTGTCTGAGAAAACAGTGACTACGGGCTGTGGTCAAGGCACGGTTTACGGTGACTTTATGACAGGGCTCGACGACATCAACTTGCCGACACCAAAACTGAAGCAAAGCATGATCTACAGCTTGCTAAAGAACATCAGCGCCTACAATGAAACCTATAAAAATGCCGGTGCCGTGCACGGTTGTGGTCTATGCCAAGATGATCAGATCGTCGGTTTTGTTGAAGATGTAGGTCGTCATAACGCCGTAGATACCTTAGCCGGTGAGATGTGGCTCAACCAAGACTGTGGCAATAACAAATTGTTCTACACTACAGGTCGCCTAACCTCTGAGATGGTTATCAAAGTCGCCAAGATGGGGATCCCTGTCGTACTGTCACGCAGTGGTGCAACTCAGATGGGGCTTGAGCTTGCTCAAAAGCTTGGTATCACCATGATAGCTCGCGCTAAGGGTCGCCATTTCCTAATTTATAACGGCGCTGAAAACATTGAATTTGATGCTCTTACTTAAAAGTATTCCATTAACAACAAATATTGCATGTTCCACAAGGATTAAAAATGACCGAGCCGACTGAGCTGATCTATATGAGTGCCAAACAGGTATCTGAGTACCTAGATCTCAATGAGAAGAAAGTCTACTCAATGGCCAACGACCGCATTCTTCCTGCGACTAAAATCACGGGCAAATGGTTGTTTCCAAAGATTTTGATCGACAGGTGGGTGATGGACTCCTGCCATAGCGGCATGCTATCTGACCGTATGCATATCACCGGAAGCGATGACCCTCTGCTATCTATGCTTGTGGCGAGAATGATGTCACAGGTGGGTAAGAGTGAGCTTATCAGTTATAGCTCAACAGGCTCTCGACTCGGCCTAGACTTGCTGTCTCGTGGTTACGCCGATGTATGTACACTGCACTGGGGTAGTGTTGAAGAGCGCAGCGTTCGTCACCCAGCGTTATTGCAAGGTTATGCCAACCACCAGCAATGGGTGATGGTGCACGGTTATACCCGTAAACAAGGCTTGATGATGCGTCCCGATATGCATCACCGCTGCCAAGAGTTGGACAAAGTGTCGCAGCAGTCATGGCGCTGGGTCGCCCGTCAAGCGGGCGCTGGTAGCCAGCAACATCTTGAACAATGGCTAATGAAACAAGGGGCATCTTTCGAAGAGCTAAACTCAAACATTGTCGCCCAGAGTGAACGCGAACTCGCAGGCTACATTGCCCGCAACAATGCCGATATCGGCTTTGGCTGCCAGTCTGTGGCACTCGAGAGCGGCCTGAGTTTTGTTCCACTGGTTACCGAGTCTTTTGATTTCGTAATGCCCCAAGGGATCTACTTTAGACGTCAGTTACAGCGACTATTTAACCTATTAGCCGAGCCGCAAACCCAACAACTTGCAGCAACCTTAGGCGGTTATGATTTAACTGACTGTGGCAAGCTACTGTGGAATGGGCAGTAACCGTTGTCCTTAAGCTTTTAACCGCTAGAAAGGCCTACACTGAGTGCCTTGGTGAAACACTATTTGCCAAATATCTCTATGTTTGCGCCAGATAGAGCTACGTATTGAAAAGCCGATGACATTATCATCGGCTTTTTTTAATTTTGCGCGGTAGGTAACCTGACAAACCTCTGCCGATAGCTCTCTCACAGTAAATAGGCTAGCTTCTATTTGAGGCTGCCGTTCATCTGGCAACCTCGCCAATACCTCATCCTTGCCAAATCGATGGCCAGTCGCTGCAAACTCAAGAAATTCATCACCGATAAGGCGCTCAAGCTCTGTACGAGAAGCTCGCACTTCAGGTTTTTGCAGATAGAGTTCTAGCTCAACCAGTAGGTTTTCCAGTTTGAAGTTCACAAAAGTATCCAAAGAGCACAATGTAATTACATCATTTTAGTCTAGGATAAGTTTTTAAACTTTTGAAATCACATGAGTACTTATTTCGTTTCGCTCCCAACGACCAGCATCTAGGACTCAATTATTGGGTATCTCGATATTGCACCCAAAGCTCTCTCTGCTCAGATTTAAGGAATGTCCAAGCCAGCACCCGAGTAACTTTATTGCCCTGGTGCATCTCAATCTCTTTTACCTCTTCAGCTTTTACCTTGGCCAATAAGGCCTTTGCTGGTTTAAGGTTTTCCTTTTTAGATACTAAGGTAGTGAACCATAAGCACTGGCCTGCAAAGTCATGACTCTCGTCGATCATCGTCCGCAGAAATTGCAGCTCCCCTCCCTCACACCATAACTCGGCTTTCTGGCCACCAAAGTTGAGGACACTATCGCTCTTACCCGAGTCAGGCTTCCCCCTTCCAGAGGACTGAACTTGAGCTGACTTGGCTCTATTAGCAGCAAGATTTTTAAGTTTTCGCGCCGAGCCCTCACTGGCTTCAGCTAAGGAGGCATGAAATGGTGGGTTGCAAAGGGTCAGATCGAAGCGCTCATTTGCCTCAATCACCCCATGAAATACATGCTTAGCGTCCGCTTGTAGTCTAGCGCTAAACTTATTAGCGATATCGGAATTATTGGCAAAAATCTGCTGTGTATTTGCAATCGAGATCGGATCGACATCACTGCCAACAAAGTCCCAACCATAGGACTGTATCCCCAGCAGCGGATAGATAACATTCGCTCCGGTACCTATATCTAATACTCGAACTCTAGGGCCTTTAGGAACGCGCCTCTTACTCGCCTTTTTAACCGCCAATAGATCCGCTACATGATGGATATAATCGGCTCGACCGGGGATAGGCGGACATAGGAAACCTTCGGGAATATCCCAATGACCAACGCCATAGTGTAACTTTAGCAACGCCGCATTAAGCATCTTAACCGCAATAGGATCGGCGAAGTCTATCGACAAATTGCCATAGGGATTCGGTTTTACAAAAGCCTTAAGTTTCGGAAATGCAGCGACTAATGCGGCAAAGTCATAGCCATTATTATGGATATTTCGTGGGTGTAGCGCCTTACTCGGCTGAGGTGCCGCTGTAGGTTTAACTTTAGCATGAGTCTTAGACTTGCTCTTAGCATTAGGCGAGGCCTTAGCGACTCTTGGCTTATTCACTTTTGCAGGTTTAGCTTTATTACTTTTAATCATTTTTATACCGTTAGCACTTGCGATAAATGCAAGTACCAGCGGTATTGGTATCTGCAACTAATCATATAGATATTTGGTGAAAAGTAAGTTCACCACCAAGGGTTCACCAGTCTCTTGCTCTAAAAGCTGATTCACTTTCTCGTAGCACTGACGACGGATCTCTTCTTTTCCGGTCAATGACTTCACCTTGTCTTCGGTCTGGTTACCTAAAATCTCGACGATTGCCGCCCTTAACAGAGGGTCGTGTCGCTCTAGGCTAACTAACTGCTCAGGCTTTTTAACCATCAACTCGACACTGAGTCTGACATAGCCAAGTTTCTTCCTATTAGAGATATAGTTAGTCACAATCTCCGGTTCGAAACCATAATAAGCATATTCTTCCAGTGGCTTATTATCCGCAGCAAATGCTCCAAAGCTACTGCATAGCACTAAAAGTAATACTGCTATTAGTTTATTCATCTTCAAACTTACTCCCTAGTCGATAATCGATGAGATAGACTCCCAATCCATGTGCTTATACCCAAACAACTTCAAGATGCAGGATTCAGCATGTCGAGAAGTGACAGAGTTCAAGGCATGAAATTGTAGGACTAGTTATTCTAATTCAATATTTCATAACACAGAAAAATGTTGCTTCTCGCCGTGCCCTACGGGAGTTCCCGTAGAATACCTGCACTACGTTAGTGATATCGATAAGGGAATAACCATTATCCTCAATCACTGCCTTGCTCAGCTATCCTACGGGAGCTCTGAAACGAGCATCTTGAGGTAGCTTGGGTATTACATTGTCACGTCGCATTCTAAGTAGACAAGCTCTACCTGCGGCGACAGCGGCGTGCTAGACTGCTTCGGTTTGCTGTATTGTACCGAGAATTAGACGACTATGACTAGGTTAAGCTTCCCTTATGGTGAATCAATCGAATGGTTTTCGCCAGAACAAATCTCCAATTTACCTACGCCACCTTTTAAGGACTGGCTACTCAGCACTTGCAGCTTAACGCAAAAGTTAAAGAAGCAATGTGCACATTTTGAAGTGAAAATTCTCGGAGAAGATACCTTATCTCCACTACCAGAAGACTCATTTGGCAGTAAAAATATCTGGGTTAGAGAAGTATTACTCATTCTAGATGGCACCCCATGGATCTTCGCCAGAACCTTGATCCCCGGGCGCCTGCTTGAACAGAAACAACAAGCATTTTTAGGTTTAGGAGTGAGGCCTTTAGGCGAATTACTCTATGCCACCGATGAGTTTATCCCAGGACGCATAGAAGTGGCTCATTTTGAAGCCTGCTCTAAGATAGCTAAGCTGGCAGAATCGCTGCAACAGGATGTGACCCAGCCGCTATGGGGACGTCGCCGCTATTTCCAACATGGTGACGAGCAGTTGATAGTAAGTGAAGTATTTCTACCCGCTGCGCAACAAGCCATTGCCAAGCTATAAACGCTAGCCGTCATCGAGAAAAAACGCCCTTTATTTGGGCGTTTTTTGTGTTTACAAATATTGGCGTCGGTACATACCCAACAAGCCAAGTCCCAACAAAGAGAGCCAACCTAAGCTCCCCCCACCGGATGAATCACCACTACTATCGACCACGACGGCAGCAGCTACCGATATAGGGGCACTCTTCTGCGCCTCTTGCCCCACACTGTCTGTCACTGTCAAAGTCACGGTATAACTGCCAGTAGTGCCATAGGTATAACTGGGTGAAGCAACAGAGCTAGTATTACCATCACCAAATTCCCAGTGATAACTCAACTCGCCATTGCCACCTGTGGACTGATCCGTAAAACTCACCTGAAGATTAGAGATACTATGGGTAAAATCGACCTCAATAGCAGAACCTACAGCAAGATTGAGATAATTAACAAAGCTTGTTCCATTGCCATCGGTCACCGTGAGCGATACTAAGTAATTACCATTCGCCGCATAGATGTAGCTAGGAGAAGCCTCGGTACTAGTCGCTTCTGTGACGCCAAAATCCCAAGCGTAAGTATAACTTCCATCACCGCCACTCACATTGGCCGCAAAGCTCGCTTCACGGCCCTGTAAACTATAACTAATGGATGCGCTCAGATCTTTTGAATCCGGTGGCGTCTGGCTGCTATACCTGAACTGCACTGTAGCATTGCTGCTATTACTCGACTGAGCCATGACCTCCATGGTTAACCCGAGCTCAGGTAACACAACCCCTGATTCAGGTTGCAGCGGCGCACTATAATCATTGGTATCATCGAATAGCTTGGACCCACTTAAGTGCTCATCGTTAAAATAACTCGACTGATTAAATAGGCTGAAAGCTGCATCTCGAACCTGCACACTCGAGTCATTAGTGCCAATAAGGTTCTGATCTGCATCAACCACACTAATTAAGCTATAGCCTGGATGATTATTCACTTCATTATCGCTGTAATCTTGGTTTTCAAACCAAACCACAACTCCAGGATCATAAGATTCTGACTTAAGCCCTTTATCTACACCTTGCTGGCTTCTTAGCTGGACAAGGTAGCGACGGTCTTTACCCGGACGCATATTGCCCAATCGAGCAAACCCTGCATAGGCAATGCCCTCATCGAGCTCTGCACCATTAGAGAATACTGGTTCGCTATTATTATTGATATTGATGTCATCAATCACAATGCCATAGTCACCTACCGCTGGATCGGTCACGTACCGAATAGACAGGCGCACTTCTCGCCCAGCATATGGGCTCAAATCATACAAAAGATTAACCCAAGCATCGGTACCTTCAGCTGCAGCCAAATCACTAGACTTACCCGTAATAATATTGCGTTCGATATTAATCGAGTTACTCGCCTTAGTGTAATTGCCCGCTATCGCAACCCCATCGACCATCACCTGAGCATAATCATAATCCTGCTCAATGCTCCAATGTGCCTGCATGGTTAACGTAAGCGGAGTGGCTACGGGCAAGTCCACATCGAATGACATTGCATGGTTAATCATATGACCTTGGTCGGAGTAAAATTGAAAATCTCCGCTATAAGGCTCCTTAAAGTCGATATCCACAGCGGGCAACGCAATTGAGATCTGATTCACCTTATCGTGATTAACAGCTTCAACTAGACTGATGTCTAAACCTGAACTTGTGATCGAATCGAGCTGAACGGTCTGCTCTGTGATCCAATTGCCACCATAGATATTCTGTAAGTAAGAGCGAGCATAAGGGCTGAAGCCCGTTGGTAACGAACCTGCAAGCTCACCCGCCCAGCTACCACCGGCCATAATAGACCAGAAACCTACAGGCGAACCTTTACCTAGCGATGTGGTGTCATACTCATCGGGCAGGCCTAAATCATGGCCAAACTCATGTACACACACGCCCAGCGCGGCATCGATAGGCTGAATGGTATAGCCAGACAGTTTCATTTCAGTCCCAGGTAAGCGATAACGGCCTCCATCGACAAAGGAACGATGAGACCAGATTGCATCGCCGCCTAGCATGCCGCCCCCAGCCTCTTCACCTATGCTAGAGTGGAAAATCATCACATGATCGATAATACCATCGGCTTCATTCGTTATGCCGTTATTGTTTAAGTCAAAAGGATCTTCGATATCGTAGCTGGCTAACTCTGAATCACTCATATCAGCGACGGCCGCAGCCACAGCTTCTTTGACTAAGTCTGAAACTGCAATATCGTTATCATTATCGTTGGGATCATTACTGCCATAAACCGCCGCATTGCTCGCTGCGCGGTACCAACCTTTGACATCACCGGTAAAGAAAAAACTGCCACCCGATTCAGCCTGATAGTATTGATACCCTGTCATCAAGGTTTGCCCTTGAGGGCCTTCATAACCAGAATTTGAAAAAAGTAATGAACGATAGTGTTCAACTGAATAATCGTTATAGAACATTTGGGTATCGCTACTGCTTAAGCCATTGTCATCATGAGGCAAATCAGGAAAATCGATAAGCACCGTAAGCACCTTGACCGTTTTACTCTTAAAGCCTTCTACCTGGCTATCGGAAAAGCTCATCGACTTAGAGCGTTTCTCTGCTTGCTCGGTCCGCTTTCTTTGCTGCTGCGCCTGAATCATCGGCAGCTTTTTTTTACCATTTGCTCGCTTGGTAAATTCCGCAATCGCCAACTCTTTTTCTGCATCTGTGGCATTGGCAGCTAGCTCTCCGCGCTTTATTAACCAATAAAGAACCTGCTCCTTATTGATGATATTAGCATCTGCGGTCGTGCCGCTAGTCATAGGGGCGGCGAGAGCAAGCGAGGACAAAGAGATTGCTCCGACAGTAAATAATGCCAAAAGAGCTGTTACTAATCGGTTACTCATACTACAGGTCTCCTTTCTTACAGTCCTGGAACGCTTGTTGACGCATACGGATATACTCAAGAACGACTTGCTCGGCTTCAGTTTCAGTCATCTGTTCGGTAATCAGACCTCGCTCTTTAAGGTTAGCCTTGAGCTTAGCCGTATCTTTGATGGGCGGTGTCGAACTACATAAAAGTTGTTTACGAGGAACATCACTCTGTGGATCAGCCACTGCGGGCTGCTCAATTTCTTGAGAGCGGCTATTGCAGGCCGACACAAATACAAAACTAAGAAAAATAGTGACTAGAATAGAGACTTTCATAGGCTACCCGATACTGCTGAATCACAAAACAATAACAACAACAGCATCACATTAACAGTTGAATTAATGTATTTAGGCAGCCCGTTTTCACAAAAAAAAATTAATGGTAAATTTTTTAAATGCTTGCCAACTTAGCCTTCGTTACTAAATATTTTCTATCTCAGTTAACCATGACTGATAAATGAGCAATAGCACAGAAGCCGACCAGCTAAAGTTGGTGCAGTGCAGCCCCTCGCCTGTTAGCGGGTTATAATTCTCGCGGATCGGACTCTGGCCAAGGATCCCCTCGCCTTGCACTACCAATTGTTTAGCTAAACTCATGGCTTGCTCATGATAACCGTAGCGCTCGACCCCCTGTAGGCCGAATAATGCCTGATCTAACCATACTGGCCCTCGCCAGTACTTAGCAGCCGCAAAATTAGGGCCATCGGCACTCACGGTCGGGAACGGAATTAAGGTGCCAAATTGCGCAGCATTGAGGTGGCGCTCTACCATAATTCTAGCTTGGGCCTCACTGGCCGCCCCAGCCCAAAGCGGGATCCAGCCCTCGACACCTTTGCCTTGCTTAACCATTAACTCGCTACCCGTAGGGGTATAACGAACATCATAGAAAAAACCCGACTCAGCATCATACATCTGCATCTGAATTTGTTTCGCCAACCGAGTGGCTGCAAGATCCCATTTTTCTGCCGCGCTCTCATCGCCAAGTACAGCCGCGATCTGCTCTAGGAAACGTTTCTCCGCATAGAGATAGGCATTAAGATCCACCGATTCTTGGGATACCGAATAACCGACGAGCTTTCCACCTTGGTGGTTTTGCCAGATATCTAAGGTGTCATCCATATCGAATCGCGGCGCATTATCCATCCCCGACTCCCAAGCAGCGGCCTCGATCACCGCCTCAGGATTAATCGAGCCATCTTCATTGAGATGCATAGGGTGAAGGTTGGCACCATACTCGGCTAAGCCATTATCATTGTTGTCACGATTGCGGTACCACCACTCGTGATAGGCCACAAGCTTGGGATACATGGTGCTAAGAAAGGCTTCATCTTTATCTTGTAGATAGATCTCCCACACGGCCCAAGCAGATAGTGGCGGCTTACCATTTCGCTCATTCCAGTTGCCACCGTCGCCACCACGTTCTCGGTCTTTATTGTAAAAAATAGCATCGGGAAGGTTGCCCGCATCTTGTGGCCTCAGCGGATCTTGTGCCGTAAATTGATAATCAAACATCGCCAGCACATTAGACTTTGCCAAGGCGGGGTCAAAGCGGGCCAAGGCAACGGCTTGCTTCCAGCTATCCCATGCCCATACTCCGTTAAACCACTTATAGGTAATCGAAGGCGTAATCGCATCATGTTGAAGCGCGCCCGCCGGACTACGCCAATTATGCAATAGGGTAAGCATGCTTTTTACTGCGAGTTGGCGAGAACTCTTATCTCCTCCTGTTATCGCTCTATCGAGTCTGGCTTGCCACTTGCTCTGATTATCAAGCAACTGCCCCTCAATCTTGCCCCAATCAGGTACTTGATGCGCACTGCGCTCGGCTTGGGTATGAAAATATCGCTGCGCCGATACAAATGTATGCTGCTGCCCTGCATCTAGAGTCATGGGTTCTGCAATGGCGCGATAACCCGATTGCTCATTGAGCGTAATCTTCATATCGCGATCGAACCATAAGTCATATTCGGCATCGGCCAACTGAATTCGCCAAGTTTCCATGATTGGATTGAGCTGCCAATTAACATGATTAGCGCTCACTTCAGTCTGCTTGATTAAACTGTAATCGGTGAGTGAGGAGTGAGAATTAAAGGGCGTTCCGCGCCAGACTAGCTGCCAGCTTTGAGGCTTTTTAGATAAGTTAATTAACTCGGTGCGCACCACTGCGGTGCGATTATCGCTATAACTGAGGGATAAATTAAGTTGGAAATCAGACCAGGTAAACGACTGCACCAAGGCGTCGGGTCTGCTATAGATCTCAATTCGACTGGCACTGTCTAACGAGACAAACTCATCTCTATCTATGTTGATCAGCTGCAGGCGTTGCAGGCTGTCACTCAAGTGCAAGCTGTATTCTTGGGCGATAAACAGCGGGCCGGTAAAGCTACCGTAATAATCGGCATTATCGGGCAGGTGAAAACCATGCCAGGCCCCCTGATCCGTATACACAGAGCCAATGGTGAGATTGCCCTTATTATCACGCTCTTCCATCGAGGATGGCGTGCCTTGATAGGGCAATAGATTTTGATAATCGGCAGAATCGAGCGAAGAGAGGCTAGCGATACAGAGTAGAAGACAATTCAGCATGAGTTATTGTTATTTTTGAATATTATATCCCAGTATTACAGGCTAAAAATTAATCTGCAAGGGTGATTAACTTTAGATTAACAAGTAAAAATAACAATCAAGCCCACATTTCACCAATAAAGATTGAAGGCCAAGCTGCAGCATGGCGGCTTCTTAATCGGATTTTATAGCTCTAGGTTATAGCCCCGTGTGACTAATATAATTAGCGACACCATCAAGGAACATCTGCACCGAAATCATCACTAATACCATGCCCATTAATCGCTCTACGGCGGTCAAGCCCTTTTCACCTAGCACTTTAGTGAACACCTTGTAGAAGAGTAAGATAACCGCACTCACGCCCCAAGCTGACACTAAGGCAATGGTCCAATCAAACATGCGCTCATTGTCCGTATGCGCCAATAAAATCAAAGCCGCTAACACCGAGGGGCCAGCCATTAATGGGATGGCCATAGGCACGATAAAAGGTTCTTCACCTGCGGCCAGCCCTACCACACCACCGGGCTGGGGGAAGATCATTCGAATCGCAATCAAGAATAAAATGATACCACCGGCAATACTCACAGACTCGGTCCGCAAGTTCAGAAAGTTGAGAATGGCCTCGCCTGCAAACAAGAATAGCATCATGATCACTAGAGCAAATAGCAGTTCACGGATCAACACTCGACGGCGCTTCTTCGGCTCAATATGGCGCAAAATAGATGCAAATATGGGTAAATTCCCCAAAGGATCCATAATAAGAAATAACATGACTGCCGCTGAAAAAGTATCCATAGATAAATGCTTCTATTCGCCGTAAAAAATACTATTCTATTATCTTTATCGATAAACTAACAAACCAGCGTCAAAAAACACCATTAAATTTCACAACAGACATGAAATTAATGCCAATTGAATATCAATGTAAATTCAATATAGGCCTCTGCTAATTGTCCACAAGGCTGGTATACTATGGCGCTTTTCTCGCTCTCGCGGTTTAAATTGGAACTCCATGCTGTATCTATTAGCTAGCTGCATCGCACTATTATTAGGCCCACTGTTTTATCGATTCTTTTCGACAGGCAATGGACTACAAAAAGGCCTAGACGGATTTATATTCGTTTCTCTGGGCGGCTTAGTGCTGGTTCATATTCTTCCAGAGCTATTAGAGCATGGCGGGTTTCTCGCGATTGTATTTGTGATTATAGGTATATGGGGCCCCACGCTTAGCGAACGGCTTTTCCACCGCTATTCTGAAGTCACCCATAACCTCACCTTAATCTTAGGTATTGGCGGACTATTACTGCATACCATCACAGATGGTGGAGCAATGATTCTGGCTCAGCAAGAAGGTAACTCCCCCTTGTTGGCGCTAGGGATTATCTTGCATAGATTGCCAGTCGGTGTAGCCATCTGGTGGTTACTCAAGCCACAAGTTGGTAGCCGTTGGGCTATGGCAGTACTCGCCGCGATGATGCTACTCACAGGCTTCGGTTACTTTGCCGGAGAGCAAATGCTGTCTCATTTAAGCCTTGAAAATACCGTTTATTTACAAGCTTTTGTTACGGGCTCCATCCTGCACGTGGTGCTGCACCAGCCCCATGGCACTCCAGTCACCGACAAACAAGGCAAGTATGAATACCAAGCAGGGATCGGTAGTTTACTTGGTATCGCCCTACTATTTTTACTGCTGATGATGGATTCAGGTGGCCATGACCATCATCACAGCCATAGTCACTCAACTGAGCATCTGCTCGATTGGATGCAGACTATCGCGCCAGTTCTACTCCTCAGTTATGCCGTGGCGAGTCTTCGTTTTCATTTCGGACTCACGCCCCACAACGGCCAGCTGAGCAAACTCTGGATGCAAAGATTACTCGGGCCCGAAGCCATCATCATTACCGGCTTATTACTTGGCCCTATGTATGCGCTTATCCAAGCGGTCTCTGTCGCCATTATTGGTTGGCAGCTCACTCGCTGCAATGTTGAGCCTACCGATCCCCATGATGCCCTGCCTGATTCGGCTTGGCGTTTTGGTTTCGCGCACTTGGTCGATCGTAGTGCGCCATGGATCTTATTGAGCCTAGTACTCGCTAACCTCATCGGTCACCCTGCCGTACCGCTATCTAGCCCATTAGTGCAAGTGTTCGTGTTGTTATTGGTATTCTTACCGATGCGCTTCTGCAATTTGGGCGCCGCAGTGCTGTCTTTATCTCTGGCATACAGCGGCTGGACGACGACTGCGGTGATCTTGCCGTTAATCGCCGCACCAATATTTAACTTTGCCCAGTTGAAGCTAATGAATTGGACACAAAGAGCCAGCTTATTTGCGCTACTGATAGCCTTACTCGGAGCTATTGAGTTACTGCATCCTAAGTGGCAGGCCCTAGTACATCTACCTGCAACGCTAAACAATATCTGTTTGGTCATTGTAGCTATCTTGTTCGCCACTAGCCTGTTACGCCTTGGACCACGCAAGTTCCTAAGCCGACTCATGCTGCTTAAGTCGAAGGCTCACGACCACGGACATTCTCATGGTCCTGAGCACAGCCACGATCACAGCCATGCCTCTGAACACAGTCATGAACACAGCCAGAGGCCTGAAAATAGTCATGAAACTAAGCATGAACACCAGCATGGACATGATCACAAGCATCACCATTAACTGGTACCGCTTTATCTAATCGACTCTCACTAGCTTTTCTAAGTCATGAGCATTAACCTGTATTCATGACTTAGATTTGAGCTATGTTTATGTGCATCCTATTTGTTGCTCTGCAGACTCACCCCGAATTCCCGCTTATCATCTGTGCAAATCGCGATGAATTTCATCATAGACCCACTCAACCCGCTCATTTTTGGCCAACCTCAAATAATTCAAACACTGTATTAGCCGGTAAAGACTTAGAAGCCGGTGGTACCTGGCTCGGGGTAAATCAGCTTGGAAAAATTGCAGGACTCACGAATATCCGCGCACCTGAACTCAAGCAAAATGATATGAGAAGCCGTGGGGAACTAGTACTCAAAGCCTTAGATCCTGATGGTATTGAGCAAGAATGGTTAACCCGTCATAGCCGTTTCTACAACCCGTTTAACTTACTTTTTGGCGACGAAAACAACCTGCAATGTTTCGATAGTCGCAGCCAAAAAATAAGCCGACTCTCCCCTGGTTTTCACTCTATAAGTAATGGCGCTCTCGATGATATTTGGCCCAAAATGGCACGTGGTTCTCAGGCGATAGAGCAGCATATTTCGAATCATCACACTCCAGACATCGATGCACTGCTGACCATTATGATGGATAACACCCAAGCCCCCGACACCGAACTCCCAACAACGGGGATAAGCATTGAGTGGGAGCGTCATCTGTCTTCTATCTATATCCGCCATGAGGAGTACGGGACACGTTCGACTAGCATCATCTTGAAAGATAAGCAGGGAAAGATACATTTCATCGAGGTGAGATATGACGGCAAAGGCCGTAATTTAGGTAGGGATGAATTCGTTATAGAGCCAACAAATTAAGCTCGCTCTGTATTTACCTGATATTTGGCTCATCC
This sequence comes from uncultured Shewanella sp., assembly GCF_947497935.1. Classification (GTDB taxonomy): domain Bacteria; phylum Pseudomonadota; class Gammaproteobacteria; order Enterobacterales; family Shewanellaceae; genus Shewanella. Next base: position 373,712 of record NZ_CANMIO010000002.1, read on the forward strand.
TACATTTAGCTCAAGCAATAGTAAGATGAGCGTCTAACACGCTAGCCTTTAGAGCCTGTCTCATTTTTCACGGCATGGTCAATCAAAAAGAGTAAACCGATAACCAGCACCGCCCCAGGTAATAGAAACGCCATAAAAACTCCTTTTATTATAGTGAATGTAGCTTCAGTCTAGTTGATTCAATCCGATGTATGGTCGTGAGTGATCACCCAGCGGTCATCTATTTTCTCAACCAACAAAGTGAACACGCCATTAGGATTATCTTTAGCGCGCTCCAGTGACCAACGGCCAACCACTATCGCAGCGTAATTGCTGAGCATCTTGATCTCTTTAATCGTGAAAGTCAGCGTACCTAAGGTCGCTTTATCGGGATAGTGTTTCTTATAGACGGCAAGGGTTTCTTCCCAGCCATAACGGAATTTACCATTGGAAACGAAGCGCATTTTGTCACTGTTCCAATAGCCCTGCATATAAGCATCTAGGTCACCGCGATTCCATGCAGCTTCCTGCTCCGCCAAAATATTAGCAATATCATCAGTTGGCACCGCGTTAGCGTTAAATGCCAAGCATAACAATAAGACACTGATTGCTTTTTTAAACATTGCCTCTCTCCAATCTGGCTCTATTGGGTGTACTATACCTCAAATATCCCGCTGACGTCTTGTAACCAATCATAGCTAACGATTGGCTAAAGCCGCAGAAAACAACAATACTCATAGGAAAGGCCGGAAGGTTTTCGTTATATGTTTCAACTATTTTGGAAAGGGCTGCTAAAACTGATTGGCTGGAAAATTTCCGGCGAGCTGCCAAATGATAAACAATTTATTGCCATAGTGGCACCACATACCAGTAACTGGGATTTTATTATTGGCGTAATTGCCCGCGGTGCGTTGGGCGCGCAAGTCAACTTCTTAGGTAAGCACCAGTTGTTTATCCCACCTTGGGGTTGGTTTTTCCGTGCCATCGGCGGTACACCTGTTGATAGGCGTAAAAGCAATAATCTCGTCGATGCAGTCGCTGAGCTATTTAAAACTAACCCTAATTTTCGCCTAGCCTTGGCACCTGAGGGCACCCGTAGCCCTGTGTCTCGTTGGAAGACGGGCTTTTACCATATCGCCAATAAGGCTCAGGTCCCCATCATCACAGTGGGTCTCGATTTTGGTCGCAAGACAGTGGTGATTGCCGAAGGTAAAATGCCAACTGGCGACATTCGACATGAAATGAATGAGATAGTCGACTTCTACCGCTCAATTGAAGGCCGTCATCCAAAGGTCATTCCTGACTACATTCCTTAGCGAGTTGCCTAAATAATGTCTGGCGGCTATAGTGCTGCCAGATATTCTAAATTGTATAAAATCTATGAGCTTCGATACCTGGTTACTCTACCTATTCGCCATTCTATTGATTGCAGTGTCTCCCGGCACCATGGCAGTACTGTCCATGGGGCACGGTATTCACTACGGTAAGAGTCGCAGCATAGCAACGGCATTCGGCAGCGTAACCTCGGCACTGATACTCATGATGGCCTCAGCCGCAGGCTTAGGGGCATTACTGAGTGCCACTGAGTATGGCTTTACAGTATTGAAGTGGTTTGGCGCAGCTTACCTGCTATTTCTTGGGGTTAAACTGCTACTTACAAAAGGCGATGGTAAAGGCTTAGAGCTTAAGACCACTCAAGGTAAGGGCACCCCAAAACAGTTATTCAAACAGGCCTTTCTCGTTGGTATTAGTAATCCTAAAGATCTACTATTTTTCGCCGCACTGTTTCCTCAGTTTATTGATATTAGCGCGCCACAAGGGCCGCAGCTTGCCATCTTGGCCGCGACTTGGGCCGTGGTCGATTTTAGCTTCGTGATGATCTACGCCAGCATGGCCAATGTCTTGGCTCCTACATTGAAGTCGAGCAATAAGCTGCACTGGTTCGATAGAACCAGCGGCGGAGTATTTGTGGCTCTGGCAGCGATATTAGTCAGCCGCGAGAAATAGGTTAGGTTGCAACGACTAAGAACATAAAAGCCAGCTTTCAAGCTGGCTTTTTCTGTATAAACGACTCAGAGCTAATGCTTCAAGCTACGCACATCCGCTCCTGTAGGGCCTTGGAATATTCGCAGACCAAACTCAGGCAAGATCGCGAAGATATGATCGAAAATATCGGCTTGGATCCCTTCATAAAATTCCCAGCGGGTATCGTTAGTAAAGATATAAAGCTCGATAGGCACACCAAGTTCGGTCGGCGCGAGCTGACGCACCATCAATGTCATATCTTTGCGGATCTTATCGTGCTGTTGCAGGTACTCCTGAACATAGGCTCTAAAGGTACCTAGATTGGTTAGATGGCGACTATTCACGTACATATCCGCATCTTCAACTTGAGCATTATATGTGATGATCTCCGCCGATTTTGCAGAGAAATAGTCCTTAAGATGATTGATCTTGCTTAAACTTCGCATGTCATCTTCAGTTAAGAAACGCACCGACTGGATATCTATCTGCAGCGCACGCTTAATTCTACGGCCACCGGATTCAGACATGCCACGCCAGTTTCTAAAGGAGCCTGAAGTTAACGAATAAGCTGGTAGCATGGTCAGAGTTTGGTCAAAGTTACGTACCTTAACTGTGGTCAACGACACCTCTTCAACAGTACCGTTAGCGCCAAAATTATCCATCTCAATCCAGTCTCCGGGACTCACCATACGGTTAGCAGCCAGCTGAATCCCAGCCACAAAGCCCAAGATCGTATCCCTAAATACCAACATGACCAAACCGGTTGCGACACCTAAACCGCTTAAGAAATAGACCGGAGATTGATCTGCTAATACAGAGATAGAGATGATGATCGCGACAAAGAACATGAAGAGTTTAGCCAGCTGCACAAAGCTCTTAATCGGCAATCTACGGCTGACTAAATTATAATCGGCTATCTCATTCGCCGCGTCCAAGGAGCTATAAATTGCGCGAACAAACAAGATAACAATAGTCACATCGAGCAGCCGATCGCTCAGGCTGCTAAGCACCTTGTGATCATTCAAGGCCAGCGGTAACAGAATATTCAAGATAATGATGGGTACAAGGATGGCTATCTTCTCCAATACTTGATGACGCATAAAGATGTCATCCCAGTGCGCCTTAGAGCGCAGAATAACCATATTCATCGTGGTCACCACTCCACGTTTTACGAAGAGATAACCAATAAAAGCCACCACAAAACATGCGAGCACCATGATCGCGCTCGACACACCATCAGATGGTTGAGTATTGATGCCAATATTAGTTAACCACTGAGCAATCGCAGCGCGTAATTCCTGATCCAAAGCCATTCTCCAATTCTTGCGCGCTCAAAGGAGCATCCAACGAGTTAAAATTAATCCAACATTAAGATTAAGAGGTGAAAACAACAGCGTTACAAACCGCTATTATACAAGTCATTTTAGCACTCTTGGTTGACTGTAAACCAAAGATTTAGAACAATCTATCACCATATACTAGCCATTAATTGAGGGAATCATGATTCGATACTTGATAGCCAGCCTATTTGCGCTGACTTGCCACGGCGTTATGGCAAATGAATTCAGTCTAGAACCTGACACTAAACCCGCCCCAGTTATGGCTGTAACTCTAGACTATATTCCCGCGGCAGAAGATATGTATGGAGTTACCTTCGCGCCTCGTCACTACGACAGAGATTATGCAGATTGGGGCTATTACATCGGCTATGCGCAGAGTAAAAAAGAGGACGTGTATCTTGAGCCACCTGGCGAAGCCTATACCCAAGACACCCTATGGCGTTTTGGTGTCAGTTACTCACTAACAACAGATTTCAGCCTCTATGGCGGCGCGACCGCCTACACCACCGAATATTCATCCACCACCAATATTGTGCCTTATGTGGTCGGCGCAGAGCCCGTCTGGGAAACCGATAAAGACACCACATGGGGAGCAGAAGTTGGCCTACGCTACGTCATAGGCAAGCACTTTATGATAGGCGCTGGATACAACTCAGCCACCGAGTCGGCCGTGTTAAGTATTGGCTACTCTATGTAGATCCGCGGCCTTATATATCTAGTATCGGCTATTCTATGTCGTTATAGACATTGGTAAAACGCTACATTTTGCAGCCGAAAGATCACATATTTCTTGGCGCGAGTATGAATCAAGTCATACTTTGTCTATGCTAGGTCAATCCACTTAAATAGGTGAAAACCCATGTATAAAGCTCTGCGAACCTACGCCTCGATTGCGTTATTACTATTTTCTATACCGGCATTCGCCGAAGAGGTGGCGCGAGTCACTCTAGAAAATGGTGCCACGGTTAAACTAAACGATGACTTCACTTGGGAGTATGTGATCCTTGAGAGTCAAACTAAGCCAGATACCGCAGTGCCAGTGACTTTACCTGCCACAGTTGGCACAGTAGCAGCTGTAGACAGCCAAGCTTCAGCTGTAACCCAAGCACCAACAACGGCAGTGCCGACGACCCTGCCAGCAACAACAGAAACACTAACCTCATCTGCGATAGCTCAATCGGCTCTTCTAAAATCGACCGCGAAAGGCGGCGTCAAAGTCAGCTTCTTGGATAGCCAGTGGGATGACGATGGCCGCCTAGGAATCACTTTCGAGCTTAACAGCAACAGCCCAGAGCACTATGTGATGATAGAGCTAGAGGTCAGCCTATTTGCCGACTCTGGCGCATTAATCAAAAAAGAAACCGTTAAGGTATGGCAAGCCGTTTTCAGAATGCCAGATACTTATCTTCGTAAAGGCCAGACTCGCGAAAGCCGCGTATTCTGGGTTGAAGGTATCGACAAGGCTCTGTGGACAAAAGAGCTGATGAGCTTAAAGATAGGTGAGATGAACTCACGGATGTAGCCTCAAAAAAATGGTATTAAACAAAGCCGTAAGGGTCCTGCCTCTACGGCTTTTTTCGATTAAGTCGTTTATAAAACTCTCAAGATATAGCGTTCCAGCTCTGCTTTTTCCATGCACTCTAACCCTGATGAGTTTCAGCATAACATTTAGTTATAGCTGGCAAATGTTTAGTCAATTGACCTAAGCAGGGGGCGTAAACATATAATTCGGCCCATAGATTAAATATATTATTTGGGTTAACTAATGGAATTCTCATTATTATTAATGACAGTATTCTTCGCAGCCACGTTACAAGCTGCAACGGGTTTTGGATTTGGATTAATTGGCGTAAGCTTCCTACTTGTTTTATTACAATCTAATTCTGCCGTTCAAATTGTTATTATATTAACCCTCGCAATGTCATTAGTTCACTGGATTAAAATCCGTAAAATTGCACCAATGGATTTAGTGAAAAAAATAATGTTGGGTTGTGCCTTAGGTTACCCCATCGGCATTGTTATTTTCAGTAATTTTGACCTTACAGGGCTAAAGATAGCCGTTGCTCTACTCATACTTGCTATCACAGTGCAAAACATCCTAGAGATGATAAAAGCGCGTAAGGGTCATGAAACAACTCCAGCGAATATGGGGAAAGGTCCATGCTTTGGCGTAGGCACCATGTCTGGCGTAATGGCCAGCGCCATGGCTATGCCAGGCCCTGTGGTGGTCGCATACCTGACACGCAGCGTACTAACTAAAGATCAGATCCGTGCAACAGTAATCACCTGTTCAACCCTGTCTTACATCGTGGCTTTAGGCCTACAGGCTTCTTTTGTCGGGATTGGAGCAGACACCTATAAAACATCCATGATGCTAATTCCAGCGACTTTTGCCGGCGCCTTTTTTGGTGACTATATCGCTAAGTTTATTAATCAGGATTTATTTAAAAAAATCACACTCGTTGTTTTATTAGGAAGTGCAGTAAATATCCTTATCAACATATAAAGCAATAAACAGTTAATTAAAGACCAAACAAACACAAAGCTATTCTTATAAATATTGATACAAGAATAAATTAATATAAAGGAATCAAAACATGCTTACTGATAAATACCCTAAAGCTAAATTAGCTCACACTCCAACACCTTTCGAATTTATGGCTAATATGACCAAGAAGTTCGATGGCCCTAAATTATGGATTAAACGTGACGATGCGACGGGCTTAGCCATGGGTGGTAACAAGGCTCGCCAATTAGAGTTTTATGTTGGTAAGGCACAAGCTGATGGCTGTAATGCCCTACTCACCACAGGTGCAGTTCAGTCTAACCACGTTCGTATGACAGTTGCAGCAGCTCGAAAGATGGGCTGGCATGTTGAAGTACAGCTAGAGCACCGTGTTGATGGCCGACTACCTGAGTACGAAGATAGCGGTAATCCATTCTTAGACAAACTAATGGGCGCAAAAATTCACACTTACCCAGTGGGCGAAGATGAGAACGGTGCCGATCAGGTGATGTATGACAGAGCCGACGAGCTAACGGAAGAAGGCTATAAGCCATTCGTTATTCCACTTGGTGCGGTAGGTAAAACACCTTGGGGCGCACTGGGTTATGTTGACTGTGTTGAAGAGCTATTACTTCAAGCACAAGCGACTGGCATGAAGATCGATGCCATCGTACTACCAACAGGCTCAGCTAACACTCACGCCGGTGTTTTAGCAGGCTTAATCGCGCTAAACAGCGATATCCCAGTATATGGTTTCTGCGTTCGTCGTGACAAAGTGGCTCAGTTCGAGCGTGTATTAGTTAAGACTCGCAAAGTACTACAACTACTTGGTGTTGATGAGAATAAAGTCACTCACGAATTAGTTAAGTGTGAAGATTGGGTGCTTGGCCCTGGATATGGCCAATTGACGACTGAAGTTCATGAAGCAATCGAGATTTTAGGTCATGAAGAAGGGATATTATTAGACCCTACCTACACAGCGAAAAGCATGGCCGGCATGATCGGCATGATCCGCGACGGTCAATTCACTAAAGAGCAGAACGTTGTATTTTTACACACAGGTGGTACACCAGCCCTATTCGGATACCCAGAACTGATTGCCAATAAGTAAAAACTAAAAAACATGCCTGAGAATCTTCTCAGGCATTTTGGCCAAATTTTAATTTCTCGTCACCACTGACCCTACAGCCAAGACGAGGAATAGGTAGAATCAATTATGTCTCAGTCAACTAAGCTTGAGTTTCATATTGGAAAAATTGGTGGAATGGTTCCACTATTGACCATGGTCGGTCTAATGTTATTGCTTACCTTTAATGGTGTTGGTGGCCCTAAAGCCGCATGGGCACCTGGCTTTATCGCCATTATTTTAGGTATGTTCCTAGTTAAGAGTAAGCGTGATTATTTTCAGTCGATATTAGATGGCATCGCCGATAAAACCGGTGTTGTGGTGATCACAGCTTGGATCTTCGCCGCCGTTCTTGGCTCTTTGATGAAGGCCGGCGGTCTAGTAGACGGTATCTTATGGTTTGGTATGTCGACCGGTATTCAAGGCAGCATGTTCTTGATCATCGTCTTTATGTCTACCGCTATCTTCGCCATGGGTACTGGTTCTTCAAACGGTGCTAACTTAGCACTCGCGCCAATTCTATTCCCAGCTGGCGTTTACTTAGGCGCAGATCCTGCCTTCGTTGCCCTAGCCTTACTGTCAGGCGCTGTATTTGGCGATAACGTTGCCCCTATTTCAGATACCACCATCGTAGGCTGTACCACACAAGGGGCCGATTTTGGTGCCACTGTTCGCCAGCGTATGCCACTGTCGCTAACGGCGGGTGCTATCGCACTGGTTGCCTTAGTATTCTTTGGTCAGGGTGATGGTCTAGTAGAAGCCGCCACTCAAAACGGCGATAGCGCTCGTCCAGAAAGCTTATTAATGCTGCTCTCTGTTGCTGCTGTGGTTTTCTTCGCGCTAAAGGGTCGTCACCTATTAGAAGCTCTAAGCTACGGTATCCTTGTTGCTACAGTTGTTGGACTGGGTATTGGTGCTTTTGCGGTAACGGATCTGTTCACCGTTCCTTCTGAGCGCGGCGTATCGAATGGCATCATCGAAGATGCAATTGCCGGTGTAACGGGCGCTGTTGTGTTCGTAATCCTAATCCTAGGTGTGATCAAGATTTTCATGAATAGCGGCATTATGGATGACATTCTTGCATTCATCACTGAGCGCGTTTCAAACAGCACCCGTAGCACTGAACTACTGATGTTCTACTCAACATCTGTGTCATCACTATTAGTCAGCTCGAACGCACCATCTCAGCTGCTAGTGGGACCAACTCTGGTTAAGCCACTGGGTGAGAAGAACAACATTACCCCTGAGCGTCGCGCTAACCTAATGAGTGCCTCAGTATGTTCAATCTTCTACATGATGCCTTGGTGTCTAGCGGTTATGGTTTGGTACTCGGCGGTTGAAACCTCGGCCATCTCTTCAGGCTTAGCGGTTCCAAGTGCATCGATCAGCTTTATGGCACCTTATCCTTGGGCCCTACTCGGTGTGATGATGTTCTCTATCATCACGGGTTGGAAACGCTACGCCAACCAGCCTCAAGCGCAAGTACAACCAGCTTAATTTGCAACTAATAATCAACCAATAACAATAGCAGTGGCGGCGAAGCCCGCCACTAGTAAGATTTAGGAAATAGAAATGACTAAAGCACTTAACACAGAATCAGCACCTGCAGCAATCGGCCCATATGTTCAGGGCGTTGACCTTGGCAGCATGATCTTTACCTCTGGCCAGCTACCAATCGATCCAGCAACAGGCGAGATGTCTGCCGATGTTGCGGAGCAGGCGCTACAGTCACTGAAAAACGTACAGGCTATCGTAGAGTCTGCAGGCCTAACTATGGCTAACGTGTTTAAGATGACGGTATTCGTAAAAGATCTAAACAGCTTCCCAATCGTGAACGAAGTTTACCAAAACTTCTTCGACAACCTAGGCGCTGCTTACCCTGCACGTTCTTGTGTTGAAGTTGCACGTCTTCCTAAAGATGCACTAATCGAAATCGAAGCGATTGCAGTAAGAAGCTAATCAGCATTCAATAAGTAAAATACCGCAGCTTGCTGCGGTATTTTTTTGTCTATTGCTGCCGCTTTGAGGGTTTTTATCCAGCTAAAGGCTCTTCAAAATACTCAAATAAGATATCTAGAAAAGCATTTACCATTCTAGGAGTTTGAATCCCTTTTGCCTGCACCACGTGATATTCCCACTCTGTCACAGGCTCAAAAGGTCGGCTCACAATGCCATCCGCGCCAGATTGGAGCACGAAAGGGTCTAAAATAGCGATACCCACGCCCTTCTTTACTAACTGAAACAGGGTACTCTGCTCTCTCGCTTCGAGAATAATATTGCGCTTAACGCTCTGCTTAAGAAACGCATCCTCGACTCGCGTTCGAAACGGACTACCATAAGCCAGAGTCATAAAACGTTCATGTTTCAGATCTATCGGTGAAAGCGAGCTCTTCTGCGCTAATGGATGTCCCTCATGAAGCAAGACCACAGCCCTGTGTCTGCGTAAGAATCGGCAATCGAACTCCTCTTCATCCGCCTCTACGTTGGTCGTTATCGCAATATCGACTCTATGACTACGCACCATATCCAACAGCTGAATTCTCGATGCCGACTCCAACTCAATAGACACATTAGGATGCAGGCTTAGAAACGCCGCGATTACATCAGGCATAAAGCTATTAGAGCAGATTGGCATCACACCGACACGCAATCGCCCCTGATTGTTACGTGCGATAGCGTCGGCCGAAGAGGCTAAACTGTTCATCCCAATAAAGACTCGGTTAACATCTTTATAGAATAATTTAGCCTCTGGAGTTGCCTCTAATTTATTGTGTGTGCGCACAAAAAGCGGAAAACCTACTCGATATTCAAGTTCAGATAAGAGTCTGCTCACCGCGGGTTGAGAGATATACATCAGCTCGGCAGCGCCGGTTACCGTCCCCGACAACATAAAACAGCGAAACGCTTCTATCTGGCGAATTTTAATTTTCGAATCTGCTGGCAATGATTTCACCTAATAAGAGACAAGCTATAGTCAGGTGATGGTAGCGAAAAGCACAATAAACTACCGAGCAGCGCCTCGCAAATCCATCACCTTAGCCCGTAAAAAGCCAGATTTAGAAGCTTGTACCGCACCATTAGCAAAGCTCACGTATCACTTGAGTTAATAAGCTATGTTTAAATGAACTTATAAGCCGTTAAACATTGCCTTACTCCGCAATGCCATTGAACGTACTTCAGGCAGAGCCTAATTGATGATAACCGCCTACTGAAGTCGGTGGTTTAGGGCTAAAAAAAGGGCCCTTAGGCCCTTTTCGTCACTGTCAGCTCAATCTCACTTAGAGACTAGGTAAAATATCCGCTGGCAGATAAGCGTTGTAGCTGGCTGTTAATAGTAGATCTGTTGCCGCTTCGATATCAGGGCCGAAGAAACGGTCCTTATCGTAGTAAGTGACTAGCTCACGTAACTCGCCTTTTGCCTGTGCTACCGCTTTGCTTGGTTGCAGTGGCGCACGGAAATCTAGGCCCTGGGCAGCGGCCAATAGCTCTACCGCCAATACGCCACGGGTATTTTCAGACATATCACGTAAGCGACGCGCGGCAAACGTTGCCATAGACACATGGTCTTCTTGGTTAGCCGATGTCGGTAAGCTATCCACCGATGCAGGATGGGCGTAAGTCTTGTTCTCTGATGCCAGTGCAGCAGCAGTAACTTGGGCAATCATAAAGCCTGAGTTTACCCCGCCGTTTTCCACCAAGAATGGTGGAAGCTTAGATAGGTTTGAGTCGATAAGCAGTGCAATACGACGCTCGGCAATCGAGCCAAGTTCTGCAATCGCAATTGCCAAGTTATCCGCTGCCATTGCTACAGGCTCTGCGTGGAAGTTACCGCCCGAGATAATGTCGCCAGTATCTTGGAACACCAGTGGGTTATCGGTAACGCCGTTCGCTTCAGTGCCTAGCACTTCAGCCGCGTGACGGATCTGGGTCAAACATGCCCCCAACACCTGTGGCTGACAACGTAGTGAATAGGGATCTTGCACCTTTTCACAGTTAACGTGGTCAAGACTGATCTCAGACTCATCACCCAATAAGTGACGGAATACAGCTGCTGAGTCGATTTGGCCTTTCTGACCGCGAGCCGCGTGTATACGTGGATCAAATGGGCTACGACTGCCCATTGCCGCCTCAACACTCATGGCGCCGATTACCGAGCTTGCCGCAAACAGATCTTCTGCGTTAAACAGGCCTTCCAGTGCCAATGCCGTCGACGCCTGAGTACCATTAAGTAGCGCGAGCCCCTCTTTTGCTGCGAGTTCGATTGGCTTAAGACCCGCAATTTCAAGGCCTTCTGCTGCGGTGATTAGCTCACCTTGGTAGCTCATCTCGCCTTCGCCAAGTAGCGGCAAACACATGTGTGATAGCGGCGCTAAGTCGCCCGACGCCCCTACTGAACCTTTCTCAGGTACGCATGGGTAAACACCGGCGTTAACCAAAGCGATAAGGAAGTTAATCACCTCTAGACGAATGCCTGAAAAACCACGACTGAGCGAGTTGATCTTCAATACCATCATCAAGCGCACAGTGGCGTCTTGCATGTATTGACCTGTACCCGCTGCGTGCGACAGTACGATTGAGCGTTGCAGCAGCTGTAGATCGTCTGCGGCAATCTTAGTGTTGGCAAGCAGACCAAAGCCGGTGTTGATACCGTAAACCGTGCGGCCTTCATCCAATACCTGCTGCACTAAACCTGCGCTAGTGTTGATATCGGCGATAGCGCTTTCGGCTAGCTCTAATGTTACTTTGCCACGGCTAATTTCGCGGATTTGTGGCAGGGTTAAGGTACCCGGAGTTAATACTAAATGACTCATGTTCTACTTACCCTCTGTCGTGGCATTTTCTAGCATCGGCAGGTCTAGACCCTGCTCTTTTGCACAATTTTTCGCGATATCGTAACCCGCGTCAGCGTGACGCATTACGCCCGTTGCTGGGTCATTCCACAGTACGCGACCTAAACGCGCAGCCGCGTCGTCTGTACCATCTGCCACAATCACCACACCAGAGTGCTGGCTAAAGCCCATACCTACGCCACCACCGTGGTGCAAGGAAACCCAAGTTGCGCCACTTGCAGTGTTAAGCAGGGCGTTCATTAACGGCCAATCCGATACCGCATCAGAACCATCAAGCATAGATTCGGTTTCACGGTTAGGGCTGGCAACAGAGCCTGAGTCTAAGTGATCACGACCGATCACCACTGGCGCTGAAAGCTCGCCATTTTTAACCATTTCGTTAAAGGCGAGGGCCAAGCGTGCACGGTCTTTTAAACCCACCCAACAGATCCGCGACGGTAAACCTTGGAAGGCAATACGTTCACGTGCCATATCCAACCAGTTATGTAGGTGCGGATTATCAGGAATAAGCTCTTTCACTTTAGCGTCTGTCTTGTAGATATCTTCAGGGTCGCCAGAAAGCGCTGCCCAGCGGAATGGACCAATACCTTCACAGAACAGTGGACGTACATAGGCAGGTACGAAACCTGGGAAATCGAATGCGTTCTCAACGCCCTCTTCAAATGCCATTTGGCGAATGTTGTTGCCGTAATCGGTTGTCGCGGCACCCGCGGCCTGTAGTGCTAGCATCGCCTTAACTTGAACCGCCATTGACTGCTTCGCCGCTTTAACCACTGCCGCTTCGTCAGTTTTACGCATCTCGATAGCTTGCTCTAACGTCCAACCTTGCGGCAGATAGCCGTTTAGTGGATCGTGCGCCGAGGTTTGGTCAGTTACTACATCAGGAGTTATACCGCGCTCAACCAGCTCGGCGAATATGTCGGCAGCGTTAGCTAATAGACCAACTGAAACAGGCTTACCACTCTTGTTGGCTTCGTCGATCATTGCCAATGCTTCATCAAGGGTAGTGGCTTTTTTGTCGACGTATTTTGTACGTAGACGGAAATCGATGCGAGTTTCATCCACTTCGCAAGTCAATACAGAGTAACCCGCCATAGTGCCAGCTAATGGCTGCGCGCCACCCATGCCACCAAGGCCGCCGGTTAAGATCCACTTGCCGCTAGAATCACCATTAAAGTGCTTTTTCGCCATAGCGACGAAGGTCTCGTAAGTGCCTTGTACAATGCCTTGTGAGCCAATGTAGATCCAAGAACCCGCCGTCATCTGGCCATACATGGCCAAACCTTTCTTATCTAGCTCGTTAAAATGTTCCCAGTTGGCCCAATGTGGCACTAGGTTTGAGTTAGCGATGATCACCCGCGGCGCATTGTTGTGAGTCTTGAATACGCCCACAGGCTTACCCGACTGGACGAGTAAGGTTTCGTCATCTTCAAGGCGCTGTAAGACTTCAACGATCTTGTCGTAGCATTCCCAGTCACGAGCCGCACGGCCGATACCACCATAGACCACCAAGTCTTCAGGACGCTCAGCCACATCTGGATGTAAGTTGTTCATCAACATACGCATCGGCGCTTCGGTCAGCCAGCTCTTACAACTTAGCTCTGTTCCTGTCGGCGCGATAATGCGACGGCTCGGATCGTGTCTCTTATCCATGGGTACTACCTCGTTCAATTTGTTTTGTGTTTTCTTATCAGCTTTTTTAAAGCTTTATATGTACTGTCTTGTCCTGCGGTAAATCACTTGCTTAATACGGTTAATCATTAGGGGAGCGGTTAACTAAAAGTCAGGTGACCACCTAATCTAAATCGGCTACCGGGGTGCACTAAGCGTGCAAAGCTCACCACACCTTGGCGCGACCAAGTGCGGCGAGTGATCTGTAAACACGGCTCTGAGGCCGCAATCTCTAATAGCGCTAACTGCGCGATATCGGCCATCTTGGCTTCGATGGTGTGCTTAGCTTCAGTCAGCGGCGCTACCATAGATAAGTATTCGTGGGGAGTTTGCAGGGTAAAGTCCTGGTCTAAATAGTCAGGCACCAACTTAGGGTTCACAAAGCGCTCTTCAAGCTGTAACGGCGTACCTTGCTCACAGTGCACTAGAACTGACTGATAAACCTTACTGCCATCTTCTAGCCCCAGCGCAATCGCAATCGCGCCAGTTGCTAGCGTTTGCGTGAGCAACACTTGTTGCACGCTATAACCATGGCCACGGTCTTTTATCTCATCGGCAATATTACGAATCGCCATCATTGAAGACTGAGTTTTAAGGCCTGCAACGAAGGTGCCTAACCCTTGCGAACGTTCTAATACGCCCGATTCGGTCAGCTCAGTTAAGCCTCTGCGCGCCGTCATTCGACTGCAATTAAACAACTCGGCTAACTGATTTTCAGATGGCACACGGCTATCTTCAGCCCATTCACCAGACTCAATTTGCGCTAAAATGTATTGTTTAATCTCTTCAAACTTTGGCGTTGCCATTGACCATCCCGTTACAGCTATCTTTAGGTGCTTTCTTGTTTAACATGCTCAAAAACTCAGCTACAATCCTAGCTTGTATATACAAGTAAATACAAGCTAGCTCACAAATTATTTTTAGTGTTAGTATTTAGCTGCCACAAAAAACAACCAAAAAGAGAACTGCATCATGTCGTGGGATCAAGTCTGGATAGATATCAACATCGCTACAATGTCGCCAAATATTTCAGAGCCTTATGGTGCAATTACCGATGCGGCCCTCGCCGTTCAAGACGGTAAAATTGCTTGGGTCGGTAAACGCAGCGAGCTGCCAGAATTTGATGTATTCGCCACACCCATCTACAAAGGCAAAGGCGGCTGGATCACCCCAGGTCTTATCGATGCCCATACCCACTTAGTGTTTGCCGGTAATCGTGCCAATGAGTTTGAACTACGCCTACAAGGTGCTAGCTATGAAGAGATAGCCCGCAGTGGTGGCGGCATAATTTCAACCGTTAACGCCTGCCGCGAAGCCGATGAAGCCGAGTTGTTTGAGCTAGGTCGCCAGCGCCTAAATGCACTGGCTAAAGAAGGTGTTACGACTGTAGAGATCAAGTCAGGTTATGGTTTAGATATCGAGACCGAATTAAAGATCCTCCGCGTTGCCCGTGAGCTGGGCAAGCATCACCATGTGGATGTAAAGACTACCTTTTTAGGCGCTCATGCCATTCCGCCGGAATACCAACATGATAGTGATGCCTATGTTGATTTAGTGATAAACGAGATGCTGCCAAAGGTCATTGAAGAGAATCTTGCCGATGCAGTGGATGTATTTTGCGAAAATATCGCCTTCAACCTAGAGCAAACCGAACGCGTGCTTAGCGCCGCCAAAGCTTCAGGTCTGCAAATCAAGCTACACGCCGAGCAGCTATCTAACATGGGCGGTTCTGCCATGGCAGCCAAGCTTGGCGCCAAATCAGTGGATCACATTGAATACCTAGATGAAGAAGGCGTTAAAGCCCTCAGTGATAGTGGCACCTGCGCCACCTTGCTACCCGGCGCGTTCTACTTTTTACGTGAAACCCAGCACCCACCAATCGATTTGCTACGCAAATACAAGGTGCCAATGGTGGTCGCTAGCGACTACAACCCCGGCTCATCGCCGCTTTGCTCAAGTCTATTGATGCTCAATATGGCCTGTACCTTACTGCGCTTAACCCCAGAAGAAGCGCTAGCAGGCATGACCCGCAATGCCGCCAAAGCTTTAGGTATCGATAATCATGTCGGCGTAATAGAGGTCGGCATGACCGCCGATTTCTGTATGTGGAATATCAGCACGCCAGCAGAGCTGGCCTACACCTATGGTGTGGCCTCGTGTGTAGATGTGGTGAAGAATGGGCACTTAGTACATCAATAGTTGGGAATGCCTGAGCGATGAGGCATTCTCATCGTTTTGGGTGTGGCTTTTGGCAGCAATGTTGCGAATTACCTCAGAGGTAACTGTCTGCATCAGATGCAGCTAATGACCTGCGGTCGGCGTATGTGCAGATACTTCTTAGGCACGGTGAGTAAAGCGAAGCTTTGAGTTACGAACGAGAAGCATGGATGCTGAACTGGCCCTTAGATATGGATATCGTTGCAAGTACGTCCCTGACCGCTCTACGATGGCATCCATGCCATCAAAGGCCTAAGCCGCATCTACACTGGGTTGGTAAAGCATAAGTATTTAGCTACGGTGGATTTTGCCTTTTAAGCACAGCTGCTTAACTGTTTCTGCTTTTTGTATCTAATCACCTCTGTTATGGCTTTCTACATCTGATGCAGCCAATGACCTGCGGTCGGCGCATGTGCAGACGCGGCCGTGACACGCTGTTAATCCATCCCTGGAAGCTCGGCCATGACGTCCATGTCATGGACGGTCACGGCCGCATCTACACTGGGTTAGAAAAGCACAATCATTTCACTGAAGTGTTTTAAATATCAAAAGGCAGGAATAGCTGCCCACCATTGCTACAGGAAACGCCAATTCCCCATCGGAGTTGCCGAGGTCATTGAAGGCTCTTGTAAACATTAGGCGCGTGAGCGAGGCATGGATGCCGAGGTAGCCTTAGGTGAGCCAGGGATGGCGAATATGAGGCGATAGCGATTTTCGAAAATGACTGAGGATCAACAACTTCGTTAGGGGCGGCTCGGGTGATGCAAGAGGGGAAAGCTATTGTCCCCCTTTTGCCCGAGTGTGAGCTGGAAGCTCACGACCTTTATCAAGCGCAGCTTGATTAGCCGTAACTAAGGGATGGAATCCCACGACTTTGGTTGTTAGACGAAGTCTAACTTAAAGGTCAGGCGTAACCTGATGCTCTATAAATTGGGCGTATAGCCCATAAATTATTATCAAACGAAGTTTGATCGATTTAAAAAATAGAAATCCAAATGACACAAAAAACAACCAAATTTTGAAAAATAAAACCTCAACTATGAGGGTGATGCCCAACCATTGTATAATCAAGCCACAAAAAACCTAACCCTCTGATAAATGTCTAAATACTTATCCCAGCTACTCTTTGCGATCTGCAGCGTAACCGCTATCACCATAGCGAATATCGCTACCGCTAACAGTAGCGAATTAGACTTGAGTGATTACGATGCCGATGTCGCGGCATTGCTACTGGAATATCAGGGGCAAGACTCCTACTCACGGCCAATTGTGCCATCGGTGTTGGTGTATAAAGAAACCGAACAGGCCTCTACCTACGTCGACTTTAAACGTGGTTTGATCTTGGTGGAAACCCGCACTAAAGCGCAACTTAAAGAGGCTGTGGTGCAAGTGCTGTTAACCCAGATCGACCCTACGGTTATCGACGCGCAAACTGCAGAGGATTTTGGCTTAATCAGCAAAAAGAAGAAGCCATTCTTCTGGGGGCAGGTGCTCGATAAAGACGGTAAAGCGATTGAATTTGAATGGCGCGCATCCCGCTATGCCGACTACCTAGTGAATAAAAGCAAACGAGTGAACTCGCGCTTTCAAGTGGCGATTCACATGGTGAAAGAGCACACCACCATTGCTGGTAATAAGTATATTAATTACGCCCGTAGCGCCAGCCGTAAGCACGGGATCAGTACTGATTTGATCATGGCGATTATCGAGACGGAGAGCTCGTTTAACCCATTGGCACGCTCACGTTCTAATGCTCTAGGCTTGATGCAGATTAAGGCCAATACCGCAGGCCGCGACTATTTCAATTTAATCCAAGGCTATAAACACACGCCGTCATCGGCGTACCTTTATGATCCGGCCAAAAATATTGAGGTGGGCACTGGCTATCTAAAGATCCTTTCAAGCCGCTACCTTAAAGGGATCACCCACCCTAAGAAACGCGAGTATGCGGTGATCTCTAGCTATAACGGCGGCGCGGGTAACCTATGGAAGAGCTTAGACTCACGTGGTAATCGCACTAAGGCTTTAGCACGGATTAATAAGATGACGGTGAGCGAGTTTTATTGGTTTTTAACTCATCGCCATAACCGCGAAGAAACCCGTAACTATTTGAAAAAGGTCAGTAGTCGACAGAAGAAATACCTATAACTGCAATAAAAAACGATAGCCACAAGGCTATCGTTTTTGTTATTCAATTCTAAAGAATCAGCAAAGTGAACATTTAAAGCTTGCTCTGCTGCTTATACTCAGCCAACTTTTGCGAATACTTCTTTTTATAAAAAGAGTGATTAGTTTTATCTAGCGCTAACGCCTGATATTTTATGGCTTGCTCAAAATCACCGAGCTTTGCATAAGCCCCTGCAACGGCGTCATAGGCTATAACCGTTTTAGGATCATCGGTGATTGCCACTTGATATACTTCAATCGCCTTGGTCGGTTCCGTTTCAAGGTAACTATCACCTAGCTTTATGAGTGAGCGAGTCGCGGGCACTTTAAAACCGTATTTTTGCTCAGATAAATATTGATAATGCGCCACAATAGCTTGTGGGCCTTGCTTAGAAATCTCTGAATCTGCCGCCAACACTTGATGGTAATCATCGAACAGAGCTTCAATGGCATAGGCTGCAGCAAGCACAGGTTGAGTCATATAATAACTGCCATCGAAACGTTTGATGCGGTAATCCAATGTGTCGCTGGCATTAGCTTTAAGAATAGCTTCCATCTCTGCAAATGCGCCGAGTTGACGCTGGTCATGGCTGCTATCGTTAGTACTCATAAACAAGAATCGCGGCTCGCCCTGCATAGCAGCAAGCTTTTTAGGTGCATCTTTAATGACATAGGCAAAGTCTTTGCTCAATGCTGGGCTTGCCACAAAGTAGGCATTAAACAGGCTGGGGCGATTTATCAGGGAATAGAGGCTGAGCCCGGCATCGCCAACAAAACCGTTTAAGATACGAAAGCCATTGGTGCGATATTTGTTATCGATAGCGGGTAGCAGATCTTGCTCAAAATAATCTAGCAGTTTTTGATTGCCCTGCTGTTCAATCGCTAAGGTTTTTAGCTCTCCTAAGCCCTGGTGTCCATCTGGCGGAGTGACGATTATCGTCTCTAACCAAGGCCAATCACCGTTATGGCTCATCCAGTCATGCATGCCTGCGAGCAAAGCTTGGCTTCTTGGGTGCAAGCCTAAAAGCACCACATATTGTTTATTTGGCTTGTTGCCATAGCTGGCAGGTAACGTCACCTTAAACTCAGCAGGCTCTATTAAGTCGGAAGTGATGGTTAATGACTCTAGTGTTAACCCCATAACATTAGCTTTCGGCGCCTTAGCATCCGCTTCTTTTGCGCTGGCATAACTGCTTGCCGAGCCTAAACTCAAACTTAAACTTAAACTTAAAGCCAAGCAACCCAGCATCATTATTCTTATCATCAGTCTCTCCCTGAACGTTATCCTTTTAACTCTTTAGCCAATTCATTAACCCCAGATACTGGCATCTATTTTAGTTAAGCAAGTGATGAACTTAACAGCTGAGCAAAAATACAACAACGTTAAAATCAGTCAATAACCTTCAGCAAATAACGACTAGGCTGACATGGCGTTAATTAATAACTATCAATAACTCTGACTCGACCATTAATATCGAGGGCAATGCGCAACAAAACGAATAAAACTGAAAATTTAGTACAAACGTAGGCGTGATTACACTAGCCAAAGCGTGTAATTCAGCTTAGGATCTGAGCAATAACAGATCTCGACTATTAGAATAACCAATCAAGTTGAATCAGTGTGATTGGTACAATGTACATTGCGGAGTGAGCAAATATTATGGGTATCAGAGCCATTGTTGTAGATACAGCCGGTACGACTACCGACCTTAACTTTATTGAGGATGTACTTTTTCCTTATTCAGCCAGGGAATTAGCCGCTTTTCTTGAAGCAAACCAACACAATGTACTTGTAGATAACTGTATTTGTGATGTGCAAGATATTGCACTTGAGCCAGATGCCAGCCTTGCTCGTGTGACCGAAATTTTGCTGCAGTGGATCGAAGAAGACCGCAAAGCCACGCCACTGAAAACCATTCAAGGTTTGATCTGGAAACAGGGCTATGCCAATGGTGAATTTAAGGGGCATATTTTCCCTGACTTTATCGAGGCACTCGATGGCTACAAGCAGCAAGGTCTGCGAGTTTATAGCTTCTCTTCGGGTTCTGTTGAGGCGCAAAAACTGCTGTTTAGCCACAGTGATGCAGGTGATCTAAACGATAAGTTTAATGGCCACTTTGACACTCGCACTGGCAACAAGCGTTTCAAGCAAGCTTACTGCAATATCGTTAATACGATCAGCCTAAGCCCTAAGCAGATCCTATTTGTTTCTGACGTACTCGAAGAGCTAAAGGCAGCTAACGAAGCCGGATTATACGTGGTGCAGATGGTTCGCGATGACAGCCAACGTACAGGCGATTTTAAAACCATTACTAGCTTTGACGAACTAAAGATCGATTAAGCTAATACCAAAAGTAATAAAAAGGGCCTTAAAGGCCCTTTTATTACTTTTGCTGTCAACTGTCGCTTGGAAAAGCGGGCGAAATACACTTTTTAACCTCAAAACGGAAACCATCGTTCAGCGTCTTATCGCGATATATTTCGATCAGTTCATAATCGTTTAATTCAACCACTCTTGAATCGGTATCCTTCTGACAGCGAGACTTACTGTTAGCTTCAAACTCAAATGCAAAAAGTGCAATCATCTGCCGCACAAATGCTTGGTACTCATAGCGCGCTTGCAAATACTCATCTGTCATACCCTTTAGCTCTGCATTCTCGGCGCTTATAGTGGTCTCAGTCGGTACCAAGCCAGCAGTGATAGTTTGTTGTGACTGTTCGGCTTCAAGCTCTGGCAATACATATAAAACAAGGTGAGCGAACAAGCCGGTTGCCAACATTAAACGCAATAGCCAAGTGAGTTTTTGAAAATGAATATTTTGGGTCAACTTAGGCAGTTTAATGCCTAATGGCGCGAGTATTAAAGCAAGCATTAAATAGAAAGGCACCAGCAACTGCGCGGCGAGAATAACCAAGGCGGTGATAAACACAAACCACACTGGGATATACAGCAAAATCGCCAAATTATGAGTATAGGCAACATTCGTGGCAGACACTCCAATCACATCATTGACGACCCCAGCAGCCCAACTCAACGCAAAGTTAGCCACCAAGGCATAAAACAGCAACAGCACAGCTTTACCAACTAAGCTATGCCAAATTCGCTCAAAAATAGGTAACAGCTCTATCGTTAACGCCAACACTGTTAACACTACAACCCAACTAAATGAGTCCGCAAAAATTGCAATCAATCCCGCTAACACATATAGGTATTGCGCAAAAGTCAGTACTAACAATTTTTGCCATAAGCCTGAAATTCGCTTTTGGTAGAAGCCCTTAACCGAAGATAATATGACTTGTAAAGCTGCGGGCATTATTATTATTTTTGTTGCCGTCATAAAAAACTGGCCCCACTCACTATTAATTGCACAAGAAGCGACTACCATAAACGTTTAATAACAATTTACCAACATTTCCTGTTGCTATAAGTAAAAACGCTTAGTATTTGCCAACTTTCAAGTGCATTATTTTGCTAAGTAGCGGCTTTTTAACTTCTCCCAATTATCATTTTGACGAGCGTACTCCTGTTCACACATCGTCCCTCTTTCTGTGCCTTGTTCAGAGCCTGCTAGCAGCCTTGCATATTTCTCAGGCTCACTGCCATAAATTAAGCATATCGTTGCGTGGTAACGCTGGGCGTCTAGGCTATGTTCATCACTAAAGTCATCTTCAACCAGTTCATCAATGTCTTCATCTTCAAGGGCAAACAGATCCGCTGCACTTAGCGCGATTTCGGCGCCGTCTTCGAACGCGTTTATCAATAGCAATGTGGCTAAGGTGTCGACCGCATCTTCTTCTCGTCCCAGTACGATAATCTCGTTGGCATAGATATAAGCGTGGCCGTACTCATGACCTAAGGTATGCAGCAGCGCATCTTGAGTGGCGGCTTTCGGACTGACTCCAGTTTTTTGATATTCATCCTTGGTAAAACGATTAAGTACCTCTGTTACAAAGTAATAAGGGATTTGAATTTGCATAACCTCTGGGGCAAACAAGGGGCCGTCTTGTGCACCGTAAACCACGGTTAATTTATGCTGCATAGGCAGCGCCTGATACACTTGCTGCAACTGTGGTTCAATGGCTTTAATTAATCGATATGCCTTAAGTTCTTGGCGAGTTTCAGTCTCAATAAACTGGCTTACGACCGCCGCCTGACTCTGCGTCCCACAGCTAAGCAGTAACGCCGTTGCTAACCATTTAGTCATTTTCTACCTGCCCCGACTTATACTGATGGGTATTATCCCCTGCCTTGTTGCCTGATAAACATGCTGTTATGCTGGCCAAAAGTTAAACACCCGTTTAAATGCATGTTTAAGCAACCAAAATCACCAACTAGGGATCATTATGGACAAGTTTCTCGAGCAATACCCAATCAATACTCAAATTGCCGTGGCTTGGGGGGAAATGGATGCACTGCAACACGTCAACAATGTGGTTTATTTCCGCTATTTTGAAACTGCCCGTATCGACTTTTTCAATCAGATTAACCTGCTCGACGAGCTACAAACTACCTCTATTGGCCCGGTGATCAGCGAAAACCAAGCGCGATACAAGCGCCCAGTCACCTTTCCCGACACCTTAACAGTAGGCGTGAATATCAGTGACATTAAAGATGACCGGTTCATGATGCACTACAGTGTCTACAGCCAGAGCCAAAAGGCTGTCACCACACTTGGCTCGTCGCAGGTGGTGATGTTTAACTTTAAAACTGGCCAGAAAGCCAAGCTGACACCAGCACTGATTGATGCTTTAAAGACATATCAACAAGCATAAATTGAAGCCAGCCAGTCAACAAAGGTAACAATGGCAATGAAAGGAGTACACCAATGAGTGAAGTGATTCACCTAGCCGATGAAAGCCGTTTCGTGATTAACCAAGATGGAGCTCAGGCTGTATTGGCCTATGAGCTTTATGATGCTAGCTGTAACTTCAACAATACCTATGTGCCACCGCAGGTGCGGGGCAAAGGCTTAGCCGAAAAGTTGGTTCGCCATGGGCTAAAATGGGCCAAGGCAGAAGACTTTAAAATTGAAGCGAGCTGCTGGTATGTGCAGAAATTTTTAAGCAAAACCTAACAGCTCATGGGATTGAATCCTGGTGATTCACCAGTAGCTATTCACCTGTGAGCAATGCCAGTTGCGCTCGAATTATATCGCTCAATGGCTGGCTCTTTTCACTGGCGTAATCGTAATGGACCATGGTGGTTTGCGCTTCGGCAGTTTTTTTACCGTTCTGCCAGCAGCTTTGCGTCAGTTCAAAACTACTATTGCCGATACGGCTGACCCAAGTCTTTACCGTGATATCGCTAGCAAAGTAAGTTGGCGCATTAAAGGCGATAGTGAAGCCCGCCACAATCAAGTTCCACTTCGACAAGTCTTGCGTCGGATTAAAGATCTTGAAAATTGGCTCACGCGCCGCTTCGAACCACACCGGAATAACCGTATTATTGATATGCCCTAGGGCATCGGTTTCACAAAATCTTGGCTGTAGGGTTAAGCTAAATGCCGTTTCTTGCACGCTAGAATTCCTTATTGTTGTTATTGTAAGCAGTATTTATTTGCCATCATTCTACCGATAAATTTCCGGCTTAGAAGCCTATAAAGATAATTGAAGTTTGAGTCTCAGGAAGCACCCCATTCCATAAATGAAAAAGGCACGCTAATGCGTGCCTTTATAATATCGATTGTAAGCTCGCTTAACGGCTGTACATCTTATCGATTTCACGAGCGTACTTGTTATAAATCACCTTACGACGCAACTTCATGGTTGGGGTAATTAGGCCAGCTTCCATAGAGAAAGCATCTGGCAACAAGGTAAACTTCTTAATCTTTTCAAAGCCAGCTAGCTCGCTTTGTAATGTCTTAAGACGCTGCTCAAAGTGTTCCACTACGTGAGTGTGACGTAATAGATCTAGCTGTGTTTCGTAATGTACGCCCTTCTCTTTTGCCCAAGCTTCTAATGACTCAAAAGCAGGTACAATCAAGGCTGTCACATAGTTACGCGCATCGGCAACAATGGCCACTTGCTCGATGAATGGACAGCAGCCCACCTTACCTTCGACACGCTGCGGCGCGATATACTTACCGTTTGAGGTTTTCATCAGCTCTTTAATACGGTCGGTAATAAACAGGTTACCGTTTTCGTCGATACGACCCGCATCGCCCGTCTTCAACCAACCATCTTCAAACGCTTCAGCCGTTTCTTCTGGGCGATTGAAATAGCCTCGCATTACAGTATCACCACGAACCAAAATTTCGTTGTCTTTACCTAGCTTGAGCTCCACTTCAGGGATCACCTGACCATTAGAGCCAGGTACACGATTACCTAAGGTGTTACAGGTCGCTGTCGCCGTGGTTTCTGTCATGCCGTAACCACATAGCACAGGCACATCGATGCTTTGGAAGAAGGCGCTAACGTTTGGATCTAAAGCCGCACCGCCGCAAGGCATAAACTTAAGGCGTCCACCTAAAACCTGCTTTAACTTACTGAAAACCAGCTTATCGGCTAGTTTCCACTGCAGGCTTAGGCCTAGTGAGGCTTTATGACGACCTTGACCGACTTCAGACTGCTTGTGACCCACAGACATGGCCCAGGTGAACATCTTCTGTCTCATCTCTGGCGCTTTGATCACCTTATCTTGTACTGCGCTATACACCTTCTCTAGGAAGCGTGGCACCACACATAATGTGTGCGGACGCACTTGCACAATCGCCTCTTTCACTGCCATTGGGTTAGACAAATAGACGTTATGACCGCCGCGACATAATACGTAGAAGCTCCAACCTCGCTCAAATACATGGCTCAGTGGCAAGAATGCCAATGACACATCACCCGGCGTGAACGGTAGGAAGTTGTCGTGCTGGCGCACCATAGACGCTATGTTGCGATAATCTAGCATCACACCTTTAGGGTCACCTGTAGTGCCCGAGGTGTAGATAAGCGTTAGTAGATCATCAAGATTCTTAGCATTTAAGCGTTTTTCTAGCTCTGCATCTGCAGCGCTGTTTACTTCACGTTCTAAAAGTTCGTCTAAGTAGAAATGATTTTCTAGATCTTGTAGCTCAACAGACTTGTCGAACGCAACGATGCGAGTCAGGCTGTCGCACTGGGCAACCAAATCACACGCCATGGCGTAGTGGTCTTTATCACCGACGAAGATTAATTTCGCTTCGGCATCGTTAACTATGTAAGCAGCTTGTTCTAATGTGCTAGTTGGATAGATAGGCACAACAACGGCTTTAGCCTTTAATAGGCCCAAATCTGCACAGGTCCACTGCGGACAGTTCTGTGACAAAATAATTGCGCGGTCCTGTGACTCGATACCGAACTGAATCAACACTCGTGCAATTTTTGAGGTGATAGAGTCGAATTTAGCCCAACTCACTTGGTGCCAAGGCGCTGCAGTTTCGAATCCTTCGAGCGCAATAGCGTCGCCAAGTGCTTGGCTTTGTTGCTGTATTAATCGTACTACGTGATATTGCTCGAGCGACATAAAATGGCTACCTTTTAGCTTACAAGTGTTCCGCTTTGGCGCAAGTTTACTCGAAGAAACTATAAACACTAAGAGTTTTTGCTCTATTTTTGTTAACTCACACACAAAAAAAGGCCGTCCTGCGAGGTCAAAGGCCTATATTTAACAACAAGTCTTTTAAGCTAAGCATATCAATTAAAACAGAAATATTTTATTAACAAGTGTACCTTTTTGGTGCAATTTTTAGCGCAACAACTTAGATTAAACTTTAACCATCTTGACGCGTTTTCTGCTTTTTACATCTGGTTTAGTACGATAAGCGCCACAGCTCCCCTCGCCATAAACGCCGCTTAGCATGCCAAAGCAATTGCATGAGTTAATACCTTTTGCCCAACTCCCTGTTTCTGCACTTGCTCAATTAGCATGTCGCTATAAGGAAAAGTAGTTAGCCACTGCATAAAGACATTGTTACAGTAACAAGGCTCTTAATGGATAAGCAAAATTTCAAAAAGGAATCAGTATCATGCTTCATGGAATGTACTCTCAACTTCGCACGCGGGTCTCACCTGCGTTATGGCGCCATAAGCAAGTCGCCATAGCCGTTCTGCTCGGGGCGGGTCTAACCATTCCGGCTGTGCAAGCTGACACCAACACTTTAGGCGCAGACGCCTCAAGCCCAAACAATCAGCAAGCCTGTTATGTCGATGGCCTATCGGAGCAGATGCAATGCGGCTTTATTCTGGTTCCTGAAGATTATGCCAAGCCTGACGGCAAACAGATTGAGATCCATTATGTGGTAATGCCAGCCATCAAACCTAGCGACAAGACTGAAGCACTACTGGCGATTGCAGGCGGACCAGGGCAATCGGCTATCGAAAATGCCCAAGGCTTCGATCGCATGTTGACTAAGGTACGTCAGACAGAAGATGTGATCCTTATTGATCAGCGCGGTACTGGTCAGTCAAATCAATTACAGTGTATCGGTGATGGTTTCGACAGTGCGCTTGCGATCGACGAAAGTGATTTTGATACCCGGGTCGAAACCCAAAAGTGCCTCGAAACCTTAGATGCCGATGTGACTCAATACGGTAGCCTGACTGCCCTTAAGGATTTTGAAGCCGTCAGACAGCACCTTGGCTATCAGAAGCTGCATCTATACGGCATATCCTACGGCACCCGCATGGCGCAGCTATATATGCGTCACTATCCAGAATACCTAGCAACCGTCACCTTAGATGGTGTCGTGCCTATGCAGCAGAGCGTGCTCGCTATTGGAAATGCCATCGCCCGCGCCTTTGACCTACTGATTGAAGACTGTGCTAACAATGCCCTCTGCCACAGTCAGTTTCCACAGCTTAGAGCCGATCTTGAAAAGGTCGATGCTGAGCTAGCTCAAGCCCCAAGAGTGAGCCAAGTGCCCGACCCTCTGACCGGCGAGCTAACCCAACTGACACTCACTCGCAGCAAGTTTAAAGGTGCGCTTCGTATGGCGCTGTACTCGCCAAGCACACGTTCACTTATGCCCCATGCGATTCACCAAGCAGCCAAGGGCAACTATCAACCTATCACAGGTCTCTATGCAATGGGGATCGATAACGCCGGTATCGCCATGGGTATGCATGCCTCTGTGGTATGCGGTGAAGATTGGCAGCGACTCACACCTGAACTGCGCGCAAAAACCAACGAGAGCTACTTTGGCAAAGAGATGCTGAAAACCTTTGCCGAGTCATGCGCCGTGTGGAATATGCCAGCAGTCGATGTGAGCTTTGGCGCTCCCATCGCTAGCGATATTCCGACACTTTTACTATCAGGCGAGCTTGATCCCGCCACCCCACCAAGTTGGGGCGAGCTAGCCATGGAAAAGCTGACCAATGCCAAACACTTTGTTGCGCCTTATGCGACACATGGTGTGGCTTATCAGTCTTGTGGTAATGACTTAATCGCTGGACTTGTCGACAAAGGTTCTGTAGCTGAACTCGATGCTGAATGCCTAAGTGAAGATATTCGTCGTAATTTTTATCTTAACGCCAGCACAGTTGAGGCGATCCCGAGTGACGACTCTTCAAAGCCAGACGAACAAACAGCCCTGAATAAGTAAGGAAACACAAATGATACAAGTATCAAACCTATCAAAACGCATCGGAGATGTGCAGGCGCTGAATGATTTAAGCTTTTCAGCTCTCGATGGTCAAATTACCGGGCTACTCGGCCCTAATGGTGCAGGTAAAACCACCTGTTTGCGCACCGTATTTGGCTTACTAAAAGCCGATCAAGGTAACGCTGAAATCGATGGTATCGATATCGCCGTATCACCAGTCGCGGCCAAACAACAGCTAGGCTTGTTCCCTGACCCATTTGGTTTGTATGAGCGCTTAACCCCACGGGAATATATTAGCTACTTTGCCGAGCTCAATGGCTTATCACGCAAAGACGCCAAGATTGCCACCAGCAGCGTAATAGATAAATTGCATTTGGCAGATATTGCCGATAGACAGTGCAAAGGCTTTTCTCAGGGTCAAAGAATGAAAACGGCGCTGGCACAGGCGATAGTCCACCAGCCAACCAATATCATTCTCGATGAGCCCACTCGCGGCCTCGATGTAATGAGCACTCGTGTGCTGCGTGATATTTTGCGCGACCTTAAAAATCAAGGCCACTGCGTGTTGTTTTCAAGCCATGTGATGCAAGAAGTGGCTGCGCTTTGTGACCAAGTGATAGTGATGGCTGAAGGTCGAGTGGTGGCAATAGGTAGCCCTGATGCGCTTTGCCAACAAACCGGGAAGGACTCGCTTGAAGATGCCTTTATTCAATTAATTGGCACTGACGAAGGCATTGCAGCCTAATAGGGCTGCTAAAAGGATTTTAATATGAGTAATAAAATAATCACCATGGTCCGCAAAGAGCTGATCGATGCCGCTCGCGATAAGCGCTCGGTAATGGCGGGCCTGTACTACGCCATAGGTACGCCATTGTTAATGTGTGGCATGTTCTTTTTGCTAATCGGTCAGCTCACCAGCCCAGAAGATCTTAATATCAAAATTGATAATGCCAAAGGCGCTCCCGATCTAGTGAAGTTCCTTGCTAGCCGCGGGATCAGCAATAGTGACAGCGAAGCCGAAGACACCAAAGATATCCAGCTGATAATCAGTGATGACTACGCCGCGAATATGGCAAAGGGCCTAAGCGCAGAGGTAATTTTAGTTGCCGATGCCTCTAATGAAAAACTGCAAAACTCGATTCGTCGCCTAGAAAGAAGTTTGCAGGAATACAGTAGTGAAATGGGCAGTTTACGCCTGATCGCGCGGGGCATAGATCCTCGAGTGATGCAACCGATAAAAGTCAACGTCAAAGATGAAGCCACCCCTGATTCTAGAGCAGGCATGATTTTAGGTATCGCCACCATGACGATGATTTATGCGGTATTTATCTCAGGTATGAACCTGGCAATCGACACCAGTGCCGGCGAGCGTGAACGTAACTCATTGGCACTATTGCTAAGTCACCCGGTATCAACTTGGGAAATTGTAATTGCCAAGATCACCGCAGTTACCATTTTTGCCATGGTTGGCTTAGTGTTCACCTTGCTTATTTCAAAGCTCGCCTACAGCTTTGTGCCTTGGCAAGAGCTTGGTTTTGCCGTTAGCGTGAACATGAACTTTATTGTGATGATGCTAATCGTCGGACTACCTGTAGCCATTATGGCGGCTTGCTTACAGCTGTTTGTATCCTTTATGGCTAAGAGCTTCAAAGAAGCCCAGTCGTACATCACTATTGTCTTGATGGTACCTATGATGCTCGCTATGGCAGCAAGCTACAACATCGCGCCTGAGACCATTCAATGGTTACCTATTTCAGGGCAAATGCAGGCGCTAATTGAGTTTATTAAAGGTCGTGAGCTACCACTGACTCAAATAGCAGTCTCATCAGCATTCACTTTAGCCATTGCCATTGGTCTTGCTATTGGCATGCAGAAGTCACTTAAAAGCGAGAAGATCGTCTTTGGTTTGTAACTAGCAGTAATGACTATCGGGGGAGTGCTCCCCCGGTAGCGCCCCCTCATTTGATGACGCTTTAAGGATAAGGAATATAAAAATGGAATTTATCGATAAAATCTTCGCCAGTGATAACTACGCTTTTATGGCAATGCTTGGCTTAGCCGTTGTGGTGCTTTGGTTTCTCCCCGCCATGCTTGCTTTGGTGTTTAACCGTAAGCATTTCAAACTGATTTTACTCGCCTGTATCCCTGCTGGGTTTTCACTGATTGCGTGGGGTGGGGTGATGGTTTGGGCAATTACAGGTAAGGCCGTAGATAAGTATGCTAATCGAGCTAAAGCTCAAAGCTAAAAGGCGCAAAGTCAAAGGATATAGATAACTAAATAAGGGGTACCACCATGGATATCCCAATGATTGTGTTAATTGTTGCTATCGCCACTGCAGGTGAAGCATTTAAGCACGATTTACAGTCACGCCAGCTCACCAGCTCAGAGATCACCAACAATGAGCTTGAGCTGTTACGTAAGCAAAACAGATATTTAGAGCAACGATCTAAAATCGACCATCAACGCATTGTAAACGTTAGCAACTAACCCTATTACCCATAGGTTAATCAACCAAGCGATAAGTGAATGACATCGCAGCATTAACAGCAGTCATGGGTATTAAATTTTTGCCGATAAGCCCGCGGCGACAAGCTTGTGGTTTGCATGAACAGTTTTCTAAAAGAGCTCACATCCTCATAGCCAACCTGCTCTACTATCTGCTCTATCGCCAACTCCGTTGTTTCCAATAACCGCTTAGCTTCATCGACCCTGAGTCGCTGGATATAACTGGCTGGGGTTTCATTAATCGCCTTCTTAAAGCGGCGGATCAAGGTGCGCTTACCTAGGGCAAATTTATCAGCAATATCGTCTAACTGCAGATGATGTTTAAGATGTAACTGCATCCAATCTTGAATGCGCGCCACCAACTCATCTTTATGTTGCGGCTCAGCATCTAAGGTCATAAAGGCTTGCTGCGAGGTTCGATTAGGATCGATAAGCAGCACCTTAGCCATCTGCATCGCAATTTGCTCTCCCGCCAGCTTCTGTACCAACTGCAGGGCTAAACTCAGGTTGGCGCTGGTTGCGCCTGCCGTATAGTACTGACCGTCGTTCATAACCACATGCTCGCTACACAAGTCGACCCTAGGAAAGCTACGTCTAAACAACTCGGCTAACCACCACACACAGGTGGCCTTCTTATCATCGAGCAGACCAGAAGCCGCCAGCATTAAGGTACCCGAACAATAGGCTGCTATCGGTTTATTGGTCTCGGCAAACTTTTTTAGGGTCGCCATGTGGGGTTGAAAATCATTAAGGTAGGCATTGAGCTGCTTACGATTAGTGATAGTCGCCGAGGCGACGACTAATGCGTCGGCATGACTAAGGTAATGTTCAGCTTCATCATGGGCAATAACCGGCAGCAGCATATTATGGTCGCTGTTTATCGGCTCACCATCGGGTGAAATTATCGCACACTCAAATAGCACCTCGTCGACATCGGGATGAGTCACTTTCCAGTAGGTATTACTGAAGCTGAATACATCCATAAAACTCAGAATGCCTCCCGCCACTGCGTTATCGGCTGCTAGCACAACGATTCGCTTCATAATTCACCACTCCCCGCAAGCTGTCACTTATCACCTTTATTTTGTCAATAATGACACTTAAAACCCATTTGTCTAGTTTTTATACTGAAGTCAATTGGAGACCGTAGTCGCAGGGGTGCAGTTATGAATAGAAATATCAATACCAATATTAACGGGGCAATAAGTGAGTTAAACAGTGCCACATCTAGTGAGAGGCAATCAAGTAACCTAGGGCTAAGCAACATGTCAATCAGCAGGAAAACACGCTATCAATTATTAAGTGTGAGCTACTTGCTGCCCAGCTGGGGACTGCTGATTTGGCTCAATTTCAGCACCGAACCTAACCTGTTTGGCCACTTAGTTGCGATTCCTAGCCTACTTATGATGACCGGATTTGGCGCCTATTTAATTGCCCGCAAAGATGTTTGAATAGATAGTTCAAAACATGATCGTATCACTCTCTTTTTTACATAAAACAAAGCCCAGCATCAGCTGGGCTTAATTACTTTCAGCTAAGACTTACTTAGCCTTAGCTCTGAACGGCTTGATAACTGACTCATCACATTCTAAGAATGGACTATTCATGAAGTAGGTACAGTAGGGAATAGCTGGGGCTATCTCTGAAAAATAGAAAGAGCGCGTCTGTTAGTAAAAACACGCTCTTTAAATCAAAATCGCCTACTTGCCCTTAGGTCTAAACGGCTTGATCACTGACTCATCGCATTCTAAGAATGGACTATTCATGAAGTAGGTACAGTAGGGAATAGCTGGGGCTATCTCTGAAAAATAGAAAGAGCG
>NZ_CANMIO010000003.1 GCF_947497935.1 uncultured Shewanella sp.
GAATTAGTCAGTGATGGAGAGTTGCTAGCAGAAGTTGAGGCGAAAGCTGATACTTGCCAAGAAAAGGAAGAAGCCGGATGAAAATGACTAATGTAATAAACGCCATAGAGTCTCCGTTTGACGGTATCGTCAGCGCATTTTTCTTCGAGTCTGGCGAATTAGTCAGTGATGGAGAGTTGCTAGCAGAAGTTGAGGCGAAAGCTGATACTTGCCAAGAAAAGGAAGAAGCCGGGTGAAGATGACTAATATAAGAGACACCATTGAGGCTCCGTTTGACGGCATTGTCAGTGCATTTTTCTTTGAGGCCGGTGAACTCGTTAGTGACGGTATGTTGCTTGCTGAAGTTGAGGCTCTTGAACCTGCTAAAACAGAGGAAAGTGCATAACATGACAAGCTCTTATCCTAAAAAGGTTAGCATCTTTGAAGTTGGCGCTCGTGATGGCTTGCAAAACGAAAAGCCGGTTACTACTCAAGATAAGATAGCCCTAATTGAAGACTTAGCCGCTGCTGGCATAAAGCGTATTGAAGCTGCCAGCTTTGTGTCACCTAAATGGGTACCACAGATGGCAGATTCAGCCGATGTGCTTCACGGTATTACTCGTAAAAATGATGTTACCTACAGCGCGTTAACACCCAACTTAAAAGGCTTGGAACTTGCGCTTGACGCTGGCGCCGATGAAGTGGCCATTTTCGGCGCCGCCTCAGAAAGCTTTAGTCAAAAGAATATCAACTGCTCGATTGAAGAGTCTATTGAGCGCTTTATCCCTGTCATGGAGCTGGCTCAGGCTAAAAATATTCCCGTTCGCGGCTACGTATCTTGTACCTTAGGTTGCCCTTATGAAGGAGAAATTGCAGTCAGTGAAGTGGCTCGAGTGTCTGAATTACTTTACAAAATGGGCTGCTATGAGATCTCACTTGGCGACACCATAGGCGTTGGCACACCGCTCAATGCCCGTAGAATGGTGGAAGCTGTAGCTCAGGTGGTGCCTATTGATAAACTGGCTCTGCATTTTCATGACACCTATGGCCAAGCTTTAGCAAACATTCTGGCTTGCTTAGAAACGGGTGTCAGCGTTATCGACTCATCGGTTGCTGGTCTTGGTGGTTGCCCTTACGCCAAAGGCGCATCGGGTAATTTAGCCACCGAAGATTTAGTTTATATGCTGCATGGGCTTGGCATCGAAACCGGTATCGACTTAACTAAACTGGTTAATGCTGGCAATAAAATCAGCCAAGCCCTCGGTCGCCAATCGGGTTCAAAGGTGGCTAGAGCCCTCAGCGAATAAAAAGCCCTCAGCGAATAGAGAGCTCTCGGCGACGAAAGATCAGAACTCAAAATCTAGGACCTAGTACCTAAGTCCTAGCATTGACAGAATAAGGAAATAACAATAATGGTAGGACTAAATAAAGGGCTAAATAAAGTAGTCAGTAGTTACGAAGAGGCTTTAAAAGGCCTAAGTAACGATATGACAGTAATGGTTGGTGGCTTTGGCTTATGTGGTATTCCAGAAGGCTTAATCGCCCAAATGGTCAAAACGGGTGTCACAGGGTTAACCGCTATCTCAAATAACGCTGGCGTCGATGACTTTGGTTTAGGCCTGTTATTAAAGAGCCGTCAAATCGATACCATGATCGCTTCATACGTGGGTGAAAACGCCACCTTTGAGCAGCAGATGTTATCTGGCGAGCTTAACGTTATCTTGACTCCCCAAGGCACCTTAGCCGAGAAAATTCGTGCAGGTGGCGCAGGCATCCCAGCCTTCTTTACCGCAACAGGCTACGGCACACCCGTTGCTGAAGGCAAAGAAACCCGTGAAATCGATGGTCGACACTATGTGTTAGAACCAGCGCTAAAAGCGGACTTTGCGCTAGTGCGTGCATGGAAAGCCGACACCATGGGTAACTTGGTCTTCCGTAAGACCGCAGCCAACTTTAATCCAATGATGGCAACGGCAGGCAAGATCACCGTGGTAGAAGCCGAGCATATTGTAGAGCCGGGTGAGCTCGACCCTGACCATATCCATACCCCAGGCATTTACGTGAATCGCATCATTCAAGGTAAGTTTGAAAAGCGCATCGAGCAACGCACTGTTAAACCAGTCTCTGACTCAGACCCCAAAACAGAATCAAAAGCATAAGGAGGCAGCACCATGGCATTATCAAGAGAGCAACTGGCACAGCGTGTAGCACAAGAACTCCAAGATGGCTTTTACGTTAACCTAGGCATAGGTATCCCGACTTTAGTGGCCAACTATATTCCAGAAGGCATAGATGTAATGCTGCAATCGGAAAATGGTTTATTGGGTATGGGCGAGTTCCCAACCGAAGAGACTATCGATGCCGACCTAATCAACGCCGGTAAGCAAACAGTTACAGCGGTAGATGGCGCATCGTTTTTCTCATCCGCTGAGAGCTTTGCCATGATCCGTGGCGGCCATGTGGACTTAACGGTACTGGGCGCATTCGAAGTCGATGAGCAAGGCTCTATCGCCTCGTGGATGATCCCCGGCAAGCTGATTAAAGGTATGGGCGGCGCGATGGACCTCGTGGCTGGCGCCGACAATATTATTGTCACCATGATGCACGCCGACAAGAAAGGTAACTCAAAGTTACTGCCAAAATGCGAGCTGCCATTAACAGGATTTGGTTGTATTAAGCGCGTATTAACCGACTTAGCCTTTCTGGAAATTAAAGAGGGCGCGTTTCACCTATTAGAGCGTGCACCTGGGGTATCTGTTGAAGAGATTGTCTCAAAAACTGCAGGTAAACTCGTGGTACCTGAGCATGTGCCTGAAATGACGTTTTAGTTAATGCTAACTAAAACTATCTAAAGGGATATACCAATCAAAAACGCAGCCAATTGGCTGCGTTTTTTTTATAACCAAAGCTTAAAGCTATTTTGCAGCTACAGCTTCATCAACTGTCGGTTGTACAGCAGCGCTAACAGAGTCCGCTGTAGAATCAGTCGTAGACTCTGCAGCAGGAACTTCACAATCATAAGCATTAGCAATCATGGTCACAGAACCTGTAAAGCCAAGTGGTTTGTAGAGATAGATGGTGTCAGCATCAAGCTTAGCAGCCTTGATACGCATTTCATTAAGCGTGCCCCACACCATATCTTTATCGGCATGTAGCCAATAGTCATAAAAGTGGCCTTGTGAACCAATAACAGTCCCTTTAAGTTCACAACCTTGTAGAGAGAGGGTGTCATCCCATAACACTTTTACTGTGTTGGACTCATCTGTTGGGAAGGTAATACAAGCAGTAAGGCTTGAGCACATCAGGGCGATGGCAGCCAGTTTTACAAATTTCATGGTTTACAGTCAAAATTAAACGGGACGCGATAATATAGACTTTCTTATTCCAAGGGAATCCACCTAGATCACAGTTCGCAGCTGTTTTCCCCTACTGCAATACTATTCTTCGAAGCTTCTTTCCAACTAAACATTACTGTCCAAAAGGATGTACTTTAGATAGCGCTAGTAAGTCACTTCTAACAAAACCGAGCTGCTCAGCGTAAATAATCAAACTTTTAATGCCAACCAATAAACGTGACTGTACCTGCGAAACCCTATCGTCATTCATTGGTGTCCAAGCTTATGCTAAAAATGCCTCTACATTTTGAATAATCCCATGCAATGGCAACCAAGCTAAATGGCTATTCTTTGCCGTATAACCTTTTAATAAAGAAATAGGGTGACTCCCACCGTTGGAAGTTGAAATACCGATAGCAAATGCCGGTTTATGGGCTAAAGGTAAACCGTTAGCAGAGCCATTGGCTGATAAAAGAAAAAGATTAATTAATGCGGGAGGGATCATGCCGCCCCACTCGGGAGTGATAAATACCACTGCATCACAAGCATAAAGCAGACTTAGCACTTCAGCTTTATCGTTATCAAGCGAAGTGACATCATCCCTGCTCGTTCCATAATGCTCTAACAAGCTAGGATAAAGCGATAAATCTAAGATACCTGATTGGACGCTATCTAGATCATTTAGAATATTTGTTTGTAAATACCTAGCGACTTCGATGCTATTAGAGTCCGCTCTTTGACTAGCACTCACCAGTAGAATATTCAATATTGTCGCCAATCCTTAGTAAGACCATCACAAGTTGTCGCTATTTTTTGCTGCTTTTACTCTGCAAAATGTCAAATCT
Organism: uncultured Shewanella sp.; assembly: GCF_947497935.1. Lineage (GTDB taxonomy): Bacteria > Pseudomonadota > Gammaproteobacteria > Enterobacterales > Shewanellaceae > Shewanella. The sequence goes on from NZ_CANMIO010000003.1 coordinate 4,160, forward strand.
GATTAAATTCCATTTATGCCGTTCCTGTAATAATGTTGTCGCCTCTATCATCGAAGCTTTCAATACACATCAAGTTATCATTTGCCTAAGTATGAGTATCCTTATTATTTCTCAACTTCCAGGCCTCACCGTCTTCAACACAAAAAAATTCCGCGAAGCGTAAACTTCCCGGAATCTTATTTTGTCTCTAGACATGGCACAATCTTACTGCCAAGTTGCAGCAAAACTTACTGCCGAATTACAGCAAAACCTAACGCTTATTCTCCACCATTTGCAGCTTTATATTCTGTTTCCCATTTCGGCACGACTTTCTCGATAAAGATGGCTTTGTCGGCATTCATCTTATCCATATCCATGCCTAACACCGCTTGAGCTTTAGCTTTAGTTGAAATATCAGGAATGGCTACCGCGGTTTTAACGCCTTGAGTATCCAATACTTTCGCAAGCTTAGCACGGGCCTCTGCAGATTTAGTCAGTGAGGTCTCTAGAATACGCAGTCCCTCTTCCGGCGCATGCGCTGCAATACCGTGAGATGCAATGGCAAAGTCCCAGCGCCACTGTGCATGACGAATATCGGTTAACGCTGCCGTCATTTGCTGCTCTGATGCCCCAGCTTTCCATGCTGCAGCGGCTTCAAAGTGCGCTTTAACCAGTTCAGCCTCTGCCTTAAGTTTTAATGCATTGACCTTATCTTTATTCGCTTGAACTAAGGACTGCAATTGCTCTTTGGTCTGCTCATGACAATTTGCACAGGTAAATTCAAACTTATCAAATGGGCTGCCAACATTGTGGTCTGTGTATTCCTTACCCTCAGCATTGGTGACTCGCGGCATATGGCAATCAGTACAAGATACGCCCATATCACCGTGCATGCCTAGGGCCGTTGTTTCATACCCAGGATGCTGCGCTTTTAACATTGGCGCCTTTGATAGTTGATGGGTCCAGTCTTTAAACTTCAACTTGTCGTAGTAAGCTTCCATATTCTCTACTGTGGTGCCGTTATCCCAAGGGAATTTAACCCAATTTGGATGTTCCTCAGTTTTCTCGAAGTAATACTCCACGTGACACTGACCACAGACCATATTTTGCTTCTGGCTCTTATCTGCCTTGTCAAACGGCGTACCAATCGCTGCAAAGGCACGCTCGGCAAATGGCCTTGCCACCCTTAGCTTTGGCGTTCCTGGTTTATGGCAATCTGCACAACCAATAACATTGACGATTTCAGGGCCACCTTTGGCCCACTTACCTTTAAAGTATTCCCCTTCACCTTGCCCCTCTATCACCCTTGGCACGTCGGGACTTTTACAGCTCCAACAAGCCATAGGCATAGGGCCTTCGTCTTCTTTCATTGGTGCACCGGTTCGTAACGTGGTTCTCACGTCTGTGATCGCATATTGGTGCCCCCTTGGCGCATTGTAATCCTTAGAGAAACCATATCCCGCCCAGAGAATAACCAAATTTGGATCACCCGATAATGCATCTGAAACCTCTTTGCTTTCAGCGGTTTTCTGCCAGCTTTGGTATTGCTTAGGGAAACGTTTTTCATATTGTGCATTGTCTGCGGGGTTAGTTTTTGCGATTGCAACGCTGCTTAACAAGCCGATGCAAACTCCCGCGATCAATGGAACTTGGTATGATCTCATAAGGTATCCATCCGTAATATAAGGGTATTGTGATATATAAAATGTAGTCGCTACATGCTTGATGTCAAAAGCTATAGCAAATTAATTTTGTGTTTGATAAACAAAGGAGATTTCAACAAAAACCAAGATAGGAAAACAGCTGAGTTCGAACTAAATCAGCCCTGCAATTAACGGCTTTAATTCAGGTTTGTTTTTATCGATAAAGATTAACTAGAGTGAACTTCGTTTCAAAAAATAGAAATGTCTGCTGTGCAATCAATCTCTTTGTCTAAAGTTAGAGGAAGAGGTTCACTCTGTATTGTTAGGAGTTGGAGGCAATTTTGAAAATAGAACTATCAGGCCAGCAAACCGTTTCTGTATTTCAGCTAACCGCTGTATTTAGTATGTTGTTTGCCTTAGTGGGCTTTAGTTATAACGTCTGGCGTATGGAGATCACCGAATATAACAGCAATATGCGTTCGGCCAGTTTTGAGCTGCTATTGCAGTTATCTGAACTAGAGTCTATCGTCTACGCCGCCCATTACGATCAAGATTTAGTTTTAGGTAGTCCGCGTAAGGGCTGGGTAAAAGTTAATTTGATTGCCGATTTGAGTATGATAACCGAGCCAGAAATCAGCGTGGCCGCAAAGGAGCTAAAGCTGAGCTGGCAAGCAAATTGGCAGCAATTACCCGATGATGAGGCTAGTGCACAGGCTGTTGTGACAAAAATAGATGAGACTCGCGCTCAAGTCAGGCAGCTACTTAAACAGTTAGATTAACCTTACTCAAATAGAGTCTGTGCCCTGAGTCACTCACAGCTAGTATCGGTAACGATTAGTGAACACTTTATACTTTGCAACAGACACAATCTAAAAACAGTCGCCAAGGAAAGCTCTTCCGTTGACTCTATTTTTTACGCCCTTATCACCTTCACCCAGGCTAAATGTGCGGACAATCTGTCCGACAATTATGGGAATAAGGCATAAAAAGCCCAAAAACCAACACCAACGCCACGCAACAACAACCAAACCACAACATTCGTGCTGATATCTTTGCTAGAAATCACAAAATACAATCAGAAATAAGCACTACAAAAATAATGAGAGCCGCACAATATTCATCTGACTCGATCACAATATAAAATTTAAAATAAAGGTCGAAAAATGAATAACAACATTGATTGGATATATTTACACAATGGGAAATCAATCCAAGTAACAACAATAACTCCAATCCATAGTTTTACAAATGAAGTAGATTTAAAAAACATGTACAGCATTAGCACCTCTGATCCAGAAGCTCTTAACAGTGCGAGGTATATCTTAGCGAAGAACAATGTAATTAATAGCAAATCTATTAACATCCCAGTAAGAATGAGGAATAAACACATAGCGTTATTCTGTTTGCACCCCCAACATTCAAATACTATTACTGGAATACTTATACTTTATTCAACTCAGCGGTATGAAGCTAACGACATAGACATCACCTTAAGAAGAGTTATTTCAACAATACAAGAAAAAGAAAAACAAAACATAAACAACAAGGGGATAAACTCAAAAACACAAGCAATTATAAAATTAACAGCACTAGGCATGAGTTCAAAAGATATTGCAAAACTAATTGGTTTATCGACTAGAGGAGTTCAGTACCACTTGGAAATTGCAAAAAACATCCTAGGCGCAAAAAACAACCCTAATTTAATTTTAGAAGCAATTAACAACAATCTTATATAGAGAAATAGATAATGAATAATAAATTACTGGGAGCCTTAATGTTTTCAGTGCTATTAGCTGGCTGTGGCGATGATAACACCAAAAATCCAGATAATATAAAGCCTGTTGAACCCGCTCCAGACTCTACAGCACCTAAAAGCAACGATCCCGTTTGGAAATACGTTACTCATGGTTACATAGGTCTAGACGGAGTAAGTGAATCAAGAGGTAAAGTTCATGTTTCCTTAGGTCGAAGGTTTGATGAAGTTCAAACTTGGGGGTTCGCTTGTCAGTTAGGGGCTAACGGATTACCGTCTACTGTTGTTGTAGAAGAACATGGAAAGAAAGTAACCAAGCAACTATATCCAAAAGATGCTGACGGTACATTTGATATTAGAGCCGCTTATCAGCTAAATAAACCAATGGACGAACTTACTGATGAAGATAGAAATAAGTTCTTTAGCACTGATTGTATTACACGAAGTAAAAAATTTAGCATTGATGGTAACGAATATTATGAAATGCTAAGAGTAAGAGCTACGAACCCAGAACTAAGTGCATCACTAGATAGAAATGGACACGATGTATTTGCTGATTTCAACAATGACGGTAACATCGTTCAACTAGATGCATCTGAAAATGGTATTGATAACCCTCGCCCTGTTATTGGTGAAAATGGTGATGGACAAGTTGAGTTAGAAATTGATTTAGACGAAATGAACAAATGGTTAGAGAATGTTGGTGACCACTTAGGTAAAGGCACTGCAAGACCTGACATTTATCAGCTTAATCATTTTTCAGCATTTGACTTATTCCGATACATTGACTTTATTCGTGATGACCTTGAAATCAACATCACTGCAGTACCTTTCCACAGCAGCAAACATGGATACTCAAAATTAAAAATAGATAATTATGAGCTATCAGAACTGAACACTTACGAGTTTACAGTTAATTGGGATGTCAATGGAGACGGTAAATTCACAGAAGTTGACAACTCTTACATTTCTAGCAAGTTCGATAAATACAACCGTCAACTAGAGCTAAGCCATGACAAGAGCTATCCTGCTTACTTTGAAAGTAACAGATGGCACTTTAAAGCAAATGGCGATAGAGGTATTGATAGAGGTGATAGACAACTTCTTACTGCTTTCAACTATATCAATATTGACAGATTCTCAATCAGAGAGGGTCAAGATGTTCGATTCTTCCCAGAAGCTCCAACCTACACTGAACGTAGACAATGGCTTTGGAGAAATGATATTGAACGCCATATTAACCAAGGCGGTAAAATTAACGTACCAAACGAAAAAGCATACCCTATAGATGACAAGGGGCGCCCATACACTTACGTTAACGACTTCTATTTCTTTGATGGTGATTTCTATGATAGAGAATCCGCCACAGAGGAAGATTACCACCAATACGCGCTAGATATGAAAGTCTATCCAAGCAATCTTAGAAGCGATATGTATAAGCCCGGTGTGATTACAGCTATCGACATTATGCTATCTTCCAATACTCATATGGATGAAAAAACAGGTGAGTTCCTACTTAACGATATTGACACACCAAGGTTTGAGCTATCATTCTGGCCTCTGATGGTGAGTGGAGCTATTGTTAATCAGTTTGGTGTTGAACGCGCACCTATTTTCGGTATTGGCAGTGGCGCAAGTGTGGGTAATGGCTTATGGATGAACTTTGCAAACAAATATGCCATGGAAGAATTTGGGGCAATGGTAACTGATTGTGACCATTACAATATCGATGGTGAACAAATTTTTTACAAAGGTAAACCTTTACCTGACGTTAAGAACACAATAGTACTAGACTTAAAAATGTGTTTCTTAAACAACAGAAACAACAGTCAAGGCGGCTACTTTACTTACGATATGTTAAGCTCAACACACTTACCTTATGGTATTGAAGAGTTTGAATTAACTATCTACCCCCAAGGCCGAGATGCTAAATACCCAGTGTATGATGTAAATGACACTCATGACTATGTGTTCAATAGTGGCGCTGTAACCATGCACAAAATGGACTCTAAAACGTATCCTGCGGTTGCACCGGATATAGCAACAGTTAGCAGATTAACAACGCCAACAGAGGATAATCCATCTGGTAGCGCAGCAGTTCTTAAAGAATCACATTTTGGCTGGAAAGTTGCAGATTGTACGCTTTGTCATAATGAGGCAAAAGACCCGAAAGGACACGGTGGCTCAAGTTGGCCTGTAAACTCAGCTAGCGGTTTCGATACTGTGCAGCCCTATTTCTGTGCAAGCTGTCACGGAAGCAATGGCGCACCTGAAGCTCACGGAGCAATTACAACCTGCTTTTGGTGTCACTCTGCTAACTCTGATGGAGGTCTTCCAAATCATGGAGATGCTGGCGCTCTATTCTTGAGAAAGCAAGATGAATTCCTTGGTAACGTAGAGTTCGGTAGTAAACGTTCCCCTAACACTTGGGGTGAGCAAGATAAATATCCAGATACTCACATGCCGAAAAACTCGACTTATCTAATGTCAAAAGAATGGCCTGATCCTTGGGCCTGTGGTACCTGTCACATTGACAAGCAATAAGTAAACAGCAAATAAGGCGCTACGGCGCCTTATTTGTATTTTGAAACAGTCTAACGAATAAAGCTATTCCCTTTACGGTCTATCATGGTCCGCATGGCCAATAAGACTTTGTTGTGATCAATAGAATAGTTAGCTGACGACCATTCTAATTGATTCATCGCCACGTCACAAAAGTCCATAAGTTCAAATATGGAACTTTTTTTATCGGAGAGGAATATATGCCTTGAGATAAATAAGCTCCCTCTAGATATCAAGGCTAAATGTTTAAGCACCAACTTTATTTCTTCTTCTGTAGCGATTAACTCACCACTATTTACAGCCTCTACAAACTGAGAAAAGCGAAACTTTTGTATATTGGAAATCAATTTATTTAAGTCTTCGAGTATACTGTCTGATGCATTATCAAATACAAACTTATTGGTGCTTAGAATGTCTATCCCAGTTCTATCAGGAAAAATACCACGAACAAATATTTGTAGGCATGCCAAACAAGCTATTTTTTCTTTCGTGGTAAGTTGATAGCGATGGAAGTCTTTTGTTATATCAAAAAACTCAGAGAGTGTTTTATAGTAAATATATGCTAGTAATTCACTTTTAGATGGAAAGCAACGATACAGTTTACCTGCAGATATTCTATACCTATTACGTATATCACTAAACGAGAAGTCTAGGTCACCATTCTCATCCATAATATTAACTGCATACTTAGCAATCTCCTCTCGACCGACTATACATTTAATTTTATTCATGTTGTCATATGAAAAACAAAAAACACATAATACACAACCAACCTAATAAAAATAGAGACAAGGTTAACAATAACGAGTTATTCTCTAAAAGTTGTAATTAATATGAATCACTAAAATAACTTATTAAACATTATGTGCATTTAATTTCCTAGATAGAAATACTATGCAATTGCTTTGTTATAGAAAAAACCAAACCAAAGATATCAGCAAGTACTTAATAATGAGACTAGCAATTAAGCGGTAACTTGATTAACCGGCATATAAAATAAAGCTACTGACCCAGCTGACGTGGCCAGTAGCTTAACTGAGTCGCAAAACTATTTTACTGCGGCTACAAAAGCGATTTCAACAAGGTAGCTAGGGTCTGCAAGCTCAACCTTTAAACATGCACGGCTAGGTGCGCAGCCTTCTGGTAACCAGGCTTGCCACGCCTGATTAAATACTGCCACATTGGCAAAGTCAGTGACATAGATAGTCACTGATAACAAACGAGATTTGTCACTACCCACGCTAGCTAAAGTCGCTTCAGCCTGAGCAAAGACCTGTTCTGTTTGGCTGAGCATATTGCCTTCAACATCGGCGGCAATCTCAACAAAATGCGCCATATTATTAAACACGGTTGCATCAGACCAATTAGCACATGGATTAACGCGTTGAATATCCATTTTAAACCTTAAAAATTCATCATATATAGAAGGCTGATTTTAGCAGAAATGCACCACAGTCCTAGTCAATTTAACACCTTAAGTCGATTATGCAGCGTCAAGCACATATAGAGATAATCCAAAATGCTAAACTAAACACTTAGCTTGATTTCGCCTCGATTTTGAGGCCGTTTATACGAGATTTTGATTTAATGACTCTGAGACGCTCATTAGGCCAGCAGTGGAGTAAGTCGATTCTTGCCCACAGACTTGCTTTAACCTTACGAAGCAGTGACAAGGTACAACAACTGTTTGGCGGCGCAACCTCACTTGCAACCGTGACTAACACCATATCTGCATTAGTATTTGCTGAGGGCGAACCCGTTTGGCTACCGCCTATGGATAGCAGCGAACAGACAGCACTTGAGCAAGAGCTTGCCCTGCACTGTTTATTTGCAGCCAGTCGTTTATTGTTTGTCAAAGAGATTGAGCAAGGCGAATTAGGTCAGTCGGAGCACCTAGTGCTGACGATTAGCTATCAGTGGAGTCAATCGCTTATCAACCCAAGCGCAGGTAGCCAAAATAACGCAGCGCCACTCGATGATGACGCTAAGCAGCTTTGTCAGCTATTACAGACGATTAATACTCAGCTAGAGAAAGTGCGTAGCGAAAAACGCCAGTCTAGCCGAAATATGGGCGGCCACGGTTAACATCAAGCAGTATAAAACTCAACCAATCAACGGGCATTTAGCCAATAAAAAAGCCCGCAATTGCGGGCTTTTACATCTTTAATTAATCAATTAGCGGAATAAGCGCTTTTCCAGCGCTAACACTTGGAAATCTTGTTGCAGTTGCAGTAAGAAGTCTGTGGTTAGCAAGGCAACGCCGCGATAAAAATCAGTCTTGGCGTGCTCAACGGCTAACTCACAACAGCGCAGTGCCCAAGGCAACAAGTGCTGCTGCAATAACACTTGAGTAAAGCGGATCAAAGCTTGGTTATCTGCTTCGCTCTGCAAGCGACCAAATGTTTGGTCAAGTACAGCGAAAAACAAACCTATATGGTCGATGGGTTGCTTGTAATCAAGTTGCAACTCAACGCCATGAGCCCGATAAAAATCCATCAATTCAACCGTGGTTCTATCGTTAATTAACTGCTCTTCGCACAGGTAAACTGAGCCTTGCGGCACAGCTGTCGGTTCGCCTGGTCCAAAGAAAAGTTGGCCGTAATCCAGCTTTAAAGTAATTAATGCCTTCTCTGCATCTTCCGCACTCGCTTCACTCGACCATTGCTGTAAAAAATCTCCCAGCAATTTGCGACCTGTGCTATTTTGCTCGCGGCTGGCAAACTCTGGCCAACTGCCAGCAACATCGCACTCTTTTAGCCCGTCGACAAAATCGGCCTCAGGATAACGAATAAGGCAATGATGCAATATTCGCGCTAGTCCTTGATACTCGACAAAGTCCACTGCAGCGATAGATGAATGAGCTAAGGTTGATTGCGTTAATGGCTGCGTTTTTGAAGACATAATTTACCTTACAAGCTAAGCGGGCTATCAAGCCCGCTGCTGATGTACTATTTAAAGACCTTAATACTTAACCTCTTACTGAAGTTATACTTCAGTTGGGTTAAGGATATCGCCGCCTTGTCCGCCATTCACGTTAGCCTTAATGATAAGGTTTGGTGAAGTGATTGACTCTGGTGGTAATGGTGCAATGTGACCATCGCCGTTACCGTATTTAGCGCGTAGGTTATCCATAGTGTCAAAGTCTAGTGCACGTAGCGGACAAGACTCAACACATACAGGCTTACGCCCTTCAGCGATGCGCTCAAAACAACCATCACACTTGGTCATGACTTTACGTTCACGGTCAATTTGTGGCGCGTCATATGGACATGCACGAGCACAGCTCTCACAACCGATACATAGGTCTTGTGCAACGTGTACTAGACCATCTTCGCGGCGTTTATGCATGGCACCAGTTGGACAAGCTTTAACACACACAGGCTCAGAACAGTGGTTACAACCAATAGACATGTAGTAAGCAAATACACTTTGCTCGAAACAGCCATTTTGGCCTTCAGTCCATTGCCCACCACCGTATTCGTACACACGGCGCCAAGTTACGCCATTTAGTGCAGGCACGCCATTTTGTTCAGGATTAGTATTGTTACGGATCTCGTTACCTTGACGGTCTTTACAAGATACATGACATGCTTTACAGCCAGTACACTTAGTGCTGTCGACGTAAAAACCGTATTGAGTTGCTTCAGTCATAATTAACTACTCTCTTAAATCTTTTTAATGGCAACACGAATAGTGTGCTGTGGGTTACCTTTAGCGACAGGGCTAGGCTGGTAGCGTGTTAACGAGTTGATTGCGCCGCCTTCATCAACGATGTGGCCAGTGCTGCCTCGCTTGTTACCAGGGTTGTACCAAGCACCTTGTCCTAGGGCAAATACACCTGGAGCAACACGTGGCGTGATACGTACAGTGACTTCAACAGAGCCGCGTTCGTTGTACATCTCAATCTTGTCGCCAGAGCTTAAGCCGTGCTTAGCGCCGTCCATTGGGTTAACCCAAACAGCGTCTTCTACCGCTTCACGTAACCAAGGTACGTTGTGGTAGCTTGAGTGAGTACGGCCCTTAGTGTGGTAACCCGCTAGCTGAATTGGGTAATCTTCTTTAGTGCCTTCATCTTCATAACCGTCCCACGTTACCGTGTACTGTGGAATAGCTGTGATAGTGTCGCCCTTAACGTTTGTAGGATTTTGAGTACTGTTCTCTTGATCCCAGTTAGCCGCGCGCCATGCTAGTTCAGCAGAGTAGATTTCAATCTTGCCACTTGGTGTTGAAAGCGCTTTGCCTTCTTTAACAAAGCTTTGCAGTGCAACGTGGTTGTCGTTCATGTTCTTACGGAAGAAACCAATTTCTTGTGCTTCTTTGTAAGTAGCCGGGAATGCTGGAGAAACACCGATGTTGTTGCTGTTAGCTTTAGTGCTTTGATAAAGCTCTTCTAACCACTCATCTTCGTTCTTGCCATCTCTAAAGCCAGCGCCAACGCCCATCTTGTCGGCGATCATCGCAGCGGCTTCATACATAGACTTACAATCCCACATAGTCTCAACAGAAGAAGACATTGCAGTTAGGTAGCCTAAAGAGCCAGAAGCGTATGAATCGTTAACTAAGTCGTTTGATTCTAACCAGCTGGTATCCGGTAGGATGATGTCAGCGAACTTAGCGCCCGGTGTCATCCAGCAATCACAAGAAACGATGAATAAGTCTTCAGCAGTGCGGAAGATTTCAGCCGTATTGTTGATTTCAGCGTGCTGGTTGAGTAGCGAGCTATCAGATGCTGACAGGATGAACTTAATGTTCGCGCCAAGTGGCGTATCTAAACCGTCAGTACCACGAACGCCGTGACTACGCGCCGTCATGGTTTCACCATTTAGGATCGCTTCAGACCAAGTGAAGAAAGAGATGCTTTCTTTAACTTCATTCTTACCTGTTGGAATACCTGCACGAGACATACTGCTCATGTATGGCAATTCACCGTTTGATGCGCCGCGAGTACCAAGCTTGCCGGTTAGCACTGATAGCATGTATAGAGAACGCATGCTTTGCTCGCCGTTTGCTTGACGGTTAACACCCGCACCAACAACGATGTAAGGCGCTTTAGCTGTCATTAGCTTGCCAGCGATGTAGCGGATTTTCTCTGCAGAAATACCACAGATTTTTTCAGCCCATTCAGGTGTTTTAGCCTCAGTGTAAATACCTTGACCTAGAATGTAGTCTTGGTAGTTTTCATCTGAATTCATCACCTTAGCGTATTCTTGATCAGTCGCATCGCTGCTAGCTGCAAAAATCGCTTTTTGATCTTCAATTGACTGCTTGTTAAAACCAACTGAATGCTCAAGTACAAACGGTAGAGATTGACCAGCAAAGTTAGCGTGGTTGATCATCACATAAGCAACCGCTTCAGCAAACGCTGCATCAGTACCTGGACGAATTGGTAACCAGCTTGATTCTTTACCTAACATAGAGTCAGTGTAACGAGGGTCAATCATCACCACTTCTAGGCCGTTGTTTCTTTGCAGCGCCTGTAAGTAATCGTAACCTTCACCAGAACCCGATTGACGGATCTCGCTTGGGTTGTAAGCAACGCCTAAGAAGAAGTCACTGTCTTCAATAGTGATGGTTGACGAACCGCTAGTACTGCCAGTACCAAAGGTGTGCTTCGCCGCTTCCATCTGCTGCGCCCAAGAGTAGTTACCATAAGCATTTAGGCAACCACCATTTAGGTTAAATAGACGGTTGAAACACGCATTTGATGCAAAACCGTAGTAAGCACCAGAACCGTAGCTGCGGAATACTGACTTAGCACCATTCTCTTGTGCGTAAACAGCCGATAGTTTTTCAGCGATAATGCTAGTCGCTTCGTCCCAGCTGATTGGTACAAATTCTGCTTTACCACGCTCGCCAACACGCTTCATTGGTGTTTTTAAACGGTCTACGGCGTAGTTTCTTTGACGTAGTGAACGGCCACGAGCACAAGCACGTACTTGATGTAGACCGTAGTTGTCTTCAACTTCATGGTCGGTTTCAACACGGGTCACGATACCATCTTTAGTGAAGACTTTAATTGGACAGTTAGAACCACAGTTAACTAGGCAAGATGACCAGTTCACCACTTCGTCTGTAACAGGCGGTTGTGGTGGAATAACATTGGCATCATCAGAGCTTGAATTACAGCCGGTAACTGTTGCGGCGCAGCCCAGCGCGGCACTCATTTTTAAGAAACTTCTACGTTCCATAATCTTGTTTTCCTCAAACTTATTAATATCTGACTCGACTTATTTCAGCTTGTAGCTGAAGGTCAACATCAGTTGATGGGCGTTGTAATTGTGGTTCAGGTCACCCAAGGTGATTAAACCTGGAATGCTATCGGGGGTGACCGCAGCACTGTCTGTATCAAAATAACGTTCAAACTGGTAAGCCAACTTGACTGCCATTTGTTCTGAAATCAGGTATTGACCGTATAAACTCACGCTGTGGTTATAGGAGTAATAGCTGCCATAACTGTTTGGATTCGAGTTGCCTGAGTTGTAACCATTAACACCGGTATTGCTAGATGAGTTAGCAAATAGGTAGTCACTACCTAAAATCAGTCTGCCATCCATGAGTCCTGTGTAAGTCGCACCCAGACCTAGGTTAATGAATTCATCATTCACTTCTGTGTGCCAAACAGATGCTTGGTCACCGTTTTGGTCTGAATCGATCCACTGCTGACCAGCAAAGGCATAAACAGATAGAGGTTCAGCGATTTGTGCATGGACACTCATGTCGTAACCGTAATCTTTAGCCTGAGTGAGGCCGATTTCAGTTGCGTCATAGTCGTCATTGGCGTAGTAAGTGCTAACATCGAAGGTTAACCACTCAAGCGGCGCGTAACTTGCTCTTGCGTTAACTTCTGTGCGCTTGCGATCGGCAAGGTTGTACTTGCGCATTAGCGATTCGGTTTCATCGCTGGTTAGCTCGTTCGCTTGGTAGTCACTACCGCCGCGCTCGCCATAGCTCACACCAAAATCTAGGGTTAGCTTGTCTATCGCACGGATGTTTAGCTTGCTCCAAAACTCATTATCACGGGTTTCTTCACGCTCACCATAGCTGCGCTCAACTTGCTTATAGTCGTAACCAGCCTGTAAGCGGTAACCACTGGCAATACGGTAGCTAGCGTTGGTTTTAAAGGTTTGACGCTCAATATCCATTGGCACGTTTTGTTTAAACGCACCTGACATTGAATTGAACTCGTATTGAGCAAAATCAAATACCGATGAGCGGTTATCACGCTTGCTGTAGTCATAGCTTGCGCCTAGACGTAAGCGACTGCTGACTCGCGTGCTAGCCGCTAGGTTTGAGCTTAAGGTATCAACCTGGCCATCCCAGTTTTGAATTGGGTTGCCGCTCATCTGAATAAGATCTTGATCTTGGATCATACGACCCGTCACCACGCGACCGCTAAAGACACTAGAAGCTAAACGGTACTGGCCAGACAAAGACACTTGGTGCGCTTGATTGTCTGGCGTTGCGCTATAAACGTCATAGGCATATGGCAGACTTAAGTCACCCATATTGTTGTCATAACGTGAGCCGTTGTAGCTCAGTTCTGACAACCAGTTAGCGCCGTCAAGTACCACACCTGCACTGAATTTATCTGTGGTTTCATCAACCGCTTCAGCAAAGTTAGTTGGCGTTGGGCTAGTTAGGCTTGCACTGCGGTGACCGGTTTTATCTTCACGGTCATAGCGTGCATAGCTACTTAGACCTAGGCCCATCACTTGTGAGAAGTCATACTCAAAACCGATACCACTGCGCTGTCTTTGGAGAGCTAAATCTAACACTCGGGTCTGCTCACTTGGCGTAAGCATGCCATCGTTTTGCCAAAGATTGGTCGAAGCATTGCTGCCTTGGTTAGTGGTAATCGTTTGATAATCGAGATCCAGCTTATAGTGACCGCTTTTACCGGCCTCCATAGTGATAAAGCCATTATCCATACCTAGCTGATGAGCTTGAACTTTAGCTTTATAGCCCGACTTTTGATAACGAAGGTCACTGTTTACGCCAGCGATAGCGCCGTCATCACCGGTGCCAAACTGATTGATAGCATGGTTGTCATCGGCATCAATCGCGCCAACACTCACACCAACACTGCCAGTGTAACCTTGGGACTCAACACAACGCTTACACTGATAGTTAGCCGTTTTGCCTTCAGTGATATTGGCATTTTGCACACCAAAATCAGCCGCAAACGCGCTGGTCCCAGCACCTAGCAAGGCTAAGGTGATCAGGTTTAATGAAAAAGGTTTAATTAAACGCATATTTGTCACTCCTAGACTTAACGGGCAAAGTTGCTGCCAGCAGGATGGTTAGAACCATGGATCTTGCTATGGCAATTTAAACAACTCTTACCCGCACTGAATGCATCTAGACCTGCTTGGCTTGTCATGCGGCTCGCATGGCCGTCGTCTGCATGACATTGCTGACACAACTGTGGAGTGCGCGACTTAAGTAGGTTGTCGTTAACACTGCCGTGGGGAGTATGACAGCTTGAGCAGTCTTCCATTACCGGGGCATGCTCCCATAGGAATGGGCCGCGCTTGTCGGCATGACACTCGGCGCAAGTTTCGTTAAGGCTTGGCTTAATCAACGCACTTTCGGTCATCGAACCGTGTGGGTTGTGACAATCGATACAGGTCATCTGATCCCACTTCATTGGGTGCGATGAACGCTTGTTCATATCGGCTTTAGCGCGGGTATGACAAGAAGTACAGGTGTCGTTAACCGTTAAACGGTCAAGGGCTGGATCTTTTGCCGCGTGAACATTATGACAGTCGCTACAAGCCACTTCTTCTAGGTTGTGGGTACTGTTATGCCATGCCATCTGCTTAGGATCGTTATGACAACCTTGGCAAACACTATTTTGTGTTTCAGCAGGCAGTTTGCTATCAGGGCTGAAGCTAATCATTGGCTCTTTGCCACCACGATTGTGCTTACCTAGCGGTCCATGACAGGCTTCACATTGGATGCCGGCCATTGGTGATTTGCTGTTATTCATGTCACCGTGAACGCCGTCAAAAATCGCCATGACTTTGGCATTCTTTTTATGACACATCAGGCAAGAGTCTGCTCCTTTTGGAGAGTACTTACCTTCATTAAATTTCTCTGTTAATTTTTGTTCGAGTTGCGTTGAATCAAGCTTATCCCATGGGGTCGCTTGAGCAGGCAGAACACTGATAAGAATCGTGAGTAAACTGCTAGCCATTAATTTGGCCATAAAATTCACTGACTTCATGGTTTTTATTGTGGACATTAACTACAGGCCGGTTATATATCGAAGTGGGTATTTTATTGAAATGGGATATCTAAATTCAAGATTATGCATATCTCAAAATAACTTGAGGCTTAAAGCAGGTTTTCGTAAAAAGCGTCTATGAGTTCACAATATAAAGATGCAATAAAGATACAAGTTAAAATCAGCACAATAGCCAATAATCCATATTATCAGCAAGATACAGATTATTTGAGAATGATTATTATCTTTAGCAGTTATTAATATAGAGCTAAAATGTAAATCAATTGATTTGAGGTGATGATTTTTTTGAAGCTAGATCACTAACTATTTCTAAATCATTCAAGATTTAACAGCAGATACTCAATAATAAGTATGAATTTCGAGCTAAAACTCAATGATTCATTCCTCTTAAATAGCCAAGGTAACCATTATTTCGTCTACTTGAATAGTAAAACACCCAAAACAACAGGCTAAACACCTGTCTAGCCTGGACTTTGCGATATTTTAGCCTCCCCCTGCTTTTTAGACGAAGGGGTTTAGAAGGATGGACTTAGATAGAGGAATTTAGACGAAGTGTTTTAGACGGATGGACTTAGATAGAGGGTTACCCCCCTCCTCTGCGCCACCGATGAGCAACAGATACATCAAGTAAAGTATTTATTCTTATTGGTCATTCGCCTATTATTTTGTAAAGGCTTAGAACGACTCAAAGGACGAGCATTGCAAGATTTACAAAGAAAGTTACTCGGCAAGTTAGAAAATAAAATTCCCCCACCTATCGTTACGCTGATTTTCGCATTTTTCATGTGGGCCATTGCATTGTTAGCGTCCAATGACAAAGTTACAACGAGCGTTCCCACACTATTAGATATCAAGTTTATCGCCATCGGCCTATTTTTGATCTTAGGCATGCTTTCAGCCATTGCGGGGGTCATTAGCTTTAAACGAGCCAAAACCACGGTCAACCCACTAAAGCCTGAAACCGCTTCAGCACTCGTGGCCTCAGGAATGTATAGATTAAGTCGTAATCCTATGTATTTAGGTATGACATTAGCTTTATGTGCTTGGGCTTGTTATTTAGCATCACTTTGGAGCATGCTCGGAATTGTAGGCTTTATGCTTTATATGCAGCGATTTCAGATCCAACCGGAAGAACGCGCACTTGAAGCAATATTTGGTCAGGCATTTATCGACTATAAAAAAAGAGTCAGGCCCTGGATATAGCAGTATAGAGTTATCGGTACTTAGCTAAGTACATAGCAAAGGGCAAGCACTGGATCCACAGTCGTGCTTGCCCATAGAATTCAAATAAGCTCACTAAATAAAATAACTAAATGAGCGACTTTTTCGTCATTTGTAGCTGCTTGAGTCGCTTTTCAGTCAATTCAAGCTTACAGCCCACCATTAAAGGTAAACTCATTGAGCCGTCGGCATGAGTCAGCCTAACCACCCGACACACATCATTGCGATAGCTTAACCAAGACTCTTGCGCGGTCTTGATCGCGCGACTTAAATCAGCATTATTTGTGGCATTTAAGTATTGATGAATTGTGTCAATCAGTAATGCTATTTTCAATTCAACACTTGCCAAGCTTCGCTGAGTGCATTTAACCATGCCCTCAGTGTTGTATGCTTGCTCAGATTGGCAATCGATTCCAGCTGCAGGATCATTACCTAAAATAACCGTACTGACTTTAGTCGGTAGATACCAAGCACCACCCATGGCTATTTCACGACAATCCCCTGTTGAATAATCGTCTGCTAAAATGAAATCACTACCGTTCCAAATTAACCGCCTTGCCGAAACACAGTCGGCGATACCACGCCCTTTCATAAACTCATCAATGATACCGTTGGCGTAGTTTGTCGCACTATCGGTAATAAACTTGGGCTCAATATTGGGGTTATCATCGACAATCCACACCCCGTCGCCATAGTTATAGGCTGCAGACCAACAAGGTGCGGTGACCACCAGCAGATGCTCACTAAGCCTAGCGACATTCAGGTCTAACTTACCATCTTCTGCAGGGGCAATATCACACGACTGATTTACAGCGGTTTGTATTCTAGATATGAAGTCAGAATTCTTTGCTAATGCGCTATCAGCGTCTGTCGTGACAGGCAACGGCTCAGGTATTGAAATAACAGGAGCTTGCTTTGGCTGCACAATATTTGTGGTACGCGGGCCCTTTTTAACTATCGCAAACGGCGTGTTAACTAAGCCTTGAAAATCATCCATTTTTAACAAAACAGCGGTAGAGCCTGTGGTAGATAAACGCCACTCTTCCCCTGCACTACTATTAAATTTAATAGCAACATTGCCCTTCATGGTCAACGCGTTAAGCAAATGGCTAACTTGCTCTTTAGTTAACTCACGCTCATCACTAAAACTCATACCCAACTCTTCATAAGCTGGCATTTTAGCCCCTAATTGGCTCTGGTAGGAGTCATTAATGGTCAGTGCGATTGCCTCATTTGGAGTTTGATTGCTATCAACTTTATATGAGCTTGCGCCGAACTTAACTTTGCCTTTTATCTGGGCGTTAGCTCCGGCAGCTCGCTCAAATATCACAGAAACCGGAGCGTACTCCCCCAGTTTATTTTGCTGTTCTGAATTATGATAACCTACGGCGCGGCAGGTGTTAGTACTATCACACACCACTTGCCAGTCACCGTGAAAAAAGCTCAGCCCTTGCCCTGCTGTAACCGATAAAGAAATGAATAGTGAAATGAATAGTGAACAAAACCCCACTAGCCCTTTAAAACCCTGCATTTGTTCAAGCTCCAAAAATAATGACTTAACCCAATGGTCTATTACGGAGTGACGCTGATCTTGACCTAGAGTTTGAAATTAAGCTTACAGCCACACCGAGCATCAGCTTGCTGCTGTAATGTAACCCTCGAATATGATTCAACAGCACTTTGACTTTGTTATACGAGTCACAAAAAAGTCATCAACTGCAAGCGCTTCCCCCCGTAGCATTGTAATGCTTAAACCAATGCCGATAAACTACTGTATTTATTATTTAAAAACATTAGACCGAATCGCTCCCATCATTCGCGTTTATTAAGACTTCATCTTAGGCCACTACAAAAATGCCAAATGCTATCTCAACATTGATGCAAACTCAGCTCGGAAAGGCGCTGTTTGTTATTGCCATACCGCTGCTGCAATTTATCGGTCCCAACTTTCTGATTGGCGTTGTACGTGTCGACCATGAAGGCGTAGGTACAGGTCTACTGTTTATCTTTAAATGCTTAATTTGGGTAAGCGCACTGGTGATTGGCAGCTTAGTGTTTTCCAAGCTTTATTATAAAAGCATCCGTTACGGTTTATGGGCAAACGCTCCGCTCGCTATTTGGATCCTTTACCAGTTATCACAAAACCTCCCCTACCTTTTATCTTAAAAATAAGTTCAACGCGTATCGTCACCGAAAACACTAAGGAACGGCATGGCTAATATCTTTGCGCCAAAAACCACCAAAACGCAAAAAGTGCTGGGGTATTTTTTTATGTTGCTACTGGCACTCATGATGATTGCCGTATTTAGCAACACCTTAGTCAATGACGTGCTGTACGAGCGACTCAGCTTATTCGCTGCAACGCTATCGCTGCTTTTGCTAATAGCCCTATTTTGGGGGTTAAAGCAGAAGAATTCATGGATAAGAGTGAACCTAGATAATCAGCCTCGCAGCCCGATAAAAGTGATCTTATCTGTCACTATCGGTATTCCCATTTTATTGCATTTTGCACTCGCTAAAGGCTTACCTGTACTGCTGCATAGTTTTACTGCCGACAAAGCCGTTGTTATTGCCACCATAGATGATAAACGTTTTGGCTATTACAGCCGCACCTGCGATGGTGGTCTATACCTTGGAGGTTATCGTTTCTGGGGCAACGATTACATCTGCGGCATTAAAAAAGAGGATTGGGATAGCTATCAATCGGGAGACAAACTCGCGCTATATGGTGATAAATCACTATTTGGGTTTACCTACCAAAAATACACCCTGCTCACCAATGAGTTATTACAACAGATTATTGCGCAATCAGCCGCCTTAAGAGCAGAAGCTATCACTGGAAAAAAACCTATGAGTCTTGAACAGGCGCGAAAATTTATTGCAGATCCAGACTCAAACTCAAAAAGGTTACCCCAATAATCATGTTTATATTAACAAACACTGGATCTAAGGCCTTACTCGCGACATGTATTACAAGCATCAGTTTACTCAGCGGTTGTAGCCTGTTGCCAAGCCATGTTGATGCTGAAAATGCCCTAAAAATTCAAGCTTTGATGCTAGATTTAGGCAGTTGTCAGTTTGATGAGCGTGAACGCAAAGCTATGTATCAAGCTGCTAGTGCGGGTAATCGAATCCCCTTCCCTCTGCTGCTTTGTGAAGGTAAACGCAGTGACTCCTACAATCAACGCTGGTTAGCAAGCCGTCGCAGTGTTGATTACCAAATCCTTGGTAGTTATTTTGAGGCTAGCTTTGATGAAAGTCATCGTTTTACTCAAAATTACGGCGCCGCACTTATTGAAATCAGCATGCCTGATTGGGGCGCAGTGTGCACCGATTTAGGTTATGACGATAATACCTGTGACCACTTGATTTATGGTATTAACGCGCCGCATATAGAGAAGGTGTCCGTAGGGCAAGTACAAAGCTTACTGCGCAAGCAAGACAAACTGGCGCTAGTAACGAACATCCCCATCATCAAAGACACCATCTTAATGCCACTCAAGCATAATGCTAAAGGCCAGTTGATGGCTAACTGGGTAGAAGACGCTGGCGCACAAAGAACCACTCAAGCCCTCGCCGACAAGCTTGGTGAAGAAGTTTTTAGCAGTAACGGCAAGCCTCTGCCTATCAGCAGTTATAACCAGCAATATGATCTGCTGCTGCAAAAAGACTTACCGCAGCAGTATCGAGGCGTGTTTTATTACGCCACGCCACAATATATCGATTACAGCAACAGACCTTCGGCCGAATACTCCATTCCGCTTCGCAATGGCGTACAAGTTCGCGGCTATAAAACCACTATTTATCGCGCCCTCCCAACTAATTAAATGGCTAAAGCCTAACTTATGAAATTCATGATTAAACCATTGATAATATTTACGGCATTGATGTCAGCCATAACTTTCAATGCAAATAGCTACGCACAAGACAGCCTTGAGCAAAACAGCCTTGAGCAAGAAGGCGGTGAGCAAGAAGGCTATGAACAAACGAGCTATGAGCAACAAAAGAATCAACAACAAGATTGCAGCTTAAATCAGTTAAGCAGCGTACTCGATTTTGATGCCGCACTGGTAACCAGAAAGTACGGTCTTAGCTTAGCCACAGACAATACTGTTTGTAGAGTATTACCCCATAACAAAGAGCAAGCATTACTGTCTTATTTTCAATATTACCAATCTAACAAAGATGGCTACGCAAGCTACTTATGGCGAGTCATACTCGTCAACCGCTACAGTAATCAAATTGAAGCCCGCTATACGGGAGTCATTCAAGAAAATAGCGCGATAAAAAGTCATCCTGACAGTAATAGTATCGATAGCCGCGAATACGCCCTAAGCGACAATACGCCAGCATTAGGTTTGATCCTCGACCTTGCTAACGGCGACAGTTCACCACAGGAGCAAGAGTACCGCGCCTTTAAAACCAATCGTTTTCTCACCCTATTTGTTCAAGAGGGAGACAAGCTACGGCCTGTACTCAAACATCTACCGCTGGATTACGAAATAGAAGGCAGTGATACCGCTGGCAGTAATGGCGAGGTTTACCTGCATTATGGGGTACAAGGAAAAGTTGAAGTGTTACCAACAAACAGCCATGGCTACCATGATTTGAAGTTAGTCACTCAGGGCCAGCAATACAGCACCGATGGTGAATATGATCAAACCGAAGAGATAAGCTTTAGCACTGAGCTTAAATATGATGGCAAGCGTTACCCTGTTATCACCGAACGATTACCCTCCCCAGAATTTTGGCAAATAAACCAAAACAGCAGTCAAGCGGAGACTCAAGATGCCAATTAACAAGCGCTCTATCCCCCTACTAGGCAAAAGACTACCCGCGCTATTTAGCACAGCCGTTTTGACTTGCGCGCTTTTGACCTGCACGCTAGCGTTCTCGCCCGCAAGCCATGCCAAGCAAGCGTGCAGCACTGATGCCCTTGAAGCGATGGAAAATGACAGTGGTTATTTTCGAGGTTTCAGCGCCGCGGTTTGTAAGCAGCTACCCCATCAAGAACAATTTACCATGGGCGCGTATTTACAATGGACAGGCGGCAGCTTTGCAGGTGAAAGGCGTTATACCCTGCGCACCGTCATTATGGACACTCAGACTCATGAGGTTATCGCTCGTCATACAGGAAGTTTAACTGAGCGCTCAGGTTTGACACTTGTTCCTCCAACACCTGATAACAAAGAGAAAAACACGGCTGTACAAGCGCCGCTTTGGATTGATACTGCCAACTACAAACTTAACAATGACACCCGCGCACTGGGTGTGCGAGTGAAAGCGCAGCAACACCCAGATGGGGCGATGCAATATGAGTCAGACTACTTAAGTTTATTTGTCCATCAAGGACGCTTTTTAATTCCGGTGGTAGAGAAGCTACCGCTATATTATTGGAAGGTCTGGCAAAACGAAGATAGCGCCTACAACCCTGCAAGTAATGGCAACAAAACGAATGGTGCAGCTAGCGACAAAACTAATGACAAAGCCAGCCTTGAGCAGCGTTACATAGTTGAAACTGGCAAAGGTGCACTGCACATCGAAGCTAAACAACACAAAGGCTTTGCCGACCTAAAACTGCTCACTAAGACCAAGCTGTCAGGTGCCCTACCTAAACTCACTGATAGTACTCAAAGCCGCACCACCATTACCCGCTTAAGGTTTGATGGTGAACGTTATTACATTCTAGATTCTGGATTTGGTGATAAAAGAGACTGGCAAAGTACCGAACGTTGGTGGAAACCTTGGTAATCCAGCTAGACGGCGTCTAAAAGCTAAATCAAACTTCGTTTGATAGCAAACACCCTATCTCTATTATGCTGAGAGTGGAGTCCAACAAAAGTGGTTCCAATGGCCTGCGGCCAGCGCATGTGCAGACACTTCTGAGACACGGTGAGTAAAGTGAAGCTTTATGCTACGAACGAGAAGCATGGATGCTGAACTGGCTTTTAGATATGGATATCGTTGCAAGTCCATCTGACCTCCAAGGATGGAGGAAATGCCAAATTCTGTATGGAACAGAATTGGCCCTGTAAGCTCAACAAAAACATCCATGTTTTCGACGGTCTCAGCCGTATCTACACCAAGTTGGAACAGCACACTCTTTAATATTTAGAGTTACGGCTAAAGGCCTAACTCGTTTTTGGACAAAAGAAAGTTGGAGCTTGCAGCTCGACTAGCCCTCACATCGAAATCAAACTTTGTTTGATAACAAAGCCCCCAAAGACTCGATATATTTTTGGCTAAGAGTGGCATCTAACAAAAGTGGTTCCAATGGCCTGCGGCCGGCGTATGTGCAGACACTTCCATGACACGGTGAGTAAAGTGAAGCTTTATGCTACGAACGAGAAGCATGGATGCTGAACTGGCTTTTAGATATGGATATCGTTGCAAGTCCATCTGACCTCCAAGGATGGAGGAAATGCCAAATTCTGTATGGAACAGAATTGGCCCTGTAAGCTCAACGAAAACATCCCTGTTTTCGACGGTCACGGCCGTATCTACACTGAGTTAGAAAAGCATACCCTTTGCATTTAGAGTAATAGGACAGGCCCTAACACGTTAATGGACAAAAGTGAGTTGGAGCTTGCAGCTCGACTAGCCCTTACATCGAAATCAAACTTCGTTTGATAACAAAGCCCACAAAGACTCGATATATCTTTAAGCTGAGAATGACATTGAACAGAAGTGGTTCCAATGGCCTGCGGCCAGCGCATGTGCAGACACTGCCGTGACACGCAGCAAGTCCATCCATGGAAGCTCGACCATGACGTCCTTGTCATGGACGGTCACGGCCGTATCTACACTAAGTTAGAACAGCACAACCTTTGGCAAATAGAGTTATGATTAAAGGTCTAGCTCGTTTTTGGACTGAGATTGCTTAGAGTCAAAGCTCTTAAAGTGATGAGTCTCATTAGGGAATGTATGGCAAGTTGATTTACAGTAACGCCGCGTTAAGCGGACAAAAATTGTGGGTTATAATGTGTAGCGAAACGTAATCCACTGTTTTTTTTGTTCCATTTAAACGCCTTGTTATATTTTATTCTTCCCACACTTGAAGGTTACCCGTGCGCCAAGATTCACCATCAAACGATAAGACGTCATCTAACTCCTTACACATAGTATGTTGTCTGTAACGTGGAGTTGAGTCTTTCTTAAACCATTTACTTATTAAAGTAATCGGCTTTGGTATTGATATTTTCTTTTTTTCATTAAGCTCTGGTTGCCAAAAGTATATGATTATAGATTCAGCCATTTCGAGGAAATGTCTTGATGCATCATTTGGGTAATTTATTTCACCAATCCAAAATTCTTGTTGGCGATTAATTTCATGAACTTTATGATGATTTTTAAATCGTCCATGAAAACTACCTTCGGTGATACCACAATATTGAATTGTTGCTTCTCTTTCATATTTTAACTTACCAGTGGCAAGGTATAAGCCATTACCCCAATCCGAGTTTTGTTCTATTTCTTGATATGAAAATGGACCTCGCCAGTCAACAATCACAGTTGTGTGGGAACTCAATGCATACTCCTTTAAAATATAACGCCTTGCTAAGAGGCAAATAATGGTTGGCTAAAATAGGCGACGAAGGAGCAAATAGCCAACTGTTATTTGTCCTTTTGAGCAACTTGTTATATGTACTATTGCATCAGAATGTCAGATAAAAACTTAACACTATTTATTTCGACTTTATCTTCAGATGATTGCAAAGCAAGTTGGACATGAGCAAGACCAGTAGAAAATGTGACTGGTACTTGATAAATAGCATACGTAACGCTTGGGCTACCAATTGGTGAAAGCGTTTTCCAATTTTGAAGCTCTGCTTTACCAATTGATTGAAACTCACCTAGTTTTGAAAATTTATTAAGGTACAAAGTCCACTGTTCTGATGTTGCACCGTTAAAACCTTCTTCTGACATTAACTCTCGATAAGAAGTTTGCTCCCATGAAGTTAATTTCGGAATAGCTTTAGCAATATAAGGTTCGAATACAGCTTCTTTATCTACGGTATTGATTGATGTCACAACTCCAATGCCAATAAAAAAGATAATAACGCTTAAAAAACCAAAACCTAGATATTTGAAGAACTTTTTCACCACGACTCCTTGTACATATAACGCCCTGCTAATAAGTGAACCGAGTGCTGGCGGGCGATTTGCTCAGCAAATGGCATGACAGCCTTGGTGAATCTGAATTTAGCAGCTTGTTAATGGTCGCCATCACCAACTGACGACCCCATTTGGCTACTATCTTCTGAAGGGAAAACATTGGGTTGCTCTTGCGGGTTAAACCAAAAGATCCAATCCCACATTGATTTTACCGCTTCCTCTCGGCTACTAAGTTCGGGCTTCAGAACTGAACTAATCAGAAGAGCACCTACAAATGGCACTAACCAAGAGACAGCAAAAATCAAATAGACTTGGTTTTGTTCGAGTAAATCACTTTTGTAGGCCATATAAGATGTTCTGGCCGAAAAGTAGATAGCTAATAGTAAAACTGCTATAAAAAAGTAGACCATCTATGACTCCATCCTTGAGACTATTAACGCCACGTTAAGCGGCAAAAAATTGTTGGTTAAAATGTTGAACGGAGTGAAAACAACCAACTGTTTTTTTTGTCCGTTTGAACGCCTTGTTAGGCATATGTGTACTCTTCACTTTGACGAGAATGGGTTCATACGAGCCTGCAATACGAGTAATTTGTTGATGCGATGTTTGGGAATAAGAATAAGTACTAAGCCAATAACTGGAAATATGAGGGTGAAAAGGAAAGAATTTAGCTTAATGTCAAAATCAGTGGTATCGACACCGTTATAATTTAAAACGCCCTCAGGTTCGAGTAATAATTGCCCAAATGATACTGACATGAATAAGCCCAGAATTAGAAACCACCAACCGACAAACCTATAACCTAATCTTTTTCTTCGTATTTTAACAAAGGCTTTATTTTTGATTTTCCTAACCACGAATCTATCCCTACTTTTAATATGCCTAACGCCTTACTAATGGGTGCATAAATGCTTGGCTAAAATTAGCGACGAAGGAGCGCAAGCCAAGCGTTTTGCGTCCGATTGAGTAACTTGTTACATACGATTTTATATTTGATGATGTGGCAAAGCTGCAGACTCATTATTAGGAATTTGTTCCCAAGTGATCACTTTCCCGCTAGGTAACTCTACTGACTCTCCCGAGTGTATACTATTGATAAATGCTGAAACGACTTCTTCACGAGGATTTCTACAATCTAAATCTGTTTGAGGGATATACCAAATTCCGCCAACGCTTCTCCAAACCGTGTTGCTGATATTTATGGTGTAAAAAGCCCCTAATGGATAAGAACCATCTGATTGACGCATACCATATAATCGTCGTATTGCTTCAGTTAGTGGATATATAACTCCACGAACATTTTTTCTATGGTTGGCTGTAGGTCGGTATGGCATCTGAAACTCCTTTTTTAGCACCTAACACAGTAATGTATGTAACGCCGCAATGTGCGGATTTTAAAAGTGGAGGCGAAGCCGGAGCTTTTAAAATTCCGAACCATTGCCTTGTTAACCCCTTGCCTGATCTATTCTGTCGATTAGCTCTTCTATGTCTTTGTTCTTCTTAAATGGAATGAAGCTCATTGGAGGAGAAAAGCTAAGCTCACTACCAAGATCTGTTTCATGACGGAGGCTTAATGTCACTTTTGGGGGATTCATCATAGTTTGATAGCTAACATTCTTTATGTCTCGTAGGCTAACTCGTACTTCCTTACCTGAGTTTTTGAATAATAGTGAATCACCCTCGTCATAGACTTCATCAATCAAGTCAAAAACTAGCTTTTTCATTATGAAATAGCCAAATACGGCCATAAAAATAGGCATGACGACAAACATAGGACCAGGACCGTTATCTCCGCCTGCAAACAGTGACGTAATGACAAAAATTGCTAGAAACCCGAACCATATCGTTGGAAATATTTTTTTGTTAAAAAAAGTACTTTTGGATGTTAATTTCTTCATAACTACCTTGGAGGGTTAACGCCTGGCTCAGCCGCCGGCAAAAGTGGCGCGTAATTGCGCCAGCAATTTAAGTGACACTTTTGACGGTCGGTTGCAGCCACTTGTTATACGATTTTTGATTCACGCGATTAACCTACTTTCAAGCTCATTCCATGGAATGTTGCACCATGACTCACCTTCAGGCCATTTGTCAGGAGAAGAAAATAAATCCGTAGGTTCGGGGAGCAAAAGTTCATTGCCAACAAACTCTTGAGTAATGAAATATCCAGTATTTGGTGCTTTAACGATTCGTAGTTTACTACGAGGTTTAAAATTGCTCGTTAGAGGGTCACCCCCCTGCATCTCAATTTCTACACTTTCGTAATCGTAAAGTGTTAATACTTTATTATCATGTAGTAACAAAAAATAAATTAGCCCACCGTGCTCTTGCTCCTGAAAGCGTTTAACCCCTTTAACTTCATATGTTGTATCCAATACCTTGTCTCCATCAATATCCTTCTTTAAATCAAGCCGATCATCTGGCCAACTTTTTGCCCATTTGGTAGTGGAAATTAAAGAATATAAGCAAGTAGGTATAGAAAAACCAAAAAGAATGTAAAAAGAATACTGACTTTTTAAACCGTAATCAAAAGTAATGAAAAAATTAATTAGCCAAACAGTTGCAATCCAAACTAAAACCAATCCAATGAGACTTGCGGACCATATAATTAAAAAGTTTTCTAAAATTTCTTTAAGCCTCTTTAAATCACTTGGGGAACTTTTAAGTAAACCAACCAAAAATTCTTTTTCTTCACTTGTAATTTTACGTTCAAATGTCGGGGTCATGAATTTTCCATTTTCGTATAACAGCTTATTATCCAGCGTCTCGGATAAATCCCTGCACTTTTTTAATTTACGTCAAAGTTAACAACGTAACTCATTGATGTAAAGCCGTTAATCTTGCTGGTGTTAACAAATTTGAATTTACCTTGCCCGCAAAGTAAAGCAGAACATTTATCGGGTCTCTTGTAAGATTAAAACGGAAGCTTAACTATATGATAAACAGGCGCTATTTAAGATGTAAAAAATTTATCGATGCAAGTATTTAACTTTTTAGCATCGATAAATCAGCCTTATTTATCAAGTTCATTATACCTGTATAGAATTACAGTTATTTTAGTTTGTTCTAGGACGGTGAAATCGGAAGAATTGAGCTTAAAGAAAAAAGACAGGCATTACTTATGGTGTACGCAAAACCTTTCATATTAGCTTTTCTATAGTCAAAGCTTACTTGTGCCATTTACCATTTAGATTCGTGAAAATAATATTGGGGCATTTTCAAGTTAGAAACTAAACCTCTCAGCCGAGTGAGTACACCAATTATCCCGTGTAGATACGGCTGCGGGCTTCGGTTTCAGGGATGAAACCGCAGAGCGTATAGGGACATATTCACAGCGTCTCGCAGCAGTGTCTGCACATACCCCGCTGGAGGCGATTAATAGCGACTCAGCTACAATCTCAAACGGGCTACCCCATAGCACTATACAAATAAAAAATGTAATGAACCTTCATTCGAAGACTAACTCACTTTGGGGCATTTCCGCGTTAGACATCAAGCAACACAACTTAAAGTGAAACACCAATTATCCGGTGTAGATACGGCTGCGGGCTTCGATGACAGGGATGTCATCGCAGAGCCTACAGGGATTGTACTTGCGGCGTCTCGCAGCAGTGTCTGCACATAAGGTCATTCCTTCACATCCATGTGATCACGACATTCGGACATCCTGTCCAGCACCCGCGGCAGGCGATTAACCACTCTAAAGCGACAATTTAGAATGAGCAGTCCTGTAGCAACGATACAAAGATAATGTAATCAGCCTTCATTCGAAGGCTGACCAACCTAAGGGCTAAAACCCAGCCCAACGGGTTAAAGGTTAGGTTTATACTCAAATCCAGCTTGTGCTTCACTATCGCTAAAGCTTGCGATTTTTTGCTTACGTACCAACATGCTGTTGATGAGTGAACCTGGGAACATCTCAATCGCGTTATTAAAGTCTTCAACGTTAGCGTTGAAAATACGAATCGCTGCGCCAATCTGCTCTTGCTGCTCGCTGATCTCTGCCATCAATTTCATGTATACATCAGAGGCTTTTAGCTCTGGGTAAGCTTCAACTGTGACTTTAAGGCCTTGCAATAAATCTTGGGTCCGCTGCTCAGCGGCTGCGAGCTTTGTGGTATCAACACCGGCGCTCATATCTGCAATGGCACTACGCAGCTCGGTGACCTTGGTTAACACTTCAGACTCGTGCAGCTTATATTGCTCAACTAGCTGCTCAACCATAGGAATGATCTTATTCTTCTGGCGCTCTTGAGTCAGTACCGACGCCCATGCACGATCCACAGCATTGTGTTTACCAATAATGCCGTTGTAGACCATGATAATAGCAATGATGACCACGACTACGACAATAACGCCGATTACTAAACTATCCATTTAACGTTCCTTTTTATCTTCTATTTATCTTCTATTTAACAGGGTAAAACTGGGTAAATTGCTTTGGGGTTAAAACGATTAAAACCTTGCCCACCGATTTAAGCGCTGACCTTAAAATTGTTATCGCTATAGCGCATCATCTCGTGCACTATTTCAAGCATTTGCTTCATTTGCTTTAGCTCGGTATGGCCTGCTAACTCTTCGGCAAACGCTTTGGGGTTATCTAAACCGTTTACTCGTTTAACCGCTAATAAGTCATCGGTTACCGCCAAACACAGCCTTCCTTGTTGACCGAACTCAAATACAGGCTTTTTTAACTGTTTCGCAAATACAGCGAGCTTTTCTTCAACCGCTGGCGATAACAAACGTGCCGCCGTCATCAACTCTTTGGCATGCACTCGATATTGGCGATTAAACTCATTCGAGGCACTTTTATAACGCTCCCCTCTACGCTTTATGCCAAAGTCGTTACTGATACTCATGTTCTGGGCAAACGGAAATTCTAATAACACACCGTGGCGATAGTAACTGTCTCTTACCGTACGTGTAGTGGTTTTTCCATTAGCATCGGTGGTGGTTTCGGTGCGTTTTACAATGTAGTGAAAGCGATAAAGCTGGTAATCAAATTGATGAATATCGCCTTGATAGGTGCTCTTGTATAGGCTTTGGATTTCTCGCAGATCATTACCGCGGTCAAACTCTTTAAAGCTGGCTTCAAGCTCTTTAGCCAGCTTTTTGCCCTCAAATGGCACTTGCTCAAGATTATTATTAAATAGCGCATCTTTTAAAAAGATGGTGTCCGACAGCTTGTTACGCCACTTCATCCGGCTTCGAAGCCAAAACAGCATAATTACGCCTACCACGCCATTATGGGCAGCAAAGCCAGAGCTCGGGTACCACAGGCCTAAAAACGAGGCTAGGGTTTCGAAATACATATCCCAATACCAATGAGGCCATTGTGGGATTAGACTCAGCGCCGCGCCCACTGCTGCCATCAATAGCATCCGTCCCCATAAAGGCCCTGGGATGGGTAAGCGCTTGCCTTTGTCTTCAAAATAGCGCGTCAATGTTGCCAAGCCCAACATCGGATACCAGATCACACTGTAGCCCAATGCGCTTTTAAGGATCTGCATCACAAAATCTGGGACCACTAACCCCAACTCAAAAGCTATCGGCAACAAGGCGAAAAACAACGAAACCGCACAGAAAAAACGATACCAGTTATCACGATAGTTTAGCGGTCCTTTATGAAGCTCAACCCTACGGACTAACGCGATGAGATCATCTTGGCTTTTTGCGGCTTCAACATCACTTCGAATAGCCGCAATATTGCGTGTGACTTGGGCGTTATAAGTCAGCATGAGTGTTGATCTCCGTATCATTAGCGGATGTGGTTTGAGTGACATTAGCGCGTGTATTGCTATCACTCACAATATTGTTATCACTGACAAAATTGTTATCAGACAAGCGCATAAGCTCATGGATCGCTTTAAGCAGTTTTTGTACCCGCTTTAGCTCGGTATGGCCGGCAATCTCCTTATGAAATTCATCTGGCTTTGCCAGTGAATGTTTACGTTTTTCGATAATTAGCTTACTGGTAGAGGCAATACACAAACGGCCATCTGGCGCAATTTCTACCATGGGCGAGATAAAGTTGCGATTAAGATCGAGTAAGGTTTCTATCATTGCGGGCGTTAAAAAACGTGCAGCGGTGAGTTTATCGCAGGCCTGTACTCGGTAAATGTCATTAAAGGCATTCGATTCTGTTTGATACTTTTCAGCATAAACCGAGCCCTTAAGCTTTACCTCATCTTCAGCATCTAGGCACAAACCGCTAGCGAATGGAAAGTCGAGTAACATGCCGTAACGATGACGATCTTCATGCACAGTTTTGGTTTTATACCCCCCATTACCATCGGAGCTAGTTTGCGTGCGTTTTACCGTATATTGAAGGTGATAAAGTTTATAGTTAAAGCTGTGTTGATCACCTTGATAGTGCCCCTCAAACATCTGCTGCATATCGCGGCTGCCACTGCCGCGACGAAACTCTACAAACTGCTTTTCAAGTGCATTAAGTTTATCTTCGGCGGCTGGCTTAGTCTGTTTTAAGCCATTATTAAATAGCGCGTCTCTAAGAAATATTTTATCGGAAAGGTGTTTACGCCAATTAGCGCGATAATCTAACCATACCCAAGCGAGTGCGCTAGCAATAACCAACACAAGCCACAGCGAAAATTGATGGTCGTCAATTTCGCCCACACTAATCACATAGCCAAAACCATACATCAACGTCCAATAGATTTTCGGCCACTCAGGTACATATAGGGTTACCAGAGCCATTGCCGCCACCAGCAGTGCAAAGTTAACAACCATAGGGACAGGCAGCCAGCCGCGCTCGTGACACAAACTGACTAACAATGTGCTCAGCGCGACAGGAAGCCAATAGCAAGAGTCATCAATCACTAACTTAGCTAGTGGCTCAATTTGTTCATACCAGAGGCGCATAAAGATGAAGACGATACATAAGACGCTCGCGCTGATCAGCAACCACTTTATCCCGTGGGTGATCTTATCGCGGTAATCTAAGGGGCCCGGATGGTGTTTAACTTGAGTGATAACCTCGAGCAGATCATCTTGTGAACTAGCTGCATCAACATCACTGCGTAACTTGGCAATATGCTTGGCAACTATTTGGTTATGCTGCATTCAAGATCCTTGTACAACTACAGGCTAAGGGCTAATGGATATGGGCTAAAACAAGGGGCGAATTATGCAGAAAAACAGCTAAAAATACAGCGGTTTAAGTCACTATTTACAAACTAGAAATAGCATAAGGATTTTATAAAATATAAAACGCTTTATAACGGGGCTTAGAGGTTGGTAAGGACTTACATTAATTTTATTACTGGCTGATTACTGGATAGAAATAACGCTATAAAAAAGGCCAACACTCATAAAGTATTGGCCTTTCAATTCTCAGGGAACGATAAAGTTAGTCCCAGATAAATTCTCTGAAATGCTTACGGCATACAGATTCGTAGCTTTCATTGCCACCAATCGCTACCTGCTCGCCTTCGCGCATAGGTTTGCCACTGCCATCAAGACGTACCACCATATTGGCTTTACGGCCGCAATGGCAGATAGTTTTTAGCTCAACAAGTTTGTCTGCCCAAGCCAGTAAATATTGGCTACCGCTGAATAACTCACCTTGGAAGTCGGTTTTCAAACCATAACAAAGCACTGGAATATCTAGCACGTCAACCACATAAGTTAGCTGCTTAACCTGTTCTTTGCTCAAGAATTGAGATTCATCAATCAATATACAGTGCAATGCTTGCTCTGCAAGACTGGTACGCACCATCTCTGTTAGGTTGTCATTGCTGCCAAATACTTGCGCATCGGTTTCAATACCAATACGAGAAGCGACTTTACCGACGCCATATCTGTCATCGATTGACGCTGTCATTACTAAGGTATTCATACCGCGTTCGCGATAATTATAAGAAGACTGCAATAACGAAGTTGATTTACCCGCATTCATTGCTGAGTAATAGAAATAGAGCTGCGCCAAACTAAAATCCTTAAAGGTGAATTCGGCGCTAGTTTACCACCATTTTCGATAAAAAATCATCTTAACGATACCTTACAAGCAACTAATCCACCTCTAAGGCGCAATAGAAATATTAACGACAACGCCCTAGTAATGAGCCTGTTTTTAGGCCGTAATACTTAAGATTAATCCTAAAGCCTCTGTTTTCACTCGTTTCCATTATCTAATAGCCTATAAAGCCCAATCCAGACAGCGATACCCTTGCCATCCAATTTGTGACAAACACAACAAAACTCAAACAAAATCCTGCATCGACGCACAAAATAACTCAAATTAAGACACGTTTAATACGCAAATATTAGATTAGAAGCACAATTATAATAAAGGAAGTACAGATCTATGCATAAGACACTCGTTGCAGCGGCTATTACCGCAACATTAGCCTTGAGCGCTTGCTCAACAACATCACCAGAAAATCAAACTGCTGTTATGGTACAAGCACAGAACCCATTCCTGCAGGCAAGTACCTTGCAATATCAAGCACCGGACTTTACTAAAATTAAGGATGAGCATTTTCAGCCTGCATTAGAGCTTGGGATCCGTGAGCACTATCAACAAGTTTTGACCATTGCTAATAACCCCGAAGCAGCGACATTTGAAAATACAATCGTAGCGCTAGAAAAAAGTGGTGAGCTACTGACCCGTACATCGAAGGTCTTCTACAACCTCGCAGGAACAGACAGCAACCCGACACTACGTAAGTTACAAGGTGAAATGGCGCCCAAAATGGCCGCTCACTCAGATAACATTAATCTAAACCCAGCCCTGTTTACTCGCATCGAAACGCTTTATAACCAGCGCGAAAACTTAGGGTTATCGGCCGAAGAAAATCGTTTAGTTGAGGTGTACTATAAGCGCTTTGTTCGCGCTGGCGCCAAGCTGACTGAAAGCCAGAAACAGCAAATCCGCGTGCTCAATGAAGAGCAATCAACGCTAACCAATGAATTTGCACAGCGCTTAATGCGCCTAACCAAAGAGATCGCCGTTGTCGTTGACTCAAAAGAGCAACTTGCAGGTTTATCAGACAGTGCCATTAAAGCAGCTGCTATCGATGCTCAAGCCAACGGACATGACGGTAAATATCAGCTTAACATCACCAACACTACTCGCCAGCCAGTACTGACTCAATTACAAGATAGAGAGCTACGTCAACAAATTTGGCAAGCCTCTGCAGAACGTGGGCTTGAAGGTGAAAACGAAACTGCGTCTTTAGTGGCAAGACTTGCACAACTTCGCGCCGAACGCGCTGAGCTACTTGGTTATAAAAACTGGGCTGAATACCGCCTAGAACCACAGATGGCTAAAACGCCTGAAGCCGTTTATAAGATGTTTGGCTCTATGGTGCCTGCAGTGGTTAAAAACACTGAAAAAGAAGCTGCCGATATTCAAGCCATGATCAACCAAACTGGTGGTGACTTTGAATTAGCCCCTTGGGATTGGGCTTACTACGCAGAATTAGTCCGTAAAGAAAAGTTCGATTTAGATGAAAGTGCAATCCGCCCTTACTTTGAGTTTGACCGCGTCTTAGAAGATGGCGTGTTCTTTACCTTAAAAGCGCTTTATGGCGTAACATTAACGCCACGTCCTGACCTTCCTGTTTACCATGAAGATGTTAAAGCCTATGAGATGTTCGATGAAGATGGCACCAGCTTAGCCATTTTCTACGCCGATTACTTCTCACGTGAAGGTAAGCGTGGTGGCGCGTGGATGAGTTCATTTGTGGCCCAGTCAGAGTTATTAAACAACAAGCCTGTTGTTATTAACGTAATGAACATTAAAAAAGCGCCTGCTGGTGAGCCAACTTTTGTAAGCTACGATGAAGTCACTACCATGTTCCATGAAATGGGTCACGGTACTCATGGTATGTTCTCTAAAGTGGTTTATCCTACGCTCTCAGGAACTGCAGTATCACGCGACTTTGTAGAGTTCCCATCGACATTCGAAGAGGATTGGGCCGCGCATCCAAAAGTGCTTGCAAACTATGCTAAGCATTATGAAACTGGTGAGCCTATCTCACAGGAGTTACTCAGCAAGCTACTTAAGTCTCGAAGCTTTAATCAAGGTTTCGATACCTTAGAGTACATGTCAGCAGCGCTTGTTGATTTAGAGTGGCACTCACTTAAC
The DNA here is from genome assembly GCF_947497935.1 of uncultured Shewanella sp. Classification (GTDB taxonomy): domain Bacteria; phylum Pseudomonadota; class Gammaproteobacteria; order Enterobacterales; family Shewanellaceae; genus Shewanella. The sequence goes on from NZ_CANMIO010000003.1 coordinate 38,788, forward strand.
GCGAACGCGCCATTGCAAGATGTCGCCAGCTTTGAAGCGGCAGCACTTAAAAAGCACGGTGTCAATTTACCTGCAGTACCGCCACGCTATAAGTCAACGTACTTCGCTCACGCCTTCCCGGGTGGATACTCGGCGAGTTACTACGCTTACATGTGGAGTGAAATTCTGGCGGCTGATGCCTTTGCTTACGTACAAACACAAGGCGGGCTTAATCGTGAAATCGGCATGAAGTTCAGAAAGACCATTCGTGAAGTGGGCAATACTGTAGCGCCTATGGACGCCTACAAAGCCTTTAGAGGTCAAGAGCCAACAACTGAGGCTCTACTTGAGCGTCGTGGTTTAAACTAACGATACACAAACGTTAGTAAAGAATTAGCGGATAGTGAGTTAACTTGCTCAAGCTTAGAACAGAGGCTCCCTTATGAGGGAGCTTTTTTATATCTGATAAATATTACTAATTTATAACCTACGAGCAATTCCAACCAATAAAAAACCGCTCGATAAAGAGCGGTTTTAATTATCTTTTGATTTAGCCTTTAATCACTAAACCAATGATTGTGTCGTCTTATTGCTTACAGGCTGCATCAGGCGAACAAGATTTGATGCGAAGTACTATGATGCTAATCACAAACAATACGCTACAAGCAATCAGACCCGCTGTAACAGACTCAGTGAAACCAAGCACTAAGTAACCGACCATACTGATCCCGGCAACGATAAGCGCATAAGGCAGCTGTGTCATCACGTGGTCAATATGGTGACAGTTTGCACCCGTTGATGACAAAATCGTGGTATCTGAAATCGGTGAACAATGGTCACCAAATACAGCGCCCGCAAGTACAGAAGCAAGCATTGGTAGCATCATACCTGTGTGGCTACCCATCGCCATATCGGCAGCGATTGGCAACATGATACCGAAGGTACCCCAGCTAGTGCCGGTTGAGAAAGCAGTTAAGCCTGCAAGAATAAATAGTACTGCTGGTAGCATAGCAAATGGAATGTTACCAGTCGCAAGGCTCGCCATATACTTACCGGTTTCTAACTGACCAATCACACCAGCAATAGTCCAGGCGAACAGTAAGATATAGATAGCCGGTAACATCGACTTAGCACCTTCAAATAGGCCTTTAGCTATCATCGACTTTTCAACACCTTGGTAGATAACCAAAGCTAAAGTTACCGCTAGACCAATTGCTGCACCAAAGAATAATGATGAACCCACATCGGTATTTTCAAATGCACCAATTAGGCTAAATGCTTGGCCCTTAGCCGCTAGTGCATCACCGCCGCTACTAACCATAAAGTAAAAAGTGGCAAACACTAATACAGTAATGGGTAGGAATAGCCCCATGATCTTACCAGTGTCCGCTTCAGGTAAGTCAGAGTTTGCTCCTGGTGGCAGACCTTTAGACGCATCGTAAAGCTCGCCCTTCTGCGCTTTTAATTCATGTTGACGCATTGGACCAATATCAAGACCCATCAAGGCAACACAAAGCAGCAGTAGCAGTGCGAAAATCGCGTAGAAGTTCATCGGGATCATCTGCACAAACACACTTAGGTGGCCTGTATCAGTAAATCCGTGCGCAGTTAAAATACCGCCAATCAAGGCGATAATATATGCGCCCCAGCTCGATACTGGTGAGATAACACAAATCGGTGCGGCAGTAGAATCTAGCAAGTACGCCAGTTTACTGCGAGAGATGTAGTATCTGTCGGTTAAGGGTCTTGCGACGCTACCAACAACTAAACTATTGAAGTAATCATCAATAAACACTACACAACCTAAGAACATAGTCAGTAGTTTAGCGTCGCGCTTATTGCGAATATGGTTACGCGCCCAGTCGGCGAAGGCCCTAGATGAACCGCTGACGGTGATCAAGGCAGTGATCATCCCAAGCAGTACAAGGAAGCCTAAAATATAAAGGTTCCAGCTATTTAGCGCACCATCATCCCAAACAAGAGCAGATACTTTTTCACCTAGGTATTGCGCTGTTTGCATGGCAGAGAAATCGGTAAGCAATAGTGCCCCCAATAAAATCCCCACACCCAGTGACAGTAGAACGCGACGGGTTAACATCGCAAGTACGATTGCCGCTACAGGAGGTAGCAGCGATAGAGCCGAATCGGCATAGCTTATAATTGTCATTGTTTTAATTTCTTCGCTAAATACGAATGGAGGCCGACTGAACTGGTGGGATATAGCAATAGATATCTGATTACACCTGTCCTATCAGTAGCGCTCCATAGCCATATTAATGGTTCGTCATTAATATAATTAATTCTTATCTTCCAGATAAGAAATACTATGGCAGTGCTGTCCCTATTTGGTCACAGCCCCAGCAACTAGCCCCGATATGCTATGTCACTTCGGCATCAAATCCTTTCTCGATAGATCAGCGGCATCACCCTACTTATCGATACTGATATTTAATGCACCTCTACTTCTCAGGACGCAATTTAAGACTAGCTCAAAAAGCGTGACGGACATAAAAACATAAGCGGCTTTAGAGATGCTACCCTAAAGCCGCTTATCGTGACACAGATCACGAACAATACCAAGTCAACCCACACCCATTAACAACTCGACTACCAGAATGATACAAGTTGACGGTCGACAGCGTTGCTCAGGGATCAAGCATTATATTAAAGCTTGGCTAATAATTCAGGTACCGCTTCAAACAGATCTGCCTCTAATCCATAGTCCGCAACTTGGAAAATCGGCGCCTCAGGATCTTTGTTAATCGCCACAATCACCTTAGAGTCTTTCATTCCCGCAAGATGCTGAATCGCACCTGAAATACCCACTGCGATATACAAATCTGGTGCAACAATCTTACCTGTCTGACCAACCTGCAAGTCATTTGGTACAAAGCCTGCGTCAACTGCAGCGCGAGAGGCACCAACTGCGCCACCTAATTTGTCGGCTAGCTGCTCTAAAATACCGAAGTTTTCGCTATTACCTAGGGCACGACCACCAGAAACAACTACCGATGCACTGCCTAGCTCTGGTCGCTCAGACTCTGTTAGACTCTGCTCAACAAACTCAGCTTGTGGTGCGATGTCTTGGGCAAGGGTCACACGCTCTGCATTACCATCAGATGCGACAGCATCAAACGCACTCGAACGTACCGTCATAACTTTCTTATCGTCTAGGCTCTGAACGGTGGCAAGTACACTACCTGCGTAGATAGGACGCACGAATGTATCACTGCTGACCACTTCTACGACTTCTGAAAGTTGAGACACATCCAAAAGCGCAGCCACACGTGGCAACACATCTTTACCAAAACTTGAGGCCGCAGCTAACACATGCTCAAAATCAGATGCGACGCCAAGCACGAGTTCAGAAATATTTTCGGCGAGATGGTTGGCATAAGAGGCTGAATCCGCAACCAGTACATTACGCACCCCTGCTAACTTTTGCGCTTCGCTTACCACGCCATCACAGTTATGTCCGACAACCAATACGTCTATGTCACCACCAATGGCTTGACCGCATGCAACCACTTTAGCGGTATCTAGCTTTAAACTGGCGTTATCGTGTTCTGCTAATACTAAAATTGCCATTAGATCACCTTCGCTTCATTCTTTAACTTTTCAACCAACTCATCGATAGACGCAACCATCACACCACCGCTACGCTCTGCTGGCGGAGCAACCTTAAGGATGTTCTGGTGAGACTTAAGGGTGACATCAAAATCTGCAGGTGTCAGAGCTTCTAGGGGCTTGCGCTTTGCTTTCATAATATTAGGAAGCTTGGCATAGCGTGGCTCATTTAGACGAAGGTCAGCAGTCACAACGGCTGGCAGCGGCAACTTGATTGTTTGTAACCCACCATCGATTTCACGGATCACAACCAGCTTATCGCCATCAAGTTTAACTTCTGAGGCAAACGTTGCTTGCGGCATCTTGGCAATAGCAGCAAGCATCTGTCCAGTTTGGTTGTTATCACCATCAATTGACTGCTTACCTAAGATCACCAACTCTGCCTGCTCTTTTTGTTGCACGGCATGAATTAGCTTGGCAATCGACAGCGGTACTAAATCTTCTTCTGTTTCGATATGAATAGCACGGTCAGCTCCCAACGCAAGTGCCGTTCTTAACTGCTCTTGCGATGCTTTAGGGCCGATGCTTAATACGACAATTTCAGAGGCGCTTCCTGCTTCCTTTAAACGAACGGCTTCTTCAACGGCAATTTCACAAAAAGGGTTAATCGCCATCTTTAGGTTTGCGGTATCAACACCTGTATTGTCAGCGTTAACCCTGACCTTAACATTGGCATCGACGACACGTTTAACTGGCACCAATACTTTCATAGGGCTTCCTTCTTACGTCTCTTATAATGTTCGAAATTAAGTAACCAGCCACAGATAGAACAGACTTGCGACTATTACCGAAATTAAAGCCACTTTACGTGCTGTTAACGTTAACGTCAACTAGGTTTCAAACGCCTGTTCGCCCTAGTTGACACAACATAAGCTTTTATTGAATTAAACACTCTTAAAACATTTATTAACCATCGATGATAGTTAAGTTATTCATATTAACGTTTTGACGATATAAATAATTCAAAAATAATATTTGATCCTCACCCAAATAGTTTCTATTATTTAACTCAATAAAGTTATTACCCATCTTATTCTTAATTGGACCTAAATAATTATGAGCGATTTTCTTGAAATATTGACACATGGTCGTCGTTTTAAAGCAGCGGTTAAAGACTTATCACTTAATGATTTAAAAGAACTGTCAGTAAAGCTAGAAAAAATCATTGAAGAAAAATCTTCTCAAGAAGCCGCTGAACAAGAAGCTATGGCTGAGCGTAATGCTAAAATTGAAGAGATCCGTAAGCAAATGGAAGCTATCGGTTTATCTGTTGATGATATCGGCGGCGCAGCAGTTAAAGCCGCTCCTAAGAAGCGTGCTCCTCGTCCAGCTAAATATCAAATTGAAGTTGACGGCGAAATGGTACAGTGGACAGGCCAAGGCCGTATGCCAACAGTATTTAAGAACCAACTTGAACAAGGCCGTACAATGGAAGACTTCTTGATCTAATATCAAGTCATCCAAACTAAGAGCCCTGCAACTGCGGGGCTTTTTCATTTCGAGGTTAAATTTTTCACATTGGTCGTTACAATTACTGCTTAGTCATTGTTAATAAGTTAGGATATGCTCACCATTTCCCTGTTTATCTAACAATAATAAGTAGAATAATGCGTAAACATATAATCAAAGTCCCCTTCGCTTTACTTAGCTTGTTATATAGCCAAGCGCTATTTGCTAATGAGCAATTGTCTGACAATACCCCTAGACTCACGGCATTAACCCATGCCAATCTGATGTTAGCACCGGGTCACACGCTGACCGATGCTACTCTGTTGATTAAAAACAATAAAATAAAAGCCGTTATCAAGGATAACGATATTCCGGATGGGGCATTTGAAATAGATTTGTCGGGGCACACTATATATTCTGGCTTTATTGATCCATTTACAGAATATGCCATCGATTATGAAAGAGAGGTTGAGGATAAATCAGGTCCCGTATATGAAATTAAACGGATCGGTGGTAATGCAAGCAATGGCGCAATCCATTCAGAAATGCAATGGTTCAATTATGTCTACCCAGATAAAGAACAAGCAAAGAAATGGATTGATAATGGTTTTACCAGTGTTCAATCTAGCTATTTAGATGGCATATTTCGTGGGCAGGGTGTGGCATTATCATTAGCGAATAAGAAAGCTAACGATGTTATATATAATGCACACACAAGCCAATTTATGGCGTTCAACAAAGGTTCTTCCGTTCAAGATTATCCACAATCTTTAATGGGCAGTATGGCATTAATTAGACAAACCTTGTCCGATGCAAATTGGTATAACCAAAATAAGAATAAAAGCTCAGGAGAGACGGTTGAGTTTAATATCGCATTTGAGCGACTAGCCGACGCCAAAAAGCAAAGTTTCATTTTTGAAACTAAAAACCTCAATAACCAGCTTAGAGCTGCTCGATTATTAAACCAACATGAATTAAGCGGTAGTCTAATTGGCAATGGTCGTGAATATGCAAGATTAACTGAATTAAAGTCCTATCCCTTCAGTCTCATTCTCCCTCTCAATTATCCTGCAGCTCCTGAAATAACCGACGGTGATAGTGAGCGCGAAGTTAGCCTAGCTCAATTAAGACATTGGGAACACGCTCCAAGTAATTTAGCCAAAATTGCAGATGCCGAAATTCCATTTGCATTAACACAGTACGGAATTGAGTCTGATAAATTTTGGCCTAGGCTTAAATTAGCACTTCAAAGAGGTTTGTCTGAGGAAGCGGCCCTAGCCGCATTAACGACCGACGCCGCTGAAATATCGGGAATCGATCATTTAGTCGGTAAACTCGAGCCAGGCTTCATGGCTGACTTAGTTATCACCGATGGCAATATCTTCGATGACGGTAAAATTGTCAGTATCTGGTTACAGGGTGAAGAGCGTCAACTCATCAACCGAGACCGAGCCCTGCTCGACATTCCCTATCAGCTGCAACTTAACGAGCTGACTTTCGATCTTAATATTAGTCAGTCTCCATCACTATCAGGCACACTTTCGAGTGGCGAAGGCACCATTGAGCTTGCCAATATTGATTACCAGCAAGGGCGTCTCACATTTAGCGCTGACCTCTCTGAGGCGGGATTTGATGGGATTAGCCGCTTTACTCTCTGGTTAGATGGGCAAGGCCTAACAGGTAGATTACTCGACAGCAACAACCAAGCAACGCCGTTTGGCGGAGTGAAGCTTGAAACGATTTCAATCGCTGATAAACAAAATAAGCCAGCAGAAGCCGCACTTATCTCTAAGTTAACTTCACCTAATGTGGCTTATGGTCTAACCGAACGTCCAGAGCAGGATAAGCTACACATTAAAAATGCCACCATCTGGACCTCCGATAAGAGTGGTGTCCTACCCAATAGCGACTTGATCATTTCCCGAGGCAGAATTGAAGAGATAGGCCAAAACCTCAAGACGCCTTCTGGTTATGCCAGCATAGATGCTACAGGTAAACATGTCACCGCGGGCATTATCGATGAGCACTCTCATATTGCGCTCAACGGCGGCACTAACGAAGGCACCGACGCCATCACCTCTGAGGTACGTATTGGCGATGTGATCAACCCAGACGATATTGCCATCTATCGCGGACTTGCTGGCGGCGTCACTACCGCACAAATACTTCACGGCAGTGCCAACCCCATTGGCGGGCAAGCACAAATCATTCAGCTTAAGTGGGGCGATAATGCCGAGCAGCTTAAGTTTGAAGATGCGCCCGCAAGTATTAAATTTGCCTTAGGTGAAAATGTTAAACAGAGTAACTGGGGCGATGATTTTACCCGCCGCTTCCCGCAGAGCCGTATCGGGGTGAAATCGCTGTTTAGTGAGGCTTTTAATGAGGCGATCGCCTACCGTCAAGATCAAGTCGATTATAAGAAGATGCGCTCAAGCGAACGCAGACGCACTGTGGCGCCCCAGTACAACTATCGCTTAGAGGCAATTGCCGAGGTACTGGAGCAAACCCGCAATATTCATATTCACTCCTATGTGCAATCTGAAATATTGATGTTTTTACGTCTTGCTGAGGCTTACAACTTCAAGATCAGCACCTTTACCCATATTCTTGAGGGCTATAAGGTCGCCGAAGAGATGGCCAAGCACGGCGCCCATGCCTCTACGTTCTCTGATTGGTGGGCATACAAGTTTGAAGTCTATGACGCTATCCCGCAAAACACCTGCTTGATGCAAAACAAAGGGGTACTCACCAGCATCAACTCTGACGACTATGAGATGCAGCGACGCCTGAATCAAGAAGCGGCAAAGTCTATGATGTATTGCGGTATGTCCGCAGAAGATGCATGGAAGATGATCACTATCAACCCAGCCATCCAACTCGGTATTGAAGATAAGGTCGGATCGCTTGTAGAAGGCAAGCAAGCCGATATCGTGTTGTGGGATAACCCGCCACTTTCTGTCTACGCTAAAGTAGACTCTACTTGGATTAAAGGTCGTCGCTACTTTAGTCGTGAGCAAGATGCGAATGCACAAACACAAGTTGCGACTGAACGCGCTTCACTCATCCAAAAAGTCCTTCGCAGCGATGATGCCCATAAACAAGGTGAGACACCTATAGAGTTAACCGAGCCTGAATGGCACTGCGATACCCACTTCAATGCATGGCAGCAGTCAGCTAAAGGAGCACTGTAATGATGTTAACAATCTCTTTTAAACCGACTGCTTTAATGCAGGCAGCCGCTCTAATGAGCCTACCTTTGTGTTTTATGGCAAATGCCCATGACATGCTACCAGCTAAGGCCCAAAGCCAAAGCATACTGTTTACTAACGCCACAGTGCACACTGTAACTAATGGCGTCATGCAAGACAGCGACGTACTGATTGTTGATGGTAAAGTTATTGCGGTGGGACAAGACCTCGATGGCTCTGACAGTGTACCTGCAAAGATCCAACAAGCCACAGCAGAAAATACAGCGCCAGAGCCTGACTATATAACCAAGCTCAACGGCGCACAGATCATCGACGCCTCGGGCAAGCACCTGTATCCCGGCTTGATTGCGCTAGACACCACCATGGGGTTGATTGAAGTGGAGATGATGCGCCCAAGCAATGACGCTTACGAGGTGGGTTACATCAACCCTCAGTTAGAGGCTATTTCAGCCTTTAACCCAGATTCAGAGATTATTCCTACCGTCCGTGTCAATGGGATTACCCATGCTCAAGTTGTGCCGCAAGGTGATGGTTTAGCAGGACAGTCGGCACTGGTGTCGATGGACAGTTGGACCATAGAGGATGCCTTAGTCGAGTCTGAACAACAGTTTCACCTTTACTGGCCCCATATTCGCTGGTTATCAAAAGATGCCGATAAGCGTAAAGAGCAGCAAGACGATTTAAAACACAGAATCGATAAAGTCTACGGCGCATTTTTAGATGGTCAACGCTATCAACTTGCCGCAAAGGCGGGCAATACGAAAAAGAAAGATCTTCGCTGGCAGGCCTTAGCGCCACTCTATGAAGGCAAGGCGCAGCTATTTGTTCATGCTCAGTCGCAAAAACAGATAGAAGAGGCCATCGCCTTAAGCAAACAATTTGGTTTTAAGCTGGTAATTGTTGGGGGCTATGATGCCTGGCGCGTAGCTGGTGCACTTGCCGAAGTTAACGCTAAGGTGATCTATAACCGAACGTTGACGCTTCCTAAACGTAACGATGAACCCATCGATCTGGCTTTTAAAATTCCAGCTCTGCTTAAACAGGCTCAGGTGCCCTTTGCCCTCGCCTTCTCGTCTGACTGGAATAGCCGTAATCTGCCTTTTGCTGCCGGCCAAACCGTTGCCTATGGCTTAACTAAAGAAGAAGCACTCAAGAGCATCACCTTAGATGCAGCCAAAGTGCTAGATATCCATGATATGGGGGCGATAGCACCAGGCTTTAGAGCCAATATCATCCTTGCAACGGGTGACATATTGGACCCAATGCAGGCGGGTATCGAGTCTATCTATATCGATGGCCGTAAAATTGATCTTAATAATCGCCATCAACAGCTTTATCAAAAGTATCTAAAGCGCTAAAATTTCAAACTTATAGTGCGTATAAAGCCGAACGGTAAAAAAGTGCTCATAATGAGCACTTTTTTATTGTAGCTTTAATCATCATAACGCCTCATTCATCTCAATAATAAAACAGGCCAACGACCATGAAATATCTCTTACCTTCAGTTTTTGTTCTTTTGCTCGGTGGCTGTGCGGGTGAGTACACCTTTAACAGTAATCTCGATAGCGACGCCATTAATGACTACTTTAAGGCGTCAGATGTCACTGTCTATGAAGGGACACTTCAGCCTGTTGGACCTTTTGAAGTGAAAGGCATGGTCGAGGGTGAAACCTGCCAAGTATCAGAAAATGATGCACCGGCTGCGATCAGTGAAGCCCGCACGCTTGCGCGCCGTGCAGCAGCAGACAAACAAGCCAATGGATTGGTAATAAAAAACTGTTTATTGATTGAAGAAGCCAGTCAAAACTGTGTAAGCCGCGCGCTTTGTGTCGGCCAAGCGATTGTTACAACCAACAACCAACAGTAATTATTTACTATTTTATAAGTAGCCTTAATGTCTTTTAATAGCCAAATTCAAGCCGTCGCCTATTGCCGCACCCCTTACAAACAGAAGTTTGGTATTCCCAGACAACCGGGGTTGGTCAGCGCTGCACGCGGCTTTGTCGAGTTAGCCCCGCCCTTTAGCCAAATCGATGCCGTTAGAGGCTTAGAGCAATACTCACATCTATGGTTGCTGTTTTGCTTCCATGAAAACCTAGCGGCAGGCTGGAAGACAACGGTGCGTCCTCCAAGATTGGGCGGTAATGAAAAACTGGGTGTATTTGCCACTCGCTCTACCTTCAGACCTAACGGTATTGGTCAGTCAGTGGTTAAGCTTCACGCTGTGCATACCCATAACGGCAAGGTGAGCCTTGAGATCTCAGGCATGGACTTGCTCGATGGCACCCCGATTATCGATATCAAGCCCTATATTCCATTTTCAGATTCAATCGAAAATGCTCAGGGAGGCATAGCCCAAGACGCCCCTATTTTAGCGAATGTATACTTTAGCAAACTGGCATTGGAACAAGTTGAGCAATATCAGCAAAATCCAGCTTATCCACGCCTACGTGAGCTTATTGAAGGCGTATTAGCGCAAGACCCTCGCCCTGCTTATAAAAAAGCCAAGGCCGACCCCAAATTATATCAAGTCGCTTTATATGACTTAGATATCTTGTGGGTGATCACAGATGCTGGTATCGAAGTGACAGAGTTAAGAGCTTCAACCTTAGGTAGAACTCAGCAGAAGAATCAAGACTAGATGAGCCCAATAAATCTGCCACCTGCACAACAGAAGCCGGACTACCAAACTCAGCATAAAAAGCGTCTGTCTTATATGCCATGGCTTTATTTCTCATTAAAAGAGAAGCACCTCCAGTGGGCCAAACCTTGGCAAAATGCGGTGCAAGCTCATTTTAGTGCGGTTGAAACCGTCTCTATTGGTGAGCGTTGTTTCATTGCGCCCGAAGCAAACCTGTTTGCCGAACCAGGACGTGATATCACTATAGGCGAGCAATGCATGATTGCCGCCGACAGCTTTTTACACGGCCCTATAACACTCGGCAATGAGGTGGCGATTAACCATGGTTGCTCCCTCGATGGCGGTCGTCATGGCATTAAAATTGGCAATCAGACTCGTATTGCCAATAACGTCACCATCTACGCCTTTAATCACGGCATGGCTCCCGATACACCTATCTATCAACAGGCGTCGAACTCAAAAGGTGTGGTAATAGGTGAAGATGTGTGGATTGGTGCGCAAGCTGGCATTGTCGATGGTGTAACCATTGGCAATCATGCGGTGATTGGCATGGGAGCAATTGTCACTAAAGATGTCGCCGACTACGCGATTATGGCCGGTAACCCTGCCCGAGTGATAGGCGATAGACGAGATAAGCTCTAACAGCTTCTCGCTTGCTTTATATCAAAAAGCTGCGACAGTGCAACTGCCTAAACCTAGAACTGCGTAAACCTAGAAGTGACTTTTGGTTTAAGTCACTTTTATGCCGCCCTACAAAATTTACCAACTCAGATTAACTCCAACAAAGTTTGCCCCTCAGTCATTCCCACTGTTTTAATTTTGGTTTAAAAACACATTTGAGCCGCGACATTTATCCACCTATATTTAAGGCTCATGTTTACTGCTTAGGTTTAGGTTTAGGCTTAGGTTTAGATTTAAGGCTTGCCTTTAAAGCTTAGGTTTTCCAATACTTGGCTTTTTAATTTTGATGGAGGGGTTATGCGTACACACGATATCTTGTGCCCAATAGACTTTTCAGAAACATCGACTCACGCCTTAGGCTATGCCGTTGAAATGGCAAGTTTATATAGGGTCAACATTAGGCTACTAAATGTGATGGGAATACCTAGTGTCGCACCGGATTTTGGCATAGTGATAAACGGCCCAACCGAGCAGCTTCAAGATCCAGAAGCCTATGCCAACGATAAGATGAAAGAAATTGTCGCAGAGGTGCGTGAGCAAGTCCCTAGAGGTTTAATGGTGCATACTAACGTTCGCAGCGGCGGCGTAGTTGAGCAAATATTACAGGAAGCCGACGAGCAACAAGTGGGCATGATAGTGATAGCCAGCAATGGTTTAACAGGCCTGTCTCACCTGCTAAACCCCAACGTCGCCGAAGCCATCGCCAATCAGGCTAAGTGCCCAGTTCTCGTGGTTAAATAATCCTAGCGACGAGTAGCACTGATGACGCCTTTATAGCCAGCTTGAAGCTTGGCAATTAGCACTGCATACTCAATAAAAGAAAACGACAAGAGCTAAAAACGCACTAACGACACCTAAGAAACTCAAGCTTCGTAGCACGGTCGATGAATACTGAGTCTGGATCTCAGGGTACATATAAAAGAAATATGAGATGGAAGGAACGCCAATATAAAAACTGCCTAACCTTGAATTTAACGGCAAGGTTAGGCTTGTTAATGTTAAGGCGTAGGTGAGAAAAAACAGCGTAAAATACCACTCTGAACGACCGAATTGCTTGTACTTAAAAGGCACAATAAGTAACGGTAAAAATATCAATTCCATTATCTAAACTTGTCTCTGAAAACGCCCTAGGATAGAGCGACTGCATCCGTCCTTAATCTAACACTTAGTTCGCTAATGAGATAGCCGTTATAAAGGCGCCCTTACGCTAAATTAACACTGAAAAGTATGCTTTGTTCATCTTAGCTCTGGTTCTTAAAGCTCACTGGTGACTGACGAGACTTATCGACCTCTAGTTTAAAAACATCCGGTCTCGAATAATGCCCGGCAACATCCAGCGCCCGCTTTGAGCTCGCCGCCTTTTCAACATCAATATCTAACAGTATATGCCCCTTCTCTTTAGACAAGGGGCCAGCCATGATTTCGCCGCTTGGGGAGACAATGGCCGAATCGCCAGGATTGATCCAGTCTTCATCGGCAGGGTAGAGTCTATCGAGTTCAGGAAAATCTTCTGGCAGATCTTTTCTTTGCAACGCAACACCACAGTTCAGTACCCAGCATTTCCCCTCTCTGGCAATATGCTGCATAGTGCCAATCCAAGCATCACCGCTGTCATAGGTTGGTGCGATATATATTTCTATCCCCTGTGAATACAAGGAGTATCTCGCCAATGGCATGTAATTCTCCCAGCATATTAGGCTACCAATTTTTCCAACTGGTGTAGTCATCACATTTAGGCCATGACCATCGCCAAAGCCCCAGACCATACGCTCTGGATTGGTCGGCATAAGTTTACGATGATGATTAACAATTTTCCCTTGGGGATCGATAGTGATGGCGGTGTTATAGATGGTGGACTGGCTATTGGCATTATCTCGCTCGTTTAATCCACAAACTAGCGTCACCGCCCTCTCTTTTGCAACGTCAAGCAAGGGCTTAAGATCATCCGATGATAAATCTACCGAGTTTTGTAGCAAACGCGTATGTAAGGCTTCACTCACCCCCCAGTCCCCCCCAGGTCTTAAGCGCCATATCCAGGCGGGGTAGCCAGGGATAAATGCCTCAGGAAAAACAATAAGCTCAGCGCCTTTTTCTGATACCGAGTGAACAATTTCAACGGCTTTTTCAATCGTAGCTTTTTTGTCTAGCACGCAAGGCGCTTCTTGAATGATTGCGACTTTTTTCATGATTTGCTCCCTTCCATTGAACAGTTGAGTTAATGCCATTTCATCGCTCCCATAGCAGGATGAGCTCCAGAAAATGTAAACTCGTGATCAGATGCCATATTCAAGTTTAGCTTAATCGAAGCAGACAGCTTGCCTGTCCACTCCTAGTCCAAGTCCAAGCATAGTCATAACCGATGCACCTATAATGAATGACATAATGAAGCGTAGATAAAGTGATAAAGGCAAACCTTCGCGACATGTCTATAGGCTGCTGTTGTGCTTAATTTTTAATAAGTTAAAGCGAATAGTTATCACTCATTAGTCTGTTGAGACAAAACAAAGCCAATAAATTCCACTTAATCACGAAATCCATAGGTGACAGAACCCCTACAAATGATAAAATAGCGCCCATTCAACTCAAATTTGGACACCGGTAATGCGCGTAAGCAAGTACCTGCTATCAACTCAAAAAGAAACTCCTGCCAACGCAGAAGTCGTTAGTCATCAGTTAATGTTACGTGCGGGTATGATCCGTCGTAATGCATCGGGCTTATACAGCTGGTTGCCGACAGGTTTGCGTGTACTACGTAAAATCGAAGCGATTGTTCGTGAAGAAATGAACAAAGCTGGCTCAGTTGAAATTCTTATGCCTATGGTTCAACCAGCTGATCTTTGGGTTGAAACGGGTCGTTTTGAAAAGTTTGGTCCTGAACTGCTTCGTTTCCAAGACCGCCACAACCGTGACTTCGTACTTGGCCCAACCCACGAAGAAGTGATCACTGACATCGTGCGTAAAGAGGTTAACTCATACAAGCAGTTACCACTTAACCTATACCAAATTCAAACCAAATTCCGTGATGAAGTTCGTCCACGTTTTGGTGTGATGCGTTCACGTGAATTCTTGATGAAAGATGCTTATTCTTTCCATATCGATCAAGAAACCATGGATGAAACCTATGAAGCGATGTTCCAAGCTTATAGCAACATTCTTACTCGCTTAGGCCTAGCCTTCCGCCCAGTTATGGCTGATACAGGTTCTATCGGTGGCAGTATGTCACACGAGTTCCACGTTTTAGCTAACAGCGGTGAAGACTTGATCGCTTACTCAACTGAAAGTGATTACGCAGCCAACATTGAAAAATGTGAAGCGCCACTGCCAACTGAAACTCGTCAAGCCGCAACCAGCGAAATGACCTTAGTTGACACACCAAACGCTAAAACGATTGCTGAACTTGTAGAACAGCACGGTATTGCGATTGAGAAAACAGTTAAAACACTTATCGTTAAAGGTGCGACTGAAGAAGCGCCATTAGTGGCTATCGTTATTCGTGGCGACCACGAGCTAAACGAAGTGAAAGCTGAAAAACTAGATGCAGTATTAGCACCATTTGAGTTTGCTGATGAAGCAGCTATCCGTGATGCGGTTGGCGCAGGCACGGGTTCTATCGGTCCTGTTGGCCTAAACATGCCTGTATTTGTTGACCACAGCGTTAGCATCATGAGCGACTTTGGCGCGGGTGCAAACCAAGATGGCAAGCATTACTTCGGTATTAACTGGGAGCGCGATCTTCCAGAGGCGCAAGCATTCGATCTACGTAACATCATCGAAGGTGAGCCTAGCCCATGTGGTAAAGGGACTATCGCATTACTTCGTGGTATCGAAGTCGGTCACATCTTCCAGTTAGGCACTAACTACTCTGAAGCGATGAACGCTAACGTACTAGATCAAAACGGTAAGTCACAGACGCTACTTATGGGCTGTTACGGTGTGGGCGTAAGCCGTATGGTTGCTGCTGCAATTGAGCAAAACAATGATGACCGCGGTATTATCTGGCCTGAAGCGATTGCACCGTTCACTGTTGGTATTTTGCCAATGAACATGCACAAATCGCATCGCGTTAAAGATATCGCAGAGCAGCTATATCAAGACCTAAACGATGCCGGCATGGAAGTGATGTTTGATGACCGTAAAGAACGCCCAGGCGTGATGTTTGCGGATATGGAGCTGATTGGTATTCCACACGTTGTGGTTATTGGTGATCGTAACATCGATAACGGCATGTTCGAATACAAGAATCGTCGCACCGGTGAGAAGCAAGATATTCCACTAGACCAAATCGTTGAGTTCTTAAAAGCGCAACAAGCTTAATCGCGGGTTCGCTAAACAGCTAGCTAGAACACGAAAAACGCCGATGACATCATCGGCGTTTTTTTATGTCAATATATCCGCATAAACTCCCCCCAATTACAAATTTGTTTGAGTTTCGCACTAACGACTTGAAGATCCTTGTGTACTCACATATTCTAAAAATAAGCAGTTGTTTTGAATAAGTTTTAGTTTTCAACCGATAAGGAGCGTCGAATTGCCAAATAAAACGGCCTTAGTATTGGGCGGTGGTGGCGCTAGGGCCGCCTACCAAGTTGGAGTACTCAAGGCGATAGTGCAGTTTTATCCTCGCAACCATGGCATTCCGTTTAGGATTATCTGTGGTACTTCCGCAGGTGCTATTAACGCCACCTCTATCGCGACCCATGCATCTTGCTTCCACTTAGGTGTACGTAAACTTGAATGGGTATGGCGACACATTCATGCTCGAAAAGTCTATCAAGCATCGATTCTTGGCGTACTAAATCACTTAAGTAAAATGGCCTTAAAAGGCTTGCAGAGTGATGGTGCCTCTAGCAGTCCTGGCAGCCTATTTAATAGCGACCCTTTAAGAAAGTTACTCAACGACTTAATTAGCTTTGAGCGAATAGACCGTAATATTACTAGCGGCGCACTCGAAGCCGTTAGTCTCGACACCTCATGCTATAACAACTCCCGCTCGGTCACTTTTTTTCAGGCGAACCCTCACGTGGAGAATTGGCAAAGAGATAGACGGCATGGCTTGCGTACTCGCTTAAATACCGATCATCTACTAGCAAGCTCGGCTATCCCTATGGTATTTCCCTCAGTGCGTTTAAATCAGGAATACTACGGTGATGGCTCAGTACATCAGTTAGCGCCACTGAGCAGCCCAATTCATTTGGGAGCTGAAAAAATCATGGTGATTAACCTTGAGAGCCCCCATAAAATTCAACCCAAAGAGCTTGAGCACCATCCAAAGACTGCGACGATAGCCGGTCACCTACTCGACACTATTTTCTCTGATACACTCAATAGCGATCTCGAAAGGCTGGAACGGATCAATAACACCCTAGATTTGATCCCAGAAGAAAGTAAAAGCAAATTAGCGCTTAAAAATATTGAAACCTTAGTGATTAAGCCCAGTGAAGATCTCAGCGCGATGGCATCTCGCTACTTTCAAGATATGCCGTTCGCCATTAAATCAATGATGAAGGTGCTTGGAATAAACGAGCACTCCGATTCGAGTATTGTTTCTTATCTACTGTTTGAGCAAGGCTACTGCAGTGCCTTAATAGAATTGGGCTATGAAGATGCTATGTGTCAGATTGATGAGATTAAGCATTTTTTTAATATCAATTAATATTAGAAAATCAATTGACGTTAGAGTTAGCTTCCTGTGCCAACAGCACGTTCACCACACTCTTGCCCCAGTCTTTATAGATCAATTCTCCTGGATGAAAGCCATCCGTTGCCATTGCATCACAATTAAGTTGATGACCAAAATCTAACAGGGTAAATCTTGGTTCTTGCCGTGCATAGCGCAGTAACTGTCGATTGAAGGCCTGGCTGCGTTGACCTAGAAACCAACGCAATGGCTGGGGCAGTACAGGGAAATCTCCCATAGGCGGCACCCGTGTCAGTATTAAGTGCCGACAGTTCAGTTCTTGAATGATGAGATCGATTAAGGCTTGCTGTTGTCTTATCCATTTATTGACGGTTAATGGGCTTAGGACATCATTTACGCCAAGCGAGACGACAACAGCCTCAAAGCGCATGTCCCCCTGCTTAGCTAACGCTTGTTGTAACATATCAATGGTTTGCGCTGTGTTATACCCTGATTTTGCCAGTAATCGCCAATCAACCTGATAACGCTTGGCAAGCGCGCTTACTACCACCCCAGCTAATGCCTGCTGCTGACTCGCGACGCCGACTCCAGCAGCAGCACTGTCACCCAAAATCAGTACCGATAATCCAGCGCCACTTCCCACCGCCCCTTCTCTAGGCCCTGCAGCTTCAGGTAATTTCGGGGTGTTTTTCTTAACTTTATGGCCTTGTAAAAACAAGAAGGGGGCCAACAAGATAAAAAAGAGATAATGCACGACTTCACTCCTTGGGCTTGCAGCAACGAGAGTTTAGCTACGTCTATTCGATAACCGTTAATTATAGCGACATTTAGCTATACCGGCGTAAAGTGCGACTTAACCTTGCAATAAATATATCTCTGCTTTTTCCATGCGCCTAGGCTTGCCTAGCAAGATAAGAATATCACCTGGTTTTATTTGCCAATCTAGTTCCGGATTCTCGACTTCTGCACCGGCTCGCCTTACCGCTCTTAACTCCACCCTGAGTTTCTCCCAAGGGATCTGAGATAAGGTTTGCCCCACCGCATTAGCGCCTTTCGGTAAAGCAACCGCATGCAATAACTCCAAAGTAAAATCGGTTTCGGCTCCTGAAAAAAAGCCGTGTAGGTATTGATAATGGTTTCGCCGCTCTGATTCGAGGCGCTTTAAAATTCGCGCCAAGGGCACACCACACTGATAAAGCACCTGCGACACCAACATCAAGCTACCTTCCAGTGTTTCAGGGATAACTTGGCTGGCACCCGCCTGTTCTAACTCTTCCATTCCTGAGTCATCACGGGTGCGGACGAGAATTTTAGCTTCTGGAGCAAGTTGCCTACATAGAGGCAAGACCTCTTCGAGTATTCGCTCGCTACTGAAGGTCAGTACGATAAGCTTTGCATCACGGATCTTGGCCTGCTTAAGGATACTTCTCTTGCAGACATCCCCAAAATAAACAGGCTCTCCCGCCGTTCTCGCCTCCGAGACCCTTTTGGGGTCAAGATCTAGGACTAAATAAGGGATGGCTTCTGTTTTCATAAATCTTGCTATGGTTTGGCCGACGCGGCCATAACCTAAGATTAAAACCAGATCCCCTTTACTATCTATTTGTACATTGAGTGGCTCGCTATTATCAGCCTTTGGCTTTAACCCTTGGAGCATTCTGGCAATATCCACGCTATGACGCACCAACCAAGGTGCTAACGCCATAGATAACACCGCTACCATCACCAGCATGGTACTAATTTTAGCATCGAGTAATTGATAATTGACAGCCAATGCCAATACTACAAAGCTGAACTCTCCCACCTGCGCCAAAGTCAGTGCCGCTGCCACCGAAGAGCGAAATGACTCTTTTGCAAACCTGAGTAATGAAAAGATGATAAGTGACTTACCTAAGATAACGGCAATCAGAATTAAGATAATTTGCCACCAAAACTGCGCCACTAGCCTAAAGTCCAGTAACATACCTATGGAGATGAAAAACAGCCCCATCAATAGATCTCTAAAGGGGCGAATATCGGCCTCAAGCTGACGTCGATACTGACTCTCCCCAAGTAGCATACCCGCCATAAAGGCACCCAATGCCATAGATAAGCCCAACCACTGCGTGATTGCACCTGTCACTAAGGCAACGACTAAGGTCGACAACACGAACAACTCGTTAGAGCGTGAGCGCGCCACCTCATCGAATAACTTAGGCAGGGCCCACTTACCAAACGCCATCAAGGCAACAAAGGCGAGAACCCCTTTAAGTAAACCATAAACCACATCGCTCCACATCAAGGCGTCACCATCGCTAGCCAAGATGGGCATAAGAATTAACAGTGGAACGACGGCAATATCTTGAAATAACAGCACGCTGACGGACAGCTCACCATGACGGCGCCTCAGCCAGCCCTGCTCATTGAGGAGTTTAAGCACAATCGCAGTGGAAGAAAGTGCGATTGCAGAGCCCACGATAACAGACTCGGTTACGCTAAGATTACATAATAGAGCGATTCCCGTACTCAAAATCGTGGTCACAACGACTTGAGCGCTACCTAAACCAAATACTGTACGGCGCATAGCCCAAAGCCTTGGTACTGAAAACTCAAGTCCTAAGCTAAACATTAGCAATACGACGCCGAGTTCAGCAACCGACTGCATCTGATGCTGAGTAAACCAATGAAAACCACTTGGACCGCTTATCACCCCTGTCACCAGATAGGCCAAGATAGCTGGCAATTCGGCACGCCTTAATATGGCAATTGAAACAATAGCAATGACCAGCATCAGCAATATTTGAATCAGAAAGCTGTGTTCCATGCGTGCGGTGTACTCCTTAGCCCATCGATATCCGTCAAAATATCGACACCAATGTTTTTCATCCGATTAACTAGAGATTAACCGAATGACAAATAAAGACAAATGATTATTGCTATCACACCTATTTCAGCCTGCTCCAGATGCTGTTGCTAGTTCAAGTTCAATACCGTTGAAATAAGGAATAATTACAGTGAAAGCTAATTTATGCGATTAAACGAAGTCAAACTCTGCCTAAAAGACCAATTAATGAGTCTCAAGTTGCCATCAACTCTCGGGTTGACCACGCTTGCCGAACTCGACTTCAACGCTTGGGTCAACACAGAATGGGGAAATCGGACTCGTTAAGGACTAGCCAATTAGCCTGTAAAGGCTACCTCAAACCACAAATAAACAACCAACGACAGTTATAAGGCACGATTTTTGCTTATTAAATAAGGTAAGTCATATTGACGCTGTAACAAAAACACTGGGAGAAAAACCAATGGAACTTGGCTTAGCAACAGAGTTCTTCCCTATCAAGTATCGCCAACAGACTGAGATAGGAATGTCGACGTCGTTGGATATAGATCTTGTCAATATTATTCAGCAACTGCATAAACACTTAGATCCTAGGACAGTGTTTGCCTGCTTTGGCCAGATTATGGGACAACATTTGCCGCTCTATGGTGTGCGTCTAACTTATAAACAATACCAGTTTCATTGGGGTCAGCCGCATGGCTATGACTTCGAGCAAAAACTGACCTTTGCCGACCATCAAGTTATCATTAACTATAATCTAAAAAGTACCTTGGTGCCGTCGCAAACCTTAATGTTGAATCAGCTCAAAGATCTAGTCTTACAGCCACTTATTAACGCCATTCAATATCAAGAGATGTCTCAACAAGCCATGTATGATGCTCTCACTAAGCTAGGCAATCGACATTACTATCAACAATCTCTAAAAAAGGAGATTGCTCGGGCTAAGCGTAACCAAGGTAGTTTTTCTCTCATCATCTTGGATTTAGACAATTTTAAACAACTCAATGATGATTTTGGCCATCAGTTAGGTGACAGTGCTTTAATTGAATTTGCCGACATGCTCAATGCCACGATAAGAGACACTGACCAAGCATTTAGGATTGGCGGGGATGAATTTACTTTGTTGGTTCAAGCCGATGTTGATGAGGCTAGAATTTTATGCAATAGGATCCTCACTGCGCTTGTCAATCATCACAGCTTAGATAAGTATCAAGTAAGTACCAGTATGGGGGTTACCCAGTGGCGGGATAATGATACAGAGAAAAGCCTATATCAGCGAGCCGATAATGCCTTATATGAAGCCAAAGCGGCAGGTCGACAATGCTACCAAATTTGTGCCGCTTAATCGGTGTCAGATGGCTTGAGGATTCTAGACAGAGTCAACTGCTCACTCAAGCGTATCTAGACTTAGCTTGAGTCCCAAGGCGTGCTCACTGGCTAAATAGGATTTCTCTATCCAGTAGCCACAAGCGGCGACGAGTTTGCCGTCATAACACAGTAGCGGGACTCGCCCACGCTCCCAAGGGGGTAATTCGAGTTCTTGCCACAACTTCTTTAGCTCGCGCCCCTTACTACGGTTATGGGGCTGACATCGCGTACTACCAGGCAATGCAAACACAATAGAAACCACCTCTGAGTCAGTTGGTATTCTAAGTCGAGCTCCAGTAGTACTGGTTTGCGCAGAGAGATGGCGACCGGTTGGCAACGCAACTTCACCACTCAATAACACTTGGATATTGCTAAGTGTTAATGCGGAATAGGCATTTTTTGTTTTATGCTGCATCAAGCTTGGCGATAAAAAATAACCATTTCGCTTAAAGCGCCGAATAACAACATCTGCGAGCCGAATCTCCACACTCGCATCCGCCTTCGCCTCTAATAACTGAGTTAAGATCTGCTCACCTTGCACCTTAGAGGGTGGCGCAAAACCTAACGACTCCATATGACCACGTAGCAACAGTGATTGCCAAGCTTTTGAGAAAGTTGCAAGCTTGTCTAAATCTAGGGTGCACTCCCCCGCTTTTTGGCGCTGAAGTTGCGGTAACCTAAGTGCAGTCTCTTCATCGATAACAGATTGCTGCAGTGCACATAACTCGGCGCTGCGACTTGCCGTTGCCGCAATGGCACTCCAGCGCTGTTTTAATGTGGGAATGACCTCTAAACGAAGAAAGTTTCTGTCGTACTTATCGTCAAAATTACTTTCATCTTCAATATGGGCAATTTTGTGTTGTTTTGCGTAGGCTTCAATCTCTGCTTTACTGAAATCCAGCAGGGGCCTTATCAGCCAATTCTCTTGCTCAAAACGCTGCACCTTGCCCATGGCGGCTAACCCTTTAGGGCCCAGGCCTCGCTTCAATGCTAGCAGAACGGTTTCGAGCTGATCGTCTTGATGGTGCGCCGTCATTAACACATCACCTTGTTCCAGCTCCGATAACAAGGCCTGATAACGAACAGTGCGCGCCTGAGCCTCGACGCTCACCCGTGGGGCGAGCTTAACTTCGACTCGTTTAATCGCGCAGTCAAGTCCGTAGTGCTGCGCCTGAGTTCGACAGTGCTCGACCCAAGTGTTGGCATTGGAGCTTAAGCCGTGATGAACATGGACCAGAATGCACACAACATCTAAATTGGCTTTAGCGAACTGTGACAGACCATGAGCCAGAATTTCTGAGTCAACACCGCCACTGTATGCCAGTACCAGCTTACGCTTTTTCAGACAAGCTTGTTTATCCGCTAACTCTGTTTCCACTGAACGCTGAGGTAGTAGCTTAATACACTCCGAAATAGAGGCGGCAATATTCATTTAAAAACTGTTTACCTTAAAGTAGTGCTCATCTTAAAAAACGATTCTAACCTTACCCGATCCGGTTAACGACTCCAGCGCCAACATCAGCTCATCAGTCGGGTTTACGCGCCACTCATCCCCTAGGGTAAATTGTGCTTTTGATTGCGGCTGAGCATAGTTTATCAACACAGGTACAGCTCCGGCTTTCCAAGGTTCTACTGCAGCCTGAAATTCATTCAACCATTGAGCATTAATCTTATCTGACTGCAGGTCCACCTCTACCGCATTGGCAAAGTGACTTCTTGCCTCGCCCATATCGATGATGTTACGCGCAGTCATCCGGTTACCACCTGAGAAGTCATCAAAGCTCACTTCCCCTTCGATAATCAAGATGCGGTCTTTCTCTAGCAGATGATTAAACTTCTCGAAGGCCTCGGTAAATAACATCACCTCTAGACGTGCACTCTTATCATCGAGCGTCACCAAGCCCATTTTAGAGCCTCGCTTGGTCATCATCACGCGTGTTGCAACCACAAGACCCGCAGCCTTCATTGTCTTACCGCGATCCGTTGGATGCACATCCTTCAATCGGCCTGACGTATAATGTTTAAGCTCTTTCAGATACTGATTTATCGGGTGACCAGTCAAGTAAAGGCCTAAGGTATCCCGCTCTCCTTCTAGCCAGACTTTATCGGGCCAAGGCGTACAATCAACAAATTGCTGTTTGCTGTCTTCAGGCTCACTGTTGAGCAAACCAAACATATCGTGCTGACCGATAGCTTCAGCTTTGGCATGTTGATCCGCAGCGCGAATCGCCTCTGGCAAAGTTGCCATCATTGCGGCGCGGTGTGGCCCTAAATTATCGAGCGCACCAGCGCAGATAAGCTTTTCAATCACTCGGCGGTTAAGCTTCTTCAAGTCAACACGAGCACAAAAGTCGAACAAGTCGATAAACGGTCCGTTCTCGCGAGCGCTAAGAATTGATTCAACTGGGCCTTCACCCACGCCTTTAACCGCGCCAATGCCGTAAACAATGTTTAAATCATCATCAACGGTAAACCTAAATAAGCCCTTATTCACATCAGGTGGTAGCAATGGCATTCCCATGCGTTCACACTCGTCTACCAAGGTAACAATCTTATCGGTGTTATCCATATCGGCTGACATTACCGCCGCCATAAACTGCGCAGGGTAGTGAGTTTTAAGCCAAAGTGTCTGATAGGATACTAATGCGTATGCAGCCGAGTGAGATTTGTTAAAACCGTAACCGGCGAACTTTTCCACCAAGTCGAAAATTTTCATCGACAGCGGCCCATCGACGCCATTTTTTATCGCACCAGCCTCGAACGTACCACGCTGCTTAGCCATCTCTTCAGGCTTTTTCTTACCCATCGCACGACGAAGCATATCCGCGCCGCCCAAGGTGTAGCCAGCAAGTACCTGTGCAATCTGCATTACCTGCTCTTGATACAAGATAATACCGTAAGTTGGCGACAGTAACTCTTTTAGTGACTCATGTTGATACTCAGCATCAGGATATGACACTTCTTCTCGACCGTGCTTACGCTCAATAAAGTTATCTACCATGCCCGATTGCAGTGGGCCCGGTCTAAACAGTGCTACCAGAGCGATCATATCTTCAAAGCAATCTGGCTGAAGGCGCTTAATCAAATCTTTCATACCACGGGATTCCAACTGGAATACCGCGGTTGTTTCATAACGCTGCAGTAACTTAAAGCATTTAGGATCGGTTAATGAAATCGATTCGATTCTTACCCGCTCTTCACCATTTTTATCCTTAACAGCGTTCACCATCTGCAACGCCCAGTCGATAATGGTAAGCGTTCGTAGACCCAAGAAGTCGAACTTAACCAGACCCGCGGTTTCAACATCATTCTTATCGAACTGAGTAACTGGGTTTAAGCCTTCGGTATCACAATAAATTGGTGAGAAGTCAGTAATTTTGGTTGGCGCGATAACCACACCACCGGCGTGCTTACCAGCGTTACGAGTCACCCCCTCAAGGATACGGCACATGTCGATAAGATCTTTGACTTCCTCATCGGCGTCATAAGATTCTTGTAAACCAGGCTCAACCTCAAACGCCTTAGCCAAGGTCATACCCGGCTCTGCAGGGATCATCTTTGAAATACGGTCAACAAAACCATAAGGGTGACCAAGTACACGGCCAACATCTCGAATTACAGCCTTAGCCGCCATGGTACCGAAGGTAATAATCTGTGATACCGCATCACGACCATATAGGTCTGCAACGTGATCGATTACCTCATCACGTCTATCCATGCAAAAGTCGACGTCGAAGTCGGGCATAGATACACGTTCAGGGTTCAAGAATCGCTCAAACAGAAGGTCATATTCGAGTGGGTCCAAATCGGTAATTTTAAGGGCGTAAGCCACCAAGGAACCCGCACCCGAACCACGACCCGGACCAATTGGAATATCGTTATCTTTACCCCACTGAATAAACTCCATTACGATAAGGAAGTAACCAGGGAATCCCATCTGGTTAATCACCTTGAGCTCAATATCAAGACGCTCATCGTATTCAGGACGCTTTTCGGCCCTGACTTCAGGGTCTGGGAATAAGAACTCTAAACGCTCTTCTAAGCCTTTTTCAGACACATCAACCAAGAAATCTTCGATGGTCAAATCACCCGTTGGGAAGTTAGGCAGGAAGTATTCGTGCAATCGGACGGTAACGTTACAGCGCTTAGCGATCTCGACAGTGTTTTGAATCGCTTCTGGAATATCTTCAAACAGCTCACACATCTCATCGCTGCTTTTTAAATACTGCTGGTCGCTGTATTTCTTTGGTCTGCGAGGATCTGCAAGAGTAAAGCCATCGTAGATGGCTACGCGAATTTCGTGAGCATCAAACTGTTCTGGCTTGTTAAATACCACTTGGTTTGTCGCAACCACAGGTAAGTCTTTTTGCTCGGCGAGCTCTACTGCCATGTGCAGATAACGCTCTTCATCTGGGCGTCCTGTTCGCAGCAGCTCTAAATAATATCGATCTGGGAAGTGGGTTTGATAAAACTCAATTAAGCTATCTACTTGTGCTTTGTTTTCTTTGAGCAGCGCACGACCGATATCACCATCTTTACCACCAGATAATAAAATGAGTCCTTCGCTGTACTTGGCCAGCCACTCATGATCAATTACCGCTTTATCGTTAATGTTACCGCGTAAGTAGGCATCACTGATCAATAACGTCAGATTAGAATAACCTGTATTGTCTATAGCAAGCGCGGTGATCGAGCAAAAGTCATCAAACCCTGGCACTTGAACCCAAAAGTCGGTACCAATAATCGGTTTAATACCGTTGTCATGGCAGCCACCATAAAACTTCACCAAACCACACATATTGGTCTGATCCGTTAAGGCAACCGCAGGCATACCCAATTCAGATACTTTACCTAAAATGGGCTTAACTTTTGAGAGTCCATCAGACATAGAGAAATCACTATGGACGCGTAAATGCACAAAACGTGGATCAGACATAATATGGAGTATCTTTCTTTATGATAGATGAAGACTGCTGGTCAATCTTACAGGGTAAAACATGGGCCAACAGCAAACAAGTTAAACTATTAGCCCAAGTGAGAGATGTGTTAGTTTTCGTGCGACTTAGTTGGATTTAACGACCTAGTAAGCAATGATAACTAAATAGTTTAGTTTTGCTCTAACGCCTCACGAACGGGTCTAAAACTTTTACGATGCTCAGGCAGTACGCCGTGCTCCGCCAATGCCTCAAAGTGGGCTTTGGTAGGGTAACCTTTATGTTTTTCAAATCCATACTCTGGGTATTGCCCAGCAAGAGCGTCCATCTCTCTATCGCGCACGACTTTGGCAATAATCGAAGCAGCGCTTATCGCATCGATAAGACCATCGCCTTTAATTATTGCATGACTTTCAACGCCAAAATCTGGGGTACGATTACCATCGACTAATACACTAGTCGGCTTAATCGTCAGGCCTTTAACGGCACGCTGCATCGCTAACATAGTCGCATGTAAAATATTGAGCTCGTCGATCTCCTCTGGCGAGGCTGAACCCACACTCACACTCAAGGCTTTCTGCTGAATTTGTTCAAACAACAGTTCTCGCTTTTTCTCTGACAGCTTTTTAGAGTCGTTTAATCCTTCAATAGGATTGTTAGGATCTAAAATCACTGCAGCGGTAACAACATTGCCGATAAGCGGGCCGCGCCCAACTTCATCGACGCCAGCGTAATGACCCACACAAATTTGTGTCACCTGCTCAGGCGTGATCCCTTTGATAGTCGCCATTATGCTATTTCCTCAATTAACTTAATTACCGCGTCTGCCGCTCGAGCACTGGCATCACATCTGAGTGTCTGATGCATCTGCATGAAGCGCTCATAAATAGGCTTAAAATCATTATCGAGTTGCACACCAACCGCCTTGGCGATCTTCTCTGGGGTACAATCAGCCTGGATAAGCTCTTCGACAATATCGTCATCGGCGAGCAGATTTGGCAATGAATAACGCTTAGTGAGCATCATGCCTTTGGCTATACGATAGGTTATTGGACTAACGCGATAGGCTACAACCATAGGGCGCTTAACGAGCATGGCCTCTAATGTTGCCGTCCCCGATGCGAGCAAAATGCAGTCTGCGGCCGCCATGACTTCTCGTGACTGACCTTCGACTAAATGAATTTCTAAATCCGGCGCGTGTTCACGTAATGCTTGCTCAAATTGATCACGACGTTTTTGATTCACCAAAGGCGTAACAAACTTGATATCGGGGTAGCGCTGTTTAATAAGGCTTGCCGCTTTGACGAAAGGCTCGGCTAACATCTTAAGCTCGCCACCGCGAGAACCGGGGAGTATTGCTAAATACTCTGAGTCTGAATCGAGTCCAAGTAATGCTCTCGCCTGCGCCTTATCGCTTTTTAACGGAATATCATCGGCTAACGTATGGCCCACAAACGTACAAGGCACTTGATATTCATCATAAAACGCTTTTTCAAAAGGCAGTAATGACAACACCATATCAGTGGCCTTAGCAATTTTGAAAATACGCTTTGGTCGCCAGGCCCACACGGACGGGCTAACGTAATGAACAGTCTTAATACCACGGTTCTTAAGCTTTAGCTCTAGTCCAATATTAAAGTCTGGCGCATCGATACCAATAAAGCAGTCTGGTTGTATCTTAACCAACTCATCTATCAGGGTTGCCCGTACTTTTAGTAATCTTGGTAAACGCGATAAGACTTCGACAATGCCCATTACCGCCAACTCTTCATAAGAGAAGATTGACTCAAAACCAAGGGCTTCCATACGGGGCCCGCCTATACCAACAAACTTGGCGTCAGGATATCGAGTTTGCAGTGCTTTAATTAAGCCTGCCCCTAAAATGTCACCCGAGATCTCTCCGGCAACCATTGCAAATACACGAGGATTGTTTGAACTCATAGGATGGCGTCTGTCATTGATAATGAGATGGAAACAAAGAACCCGCTTTTACACGGGTTCAGGGCTTGGACTAGCGAATGATGCCTCGTTGTGAGGAGGCAACAAAGTCTATAAGAGACTTAACTTGCTCATCGTCCACCGCAGCCTCTTTAAGCTGCTCAACCGCTTCGGCCACCGTCAAACTGCTGCGATATAGAGTCTTATAGGCTCTGCGAACCGAAAGCTGAGACTCTTTAGAGAAGCCTCGACGTTTCATGCCCTCGAGGTTCAAACCTCTAGGAATGGCTGGTTGACCCGAAGCCATTACAAATGGAGGGACATCATTGAGGATCAATGAACTACCTGCGGTAAACGCATGGGCACCAATATGCACAAACTGATGAACGCCAGTCATGCCGCCTAAAATAGCCCAGTCACCAACGTGTACATGGCCAGCAATCGAAGCATTGTTAGCCATAATCACATTGCTGCCAACCACACAGTCATGAGCGATATGCACATAAGCCATAAATAGGTTATTTGAGCCAATACGTGTTTCCCACTCATCTTGAGTCGTACCACGGTGAATCGTTACCGATTCGCGGATCACGTTATTGTCACCAATAATCAAACGAGTTGCTTCGCCCGCATACTTTTTATCTTGGCAATCTTCACCCACTGAAGCGAACTGGTAGAACTTATTGCCTTTACCAATAACGGTTGGTCCTTTCACAACAACGTGTGAGCTGAACCAGCAATCATCGCCAATCTCAACATCAGCACCGATATAGGTCCAAGGACCGATCGTCACATTCTTGCCAATCTTAGCGTCTGGGTGGATGTAAGCTAATTTATCAATCACTTAGAAATCTCTCTACGTGCACACATGATCTCGGCTGAACAAACTACCTCGCCATCCACTTTAGCAACGCCAGTAAATACGCCAATCCCGCGGCGCTCTTTAATCATTTGCACTTCAAAATGAAGTTGGTCACCAGGTTCAACAACACGCTTAAAACGTGCTTTATCGATACCGGCGAAATAGTATAACGCGTCATTAGACGGCTCTTCACTCATGGTTTTAAAAGCTAACAAACCAGTTGCCTGTGCCATCGCTTCTAAAATCAGTACACCAGGCATCACTGGCTGAACCGGGAAGTGTCCCTGAAAGAATGGTTCATTGATAGTGACGTTTTTAATGGCATGTAGGGTTTCACCAGGAGTGAAATCTAGCACTCTATCGATCAATAAAAATGGATACCTATGAGGTAAAAATTTTAGGATCTCTTTAATATCCATTGTATTCAATTGATTTGACACGAAATTTTCCTTTATCTGCTCACTGCAGTCATTCATTTACTTTACGTTATTTTCCAGCGTTTTAACACGTTGGAATAGCGTATCTAACTGTCTAAAACGAACGGTATTCTTGCGCCAAAGCTTGTTATCCATCGCAACTGTGGCCGATGAATAAACGCCTGGCTCTCTTACCACGCTCGTAATGTTGGTACTACCGGTAATATGAACGCCGTCAGCAATACTTAAGTGCCCTGAAATCGCACAATTACCACCAATAATACAGTGCTTACCGATAGTCACGCTGCCAGCTACCACCGTACAACCAGCAATAGCCGTATTAGCACCGATAATATCGTTATGGGCGATCTGAACTTGGTTGTCGATAATCACACCATCGTGGATTTCAGTATGCTCGATGGCTCCTCTATCCACTGTTGTATTTGCACCGATCTCAACTCTGTCACCGATGCGAACGCCACCGGTTTGTGGAATTTTGATCCACTGACCACGTTCGTTGGCATAACCAAAACCATCGGACCCCAAAACCGCGCCAGAGTGAATAATACAATCTTGGCCTAAATGGACATTGTGATAAACGCTAACGTTCGCCCATAAGCGAGTATTTGAACCAATGACACAGTCTTGACCCACAACGCTTCCAGCACCAATTTGTACATTGTTGCCTAGAATAACATTCTCACCAATAACCGCGTTAGCACCAATCGCCACGCCTTCGCCTAACATAGCAGAGGAGGCTATCTGTGCCGATGGATGGATATCCTCGGCCGCTTTTGGGGTGGTATCGAGAAACTGCGCGATGCGTGCAAAACCCACATATGGATCTTTTAATATAATCGCATTGCCTGTGTAGCTTTCTGCATCTGTGGCCGTCATCAGAATCGCCGACGCAGCTGTAGTTTGCAGCTGCGAGCGATATTTTGAATTTGCCAAGAAAGAGATTTGACCTGGACCTGCTCCGTCCAAGGTGCCTACCGTTGAGATCTCAACAGTATCATCACCTTGAACGTCTGCATTTAAATGGTCAGCCAGTACTCTTAAAGTATAGCTTTTCATCTATCTACTTGCCTTTACCTAAAGCTTCAACCACTTTGTTACTGATGTCAGCGCTAGGCTTAACATAGATAACGGCACCACGTTGAAGCACCATGTCATACTGCTCTTTTTCAGCAATAGAGTTAATTGTCTTTTGAACTTCTAGAAGTAGCTTGTTTTGCTCTTCACCGTTACGACGACGCATATCTTCATCTAACGCTTTGCCTTTCAATTGTAGCTCAGCTTTCATAGATTCCATTTTGCGCATCATGTCAGTCTTCTGCGTTTCGCTCATTAATGCAGCATCACGCTGTTGCTTTTCTAGCAAACCACGAAGCTCTTCCTGCATCTTTTGTACTGCGGCGACGCGATCACCAAATTCAGTTTTTAATGTCTCATTGACTTGCTCGCGCTGAGGTAACTGCTCAAAAACTGCTTGCATATCAACTACTGCGATCTTCTCTGCATGCGCCGCTAAAGGTGCACCCATAAGAACCATAACCATCACTGCGCGATTCAACATCTTATTCAAAACAAACTCCTTGATCTCAGCAAAACTTGCCGATTTTTAAATTGATTTTAGAAAGTTTTACCAATATTAAACGAGAAGATTTCTGTTTCATCATCCTCGTATTCCTTGATTGGCCATGCCAGGCTAAATACCATAGGTCCCATCGGTGATAACCACTGCACGCTCATGCCCCAAGAGGCACGAATACGGCTCGGATCGCTATAATCTTGCAGTCTATCAAACTCTTCAACCGGAAGATAACGATATGAATCGTAGTCAAACTCAGTGTCCCATACGTTACCGGCATCGACAAAGAAACTGGTACGTACAGAATTTGTATAAGCCTCATCCAAGAATGGCGTTGGCACAATTAACTCTAGGCTTGCTGTTGCAATGGCGTTACCACCAATTGAGCGACCTGAGCTAACCTGGATTTGGTTAGGATCTCCCGGCAAGCTACAACCTTCTCCGGATGGATCCGGTGCACATGGCTCACTGCCACGATATAAGTAGAAAGAACGCGGTCCGACCGAGTTAGACTTAAAGCCACGCAGTGAGCTACTACCACCTGAGTAATAGTTTTCCCAGAATGGTAGGATCTGGTCGTTATCATTAAACTGACCATAACCGTTACCATAACCTAAACGGCCACGCGCTAGCACAACAAAACTGTGCTTACGATCAATCGGGAAATAGAAGTTGGTATCAAAGTCTGCCTTAAAATATTGCAGATCTGAACCTGGTACCGTCATCTTACCGTTCAAACGTTGTGATGAACCGTCTGACGGGAAAGTGCCTCGGTTCAAGTTACTACGAGACCAACCTAAACTCAGTTCGAAGTTATCAAAACTTAAACCTGCATTAGGGTCATCACTATCACGGTAAATGTCGTAAAAGCGAATCGCTTGCTCATAGGCCGAGATTTCAGAAATTTCGTTATGACGATAACCGATACCACCGTTAATTCGGTTGTATTCGTTAATAGGGAAACCCGAATTTAATGAAATACCATAAGAGCTGTTCTTATAGGCTTCAAGGTTTGCCTCGTCAGCATCAAACTCACTCCAGTAGATGCTACCACCTAGACTGACGCCATCTTTAGTAAAGTAAGGGTCGGTGTAGTTAATATTGACGTTCTTCGAATACTTGTTGGTGTTTAAGTTAACACCCGCTTGGTTACCCGTACCTAAGAAGTTACTCTGCTGCACACCAAACTGTAGACTTAGTCCAGATTCAGTACCATAACCGACACCTGCGTTAAACGAGCCCGATGGCTGTTCTTTTACATTAAATGCCACGTCGACTAAATCATCCGAACCAGGCACTTGTACCGTTTCAGTATCGACGGTTTCAAAATAACCAAGACGGTTAAGGTTAGACTTAGACAGCTCTACTTGTGCAGAGTTAAGCCATGCACCTTCCATTTGACGTAACTGACGGCGCATTACTTCATCTTTAGTAACCGTGTTACCGCTGAAGCTAATGTTACGTACATAAACGCGCTTGCCTGGGTTGATGTTGATATTAAGATTAACTTCTTTAGTCTCATCATCAATTTCAGGATAGGTTTTAACTTCTGGATAAGCATAACCAAATCGACCTAAGTATTTACCGTACATCTCTTCAGTAAAGGTCACGTCGCCGCCGTTATACATATCGCCTGACTTTAATGGCAAGATGGCTTCTAACACCTCTTCCTTACCCATTAAATCACCCGTTAAATTAACGTCTTTAACTTTATATTGCTCACCTTCATCAACATTGATAGTAATATAAAGTCCTTTACGATCAGGCGTCATAGCAACCTGAGTAGAGGTCACATCGAAACGAATATAACCACGGTTTTGATAGTAAGTTTTAATCGTTTCAAGGTCAGCTTGCAGCTTCTGCTTTTGGTAGCGACGCTCACCAAACAGATCCCACCAAGCAACATAATCTTTAAGCTCTAACATACCAATCAACTCAGCATCGCTGAACTCGGTATTACCCACTATATTGATTTGGCGAATTTCGGCGGCTAGACCTTCGGTAAAGGTAAACTTAAGCTCAACTCGGTTACGAGGTAAGTTAATGATTTCGGCCTTCACTTTAGCGCCGTACTTACCGACGCCGTAATAGAAATCTTGTAAGCCTTTTTCGATACCAGAGAGCATGGTGCGGTCTAGCGACTCACCGACTTTTACGCCGGAGCCATCTAAACTTTCTTGCAGCTGCTCATCTTTAATATCTTTGTTACCTTCGAAGGTAACAGAGCTAATGGTTGGACGCTCAGTGACTTTAACTACGAGCACGTTTCCGTCCCGGAGCACTTCAATTTTTTCGAAGTTAGTTGACGCATACAAGCTTTTAATCGCTTGCTGCAATTTTAATTGATCAACAGTATCCCCAACCTTCACAGGTAAGTTAAGCAAAGCCGCACCGAGTGCCACTCGCTGTAAACCTTCAACTTGGATATCAGCTACTTCAAAAGGTTGGAATGTCTCTGCCCAACCGTTCCCTGAAAAAGACGCTCCGACTAATAACATCGAGGCAAAAAGTTTATTCAATCTCATAGAGCACTTCTAATTATTTGTCTGTCCTTGCTCAGAGTCGGGAAAAGTCATTGAAAAGCGCAACACTCATCAACATCAGCAGCAAAGCTGCCCCAATTCTGAATCCAATTTCCTGTACCTTCTCCGGTACAGGCCTGCCTGTAATTACCTCTACGAAGTAATACAAAAGGTGTCCTCCATCTAACACTGGCAAAGGCAATAAGTTAATAATGCCTAAGTTCACGCTAATCAATGCAAGAAAACCTAAAAAATATACCAGTCCAACGTCAGCACTGTTTCCCGCACCTTGTGCGATAGAAATAGGACCACTCAAGTTTTTAACTGAAACGTCACCAGTAAGTAACTTGCCAATCATCTTAATGCTGACAGAGACAAGTTGCCATGTTTTATCGACCGCAACAGGAAAAGAGTCTAAAAATCCGTACTCCAGTTGCACTTTCATGTTCTCAGGCCAAGGCTCAGACGTCGGTGCCACACCGATAACGCCCTCGAGTTTACCCTCGGCATTCTCACGAGTTTTCGGCGTCACCTTAATTGCTAACTGTTCTCCATCGCGGCGTACCGTGATAGTGACAGTTTCATTAGCTGAGCCCTGAATAATCTCTACGAAACGAGGCCAACCTTTATAGGTCTCACCATCAATTGCAACTAAGGTATCCCCCACCTTAATCCCTGCAAGCCCCGCGGCGCCGTCATCACTGACTAATCCAAGCTTAGGTAAAATCGCTGGACGATACATACCTAAGCCAATAGCCGTGATAGGCAATTCTTTCTCTGGATTAAATTTCCAATCTTGAGTGTTAAGCGAATAGGTTTTCTCATCGCCTGAAGAGCCTTCCAAGCGAGACAATGGCGCAAGGGTAATATCAACCTTACTGTCACCAATATGTCCGGCTAGAGCAAGATTGACCTCTTCCCAATCTCTGACCTTTTGACCACCGACAGCCATCACCTGCAACGGCTCTTTAACAATGATCTGCGCAGCTGGAGTGCCAGCAACAGTCGAGTCAATAACGGGCTTAATTGCGGGGACACCAATGAGGTACATGGCGTAGAGTGCAATAATGGCAAAAAGGAAATTAGCGATGGGGCCTGCGCTGACAATGGCGATTCGCTGCCAGACAGATTTACGGTTAAAAGCTTGATCTTTTAATTCTTCAGGGACATCGTCAACACGCTCATCGAGCATCTTAACGTAACCACCCAGTGGGATAGCTGCAACGACATATTCGGTGCCATCTTGACCAGTTCTTCGCCAAATGGCTTTACCAAAGCCAATAGAGAAACGTTCTACTTTAACTCCACAGCGACGAGCCACCCAAAAGTGCCCATATTCATGGGCAGCAATTAAAATCCCTAAAGCAACAATAAAGGAACCTAAGTTCCATAAAAAATCTATCATCCCTTCCCTCTGAACTAATTCAGCTTACTGATGGCATCTAACGTATATCGGCGGCTTTGTGCATCTAATGCCAAGATATCGTCAATATTATTTAATGGATGCGTTGCCGTATTCATTAAGCTCTGTTCGTTTATTTTGGCTATGTCGGTAAATCGAATCTTACCGTCTAAAAATGCCTGTACTGAAATTTCGTTAGCCGCATTTAGTACGGTCGTTGCTTCTTGCCCTTGCTTACACGCTTCAATCGCCAGCGCTAAACATGGGAAACGATTGAAATCAGGTTCTAAGAAGCTTAACTGTCCGACTTTGAAAAAGTCTAAAGGTTCAACTCCCGAGTTAATTCTTTGTGGAAACGACATACAATGAGCAATCGGTGTACGCATATCAGGATTACCCAATTGTGCTAACACAGAGCCATCACGGTACTGCACCATAGAATGAATCACACTTTGGGGGTGAATCACAACCTTTAGCTGCTCAGGACTGGCGTTAAACAACCAACGTGCCTCAATATATTCGAGGCCTTTGTTCATCATGGTCGCCGAATCAACCGAGATCTTACGCCCCATAGACCAGTTAGGATGCTTACACGCTTGATCGGGGGTCATGCTTGATAACGTTGATAAATCGGACGTTAAAAACGGCCCGCCAGATCCAGTAAGCAAAATATGCGATACGCCAGCGCCAGTTAAGTCACAACGGCCTATTTCAAGCTGCGAACGCTCAGATAAACATTGGAAAATGGCGTTATGTTCACTATCTACTGGCAACACCTGCGCACCAGATCTTTGCATCGCTTCAATAAACAACTGTCCAGACATGACTAACGATTCTTTGTTAGCCAACAAGACTCGTTTACCCGCTTTAACTGCAGCAAGAGTGGAAGGTAGACCTGCAGCGCCGACGATTGCCGCCATCACGGTATCAACCTGACTGCTACTCACTAGAGACAAAAGCTCATCTTCACCAGTAGTCACTTCTATATTAAGGTGGCTTGGAAGTTGCTGCTTGAGCAGTTGAGCCGCTTTTGCATCGACCATATGGGCAATCTTAGGCTGATGCTGAACACAGATCTCTAGCATCTTGGCGACATTGGTATTTGCCACTAGCGCAAAAACCTTGTACTGCTTAGGATTACACGCCACAACATTCAAGGTGCTGGCACCAATGGAGCCTGTTGCGCCTAAAATCACCATATTTTGCATTTAGTTACATCCAAAAAGCTATATAGATTAATGTGAATACTGGTAAGGCTGCCGTTAAGCTATCGATGCGATCTAGCACGCCACCATGACCAGGAAGAATGTTGCCAGAATCTTTAATCTTCGCGACGCGTTTAAACATACTTTCAGATAGGTCCCCAACAGCCGAGGCTAAGGCAATAAAGAGTGTCACACCGATAATTAAGCCAAGCTCCTGCTCAGGTGAAAAATACATCACCCCCGCAACCACAACCATAGTGGTCAGCAAGCCACCAAGTAGACCTTCAATGGTTTTTGCAGGACTTACATTTGGCATAAGCTTTCGTTTACCAAACTTTTTCCCCGCAAAATAGGCGCCAGAGTCTGTTGCCCAAACGACCAACATCACCAAGAAGACCAAGATACCACCGTAGTACGGTGAAGCTTGAGTACTTAGGGCCTTAAGAGAGATAAGTGACACGAAGCAAGGGATCAGAGTCAACTGACCAAACATGGATTTGAGCATGTGACTCTTTTCCCAGAAGCGAGCGCTTTTTGGGAAAGATAGCACCATGATAAACGAGATAAACCACCAGAAACCACCAATCAGTATGACCCCTAGGAATATCGGGTGCATCATGCCTCTTAGCCAGATCTCGTCGGTTGGAACTAAGATATTCAGCGCGGTTAACAAGACGCCAATAGTGACTGTGAAACTCCACTGAGTCATTTCACAGTTACTATCGATAATACGTCCCCACTCTTTAGCGGCGATTAAAAAGACTCCCAATAGTGCCCAAGAAAAATACTCAGTAGGTAGACCGAAGATGGCACCAAAAACTAAGGGGATTAACCAAATTGCTGTTATTATTCGTTGTTTTAGCAAAAAACTTCCCTCATAAATTATTACAAAGATCGGATGGTATCGATTTGAGTTCCTGTCAAACCGAATCGACGCTGCCGATTAGCAAAAATAGCAATCGCGTCTTTAAACGCATCCTCATCAAAATCCGGCCACAAGGTGTCAGTAAAGACTAACTCTGCATAAGCGGCTTGCCACAAGACAAAGTTACTGATGCGATAGTCACCACCGGTGCGGATCATTAAATCAACTTCGGCTTGATTTTGCATGCACAAATGCTCACTTAAGGCCTCTTCGGTAAACTGAGTGCTGCTCATTTCACCAGATTCCACCTTAGCTGCCAGTTTTTGTGCAGCTTGCATAATGTCCCAACGTCCACCATAGTTCGCTGCCACATTAAGCACTAAATCATTATTGTCAGCCGTTTTCTCTTCTGCCGCAGCAATTTGCTTTTGCAAACGCGGAGAAAATCGACTGATATCACCGATAATATTGAGGCGAACCCCATTGTTGTGCAGCAACTTAAGTTCACGCTGTAGCACAGTAAAGAATAGTTCCATCAACAAGCTGACTTCTTTGTCAGGTCTGCGCCAGTTTTCACTAGAAAACGCAAACAAAGTTAATGATTCAACTCCTAAACTACGGGCCGTACTTACTGCTCGTCTAACAGCCTTAACACCAGCCTTATGGCCGATAACTCGAGGCTTTCCCTGAGCCTGCGCCCAACGCCCGTTACCATCCATAATGATAGCAACATGTTTAGGGATCGACTGTTTGACCAAGGCGGATATTTCGCTTGGTAAGGTCTGTGTCACTTCAGTGTCAGACTGGGAATCGATTGACATCTATTACAACCCTTAAAAATAGACAAACGCCGTGTAGTATACCTCTACACGGCGTCTTAACTCTAGGGCATGTTGACTATTCGAGTTTAATTTTTGTTCAAGCTCAGCGCTTTTATTACAAGGCGTGAGCTATGAAGCTTAATAAGCTAGACGAAAAGTTCGCTATCTCTCACTAAAAAAGCAAGAAACACTCAAAAGCGTCTTAAAACCAACTCAAACGTTGAACACCCCATCACTGAAGGGCTCTATTTTAGAACTCCATCAGTTCCTTTTCTTTAGCAGCTAAAATGTCATCGATTAGCTTGATGTGTGCATCAGTTAACTTCTGCACATCGTCTTCACTGCGACGTACATCATCTTCTGTACACTCTTTCTCTTTCTCTAACTCTTTAACATTTGAGTTAGCGTCACGACGTACGTTACGAATCGCAATACGACCATTTTCAGCTTCAGCGCGAACAACCTTAATCAGATCCTTACGACGCTCTTCAGTCAATGCTGGTAATGGAATGCGAATGGTCGCACCCGCTGACATTGGGTTTAGACCCAAATCTGAGCTCATGATTGCCTTTTCAACAGCGGCAATCATAGTACGGTCAAATACAGATACAGTTAATGTACGTGCGTCACCAACTGAAACACTCGCCACTTGCTTAAGTGGTGTCAGAGAGCCGTAATATGGTACTTGAATTGTATCAAGAAGACTTGGGTGTGCACGGCCTGTACGTACTTTAGCCATTTGAGTTTTAGTCGACTCTACACACTTGACCATGCGTGTTTGTGCATCACTTTTAATTTCGTTTATCACTTTATATGTCCTTTTAAGTCACTAGGTGCTGCGTTTCTTAGGTTCGCCTCAATAAGCATGTGACATGATGAACGTTAAGCCTAAATAGTTAAGCATAGCCGTTCATCTCGTCACGACACATTGAACTTGAGCTCAAGCCTAAGCTAAGCTCGAAAGAGCTGCAGCTCTCGTTTGATTAACCAGCTTTAATCATTGTGCCTTCTTGCTCGCCCATGATTACGCGGCGCAAAGCACCAGGCTTATTCATGTTAAATACAAGCAGTGGCATATTGTGGTCTCTGGCCATGGTAAATGCAGCCAAATCCATTACTTTCAATTCTTTTTCGAGTACTTCATTGTACCCCATCACATCATATTTGACGGCGTCAGGATTTTTAACTGGATCATCTGAATAAACACCATCAACTTTTGTGCCTTTAATCACAACTTCTGCTTCAATCTCGATACCGCGTAAACACGCAGCAGAGTCAGTTGTACAGAATGGGTTACCTGTACCAGCAGCAAAAATAACAACACGGCCAGATTTAAGCAAACTAATTGCTTCCGCCCAGTTGTAGTCATCACAAACGCCTTTTAGCGGAATGGCTGACATTAAACGTGCATTTACGTATGCACGGTGCAACGAATCGCGCATTGCTAAGCCGTTCATCACTGTTGCTAACATGCCCATGTGATCGCCCACTACGCGGTTCATACCCGCTGCAGCTAGACCTTCACCGCGGAACAAGTTACCACCGCCAATGACAACACCCACCTGAATACCTAGCTCAACTAGCTCTTTGATCTCCTGACCCATACGGTCAAGCACTTTAGGATCAATGCCGAAGCCTTCTTCGCCCATTAGGGCTTCACCACTTAGTTTTAAAAGAACACGACGAAAAGCAGGTTTAGGATTGGTACTCATATTTATTAGTCCTGATTATGGCGATAGGGAGTAGTACACTTAACAAGTTTGCTCGAGCTAAATCTAGTCAAAAAAAAACCTGTTGAGTACATACGATAAGACCGCAGCAATTGCTACGGTCTTATGTTTGCTAAATAAGGAGATTAAGCCTTATTAGTAGCAGCGATTTGTGCAGCTACTTCAGCAGCAAAATCTTCTTCTTTTCTTTCGATACCTTCACCAACTTCTAAACGAATGAAGTTAGTTACTGAAGCGCCTTTCTCTTTAAGAATTTCGCCAACAGTTTTCTTTGGTTCCATGATGAAAGCTTGACCAGTAAGAGAAACCTCACCAGTGAACTTCTTCATACGACCGATAACCATCTTCTCAGCGATTTCAGCTGGCTTACCTTCGTTCATAGCGATTTCGATTTGTAGAGCTTTTTCTTTCTCTACAACTTCAGCAGGAACGTCAGAAGGGTTAACATACTCAGGCTTAGAAGCAGCAACGTGCATAGCGATGTGCTTTAGAGTCTCTTCGTCAGCTTCACCAGCTACAACAACACCGATACGCTCGCCGTGACGGTATTCAGCTAGGTTAGCGCCATCGATGTACTCAACGCGACGTACGTTGATGTTTTCACCGATTTTAGCAACTAGAGCAACACGAGTTTCTTCAAACTGCTCTTTAAGTGCTTCGATAGTAACTTTTGATGCAGCAGCAACGTCTAGAACTTCGTTAGCGAAAGCTAGGAAGTTAGAATCTTTTGCTACGAAGTCTGTTTGACAGTTAACTTCTAGTAGAGCAGCGTAACCTTCGCCTTGCTTGATAAGGATAGTACCTTCAGCAGCGATGTTACCCGCTTTTTTAGCAGCCTTAGCAGCACCGCTCTTACGCATGTTATCAATTGCTAACTCGATGTCACCGTTAGTTTCAGTCAGTGCTTTTTTACAGTCCATCATGCCAGCGCCAGTGCGGTCACGAAGTTCTTTAACTTGGGCAGCAGTAATTGCCATTGCTAAATCCTCTACAGATAATTTTTCAAATTCAATAGATAAGAAACAGGGGCCAATCATATTGAATGAAAGCGCCCCTGTTCACCAATCATGTATCTTGGTTAATAAGGGTGATGAAAACTCATCGACCGTTATTATTCAGCTTCTACGAAACCGTCTTGCTCAGCTTGAACAGCTAGGTCTTGACCACGGCCAGCTTTCGCAGCAGCAGCAACAGACTGAGTGTATAGACGGATAGAGCGCATAGCATCATCATTACCAGGAATGATGTAGTTGATACCGTCTGGAGAAGAGTTTGTATCAACAACAGCAACAACAGGAATACCTAGGTTGTTAGCTTCTTTAATAGCGATATGCTCGTGGTCTGCACCGATAACGAAAATTACGTCTGGTAGACCAGCCATGTTCTTGATACCACCTAGAGATTTCTCTAGCTTCTCAAGTTCACGAGTACGCATTAGCGCTTCTTTCTTAGTCAGCTTGTCGAAAGTACCGTCTACAGACTGGCTTTCAAGGTCTTTAAGACGCTTGATTGATTGACGAACTGTTTTCCAGTTAGTCAACATACCACCTAACCAACGGTGATCAACGTAGTACTGATCACAAGAAACAGCAGCTTCTTTGATAGCTTCGCTTGCAGCACGCTTAGTACCAACAAAAAGAACTTTACCTTTCTTAGATGCAACGTTGCTGATAAAAGCAAGTGCTTCGTTGAACATAGGTACAGTGTGCTCTAGGTTGATGATGTGAACACCGTTACGAGCGCCGAAGATGAATGGCTTCATCTTTGGGTTCCAGTAACGAGTCTGGTGACCGAAGTGAACACCGGCTTGTAGCATGTCGCGCATTGAAACTGTAGTCATTTTATTTACCTTAAAAATGGGGGGTTAGACCTCCACATATCCCATATCTTCGACCCGAAAAGGGCACCCCGAAGAACGTGTCGATATGTGTGTGATTTAGTATTTATCAATAGCCATGTATAATGGCCGCCATCTTAACTCGGGCGAACCACCTTGAGGTGGGATCGACAAGAGTCAAACATAACGGCGCGCTTTATACCATAATTTGAAAAAAAGCACAAATATTTACGTCGTTTTTTGGGCAACCTCGTCATATAGAAAGACGACTAATTTTAGACATTGAAAGACATTAAGAGACATTAGAATGAGTATAGTAATTAAGACTGCTGAAGAGATTGAAAAGATGCGTGCCGCGGGTAAGCTGGCCGCTCAAGTGCTCGAGATGATTGCCCCACACGTAAAAGCCGGTGTAACCACAAACGAGCTTAATGATATTTGCGCTAAGTATACCGAAGAGCAGGACGCTATCTCAGCTCCACTTGATTATCACGGCTTCCCAAAATCAATTTGTACTTCGATCAATGATGTGATCTGTCACGGTATTCCAAGTGACCGTCCACTCGTTGATGGTGATATCGTCAATATTGATATCACAGTAATCAAAGATGGCTACCACGGTGATACTTCAAAAATGTTCCTCATTGGCGATGTCAGTCCAAAGAACGTACGTCTTTGCCGTATCGCTCAAGAAGCACTTTACACCAGTATTAAAAAAGTAAAACCTGGTATGAAACTAGGTGAGATCGGAACCCTGATAGAGAAATTTATTAAGTCAAAGAAAACCGGCCTCGAGAAGTACAGTATTGTTACCGATTATTGCGGTCACGGTATTGGTGCAGGCTTCCATGAAGAGCCACAAGTAATGCATTACAAAAATAATGACAAAACCGTACTTCGAGCGGGTATGTGTTTTACTATCGAGCCGATGATCAATGCGGGTCGTCACACCAGTGTTTTAGATAAGAAAGACAACTGGACGGTTACTACCTCTGATGGTAAAAATTCAGCTCAGTGGGAACACACGCTTTTGGTCACTAAGACTGGCGTAGAAGTGCTAACCTTAAGAGAAGAAGAAAAAGAGCTACCTAGAGTAATCAATCACTAATTTCGATAGCTCGTTAAGTTAAGTTTAAAAGGCGTGATGATTCACGCCTTTTTTATTAACTGCAAATTAACGTTCAAATAGCCAACAAACACCTGCACCAAAATAGAACAACTTACGTGATTCATCGCTTACTCATCATTAATCACCATAAAGCCCTTTAAATTCGTGGTTTTTGCATAGATAATCGTTCTCAACGGATCCGTTCTCGAAGAAGAGATTTGATGAATAGTGCTCAATCTGCCAAAAACGCTTTAATCGACTTAAACCAAACGATATTGGAAAGCTTTAATGCGAAATCAGATATTCGTTCGATAGTGAGTACTCGCTGTCAACATGTCGATAAGCTACTTCAGCAGCAATGGAGTGCACACAAGCTAGATCACTATCCCATAGCTCTGGTTGCCGTGGGCGGCTATGGCCGTGGAGAATTGCACCCTCAATCCGATGTGGATCTG
Source organism: uncultured Shewanella sp. (assembly GCF_947497935.1). Lineage (GTDB taxonomy): Bacteria > Pseudomonadota > Gammaproteobacteria > Enterobacterales > Shewanellaceae > Shewanella. The sequence goes on from NZ_CANMIO010000003.1 coordinate 81,890, forward strand.
CTGTTTTTGACAGAAGCCGAGTTATCTCATGACGCCGAGCAGGCATTGAGTGCCTTCATCGCCTTTATTTGGGATGCAGGCCTAGAGGTAGGTCATAGCGTTCGCAGTATCGAACAAACGTTAGAGCAAGGTCGCGCCGATATCACAGTTGCGACCAACCTACTCGAGTCGCGCCTTTTATGCGGCCCTCAGGCCCTATTTACTCTCCTTTATCGTAACATTCGTCAAGATGATTTTTGGCCAAGCAGCGATTTTTACGTCGCTAAACGTGATGAACAGGCCGCCCGTCATAGCCGCGCTAATGCATTTGACTTAGAACCGAATCTTAAAAGCTGTCCTGGTGGTCTTAGAGATATTCAAACCGTCGCTTGGGTGGCTATGCGTCACTTCAATGCCGAAAAATTTGAAGAACTGGTGTTTCACGGATTTCTAGAGCCGATTGAGCTCGATGAATTACTGGAAGCTCAAGACTTTTTATGGCAATTAAGATGTTCATTACATCTTATATCTGGTCGTGATGAAAACCGATTGTTATTCGACCTGCAACCTCAGGTTGCTAAACTGATGGGCTATGAAGACGGCACCCAACTAGCCGTCGAGCAAATGATGAAGAACTATTACCGCACAGTTAGGCGTGTAATGGAACTCAATCAGATGCTACTTCAGCTATTCAAACGGGCAACACTAGGCCATATAAAAGCCTTAGAAGTGGTGTCAATTGATGAACAGTTTCAGCGCAGAGGCCAATTTATTGAGAGTTTAAGTTATGATCTCTTCGATAGCCCAGAAAACATCTTAAAGCTGTTTTTGTGTGTCGCAAAAAACTCTAATATAAAATCCATTTATGCCTCGACGCTGCGCAGTTTACGTCGAGCTAGGCGTGCGCAGCCTCAGGCGCTCATGTATCACGAGTCCTGCCGTCAGTTGTTTATGCAGATCCTACGTCACCCTCGCGGTATCGTATCCCTTTCCTTGATGCATAAACACGGCGTACTTTCTGCTTACCTACCCGCTTGGCGTGCTATCGAAGGTCAGATGCAATTTGACCTATTCCATGCCTATACCGTTGATGAGCATACCCATAGATTACTGCTCAACATCGAAAGTTTTTCTCAGCCAGAGCAAAAAGAGGAATTCCCTCTTGGCTCAGTACTCATTAATCAACTGCCTAAGAAAGGCTTATTGGTTCTTGCTGCAATTTTTCACGATATCGCTAAGGGCCGTGGAGGCGATCACAGTAAGCTTGGCGCTACCGACGCGTTAGACTTTTGTAAGTTACATGGCATGAACGATCATGATGGCCGCCTAGTCAGTTGGTTAGTGGAAAATCACCTAGTCATGTCTGTTACTGCCCAGCGCCGTGATATTTCCGATCCCGATGTCGTTGCAGATTTCGCCGAGCGCGTTCGTGATGCAGTGCACTTGAGTTACCTCTATTGCCTAACGGTTGCCGATATCTGTGCTACCAATGAGAAAACTTGGAATAGCTGGAAAGGCTCACTTCTGCGAGATCTGTACTTTTCCACTCAGCGAGTTCTCTCCCGAGGCAAAGAAAAGCCGGTCGATATCCGAGCACGGGTACGAGAACACCAAGCTAAAGCTAAGAAAGAGTTACTGCGACGTGGGATCAAAGAGAAAGATCTAGACGCGTTATGGCAACGCTTTAAAGCCGATTACTTTCTACGCAGCCAACCTAATCAGATAGCTTGGCACGCAGAAGCTATCATCAAGCATAAGCAAGATGAAGCCTTAGTTCTGATCTCTAAACATGTAACGCGCGGTGGTACCGAACTGTTTGTCTACGGCAAAGATAAACCCAAGTTGTTTGCTACCGTGATGGCGATATTAGACAATAAGAATATTACTGTTCATGACGCGAGCATCATGACCTCCAAAGACAACTATGCGCTAGACTCTTTTGTTATTTTGGAACAAGATGGCGAGCCTGTGTCGCAGCTTTCCAGGATCCAAGGGATCAAGAAGACGTTAATAAAAGCCTTAAGTAATGAAACGCCTAAGTTGCCAAAGTTTAGAAATCTTTCAAGAAAGATGAAACCTTTTAAAGTTGCAACCCAAGTGAGTTTCCCTGAGACCCGAAGCCATGGTAAAAGTATGATGGAACTCATCGCACTCGACTCACCTGGATTACTCGCAAGAGTCGGTGAAGTATTTTATCGCTGCGAAATAACCCTGCTTGCCGCAAAAATCACCACCATAGGTGAGCGGGCGGAAGATTTCTTTTTGTTGCAAAGCGCTGACGGGCAACAACTCGATGCCATGCAACAAGCTAAATTACGTGAAGCACTGACCTGTGCTTTATAGATTTTTTTAAACAAAATATTGGGAGAAGTTAATGGAGGCTTTACGCCAACGTATTGAGGCGGCTTTTGAAGCGCGCGCAGAGATCACACCAGCAACAGTTGAACCAAGTGTTCGCGCTGATGTTGAAAAAGCGATTGCTATGCTAGACACTGGCGAAGCCAGAGTTGCCGAGAAAATTGACGGTCAGTGGCATGTTCATCAGTGGTTGAAAAAAGCCGTACTGCTTTCATTCCGTATTTTCGACAATCAAGTCATCGATGGCGCAGAAACCAAATACTTCGACAAAGTGCCAATGAAGTTTGCCGATTATGACGAAGCGCGTTTCCGTAAAGAAGCGATTCGTGTTGTACCACCAGCAGCGGTACGCAAGGGCTCATTTATTGGTAAGAACACAGTTCTAATGCCATCTTACGTTAACCTTGGTGCTTATGTTGATGAAGGCTCTATGGTTGACACATGGGCAACTGTAGGCTCTTGTGCTCAAATTGGTAAGAATGTTCACCTATCTGGTGGTGTTGGTATCGGTGGCGTTTTAGAGCCTCTACAGGCAGGCCCAACCATTATCGAAGATAACTGTTTCATCGGTGCACGTTCTGAAATCGTTGAGGGCGTTATCGTTGAAGAAGGCAGCGTGATCTCTATGGGCGTTTATATCGGTCAAAGCACGCGTATTTTTGACCGCGAAACTGGTGAAATCCATTATGGTCGTGTGCCAGCGGGTTCTGTCGTTGTTGCCGGTAACCTACCTTCGAAGTGTGGTACTTATAGCCTATACGCTGCAATCATCGTTAAGAAAGTTGATGAGAAAACCCGCGGTAAAGTCGGCATTAATGAGCTACTGCGCATCGTTGACTAAGCCCTATAGCTAAGCGCTAAGTCTACTCAAGAATCCCGCCTATGGCGGGATTTTTTTATTCTTTCACAATTGACACACTTTGACATCTACAGACACACTTTGTGCCCTTCTCAACATCTTGATACAACTCTACCACTGTTAGTAAGGTGAACATAGGACATTAAGCTTTACTCAAGAGTGAACCCCAATGAGAGTGAAGGAGCAAGACATGATTAAAACATTTGCTTTAGCTGGTGCTGCACTAGCCATGTCATTTAGTATTAACGCTGCAATGTCACCGCAAATAGAACAAACCTTAATACAAGTCTGTAAAGCAGGTCTCAGCAACAATGTGGTGACGTTTAACCGCACAATGAAAGAATATCGCATCAATAAACGTCTCGTTTTTCCGCGCTTAGTGTGTAACGGTGAGAGCTTTTACAATTTTACCGTCAATGCTGGAGCCGACAGAACGGCTAAGAGAATCGCACCATACAACCGAGGAACAGTAACGATTAAAGATATTGCGATGACTGAATATGATGCAGAGCTTTATGTGGTCAACTATGAATAAACTTTTTATCTTAAAAAGAACAATAAAGGAGGCTTTCGCCTCTTTTATTTTGGCTAAAGATAGTAGCAACACCCAATCTTATAGGCTCGCCTAAAGTTTGCCATATCAACCTTAAAGCGAACCCATTAAAACCTTAGGCTGCAAGCTCGGTATCGATAAGCTTATTCCAATGAGGTAACCAAGCTAATGCTTCGACTTCAGGCTCCATTGTTTCACCCGCATCAATTTTTAAAAACTCACCTAGACGTTTAGCCCCGAGTTCTTCAAACAGGCTTAAAAACTGCTCACCCGCGCCGCAGTAGGTTTCATAGCTTGAGTCACCCAGCGCAATTAAACCAAATCTAAGATCTGGTAGGTATGGCGCTTTCGACTTCATCTCATTAAACCAAGGTTGAATATCATCGGGAAGATCGCCCTGCCCGGTTGTCGAGCATACTACCAATAATAATTCATTCACTGGTGGCACAAAGCCCATAAGCTGTTCTGGTTGATACAGATTTACATCACGACCTAATTCGATTAACGCGCCCTGTAACGTTTCAGCGACATACTGAGCACCGCCGTAAACTGTTCCAAAAACTAGATTCACTTTTTTCATGTTTTACTTCGCCTAAAAGCCATTTAGTTATATCCTTATCATACTGATAAACGTCGCGGCAAGCGTTGTCGCAATCAAGAAGTGAATGCTAACAAGGATCCACCTCAATGAGACACTCTTGCAGACAAAGACACCGAAAACATCTTCAGCGTAGCGCCCATGTTCGCAGGATGTGCTATTTCCATACGGTGCAGTGCTTCAAATTAAGTATGACCCCGATCAGTAACCTTGAACTCGACTCCAGCAAAGAGAAAACTCAACAAAAAACTTAGAATCAATAAAGAGCATAGTCCTGTATCACTCCTTTTTAGCTAAAAACCATGAGCCTTTTAAGCTATGAGCGCTAAGCCGGTGACCTATTGCGACTAAAGCATCAGGCTATGATAATCGGCTGAGTGTCCAGAGAGAGTGCCTCTTCATGCCAACCAAGACCTTCAAACAAAGTTAACCACTCAGCCTCTAGCTCAGTTTCGACGCTCATGCGCTCACCGGTTCTTGGATGATTAAAGCTTAGTTTCTTAGCTATTAGCCACAATCTATTGATGCCAAAGTGAGAACGAAAGAACTTATTCTGTTTACCGTCACCATGAGTGGTATCACCAAGAATGGGGTGGCGTAAATGCGCCATATGACGTCTTAATTGATGTTTACGTCCTGTATGAGGGGAAAGCTGCACCAAGGCATAACGACTCGTTGCATAGCGACCCGAAGAGAATGGGATTTCACTATTTAATAATGGCTTATAGCTGGTTACTGCATCTTGCGCAGCCTTGTTAGGATCCACATCTTTATCGCCTAGCTCATCAAGCTCCTCTTTGAGGGCATAGTCCAGCGTTGCAGCCTCATGCATATTGCCGCGAACAATCGCTAAATATTCTTTATCGATCGTATGGGCTGCAAACTGCTCACACAGGACATTCGCCATTTCGCTACTCTTAGCAAACAGTAAAATACCTGAAGTCGGTCTATCTAGCCTGTGTACAGGGAATACATGACAACCAACAATATCTCGAGTCAGTTGCATAGCAAAGAAGCGCTCACGCCTAGCAAGATAACTGCGATGCACTAACAAACCAGCAGGCTTGTGGATCACCACAATATCATCATCTTCAAATAGCACTTCGATATGAGGCGCGATCTCTTGCTCTTCATCTTGACTCAAGTCTTGTTCGAGCAAGCTCTCATCAAGTTGTTCGCTTTGGGAGGTATCTTTAGTGTTATCACTCATTGTACGTATCTCTTGTAATACCGTTATCTTGCTTGACTCAATAATGCATCTAGCTCAGTGAGCAGTTGAATGACCCGCTTATACTCTATGTTAGCCGCCCACACATGTTCCGCCATGGGGGCTATCGATATCGCTGTAGGTAGCGGTATTTGATTATCTATCAAGTAATGCATTTTCGGTAAGAATATAAACTGTAACCATTGTTCAAATGGCATCACGTCGCATGCAAATGGCGTTGTACTCGCTAACGCTTGCTCTGTTGGGGCCACGGAACTTAATAAGCCTTGCTTCGCCATCTCTGCTTCCAAAGCTAATAGCTTCTCCCTTGCATTTACGGTAATCAATTCGCCCCTCTCACAGTCATCAACTTCATCTTTTCACCACTAGAAAATTAGCGCGAGATGATACCATCTAGACACACTTATCCCTATAATATGCGTTAATTAACCTACACTCGATAACGATATGACTCAAATAACGACCCTCAATGATTTTTTAAAAACGGCTAATACTCAATTCCAAGTTTATGACATGGGCCGTCGAGTACAACATATCGATATGATGGCATTTCATCAGATAGAAGAACTACATTGCCCTTACCCTTCGCCAATCCAGGGGCACGCACAGTTTGCCATTGTGTTCTGGGATGCTAGCCAGCAACACTATATTTGGTTTATTAAACTTCCTCTCGATGAGCGTGGTTTATTGTCTCCTGCACCACGCACACAGTTTATCAAAATGATAGTCGAGGCCCTAGGACGAGATCCCACTCAACCGCTAACCGAGCAGCAGCAAGAACAGCTGGCTAACCACCCATTTAATTTTAAGCCTACTCAAGAAAAACTGGCGGTATTTAACGCCTTAGTGCGCAAGCAACTAGGACAAAAAGCATCGCCACAATATGAGTTTGCTTATCAATACATATCGGGACAGTATCCTGCAGAGCAGTGGCAAAATATCGGCTTACAAGGCATTGCTGATGTATGTGTCAGAGCCAACGAGCTGGATCACCAAACTCAATTAACAAATGGTTTTGATAATTGGGCTTTAGAGGTTCAAGTCGCCGTGTGCCAATGCTTAGAACACTTGAATATTGATGAAATGCTCGCGATGAAGATCTTGAATAAGCTCGATAGTGCAGAGGATAACGATAAGACCTATTTCCTACGTGCTTTAGCCTCTCAGCCAAAACTTAGCCAGCAAGCCATCGCTAACTTAAGTAACGCTAACGCTTTATCTGCTGAGATGCTCATTACCATCGCCGCACGTAACTGGTCGGCATTAAAAGATGAGCAAACTCTCACTATCTACTTAGAAGCCTTAGCAAAACAGCAACAACACTTCTTTAACCAGATTTTTGCTGATATTGTGGCTATTCCATTAATTCGCACGCAGCTACTCGCTCAACTACGTAATCCAAATCGTAGCTCAGAGCTTGCAACTGCAATTGGCGGTTTGTTCAAGGTAACGAAAGGATGATGACAGATTTTTTGATTATTGCCGCAGTAGTAATGGTTGCTGCTTTTTTTTGGCAATTAAGGCAAATGGCTGAAATAAGCAGAGTTTTTACGAATAAAGAGTGCCAAAAGCAAAAAGTTCAACTGCTGGCTATTGCGCAAGAGTCCGCAAAACCTAGCCTTGGTGGCAGCAGTGGATTGACCTGGAAAGTAAAATACCTATTTGAATTTAGCACAGATGGTATCAATCAATATCGTGGCAGCTTATGGATGCACGGTAAGAAGATACAAAAAATACAATGGCCAATATTCCCAGAACCAGAGTGGAATGAAGCGCCTGAGGCGAAGGGATCTCTAGGTGGTGGCTGTGGTGGACGCTCTCGCGGTGGCTGTAACTCCGGACGTTGCAAATAGTTTATCAGCAAACAATACAAACAACTAAATGAAGTAAAGGCACGGCCCCAGAGGAGACGTGCCTTTTCTATTGTTGTGTAAGCTCATCCTGCTATATGAGTGCTCCCTGCACCATCCATGCGTAACTTTGCTCCTGCATCATCCATGAACCTTTCTCATCCTTGTACCTTAGGGTACATGTCCATTTTTCTTGGTATTCCATTTACCAAGCTTGCTCTATCCTGAACGTGTCCAATGGTCATCCTTGAGAGTCCATTCAAGTACTATCCTTAGCATTCTACCTTCCTAGGTAGTAAACCTTCCTTCCTGGAGTGTTTAGCCGCTCCTTGGACGCATCCTTTAGGTGTCATTCCTTAACACCAGATTATCCTTAATCTTTGAGATAACATGCTTCCTTGCACATCTAAATATTAATGCAAAAACTAGCTAAAAAATGGAGTTAAACATTTATTTAACATACCAGTTATAAAACTCTAGTTTTTCAATAGGTTTTAATTGGCTGTATTTAAAAGATTTATTATTAATAACACTAGATTAAATAGCCGCATTCAGGACTAATTTCTCACAAATTTGTAAGAGATCTCTCACACTAAATCTACCAATAGTCTTAACCAAGAGCTAAACAAAGAAAGGGCGTACCATTCGGTACGCCCTAGCACTACTTTATTTTAGCTTTCCCGCTATAAATGTGCATTCCCTGCATCATCCTTGGTTAACTTGCTTCCTGCATCTTCCTTGTAAATCCCTTTATATCCTTGTACTTACGTACTGATTCCTTTCATTAGCTTATCCTAAGCTAAATTCCTCTTCCTGAGGTTGTCCTTCTTGCATCCTGCAAAACCATTATGTTCAACTAAAAAAGCTTTATCAGCATACCTTTAGGTAAAAATAATTGGCTTCTGTACTAAATAACTAGAAAGAACTAAGTGCTATCCTTAGTACTCGTCTCTTTCTGATGATAAGTTTACTCATAAGCCTAATATTTTTCTGCCCACACAGCAAAACCACAAAACCGCAACCAAGTATTAACATGAGAAATCTTGGTTAATCTATTGATTTTAAAGTACTTAACAATTAACTGTGACGATTATCTCTATGATTCCTAATTTATCTCCCACAACAAGGTGAGAGATCTCGCACATAAAAGCTATCTCAAAGCGAATAAATCAGTACTTTCTATGAGTTAGCGCTCTATACAACATTACCCAATCCGCCATAAAGCTATATAAAGGGTATTCAAAAGTCGCTGGTCTATTTTTTTCAAAAACAAAGTGCCCAATCCAAGCAAAGCCATAACCTATTACGGGTAAAAGCATTAACATGCCCCATTGGGCACTCAACACACTATAAATTAATGTGAAAATCACCAAGCTACTTCCTACATAGTGAAGTATTCGGCATGTCTTATCTTGGTGTTGAGACAGATAAAACGGATAAAACTCTGCGAAAGAGGAATAACGTTTACTCATTCACAATCCCCCTATAGAACAATAGTTCTCCGCTTACATTACCTATGCTAAGAGGTTCTATCATTTCAAAACCGTGGTGGGTAAATAGCGTGATATGAGCGGGATGATTGGCAAATACTCCGACGCCATCGAGGTGAGGTTGTTCATCACACCAACTAAGTACAGCGTTTACCAGTAGCCCACCATAACCCTTGCCTTGCTCATTATTCGCAATCGCAATAAATTGCAAAATACCGCACTGCTTACTAGGCAGATTTTCGATTATTTGATTTTCTTTATTGATCAGGGCTTGAGTCGATTGCCAACCCGCACTTAACAGCATTTTTAACCGCCAGTGCCAATAACGTGCTTCACCTAAGGGAACTTGTTGAGTCACTATACAAGCCACTCCTACCAATCGCTCCCCTATAAACATACCGATAAGCGCTTGCTCCTGTTGCCACAGTTCATTTAGCTCTTCTCGAATTGCACCACGCAGTTTTTGTTCATACTGTGCTTGGTCGCCGGTAAAAAGCGTTTCAATGAAGAATGGGTCATCGTGGTAAGCGTTATATAGGATTGAGGCCGCAATGCGTAAATCTTCTGCAGTTAAATATACAGCGCGACATTCTTCCATGGCTTGGTTTTCCATTGCAAATTCCTTGAGCTAGATCACACTTACCCAATGTATCAAGCTGTTGAGAAAGTGCAATTAATAATCAACTAAAAGTGCTAATGCCAATTATTTTGCAGATAAAAGCAGTCAAGAATAGTGCAGCCAATTCTGGTATTTCGACCATACTTATGAAAGCAGCAACAATAATTGCAGGAATAAAGATGGATATGACAACACAAAACTTTGCCAATTTGTTTTTGCAGTTAGGCCTTGAAAACGATGACGCTGCGATTGAAACATTCATTAAGGATCATCACCTGCCCGATACGGTGCAGCTATATGAGGCACCATTTTGGAATACAGCACAAAAGCATTTCTTAATTGAATCGCTAGCACAAGATGCCCAATGGTCGGAAGTTATCGATCACTTGGACACCTTGCTAAGAAAATAGACTTGCCTAGATCTTGCTATAAGCCATTTCGCCCCAGCCCACTACGGCATTATTACTGATCACCACAGGCGTACACTCATCTTTTGTGGTTTTACCATCACCATGGGTGCGTTGTGTACGATAGAAAAGTACGTAAACCTCTTTATCTTGTTGAATATAGGCCTCGTTAAAATCGGCTGTCCCCATCAAGGTCACGACTTGATCTTTAGACATACCTAAAGCAATCTTTGACAGGTTTTTACGGTTATTATCTTGAACCTTTTCCCACGATCCACTGTTACCCCAATCTGATTCCCCATCTCCAACATTGACCACGCAGCCCGTTAGCCCTAAGCTTGCAATCCCAAAAAATGCTAAACCTAATAATTTATTCGTCACTTTAACTTCCTGTCTTAACATTGTTTTTAGTTTTATGTAAAAAAGCAATTAACATGCCAAAGGTTAAGTTATTGTTTTTAAGTTAGTTTAATGTTTTAAAAGTTTTAGCTTCGCTAATCTATAATCGATAAGGCTAACGAGTAAGGAATTTGACTAACCATGAGTCCATTAGAAAAAGTGCTTAATGCAGCCAAGAAAATTAGTGATGAAGGTAGAACTCCGACACTAGCACTCATTAAAATCAAACTCGGCAATAGCATCCCCATGCCTATTTTGATCCAAGGCCTGCAACAGTTTAAATCCATGAGCGCGGAAGATAGAGCAGCACTTTCAGCGCAGTTCTCAACAACTGTGGATAGTGAACCCGAAAAAACGCCAATGGACCACACAAAAAAAATCGAAAAACTCGAACAAGAACTTGCTGATCTAAGAGGCGAATTCGATTTACTAAAAACACAATTTAACCAATTAGAAAAGCAATTGGCGGATACTAAAGGATACGACAACTGATGCATGTGGTTGAGTTAAGATTTGAATGCTTTGATGACACGACCATCAGCGCAGCTGAAAAAGCGATAAATGGCCTACTTGAAGCCTATCGCGCTAATGGACAGGTGTTAGGACGCGAATTCGCCGTCGCCTTTAATGAAGGTGAGTTTAAAGCGCGTATGTTAACGCCTGAAAAAAGCAGCTTATCAAAGCGCTTCAATAGCCCATGGGTAAATAGTGCACTAGAAGGATTAACCGAAGCAAAATTACTCGCACCACGAGAAAAGTATATAGGCCAAGATATTAACTCTGAGGTCTCGAGCCAAGACACACCAAGCTGGCAACTACTTTATACTAGCTACGTTCATATGTGCTCACCACTGCGAAACGGTGACACATTGCAGCCTATTCCACTGTATCAAATTCCGGCAACTGCCAATGGCGATCATAAACGTATGATCCGCTGGCAAACAGAATGGCAAGCCTGTGATGAACTACAAATGGCCGCAGCTACAAAAGCTGAATTTGCCGCATTGGAAGAGCTAACTAGTCATCAGAGCGATCTATTTAGACGTGGTTGGGATCTGCGCGGTAGAGTCGAATATTTAACCAAGATTCCTACTTATTATTACCTATACCGTGTCGGTGGTGAAAGCCTTGCAGCAGAAAAGCAACGCGCCTGCCCCAAATGCGGCAGTAAAGAATGGTTATTAGATGAACCTTTGTTGGATATGTTTCACTTTCGCTGTGAGGCCTGCCGTATCGTGTCCAACATCTCGTGGGATCACTTATAGCTCTCTAGATCACTTATTAACAGCTATAAAAATGGCGCTTATATTAAAGCGCCATTTTTATTTGCAGCATTAGTGTAAAATATAGAATTATTTACCGCGTAGATTAGCCCACATCAGCTTCATACGCTGCCAAATACCGGGATGGTCTAGCTCTGGCATCGACTCCTCAACCGGCTTAACGGCTGGTGTCACCCGCGGTGTTAATTGATTGATAAATTCATCTAAGGTTTCGGCCAACTTAGTCGTTTGAACTTCGCCAGGGATCTCAATCCAAACACTGCCATCGGCATTATTCACCGTTAGCATCTTGTCTTCATCATCTAACACACCAATAAACCAGGTCGCTTCCTGCTTAAGCTTCTTCTTCATCATTAAATGGCCGATGATGTTCTGTTGCAGGTACTCAAAGTCAGTTTGATTCCACACTTGAATGAGTTCACCACTCCCCCATTGTGAATCAAAAAACAGCGGCGCAGAAAAATGACGACCATAAAACGCGTTTATCTCTGGGCAAAGCGTCAATTCAAGCGCCGATTCGACGTTATCAAACTGTCCTGAAAATTCGCGAACAACTCCTTGCCAAAAAACGGCACCGTCACTGTCCATCTCACCTACAATGCAGTCAGACTCTTGCTCTTGGGCATAATATCGAGGGCGTTCACCCAGTTTATCTACGTAGGCTTGTTGATATTTAGATAAAAAAAGATCTAAAGCGGGTAAAGAAGACACTGAAGACTGTTCCAAATCAGTTATAATGGGGGTCTATTTTGACATGGAAACCGTATTGATGACACAACATCATGATCCCTATAGTAACGCACCCGAACTTTCAGAATTAACTCTTGGAAAGTCGACAGGTTATCAAGAGCAGTATGATGCATCTTTACTTCAAGGCGTACCGCGTAAGTTAAACCGTGATGCAATTGGCCTTACTCAAGAGCTACCTTTTCATGGCTGTGATATCTGGACTGGCTATGAACTTTCTTGGCTAAATGCCAAGGGTAAGCCTATGGTGGCCATCGCCGAGTTTAGCCTAAGTTTTGACAGTAAAAACCTTATTGAATCTAAGTCGTTCAAGCTCTATTTAAACAGCTATAACCAGACTCGATTTGATAGCGCACTTGCCGTGCAAGAAAGATTGACTCAAGACTTAAGTGCATGCGCGGTTGGTGAGGTAACGGTTAAGGTTATCGAGCCGAAACAATTTAGCCACCAGCGAATTGTTGAGCTACCTGGCAGTTGCATCGACGATCTGGATATTGAGATCGACGACTATAGCTTTAATCCTGATTACCTAGCAGACAGTGTCGATAACAAAGCGATTGTTGCCGAAACCCTGACCTCGAACTTGTTAAAGTCTAACTGCTTGATTACCTCGCAGCCAGACTGGGGCACTGTGATGATCCGCTATCAAGGGCCTAAGATTGACCGTGAAAAGCTACTGAGATATTTGATTTCATTTAGACAGCACAATGAGTTTCACGAGCAATGTGTTGAGCGAATTTTCGTTGACCTTAAACGTTTCTGCCAATGTGCAAAACTAACGGTTTACGCTCGCTACACTCGTCGCGGTGGTTTAGATATCAACCCTTATCGTAGCGACTTTGAGAACCCTGCTGAGAATCAACGTCTCGCCAGACAATAACTCAAGCCCCTGAAAGACCTGAAAGACCTGTAAGACCTGTAAGACCTGTAAGCCATTACAGGTCTTTTTTGATTTATCCGCACTAAAAGCTGACCCTCTGCCGATTAACTATTGCTTGATTGAGTAAATCCCTTAACCAACTATTGGCGGGGTTTTGCTGCAACTTCTGGCTCCATACCATATGGTACTCGATAGGCTCAGCTGCAAAAGGCAGTTCAAGAACCTGTAAACCAAACATCCGAGCATATTCGTTACTATAAGACTTTGACACGATAGCTAAGGCGTCGCTTTTCGAAGCGATAGCCATCATGCTTAAAATCGACGATTGTTCGCTGTGCATCTTTCTTGCAGGTAAAACTTGTTTAGTCAGTAGATCTGCCACACTTAGGTTATCTCGACGCATCTTAAAGATAATGTGCTTCTCATTAAAATATTGCTCTTGTGTGATAGAGCCATTAATGCGCGGATGATCATTTCTTGCCACACACACCAATGAATCCTGCATCACCTTTTGGCTCTGAAAAGATGCGGACTCTGGCAGCCAGATATCTAGCGCTAAATCGACTTTACCCAGTTGCAGATCCATCTGCAGCTCTTCCTCAATTAACGGCGGCTCACGAAACACTATGTTTATTAATAACTCTTCCAGTAATTTCTCCACAAATCCCTGTAACAGCTGAATCGCCGACTCACTGGCATATACATAGAAAGTACGTTCACTATTACTTGGCTCAAATAGCTCAAAGCTTGAGGCCACTTGCTCAATCTCAGATACAGGGGTGGCCAGTTGTTGATACAAGTTCATCGCACTTGCCGTTGGCTTAACCCCCCGGCCAACACGAATAAACAACTCTTCCCCCACAATTGACTTAAGCCGAGTAATGGCATTACTGACCGATGATTGAGTTAAGTCAAGTTCCTCAGCAGCTCGGCTAAATGACGACGTACGGTATACCGCAGTAAAAATGCGGAAAAGATTAAGATCGAATGATTTCTGTTGCGACATTACCAGCCCCATTTAGTATTAGCTTACTAAAAATAACATTCATATTATAAATATTAAAAGTAAAGTTAGCGCTAGTTATTAATCAATTCAAGCCCCCTATACTGACCTCAATCGAATAAATGTCTCGTTAACGCCTTAGAGGCCAATAGCAATACTGGGACATAACACTTTGAACAGATTCAATCATATAAGGGTAACTTATGAAAAAGACTCTAATCGCTCTCTCAATCGTGTCAATTTTCTCGTTCAATGCCGTTGCAGCCCAGCATGAACATGATCACATCACAGTGCATTACCAAGGTAAAGATGCCACCGAGCACACCATAGCTCACAATCAAGCCGTAGCGAACACCCTTAACTTTGCCGATAAGCGCGCTTTCGAGCAATCTTCTAAGAATCTTGTCGCCAAGTTTGATAAAGCCACTGCCGATATCCTTAGAGCAGAGTTTGCCTTCATTAACGACAAGACTCCTGATTCGGTGAATCCGTCACTGTATCGTCAAGCTCAACTCAATATGGTGCCAAATGGCCTGTATAAGGTCAGCGATGGGATCTATCAGGTACGCGGTACTGACTTGTCTAACTTAACCCTTATTCGCAGTGACAATGGCTGGATTGCCTACGATGTATTGCTCACTAAAGAGTCAGCAAAGGCATCACTCAAATTTGCATTAGCAAACTTGCCTGAAGGCGGCGAACTACCCGTGGTCGCTATGATCTACTCCCATAGCCACGCCGATCACTTTGGTGGCGCTCGCGGAGTACAAGAGATGTTTCCTAAGGTCAAAGTCTACGGCTCAGATAACATCACCAAAGAGATCGTCGACGAAAACGTGCTTGCCGGTAACGCCATGAGCCGCCGCGCAGCCTACCAATACGGTGCGACACTGGGTAAGCATGACCACGGTATTGTCGATGCAGCTTTAGGCAAAGGCTTATCAAAGGGGGAGATCACCTATGTTGCTCCAGATTACACCTTAAACAGTGAAGGTAAGTGGGAAACCCTGACTATCGATGGCCTAGAGATGATCTTTATGGACGCATCAGGTACAGAGGCGGAGTCAGAGATGATCACCTATATTCCGTCTAAAAATGCACTTTGGACCGGGGAGCTCACCTATCAAGGCATGCACAATATCTATACTCTTCGCGGCGCAAAAGTGCGTGATGCTCTGAAATGGTCCAAAGATATTAACGAGATGATTAATGCCTTTGGTAATGATGTAGAAGTGCTCTTTGCCGCTCACTCGGCTCCTGTTTGGGGCAACCAAGAAATCAATGAGTTTATGCGTCTACAGCGTGATAACTATGGCCTAGTTCATAACCAAACCTTGAGATTGGCTAACGATGGTGTCGGTATTCAAGATATTGGTGATGCGATTCAAGACACTATCCCAGAGTCAATTTATAAGACATGGCACACCAACGGCTACCACGGCACTTATAGCCATAACGCCAAAGCAGTTTATAACAAGTATCTTGGCTACTTTGATATGAACCCAGCAAACTTAAACCCATTACCCACCAAGCTAGAATCGGCCAAGTTTGTCGAATATATGGGAGGCGCCGATGCAGCCGTCAAGCGCGCAAAAGATGATTACGCCCAAGGCGAGTATCGCTTTGTCGCCACAGCATTAAACAAGGTGGTCATGGCCGAGCCGGAAAATGATGCAGCTCGACAATTGCTCGCCGATACTTATGAACAGCTTGGCTATCAATCTGAAGGTGCGGGTTGGAGAAATATCTACCTAACAGGGGCGCAAGAGTTACGAGTCGGCATTCAAGCTGGCGCCCCAAAAACGGCATCGGCTGATGTTATCAGTGAAATGGATATGCCGACGCTATTTGACTTCCTTGCAGTCAAAATAGACAGCCTAGTCGCCGCCAAGCATGGCTTAGTGAAGATGAATGTCATTACTCCAGACACCAAAGATATTCTCTATATTGAGCTAAGTAACGGCAACCTGAGTAACGCAGTGGTCGAAAAGGAACAAGAAGCCGACGCCAACCTCATGGTCAATAAAGCTGATGTGAATCGCATCTTACTCGGACAGACCACGCTAAAAGCGTTATTAGCAAGCGGTGATGCTAAGCTAAGCGGCGATAAGGAAGCATTCAATAAAATCGCCAGTAGCATGGTCGAGTTTAACCCGGGATTTGAGATTGTCCCAACCCCAGTAAAGTAGTTCACGCTAAATCTCAGTAAACTAAAAGGGGGTACATTCAGTGCCCCCTTTTTACACCAGCCGATAATGACAGTGACTTCCCTTAGCAGAAAAATCTATAAGCTTGCTAACAGACTCGGCAAGTTGACCACCTTAGCTTTAATGCTTGCTTGCTGACACTTGCCAATACTCACCGCAAAACGATAACTGTCATCCAGATGCCCAAGCCAGCAATGCCAATCTTTCGCAGGCTGCATCGGTTGTGACTGCAGATGATTTACTGCTTGTTTATCATCACTCCCTTCTTGTAGCGAAAGACCGATATTCTGCTTACAGATAATCTGCTGAGTATCGAGTCTGCCTTTACTCGTTTCTGTGTGATTAAGATTTTGGCCCACATCTAGTTCGAGTGACGTTTCAGTTAAAGAGGAAAAGTCAAAGGCAAACGATTTAAGCGATAGGGCTAAGCCCAACCCTTTAGCTTTAATGTAAGACTCTTTAAGTGCCCATAGATCGAAGAAACGTGCCCTTTGTAACTCGTGTGGCAGTGCTAAAAGAGCCGCCTTTTCAGGCTCAGAGAAGTAATGACTTAGAATCGAATGGATATTAGTACCATCACGACAACGCTCAATATCTACACCTAGCTCTAATTTGTGCGCGCCTACATCTGTATTGCCACTGCCATAAGCAAATTGCGGTTCGCAGATCCCAACGACCAACCAGTCTCCGCTATGGCTCAAATTAAAGTGCAGCCCTGTTTGTAAAAACTGCGACTCGCTTAATCTAGGCTTCCCCTTCTCCCCGTACTCGAAGCGCCATTCATCGGGCCCCAAGCCAGCCTGTTTTGATAACAGTGCACGCAGAAAACCTCTGACCATCAAACCTTGCTCTTTCGCTTCTTGCTTGATGTAGCGGTTAACCTTATCGATTTCATCTTGCGGCAGCCAAGACTTAATTAAGGCCACAGTGTCAGCATCAAGCTCTGCTGGACTTAACGGACAAAAATACAATGTTACGGAAGTGAATTCAGACAAGACAGGCTCAAATGTGAACATAGAAATAAAGCTATTGTGGCCTGTTTCGTTTAAAAACAACAGTAACAAACTCAAATGGCTCTATTATCAAGCAACTCGCTTCAGTCTCTACAGAGACTGAAGCGAGTCATTTAACTCTCCTTTATACTAGCCTCAGTGAACAGCTAACTCATCAAGGCTGTTTGTACCTTATCGGGAACCACATCGTAACGGCTAAAGCTCATTGAGAACTGACCGTCTCCTCCAGTCATAGATTTTAATCGGGTCGAGTAATCTGCAACATTCGCAAGCGGGGCTTCTACACTCACCTCTACCATGCCATTAGTTTGCGCCTGTGTACCACACACCATGCCTCTTGAGGCACTTATGTCACCGGTTATCTCACCAACATAGCCCTGCTCAACGCAGATTTGCATATCGACAACGGGTTCGAGGATCACAGGTTGTGCCGTTGTGACCGCCTCAATAAATGCCCGCTTGCCGGCCATCACAAACGCTATCTCTTTCGAATCAACGCTATGATGTTTACCATCTAATACTGTGACCTTAATATCTTGCATCGGGAAACCACCTAAGCCTCCAGCAAGCATAGCCTCACGAACCCCCTTCTCAACAGCAGGAATATATTGGCTCGGCACAGAGCCACCAACCACTTTACTGACAAACTCAAAACCTTGGCCACGAGCCAACGGCTCGACCATCAGCTCGACCTCACCAAATTGCCCAGAGCCCCCTGACTGCTTCTTATGGCGATAACGACACTTAGCCTCGGTCAAGATGGTCTCTCGATATGGCACTGCAGGTATATTGGTTTCCATATCCACATTAAACACTGTTTGCGCTTTCTCTAGTGCTATTTGCAGATGCAGATCTCCCTGTCCCTGTAGCAAAGTTTGCCCCTGAGCTTCACCTCGACTGACTCGCAAACTAGGATCTTCTGCCACGAGTTTATTCAACACCTCTGATAACTTTTGTTCGTCGCCGCGTCTTTTTGGAGAAACCGCCAACCCGAAAATAGGTTGAGGGAGGTTGTTCTCTGGCATATGAAAATCATCTTCATCGTGACTGTCGTGCAGCACTGCGCCGATCTCTAACTCATCAACCTTAGCGATTGCACAGATGTCTCCCGGTATGGCTTGAGTAACATTAATATGTTTCTCACCCTGTAACTTAGTCAGATGGGTAACTTTAAATGGCTTACGCCCTTGGCCGATATAGAGCTTCATTCCGACATCAATCGTGCCTTGATATAAACGGAACACACCCATTCGACCAAAAAATGGGTCAACTGCAACCCTAAACACGTGGGCTAGCACATGTTCACTGGCACTCTGGTTGACTGTGACACTTTTAGCGTTATCGCCAAAACCTTTTACAAATTGTGGTGGATTCGCCTCAAGCGGGTTTGGCATCAACTTAATAAATATCTCTAGCAGAGAACTGATACCGATCTCTTTTTCAGCACTGGTAAAACATACGGGAACTAAGTTCCCCAAGCGCAGTGCCGTTTCTAATGGCGCATGAAGTTGTTCTGGCGTTAATAATTCGCCCTGCTCAAGATAAAGCTCCATCAGCTGCTCATCTTCTTCAAGTACCGTATCGACTAATTCATCGCGGGCGGTTTCAGCGCCAATAAAAGCGGTCTGAGCTTGGGGATCGCAATGTAAATAGCAATCCACCACCCCATTGCCCTCGGTATTTGGCAAGTTAACGGGTAGGCACCGCTGACCAAATTGATCTTGAATAGCGTGTAGCAAAGGCGATAACGCCGACTCATTGCCATCAATATGATTAATCACTATGAGTACCGCTTTGCCTTGGCTGCGAGCCGCTTCAAAAGCTCTTTTGGTTATCGCTTCGATACCGACGCCTGCATGGATCACCAAAACAACAGACTCAACGCCTGGTAACGGCAACAAAGCTCGACCAAAGAAGTCAGGTAATCCAGGGGTGTCGATGATATTGATATGGTGATTGGCGTAATCGATATTGAGGAATGAAGGTTCTAAACTGTGGCGGTGAGACTTTTCTTGGGCAGTGAAATCAGCATGATTAGTGCCCTTATCCACCCTGCCTTTTAAGGTTATCGCTTCAGCACGAAACAGAAGCGCCTCTAACAAAGAAGACTTTCCTGCTCCAGTGTGCCCGAGCATAACCAAGTTGCGGATTTGCTCGGTAGTAAATTCAGCCATATGGCCTCCTTTTTTACATGATTTAGTCAATCCATTTTTCTTACAGCAATCGTTATTGAACAAATTACAATCAGTATAGCCCCCTGTAAAATGGCAATATTTGAGCTAGATCACTCTTTTTTAAAACAGTAAAAACCAAACATCAAAACAACCCCTTAGCTTACAAGTGTTCACTCAATCTGGTCGTATCAGCAATTAATAAGTCCCAGGTGATTGTATTGCCACACAGCCTCAGGTAGTCTGCTCAGCCATTAGCCAAAAAACATCGGCTTTATTGCGATAGATAGCGACCTAAGGTCCTAACCACTAGAGTATCATCGCCTTAGAGTCCCAACAGATTATTAACGGGTAGCCGCTAAACTGATGGTAAAAACAAGCAGTCAACACTTGAGAGCGGGAAATAATAACCCGAATGAGTGTACGCAAATTGAGGCGGAAGCAAGGCATAGTAACGCCACAACGACGCCAGAGATGCGCCGATTCATACAAGAATCGGAGCTCAGTGTCAGCCAATTATCTAAGATACTGAATATCAGTGAAGCTACCGTTCGCAAATGGCGCAAGCGCGACTCTGTCGAAAACTGTCCGAATACTCCACACCATCTCAATACCACGCTAACCCCCTTGCAGGAGTATGTGGTGGTTGGACTGCGCTATCAGCTGAAGATGCCATTAGACAAGCTCTTAAAAGCCACCCAGAAGTTTATTAATCCAAACGTGTCGCGTTCAGGGTTAGCAAGGTGCTTGAAGCGTTATGGCGTTTCAAGGGTCAGCGATATTCAAAGCCCCCATGTGCCTATGCGCTATTTCAACCAGATCCCCGTTACCCAAGGCAGCGATGTGCAAACCTACACCTTGCACTACGAAACACTCGCCCAAACCTTAGCCTTACCTAATAACGACGGTGACAATGTGGTCCAGGTAGTTTCACTCACCATTCCACCAAAACTGACCGAAGCAACACCCAGTTCAATTTTACTCGGCATCGATCCTCACAGCGACTGGATCTATCTCGACATCTATCAAGACGGCAATACCCAAGCCACTAACCGATATATGACCTATGTGCTAAAGCATGGTCCGTTCCATCTTCGAAAGTTACTCGTACGTAACTATCACACGTTTTTACAGCGCTTTCCTGGTGCGACGCCAAATCGCCACACCTCAAAAGATAAGCCTAAAACAATCAACAAGACGCCTGACACTCAGGCACCCAGTGGAGACTCATAATGAGCCAGACCTCTAAACCTACAAAGTCAGCTAAAGCGACTGAGCAAGCACAAGACTCACAAGCTGATTCACGCTTAAATAAGCGCCTTAAAGATATGCCAATTGCTATCGTTGGCATGGCAAGCATCTTTGCTAACTCTCGTTACTTAAATAAGTTTTGGGATCTGATTAGCGAAAAAATCGATGCCATCACCGAATTACCATCGACTCACTGGCAACCAGAAGAGTATTACGATGCCAATAAGAGCACTCCAGATAAGAGCTACTGTAAGCGCGGTGGCTTCTTGCCAGATGTCGACTTCAATCCAATGGAGTTTGGTCTGCCGCCAAATATCCTTGAGCTAACAGACTCATCACAGCTACTGTCACTTATCGTCGCTAAAGAAGTGCTGGCCGATGCGAACCTACCTGAAGGTTACGACAGAGATAAGATTGGTATCACTCTCGGTGTCGGTGGCGGTCAAAAAATTAGCCACAGCCTAACTGCACGTTTGCAGTACCCTGTACTGAAAAAAGTATTCGCTAACAGCGGCATTAGCGACGAAGACAGTGAAATGCTGATCAAAAAATTCCAAGATCAATATGTACACTGGGAAGAAAACTCATTCCCAGGATCACTTGGTAACGTAATTGCTGGCCGTATCGCCAACCGTTTTGACTTTGGTGGTATGAACTGTGTAGTCGATGCAGCCTGCGCAGGCTCGCTAGCTGCAATGCGCATGGCATTAACAGAGCTAACCGAAGGTCGCTCTGAAATGATGATCACAGGTGGTGTGTGTACCGATAACTCACCATCTATGTACATGAGTTTCTCTAAGACTCCAGCCTTTACCACTAACGAAACCATTCAGCCATTTGATATCGACTCAAAAGGTATGATGATTGGTGAAGGTATTGGCATGGTGGCGCTTAAGCGTCTTGAAGATGCCGAGCGCGATGGCGACCGCATTTACTCGGTCATTAAAGGTGTGGGTGCATCATCTGACGGTAAGTTCAAATCTATCTACGCCCCTCGCCCATCTGGCCAAGCTAAAGCACTTAACCGCGCCTATGATGACGCAGGTTTTGCGCCGCACACTTTAGGTCTGATTGAAGCACACGGAACAGGTACTGCAGCGGGTGACGCAGCTGAATTCGCCGGCCTTTGCTCAGTATTTGCTGATGGTAACGATAGCAAGCAGCACATTGCGCTAGGCTCTGTTAAATCACAAATTGGCCATACTAAATCAACCGCGGGTACTGCAGGTTTAATCAAAGCGGCATTGGCTCTGCACCACAAAGTGCTACCTGCTACGATTAACGTCAGTCTGCCAAGTCCCAAGCTTGATATCGAAAACTCGCCGTTTTACCTAAATACTGAAACCCGCCCATGGCTGCCACGTGTTGATGGTACGCCGCGCCGTGCAGGTATTAGCTCATTTGGTTTTGGTGGCACTAACTTCCACTTCGTACTCGAAGAGTACAACCAAGAGCACAGCCGTACTGACCGCGAAAAAGCCAAATATCGTCAACGCCAAGTTGCGCAAAGCTTCCTTGTTAGCGCCAGCGATAAAACGGCACTGATTAACGAGCTAAACATACTAGCAGCATCAGCAGACCAAGCAGAATTTATCCTCAAAGATGCTGCCGCAAACTACGGCGTGCGTGAGCTTGATAAAAAAGCGCCACGTATAGGTTTGGTTGCTAGCACGGCTGATGAATTAGCAGGTCTACTTAAACAGGCTATTGCTAAGCTAACTGCAACTGATGACACGTCTTGGCAACTTCCAGGTGGCACCAGCTACCGCGCTGCAGCAGTAGAGGGCAAAGTTGCCGCACTGTTTGCTGGCCAAGGTTCACAATACCTCAATATGGGCCGCGAGCTAGCTTGTTATTACCCAGAGATGCGCCAGCAATTTGTCACCGCTGATAAAGTCTTCGCCGCCAATGAGAAGACTCCGCTTTCACAAACTCTTTATCCAAAGCCTGTATTTAATAAAGATGACTTAAAAGCACAAGAAGCAATTCTGACCAATACCGCCAATGCCCAAAGTGCTATCGGCGCGATTTCAATGGGTCAATACGCCTTATTCAGCGCTGCGGGCTTTAATGCTGATATGGTAGCGGGTCACAGCTTTGGTGAGCTAAGTGCACTATGTGCAGCAGGTGTTATCAGCTCTGATGATTACTACAAGTTAGCCTTTGCCCGTGGCAATGCCATGGCTACTAAAGCTGAAGCCAAAGATGGCGTTAAGGCAGATGCTGGTGCCATGTTTGCAATCATAACCAAGAGCGCTGCAGATCTTGAAACCGTTGAAGCCACTATCGCAAAATTTGATGGGGTAAAAGTCGCTAACTATAACGCGCCAACTCAATCTGTGATTGCTGGCCCAACAGCCACTACCGCTGATGCGGCTAAAGCCCTAAGTGAGCTTGGTTACAAAGCGATTAACCTGCCAGTATCAGGTGCATTCCACACTGAACTTGTTGGTCACGCCCAAGCGCCATTTGCTAAAGCGATTGATGCAGCCAAGTTTACTAAAGCTAGCCGAGCGCTTTACTCAAATGCAACTGGCGGACTTTATGAAAGCACTGCTGCAAAGATTAAAGCCTCGTTTAAGAAACATATGCTTCAATCAGTGCGCTTTACTAGCCAGCTTGAAGCCATGTACAAGGATGGCGCTCGTGTATTTGTTGAGTTTGGACCAAAGAACATCTTACAAAAATTAGTTCAAGGCACGCTTGCTAACACTGAAAATGAAGTTTGCACCATCTCTATCAACCCAAATCCTAAGGGTGATAGTGACGTGCAACTTAAGCAAGCGGCAATGCAGCTTGCTGTTTCAGGTGTCGTGCTAAGTGAAATTGACCCGTACCAAGCCGATATCGCCGCGCCTGCTAAAAAGTCACCTATGAGTATTTCGCTAAACGCTGCTAACCATATCAGCAAAGCGACTCGCGCTAAGATGGCTAAGTCTTTAGAAACAGGCAGCGTCACTTCACTCATCGAGCATGTGGTTGAAGAGAAAATCGTTGAAGTTGAAAAATTAGTTGAAGTTGAAAAAATCGTAGAAAAAGTGGTTGAAGTTGAGAAGATTGTTGAGGTTGCCGCCCCGACTAGTTCAACTCAAGCCAATGCAGTTCAAACCAGTTCAGTAGTCGCTCCCGTAATAGAGAACCAAGTCGTGTCTAAAAACAGTAAGTCAGCAGCTCATAGCGTTAGCAGTGATGCATTAAATAACTTCTTTGCCGCGCAGCAACAAACCGCGCAGTTGCATCAGCAGTTCTTGGAGATCCCGCAGCAATACGGCGAGACTTTCACTACCTTAATGACTGAACAAGCTAAGTTGGCAAGCTCTGGTATTGCTATTCCAGAAAGCCTCCAGCGTTCAATGGAGCAATTCCACCAGTTACAAGCACAAACATTGCAAAGCCACACCCAGTTCCTTGAGATGCAAGCGGGTAGCAATATTGCGGCATTGAACCTGCTTAACGGCAGCCAAGCAACTTACGCTCCTGTCATTCACAATGAAGCTATTCAAACCCAAGTGGTTCAAAGCCAAGTTGTTGCTCAACCTGCGATTGCAGCGCCGGTTAACACTGCGCCTGTGCAGCCTACTCAAGCTCCACAAGCACAGCCTGCACCGGTAACGGCACCTGCACAGACCGCACCAGTACAACCTGCTCCAGTGGTGAATGCACCAACAGCACAAGTTGCTCGTCAAGCAGCACCAGCTCAAGCTGCTATCGTTCCGACCCATACAAGTGTTGCTGCTACAACGCCTTCAGCCTTGAGCGCTGAAACAGCCTTGAGCCCGCAAACAGCCTTGAGCTCAAATTCAGCCTTGAGCGCTGCAAAAGTTCAAGCCACCATGCTTGAAGTGGTTGCTGAAAAGACTGGCTACCCAACTGAAATGCTAGAGCTTGAAATGGATATGGAAGCCGACTTAGGCATCGATTCAATCAAGCGTGTAGAAATTCTTGGCACAGTACAAGATGAGCTACCGGGTCTACCTGAGCTTAGCCCTGAAGATTTAGCTGAGTGTCGCACACTGGGCGAAATCGTAGCGTACATGAACAGCAAACTTTCATCTGTTCCAGTTACTGCTTCTGCGGCTATTGCACCAGCTGTAAACGGTTTGAGCGCTGAAAAAGTGCAAAGCACTATGATGTCAGTGGTTGCTGAAAAGACTGGCTACCCAACTGAAATGCTAGAACTTGGCATGGATATGGAAGCCGATTTAGGCATCGATTCAATCAAGCGCGTTGAAATTCTTGGCACAGTACAAGATGAGCTACCGGGTCTACCTGAGCTTAGCCCAGAAGATCTAGCCGAGTGTCGTACGCTTGGTGAAATCGTCGACTATATGGGAAGCAAGCTTCCAGCTGAAGGCTCTATGAACTCTCAGCTGTCTACAAGTGCCGCTGCTGCGACTCCTATAGCGAATGGTCTCTCTGCGGAGAAAGTGCAGGCGACTATGATGTCTGTGGTTGCTGAAAAGACTGGCTACCCAACTGAAATGCTAGAACTTGGCATGGATATGGAAGCAGACCTTGGTATCGACTCTATCAAGCGTGTTGAAATTCTTGGTACAGTTCAAGATGAGCTACCGGGTCTACCTGAGCTTAGCCCAGAAGATCTAGCCGAGTGTCGTACCCTTGGTGAAATCGTCGACTATATGGGCAGTAAACTGCCGGCTGAAGGCTCTATGAACTCTCAGCTGTCTACAAGTGCCGCCGCGGCGCAAGTGTCTCAATCGAACACTGCACCTGCTGCGACCGGTACAGCCCTGAGCGCTGAAAAAGTGCAAAGCACCATGATGTCTGTGGTTGCAGAAAAGACGGGTTACCCAACAGAAATGCTAGAACTTGGCATGGATATGGAAGCCGATTTAGGCATCGATTCTATCAAGCGCGTTGAAATTCTTGGCACTGTCCAAGATGAGCTACCGGGTTTACCTGAGCTTAATCCAGAAGATCTAGCTGAGTGTCGTACGTTAGGCGAAATCGTTAGCTACATGAACTCTAAGCTGTCTACAAGTGCAGCTGAAGGCTCTGCTAATACAAGTGCCGCTGCGTCTCTTAATGTTGGTGCCGCTGCAGCGCCTCAAGCAACAGCTATTCCTGCAGCGAATGCTCTTTCTGCTGACAAGGTACAGGCGACTATGATGTCTGTGGTTGCCGAAAAGACTGGCTACCCAACTGAAATGCTAGAACTTGGCATGGATATGGAAGCCGATTTAGGTATCGACTCAATTAAGCGCGTAGAAATTCTTGGCACTGTACAAGATGAGCTACCAGGTTTACCTGAGCTTAATCCAGAAGATCTAGCAGAGTGTCGTACGCTAGGCGAAATCGTTAGCTATATGAACTCTAAACTGGCTGACGGCTCTAAACTTTCTACAAGTGCAGCTGAGGGCTCTGCTAATACAAGTGCAGCAAATGCTTCAAAGCCAGCAGCAATATCGGCAGAAGCAACAGTAGAGCTTCCTCCTCATAGCGAGGTAGCGCTAAAAAAGCTTAATGCGGCGGACAAGCTAGAAAATTGTTTCGCCGCAGACGCAAGTGTTGTGATCAACGATGATGGTCACAACGCAGGTGTTTTAGCTGAGAAACTAATTAAACAAGGTCTTAAAGTTGCCGTTGTGCGTTTACCTAAAGGTCAGCCTCAATCGCCACTTTCAAGTGACGTTGCCAGCTTTGAACTTACCTCAAGCGATGAGTCTGAGCTAGAGACAAGTATTGCTGCAGTTATCGCGCAGATTGAAACTCAGGTTGGCACTATTGGTGGCTTTATCCACTTGCAACCAGAAGCGAATACCGCTGAGCAAACAGCAGTTAACCTAGATGTACAAAGCTTTACTCACGTGAGCCATGCATTCTTGTGGGCTAAGCTGTTACAACCAAAGCTAGTTGCAGCAGCAGACGCTCGTCGCTGTTTTGTAACAGTAAGCCGTATCGACGGTGGCTTTGGTTACTTAAATACTGACGCTTTAAAAGGTGCAGAACTTAACCAATCAGCACTTGCAGGCTTAACTAAAACCTTAAGCCATGAATGGCCACAGGTTTTCTGTCGTGCGCTCGATATTGCAACAGATGTTGGTGCAACTCATTTAGCCGATGCGATCACTAGCGAACTATTTGATAGCAATGCTCAACTTCCTGAAGTGGGTATCTCTTTCGGTAAAAAAGATGAGCTAACTCGAGTGACCTTAGTTGCCGGAGAAGCTGCAGATAAAACAGCAAAAGCTGAGCTTTACAGTACAGATAAAATACTGGTGACCGGGGGCGCAAAAGGCGTAACCTTCGAATGTGCACTAGCACTGGCTAAACGTACTCAGTCGCACTTTATCTTAGCAGGCCGTAGTGAATTACAAGCTTTGCCAAGCTGGGCTGCAGGTAAGCAAACCAGCGAGCTAAAGTCAGCGGCAATCGCTCATATTATCTCTACAGGTCAAAAGCCAACGCCAAAGCAAGTTGAATCAGCGGTGTGGCCAGTACAAAGCAGCATTGAGATTAATGCAGCCCTAGCCGCCTTTAGCGAGGTTGGTGCATCAGCTGAATACGTCAGCATGGATGTTACCGACAGCGTAGCAATCACAGCAGCACTTAATGGTCGCTCAAATGAGATCACTGGTCTTATTCACGGCGCTGGCGTGTTAGCCGATAAGCATATTCAAGACAAGACTCTTGCTGAACTTGCACGGGTTTATGGCACTAAAGTTAACGGCCTAAAAGCGCTACTAGCGGCACTTGAGCCAAGTAACATCAAACTGCTAGCCATGTTCTCATCTGCTGCGGGTTTTTACGGTAATACCGGCCAAAGCGATTATGCGATGTCAAACGACATTCTTAACAAGGCAGCGTTGCAGTTCACTGCACGTAATCCACAAGCTAAAGTCATGAGCTTTAACTGGGGTCCTTGGGATGGCGGCATGGTTAACCCTGCGCTTAAAAAGATGTTTACCGACCGTGGCGTATACGTCATTCCACTTAAAGCGGGCGCAGAGCTATTTGCGACTCAGCTATTAGGTGAAACAGGCGTACAGTTGCTAATTGGTACATCAATGCAAGGCGGAAGCGACACAAAAGCAACTGAGACTGCTTCTGTAAAAAAGCTTAATGCGGGTGAGGTGCTAACAACATCGCATCCGCGTGCTGGTGCACAAAAAACACCACTGCAAGCTGTCACTGCTACGCGTCTGTTAACCCCTAGTGCCATGGTCTTCATTGAAGATCACCGCATTGGCGGTAACAGCGTGCTGCCAACGGTATGTGCTATTGACTGGATGCGTGAAGCGGCGAGCGATATGCTTGGCGCTCAGGTAAAAGTCATAAATTACAAACTGCTAAAAGGTATTGTATTTGAAACCGATGCTGCTCAAGAGTTAACCCTTGAGCTAACGCCAACAGGTGAAGATGCAACACTGAATGCGTTGATCAGCAGTAATGGCCGCCCACAATATCAAGCAACACTTGTAGGTAACATAACCACTGAGCACGCTAGCAAGCAGTTTAACTTAAGCAAAGCTAAGATGATCACCACTGCGAAGGAACTTTATAGTAACGGCACCTTGTTCCACGGGCCGCGTCTACAAGGGATCCAATCTGTAGTGCAGTTTGATGAGCAAAGCTTGATCGCGAAAGTGGCATTACCGCAGGTAAAGCTTAGCGATTGTGGTGAGTTCTTGCCGCAAGCCCATGTGGGTGGTAGTCAGCCTTTTGCTGAGGATTTGCTACTGCAAGCCATGCTGGTTTGGGCAAGACTGAAAACTGGTGCGGCAAGTTTGCCATCAAGCATTGGTGAGTTTATCTCAAACCAGCCAATGGCCTTTGGCGAAACCGGTACCATTGAGCTTGAAGTGATTAAGCACAACAAACGCTCACTTGAAGCCAATGTTGCGCTATATCGCGAAAACGGCGAATTAAGTGCCATGTTTAAGTCGGCTAAAATCACTATTAGCAAAAGCTTAAATCCAGCATTTTTACCTGCAGCACTAGTAAACGACAGTGAGGCGAATTAGTGGAACAAACGCCTAATACAAGTGTGATGCCACTTCGCATCGCACTTATCTTACTACCTGCGCCGCAGTTTGATATTAACACTGTCGAGCAGTCAGTTTTAGCGAGCTATCAAACAGTGCAGCCAGAGCTAAACGCTCTGCTTAACAGTGCACCGACACCTGAAATGCTCAGCATCACTATCTCTGATAATAGCGATGCAAACAGCTTTGAGTCGCAGCTAAATACTGCGACCAATGCTATTAACAATGGCTATATCGTCAAGCTTGCTACAGCAACTCATGCCTTATTAATGCTGCCAGCATTAAAAGCGGCGCAAATGCGGATCCACCCTCATGCGCAGCTTGCGGCTATGCAGCAAGCTGAAGTTACGCAAATGAATCAAGTGTCTGATGATCTACAGCCAGGCTCTCAAGCCCTGTCTCATGCACTGTCTAATGCGCTGAGCCAGGCCAAACGTAGCTTAAGTGATGTTAGCGTGAATGAGTGTTTTGAACACCTCAATAGTGAACAACAGTTCACAGAGGTTTATTCGCTTATTCAGCAGCTTGCTAGTCGAACCCATGTGAGAAAGGCTGTTAACCAAGGTGTGGAACTTGGCCCTAAACAGGCTAAAAGCCATTACTGGTTTAGCGAGTTTCATCAAAACCGCGTTGCCGCCATCAACTTTGTTAATGGCCAACAAGCAACAAGTTATGTGTTAACCCAAGGCACAGGCTCATTAGTGCCTAAGTCGATGCTAAACAGCCAAAGATTAATGTTTATCTTGCCCGGCAATAGTGAGCAAGATATTGCAGCATCGATAGCTAAGCTAATGCAGCAATTAGCGAGCTTACAGGTAGCAGAGACTGTTGAGCTTTCTCTAGAGTATCAGCAAGTACTGCTCAGCATAATGCATGACAATCTAGTTAACGTAGCGAGACTGTTTAATAGCCATAATAAGCCCGCTTATCAGGCTGTTATTCAAGCGAACTCATTCGCCGCGGCGAAGCAAGAGTTGGCGGCACTTAACGATGCCTTGACCTCACTTTTTGCCGAGCAAGCAAACGCCACGTTAACTAACAAAGGCTTAATCCAATACAAAACCCCAGCCGGTAGTTATTTGACCCTAACGCCGCTAGGCAATAAAGACGCTCAAGCTGGCCTTGCCTTTGTCTATCCAGGTGTGGGTACGGTTTATGCCGATATGCTTAATGAATTGCATCAATACTTCCCTGCGCTTTACGCCAAACTTGAGCGTGAAGGCGATTTAAAGTCAATGCTACAAGCCGAGCATATTTATCACTTAGATCCTAAACATGCCGCCAATATGAGCTTAGGTGATTTAGCGATTGCAGGCGTGGGTAGTAGCTACTTGTTAACGCAATTGCTAACCGATGAGTTTAACATTAAGCCCAATTTTGCTTTAGGTTACTCAATGGGTGAAGCGTCGATGTGGGCAAGCTTAGGCGTATGGAAAAACCCTCACGCACTGATCAGTAAAACTCAAACCGACCCGCTGTTCACTTCGGCAATCTCCGGCAGATTGACGGCAGTTAGACAGGCTTGGCAGCTGGATGACACAGCTCCAGAGATCCAGTGGAATAGCTTTGTCGTTAGAAGTGAAGCCGCGCCAATTGAGGCATTACTAAAAGATTACCCGCATGCTTACCTCGCGATTATTCAAGGTGATACCTGCGTAATAGCAGGCTGTGAAACCCAGTGTAAAGCACTGCTTGCAGCACTTGGTAAACGCGGCATTGCGGCAAATCGCGTAACGGCAATGCATACGCAACCTGCGATGCAAGAGCATCAAAACGTGATGGATTTTTATCTGCAACCGTTAAAAGCTGAGCTTCCTAGTGAAATAGGCTTTATCAGCGCCGCAGATTTAAATCAGCCTCAAGGGCAAAGCATTAGCAGCAGCGCACTAAACAGCCAAGTGGTAGCAAAGTCGATTGCTGATACTTTTTGCCAGACATTAGATTTTACAGGGCTAGTTCACTACGCCCAACATCAGGGCGCTAATCTGTTTGTTGAAATCGGTGCTGATAGACAAAACTGCACCTTGATAGACAAGATTGCTAAACAAGATAGTGCCAGCATTGCAAAACATCAGCCTTGCTGCACTGTGCCAATGAACGCTAAGGGTAGCCAAGACATTACCAGCGTGATTAAGGCTATAGGCCAATTAATTAGCCATAACGTGCCGTTATCGCTGCAACCATTTATTGATGGACTCAAGCGCGAGCTAGCGCATTGCCAATTAATCGCCCAGTCGGCGGCAAAGCAGTCAACTGCGATTGAGTCTAACCAAGACCATTTACTTCAAGGGGAAGTCTAATGTCATTACCAGACAATGCTTCTAACCCTCTTTCCCAAAGTGGAAAAGGCGCGACTAACGCAAGTAAAACCAGTAAACAAAGCAAAATCGCCATCGTCGGTCTTGCCACTCTGTATCCCGATGCAAAATCGCCGCAAGAATTTTGGCAGAACCTGCTGGATAAACGCGATTCTCGCAGCACCTTAACCGATGAAAAGCTCGGTGCTAGCAGCAGCGACTATCAAGGTGTACAAGGTCAGTCCGACCGCTTTTATTGTAATAAAGGTGGCTATATTGAGAACTTTCAATTTAACCCTGCTGGCTACAAGCTGTCAGAGCAAAGCTTAAATGGCTTAGATGACAGCTTCCTTTGGGCGCTAGACACCAGCCGCAACGCGCTGATTGATGCCGGAATAGATATCAATGGCGCAGATTTGAGCCGCGCGGGGGTGGTGATGGGCGCATTGTCGTTCCCAACCACCCGCTCTAACGATCTATTTTTGCCTATCTATCACCGCGCAGTTGAAAAAGCCCTGCAAGATAAACTGGGCGCCAAGGCGTTTAAACTCAGCGCGACTAACGCCCATACAGCTCGAGCGGCAAACGAAACTAGCCTAAATGCTGCCAATGGTACCATTGCCCATAACAGCTCTAAAGTAGTTGCCGATGCACTTGGCCTTGGCGGCGCGCAGTTAAGTCTTGATGCCGCCTGTGCAAGTTCGGTGTACTCATTAAAACTTGCCTGTGATTACTTAAGCACAGGCAAAGCCGATATCATGCTGGCTGGCGCAGTATCAGGTGCGGATCCTTTCTTTATTAACATGGGTTTCTCAATCTTTCACGCCTACCCAGATCACGGTATTTCAGTGCCGTTTGATGCTAGCAGCAAAGGTTTGTTTGCCGGCGAAGGCGCTGGCGTATTAGTGCTTAAACGTCTTGAAGATGCTGAGCGCGATAACGACAAAATCTATGCGGTTGTCAGCGGCGTTGGTCTTTCAAACGACGGTAAAGGTCAGTTTGTTTTAAGCCCGAACCCTAAAGGTCAGGTAAAAGCATTTGAACGCGCCTATGCCGCCAGTGACATTGAGCCAAAAGACATTGAAGTCATTGAGTGCCACGCAACAGGTACGCCGCTGGGTGATAAGATTGAGCTCACTTCAATGGAAACCTTCTTTGAGGACAAGCTGCAAGGTACTGATGCACCGCTAATTGGTTCAGCCAAGTCTAACTTAGGCCACCTATTAACCGCAGCGGGCATGCCGGGGATCATGAAAATGATCTTCGCCATGAAAGAAGGTTACCTGCCGCCAAGTATCAACATCAGTGATGCTATCGCTTCACCAAAAAAACTGTTTGGCAAACCAACCCTGCCTAGCATGGTTCAAGGCTGGCCAGATAAACCATCGAATAATCATTTTGGTGTGAGAAGTCGTCACGCTGGCGTATCGGTATTTGGCTTTGGTGGTTGTAATGCGCACCTATTGCTTGAGTCATACAATGGCAAAGGGACTGTAAAGACAAAACCCACTCAAGCCCCGCGTCAAGCCGAGCCGCTAAAAGTGGTTGGCCTTGCCTCACACTTTGGTCCGCTTAGCAGTATCAATGCATTCAACAACGCCGTGACTCAAAATGGTAACGGCTTTATCGAACTACCGAAAAAGCGCTGGAAAGGCCTTCAAAAGCACAGTGAATTACTGGCTGAGTTTGGATTAGCAGCGGCGCCAAAAGGCGCTTATGTCGATAACTTCGAGCTGGACTTTTTACGCTTTAAACTGCCACCTAACGAAGATGACCGTTTGATCTCACAGCAGCTAATGCTAATGCGAGTGACAGACGAAGCGATTCGTGATGCCAAGCTAGAGCCTGGACAGAAAGTTGCGGTATTAGTCGCAATGGAAACCGAGCTTGAACTGCATCAGTTCCGCGGCCGCGTTAACTTGCATACTCAGCTAGCACAAAGCCTTGCTGCTATGGGAGTCCGTTTATCAACTGATGAATACCAAGCCCTTGAAGCCATCGCCATGGACAGCGTACTCGATGCTGCCAAGCTCAATCAGTACACCAGCTTTATTGGTAATATTATGGCGTCACGCGTGGCGTCACTTTGGGACTTTAATGGCCCAGCCTTCACTATTTCAGCCGCAGAGCAATCTGTGAGTCGCTGTATTGATGTGGCGCAAAACCTCATCATGGAAGACAACCTAGATGCAGTGGTCATTGCTGCAGTTGATCTATCAGGTAGCTTTGAGCAAGTCATTTTAAAGAACTCTGTAGCGCCAGTAGCCCTTGAGCCTAACCTTAATTCTACTGCTACTGAGTGGAATGTGGGTGAAGGTGCTGGCGCGGTAGTGCTTGTTAAAGATGAAGCGACATCGGGCTGCTCATACGGCCAAATTGATGCGCTTGGATTTGCTAAAACTGCCGAAACCGCTTTAGCCACCGACAAGTTACTGAGCCAAACTGCCACCGACTTTAATACGGTTAAAGTGATTGAAACCATGGCAGCACCTGCTAGCCAAATTCAATTAGCGCCAATGGCAAGCACTCAGATTATTCATGCCGCTGCTGAGCAGCGTATTGGTCACTGTTTTGCTGCTGCGGGGATGGCAAGTCTATTACATGGCTTACTTAACTTAAATGCTGTAGCCCAAACCAATAAAGCTAATTGCGCGCTGATCAACAACATCAGTGAAAACCAATTATCACAGCTATTGATTAGCCAAACCGCTAGCGAACAACAAGCATTAACTGCGCGTTTAAGCAGTGAGCTTAAATCCGATGCTAAGCACCAGTTGGTTAAGCAAGTCACCTTAGGTGGCCGCGATATATACCAACATATTGTTGATACGCCGCTTGCAAGCCTTGACGCGATTAAGCAAAAGATGGCGCAAGCGACAGCATCGACCGTGGTCAACCAAGTTAAACCGATTAAGACCGCTGGCTCAGTCGAGATGGCTGGCTCATTCGAAACGGAAGGCTTAGCAGAGCCACAAATAACAATTGCAGCACAACAGACTGCAAACATTGGCGTCACCGCTCAGGCACCCAAACGTGAATTAGGTACCCCACCAATGACAACGAATACTATAAGCAATACAACAGACAAGACTCTCGATACTGTTACTGGCGATACTGCTACTGGAAATATTAGCACTGGCGATCTCGCTAGTTTCCAACACAATCAACAGCTCACTCAGCAAGCTCACTTAGCCTTTTTAGAAAGCCGCAATGCCGGCATGAAGGTCGCTGATGCCTTATTGAAGCAACAGCTAGCCCAAGTAACAGGGCAAACTATCGATAATCAGGCCGTCGATATTCAAGCCATCGATGCTCAAACTGCAACACTTGCTCCAACTCATACTCCAACACAAGCTGCACCAGTGCAAAACAGTGTTGTTGAGTTAAAGCCTGATCACGCTAATGTGCCGCCTTACACGCCGCCAGTACCAGCGTTAAAGCCGTGTATTTGGAACTATGCCGATTTAGTCGAGTACGCAGAAGGCGATATAGCTAAGGTATTTGGCAGTGATTATGCGATTATCGACAGCTACTCACGCCGCGTACGCCTACCAACCACAGACTATCTCCTAGTATCGCGCGTCACCAAACTTGATGCGACCATGGATCAGTTTAAGCCATGCTCAATGACCACTGAGTACGACATCCCTGTTGATGCGCCGTATCTAGTTGATGGGCAAATTCCATGGGCGGTAGCGGTTGAGTCTGGTCAGTGTGACTTAATGCTTATCAGCTACCTAGGCATCGACTTTGAAAACAAAGGCGAGCGTGTATATCGACTACTCGACTGTACCCTAACCTTCTTAGGCGACTTACCGCGTGGCGGCGACACACTGCGTTACGACATTAAGATCAACAACTATGCCCGCAACGGCGACACCTTATTGTTCTTCTTCTCGTATGAGTGTTTTGTTGGCGACAAGATGATCCTCAAGATGGATGGCGGTTGTGCTGGCTTCTTCACTGATGAAGAACTTGCCGACGGTAAAGGGGTTATTCGCACTGAAGAAGAGATTAAAGCTCGCAGCTTAGTGCAAAAGCAGCGCTTTAACCCACTACTTGATTGCCCTAAAACTCAGTTTAGCTATGGCGATATTCATAAGCTATTAACTGCTGATATTGCAGGTTGTTTTGGCCCAAGCCACAGTGGCGCCCACCAGCCGTCTCTTTGCTTCGCATCTGAAAAATTCTTGATGATTGAACAAGTCAGCAAGGTTGATCGCACTGGTGGCACATGGGGACTAGGTCTAATCGAAGGTCATAAACAACTTGAAGCAGACCACTGGTACTTCCCGTGTCACTTTAAGGGTGACCAAGTGATGGCTGGCTCATTGATGGCAGAAGGTTGTGGCCAGTTACTGCAGTTCTATATGCTGCACCTTGGTATGCACACCCAAACTCAAAATGGTCGCTTCCAGCCACTTGAAAATGCCTCACAGCAAGTACGTTGCCGCGGCCAAGTACTACCGCAATCTGGCGTGCTAACTTACCGTATGGAAGTGACTGAAATCGGTTTCAGCCCGCGCCCATACGCTAAAGCTAACATCGATATTTTACTCAACGGCAAAGCGGTTGTGGATTTCCAAAACCTAGGGGTGATGATTAAAGAGGAAGATGAGTGTACTCGTTATCCACTTTTGACCAACTCGGCTAACACAACAGGGACAACAACTGCTCAAGCGCCTGCGGCTTCTCTAAACAAAGAGTCGGAGCCTTCGGCGTCAGTTAATAAAGAGCCTTCAGCGTCTGGCAAAAAAGAATACCAACCAGCATCAGTCAACGCACCATTAATGGCGCAAATTCCAGATCTGACCAAGGAGCCAAACAAGGGCGTTATTCCAATTTCCCACGTTGAAGCGCCAATTACGCCAGACTACCCGAACCGAATACCTGATACCGTGCCGTTTACGCCGTATCACATGTTTGAGTTTGCCACGGGTAATATCGAAAACTGTTTCGGTCCAGAGTTCTCAATCTATCGCGGCATGATCCCGCCACGTACACCCTGTGGTGACTTACAGGTGACCACTCGTGTTATCGAAGTCAACGGTAAGCGCGGCGACTTTAAAAAGCCATCATCGTGTATCGCTGAATATGAAGTACCTGCAGATGCATGGTATTTCGATAAAAACAGCCACGGCGCAGTAATGCCGTACTCGATTTTAATGGAGATCTCACTGCAGCCTAACGGCTTTATCTCAGGTTACATGGGCACAACCCTTGGCTTCCCCGGCCTTGAGCTGTTCTTCCGTAACTTAGACGGTAGCGGTGAGCTGCTGCGTGAAGTTGACCTGCGCGGTAAAACCATCCGTAACGACTCACGTCTATTATCAACTGTTATGGCTGGGACTAACATCATCCAAAGCTTTAGCTTCGAGCTAAGCACAGATGGTGAGCCTTTCTATCGCGGCACTGCAGTATTTGGTTACTTCAAGGGTGATGCGCTTAAAGATCAGTTAGGTCTAGATAACGGCAAGGTCACCCAACCTTGGCATGTGGCCAATGGCGTTGCAGCAAGCACTAAGGTGAACTTGCTTGATAAGAGTTGCCGTCACTTTAACGCTCCAGCTAACCAACCACACTATCGCCTAGCCGGTGGCCAACTTAACTTTATCGACAGCGTAGAGATTGTCGATAATGGTGGCACCGAAGGTTTAGGTTACTTATACGCTGAGCGCACCATTGACCCAAGTGACTGGTTCTTCCAATTCCACTTCCACCAAGATCCGGTTATGCCAGGTTCACTCGGTGTTGAAGCGATTATTGAAACCATGCAGACTTACGCTATTAGTAAAGACTTAGGTGCTGGTTTCAAAAATCCTAAGTTTGGTCAGATTTTATCGAACATTAAGTGGAAGTATCGCGGTCAAATTAACCCGTTAAACAAGCAGATGTCGATGGATGTGAGCATTACTTCAGTCAAAGATGAAGCTGGTAAGAAAGTCATCACAGGTAATGCCAGCCTGAGTAAAGATGGTCTGCGCATATACGAAGTCTTCGATATAGCCATCTGCATCGAAGAGGCTTAAAACGAAGTTTTAAGCCTAAGTTAATGACTAAAGAGCAACACTTTAGTCATTAACCGCCTTATGAGCACAAGAATTCAAGATTAATTAATGTGAAAGAACCTGATAAACGGCTTCACATTGAACTAAAAGAATAAATAATTAAGGGTCTACAAATAATGAATCCTACAGCAACTAGCGAAATGCTGTCACCTTGGCCATGGGCTGTGACAGAGTCAAATATTAACTTTGACGTGCAAGTGATGGAGCAACAACTTAAAGATTTTAGCCGTGGCTGCTACGTGGTAAATCACAGCGAGAATGGTGTTGGTATCGCCCAGTCTGCACAAATCGTCTCTGAACATGCAGCAAATAACGCTAATCTACCTGTGAGCGCTTTTGCACCCGCCCTTGGCACCGAAAGCCTAGGCGACAGTAACTTCCGCCGAGTGCATGGCGTCAAATACGCCTATTATGCGGGCGCAATGGCGAATGGCATCTCTTCTGAAGAGCTAGTTATCGCACTGGGCAAAGCTGGTATTCTGTGTTCGTTCGGCGCAGCCGGTCTAATTCCTAGCCGCGTAGAAGCCGCGATTAATCGTATCCAAGCGGCGCTGCCAAATGGCCCGTATATGTTTAACCTTATCCATAGCCCAAGTGAGCCAGCGTTAGAACGTGGTAGCGTTGAGCTATTTTTAAAGCATAAGGTTCGCACCGTTGAAGCATCGGCGTTCTTAGGCCTGACCCCACAAATCGTTTATTACCGCGCAGCGGGTTTAAGCCGAGATAACAAGGGTAACGTGGTTATCGCTAACAAGGTTATCGCTAAAGTCAGCCGCACCGAAGTGGCTGAAAAATTCATGATGCCAGCACCCGCCAAGATGCTACAAAAGCTAGTCGATGACGGTTCAATCACGCCTGAGCAGATGGAACTAGCTTTGATGGTGCCTATGGCCGATGACATTACCGCAGAAGCCGACTCGGGTGGTCACACCGATAACCGTCCTTTGGTCACATTACTGCCGACTATTTTGGCACTGAAAGATGAGATCCAAGCAAAATTCAACTACCCAACGCCAATCCGCGTTGGTTGTGGCGGCGGTGTCGGCACTCCAGATGCAGCGCTTGCGACCTTTAATATGGGCGCTGCCTATATTGTTACTGGTTCGGTCAACCAAGCCTGTGTTGAAGCGGGTGCCAGTGAGCATACTCGTAAGCTACTAGCCACCACAGAGATGGCCGATGTGACTATGGCACCTGCTGCAGATATGTTCGAGATGGGCGTTAAATTGCAGGTGGTAAAGCGCGGTACGCTTTTCCCAATGCGCGCCAACAAGCTTTACGAGATCTATACTCGCTATGACTCAATTGAAGCTATTCCAGCTGATGAACGCGAAAAACTTGAGAAGCAGGTATTCCGCTCAAGCCTTGATGAGATCTGGGCCGGGACTGTTGCTCACTTTAATGAACGAGATCCTAAGCAGATTGAGCGTGCGACAGGTAACCCCAAACGTAAAATGGCACTGATTTTCCGTTGGTATTTAGGCCTTTCAAGCCGCTGGTCAAATTCTGGCGAAGTAGGCCGTGAGATGGATTATCAGATCTGGGCGGGTCCTGCACTTGGTGCCTTTAACCAGTGGGCCAAGGGCAGTTACTTGGATAACTACCAAGACCGCAACGCAGTCGATGTCGCTAAACACCTAATGTATGGCGCCGCTTACTTGAATCGTATTAACGCTTTGACTGCTCAGGGCGTTAAACTGCCGGCACAGCTACTGCGCTGGAAGCCTACTCAAAGAATGGCGTAGTCAGCTACTTAGATAATTAATTAACAAGCAAGACCGCAATGCGGTCGATGTTGCTAAACATCTAATGTATGGCGCCGCTTACTTAAGCCGCATCAACTCATTAACTGCTCAGGGCGTTAAACTGCCGGCACAGCTACTGCGCTGGAAGCCTACTCAAAGAATGGCGTAGTCAGCCTTGAGCGGCTTTTATAAAAAGACAAACCAACCCAAAAGCCACTAATTTGCATTAGTGGCTTTTTAGTTTGACACAATAGCTTTGCCTGTAAAAAAGAGCAGGCCAAACACCTGCTCTATCACGCGGCTTATCTAAAGCGCATCAACTCAAGCGTTCACCAAACAAGGCTCAGGACGTTAAACTGCCAGCACAGCTCCTGCGCTGGAAGCCGAGCCAAATAATGGCTTAAGAACAGCCTTGAGCGGCTTTGATAAAAAAACAAGCTAAGAAAAGCCACCGAACAGCTCTTATTTAACTAAGAGGTTCTGGTGGTTTTTAATCATAAGCCTTAACAAAAGATATAGGAGCCCTATCTTTTACTAAGGCAAGGTTATACTCTCGAAGTTATAAACTCCTCTTACATTGATATTGAAATACTGCCCCTGAGATACTGCAACTTCAAACTCTTCAATAACACTAACCGGCACTTCTCTATATCGGTATAAACCACCTTTAATAAAGTTCAAATCAAGCATTTCACTTTTCCTTGATGAGCCATAACTTGAAAATACTGATGATGAGGTTAGTGTTTGCTTATAAACAGGAACTGGGGTCATATTCATTACAATGTCAATAATCTGACTTGCTAAATGGCTAGCTTGTCCAGAAGGTAGAAGGTATGAATCAATTAGTCCATGTCCAGACCAATCATGCTTATTAAATTCTGTATCAAAATTTGAATCGATAGAACCAATAATATTTCTAACCCCCTGCATAATAAGGTCGTTATCATTAGTTAAGTGTCTAACTAAATTTTCATTACTCCCACCAAAGTCCCCTGCTACCGCTTCTGTAGGGTTTGCAACTCCAACTTGACCTAACATTGGGTATTGGCTCAACCTCCACCCTCCAGGAAAAGTAAATTGTGAATAAATAGTCTCTACGACTACATTTCCATAAAAGTTTCCTTGTGAATGAGATATTAAAACGGTTCGACTACAGCCTTCCATAACTCGACTTAGAGCAGAATAGGCTTGCCTGTAATCTTGCTCGTGGTTCATTTCAGGCAAAAACTGCCCCAACGCATCTGCTAATGTGTAAAGTAATACCTCATAGTTTTGCGTTCCAGCAGTGACAACATTACCAGTTAAAAATTGATTCATAACATCAAGGTAGCTAGCTAACTCCGTAGTAGATTCAGATTTTTCTTCTAGTTTTTGTTTCGTAACCTGAAGAATCTGAAATAAAGCTGCTTCATCATTGTTGTACGAGCCTTTTACGGCTCCTGCAGAAGGCATTTCTGAATTAAGATATTTTTCCTGAAACTTGGATAACTCCCTTTTATTATCAAGATAAGATGTATATGGTGTAAACATTCCATTAATATAAAAAAGACGAAGGAAATCAACGTAGTCTGCACACGACTTTGGTGCTGAAGCCACCGAAAGTGAGCATAAACATAAAATTGCAGCAATTATAAACTTCATATTTACTCACCTCCAATGTTTGCAATAAACTTGCAGGGTTCTCTCGGTACTTGGGGCTCATAATCATCACCAAGCACCTCATATAACAATTTTTGAGCCATTAAGAACTCTTGAAAACGCTCCTGTGTATTTACATATTTATGCTGATACCCATTAAACCCCTCTCTACTCCTAATATTCTGGCGGTTGCAAACACGTAAAGAAACAAGCTGGTCAGTAAGCATTGCCACCTCTTGAATAGATATTTCACCATTATCTATCTGTGCCATATCAAATAGTTTTCGATACAATTTTGCAGCCTGCAGCCCTAGATGGCGTAACATAGGGTCTGTATGTTCCATCACTACAAAAATTTCATAGTCATCCCTGATACCGTTAAAGTTTGAATCAACTCCATCAACAGATAAGTTTGCATTCTCATAATCAAGTTCAGGCAGTGCATAACCTATTGCTGGATGGGAAAAATCTTGCCATTGATGACCCCCTGTATTCGAGTCAGGTCTACCAAAGCCAAGCTTTTTAGCGAAATAGAATTTACCTTGATAACTTACAGCATTACCTAGAGGATAAAACTGACCGTAATGCCATTGCTCTATGTTGGTTAAAGCAACTTGATTCCACCACCATGAGTTTTTAGTTGGCATGCGGTTAACACTAGGGAATCTGGATACCCAGATATGATTTTGATAAGCAACTGTATCACCTCTTTTATAATACAGAACACTATCAAACGTGGGGTACTCAGCATAATCTAGAGCAAAAACAATACAGGGGAAAGTGAGTAATAAAGCGGTTACCTTAATCATTATAAATTCCTTTTATTTAATGATAGAAGTTAATAATTATTGGCTTTGGAATATCGGCCTAAAACCCAAAATGACTCGTCCATAAGTAGCATTAAAAGCATAGTTACTGACAAGTAAGATAGCCATATTAATTTACCAGCCAACTCAAAGAATGGCTTAAGGTCAGCCTTGAGCGGCTCGTAGAAAGTACCTTCAGCGGCTTTTATAAGAAGATAAACCAATCTAAAAGCCACTAATTTGCATTAGTGGCTTTTTTTACAACAACAGCCCTTCAGCCGTAGCTATGAACGTCGTTAACCATTGGCATAGTGCAGCGACTTAGAGAGCTCATTCAAAAACCAAACAAAACAGTAACGCAGTCGTTCTGACTCAGCATCGAATGAATAACCAGACTTCTTTTCATAGATCTTCTTAAAATCAACTGTCAGATCACGTTTCTTACACACAAGCCCAGCATAATATCTCGACCCTGAGTATGAATTGATCCCAAAGTAAGCCGACCTGTTGTAAAATTCTGGATACTCACCAATTATTGAGCTTTACTAGAGTAATACTCTGTTTTAAAAGGTTTCCCGCTATCATTCAATTAAAATCTCAAACCTTTAATCAGTTACAACTTAAGGTTTCGCTCGCTATTTTTGTCTTGTTTGCTGGCGCCGTGTTTGCCTACCGGATCTGGGTACAGGTTCCCGCTGTTGAACGCTCTTTATTAAAAGTCTCCGAACAGGAAATCGTCGCATTAAACTTCGCCTTCGAGCAGATGAGTAAGCCACTACATACCATTAATTACGACTATGCCGTTTGGGATAGAACCTACAGCTATATGAAATCAAAAAGTGTTGCTGCTAAGCGATATTACGAGCAACACGAATACCCTGATGACACCTTCAAAAGTTTAAAAGTCGATGGCGTGTTTATCTTCAATAATGAAAATAATATCGTTTTTAGTAAGGGGTTTCGCCATAATAGCGATGATGAAAAACTTCAATTTGATTTGATGGACTTTGCTCAATCTCCTGAAAATAAACTACTATCTCCTTTGAATAAAACCGCTCTGCCACCTCAAGAGCAGCCTTACTATCACCCCAGCAATGTACCGACAAAAAGTGGGCTTATTGCCACTAAATATGGCCCAGCCCTATACAATTCCAGCAGTATTTTACAGTCCAACCGTACTGGACCAATAATGGGCTATATCGTGTTTATCCGCTTGATTGATGATGAATTTATGGCAGAGTTATCTAGATACACAGCTGCAGGTGTCGAGATGCAAGAGGTCAACGACACAGATGACGTTGCCCAAATCCCCTATTTAGGCGCTGGCTTTCATTTAACGAAATTGCAGCCAACCTCAGAGCGTCTTGTGCGTAATATTGACGGTCAACCATTGATAAAATTTACCTTGTACCATACCAATACAGAGCCGCCTGCCATATTAGGTAGCGGTATCTATATCCTACTGGCAGAGATGACTGTCTTGTTATTATTAGCCTACTTCCTCTATTCGTATTTCTTAGTACGTCCGGTCAGAAAGCTTGCTATTGATATTGAAGAGATGGATAAGAGCCGAGAAATAAAAACCCTCAAACACCGCTACCCAATCACAGAGTTAGTGAATGTCGCCACTCACTTCAACGCACTTATGGGCACGATCCAAGAGCAAACTAAGTTACTCAACGAGCAAGTTTATATCGATAAACTAACCAATATCCCTAACCGCCGCGGCTTTGAGCAAAGGCTAGAGACCTATTGCCAACTGCTTGCTCGGCAGCAAATTGGCTTTACCCTGATTATTGCCGATGTGGATCACTTCAAAGAGTATAACGATACTCTTGGTCACTTAGCCGGTGATGAGGCGTTAATTAAAGTCGCCCAAACCCTGAGTCAGCAATTTTTCCGTGCCGACGACATATGTGCACGCTTTGGTGGCGAAGAGTTTATTATGCTAGTTAGAGATATTCCAGACGAGCCATTGATTAGAAAGCTCGACGGTATAAAGCAGGCCTTTGATAATTTAGCCTTCCCTCACCCCAACTCTACTGCCGCCGACCATGTCACAGTGAGTCTCGGAGTGTGTCGCGTGCAGGCGGTCGAAGGCTATGAATTTAAAGGTGCTGCAAACATCATAGGTCAACAAGCTGCATTAATGGCGGATAAGGCACTTTATCAAGCTAAGAATGCCGGACGCAATCAATACGCCAAGGTCACAATTTCAATCGATGAGATTGAAATCTTAGAGGCGAACATCCCAAGCAACCGCCTCTAACATTTCACTTAATAAGCCAATCCGCAAAAGGCTCTGTTACCCAGAGTCTTTGCTGCATGAGAGTAGTATAAGCGTTCCATAAGAGTGCCATTTAAGCCCAATTAGATAAACATAATGGGAAGCATAACTGATACTTTTAATATCGTTTTACTACTGCAGTTACTGCTAATAAGAGACAGGTGAGATCTCCAGCCTATGAACAGACCTACCTGGCAGTAACGGGGTACTCTGCTGAGTTGCATACTCATCAAACCCCGCTCGATAAAAATCCGATAGCGGATGACCCGACTGGCCACCGGGTATTGTCATAATGGCATTGGCTTCATCACCAGGCTGCACGATAAAACGTTGTGACGCGCCAAATGATGCACCTTGTACCGCAGGCATAAAGCTGTCACCAAAGCCTTCAACTATTGGCATATCCAGCAATGTGCTCAGTGCTGGAATTTGCTTAGAAAATGGGTGCTGGATCTTAAGTTGATTCACCTGACCCCAAGCTAAATCAGCTAGATCATTATGTTCACTGTATTTTTCTAAGCTGACTCGTTTAGCGTTAAGGTACATCTGCAATAAGTGACCAGACCAACTCACCTCTTCTATAGGTAACCAATCTGGATCTTGTGCGTTAATTAGCTGCCAGATCCCCGGTTCCAAATAACGCTTTATCGGCGACAGACTAAGTTGATATTTAGCCAGTTCAGTTTCTATCGGTGCAAAGGTCGTATCAATCACCATGCTTCTAAAGTGTCTCACTAATGTATAGCCTACTGAGTCGCTGCACGCACAGGCTTGCCATGAGTTAAGATACTCAATATCTTGTGCGAATCGCTCTGGCTGATCGCTCAATTGTTTAAGCAACAACTGCTGCCAAGGCAGTAAAAAACGCGCCTCATTATCCAGCTGTAATTGATAGAAGTCCTT
This sequence comes from uncultured Shewanella sp., assembly GCF_947497935.1. GTDB lineage: Bacteria > Pseudomonadota > Gammaproteobacteria > Enterobacterales > Shewanellaceae > Shewanella. The sequence goes on from NZ_CANMIO010000003.1 coordinate 126,535, forward strand.
GGCGGTGAAACGATCCGACTCGAATAGTCTATCTCGGATCTGCATACTGCGAGCGCCAAGCGCATAACCTCCGTCGCCTAGTTGCTTATGTTCTTCCACCGAGACTACACGAGAGTTTCCAGTCCATAAGCGGTTGCTTTCAGGGTTGATAACGTATGGTAAGTCAGCTTTATCATGCTGCCAATTTACACTCTGAAAGTCCGATGTTGCCATAGCAACATCACTTGGGTTTGTTCTCGATGGATAAGCGCCTGCAGGCTTCCAAGCGGCATTGCCATTTCGGTCCACCAGCAATAAATTTTGCACCGGGATCCCCATCGTCTCAGCAACAGCAATACCTTGTTTAACATTCCCGATGCTATCAAGCTCAATTAGCTGCATATCCACCGCATAATCGCTATGGCCAACCCAAGATAGCGCATACCTTTTATCGCCCACCTCTTTGACTGGGCCATAAGGTGACATCTCTATGGTATAGCTTACCTCTGAATCGGGTAACCCAATGGTTTCATGCTCAAAATAGGTCGGCGTTTGCTCATCGATTGCCACCCAATCCGCGGTATCGATATACGCATTGGTGAAGCCCCAAGCTACATCGCCATTACTGCCCACCACAATCGCAGGCGCGCCTGGCAAAGACACGCCTGTAACTTGCACCTCTTGCCCACCCTTTTGATAATTCAGTTGGGCGCGATACCAGATAATCGGCACAGCAAAAGACAGATGCATATCGTCTGATAACATAGCCTTACCATTAGCTGTTAAAGCTCCGGTAACCGCCCAGTTGTTGCTGCCGATATCGAGTGGTTCTGCGATCTCTTGGGATTGCGCCTGTGCGAGCAAGTTTGCTGAAAGTTGAGGAATAGGCAGTGGCACTAAGCTGAGTTCACTACCATCGAGGGAGGCTTGGTATTGGCTTGGCTGAATAAGAAAGTCAACCATCTGCTCGCCAAATAGCGCCTGCACTTGGGTTAGCGCTAAATCGCGCTTAATGGTGTTGCCTTGTAAATCCAGATACATGCTATAGATCACCAGCAAGCTATCTGCAGGTTGCCACGGCTTAGGCTCGGCTCCAGTTACTATGTACTCGAACGATGACAGGGTCTGCGCAGCAAGTGCGTCATTTACCCCTTGAGCGTATGTGGTCAGAACCTTTAAGTGTGCTGCATCGAGTTTAGTGATGATTCGCTCGGCGCGCTTACGTAATTGATGAAAACGACGACGCTTATCTAAGTCTAAGGCTTTTTCACCGAAGATCTCCGCTAGCTCTCCAGCTGAGTTGCGCCGTAGCAGATCCATTTGAAAGAATCTGTCCTGCCCATGAGCGTAACCTAAGCCATAGGCCGCATCTTGCCGGTCAGCGGCGTGAATAATTGCCGTGCCAAGTCTATCTCGCTCAAGACTCACTTTTTGCTTAACGTTTTCGCTCGCTAAGTTCTTATCGAGCGCTGGCAAGCTCAAAAATAACGTTAAGTACAAGCCAGCTGAAACAGCAACGGCAACTGACGTGGTTCCAATGAGTGCTATTTTTATTATTTTATGCATCGCTTCTGCTATCCCTGCGCTAAAAATTAATCTAATGCATCATAAACTGGGTTGCAAAAATGTTAAACAGTCATTTGAATTTTATATTCGTGTCATAGCCATTCAGCGAGTTGTGCTAGGCTAGCGCCTTAATGGTCGTATTCAGTTCCTCAGTGAATTAGATATAAGTAAAACACAACAGGCTCTATCTGAGTGCTGGCAGTTTTTAGTGCAACCAGTTTTATATGTAGCGATTACAAAGCTGTGGCTAAACATTCTAGGAGTAAGATGGCAAAACCGAATAAGAAAGGGCCGACACAAACGGTCGAGATCTTCTGCGCTAAATGTAAAGCCCAGCTATTTAAGTACCGAAAAGGTGGCAAGGGCGCACTGGTTAAGTGCTTTAAGGAACGCATCGTCGAAGACTACACACAAACGCCCTGCCAATGCCCGAGCTGCGAACAAATCTTTGCACACGATACGCTAATCCGCGGCGCTCCTGCGTTTAAGATGATAGGTGGTAAGGTCACAATGAAGTAGCTGCCTTGGAATGAAGGCTGGTTACATTTCTATTTGTGCTCGGTGTTATATGGCTGTGAGTATTAAATCGATGCTTTAGAGTTATTAATCGCCTGCAGCGGGTGCTGGACTGGATGTCCGAATGTCGTGATCACATGGTCAATGATGTTCCCTACATCATAATGACATTTCCCATATCCCTATGGGTCAGATGTGAATGAACGACCTTATGTGCAGACACTGCCGTGACACGCAGCAAGTCCATCCTTGGAAGCTCGGCCGTATCTACACCGGATAATTGGTGTTTTCATTTAGAACAGTTGGTTTTTGCTCCTTTGTCGCTTATTTTAACCAACTATTATTTGCCCATTATTAGGGCGTTAGCAGTACATAAATGTATGGAGTCAAAATGAAACTTGAAGCTATTAATATTAAAGATAAGTTCACAAAATTTACGGAGCACTGGTCACCGCGTGTTGTTGCTGAAATGAATGACTATCAATTTAAGCTAGTAAAAGTTGAAGGGGAATTTGTTTGGCATGACCATCCTGATACTGATGAAGTATTCATAGTAATGGAAGGTATCCTTGATATCGAATTCCGTGATGGTGTCGTCACTTTAAATTCAGGTGAAATGTTTGTAATTCCTAAAGGTGTAGAACACAAGCCAGTTGCTAACACCGAATGTAAAGTCATGATTGTTGAACCAAAAGGTGTTGTTAATACGGGTGACTCCGGTAGTGAACTAACTGCCGAAAATGACGTTTGGGTGTAAAGTACAGCTAACCAAGGCACTAAAGCGGGACTGCTAACAGTAGGCTCAGTTCCACATTGTAGCCAACAATTATCAGCCCTTAGTTGGGCGCTACCCTATATCCGGTCGCTATACTTTTCTAATGCCAATACTCATTTCTAGATTTTAACTCCAACAAACTTTTGTCCAAAAATGAGTTCGAGCTTTAATCATAATTCTACATGCCAAAGATAATGTTGTTCTAACCAAGTATAGATACGGCTTAGACCGTCGAAAACAGGGCTCTTTGCCGCGATAGCAAGCAACATCAATACAGCGTACTGGGCAACATGCTGTTATAATGGCAAACAGCAACACAGTTATCAGCGCCAATCTGCGTCTATCTGCGCCAAACCGATAACTGCAATAGATAAATCAGACACCTAATCGAGACTCGCATGCCGTTTTCTAAGCTTGGATTAAGCACACCTATCGTTAAAGCCGTTACTGAGCAAGGCTACACTAGCCCTACTCCGATTCAAGCTAAGACCATTCCCGTTATTTTAAGTCAGCGTAACTTAATTGCTGCCGCGCAAACCGGTACGGGTAAGACCGCCAGTTTTGTACTGCCAATTCTAGAGATGCTTAGCCGCGCACAAACCCAACGTAAGAAGCGTATTCGCGCCTTAATTCTTACCCCGACGCGTGAACTAGCGGTGCAAGTTGAAGACAACATCAGTCAATACGGCAAGCATTTAGATCTGACCTCTATGGCCATGTATGGCGGCGTCGACTCTAAGCCTCAGCGTGAGCGCTTAATCGAAGGTGTCGACATCTTAGTCGCAACGCCAGGCCGTTTGCTCGACATGTATACCCAACGCGCCATTCATTTCGATGAGTTAGAAATTCTAGTGCTCGATGAAGCCGATAGAATGCTGGATATGGGCTTCATTGAAGACATCAATAAGATCATCGAAAAGCTGCCAGTCGATAGACAGAGCCTACTTTTCTCGGCCACCCTATCACGCCAAGTAAAAGAGCTGGCAAGAGCGACCATCACGCGTCCTATCGAGATTTCGGTAACTCACAACACGGACAACAAGCCGAAGATTGAGCAGTGGTTAGTGACCGTTGATAAAGACAAAAAATCGGCGCTACTAAGCCATTTGATTAATGAGAATAACTGGCAACAGGCGCTTATTTTTATTGAGACCAAACAAGGCGCAGCCAAACTAGTTAGTCAGCTTGAAAAGCGGGGCATTACGGCTGAGTGTATTCATGGTGGCCGTAGCCAAGAGATCCGTGAGCAAATTCTGGCTGACTTTAAGTCGGGGAAAATTGGCTTATTGATCGCCACAGGTATCGCCGCCCGCGGTTTGGATATCGATGAGTTACCTTTAGTGATTAACTACGACTTGCCGTATCCAGCAGACGATTATATTCACCGTATTGGCCGTACCGGCCGTGCAGGTGCCAGCGGTGAAGCCGTTGCTTTGGTATCAAAAGATGACTTTAAAAATCTGTGCATGATTGAGACCCGTTTAGGTCACCTTATTGAACGCAGAGAAATTGAAGGCTTTGCGCCACGTAAAGAAGTACCAATCTCGATTTTGAATTTTAAACCTAAGAGCAAACAAAACACTGGAGCCGATAGCAAGCCAGCAAGTGATAAAAGAGCCTATGGCGATAAAAAACCAAAGTCGGCGTCCACTAAGCCAGTAAGAGACAATGACCGCAAGTTAGCTCAAGATAATGATAAGTCTTACAAGGCTAAGACTGACGAGATCAAGACTCAAAAGATTGAGAGCAATAGTTTACCGCAAGATCCTTGGGCATTTTCAAAGTCAAAATTAACTTAATAGCCCCATTTTAGCTTCACTTTCGACCTGATAGCTCTTAGCGCTTAGCTAATTGCTTTGGCTGTCAGGCCGATAAACCTTCTATCAGCCAGCCCTCAAATACCCCGCGTTAGCCCCCCATAACCAAAAATACGATAATTGTTTTCAATCAAGTAATTAAGTAGCACAGCCTTAGATTAATTCGTTTATACTAAACTAAATAAACTTAAGGATAAGTATGTTTGCATTCATTGAAAAACTGTCACATACACAGCGTAAATATGCGCTTATTCTAGGATCTATTAGCTTATTTTTAGGCGCTCTCTTGCTATGGAGTTTGAGCGGTTCTCAGCAAGCTAAACTCGCAAATGGCGCCATTATCGTGCTGCCAATCAAGCAACAAACCGAGAGTAACAGCACAAATTGGCAAGCCTATGCCCGCATGGAAAAAGTGATTAACCAACTTGGCACATCGGCGAACTACCCTGTCCTACTCACTGAAGATGTAATTGCAATGCTGTCCCAAGCATCGAGCTTTATCGATGATGGCCAAGCCATTGACCTTAACCGCTTATTTAATGTGTCGGGCGCGGCTTTAGTAGTTGAGTCATCAATATCTACAACGCCTCAGTTACAGCTTAGTTATCGTCTGCTTAATACTGAAAAAATTAAACAGGGAGTGATTAAAGCCGAATCGATTGATGCTTTGCAGCAGGCGCTGGTCGATACCATAGAGCAATTTGTTGATAGCCATTACACCCAAACTGCCAGCCGTGAATGGTTTAGTGAACCACAGCTTATAGCAGCCCTAAGACAAATTCAGTATCGTGAATTAGCACAAGCCGAATCAAGCCTGAAGCAGCTGTTAGACAGTGACCCTACAAATCTGACAGCCATAAGATTATTAGCGCAATTACATATTGATGCAGAGGAGCTTAATTCGGCGGAGCAATTACTCATACCTGCGATAAAGCAAGCGGAGCAGAATAACAAACGCCAACTCGCAAGGCTCAGACTCACTTTAGCTCAGGTCAAGCTAGATAACGAACAGCTCGAACTGGCGATAAGCGAGCTATCTCAGGCAAGGGCCTTAGCCGCCAACACACAAGACTGGCTTTATCTGGGTTATATCTCTAACTGGTCAGGTCATATCTATCAGCGGCTCAATCGCTATAACAAGGCTAGAGCGCAGTATCAATACGCCTTCGAATACCAGAACAAATCCGGCTACCCTTCGGGCCAAGTGGCCGCCTTGAATAACCTCGCCCGTCTTGAAATCATTGAGCATAACTACAGCGCAGCATACAAGGCAGTCAAGCAATCCGTTGCGATTGTTACCCAGAGGAAGTTAACCCACCTTCATGAAGAAACCTTTACGCTGTTGACCAAAATTGAAAACAAGTTGCAGCGGATCCGCTAAACATTTTGGCTCAATTAGATCTCTGTGGAGGTCTCTATGGAGAGATAAGTAACCTCAAAATTAAGATCTAAGCTCAGAACTCATCAAAGCTTAAGGCTGTTGCAATAGATCCATCGCAGCCTTGCTCATGGCTCTTACCCCAGTACTAATCGTCGTAGGATAATCTGGCGCAAATTTACTAGAGTGCAATGACGGCAAAGCTTCGCCCGTTTTGAGGCTAGATTGATACTCGCCCGGCTCCACAGCCCCTAGCCAGAAAAGCATGATGGGGCGTTTATCCTCAGTTAAACCGTAAAGCCCAAAGTCTTCTCCCGCCATGACTGGCAAGGTATCAATCACATTTTCGCTACCCAGTTCCGAGGCGATACTCGACTGCATCTTGCTGGCGAGTACAGGATCATTATATGTCGATGGGATGCGCTCCTCTTCATGCACGAACACCTCAGGATACATAGGCTCATCAAGACCAGCGCTTATCGCTATCCCCTTAGTTAAACGCTTAAGCGCGGCGATTTGTTGCAGCCTAACTTCAGGGTTATAGGAGCGCAGAGTTAGCTGTAACTTCACTTCATTAGAGATGATATTGTGCTTTGAACCGCCATGAATCGAGCCAACAGTTATCACGCTGGGTTCGAGTGGCGATAGCTCGCGACTGGCGATCGTTTGTAACGCTAATACGATTCTAGAAGCTAATACCACAGGATCTTTAGTTAAGTGTGGATATGCGCCGTGACCGCCCTCACCTTTAACCGTGATATCGACAGAGTCGACGTTTGCTAATGCATAACCGGGGACGATGGCGACTTTACCCGCGGGCATAGATGCACTCACATGTAAGCCAAGAATATAATCTGGGGTATCAAACTCAGTAAACAGTCCCTGCTTTAACATGGCTTTTGCGCCGCCGCCCACCTCTTCTGCAGGCTGAGCTACCATCATCAAGGTACCTTGCCAATTGGCTTTATTGGTCACGAGTTGCTGAGCCGTACCGACCAAGCTCGTCATATGGATATCGTGACCACAACCGTGCATTACGCCCACTTCATTATTGTTGGCATCAATTGCAGTGGCTTTTGATGCATAAGGCTTGCCCGTTTCTTCAGTTATTGGCAAAGCATCGGTATCGGCGCGGATCATTAAAGTTGGCCCATCACCATTTTTAAGGACGCCCACGACCCCATAACCACCGAAATTTTCAGTAACCTCAAAACCCAAACTTGCTAACTCTTTGGCTATACGGGCGCTACTGGATTTTTCTTGATAAGACAGTTCTGGGTTTTGATGCAGATGGCGATATAAGGCTTCAAGTTTAGGCATAGCCTCAGCGGTAGAAGCAGCCAGTTCTGTTGCATAACAAGGGACTGCCAAACTACAAGTTGTGAGTAGCGTAAGCGAGACCAGTTTAAATAAGCCCATGATTTATCTCTCTTATCATTTAATTTAACGATTAATTTTATGCTCAAAAACCCGAGTCATCTAAGCTAGCACAATGCCTAAATATGTAAACTAGCTGAGACTAAGTGACTCATCGACAAACTCAGCCTCTCTAGGAGAAACTTAGTCGCCAACAAACGTAACACTTAATTACATTTGTTAAAAACAATAAGCGGGCCGCCCAATAAGTAATCGCCTATTTTTCTGAAGAAAAAGATAAATGTGATCCACTTTAAAATTTTGTTTTTTAGTCAGATAAAGCCATGTAATTAACCCTTTCAGAGCGAGACCCTACCTCAATTAGGGTATAAGATACCGCGCGTCAAAAAAGAGAATAATTCTCATTTGGTTAATAAGATAAGGTGCGTAATGAACAAGCTTAAAGTTAGTGTGCTAGCAATTGCTGTTAGTACAGTACTCCATGCCCAGGCTCAAGAGGCCTCTATCGACTCTCAATCTCCACAAGCACCCAATGCTAAAATGCAGGAAGTGATTGTGATTTCAGGTTCTCGTATGGAACAAGAAATTGAGCAAGTTGCTGGTTCGATTATGGTGATTGATGAAGAAGCCATTGAAAAAAGCATGAGTAATGACTTTGGCAGCTTGTTCAGAAATGAGTCTGCTGTTGCCGTCAAAGGCGGTGCGGGTAAACCCACCTCTGTGACCATTCGTGGCATTGGTGGCAACCGTGTGATGATGGTAAAAGATGGCGTTCGCGTTAACAACCAGTACGCCTCTCCACTAGGCCCAGGCGCAGAAGGTACCGGCCGCGGTCTTACTGAAGTACAAAGCCTAAAACAAGTGGAAGTCGTAAAAGCCGCCGCATCGACCATGTATGGTTCTGATGCGCTTGGTGGCGTAGTGGTGATGCGCACCAAAGACGCCAGCGACTACCTAATGGGTGAAGACTATTATATGTCGATGAATGCTGGTTATGCCGGCGTTAACGACGAATACACGGCTGGCTTTACCAGTGCTGCAGCCTATGGCGGTTTTGAAAACTTACTGACCTATCAGCACCGTACAGGTGAAGAGCAGCCAAATTACTATGACACGCAGCCAGACAGCGATCTCGTGCAAGACAGTGTGTTGTTTAAGAGCAAGTACCATTTCAATGACTACACCTCTGTGCAGTTGACCTTAGATTACCTTGAACAGACCCTAAAGCGCTGGCAATACGAATTCGATAAGGTTGGTGAAATTGACGAAAATATCGATACTGACCGCGATACCCAAGTCATTAACGGTGCATTGCAGTTAGTCTCAAGCAAGCCGACTCAGATGCACGACACCCTAACGGTAACCGCCTACTTTGGTCAAACCGAGCAACTTGAGCACAGAGACTATTTCGAATGGAATAAAGCTGAAACGGTTTACGGTTTAAGCGAAGTCCGCGATTACAGCTTTGAAGATCAACGTATTGGTATCAACAGCACCTTTAGCAAGTATGTTGGCGGCGATAGCTATGGTCATCAGATCACCTATGGTCTGGACTATGAGTTTTCCACCATGTCACGTCATCGCACAGTAAAAAATGCTATTACCAACGAGACGACTAACCCATTTACCTTTGCCACTACCGACAGTCAGCGTTTAGGTGTTTTTGTTCAAGATGACGTCACCCTGTTAGATGGTGATTTGAACTTGATCGCGGGTCTACGTTATGACTATTTCCGCAATACACCGGACCAACAACAAGCTGTTGACGCGGGCAAAGACGCCGAAGATTTCCAGACTATGAGTGACAACTTCTGGTCGCCTAAACTGGGCCTAGTTTACCAATTATCAGACTCTGTTAGTGTCTATGGTCAGTACGCTTACGGCTATAAAATGCCAACGCCAGATCAAAAATGGGGTGAGCTGGAAGTCGATGCTGGCTCTATGACTGATGTGCTTATTCAGGCTAACTACGATCTAGAGTCTGAGCAGTCTCATACTTGGGAAATCGGCGTTCGTGGTAATCATAGCGACACTAACTATGAACTAACCGCCTTCTATACTCAGGCCAAAGACTTTATTGACTGGCAGTATGTAAGCTATAAACCTCCAGTGTTTTTCCCTGTAATGAAGCCAATGGAGTTTAAGTACCAGTACTATAACCGTGATGAAGTGATCTTGTACGGTGCTGAGGCTCAGATTAATCATTGGCTAACCGATAGCATTGAGCTTTGGGGTAACATCTCTTACACCTATGGCGAAGATGAAAACGGCGATTACCTTAACAGCGTGAGCCCACTTAAGGGGAACGCGGGTGTTAACTGGTATACCGACATTGCCGATATGGAAGCAGATTTTGGCGCAGTAGTTCGCTGGGCGGATGATATGAGTCGCACTAATGATATCGAGTTAGCTGAAGATGATATTTGTGCCATGGGCATATGTATTCCTAAAGAGAAATTTAACGAAGTATACGGCACAAGCGGTTATGCTGTGATGGACTTGACCTTTGGCTTACGCATTGATGATAACTGGAAGCTACGTGCGGGTGTTTATAACCTGTTCGATAAAGAGTATATCGACTACACCGATGTGGCTGGCCAATCAGTATTCTTACTCGGTGCGAGTATGGACTTAGAAAAAGAAGACTTCACTCAACCGGGTCGCTACTTCAACGTGAGCGTGAACTACCAGTTCTAAGCTTATTAAGTAGTATGTAAGACATAAAAATGCAGCCAATGGCTGCATTTTTTATTCGCTTTTATCACTGCAACAATCCTTGTTAACAGCCACTCGCAATCACCTATAAACGATAGGTCAGCGTCAGCTTGGCATTGCGCTCTTCGCCCGGCATACCGCCTAAGAACATAGCCTTACTGTAATACTCTTCATTAAATAAGTTATTCACGTTAAGCTGTAACTTCCAGCTGTCAACATCATAACTAATGGCGCTATCTAGCACGGTATAACTTGGCACATAGCCGTCTGGAATACCAAATGAGCTTGAGTTAGTGCTTCTGTCATCAACATATTTTGCCCCTAAACTCACGCTAATAGGGCTTTGTAGCGAGAACCAATCTGCCGCATAAGTTACCCAAGCACTTGCCGTCACATAAGGCACGCCCTTTTGGCGAGTATCATAGCTAGAGCGATTAGGATCTTTCTTGTCACGGGCATCTTGATAAACAGCGTTGACGTTCACCATCCACTGCTCATTAAGGTGAGCGTTCATATCCAGCTCAACACCCGTGGTTTCTTCACTGCCATTGTAAAAATACTTTGGCACACCCGGGCCAGAAACCCCCTCCTCATAGTCAATATTGCTGTACTGTAAATTAGTACGAGAACTCTTAAACAACACGATTGACGTCAACATTTGATCATCAAAAGCTTTAAAGCGCATACCTAAGTCATCGCTTACCGACTCACTGTCATCTCTATCGGTATCATCTCCAGCAATGCTGCCAAGGATGCTATAAGCGGTGCGCCCTTTCGAGTGGTTAACAAAAAACGACAAGTCGTCGGTTGGCATGTAAGTTAACCCTAGGTTATAGGTCATGCCATCGTCGGTGGTATCGGCTTCAGCTGTTGGCTGAGCGCGACTCGCACTGTATCTAGAGTCAACGCCTAAGTGCTCATAGGTCTGCTTAATTTGATTAAACGCCACGCCGATGCGAGAGGTAAAGCCATAACCTAAGTAACCCACATGCTGTACTCCTACGCCCCAAGCACTGACTTTTTTGTCATAGTTACTGGTCAACAAGGGATCATGATCTTCAAAGCTGCCTTCAGCCCAGTTAGGGTTACGGATATCATAAATGTACGGTAAGCTGCCTTGGTAAACCACCTCTCCCGCTTTGTTGTTGATCACTTTATCGGCATCGTAAATCGAGTATTGCTTGAACGCGATATCTCTATCCTCAAAATTGGCATTAATCAATAATTCATTATCAATATCGCCTATCTGGAAGTCATAACGAAGATCGGCAAAATACTGCCAAGATGACTCATCGGCATCGACTTTACGGTATTCCTGACGACGAGCCGCGAAAGGATAAAGCACGCCATCTTCGACTAATGGCGCACGCGGATCGGCATTAATGACACCACGGCGGTCCCAATAGACATAGTTGTAGGCACCCGTTTGACGGGCAAAGCCTGAGGTATAATCGCGGTATTGCAGCTGCTGATTTAAAAATAGGTTGTCGGTGAAATAGATATTATGGGTCAGCTTAAAACGCAGCTCTTCGCCCTCATTGTCTTTAGCCATCGGCGAAATAATACCCGCATTGCCGAATGCATAAGGGGTCAGCCCATCATTTGCCGCGAGTGAATCAGCCAACTGCTTACGCTGTTCTTCAGTCAATTGAATGCCTGCGTTGTTCGGATCGTTAATCAAATCTTCCCAGGTGGCTTCACCTGCGGTTTTGCCATCAACGGATGCAGAGTTGAAAATACGGATAGGATGACCAATAGAGTCCACTGCTATCGCATCTTTGATGTAGCTCGCCGACAGCATTAAGTCTTGGCTATCATCGAGTACATATTTAAGCGAGGTGTAGATCTCATCACGGTCAGTGCCGATATCCCTATAGCCATCGCTACGGGCCGTTTTTGCCACCACACGATAGGCTAAATCGTCAGTAATCGCTGCCGTGCTATCAGCCTCTAAAGAATAGCTATTCCATTGGCCAACTTCAGCAGTAAAGGCATGTTTGGATTCAAATTGTGGTTTCTTTTCAATAAGGTTAATTACGCCACCCGCACTGCCCATACCATAAAGCCCAGTCGCAGGCCCTTTGAGCACTTCAACCGATTCAACATTGGTGAGTGAGCGCGTAGGGTTAAAAGTATTGCCAAGTCCCGCACCGCCGTACATACCATCGTAAGTGTAATTTGCCCCTAGGCCACGAATAACCAGATTATCACCGATACCATAGTTGTTACCCGCTTGGGTCACACCACTGATGTTTCGCACTAAGTCTTGAAGGTTTGTAAGGGCTTGGGCCTGAATGAGCTCTTCATCGACAACGACAACCGCCGCCGGCGTCTCCATCAAGGACATGTCGGACTTAGTCGCCAATCCAGAATTCATAACAACCTGATTCTGACGGCCATAAACAGTGATACGTTCAACATTATCGTGTGCCTGCTCTGTTGCTTCGGCGTACACATTTGTTGATAAGAATGTCGATGCACACGCAATTGCTAGCACCGAATAACGGAAATGTTTCATCAAATAACCCCACTTTAGTATTATGCGGCGAGATGATAACGATTATCATTAACTTTTCAATACCTGTTTCAGCGCTGATACAATTGGAGTTTGTTTGTGATTGTTTTAACTTGATTTTATTCTCAAAGTTTACAAAGTAAATTTAAGAGTAATACTTTAAAACCAATAAGATAGGTGATTAAGATCACAAAGTTGTCGTACATAAATCGTCCGCAACTTTATCTCTTAATATGAGCCAAACTGAACTGTGTTGATATTTAACGTTAGAAGCCGACTCTAGTTAACCCTCTACTAATGTACAGTTCATCAGCAACTTGAGTAGAGAAAGAGGACTCACTGACTCCCTTGCTAGTAATGTATAACCTAGGCCTTGAGACTACAGGCCCTATTTGCAGAGCATTAGATCTCTAATCAACTGATATTCATTAACAGGAAGCAATTAACAGGCTCTTATTAGCAAGCCTAATCAGCGGTTCTGATTAATAGAAAGTGGGATTAAATTGGGCTCAATACGACAATAACCCACAAGGTGTGCGGCGAGACGATCATACAGATCATCTTTTATATAGGGCAGCTCTTCATTATAGATCCGGCTATCGAGTTCGGTTGGCAGAATAAAATGAGCAAGACGGTTTATGTCGGCTTCAATAGACAGTCTTGTCTCGATAGAAAAGCGACTGGCAAGGGGATAGTCCGATGATAGAAAGGCGCGACGCAGAAACAGCAACATCTTATCGAAGTTGGCATCCCAGTTAAGATTACTATTGGCCTGAGCTTCCCAGGCCAATAGTTCTAACACGCGAATAATCTCGCCTTGCAAGGTTTGGCATTGACCCGAAGTCGGTACCAGATGCTCCCAGATCCACAATACGGTATCGGCGCTATTACCAATAATTGCAATCTCACTCACTGGCATCAATAGGCTACTCCCCCTGTCGACAGACTGCGTATTGACATCGACACCTTGCTGCATACGTTTTGCTCCCTGCTTGTGCTTGAAACTTGTTGTTGAGTTCTGTTTATTAAGCGCTTAATTTTAAATGCAGTTGGCTTAATTCAACCTCAGTACAAACCTTGTGCACATTGTTAACTGTCTAACGCCAGAGATCAAACTCCTTCCAAAGATAGCTGCTTTAATCAACTGGTTTTTATGAAACCTGTTCGTCTATGAAATCAGTTTTGTAAAAAGTATTTAGCCTAACAATTACTTTTTTGCCATGCTAGAAGTTGAATATTGCCTAAATCCCCAAACACTTAGCAGCAGTAATAACAAGCCAACCGACAGGCTACCGCCATGATAATCCTCTTCAATATAAATATCGTCTCTATCGCTACTCTCCAGTGGCAGTGCGTATAAACTGTCGAAATCATATGAACTAACCGTTGCCACAATATCTCCATAGCCCACCTCATAGAGATCGATTAACACATCGTAATGATCGGTTCGGTAACCAGACTCCAACGTCGTTAACACTTCAAAGTCATCATCGGTAGCATTGCCATAAATTCTAAAGATGTCTGTGGTGTAATAATGCTCCCACGGCCCACCATTACGGCTAAGGTACAGCTCCGCAAACACATCCGCTCGCTCATTAACATATATCCCTTGTACATCGGCATCGAAGGTCACACTAAAAGTCTGGTAGAAACCGTCGTAATCGTTATCGACAAACAATCGGCTGTAGGCATCGTAGATATAAAAGTCACGGTAGATGCCATTGGCAAATTGCTTCACCGAACCGCTCTTTGCTAAGTCTTGATTAGCCTGAGTCGCCTTGTCGATATGGTTTTGAATGTTCTGTTCACGAGTGAGTTTTGCAGGCTGCGCCTCATTACCGTCCAGCCCCTTAACTTGCAAAAGTCTTTGCTGCTCAAGCTTGCTGATTTGTAGCTCAGATAAGCTATTGGCGTCTTGAGCGCCTTGTGCTGCTGAGTCGTCACTGGAAACGGTTTGCGCAACCGAGATGCTTTTCGGCTGCGAAAGCAGACTCATATCCGAACTGGCACTCGCACTGGCACTGGCAGGCTGTATTAGTGTCATTGGCAGCATTAACAGCGCAAGCCTTGCTAATCGACCCATAATAGGCTTTTGATTACTTATATCAGCTGTATGAATTGTATGAGTCTTATGATTTTGTTTTGTGTTCATCTTCACCTCGAAGTTCTTGCTTAATGAGGCCATTAGAGTCCACTGAGTGTGAACGCAAGCTGAACGTTATGAAGCGGATGCGCTTCATCCATATCTGAGCTTACAGCGGTAAGAAATCAAGCTACACTTGATAAAAGTCGTGGCGCTTCGCCCACCCCCGAGAGCGAAGCAATCAAACTTCGTTTGATAAAGGTCGTGAGCTTCCAGCTCACACTCGGCCAAGAAGGGGGCAACAGCTCCCCCCTCTTGGCCATTTCATTTATAAAGAGTCCTAGCCGCCCCGACGAAGTTGTTAATCCTCTGTCATTTTCGAAAATCGCTATCGCTTCAGAATCGCCATCCATGGCTCTACTAAAGCTACCTCGTCATCCATGACTCGCTCACGCGATTTATCTTCAATGACCTCGGCAACTCCGATGGGGAATGGGGGTATTCTGTTAGTTTCGTAACTCAGTTTTGCCCCAAAGAGAGTCAACCTTCGAATGAAGGCTGATTACATTTCTATTTGTGCTCGGTGTTATATGGCAGTAAGTTTTAAATTGATGATTTAGAGTTATCAATCGCCTCCAGCGGGTGCTGGACAGGATGTCCGAATGTCGTGATCACATGGATGTGAAGGAACGACCGCATGTGCAGACACTGCTGAAGCGCGCCGCTAGTAAGTCTGACCTCCATGGACGGAGGGAATGCCAAATTCAGTATGGAACTGAATTGGCCGTGTAGGCTCAACGAAAACAAACAACATCCCTATTTAAAGTCCAGTTCGGCATCCATGCCTCTCGTTCGAGAGCTTGATAACTTCGTTATCTCTCACCTTGTTTTCGACGGCTTCAGCCGTATCTACACTAGGTTAGACAAGCATAATTCTGGTGATTCGGAGCTATGGCTATAAGACTAGTTTATTATCTGTCGCTAATTCGCTCTGACCCTTTTATGCAAACCACTTTACAGCAATGAGCTACGCTGCTAATTTGATGTGAATTAATAACGTGCAAGGATTTATCCGAGACGCAGGATAATAAGCTGTTAGTTGTAAAAGATTTACTTAATAACTCGATTGACAATAAAAACGAAAGGAACTCGAAATGAAAAAATTAATCTTATCGATTTTTTTTATAGGAATCTGTACAAATTTAAGTGCAAAGGAATTAACAAACGGAGTTACGAAATACAGTGAAAGTTCTATAAAAGAGCTAAAACTGGATTCAATGAGTGATCTGCTTGTAAATTATTTCAATGAAAATAAATTAACACCTCAAGCAATTAACAAAATTACATATTTGGCTGATGGCCAATTAACGCAAAAGTCTTCGGAAGAAAAAAATAGTTTAAAATCGGCCGAATCTGTTGAATTATTACTCAACAATAAAACGCTAATTGTCAATGTCATCAGTCGTAAAAACACCTAACAAGATAAATCAACAAGGACAAATACTGCTTTGCTTTTGTCACTGCATTCCAAAATTATAGCCAAGCATTATTTGCCTGTTATTTTGGGCGTTAGCTGTCATGGGCTCGTTATTGAAAAGATAGGACAGCCATAACTTCCGATGCCAAAGGCTGTGTAGTTCTAACTCAGTGTAGATACGGCTTAGGCCGTCGGAAACATGGATGTTTTCGTTGAGCGGTCAGGGATGACGAAAAGCGTGCCTAAGAAGTGTCTGCACATACGCCTGCCGCAGGCAATTGGAACCACTTTTGCTACAAAAGTCATCCTCAGCTTAAAAATGACGTGCAGTTTTTGTCACCATATGGCGTTCAAGCGACAATTGAGCTTCCTCCCAATCAGGGCACATTCAGCCAGTGTTCATCTCCCCCTATGTATAACCTTATTAGCCACTCGCCATTGGCAAGATAATGACTAATCGAATAGGATCTTTTAAACTGGTGATATCTCAACCCTTTGGTGCCTTTAATGAAAACTGCTTTATTTATCATGTTGATTTCGCTCTCACTATTAGCCGCACTGCTCGCTGCACAGCCTGCTGCAGCGAATAGCGTGCATGCGGTCACATCTATGATGTCGGTCACTATGAAGGCCAATAATAGCCAGCAGCAGAAACAGAAATTAAAGGTTCGTAGTAAAGAGCAAGCTGTACAGTTGGCGAAACGCCAATATCGCGGCAAGGTGCTAAAGGTGCAGTCCAGCAGAGTTAATGGCAATCCAGGTTATAGCGTAAAGCTACTATCGAATGACGGTGTGGTTTTTTATGTCAGTGTCGATGCTAAAACAGGCCGTGTTTCTCGCAATTAGCCCTAGGCTATTGCTTGCAACGCTTTACTATCGAGCCGTACAACAAGGAACCAAAGCATGAGATTGTTATTAGTTGAAGATGATTTAGAGCTGCAATCAAACCTAAAACAGCATCTTGTCGAGGCTAACTATACGGTCGATACCGCCGATGATGGCGAGATAGGCCTATTTCAAGGCCGCGAATACAATTACGACGCGGCGATTATCGATGTTGGCCTGCCAAAGCTCGATGGCATCGCTCTGATCACAAAGCTTAGAGCCCTAGATATCGGCTTTCCTATTCTCATTTTGACCGCCCGTGATAGCTGGCAAGATAAGGTCGAAGGCTTAGATGCTGGCGCCGATGATTACCTCACCAAACCTTTTCATCCAGAAGAGCTAATCGCTAGGTTAAAAGCCTTGATCCGCCGCTCGGCTGGTAAAGCCAGCCCCATTGTCACTAATGGCCCCTTTAGCCTAAATACCAGCAGTTTAGAGATCACTAAATCTGGCGAAACCATCACCTTGAGTGGCTCAGAATACAAGTTATTTGAATACTTCATGCTGCATATCGGTGAGGTGAAATCGAAAACCGTGTTGACAGAGCACATTTACGATCAAGATTTTGACTTAGATTCGAACGTGATTGAGGTGTTTATTCGCCGTTTGCGCAAAAAGCTCGACCCCGATAATCAGTTAGGCCTTATCGAAACGCTGCGTGGCCAAGGTTATCGTCTGGTATCACTCGATGACGATAGCAAAAAATAACCCATGATTAGCCTTAAGCGCTTACCCACATTCTTGCACTCGTTAAAGGCGCGGCTCATCGTCAGCGCTATGCTGCTGATCTTGATCTTACTGCCCATCGTGGGCGTGACTCTTAACGACGCCTTTAAACTGCAAGTTAAGAGTGCCTCGCTTAAAGAACTTAAAGCCTACGTCTACTCCATCTTGGCGGTTACCGAGGTCGACAATCAGCAACTGTTTATGCCCGAAGTATTACTTGAAAATCAGTTTAACGTCATTCAGTCGGGTCTGTACGCCTTAATCACCATCCCTGCGCATCAACAAGTAGCCGATAACCTGTCTCAACAAGCTAGGGACTTCGACGCTAAGTTTGTTGAAGCTAAGCCAATAGGCAAGCCTGAACAGGCTGGCTCGCTCAACAAGGACACGCGCAAAGTCGCTTGGCGCTCAAACTCATTGCTTGGCATCGACCTGTCTGCGGCAATCACCACAGCGGTTCATACCTCTGCAACATTTCCTCTGCCAGCAAAAGGTCAGGGGCAATTTAGTGAAATAGAGCTAAACGGCGAGCCGCATTTAGTCTATGGTTTTAGTGCAAGTTTCGAAACTGAGCAGGTCAATAAACACGGCGAGACCCAGCGCACACGATTCCCTATCACGGTTTATATCATCAAAGATCAGAGTGACTATCTGCTACAGGTTAAAGAATTTAATCAGCACCTGTGGCGCTGGTTAATGATCTTAATGGTCGCCCTGCTCTCGATTCAAATGCTATGGCTGTGGTGGACACTCAAACCCCTCACCCGCTTACAGAGCGAGTTAGCCGAAATTGAAAACGGTAAAGCCGACCACTTAAATGACAACTATCCCACCGAGCTCAGTGCGGTTGCTAAGCAGCTCAACACCCTGCTCAATACCGAGCAAAACCAGCGTAAGCGTTATCGTAATGCGCTCGCTGACTTGGCCCATAGCTTAAAAACCCCTTTAGCCGTTATTCAAAGCCAGAAAGATTTAAGTCCGCAATCATTCGAGCAGGTAAGCCATATCAATCGCATTATTGGCCACCAGCTCAAACGAGCACAGACGGCTGCGGGTTCGGCGTGGCATCTAGGTGTCGAGGTGGTTGAAGTCTCAGATAAGCTGGTGCGTAACCTACCTAAAATATACTGTCAGCCTCCAATCACTATCACTGAAGATGTCGATAGGAGCGCCGTCTTTAAAGGCGATGCCAGCGATTTGACCGAGATCTTAGGTAATCTGCTGGACAACGCCTGTAAGGCCGCTGCTCGCCAAGTGCTATTAAGCGTAAAGTCTGTCAACTCTTGCTTGGTTATCGGTATCGAGGATGATGGTAAAGGGATCGACGAAGCGCTACACGCGCAGATCTTCGAGCGTGGTATTCGCGCCGATTCTTACCAGCAAGGGCATGGCATAGGTCTCGCGATTGTTCGCGACTTAGTCGACAGCTATCAAGGGCAGTTAACGGTCAGCCGCTCGACAAGGCTTGGCGGCGCTCGATTCCAATTAAGCTTTAAGCACTAATTTCTAAGATCTAAACACTAAATGGGCTATAGGCCCTCGCTATATTGCTTTATCAACCTCATTTTTAACTTTCAGCTTCTGTTCATCTTGGCTTTTTTATACTGATGCTATCGTATACAAAGGTCAGGAGTTCATATGAACAGACTCAAAAAATACTGTTGCTCATTGGTCAGCACATTTGTCATTGCAATGGCTATTGCAGTGCCTTTGATGATTGCTAGCACCTCTGCCTCTGCGCAGGATCACGACCAAGAGCAATCTACGTATAGTGGTAGTCAATACAGCGAAGGCCAATTAGCGCAGATGCTGGCGCCTATTGCACTGTACCCAGATAGTTTACTGACGCATATCCTTATTGCAGCGACTTATCCACTTGAAGTGGTTCAGGCTCATCGCTGGCAACAAAGTAAGCAACACTTATCAACGCAAAAGCAGATAGACAAGGCCCAAGATAAAGATTGGGATCCTAGTGTTGTCGCGCTGATTGCCTTTCCTAATGTGCTACAAAAGCTCAGTGACGAACTCAACTGGACCCAGTCTCTTGGTGATGCCTTTTTACAAGATGAAGCGCAAGTTTTAGCGAGTATCCAAACCCTGAGGCAAGAGGCCGATAATGCCAATAGTTTAGAGCAGATGGAAAACATGCAAGTCACTCGCGTCAGTAACCAGATAGTGATTGAGCCGGTGAGAAAAGAGATTGTCTATGTGCCTTACTACGACCCAAGAAGTGTTTATGGCTATTGGCGCTGGTATAACTACCCGCCAGTCTATTGGGCGGTTTATCCAGGCTATGTCAGACCTAGCTATGGCCACTTTTATTGGCGCGCCGGAGTACATATTAGTTTTAACTATTACTTCAGCGCATTCCACTGGCATAAGCGTCACGTGGTTGTAGTGCATCACCATAACTCACATAAATACCGTCATCGCGGCCGTATCGTCACAAGTCATGGTGCCAAGCGCTGGGCGCACAAGCCTCAACATAGACGTGGCGTGGCTTATAGTAACAATGCGTTACGACACAAATATAAGAGTCACCACCCAAGCCGCGGCCAGAGTAAAGCACTGCAGCGCAACGAGCGCAAACATGTTAAGCATAACAGCCTTGAGCGAATGAACAGCCCTCAGCGCATTAATAGCCTTGAGCGGATTAATAGCCCTGAGCGAGTAAAAGGTCATGAGCGAGTAAAAGGTCATGAGCGAACAAAAAGCCATCAGCAAATCACTCACAAACGTGAGCAGCAGATGCGCAGTAAGCTAAATCCAAGATCAAAGCCGCAGTTTGCTCAAACCCCTCGACAGAACAGCACTAAGGTGCAGCCAAACTTTAACACTAGGCCAAGTAATCACTCTCAATATACGGCGCCCAAAAGCCAACAACTAAAGGCCCAACAACCGAAAGCGAATGCAAACTACAGCAACAGGCAGAGGCATCAAAGCCATGCAGCTAAGCCACAACAAACAGCGAGGAACCAAGCGCCCCGTAGCCATGCGTCACGAGCCATTTCGCCAACAAGAAGTTCGCCAACAAAAAGTCATCAGCATAAACCAAGAAAAGATTAAGCAAAGATTAGGTAAAGCGATGTGTACCATTAACAGGTTGAATATAAACGCCGTCGAACGACAGCGTTTATATTTAATTTATCGCTCAGTCATGCCTAGGCACTTAAGCAAGCTTCAGTATCGACCTGCTCACTCATTTGCTGTAACAGCACGTGGATCTCTTCAAAGCGCGGACGTAATCCCAAACTTGGCTGTAAACAGGCCTGTTTTAGCGTCAATAATCCAGTAAGAATACCTTGGTTGGCTTGTGCTGAATTTTGCAAACAATGCTCGGCTAAATCCTCTATTAGACATCCTAAGGATCGCACTTCTATTGCCTCCATCGCCTCTCTTTGCAGCAAAGGCAACTGGCTTAAATTGGTTGCCGCACCAAAGTCGCCAAATAGGATCTCAGCATGGGTATTGAACATGGTGTTATGGGCGTAGATGTCGCCATGACTAACCTGATTCTGATGCAAATGTGCAAGACCAGAAGCCATCTGTTTCAAAATACGCAATATCGCATTAAATTCAAATTGAGTTGCATCGCAGAAAGTGTCTCGCGTACAAGTATCGAGCGAAGGTGGCATGCCTAGGTTTTGATAGTTAGCAGGAATAAGCTCCATCACAAGACCTGTTTTATCTGCTTGCTTTAACTGTGCCACAACCTTAATCAGGTTAGTATGTTGCCCTGCCTGCAAACAGTTAGCCAATTCATCTTTTGGATAACCATCGCTAGTGACCTCACCTTTGAATACTTTAACAGCTATATCAATAGGAGTTGCAGCAAGCACAGCCGGTTGATTTAGCCATTTGGCTCGGTAGATCACACCCGATGCACCTTGGCCAATAACTTCATGCAGTTCAATATCATCAAGGGTCACACTTGGCATCGTCGCGGCAACTGTTTCGGAGTCATCGACTACCGCTTGCTGCGCTAAGCTAAACGGACTGCCATCGAGTGCTAACCAGCTCAGGCGAGGTAACTGAAATAGCCAATCAGGCAAGGCATTGAAGGCATTCGCCGACAAACGTGCGAGTTCAAGACTTGTGCATTTAGCCATACTCTCGGGTAAACCAGTGAGCTGGTTACCCGCCAATGCGAGTTTTTGCAATCTGTGTAGCCTGCCCATATCGTCAGGCAAAGATTCGAGATTGTTATCGGTTAAAATAAGCCAGCGAGTATTATCGGGTAGGGCTTTTTCAGCTAGCAACTTTAGATTGTTCGACTTGAAGCTGATCATTTCAAGCTTAGGGCACTTAGCAAGCACCAGAGGAACTGATTCAAAACAGTTATTAGTTAGAAACAGGATCTTTAATTGATGCAAATCGCTTAAATTATCCGGTAACTCACTGAGGTTATTATCTGATAAATCGAGTATTTCTAAGCTATCAGCTAGGGAGAAGATTTCTTGTGGGAACTGAGTCAAGCCTTCAGCAATCTGTACCCGTTTAATTCCCTTTAATTGCCCCGATGTTAACTGCTCGATGGTGTGCAAAATCTTAATCCTAAATGCCGATGAAAAACAGCGCGCAATACTATACGATTCCCCCTCATAGAGAAAGAGATTGAAACAATGATATGCCCGCAACTCGCTCCTCTGCATTGCCATGATCTATATTTGCGTTTTAACGTATTGTTCTAGAATACAACTTGAGTTATTAACTCTCACCACTTTCGGTTTAAGGCCTAATAATGAACAAACGTCAAACAGCCAAAGTACCTGCAAGCCGCTTGTCACGTTTCTCATCATTGAGCGGTCTGGCATCACGGGTCGCGGGCAATATTCTTGTTGATGGCGCAAGAAAACTGAGTCAGGGGCAATCACCTAAATTACAAGACTTGGTGTTAACTCCCAAAAACATAGTTCATGTTGCTGAAAAACTTGCTCAAATGCGAGGGGCTGCAATGAAAGTCGGCCAGATGCTGTCTATGGACTCTGGTGAATTAATGCCAAAAGAGCTAAGTGAATTATTAGCTCGACTAAGATCTGACGCCAAAGTGATGCCTCACAAGCAACTACTGAATATTTTAAATCAAAACTGGGGCGATGACTGGTTATCCCCCTTTTCCCACTTTGAACTGCGCCCCTTTGCTGCAGCCTCTATTGGCCAGGTACATAAAGCGATACTTGCCAATGGCACGCCATTAGCGATAAAAATACAGTACCCAGGGATCCGTGACAGTATTGATAGCGATATAGACAATGTCGCAACACTATTACGGGTAGCCAAATTGGTTCCTAAAAATGTCCAATTTGATCGGCTACTTAATGAAGCCAAGAAACAGCTCCATATGGAAGCTAATTATCAAGCTGAACTTAACATGCTTGAACGCTACAAGGATTTAATGGCAAACGAGCAGGGCTTTATTATCCCTAAGGCCTACCCCAATCTATCTAGTGCAAGCATTTTAGTCATGAGCTTTGTCGATGCGCAGAGTATCGAATCAGTCGCAACGCTAAACCAAGAGGTAAGAAACGCAGTTGCCACTAAGCTGCTAAGACTGTTTTTTAGAGAGTTGTTTGAATTTAAGCTGATCCAAACTGATGCGAATTTTGCTAACTTTCAGTATCAGCAGGCAACAGCAAGAATAGTGTTGCTTGATTTTGGGGCAACCCGAGAGATCCCAAACGCCCTCTCCTCAAATTACCTGCAACTAATGGCAGCCGCCATCGAGAATCACAGAGACTTAATGGAACAAGCCGCGCAGCGTATCGGATTTTTTCAAGCGAATATCAGCGCGCAGCAAAAGTCACTAATCTTAGATATCTTTCATCAAGCTTGTGAACCCTTGCGCTCTGTTACAGCCTATGACTTTGGCTCTAGTACACTAGCTAAACGTATAAAAGCGGCGGGAATGGAGATGAGTACCGACGCTGATAAATGGCACACTCCACCCGTTGATGCGATATTTATTCATCGTAAGCTAGCGGGTATTTATTTACTGGTATCCAGACTCAAAGCACAAGTAGACGTAAAGTCTATTTTTGATGAAGTAACAACAGGGATTAACCAAAAAGCATAACGACCAGCATGGGCTAAAGTCAGTTCTTTAGCCTAGTGTTATATTTATTTTCGCGCTCAATCTTTAGCAGCTCCTGCCCTTTAGTAATCGCCACTACCGCCTTGGATTTAAACTCACGGTGATAAAGGGTGTATACCACAAAAATACTGGCAATAATCAGGGCAAATGGGTGATAGAACCAACACAGTGCCGCCATGGCGAAGTAGTAACAACGCAAACCGTAGTTATAGGAGTGAGCCGCCTGATCTTGCACCACCGCCATCTGCTTAGCATAGCGCAGTAGGTTGTCATTACTGCCAGTCTTATCGACAGGAGCCGCTCCCACCATCACATTTAAAAAGCCATATTGACGCATAGACCAAGTGAACTGGAAAAATGCCATCACAAAAATAAAGGTCAGCATACCTAGCTTAACTTGAACTAATGCATGGTTCGGGTTGGCTGCATAGGGGATGGTTGCTATCACGGTTTCAAGACGCTCGGCCTGAGCAAACAGGGTTAACACACCGGCAAGGACAAACATGGTAGTCGATGCGAAAAAGGCAATATTGCGTTCTAGATTTGCAAGTAAGGCAGCATCACCGACCCGAACCTCGCGGCCTAATAACTCATACATCCAGTTAATACGATGCTTATGTAAACAGCGAGCGATGCAATTGGTGTCTTTGGCTTTACGCTTTGCAAAGTAAGCATAGCCGACCCAGCAAGTTATAAAACAAAATGGCGCAAAAAGGTCGAGTAACGAAATAGTCATGCATGAGTCCATCAAGGGTAAACGAGTTTTAATCTGCTTGTAGCTGAACCGCTATGGCCAGCTTAAAAGTACTTGGGATTAAATAAAAATAAAATACGCTTAGGATGATTAAGCTAGCTTTGCCTGTAGATCTGTTTTAACGATCTCAAGGGCAGCTAAGGCGACACGTGGCTCAATCTGATGACTCTCTAACAAAAAGATAAGATCCACAGCAAGTTTCACCTCTTCTGGGGCCGTATCTAACTCACTTGCAGCTGCATTATCACTCATATTTAGTCAACTTTAATCTGAGGGTAAAAGAGTGGCTAAGTATACTCAGAGCTTTTTAGCTTCTCAACGAAGAAACTGCTAGGGCAAGAGCAAACTCAAAAAACCGCACTTAATTGCTATTCGTTACACTAGGGCTTTATTACCACTGAAAGCCTAGATATACTCAGTTTTAGAAGACACAATCAATATTGTGAATAGACATTACAAAGGCAAAAATTATTTATGGCAAAAATGGATTTCTCGGTGATTAATGACACCACAGCAAAATCTTTTAATGAACAGAAAAACCTTATAAAAAGAGTTTTTAAAGGTAACACTGTTCTGTGCCCTGTGTGCAATCAAGCACTGCAAATGAAACTGCCTGTAAAAGGACAAGAAGACAGTGTTTCTGGGATCTGCTGCAAGAAAGGCTGTACTGATATTGAGCTGGATATGGAGTTGGTACTGTAAAACCCGCCCTCCTTACTCAATAAATGATATTCCAACAAACGACTGCTCAATAAGCGATCGTTCAATAAAAAATGGCTGTCAGCGTATGCTGTACAGCCATTTTTATTTTCAGTGCTATTCGCTTATCCCATTAATTTCGTTCAATCATCCCAATTAAAGGCTGATCCGCACTCGTCCAGTCTCTGTGATTGCCGAGCGAATACAAAGCACTAAAGTGGTCGATACCGAAACCGACAAGGTAACGAAGATAGCCACAGAGATCACCAGTTGATACTTGATGGCGATGAGCGGATCCACGCCTCCTAAAATCTGTCCCGTCATCATGCCTGGCAGCGTCACTAAACCCATAGTGGCCATGGAGGCTAAAATAGGCGCGAAGGCTTGCTGCATCGCCGTTTGTACAAATGGCAAACTCGCCTGACTCGGTGAAGCGCCCAGCGCTAGTGCTCCTTGATACTCTGACTTTCTATCATTAAAGGCACCAAACAGTCGCTGCAGTGCAACAATGTTGCCGCTTAAACAATTACCCAGCAACATACCTGCGGTAGGAATTAAATATTGCGCAGTATAAAGAGGTTCTGGTGACAATAGATAAACTAGCATCAACCACAAAATGGGAAACATCCCCAAAGCTAGGCCTGAGAAAACCGGCAGATAAAGTAACTTCTTTGGTAATTTAGCCTTACTGATAATCGCACTCGAGCCCACAAGTAACATTACCAGTAGCCATGCAACATTGACCCAAAGGTTATCGAGTATGAATAGATACTGCAGATACAAACCCACCAGCACCAGCTGAGCGGTCATACGGATCACCGCCCATGCCATATCACGGCTTAAGCCTAATTTAAAATACCGTCCGATTGCCAAGGGGATCAATAGCACCAGCATAAATAGGCCTAACTGCAGCCAAGCTATATCCATTTATATTTATCTCTTAAACAACAAAATCTGTGGCCTAATATAACCAAACTATTTGCCTTGCGGTAGCAGCATTTCCGCGGCCACTAGCACCACATTAGCTTTGGTGAATATTCACCCATTGAGAAAAACTTGATCAATATCTAATGAATTCCGGTTTTGCCTTGCTAGACTCAAAACACTTTTTGCTATTTTAGAAACTAAGATTATGAAGCAGCAGTTACTTGAGCGATTCTTAAGCTACGTCAGTTTTGACACCC
Source organism: uncultured Shewanella sp. (assembly GCF_947497935.1). Classification (GTDB taxonomy): domain Bacteria; phylum Pseudomonadota; class Gammaproteobacteria; order Enterobacterales; family Shewanellaceae; genus Shewanella. The sequence continues at coordinate 153,072 of NZ_CANMIO010000003.1, forward strand.
AATCTGACGGCCAAAGCCCGAATGTACCTAGCACTCATAGCCAATTTGTATTTGCTCAGCATTTACGTCAAGAGCTTGTCAGCCTTGGGTTTGAAGATGTACAACTTTCAGATAAAGGTTATTTAACCGCTACGGTGCCAGCTAATGTTGAAAACGCACCTAGCATAGGTTTTATCGCTCATTTAGATACAGCCCCCGATTACAGTGGCAAAAATGTTTCACCTCAAGTGATTGAAAACTATAACGGTGAAGATATCCAATTAGGCCTTGAAGAGGTATTGTCACCGAAGCAATTTAGCAGCCTAAACCAATATATTGGCCAAACGCTTATCACGACTGACGGAACAAGCTTGTTAGGTGGCGATGATAAAGCTGGGATTGCCGAGATCATCAGTGCACTGCATCATCTTCTGACTCATCCTGAGATCCCCCACGGCAAAATTAGGCTCTGCTTTACCCCAGATGAAGAGATTGGCCGCGGCGCCGACCACTTTAACGTTGATGGTTTTGGCGCACAGTGGGCCTACACCGTTGACGGTGGCCAAGTCGGCGAACTTGAATACGAAAATTTTAATGCCGCCACTGCAATCATTACAGCGACAGGTAACAACTGTCACCCAGGTACGGCTTACGGCGTGATGGTTAATGCCCAAACCATCGCGGCACGCTTTCACGCAAAAATGCCATTAAAAGATACACCAGAGCATAGCCGCGATTATGACGGTTTCTTCCACCTACTCGGTATGGAAGGCGTGACAGAAAAGGCGACTCTGACTTATATTATTCGTGATTTTGACTTTGAATTGTTTGAACAGAGAAAGCGCTGGCTCACTGAGTTAGTGGAAAAATATAATGCCGAACTCAGCATAGGTCAGCTGACAATAGATGTTGAAGATTCCTACTTGAACATGAAGCAACAAGTGTTGCCACACCCGCATATTATCGACATTGCCAAACAAGCGATGCAAAACTTAGGCATTGAGCCGATCATTAAGCCTATTCGTGGAGGAACCGACGGCTCCCGCCTCTCCTACATGGGACTCCCTTGCCCTAACCTATTTACTGGCGGCCATAATTTCCATGGCAAGCATGAATATGTATGTGTCGAGTCTATGGTGAAAGCAACCGAGACTATTATTGAAATAGCCAAACTTACGGCTCAGCACAAAGCATAGCGGTTGCTATAACCACACTAGCTAATCTAGTTTTAAAAGGTCTGATTTTCAGGCCTTTTTTATTGTCGTAAAATGATACTCTCAGGCCAAAAGTAAATAGTATTTGCTTCCCCCTGTACACACTCTAAACTGACCCTATTCCCTCTCTTAGCTAAGACTGAAATGAACGCTGCAATCATAGGTTCCACAGGACTTATCGGACAACACCTGCTACAGAAGTTAATCGACTCGGGTCAATATGAGAATATTCTAGTACTCGGCAGAAAACAGCCCCAATACCGAAGTGAGCGTGACACACAAGTCTGCTTTGTATCGTGTCAATTAAGTGAGCTTCACAGCCTAGAACTCCCCTTTACAATCGAACACGCCTTTTGCTGCTTAGGTACCACGATCAAAAAAGCTGGTAGCCAAGCCGCCTTTGTTGCGGTGGATAAAACCGCCTGTATCGACTTCATCGCTAAGTGTGGGGCCAACTATAATTTCGTGGTAACGGCGCTCGGGGCAAACAGTCAATCAAAGACCTTTTATAATCGCGTCAAGGGTGAAACTCAAGAGGCGCTTGCTGCGATAATCACTCAGGCTCAGCAACCTACATCAACTAAACGTTTGTGGCTATTTCAACCCAGCTTACTGCTAGGTGAACGCGCGGAAAAGCGCATATTAGAAGATCTGGGTAAGCTGCTATCTAAGCTTATCTCGCCTCTGTTTATTGGCTCACTCAAGCAGTATCGTCCTATCGAGGCCGAGAGGGTGGCGAGTGCTATGTTAGCGCATGCAGTGTCTGTACAAGCCGAACCAGCACAAGCGGCAAATACATCACAATCGACACCAGCTCAGCTTGTTACCCTAGTGGCGAATAATGACATGCTCTAATCCTGTAATGCTTTAATACACGAGCCTATGCCTGATAACTATTGACTCGCTCCCCATGAGATCATTTAAAATAGCGGCCTTTCCCGTTCGATATCGAGAGCTTGTTTGAAAATCAGTCAGCGCCTAAAACAGATAAATACCATGATAGGTTCAAGATACGACCATATTTGGGACTGCTGCTGTGATCACGGCTTACTTGGCGCCGCGCTATTAACGAGAAAGGCCGCTCACAACATCCACTTTGTTGATGTCGTGCCAAGCCTAATGCTTGAAGTCGAGCAGAAGCTGCAGCGCTTTTACCCTAAAACCACAATTGATTCGAATCATAGCCAATGGCATGTACACTGCCTCGATGTGGCTAAGCTGCCGTTAGCCGACAAAGCGCAGTGCCAGTTGATTATCATCGCTGGTGTTGGCGGCGAACTTACCATCGAGCTGGTTCAGCAGATTATAGCCAATCATCCTGAACATACTCTTGAGTTTATTCTTTGCCCCGTGCATCACATCTATAAGGTGCGCATGGCTATGCAGCAGCTAGGTTTAGGTCTGGTCGATGAGCACTTGATGCAAGAGAACAAACGCTTTTACGAGATCTTACACCTATCGACCGCTAGCCAAGTACCGCTGAGTCCAGTGGGGTCCCGTATGTGGGATTTGAGTCGTGAGCTTGATAGGGTTTATCTGCAACAAAGCCTTAAGCACTATCAAAGAATTGAGCAAGGCCTATCGAAAAGCCAACTCAGTACTAAACAACAAGCAGAGCAACAAACTGAAAAAAACTTTATTAACACTGTTATCGCTGATTATCAGGCATTACATGCCAGCATCTAGCTTTGCTATTGGCCTTTCCCACTTTTAACTAATGAGTTACTCAATGCGCCTGTTAAAATCCACTATTCATGCCGATATTGCTCACCTTACCGCAGATGAACTTACGGCTAAAAGCTTTCACCGCCAAGCCGCTCGCGGCATCATTTTAAAAGGTGAAGAGATCTTGATGCTCTATACCGAGCGCTATCATGATTACAGCATTCCCGGCGGTGGCGTCGATGAGGGCGAGGATATCCGCTGTGGACTCATTCGCGAACTAGAGGAAGAAACGGGGGCGCAGCATATCGAGATCATCAGTGAATTTGGTCGCTATGAAGAGTTTCGCCCTTGGCATAGAGATGGTTTTGAGGTGGTGCATATGGAATCGTTCTGCTTTGTTTGCGATATTCATGCCGAGCTCGGTGAGACCAAATTAGAAGCCCATGAGATCCAAAATGGTATGACGCCAGTTTGGATCAACATCCATCAAGCCATCGCCCATAACGAACACACCATGGCTAATAGCCCTAAGAAAGGCATGTCTATCGAGCGAGAAACCTTTCTACTAAAGCAGATCGTGGCAGAGCTTCTATAAGCAATTGTGCATTTAGGCATAATATCGAAAAGCGTGGACTTATCACTCATCCACGCTGTACTCACTATTTGTCGTCTTGAAGTTTCACAACCGCTAATTCAAGCCTTTTAATCTCTCGAGTTGTCGCATTACGATTCATCTCGTTATAGATCCACATCTTTATCGCGATCTGCATCATACTTGCTAAGAGCAGAGTCACGCCCCACTTAATTAGCGCCACCGGACTGACGACCACAAAAAAGAATTGATAGCCTGACCATAACATCAGCAAGCTCAGTAGAAAGGCAATTATGCTCATTAATATCATCCAGCCCCCCAAACGCCCCTTATAAGCATCGCCTAACATGCCAAATAGGCTAGGATCGCTTTTAAGCTGACTATTTATCTGCTCAGACTCTTTTAGTAATTGCTTGCGGATTTTCTCATCGATATCCATAACTTTTCTCCAATTTCTAACTGGCTTTTTATAACGGCCTTGCTCTAACAGTCTTGCTCTAACAATTGCTTTAATCGCTCTCTGGCTCTAAACAAGCGCGATTTAACCGTGCCATGTGGGATCTCAAGCACCTTGGCGATATCCTTTAAGCTAAACTCTTCAAGATAAAACAGATGGATAACTTGTCCCTCAATACTGGGGAGCTTGGCAATCGCTTTAGCTAAATCACGATCTTCAAACTTGTCATCACTGAAAAAAAACGCAGTTTCTACCATTGGCTGGTAACGCTTTTGCTGCTTGCTCATATCGAGCACTTGCCAGCGAACCAGCTTAAACACCCAAGTGTTGATAGCGCCTGGATCCCGAAGCTTATTTACAGTTTTAGATAACCTAAGTAACGCATTATGCACAGCATCTTCAGCCAGATGCACGTCACCACAGAGCTTAACCGCAAAGCTAATAGCACCAGGATAAAAATGCTGACATAAGGCAGAAAATGCATCACGGCTTCCCGTCTGTGCTTCCAATACCCAAAGTTCTATCTGAGTCTGTGATATGCCGATAAAGCCGCTCCCTTAGCTGTTTTTAATAAAGACGATGCAACGGAGTAAAAGGTTCACACAATTTTTATTTAACTCTTTTCCATATAAGTAAAAAGGGAGCTTTTGCTCCCTTCTCCCTGCCCCTGTGGCGATTAAAGCCTAAAAGAATAAAACTTAAAAATAGACGAACAAGTTGATGATCATGGCATTGATAATATCGATAAAGAAACCGCATACCAGCGGCACGATAATAAAGGCTCTATGAGCCGCACCATACTGCTGAGTCACCGCCGTCATATTTACAATCGCCGTCGCAGTCGAGCCTAAAGTCACGCCACCAAAGCCTGAGCAGATCACCGCCGCCTCATAGTCTTTACCCATCATTCTAAATACCACAAAGATGGTAAAGACTATCGATAACAATACCTGTACGGCCATGACTACCGAGATATAGAGCAAGCTACCCTCTAGCTCCCAAATCTTAAGACTCATCAAAGCCATAGTCAGGAACATACCCAAGCAGATATCTTGAATAAGCGACAAGCCCTGAGACGCATCGTCTAAATAGGCTCTATCCTTGACCTCTCTGCGATTTAGAATGGCTCTTCCTATATTACCTATGATAATACCCGCCAGTAGGCAGGCGACGAACATAGGTAGCTTAACTCCAGCCTCTTGCAGTGCCAGATCGATAAAGTAGCCAATAATCAAGGTAACGTTTAGCCATAGCCAGGCGCGCAATACCCCAAAGTAGTCCACCTTAATATGTGATGAGCCCGCCTGATGGCTAGTACCAATATCGAGATCTGAGTCATGATTAGCTTGAACCTTATGGCGTTTCATCAAATATGCCGCAATAGGACCACCAATCACACAGGCCGAAATCAGTCCTAGCGTATTAGATGCTATGCCCAGCTCACTGGCATTAACGATACCTAGCTCCTCAACGAATGTTGGCGTCCAGGCCATAGCGGTACCCACACCACCTATGAGAGAAATCGAGCCTGACATCAAGCCAGCCTTAGGATCTAAACCAAATAGAGAAGCGATGGTAACCCCAGTAAAGTTTTGCAAGAAGATGAACACACTCGCTAGGGTAATTAAGATCAGTAGCGGCTTACCGCCCTTTAATAGGGTGGCAAAGTCAGCTTTCAAGCCGATACCAGCAAAGAAATAGAGCAATAGCACATCACGGACTTCGAGATTAAACTCGATCTGAATATCGAAGGCATAATAAAGAATACCCACGATAGCGGCGCAGGCAAAACCACCCACCACGGGCTCAGGGATACTGTATTTTCTGAGTAACTCGTATCGAGAGATAATACTTTTACCGATAAATAGCGCAATTATCGCCAAGGTAAAAGAGACAAAGTCTTTTATTTCAATTAGCTGTGGTTCCATGACAATCGATTAATCCCTTTATGTGAGTAAAATAAGAAGGAGCTAAAATGAGTCTTCTCCTCTCTCGCTAACGACAAAGCCCGCACCAATTAACGTCCTCACGAGCAGAACAAAGTAATCGGCAGCCCTTAATACAGATAACATCATAGAGGCATTAGGCAAATTAATCACCCCGATATTTTACAATCATTTAACCTAATTCCATCGGCGCGTATTCACCAACGCGGTCGCTGCCCCTCTGGTGCAAGCCCCCTCGCTATACAAGGCAAGGGATCACAAATGCCCTAGCAACAAAGCGGCAAACTTGCAAAGCAATATCGGAAGATATAGGTTGAACCATTAAAAATGTTAACAAATCGATAACCACAGGTTTTGCGTCTGAGCAAAAACAATACAATTTACAGCAAATAACTTGGTCGGACTTGTGATCCACTTCTCTTTAGTTGAATACTTTTTATACCAATCAGGGAGCGTTTATCTAAGGAAGGAAGTCACCAACATCATTGAAGGCAGCAGACTTATGTTCAAATCATTATCATCACGTATATTCGTTGGCTTATTTGCCGGCTTATTACTCGGCACACTTTTCCAATACGGCTTTGGTGAAACCAGCTTTGCCAATACCACCCTTGTCGATATCGCATCCGGCGCTGGCAGTATGTTTGTCCAGCTCATCATGATGCTAGTTGTACCACTGGTATTTTTCAGTATCGTTAGCGGTATTATCGAGCTGAAAGATCTCAAGTCATTCGGCCGACTCGGCAGTAAGACGTTTGGCTTGTACCTAGTCAATACCGTTATTGCGATTGCCGCAGCGATTGGTCTAGCACTACTTATCGCTCCAGGACAAGGCATGCAACTAACGGGTGAAGACGGCGCAGCCCTTACCTCAACCAGCTTGCCTAGCTTTATCGATATGATTGTTAATATTATTCCAAGTAATCCATTTCAGGCTTTTGCTGACGGTAATATGTTGCAGATTATCTTTATGGCACTGCTCACAGGCGGCATCATTAAGGCCCTAGGCGAAGATGTTAAACCTATAGTGACCTTCTTCAAGTACGGCAACAAAGTCATGCTTAAGGCGATTACCGTTGTTATGCAAGTCGCGCCTATTGGTGTGTTCGCGTTAATGGTTAAACTGGGTGCGACCTTCGAGCCATCGGCATTTGTCAGCGTCTTAAGCTACATGGCGGTGATCTTAAGCTTATTAGCCGTTTGGGCTCTAGTGGTTTATCCGGTAGTTGTTGGCATGACAACCAATATCTCAGCTGGTGAGTTTCGCCGTAAAACCCGTGAGCAGTTTCTGTTTGCCCTTTCGACGGCAAGTTCGAATGCCACGATTCCAGTCACCATGCGTACCTTAACTGACAAACTTGGCGTAAAGCCTAGCGTTGCAGGCTTTGGCGTACCTATGGGCGCAACCATGAATATGAGTGGTGTTGCCATATATATTACGGTCGCCGCTTTCTTTGTCGGTAATGCCTTTGGCTACCCTATCACCACAGATCAAATTCCAGCGCTCGCCTTTAGTGTATTCCTCCTGTCTATTGGTGCAGGTGGCGTGCCAGGTGGCGGCATTGTGATGATCGGTGTGCTTATTCATCAGATGGGCTTACCTGTGGAAGCTATCGCACTCGTTGCAGCACTCGACCGTATCATCGATATGTTCTGTACCAGTACCAATGTTGTAGGTGACTCCGCTGTGGTCAGTATTGTCGACCACAGTGAACAACATGAGTTAACTCCTGCATCGTCACTGGAACTGGATGCGCAAACGCGTGCATAGTCGCGATTAGCGTCAATAACGACAGAAACGAAAAAGGCACCGCAAGGTGCCTTTTATTTACTTTAAGCTTTGGTTACTTTGCGTATTCAACCGCAATGTTCGCTGCTAGTTTAGCGTTATTGAACACAAGCTCAATATTGGCCGCTAGGCTTACACCTTTAGTGGTTTCAGCCACTTTAGCCAATAGGAATGGCGTTGAAGCCTTACCTGAAATGCCTTTACTGTCCATTTCTGCAACGGCATCGACAATCACTTGATCGATCATCGCACGGTCCAGCTGATGCGCTTCAGGAATTGGGTTCGCAACAACGATGCCGCCTTTAAGATCCATATCCCACTTAGCTTTCATTGCCGCAGCAATTTGTGCTGGTGTATCAAGTTGGTAGTCAACACCAAACTCGCTCTCACGAGTATAGAAAGCAGGTAGTGTGCTAGTTTGATAACCAATAACCGGTACACCTTGAGTTTCTAAGTACTCTAGAGTTAGGCCGATATCTAAGATTGACTTAGCACCCGCACAAACAACCGTTACATCAGTATTTGCTAGCTCTTGTAAGTCAGCTGAAATATCAAAAGTCTGCTGCGCGCCGCGGTGAACGCCACCAATGCCGCCTGTAGCGAATACTTTAATACCGGCCATCTGCGCCAAAATCATAGTTGAAGCAACCGTTGTTGCACCGTCAACGCCTTTAGCGACGATAAACGGAATATCGCGGCGACTGGTCTTAATCACATCTAGACCCGCTTTACCTAAGTATTCAATCTCTTCATGGGTCATACCCACTTTAAGACGCCCCTTTAGGATTGCGATTGTTGCAGGTACTGCACCGTTGTCACGAATGATCTGCTCAACTTTAAGCGCCGTTTCTACGTTTTGCGGATAAGGCATACCGTGAGAAATGATGGTCGATTCCAATGCAACCACAGGCTTACCTGCTGCTAATGCTGCTGCAACTTCTGGATTAATATCTAGGTACTGCTCTAACATAACGACTCCTTGATAACGCGCTTAACGGTAATTTCAGACATATTAGGGTTTATTGTGGCTAAGTGAGACAGCGCGACGACTGCAGCTCCTATAGCAAATTGAGTTGACTCTTCAGTGCTCCACTGCTGGATCCAGCCGTGGGCAAGACCCGCAAGAAATGCATCACCCGCACCATTGGCATTGACCATAGACACTGTCATAGCGGGAACTAAGGCTTGTACGCCCTCATCGCTATAAAACACGCCATCGCCACCTAAGCTTAAGAAGATGCGCTTCACGCCTTGGCTGTGGAACCAGTTCGCCAGTTCAGGCAGTTGATCATGGCTATCGATGCTGATCCCTGACAGCTGCTCAGCTTCTTTAAGGTTAGGTTTTAAGGTGTGGACTGAACTTAAGAAAGGCTTAATTTTTTCGGCTTTAGCACAGGAAACCGTATCGACAAAAATCGGTCTATCTGAGAAGTTACTTAACAGGTACTCCAAAGACTCCGCCGATAAGTTGGCATCGACAATAATCAGCTCGGCTCGGCGTAACACTTCTTCATGGGTCTTTAGCACAGCAACGCTGAGTTTTTCCAAAATCGCCATATCATTAATGGCAACATGCATATCGCTATCGCCATCGAGCACAGATAAATAGGTCGAAGTAGCAAACTCATCTAACTGAATACAGGCCTTCATATCGACACCCGCCTGTTGGCACTGAGTCATGATCATCTGACCATAGGTATCTTTGCCAAGCGCACTAATCAGATGAGTATCTGAGCCTAGTCTGGCGAGGTTTTCTGCGATATTGCGGCCCACGCCACCGGGTGAGCAAGTTACGCTACCAGGATTAGAGTCGCCAACTTGTAGGGTATGTAAAGGACGGCCAAGAATATCCATATTGGCACCACCGATCACGATGGCATAGCGAGATTCAGCTAGGATATAGCCTTTACCTTTAATCACGCCTTTATGGGTAAGATTCATGATGTGACCAGCCACTGCAGAGCGGCTGATCCCCAGTTGTTCGGCAATACTTTGCTGCGGGATCAACGGGTCTTGTTTAAGTAGTGCTAGTATCTCGAGTTCGCGTTCTGTCATTATTATTATCCAGTCGACACGGCCAAACAAACATTTGTTTGGATACCAAACTTTTGTTTAAACTTGTACCGAGGATATGCTTAATTAATTGATTAATCAAGAGCGGCAATGTTTGATTGGAGGAAATTGTGATCGAGATGCTTAAAGGATATTAGCTTAAATAACGCTAAATTAGACGCTGATTAACAACCTATCATCTGCAGACAAATAGAGTGTTCTCGCCATTTAAACGGCGCGAACACAGTCAGATCAAGCTCTAAGGGAGAGCAACGGCTCTGCTATTTAATGAGTGATAACTGGAGATGAGGCGCTTTGATTTAATAGAAAAATGCTAATAATGGATACAACTAGATATGACGGCTGGAAGTAAAATTAATATCGATGAGTACAATAAAAGGCCGATACTCACACTCCAGAAGGACTGTCTCACAAAGAGCTGTCTTCCCTGTAACTGTGAGTATCGTAAACCTATTATCTATCTTCTCACTCTTCGCACTCTAAACAAGCACTAAACCTTAACGCTAAGTACTTGTTCTAAGGCTTAATCTAAGTGCTTGTTCTAAGTGCTAGAGCACCATGGTTAAATAGCCTAATACCAGCACTATCATAGAGGTGAGTGCATAAGGTACAGGGTAGCCAACCGCTGGCATATCGCTTTGACAAACATCTTGAGCCCCCTTCATTGCAGGCGTGCTATTACGTCCACCGGCACAGGCGCCAGCCAATATCGCGGGGTTCATCTTGCGGAAATACAAGCCATATAGCCAAGCTAACAAAGGAGGAACAAGCGCAGCGGTTAAACCAAGAGCCGCAATTTTAATCACCACAATACCTTGAAATGAAGCCAGAATCTTAGGGCCAACCGTTGCAGCAAGTACCGCGACAAATAAGCTTAAGCCGATATCTTGTAAGAAGCTTCTTGCGCCTTCACTCATAGGCCCACCAAAGGTTGGGTTACGAGTCCTTAAGAAAGAAAATATAATCCCGGTTAGCATACAACCCGCAGAGGTGCCTAATGCAAAAGGGATCCCACCTAAGGTAACGCTAAAATGTCCGCAAACATAACCAATCAGCAAGGATAAAGCTAAGTAAAAGGTTTCCGTTAATGTACTTTCTACTATCGGTGTACTATTTAACTTTTTAGCGACTTGCTGAACGCACCAATCCGATCCTGCAATCCGTAATACATCGCCAACTTCAACCACTGCTTGCTGTGCAACTGGCAACTGATGTCCTTGACGAAACAGCGCTTTAATATAAACGCCGAAGCCTATCTCTTCACTTATTTGACTAATCGTTTTACCGGTATAGTTAGATTTACCCAAGTGAACATCGGCTACTTCAATATCGACGTTTCTTGCTCTAGGTTCATCTACCTCTGCCCCCACCGCTGCGCCATCGGCAATCAAAGTATTGTAGTCACCACGAATACCAATAACATCACCTAAGGCGAGTTTGGGATTATCTGCAGCATCGAAGACTTGCTCGCCACGAACCACTTTTAAAACCGCAGCATGGGGAAACTTCTTAAACAGTGACTCAACGCTTTGGCCAACGAGTTCTTGGTGCTCGACTCGATAAGCACGAATATCTAATGGTAGGACTCCAATATTTGAAAAACCATTCGTACTTGGCAGCGCTTCAACATCATCACCAACACCAAATTCCGCTTCAGCCTCTTTACCCGCCTTAACGGGATCGATACCAAACATCGCAGGTAAATACTTAATAAGTAGAATAATAAAAACACTGGATAAGACATAGCTAATAGCATAGCCCGCAGCAATATTCGCGCTCACTTGATCTAAGGTCATTCCTGCAGGCGCCTTAAACGCACCAGATGAAATAGCTGATTGAGCTACCCCCATAACGGCTGTTACCGTGTAACTGCCCGAGATAATTCCTGCAGCATAACCCGGTGCTAAACCGAGTAATTTTGCTCCGAAAAATACAATAAGAAAGTTACTAAAGACTACTATCAAGCCTATGACCACAAAATCTAGTCCACCTCTAGCTAGGCCCGAGAAAAACTGCGGCCCTACCTTCATGCCTATAGCATACATAAACATCATCAAGAAAATGTCAGATACTAGGCCGGGTTCTTCGATTTTCAAGCCATATACAGAAAAAGCCGTCAGGGCGATAGCGACACCAACGACTAAGGTTCCGGCTGTTGAACCTAGCGCAACACCTTTGATTGATATTTTTCCAAGTGGATAACCGATAGCAATGGCTAAGAACAGAAACACAAAGGGATTATGAGCGATATAACTAAACACAAAACTGAATAACTCAGAAATATTCATCATCATTTCTCATACTAAACGGAATGAAAAAAGGCCATCTTTGTAGACGGCCTTTCGACTAGTTAACCATGATTAAAGCCTGATGACTCTTTGGCATCACTACCATGTGAAATTGGGTGTTCGGCAAAAAATTCGACACAGTGCTTCAAATCAGCCACCAGTAAGTCCGCTTGATCCCGGCTAAATCCATGCCGTACCAGAATACGCATAATGACTAAATCCTCTCTCTTAGGCGGCATGGCATAGGCCGCAATCTGCCAGCCTCGAGAACGGATACGATCAGAGAGATCAAACAAGTTAAACCCAGGGTCAACGCCCTCTTTTAACGACCAACTCATTGCTGGGATCCCGTCATGACCATCATAAATGATCTCGAACATCCCCAGTTTCTCAATCTCACTCGATAGGTACTGGGCGGTGTCGTAGCAAGCCTGATGGATTTTTCTATAGCCTTCTTTGCCTAAACGCAAAAAGTTGTAGTATTGCGCCACTATCTGGCCGCCAGGTCTTGAGAAATTCAATGCGAAGGTAGGCATATTGCCACCAAGATAGTTCACGTTAAATATCAGGTCTTCATCTAACGCTGACGCATCGCGCCAAATAACCCAACCCACACCTAGAGGACTTAAACCAAATTTATGCCCTGACGCATTAATCGATTTTACCCTTGGCAATGTAAAGTCCCACTCTAGTTCTGGTTGGCAAAATGGCGCTAAAAAGCCTCCACTAGCGGCATCTACGTGCATTGGAATATCCAATCCAGTATCTTTTTGCAGTTTATCGAGCGCGTCATGCACAGCCTTAACGGGCTCGTATTGACAAGTAAACGTCACTCCTAAAGTCGGTACAACGCCAATGGTATTTTCATCGCAGCGCTTAATCACTTCTTCTGCATTCATGATTAAACGATCGCCTTCCATCGGGATTTCACGTAACTCTATGTCCCAATAGCGCGCGAACTTGTGCCAGCAAACCTGTACAGGTCCACAAACCATATTGGGCTTATCTGTTGGTTTACCTAATGCTTTCATTTTTTTACGCCAAGCCCATTTCAATGCCATACCACCGAGCATCGCAGCCTCGCTTGAGCCAGTGGTTGAGCAACCTAAGGTGTTTTCGGCATCGGGGGAGTTCCATAGATCGGCAAGCATATGCACACAACGGGCTTCAAGTTCAGCTGTTTGAGGATACTCATCCTTATCGATCATATTCTTATCGATACATTCATCCATCAATTGATGAACTTCATCCTCAACCCAGGTTTGGCAAAATGTCGCTAGATTTTGACGCGAGTTTCCGTCCATCATCAGCTCATCGTGTACGATTTGGTATGCATGGCGAGGATTATTCTCTTGCTCTGGCATCTTGTATTTTGGCATGGATAAAGCTAAGTCTGACGATGAGTAGATATCATCTAAGAGGTCATCTCGCACAGTATCTTTTGAGTGAAGAGGCATTATATTTTACTCCAATGAATTAAATAAAATTTCCTACGAGCTGGCGATGGTCAGCTGATGTAACCAACATAGAAGATAGTGCACACCACCGCAACACTCAACAGACAGTAAAACCAGGAATTAATCAAAAGTTAATCCAAAAAATAAGATTAAGTGTAAATACCAGCTAAAAACAACAAGAAATAACCAAGTGGCAACATTTTAAACCGCACAACCTATCTCTAGAGAAGCAAAAAAACCAACAAATAACTCAGTTATCGTTGGTTAATGTTTAATAAAGTACAAAATTAGTATGAGAGTAGTTGTTATTTATCGCCAATTTTAAATTGGCTGATTTGCAATGCAGATACAGACAAGATTATGGCCGTAATAGTTAACTCTAAATATTATTTTGACAATGAATCAATCATTACACTGTTATTACTAACGACTAAATCCATTACTGTGAATGTCACACTTATTAGAATTTTGATAGAGGTAACAAGATGACTCATTCGACGCCCCGCTCAGCCACCCCTTTAACAATAGTCGCAAATATCACAGCCCATGCGGATAAGGTTGAAAAAGTAAAAGCCGAACTGCTAAAACTGATTGCAATCACTCGAAATGAGCAAGGTTGTTTACAGTATGACCTGCACCAAGATAACGACAACCCAGCTCATTTCACCTTTTATGAAAACTGGGCTTCACGAGAACTTTTACAAGCTCATATGAATGCACAACACTTAAAAGACTATGTCGCGGCAACAGAGGGAATGGTAAAAGAACTTACTCTCACTGAGATGACACTTATCGGCTGAAATTAACGCTAGTCTAGATTAGGTTAGTAGCGCACAACTAAATAAACCCCATAAAGCATGACAGAGAAAGTTCAATAGCAGATTGCACTTAATAGTAGTGAAATAACCAAGGCGAACTCACAAGTGGCTAGGCATCCTCTTCATGCATATAGCCTTCAATTAACCCCATCTGCTCCGAAAGCTTATCGTCTAAATTAGCTATTCGAAAACTGCCATGGGGAAGCCTTTCAAGGCTAATGCTATCGCCAGCGTGTAAATGCAGCTGTTCAACGACCTCTTTTGGTAGCATTAAACCCAGCCCCTCGCCAACCACCTGTACCTTAAGTTCAGCCATAATATCCACCTACTTATCTCTGTTAACCCACTGCTGCTTTTGTTTATCTCGACCTAATATGACAGCACTGTAAACATTATAGCTGAACTCTGCATTTTTCAGTGCTTGCAAACTGCTCACAACGCAAGCGCTGTTTTAACACGCTTGCAGTAAACTGCTGACTCGTATTCGTTTTATCTCTATCCGATATAAATAAACCTTTAAAACGGTACATCGTCTGCCCAAGCTCATCTTTTACACGAGCAAAAACCATTTGCTGAAAATATTCCGCAAGATTTCTATCGATAAACGGACACTTCTTAACTATTGACTCAATACAGTTTTCATACTCCTCATCGCCGTCAAAGCTAATATGATTAAACTGCTGCTCGTTGGGTGATAGCTTTGGGAACCAGAGTCTTATATTAGGATGGCAAGGAGCACCCACCGAGGATCGCAGCCAACCTTTATCGTTATAGTCTAATAGGTTACCGACTTCTGCCCATGCCTCCAGGACGACGTTGTCGCTTACCCTAATAACACTTCGACTCTTTAAATCATTAACTCAGCCTTCTATCCCAAGCTTACTTGTGCTTTCTTAGCTGTGATTACTTACCTGTCATTCCTTGGTGTATATCAGCCACAATCTCATCAACCTGTGCCTTGTTCTATTCAATTGCTAACGAGGCGTCGATACGCTTTAGCTGATGTTCGTCCCCCGTAATAATTTCGAGCCCAGATATTTTATCGGCATCGATTTGTTCAAGAAGGCATTGTTGAACCAATCAAGGCTAATATCGAATGGACGGGTAGCACAGATAACGAATAACTTTTTATAAATAAATAGTTACAAAACTAAAAGGAGAGCTGATGCTCTCCTTTTTCTATGCAGTCGATTTCAAACAAAGCAGAATTACCTGAGATTTAAATCGCTTTAACTAGGCTTATGATGCTTAGTGATAAACCTGTCTAGCTGATTACCGAAAGCTTGCTTCTCACTGGCGCCAATTGCCGCTGGCCCACCGGTTTGTACGCCACTGGCACGCATGGTATCCATAAAGTCGCGCATATTTAGAATCGATTTGATGTTCTGCTCGGTATAAAGCTCGCCACGCGGGTTTAAGGCTACCCCACCTTTATCTATCACTTCTGAGGCGAGTGGAATATCTGCCGTAATCACAAGATCTCCGGCACTCAGTAGTTTAACGATTTCATCATCGGCCACATCAAAGCCCGAAGAGACCGTTTTCAAGTTGATATAAGGTGACGGAGGAATACGCATCCAGTGATTAGCCACCAGCGTCACTTCAACTTTGGCTCTATCTGCCACTCTAAATAAAATCTCTTTAATCACACCCGGACATGCATCGGCGTCAACCCAAACCTTCATTTGCGCTCCTAACTTTGGCTCACTGCCAGAAAAATCTGCAGAAAATTATAACAGCAATTGGTCATTAATCTTAGTCACGTCTTTATGCAAAGTAGATAACAGAGCATCACTGATATATGCTCATCACTTATCGTTAATTCTCAAGCTAGGACGTTACTTTTATGAGTGTGTTTTCTCCTGCATGTTTTGATTTTTTAAACCTACTTTCAGTCAATAACGACAGAGAGTGGTTTAAGGCAAACCAACAGCAATATGAAGACAGTGTTCGCACGCCAGCTCTTAGGTTTATTGAGGCAATGCAGCCACATATTCTTGGGCTGTCGCCACGATTAACCGCAGTGCCTAAAAAGGTTGGCGGCAGTATGATGCGCCCTCAACGTGATAGCCGCTTTAGTAAAGATAAAACGCCCTATAAAACCAATGTAGGCATTCAATTTAGGCATTTTCAAGGCAAAGATGTACACGCTCCAGGGCTTTATTTACACATAGCCAATGATGGCTGCTTTATTGGTGCGGGAATTTGGCACCCTGAATCTACAGCCCTCAACGCCATTCGAAGTTGTATCGATGAAAACCCTAATAGCTATAAAAAAGCACTACGGGAGTTAACTGCCCAAGGGTTTGAGATGCAGGGCAGTAAGCTTATTCGCCCACCAAAAGGCTATGACAAAGAGCATCCCATGCTAGAAGAGCTTAAACGAAAAGACTTTATCGCCATAAAGCCTCTGAGTGTTGAGCAAGTTTGCGCCGCCGACTTTGTCGATGTTTGCGCCCATGAGTTCGCCGCATGTCAGCAAATGATGCGCTACCTTTGCTTTGCATTAGATTTAGATTATTAACGCGCCCTATATAGGTGTATAAGAGCGAGGTGCTTCTATTAAGCGCCTCTACACTCAAGTGTATTCTCTGCTACAATTGCGCCAGTTTTAATTTCCAGCCTAGTTTGGGCGAGTTCAGGCACAATTTAATGGTAGAACCTTCATCATCTCCACAAGACGCTTTTCAAGCACAGACTCCAGCGCAAAAGCGAGCGTTAAGCTATAGCAATACGATTCATCAACTGTTTTTAAATGTGATGACTGAGAAGCTACCTGCAGATCGCATTGTCGGTGAGTACTTTAGAACTCACAAGAAACATGGCTCTAAAGATAGACGCGTTATAAGAGAAAGTCTGTTTGCCCTGTTTCGTTGGTGGGGCTGGCTTAAAAAGGTTCACACTAGTGAACAGCAAGATGCGAGCTGGTTTGCTTGCTTAAGCCTTGTTGCTGAATTAGAAGCGCATAAATGGACTCAATTTAGTGAAGCCTGGCGTGAGTTTGCCAACCAGTCTGCTGAGTTTAATCTAAGCCCAGCCATCCAAGCAATGGCCAGTGTTAGTGACAAATGTGAGTATTTAAACCAGCAGGTTTCTCATATTAGCTTTAGTGATACCGAGTTATTACCAGAGTGGTTTTGGACTGTTTCACAAGTCGATGATGCAGACAAAAAGGCGGTTATCGAAGCCATGTGCTCACGTCCGCCAATCTGGGGGCGCGCGCAAACTCTCACTCAAGAGCAACTGATCGCGTCACTTGCAAACAACGACATTACAGCGATTGCCAGTGAGCACTTTGATGATGCAGTAAGCCTCGGTCATAAGAGTGTTAACCTCAATGCCATTGATGCCTATCAACGCGGCGAGCTTGAGATCCAAGATCTAGGTTCACAGGTTATTGGTCAAATCTGTGCACCGAAAGCAGATGAGCAATGGTGGGATACCTGCAGCGGCGCGGGTGGTAAAACACTGCAACTACGCTCTTTAATGCTAAGACAAGATTCGGCAGCTGCAGGTACGATTATCTCATCAGATATTCGTCGAAAACCGTTAGAGGAGTTGCTAAAGCGCGCTAAGCGTGCAGGATTTGATGGGATCAGTACTGCGCCTTGGAAAAGCGACGATTTACCCGTTAAGGTCAACGCATTCGATGGCGTGTTAGTCGATGCCCCTTGTAGCTGCACAGGTACTTGGCGACGTAACCCGGATATGCGCTGGCTCGATGAGGCAAGCGTCGTTACCGATAAACATGCCCTGCAGTTAGATATCTTAACCCGCAGCGCCAAAGCGGTTAAGCCACAAGGTCAGTTGGTCTATGCCACTTGCTCACTGTCGCCTATTGAAAACGAACAGGTGGTCAATGCCTTTTTAACGGCGAACCCCGAATTTAAGCTACAAGCCCTGACTCATCCATTTACTGGAGAGCAGACTCAGATGCTCACCATCTGGCCCCACGAAGCCGATACCGATGGTATGTTCGTTGCAAAAATGAGCAAGTGCTAACAAGCATCGAGTATTTGGTTAAGACTAAAAACGCCATACTATGTATGGCGTTTTTCTTATGCCGTTTTCAGGCTGTGGTTACTGTATCCATACTGAATTTTTCAACTTTTTTCATTCTCCCCATCACACAGCCGAATCGAGCGTCACAATAGAGAAAAGCCCTATATATGACTTAAGCTTTGCATATACTTTTCTCGGCGCTTAACACTCTGATTTTTATACAAATCATGCTCTGACTGCCGCAACCATTGGCCGCTATCATTCACATCCATGTTAAAGCTAACGCCAAGGTGAATACTCACATCGCTATAGTGATCAATCAAATAAGCAGATTGGATCCGTGAAACCTGCAACTGTATCTTATGAGCAAGTTCAGCCTGACACACAATGACAAAACTATTGTCAGCGATTCGATAGGTATTGGTTGTCTCACTTTGAGAGTCTATATGCTCATAAACCTGTCTCAGAGACTCTGCCACACCGCAAATTACCTTATCGACCTCGTTATGACCCAGTTTGCGAGTAAGTAGGGCTAAGCCCTCTAACGAAACTAAGGTCAAACATAGCTGCTCAGAAGCTTGAACACCGAAAGGCAAGCCCTTGAGCATGGATTCATCAAATGCGAAACGATTCGGCAGCCCCGTCAGCTTGTCTGTGCGCGCATTTTTCCTAGCGACCTCTAAGATTTCGATATGACGCTCTTTTTCATCGGACAGCAAGCGGATTTTATAAGCTAACGCAAATGACAAGAGCAAGGCATCGGCGGCCCCACCGACTAGCGTTGCCAATTCGGCGTTATCAAAAAAGTCAGGCGTCAGCCCCATATTCCCCGGCAAAATCAGCACTGCAGGAAGCAGTAAACAAGAAAAAGCTAACAGGAAGTACCTTGCAGGATGGAACCCCTTCAACAGGCAGACATTGCCGCAAAGCATCGCAAGTGCTATCCATAGCATGATCAACACTGATGCAATTATCGCCGTATAGGAAACTAAGTACATACTCGTTGGTAAGGCAATGATGCATAGCCACATTAATCCTAAACTGAGGCGGTAAAGCTTTGGTGACAATTCAGGAAGTTGCAAAAAATGGATATAGAATAGAATATTAAATACTGGTAACCCAATAAAAAACAGGTGGTGTAACTCCAGACCATGAAAATCAAATAGATGAGCAGGCAGGTGAAAAGTTAGCGACCAACCAATCAAATAACACAGTACGTAACAAGCATAATACAGAAAGGCTTTATCACGGATAGAAATAAAAATGATCCCGTTATAGAGCGTAATAAAGATTAATCCGCCTATGCAGAGAATGATAAACAAGGCATAGATATCTGACTGACGCTTATGCTCTTTGTATTCTTCAACTTGAAGTTTAGGCTGAGAGGAAAAGTAACGACTATTGACTCGAGTGACCAGCCAGTAGTTCACACCTATTCTCATCTCCACACTTCTCGCATAGTCAAACAAGAATTCGTAAGGGGCGTAATAACCACTATGAAAATATTGAGTTGAACCGTCCTCTCCGATTAACCAGTAATCGACGGACTCAATAATGGAATTTTTAACATTGACCGTCCAACGCTTATCGTAGTTATTCACCTGCACTGCTGACACCATCCAATAGTCGCCACCAGAAAGCGAGACTCTGCTCAACTCCTTTTTATCTTCCATCCAAGAGATAGTCTGCAAGAAGTCTTTGGGAACTTCATCTTCAGCCTCGGCACTAAAAATGAACGTTTGTTCCATCACTGCGGCTTGGCGAGCATAACTCACATCGCAATATACAAACACCGACAGTATTAACAGCAGGCGCATTATTGTTTTTATTGGCATTAACCGCTTTACCTACCCATTTGTTCCATGCTGCTCGGCGTTCAGCCTCACACTTCACTAATAATTTGTGATAACAGTTTACATAAACAACAAATAAGCAGCAATTCAATCATAAACTGAATGCGATAATCTCGCTTAAGCTAAACGATTAAATAGGCGGTGCTGGAGGTACTTCAAAGGGGGGCATTTGTGTAGAGCAGAAATGGGGCTGAAAACTCAAACTGAGCAAAAAGAAAGCAATACATTATCAGGATAAGTGACTTAGGCAGCTAAAATGCCAACCTAAGCCACTTAATCTATCTGTAAGTTAAGTGGGAAATATTAATTAAAAAGACGCTTTAGCGCCTAAATAGAACCCCGAGTCTAAGCTCGTGTTTGACGCATTATCATACTGTAAACGAATATCGCGATATCCCACAAACAGGCCTAAAGCGGGGCTAAGGCTATACTGCACTCGGCCATCTAACTGCCAAGAACCGTCAATATCACCAAAAGATAATACCGATGGCGAATAGTATCCTGAACCATGTATAGACACATTCGAGCCTAAGTGCATCGCGTAGCGACCACCAATACCAACGAAGTTACCGTTACTACTTTTTTTCGACCACACTTGAGAAAACTTAGCACCCAATTCAAAGTGATGAATACCGGCATCATGTGCGATATGCAGTGCACCAGATAACATCTGCCCTCCCTTATCAGCATAGATATACTCAAAGGAGCCGTTAACGTCTTTATTGAGATCAAACTGTAACTCTGTCGACAACATGTCGTCATTTAGACCAAACGTAAAATCTGTCGCATAGGCATTGATAGACAAAGTGCTCAGTACAAGCGTTGCCATTAAGGTTTTAACTGTCATTTATGATTCCGATACTTATAAGCTTCCTGCAAGCATACATAAAGGGCTGACGCATTTTTATAGAAACCTAAACTTAAACTGCGCATTTAAATAAACACGGACAAGATACAAACCCAAAAACAACAATAACAACCACAACCCTACAGCCGCATCAAAATGTAACAACCGAGATGATTAAAAATTTTACCTGTGAATTCTTTATGTTAGCGATAGCTTTATCACTAGAGAAACGTTTTACTGAAAAAAAACAAATATCACGATATTCGATGTGATAATTTAGGCTTAATTATATCGAGTATTAGTCCTCGAAGTCTTGCCTGTACTCGGTTTTAAACAGATTTGCTTTATGTAAAATTTACAATGCTTGTCAGGCAGCGACTATACTAAATTATCAGCAAAATATGCTTCGGAGCACAGATGAAACAGTTAAAATTAACTTCACTCTCAATCGCTATTGCCACTGGCTTGATGTTATCAGGTTGCGGCTCAGACAGTGATTCAACGCCAAAAACAGCAATGGTTTCATTCGCTGTAGCAGACGCGCCAGTAGATGATGCCCAAGAAGTTGTTGTCGCAATCGATGCTATTGAGCTAGTTAAAGATGGCCAGGATAATCTCATACTTGATGTTTCTGGCGAGAACGACTTAGATTATATGCAAGTTGATTTAAAACAATTCCAAGGCGGCGATAGTGCACTTCTACTTGGTGATCAAGAACTAACTATTGGTGAGTACAAAGAACTTATCTTGCATGTTTTAGATGAAAGTGAAGGCCCTGATTTTAGTTATGTAACGGAGCTTTCTGGAGCTCAAATCCCAATGAAGCAACCTAGCCAAAAGTTAAAGCTAGGTGGTTTTGAGGTCACTTCAGATGGTGTACAAAGGTTCACTATTCATTTCGATCTAAGAACGGCGCTTGTTTCAAATAAAAACAACCAAAGATACAACTTAAAACCTCATGGAGTCGAAATTGTCGATAACTCTACTGTCGCTTCTCTATATGGAACAGTAGACGCCTCACTTATCACATCATGCGTTGGTGATGAAAATGAAGGAAGTTTTGTTTATCTATACCCTGGTGTGGATATGACCAATGAACAACTTACTGACAACTTTGACCCTGCAATCAACGTAAACCCACTTCCTGAAGGCGCTGTTCGCCCTGTAAATTCTACAGTTGTGGAGATGAAAGATGGCAGCAATGATTACTCTTACGCTTTTGGCTTCATTCCTGCTGGTGACTACACAGTAGCATTCAGTTGCAGCGCTGCTCTCGATAACCCAGAGTCATATCAAGGGTTAACAATTCCTAACCCTGAAACACAGCGCCATAATGTAACACTTAACAACGAAGAGGATCTTGAGCAAAACTTTCAAGAAATCGAGTAGTTAAGCACTTAGCAAGAAACAAAAGGGATGGTAAGAAATTACTATCCCTTTTTCTTTTTGGTTCACTTAAATCAATAGTACAACTACACTGCGCATAATAAAGTATAGACACAACATTTCGTTAACTTCGCAGGAGTAGTAATGACAGCTTCCATTTATGATTTTTCGGTTAACAATATTCAGGGACAATCTATTTCTCTGGCAAACTTTAAAGACAAAGTCATATTGATCGTTAATACGGCGAGTAAATGTGGCTTTACCCCTCAATATGGAGAGCTTGAGGCTCTGTACCAAAAACACCAATCTCAAGGACTTGTGGTGCTAGGCTTTCCATGTAACCAGTTTGGCGAACAAGAGAAAGGGGACAGCCAAACCATTAGCTCATTTTGTGAATTAAACTTTGGTGTGACCTTCCCACTTTTTGAAAAAATTGAGGTCAATGGTGCCAACACTGACCCGCTTTATGCATATTTAAAGCATTCCGCTAAGGGCTTGTTTGGTTCAGAAAGGATAAAGTGGAACTTTACTAAGTTTCTCGTCGATAAGCAGGGAAAAGTAACCCAACGTTTTGCGCCAACAACTAAGCCGATGGCCATTGAAGCTGAAATATTAAAGCTACTTTAGTTATTAGATTTAGCGACTTAAAAAATCCTTTAAAAAAAATCAAATATTCCTATTTATTTTTTGAACTTTACCTAAATACTCAGCTCTAACCTTTTGAGCATTGACTTTTATGTTCATCATTCTCCCTGGGGCTTCTAGCGCAGCCCCCCTTGGTCTCTATGTAGATCAATTAGGCAACCTCTTAGGTTGCCATTTTTTTTATCCGCTCTTCGCTATTCTCCATCTTTGAGCACTTTTTTATAAAATTTTTAGCAGGGGAATTGAACTAAATATAAGATCGCCAGTCTGACTATATGAACCGATTCTCTTTGAGTGAATATATTAAAGATTAACGACTTAATATATTGGCTTAATCTTAGTTTCATTGTTCATCATCATTCTCTTTGGCACTCCAACTAGGTTTGCCCTTAGAGATAAGCCGTTAGCTAGCGCAAAAACAGCTTATTTCAACTTAGTTATTGTTATGGCAACCTGTTTAGGTTGCCATTTTTTTTACTTCTTTTTTGATAAAGCTGTCAGGCACTCGACATGACGAGCTAAGACCAAAACAACCCTACAGGCAAAGCAATCAATTATAATTGTGACTAAAAATAATAGATGGGAATAGTCTCTTATTATTTAAAGACTTAGACTGAAAATATTCTATATCGAATAAAATTATTGCAGATAAATTCAAACTTCTGGGAACTAACCGAGATTTATTGACTCTGACTATATGAACCGATTCTCGTTAAGTGAATATTCAAGCCTGTAGGCGTCGATGTTGGCTTAACCTTAGTTTCATTGTTCATCATCATTCCCTTGGCACTCCGATTAGGTTTGCCCTTAGAGATAAGCCGTTAGCTAGCGCAAAAAACAGTTTATTTTCTACTTAGTTATTGTTATGGCAACCTGTTTAGGTTGCCATTTTTTTACTTCTTTTTTGATAAAGCTGTCAGGCACTCGACATGACGAGCTAAGGCCAAAACAATCCTACAGGCAAAGCAATCAATTATAATTGTGACTAAAAATAATAGATGGGAATAGTCTCTATTATTTAAAGACTTAGACTAAACATATTCTATATCGAATAAAATTATTGCAGATAAATTCAAACTTTCGGGAACTAATCGAGATTTATTGACTCTGACTATATGAACCGATTCTCTTTAAGTGAATATATTAAAGGTTAACGACTTAATATATTGGCTTAACCTTAGTTTCATTGTTCATCATCATTCCCTTGGCATTCCGATTAGGCTTGCCCTTAGAGATAAGCCGTTAGCTAGCGCAAAAACAGTTTATTTTCTACTTAGCTATTGTTGTGGCAACCTGTTTAGGTTGCCATTTTTTTTGCTTTTTATCTGGCTAAAGCTGTCAGGCACTCAACATGACGAACTAAGGCAAAAACAATCCTTACCAGCAAAGCTATCAATTAAAATAGTGACAAAAAGCAAGAGCAGCCCTTCTTTACTATTCAAGCGCTTAGACCAAATTCATTCTATATCGAATAAAATTATTGCAGATAAATTCAAACTTCCGGGAACTAATCCTGAATTACCGACTCTGACTATATGAACCGATTCTCTTTAAGTGAATATATTAAAGATTAACGACTTAATATATTGGCTTAACCTTAGTTTCATTGTTCATCATCATTCCCTTAGGCATTCCTTATAGGTTTGCCATCAAGTTAAGCCTTTAGCTAGCGCATTAAAGCTTAACTTTAGAACTGATTCTTTATGGCAACCTTTTAGGTTGCCATTTTTTTTGCTTATTTGACTCAAACTTTGCCGCGCTCACCGTCACCCGCTTAGGCTCACAACCAAACACTCCACTAAACTAGTGACTAGACATAATGACTAGGGTAGCAGGGAGGGGGAACTGTAAATAGTCTAATTATTTAGTCACTTAGGACTTATGCAGTCCCATTTTATAAAATAACTGCAGATAAATTGAAATTTGAGGGAACTAACTCGGATTTATTGACTCTGACTATATGAACCGATTCTCGTTAAGTGAATATTCAAGCCTGTAGGCGTCGATGTTGGCTTAACCTTAGTTTCATTGTTCATCATCATTCCCTTGGCACTCCGACTAGGTTTGCCCTTAGAGATAACTGTTAGCTAGCGCAAAAACAGCTTATTTTCTACTTAGCTATTGTTATGGCAACCTGTTTAGGTTGCCATTTTTTTTACTTTTATTCCCTGACTTTAATTAGCTGCTGATCCAGCATCACTGCAATGGAAGGATGATACCCTTCACGTGCAACCGCGTATATTTGCTGTACTTGAGTCTCGAATCCTGCTTTCATCAGTTCGCCATAGAGTGGCTTAACAAACTTTCCACGACCAATTTTCACCAGATAAGCACTCAATGCATCGAGTACCGCCTCATAGCGGTTACGAATAGCGACTCTAAACCAGTCACAAGCAATCTCAGCATTGTTAGTCTGAGTAAAGCCAAAAGTATTATCCAAATCTGCCAAGGCTTCATGTGACAGTTGCTCAGGCAAGTTTGTTAAAAAATACTGCCAATGGTGTACACGCCAGCCCGTTGTCATCAAACTCGAGGCTGAAGCGCCATCATCGAAAGCACGGAGTGCCATAATCACCTTATCTAAACTGCTGGATTTCGGTTCCACAAACCAGCTAGGCATGCCTTCCCCATAAATCCACTCCAGCAATTCAGCCTCGGTGATCTTGTCTGAGTGCTGTTTAAGTAATGTTTGTTTAGCGTAATCGACAAAGGTTTCAGTCGTGATCGCTTCAAACGCAAATGCTTTTACGTATTCATATAAAAACGCGTCAAAGGCTGTTCGACCGAGTCGTTTTTCCAAATCATGGACAAACATAGATGCTTTGTCGTAGGTAAAACGATTAAAAGCTTCGTTCGGATCTTGGTCTTGCATGTTTGCAGGCAGAGTTTGCGCCTCTATTTGGGTGGCCGAAATAGCCTCCTGCAAGCGGCCATTTTCAAGAACTACCTCAAGTTCAGCCAGTTCTTTACCATAAACCTCTTCAACAATACGATTAGTAAAGTAAGTGGTAAAACCTTCATTTAACCAGAGATCACGCCATGTCGCATTGCTCACCAAGTTACCAGTCCAGGAATGTGCTAGCTCATGAGCAACCGTTGACACTAAGCTTTTATCACCCGCAATAAGAGTCGGTGTCATAAAAGCTAAGCGCGGGTTTTCCATGCCACCAAATGGAAAGCTGGGCGGCAAGACTATCATGTCATAGCGCCCCCAAGGATATGGCCCCAATAACGACTCCGCGACCTCAACCATGCTTTCTGTATCTTCAAACTCTGCCACAGCGGCAGCGACGACTTCTGGTTCTGCATAAACCCCTGTTCTAGCACCAAGTTCACCAAAGGCTAAATCACCTACCGCAATGGCTAATAGGTGAGTCGGCATTGGCTTTTCCATGGTAAAGCTAAACTCACCTGTTAACGGGGCGTTGGCATCATTCATTGCACTCATTACCGCTCGCATGCCTTTAGGCGCCGTGATCACTGCATCGAACGTAATTCTCGCATTTGGGGTATCTTGTACCGGGATCCAGCTACGAGCATTAATCGGTTGAGATTGACTAAATAAAAATGGCAGTGTCTTACCACTAGTTTGTTGTGGAGTTAGCCATTGTAGTCCTTGCGCCTGTGGCGATGTGCGGTAATGAATAATCACACTGACGACATCTGCTGTTAGCTCAATATTAAGTCGCTGGCCTAATGTGTCATCTTGCTTATCTAAGGTGAATACCAGTGCTTGCTGAGAGTTAGAGTAGACCTGTTCAATGGTTAAATCGCGAGTATCTAACCATAGCTCTTTAGTCTGCTTATCAATGTAATCTAGCTGTAACTCGACCTGCCCTGCTAATTGCTTAGTATCAAAATCCACATCGAGTGATAGCGACAAGTGCTTAACTCTGACCTGTTCGGTATTGGCAAACGAGTGGTAATCATGATTATTATCCCATTGCTTTAACACGGCATATCCTTTTTGAGTAACTGGTTAATTGATTACATTTTAACGCTATTTTATGTGATGAAAAGCCTAGTTTGACTTCAATAGAGCTAAATGAAACACTTGAGGATATTGTATGCAAAACTATAAATCAGAGAAAGCCTCAATGAAAAATAAACATATCTTGCCCACATTAGCCGTACTATCAATGTTTCCAGCGAGCTCCTATGCTGAAGAAGTGATGAGCCTCGAAAGCGTTTTAAGCCAAAATCATGCTTGTAGCGACACGATTGTTATCCGCTCACAAGCCTTAACAGAAAAGCAGCTCACCTCCGCTTGTGAGTTGTTAATCAGACAAGAAGCTACTTTTCATAACCTATTTGGTACCCTCAATAAGCCTGTAGCCGATGACAATAACCACAAAATGCGCGCCAATGTTTATCATTCGAGACAGGATTATGTCGATCATGTCACTAACCATTTCGATGTCCCAAGCGATAACGGCGGCATGTATTTAGAAGGTCTACCTTGGAAAAGTGATAACCAAGCCGAGTTTGTTGCCTATGAGAAAAAGGGTCAAGTCTGGAACCTAGCGCACGAGTACGTACACTACCTCGATGGCCGCTTTAACCTCTACGGTGACTTCTGTCTCTCGTTACATGACTCGCACAGTGGCCCTGAATATTGCCCTAAGCCCGCTCCTCTTTACCCGCACACAGTTTGGTGGAGTGAGGGAGTCGCCGAGTATATTTCTCTTGGCGATGATAACCCCAAAGCACTGGCATTAATTGGTGGTGAGAAAAGCCATACACTTAGTGAAATTTTCAATACCAGTTACGAGAAAAATGGCGGGACTGACAGAGTTTATCGCTGGGGTTATTTAGCGGTGCGCTTTATGATTGAGAACCATAAAGATAAAGTTGATACCATGCTTGGCTTTACTCGCAAAGGTGACTACCCACGTTATCAAGCACTGCTAACGGGATGGGGAACATCGATGGATGCCGAATTTGATACCTGGCTTAAACAGCTTAAATCAGCATCAAAGTAGGCTTTCTTAGCTAAAAAACAACATTAAAAAAGGCCTCAATTGAGGCCTTTTATTTGCTTCTTATTCATCAATTAAGATGAATGCGACTCGTCATTAAAGACGAATACCCGCTTTAGCTAAGTCTTTTGCGATAACGCTGCGAGGTAGTGCAACATAACCGTCTTTTTCAACAATTTGCTGACCTTGCTGTGAAAGCACGTAGCGGATGAATTCACGATCCATTGGCGATAAATCTTTGTTTGGATGCTTGTTCACGTATACGTATAGGTAACGAGACAGTGGGTATTTACCCGTTGCCGCATTCTCTGCTGTTGCAGCAATGTAGTTAGTGCCTTTCTTAGAAATCGCAACCGCTTTAACACCGGCAGTCTTATAACCAATTCCTGAGTAACCAATCGCGTTAAGTGATTGCGATACGGACTGAACGACAGAAGCAGAACCTGGTTGCTCGTTTACGTTCGCTTTGAAATCACCCTTACATAGTGCTTTCTTTTTGAAGTAACCATAAGTACCTGATACTGAGTTGCGACCGTAAAGCTGGATGTCTCTTGCTGCCCAGCCGCCATCAAGACCAACTTGACCCCAACGTGTCACATCACCACCGCCGCACTTATCTGTAGAAGAGAAGATGCCGTCGATTTGCTCGATGCTCATACCTTCGATTGGGTTATCTTTGTGTACAAATACCGCTAGGGCATCAATTGCAACACGGATAGCCGTTGGCTGGTAACCATAATGTTTTTCAAACGCTTCAACTTCATTTGGCTTCATCTTACGGCTCATAGGGCCAAACTGTGAAGTACCTTCAGTCAATGCTGGTGGCGCAGTAGAAGAACCTGCCGCTTGGATCTGGATGTTTACGTTTGGATAAAGCTGTTTAAAGTCTTCAGCCCATAGCGTCATCATGTTAGCCAGAGTATCAGAGCCAACAGATGATAAGTTACCAGACACGCCGCTTGTCTTTTCATACGTTGGTAAAGACTGGTCGATTGCAGCCATTGATGCTGCAGAAAATACAGTCGCTGCAGTAAAGCTTACCGCGCCAACAAGTTGTTTCAGTTTCATTCTTTGCTCCAGTGTTTAACTATCTTGGTTTCTTAAAACGCTGTCAGTATTGACTCCATTGATGACAAGTCTATTACTACTAAGTGACACTTCGATGACAAACTAATCTAATTATAAAAAAACAGGCAAAAGCCTGTTTTTTTTATGACATTTATTTTAAAGCTAATCTAAATCAATTAACCCAGCGTCTCATTGGCATCGCTCGATTGTTCGTTAACATGCGCGGTAAACTCGATTAGATTGGCTGGAATAACGAAGCTAAAGGTACTGCCCTTCCCCAACTGGCTAGCAATATTGAGCTCGCTTTGATGGTTATGCAAAGCATGCTTGGTTATCGCAAGACCAAGGCCTGTGCCGCCGCTTTGACGTGAACGGGCGCTATCGACACGATAGAAACGTTCGGTTAAACGGCCGATATGTTGAGGCGCAATTCCCTCACCATTATCTTTAACGCTAAATAGACCGCCAATGGCAATCTTGCGCCAGCTTATTTCAACCTTGCCACCGGGCTCGGTATAACGGATAGCATTAGAAATTAGGTTAGAACACACGCTTCTTAGTTGTAACTCATTGCCATATATATTCAGGCCAGGCTCACAGTAAAAACTGATCTCATACTGCTCTTGCGCTAAGGCTAAGGCTTCATCACGCAAAATATCCATCATCTGCTTCATATTCACCTTAACCTCTAAGCTCACATCACTCGCATCCTCGATCCTCGATAAGGCAAGTAACTGCTCAACCATAGAGCGCATTCGCGTAGTTTGCTGCTGCATCTGCTCCATGGCGCGAATATTTGGCGAATCAGGCTCAGCCATTGACTGCATCATCTCTAAATAGCCTTGCAATACAGTTAGCGGTGTTTTTAGCTCATGGGATACATTAGCGACGAACTCTTTACGCATCCCCTCTAGCTGGCGAACTCGAGTAATATCTCTGGCAATCAATAACAACTGCCCCGCCCCGTAACCCATAATGCGGATCTCAAGGATATGGCCTTCAGACTGCGGAGACGCTAACTCTAAGGGCTCTTGGTACTCTTTCTTTTTAAGATAAGCGGAAAAGTCGGGGTGACGAATGAGGTTATCTATACGCTGACCGTTATCTTGCGGCCAAACAAAACCTAACAGCAACTGCGCCAGTTTGTTGCACCATAAAATATTATGCTCTGAGTCTAAAACAACTGCGGCATCGGGTAGTGCTTCGGCGCCTTGCCTGAAACGTCCGAGCAAAAAAGCCAGCTGTGACACTCGTTTACGGTTCTTACCTTGTAAACGATAAATACCATTAAACACCCCTTCCCAGCTACCACTACCATTTGGGGGAGTTAAACGGCGATCATGCCATAGCCAAAAATTTAAACGCGAAAGCTGGCGGTAATGCCAGATGAGTAGGAAAATCGATCCGAGTAATAAGATCCAAAGGACTTCACCGAATATTAATCCAATCAATAAACACGAAGCCAGATAAATTGCTAAGCGTGAAATTAACCGGTATCCAGAATAGGAATCAAACATATTTTACCAATATATCGGCCATATGGGAGAACTCGGCACAAGATAACTCAAAAGTCACCTTGCACCTATAAAAGTCTAAACTAGAGGCGGGTTGAGAAACGATAACCCGCGCCGCGAACTGTTTGGATCAGGCGATCATGCCCAGATTGAGTCACCGCCTTTCTTAAGCGTCGAATATGCACGTCCACGGTTCGATCTTCAACATACACATTGGTTCCCCAGACATTATCGAGTAGCTGCTCACGACTATAAACACGTTCTTGATGAGTCATAAAGAAATGCAACAGTCGAAACTCAGTCGGCCCCATATCAAGCACTTCTTCACCCACTGTGACTCGGTGACTAACAGGATCTAATTGCAGGCCTTGAACATCGATAGGATCTTCTAGGCAAGTCGGTGCACTACGGCGCATAACAGCTTTAATCCGCGCCACCAACTCTTTCGGAGAGAAAGGCTTAGTGATAAAGTCATCGGCCCCCACTTCTAGTCCGCGAACCTTATCTTCCTCTTCGCCACGCGCAGTCAACATGATAATTGGAATATGACGAGTGAATTCGTCTTGGCGTAAGCGCTTAGCTAACTGAATACCGCTACCACCAGGGAACATCCAATCTAATAACACAAGATCAGGGTATGGCTCGGTTAACATATCCAGTGCTGAGTCGTAATCCTCGGCAGCGACAGTGGTATAACCATGCTGTTCCAAAACAAAAGTTAACATCTCACGGATGGCTAACTCATCTTCAACTATCAAAATCCTTGCAGTCATAATCGATCTTCTATCAGTGAATTTCTACGATGGTATTATTGGTCACTTTTATGACATTAATATTAAACACCGATATATTTTGCCATATTAAGCGATATTTTTGTCATAAATATTATTTTTAGCTTATCTCAACTAGCTTAACTAGCTGACTGCTATCTTGTGTTGGCGAGTCACTTCTTCCGATGCAAATAACACGATATAACGGTTAACAAAAATATGAGACCAAAGTGCAGGGGAAAAAGAGTCGCCCCTTCAGCTCACCTATAGAGAGCTCATATGGTAGCAAAGGACATCGCTTAGCCAGTTCCAGTAAAACTTACAATTACCGTTACAGACATATAACTGAGTGATTATAAAGACTCTTAAGACATACTCACGGCCAACTTACAAACGCCTCTCTTGATTCAAAATCAAAAAAGGAGCATAAGCTCCTTTTTATCAATATGGCAAAGCCAGTTTAGAACTTATGTTCTAGACCGATACCGAAGTAGCTGTCGTCATTTTCAACTTTCTCGTATGAGCGGTTTGTATAGAAAGCAAACAATTTAGTTGGCTTACCTAGCTTATAGTCACCACCCAAAGACCAAGAATCGCCTTTATCTTCCATATCTTGATATTGAGCTTTAAGTACAATAGCTTCAATTTGATAAGCAGCACTTAATAGGTAGCCCGTCTTGCTTTCGCCGCCAACGGTTGGTGTACCATCTTTCTCATAAGTCTCTTCTTGCTGCTGGTACATCGCACCTAACTTAAGACCAGCGATTTTACCCTGTACCGTTGCACGAGCAACTTCATAACCTTTTACGTCTGAATCATAAGCAACAGATGCAAAGATTGGAGACTTTTTAAGTTTTGCATCACCATACATGGCCGCAACACTGAAACCGTCTTGTGCATATTGTGAGCTAGCGCCTTCAGCGGCATATGTCACACCCACTTTGAAACCACTAAAAGATGGAGTGATATAAGTTGCAGTTTGTTCAATACGGTTTTCACCCTTGAACAAGTTCTTCAAATCACCAGACAGGTCGTTGAACTGGTCAACTTTACCTTGTGAAACTTTCAGCATAGTGTCGTTACGACCGACAGAGAACGCACCAAAGTTACCTTTAAGGCCTACAAACTGGTTACGCGCCTTAAAATTTTCCTTGTCGCTATCACCTGTATCCACTTCATATTCAACTGTGTAAAACGCTTCTAGAGAGTTACTCAACTCGAAAGCACCTTTAACACCAAAACGAGAAGCATTTGATTGAATCGTTGTTGTAGATTCATCGTTCACGTCATTTGACTGAGCAGTCACATTAAGCTTGCCGTAAACTGTTAGTGGGTCAGCCGCGTAAGCAGAAGACATAGTTGCAGTCGCAACAGCAGAAGCCAGTAGAGTTTTACAGAAAACGTTCATCATTTAATCCTTTTGACGTTATTCGTCTTGGTTATTGGTTTGGACGAGCGTCATAATGAAGATGATTTGTTGCACTTTTATTTCAGTAAAAGGTAAACAACCGCAGTTCTATTAAATATTCGGCAACAGGTTTTCGCTAACCCAGAGCTAGCAAGGCTTTTAGAGAAAGCGTAAGAAATGTGACACTTTAATGAAATGTCACATAGCGAAGATCCAAGATGTCAATGAGGCGGTTTACCCGAACCGGACAATGGCTTACACTGCGGCTTTAATTTTGATTGAGCACTTATCTATGTGGTTTAAAAATCTAACTGTATACCGCTTTAACAAGCCTTTCTCTGTTGACCCTGATTCACTAGAAAAATCACTGGAAGACTTCACCTTCTCTCCTTGCTCAAGCCAAGACATCAGCAAATTTGGATTCTCCAAGGCAATGGGCAAGCATGGCGAAACCTTGATCCACACTGCTGGTGACAGACACCTTATCTGCGCCACTAAAGAAGAAAAGATTTTACCGTCTCAAGTGATCAAAGAAGCACTTGAAGAAAAAGTCAGCCAAATTGAAGCTGAAGAAAATCGCAAGCTTGCTAAGAAAGAAAAAGATGCGATGAAAGATGAGATCACAACGACCTTATTACCGCGTGCTTTCTCTCGTCGTAGCCAAATTCGTGCACTGATTTTACCTGAAATCCAGATGGTGCTAGTTGACAGCTCTAGCGCGGCTAAATCTGAAGAGCTAATGGCATTATTGCGTAAAGCAATTGGCACCTTGCCAATCATTCCGATGAGCTTTAAAACGCCAATTGAAACTCAGTTAACTGAGTGGCTAAAAGAAGGTAAAACCCCTGCTGCGTTTGAAATGCAAGATGAAGCCGAGCTAAAGAGTGACTCAGATGAAGGCGGTATTGTTCGCTTCAAACAGCAAGACTTGAGCGAAGATGAAGTTCTCGCGCATATCGAAGTGGGTAAACAAGTTCATAAGCTTGCACTTCACTTCGGTCAGTCAATTGCATTCTTACTGCAATCAGATGCCGCGATTAAGCGCCTAAAGTTCTCTGAAGAATTTAGAGCGGGTAATGACGATTTAGGTAATGATGACCCAATGGCAAGACTTGATGCAGACTTTGCCTTGATGAGCAGCGAGCTTATCGCACTTATCAATGCAACCGTTGAAGCCCTTGGCGGCCTAGAAGACAGCATTTAATTAGCCGTAGATACGAGTTAATTAAAAGGCGCCTAATTGGCGCCTTTTCTTTTTATCAGTCCGATTTATTTAACCGCTTTAAACTGACCGTCTTTATCAAATGGCCAATCAACACCTAGCCAAGCTTTGAAAAATGCTTTTTGTGAGCGGCTTGGCTTATCAACACTGGTGATAGCAAGCTTGCCACTTTGCTTTTCACCAAGCTTGAGCTCCACCTCATTGAGCCTATCATTGCTAAATAACGTCACTTTAATCGTGTCGCCCACGCTGAAGTCTTTAATGCGTGACTCGAAACCTGCCGCTGTCACTTTAAGTCCGTTAATCGCTACGATTTCGTCGCCAAGTACGATACCCGCATTCCAGGCAGGTCCATTACGTAACACCTGCGATAACACCAATGAACCAGACTTCAAGGTCACCCCACTAAAAGGCTCAACTTTTGCGTCTTTACCATAGCTGGTTTTTAAACCAACCTGACTAAGTAACCCATCAAAGTCTAAGCTGACTGGCGAGTTAACATATTGCTGCCACCAGTTTTCATAACTCGTACCCGACACATACTTTAAGATTCCCTTCACATCAGCAATGGTGTAGCCGGCCGGAATGCGGTGTTCATTGTAGAGCTTACGGTGCACATCACGATATGAGCGCTTAAGTTTTGTTTCTTCAAGCAGAGAAAAATCGAGGGCCAAAGAGGTCAAGTAACCTTCTGAATAGATGTTAGTACTGTGGTTAACCGCGTAATCTCCACCACTACTTGCCCACTGATTAGCGCTGGCGTCGGCAATGGATTGCACTTCTCTGCCTGGAGTTTGTTCACTCTGCGCCACTCGCTTTGCCAAGTCTTCAAAAAACTCCTTTGGCGTCATCACTCCTGCACGCAGCAATAACTGACTTTGGAAGTAACTGGTTGAACCTTCAGCAATCCATAGTAACTCAGTGATCTCTTCATCTTGATAGTTGTATGGGACTAGTCCATCAGGGCGATAAGCCTTAACGTTCCAAGTATGAATAAACTCGTGAGAGGCGGTTTTGATAAAGCCTAAATAATCTTTACGCTCTCGATAGCTAAAACGCGGACGTTGGATAATGGTTGAGTTCAGATGCTCAGTTGCACCGCGGGCTCCACTTGTGGCGTGAACCATATAAACATAACGCTCAAATGGATAATCATCCCAAATGACCTCGGCCTGTCCGCTGAGTTTGCTCAAGTCGCTAACCATCTTGTCGATGTCGTAGTTACCCTCTCCCCAAACAACTAACTCATACGCCCTGCCGTCGGCGCTGAACTCACGATGCTCGCTGATCCCAGTTTCGATTGGAGAGTCGACTAAAATATCGTAATTTTTCGCCACGAAAGAATGCGCTTTATCGCCACTGTCCATACCTGAATAACTATTCCAGTCACTCGGAACCTCTAATGAAACAGTTAAAGGCTCATTCCTAAACTCAGGGCTATAAACAAAAGTGCCGCTAGCATCTAAAAAAGCATGGGATGCATCAATATGATTGACCCTTTGGCCTAATTTGTTGGCATAGAGTTGATATCTGACGGTTACGCTCGAGGGCTCAGTCAACGCTACAGTCCACTCACCACTCGCGGTTCTTGTCCAAGGTAATACAGCGCCGCTATCATCCGTAGCAGTAAAGGCTCTAACTGCATCCGCCAATGGCAAGACTTGATACTTACCCGTGCGCCATACTGGTAAATTAACCACTAATGAATCTGACTGTGTCTCAGGAAAGACGACTTCTACCTTTGCCAAATGGTGTTCAGGGCTAGTTAAGTCGATCTGGTAGTTTACGTTGGCAATGGCATTCGAACAGGATAACGCCCCAAAAGTTAATATAAAGGCAACTACAGGTTTCACTCTCACATCCTTCTGTTATTATTATTCTAGTTGAGCAGAAAAAATATAACACAAGTCTCAATCAAGCCAAAGAATAACAAAAAACAGGCGCTTAATTTAACATTTTAGCGCGAGGAATGGCATTTTGATGCGTATTTTCATTACCCTAATACCCTTGATATTTTTAGCACACACTTCCAGCCATGTTCATGCAGCGCCAAGAGATGAAGTGTTAACAGAAGTGCAGTTAAGAGAAGCTCCGAAAGCGCTTGAGCAATCATTAGCGCAGACTATCCCCGTAGTACCTCAGTTTCCTTCAGCAGAGATGTTTGCAGTGTTTTCTCAACAGCAGCGGATCCCAAGCGAGGAACTGAAGCGTGACATTCAACTTTCAGCTCGCTTAAAAATGGAACTTTATAACAAAGATAAAGACCGCTATATCGCTGCAAAACGCCTCACAGAGCAACTAGAGCATATTAGTCACAGTGCTTTCGATAAGAGTTATTTATTGATGCTCAAAGGACGCCACGCAGGAAGAAGCCAACAAGATTACCTTAGTGCTATCGAATACTATCTACAAGCCGTTGCACTGCTTGAGCATTCAAACCTTCAGAGCGATCGCGTTCTACTGTATACATTGCAAGAACACCTCAGTGTCATGCATATGATTTTGCGTAAAGAAGTTGTCGCTTTACAGCACTTAACAAAGTTATCAACGCTTTCCAAACAGCTCAATAACGATTATCTGCTCGCCCATGCAGAATCAATATTAGGCAAATATTATTATCAGCAAGAGCAACTCGCTAAGTCACTTTCCCATTACACTGAAGCAGTAAAGTACACCAGAGCGGGGAAAAACGCTTCTCAGAATGCCCATATAGAGCTGCAACTTGCTAGAGTCTATCGCGATATAGAGTCTTGGGATGAGGCACTTGCATCGGCTCATAATGCCGCCGATGCTTTTAATCTGCTTGGTAACGAAAATTATCTGTCCTCTTCTATGACGGTCATCGCCATGATTTATGCCCGTCAAGGCCAATGGTATAAGTCGATTGACTACCACTTGAATGCACAACAAATTGAATCAAGACTCGGCAACTATATTGGTTTAGCTCTCAACCTGCATAATCTAGGTGAAGCCTATTTTAAAGTCGGAGATCCCCACAGTTCCCTGATAAATTTAGTGCGAGCCAATGAGATTTTTACATCCAAGAATAGTGATCACTATTTAGTCTACAACGACCTAATGATCGCCGAAGTAACAGCGAGTACAGGCGACTGGGCTAAGTCTCTCGATTACGCCACCAAGGCAGCTGCCATTGCCGAGTCTAAACGGCTAAATGAAGAGTTAAAAGAGGCGTTAACAAGGCAAACCCATGCCTTCGAAAAGCTTGGCCGCTATGAAGATGCCTACAACAGCCTGCAAAAGCAAAACAGGTTAGACAACCAGATTAAGCCGCAATCTATGGAAATTGAGCAGCAATCACAAGTCATTGAGCAAAAACTTAAGCTCAATTTAAGTCAGAGTCAAAATGAATTACAGGCAAAAATTGAACAGCTTAATATCACCCGATTAGTTAGCATACTCTGTATATTTGCCCTATGCCTGACCCTATTGCTTTTGATCAAGCAATGGCGACTCAAGAGCAAGTTCAGCCTAGTAAACTCTAACCTAAGTAAAGCCCAGCTTCTCGAGCCTTTTACTGGGCTTCCAGGTTACTTGGCCTTCAAGATGGATTTTACTCGGCATAAAAAACCAATGAAGACACTGGCACTGGTTTCACTCTCCGAACAACTTGATTTCGATCTGGTTCAGGGGTATCAATGCAATTCCGATATGAATACCCAGCAAGTATTAACAATCAAAAATACACTAAACTGCCAGCCTTACATTATCCGGCCGGGGGTATTCTTAATCAGTTTTGACTCACACATCGATCCTAATGCTCTACTCACTATGTTATCGAATGCTATTCATGACCATCAGTGGGAAACAAGCCTTCATATGGGAGTATTACACCTGCCTCTATTAGGGGATTCGGCCATCAAGTTATCAGCCGAGCAGCACTTCGGCAGCCTGCAGATGTTGTTATCCGCCGCGAGAACATTAGGTAACAAGCAAAACTACTTTGTCACAATGAAAGCACTCAACTTTGCTTCTGCTGGAATCTTCACTAAACCACTCTACCTGAACATCGAAAAGAGTATCGTTCGCGGCATTATTAAGGTCGAAACCAATGGCAATAAAGAAGATATCATTTGGCCAAGATGGAAGAGCCACCAAAACATCGATATTAATGAAGACAAAATCGCCATGTAGGCGTTTAAACCTCTGCTTCTGCTGAGGTTAATTTCTCTATTTTGAAGACTACTGGTAAGATAAGTGATTAAATTTAAGCTCCATTTTTAAATAGCGCTAGTTATAGGAACCCAAAAAAGCATGAAGGATGCCGCCATAAGTACATCTCAAATAAGCGTGTTACAGCAAAAACTCTTTGTTGCTAGACAGGCGTTAGAGGAGATGACCGAAGAGCAAAATGAAAAGCTGCACATCCTCATACAATTTATTGGACAACTAAGCCTTGCCTGTAAAGGTCAAAATTTAGAGCTTGATAATAAACTCGCTAAATTACGCCATAAATTAGCTAAGTTTAATCAATTCGAAGATTCACTCCCTGCCCTTAATGAAGCCGATACAATCCTTAAGCAGCAATATGCGCGTGTGATGTTGCAACTCGAAGATAGCCGCCAATCATTAGCAAATATGGTGAGCCAAATTCAGCGTATTGACTCGCTTCCTAGTAAGTTAAAGCTAGAGATCACTTACTTTAAAAAAGAGCTGGTTAAACCGTTTCATACCCATTGGGATTATATTCCGAAGGTCGAGAAAATCGTTAACTTTTATGATGAAATCTTAAAAGAAAAGCTGAACCTTGGTGAACAGTTTGAGATCTTACCTCGTCATCGACAGGCCGCTCATGAGCTTGCACAGCTATT
The DNA here is from genome assembly GCF_947497935.1 of uncultured Shewanella sp. Taxonomy (GTDB): domain Bacteria; phylum Pseudomonadota; class Gammaproteobacteria; order Enterobacterales; family Shewanellaceae; genus Shewanella. The sequence continues at coordinate 191,873 of NZ_CANMIO010000003.1, forward strand.
ATCAGAAATAGAGTTTAGAAAAGAGCAACGACAACAGATCTCAGAAATTAAGAGCTCGTTAACCGAAGAGTTTGAGCTCGACACCTTGCTTGAAGCTTACCAGGTGGTACTAACTCTACTACTAGATAACATTGCTAGAGAAAAAACCGCCTCGCAAGAGTTCCTGTACGTTCTCAATAATGCACTAAGCAATGTTCAAGAAGTAGTCACTGATAGCTACAGCCATTCGGTAAAGAATTATCAAGTGACTAAACAGCTCAATCGCGACATCAATTCCCAAGTTGATAACGTTGGCGAAGCCGTAATTGAGGTCGATGATATCGATGAGTTAAAAAATCAAATAACCCTTCATTTAGCCTCTTTGAAGAAATCTCTTGGGCGCAAAGAACTGCTCGAAAATAGAGAGCAAATCCAGTTAAAGCAATCAGTAGAGGCCTTACGACAAGAGCTCAAAAACCTTGGCAAAGAAACTGAATCATACAAAGAGCGCTTATTTGAACAGCAAAAGCTTAATCTACTAGACTCATTAACTCAGCTACCTAATCGCAGCGCATTAGAAGAGCGGATGGATATTGAATACCGCAACTATAAGCGCACTAAACAGCCATTATGGGTCGCGGTCGCCGATATCGATCACTTCAAAACCATTAATGACAGTTTTGGCCACAGCACTGGTGATAAAACACTGCAAGTTATTGCCATGGCAATGAAAAATGCCTTACGAGAGTCGGAGTTTGTCGCACGTTATGGCGGTGAAGAGTTTGTACTCTTGCTGCCTAATATTGCCGAGAGTGATATCCAACCTTTGCTTAACCGTCTGAGAGAAAAAGTAAAAAGCATACCGTTTAAGTTTAAAAATCAGCGAATTACAGTTACAGTGTCTATAGGTGCTGCGCAAATAATCGAAAATGAGCTCATCACAGAAACATTCGACCGAGCCGACGCAGCGCTTTATAAAGCCAAAAATGAAAGCAGAGATAGGGTCATCATTGACTTCTAAGTTCCTCCCCTTGTGCTAACCCTAGTTACCACTCTCTCTTTAAGGGACTGCTTACTTATCACTGCTTAAGGAGTTGCTATGATAGTAAAAATAAGCCCTAGAGGAAGCCTAGATCAACTTTCTCAACTGGAAGTTGATAGACTTAAACAGAACGCTAAAAGTGAGCTTTATCAGCTCTACCGCAACTGCTCACTCGCCGTACTCGCATCAGGCCTTAAAAGCGATAATGCTCAGGGGCTTTTCACTCAGTTTAGTGACTTTAATATTAATGTCTTACGCCGTGAGCGTGGTATTAAAATTGAGTTGACCAACCCGCCTGAAGAAGCCTTCGTGGACGGCGAGATCATCGCCGGGATCCAAGAGCACCTATTTGCAGTACTTAGGGATATCGTTTATATCAACGATAAGTACGATAACCTTAAACATATCAACTTAACGAATGCGAGCCATATCACCAACGTCGTCTTTGATATCTTACGTAACGCACGCTCAATGCCGATGCTTGACCCCAATATTGTTGTCTGCTGGGGCGGACACAGTATCAATCACACCGAATATCAATACACTCGCGAAGTGGGTTATGAGCTCGGGCTACGCCAGCTAGATATCTGTACAGGTTGTGGACCGGGTGCGATGGAAGGGCCAATGAAAGGTGCCGCAATTGGCCATGCAAAGCAGAGAGTGAATATCGCTCGATATATCGGTCTTACCGAACCTAGTATTATTGCTGCTGAGCCACCGAATCAAATTGTGAACGAGTTAGTCATTCTGCCTGATATTGAAAAACGCCTAGAGGCCTTTGTTAGATTGGGACACGGGATCATTATCTTCCCAGGAGGAGCCGGTACGGCAGAGGAATTACTTTACTTGCTCGGTATTTTACTCAATAAAGATAACCAAGATATCCCCTTCCCTCTGGTGCTCACTGGGCCTAAAGAGAGTGAAGAATACTTCTTACGTATCGATGAGTTTATCGGCGCCACATTAGGTGAAGAAGCGCAAAGTAAATATCAGATAGTGATTGACGACCCGGTCAGAGTCGCTCGAATACAAAAACAAGCGATGGAGCAGATCAAGACTTTCCGTAGGGAAAATGGCGACTCATATCAGTACCAGTGGTCTTTAAAGATTGAACCTGAGTTTCAACTTCCTTTTGAACCAACCCATGAGGTCATGAGTAACCTAGATCTATACTTTCAACCGAATAAAGCCGAGTTAGCCGCCAACTTACGTAAAGCATTTTCTGGTATCGTAGCCGGTAATGTTAAAACAGATACCATTAAGGCAATCGAAGCCAACGGTCCCTTCGAACTCAAGGGTGATCCTGAGTTAATGCGATTGATGGACGACCTATTGGGTGCCTTTGTTAGCCAACAACGAATGAAATTACCAGGAACCGAATACGTTCCCTGCTATAAAGTCATAAAGTAGAAAGTTATATAGTGAAAATGATTAAATGAATAAACTATTAATTATCGATGCCATGAATTTGCAGCAACGGAACTTCGCCGCATAGCCTAATAAATCTGATGTTACAGGTAGGCGAGTACGATCCCTGCCATAAGTAGTAAGTCATAAAGTAGAAAGTGATTAAATGAATAAACTACTTTTGATCGATGGCATAAATCTGGTGCGGCGAAACCACGCCGCACAACAAAACGAACTGGCGTTACAGGAGAGCGAATACGTTCCCTGCTATAAAGTCATAAAATAGAAAGTGATAAAGTAAAAAGTGATTAAATGAATAAACTGCTTATTATCGATGGCATGAACTTAGTGCGACGGATCCACGCCGCACAACCTAATGAGTCCGATATCACCGGACTGAAAGAACGTGTTAATGGTGCCTGTCGCAAACTACTTAAATATCATGCGCCAACCCATGCAACGATTGTATGGGATGGTGATGCAATCTCATGGCGAAAAACACTATACCCTGACTACAAAAAAGGCCGTAAACCTATGCCAGAGGCCTTGGCAAACGGCATTAATGACATCAAAACCTATCTAGCGGAGCACCAACTTCATTCCGTCGACGCAGAGTCCGAAGCGGACGACGTTATCGCGACCTTGGCAACAAAGCTGGTAAACATTGATGGCGAGGCCATTATCGTCTCAACTGATAAAGGTTTTAGCCAATTAACTCACCCAAATATCAAACAGTGGGATCACTTCAATCAAGCCTATCTCACGATTGAAGAGATGGAGCAAAAACTAGGTATCGAGCGTAGCCAGTTAATTGATTACCTTGCACTCGCAGGTGATAGTGGTAATAAAATTCCTGGCGTTCCCGGGATAGGACCTAAGTCTGCCGTAGAATTACTTAGAATTTACCGTTCTCTAGCAAACATCTACAACTCTATCGACAAGGTAGGCTCTAAGCAGGCTAAAAAGCTCGAAGCGGGTAAGCAGATGGCGCGCCTAAGCTATAAACTGGTTCAACTTAAAACTGACATGCCTTTAAGCGTCAACTTAAAACAGTTTAGGTTCGACAAGCCTGACGTTGATTAAACTTACATTTGTTAACACAAAGTTGTTAACAAAACATTTACCATTACATGGCTAGATAGTATCTTAACGTTTTCGATAGAACTGTTTAAAGGAAGCATTGCTAGGATGAAATCTAAACTCCCAGTCATCGTCATCAGTATTTTTATCACTTATGTTGCCTTCGTTGCCGTGATAATGCTGACCTACGAGCCAACCCCCGACGAGATGCATTGGGAAGATAGACAAGCCTATAATAAAGCAATGATGAGCGAAGTCGCGATCGGGCAAAATATCGCAGAGATTAAAAGTCTGTTTGGCAAGGCAGACTTCACCGAAGCAAAAATATCTAATGAACAGAACTTAGAAGTGCTGTTTTACCGGACTCACCATGAAACTTCAGATGGCGAAACCTCCAAAGAGGAGTGTACACCGCTGCTGTTTAAGCAGGGAAAACTCATCGCGTGGGGTGAAGACACCTATCAGCAATACCTATCTAGCCCTATAGATGGGTAATCTATTAGAGAACTAACCTAATAGAGAACTGACACAATAGAAATCTAGCCACCCGGCTCGTTAAGTCCTCACTCGGTTGGTTTTTATATAAAGCAAAAAGCAGCGAAATTATCGCTGCTTTTTTGTGGTTAAGTATCGAGAAAAGGTTCTATCTCGTCTTTTACTGAGCGCTTAGACTTACCCTTCATTCTCTAACCGCCTTTCCTCTACACCCTATTATCTAACCGCTTTTGTGCGTCTTCTTCAGCCTCTTCCAATCGCTTCAGTTCTTGTAACAAACGCTCTTTCTCAGTTTTATTCGCTTCACTTTCCACTGGCGGTAGCTTGCGAGCCTCCCAATCAGGCTCCCCCTCTAAAGGCGCTTTCGCATAAACTGACAGTGGTAAAGCAAGAACAAACAAACTCATTAAACTGACACTTTGGATCTTATTCATATACGCTCCTTGTTGATGAACTCCAATCTTGACTAATCAATAAGACACGCTAATTAACAAGCTAATTATTAGCCTAAATTACCTTTCACGCCTTAAAAAAGTCTTGTTCCCGAAACTATTTCACGGCTAACCTAAAACTTTAAAAGCCCCTTGCAAGCCCTCGACTGCCATCTGAGTCCCTATTACGGCCAGAATGAGTCCCATCATCCTAGTGATAGCTCCTAGCGCAGCGCTGCCTAAGTAGCTGACTAAGCGCCCTCCAAAAATAAAAAATATATAAGTGATCACGCATAGCAAACCAAACGACACTATGGTGCTAACAAGCTCAGGTGCGCCCCCTGCAGCAGTATAGTTCATCGCCGTCGCAATAGTGCCTGGACCGGCCAAGATAGGTAAAGCCAAAGGAGATACTGCCACACTCAGCTTAGATTCAAGTGACTCGCCGGTAGGCTGCTCACTATCATGATGAACTGTCGATTGACTACCCTGCAACATATGAAAACCAATTAAAAATATCAACAAACCACCAGTAATTCGAAAAGCAGGCAAGGAAATACCAAAAAGATTAAAAATCAGCTGGCCAGAAACCGCAAATAAACAGGTGATGGCAAATGCAATTATTAGCGCCCTAAAAGCGATGGCTCGAGTCGTCTTCTCATCATAGTCAGAGGTGAGCCCAAGAAAAATGGGCACATTGGCAACAGGATTCATAATCGCAAAAAATCCCATAAATACCGTAGCAAAGTGTATCCAAATTCCATCCATTATCTCGCTCTCCACCCTATAACGCTCTGTTAAGAATATTCATTATGCAGAAATTTGAAGTGATTACGACCTTGTTTACCCCATTAGCCAAATTTTAAAGATAAAAAAATACCGAGCTATTGAAGCTCGGTATTTTCTAATATTATCAATTAGACTTAATCGGCCTTTTTGTACTCGGTATAAGCTTCACCTTCGCTTAACCACTTAGGGGCTGGCTTGCCCTTTAGGTAATGATCGAAGTACTCCATCATTCGAATACTGTAATCTAACTTATTGGAATACTTCTTAAGGTGATGTGGCTCATCTTGATACTGTAAGAACACCACATCTTTACCCGCACGGCGCATCGCTAAATACAATTCAACACCTTGCTCCCAAGGCACCGCATCATCTTTATCACCGAACATGATCATCATAGGTGTTTTAATACGCTCTGCGTAAAATACCGGAGAGTTCTCTATGTACAACTGCGGCGATTTAAATAAACTTTCGCCAATACGACTCTGACCCGTTTCATACTGGAACTGTCTAGCAAGGCCACTGCCATGACGAATACCGCTGTATGCGCTCGTCATGTTCGACACAGGTGCGCCTGTCACCGCAGCTTTAAAGATATTGGTTTTCGTCACAGCGAATGCTGTTTGATAGCCTCCCCAAGAGTGGCCTTGAATACCTACCGCTTGAGGGTCAGCAATCCCAATATCGATAAGGTGCTGCACACCAGAAGTTAAGGCTTGCACTGAGGTTTCACCAGGATAACCCACTTCAAAACGAATATCGGGTAAAAATACTGCGTAACCATTGTCGGCGTACCATGCAAAGTTTGGACGGTGGTTGATCTTCATCTGGGGGAAGGCATGCAACCTATCACTCATAAAGCGATAGAAGTAGACCAGCACAGGATAACGTTGACCTTCGACATAGTTTGTTGGTTTAATCAAAACCCCATCAAGCGGTTTACCGTCGCCATTTGTCCACTGAACCAACTCAGACTGACTCCAGTTAAAACCTTGACGTTGTTGGTCAAGATCCGTCTGACGCATCGCATCTTGTGGCTTATCGTAATTGGCAGTGTAGAGATCGGGGAACAGATCATACTGCTCTTTGGAATACACTATCGTTTGCGCATCTTTACTGCGGGCTAAAAGTTTAAGCTTATAGTCTCCCTCCATCAAAGGAGTCACGCCAGCAACACCTATTTGGGCCTGATAAAAGCCATCCCCTTTATCGATATCGCTGTAACCATGCAAGAGAATTTTTTCATCGCTGTTAAGTACACTTGGATGATCTTTATCTTCGACTAGGCCAGTCACTCGGTACTGCACCCCCTGCTTACGTCCTTCACCAGCAGTCAACTTGAATGCATCATGGGAACCTGTATGAACTTGCCAGATATCATATTTATCGTAGAGTAGAAGACCGGTATCATCGCTAATCCAAGGCCCGAAGCCATAGCTAGGTGCATTCGATGGATAGTCATGATCTTCATCGGCAAAAGAAACATCTAGCGCTTTAGTGATATTTGTACGTCTATCTTGAGCGATTTCATACAGGAATACATTGCCATGTAAGTAGTAAGAAACAAACTTTTCACCTGGAGACAAATTTGGCTCTTCAGAGCTACTTTGCTGTGTCAGTAGCGGGATTTTACGCCCAGTGTTTAGATCAACTAAGTAAAAATCACGGTAAAAACCGGCCCAAGTGATCATCTTACGATACGGCAGATCTGAGCTGGCTAGTGCAAAACGCTTCTGCTGCTGCACTTCAACGTCTGGCACGTTTAGATCCGCAAGTTGCACCAAGTTATTCCCGTTAACATGCAGTACAGCTAAATAAGTGCGCTTAAGCTCCTTTTTATACTGTTTTACTTCGTGAGGCTTAATACGTGGATCGTCGCCATGCCACACTCTAAGAGCACGATTTGAGGTGATAATCTGTTTATCAAATAGATCTGCCTGCTCCTCATACTTAGCCACTTCCAACTGCTGACTCACCTGCGGCACCCGCCCAAAGAACAAGCGTTGGCTATCGTCTGAGAAACGCAGTGTAGCGTATCGGTTCAATGTCCAGTCTTTTGATTTAGCCGTCTCTACAATTTGACTCGTTTCAAGATTCAATAGCGACAGTTTATATTCGCGACCAAAAGTTTTGGCTGTTGCATCGCCATAGGTAAAACCTAAAAACTTGCCATCGTTAGATAAGGCTATCGAGCCAAACTGTTGCTGTTTTAAACTGTGGACTATCGATGCAGTATTATCGGCTAATTTTACGACTCTCAACTCATGCTTATTGGTTTCAATATTATTTATCGCTAAAGCAAAATTGAGGCCTGACTTATCGAAGCTAAAAGCTGTTACATCTTTAAAAGTGATTGATTTCAAGCTATTAAGAGAAAGCAGCTCAACTTTAGAGCCAATATCCTCTTTATCGATTTTTAGATCACTTTTGCTGGTTTGAACCTTGTCATCAGATTTACCGTCTTTTTTCGGTTCTTCCGCTTCAAACCAGATAGCTAGATGGGTTCCTTTCTCGTTGAACTCAAAGGATTTTACTCGTTCAAAACGTTGTTCTTCACCAGTAGAGGTATCTAATAAAACCAAGCCGGACTTGAGTTTCTTCTTAGCTTTCTTAGTCGCTTTTTCTGAGTCGAGTAATGGAATGGCATCGACAAACGCGACAAAACGACCATCATGGCTGATTTTTGGCTTGCTACCGCCTTTTACGCTAAACTCATTATTCGCAAGAAGATTTTTGACAAGACCATGGCTATCACCACGATCTGGTGTAACCTCGACAGCTAACATATTGCCAGTATCTGAGATCACAGGATTTTTCAGCGATTCAAATCGCATGATATCGTCAGGTGTTATTCGGTTTGTGGCCGCCAACAAGTTTGCAGATAACAAACTCGTCGAGAATAGTAATAGAGATGTGATAGGTAATGACTTCAAGGTCTTCCTCATTATTTATTATTAGACTAAAGTAGACTTTTTAACCTTTTAACGATCAATCATCGTCATTAGCAGTTATTTATGCAAGTTACCCTACAGAAAAAAACGTGAGATTGCTCACTCTTTCCTGTAAAAGTTGTTTAAAAGTGTTTAAAATACATCGAACAAAAAGAAAAAAATCCAAGTCACTTACCGTGTCCCAAGACATGGTCAGACAATTGCAGTAACGCCTAACCGTGGTAGGACTATCCATGACAAAAAGAACTATAACCGTTATCCCTGGTGATGGGATTGGCCCAAGCATTATCGACTCAGCAATTAAGATCCTTGATAAAGCAGGTTGTGATTTCGAGTATGAATTTGCAGATGCAGGGTTAGCTGCTTTAGAAAAGCACGGTGAATTATTACCCCAGCGTACCCTTGAGCTTATCGAAAAAAACCGCATTACTCTTAAAGGCCCGTTGACGACTCCTGTCGGTGAAGGCTTCACCTCGATAAACGTTAGCCTACGTAAGCAATTCAGCCTCTACGCAAACGTACGCCCAGTATTGTCTTTTAAAGGCACACAGGCTCGTTATGACAATATCGATATCATCACAGTGCGTGAAAACACCGAAGGTATGTATTCAGGCCTAGGTCAAACAGTCTCAGAAGACGGTGCAACAGCTGAAGCGACCAGTATTATTACTCGTCAAGGCGCAGAGCAGATCACTACATTTGCCTATGAACTCGCCCGCAAAGAAGGCCGTAAGAAGGTCACTATCGTTCATAAAGCTAACATCATGAAGTCGACTTCAGGCCTGTTCTTAAAAGTCGCTCGTGAAGTCAGCCTGCGTTACCCTGACATCACAACTGAAGAGATGATCGTTGATGCGACCTGTATGAAGTTGGTGATGAACCCAGAAAACTTCGATGTGATTGTTACCACCAACCTATTTGGTGACATCTTATCAGATCTTTGTGCAGGCCTTGTAGGCGGTCTAGGTATGGCACCGGGTGCTAACATAGGTAGCGACGCGGCAATCTTTGAAGCGGTACACGGCAGTGCGCCAGATATCGCAGGTAAGAACCTAGCTAACCCAACATCTGTAGTGCTTGCATCGATTCAAATGCTTGAATACTTAGGTATGTCAGATAAAGCTGAGCTTATCCGCAGCGCGATTACCGCAGTGATTGAAGAAGGCGACCGCACCACACGCGATCTTGGTGGTACTCACGGAACAACTGATTTCACTCAAGCTGTGATTGAGCGTTTATCTTAATTCTCTTGAATCACTAAAAAGGCCCCATGCTTTCGCATGGGGCCTTTTTTATGTCTATTTATCGCAGATTTGCGCCAGGTTTACCAAGGTTGAGTCGGTCTCAAGCAAAGGTGAACAGTCACCTCATCACGGTCATGGTAAAGATGCTTAGCGGCAATAGAAAAATCATCGACACCATTTTCTTTTAGGATCTCTTCCATAGTCGCTAGAATGGTCGACACTTCTTTATAACGTGCTTTCATGGGCAGCTTTAGGTTGAAGATAGCTTCTTTAAACCAACCATTGATTGCCCAAGCTTCAATAAGCTCCGCCACGCGAGATGGCTTCTCAATCATGTCGCACACAAGCCAAGTGATGTTCTTTCTTGGCGGCTCGAATCTAAAACCATCGGCCTGGTAATGCTTTACCTGTCCTGTATCCATCAAGCCTTGATCCATTGGGCCGTTATCAACAGCCGCGACAAACATGCCACGCCTCACCAACTGATAAGTCCAGCCACCAGGACAAGCACCAAGATCCACGGCCTTCATACCACTGCTTAGACGCGTTTCTTGCTCTTCTTTAGGAATGAAGTGAATAAAAGCTTCATCAAGTTTTAAGGTCGAGCGACTCGGTGCGTCTGCTGCAATCTTAAGTCTTGGGATCCCCATGAAATAAGGTGAGCTGTTGTTACTCAAAGAGTAACCAACATATGCTTGGCCAGAGGCAACAAAACACACATGAATGATTGGGCGCTTAGGATTTTCTTTCTCAAGCAAGGTGCCTGATTTCTTCAGCGCTTGTCTAAGCGGCACAGTAAACTTACGACAGAAGTTAGATAACTCTTTCGCTTCGTTAGTATCTGGCGTTTCAACCCGCAGCTCACCCGCCTTGTTTACTTGTTCTAATGCTTCAACGATTGGGCCAATTCTATCTTGCTCTGGCAAACCTTTAAGCAACTCTTTTGCAGCAAACATCTGTCTGGCAAAAATGAGCGAGTCTAGACTGATATTTTTAGCTAAAACTTCAGCATCACCGGCTTGGAAGCACTGAAAAATCACATAAGCATCATTAGTATTGGTTTTTACAAATCCACCAATATCGAGCTCAGCTGCGCGCACTTGGATCTCTGCTGCGCAATCTTTCTCATAGCCAGCACGGCAAAATAAAAATAGGTTTATCATTGAATTTCCTGAAGATAAAAATAATATCAATCAAAGTACCTTGGTTTAAAATGGTACTGTCGCTTCAAAAGCATAGCGCTTAAAACAATTAGCGTTATTGAATAATTGATATAAAAAAGCGGCCAACAAAGTTGTTGCCCGCTATTTTACACTGTTCAAGCTTAGCTGGGTACTGTCTAAAATTTAATATTCAGCCCTAACCTTCCCCCTGCCCATAAGCAGCCTAATCAGCAAGCTTAATCTAATCGAGCTCTTTGACTCGGTTACGCCATACTGCAACAGCAATAAATAGCCAACCGAGTAGGAAGCACACTCCGCCCATAGGAGTCACGGGACCGGTCCACTTCGCACCGATTAACGCGTACAAATAGAGTGACCCTGAAAACAAAATCATGCCTGCAATAAAGAGATAGCCAGCCCAGTCGAGTAGTCGTGATTTGATCCAGTGGCCGGAGAAGGCCACCACAATCAAGGCAAATGTATGATAGAACTGATATTCGACGCCTAAGTTAAAGATAGCAATTAACTCAGGCGGAGCCACGTTCTTTAGTCCATGAGCCCCAAATGCCCCTAATGCTACAGCAATAAAACCACTCAATGCTGCTAGCAGCAAAAATCCATTACGCATCTAACCTCCGAAAACAGCCAAAGATAACCATAAATAGTCTTAACGGCTGTTCGATTAACGTTATTGTGACTGCTTAATAAACGCTTTGATAAGCGCGATTGCCTCGCCTAGGTTAGCCTCTAGTGTCGTGCCTGACGACTTTCTTGGCTTAAAACTATGATCGCCATCGGTTAACCAATGCAGTTGTACTTTGTTCATTACTGGCCAGGTTTCCACTAAGCCCTGATGACCAAACTTATCGCGCTCACCTTGGATCACCATCATCGGCGCCGTACACTTTTCAATTGGCTCTAATCTTGGCTCTCCACCGCTTAGAGGAATAAACGGATAACCTAAACAAATGACGCCATCGACACTGAGACTCTCGGCTAAAATTGCCGACATACGCCCGCCCATGGACTTACCCACTAAATAGACTTTCTTAGGCTTAAACTGCAGCCTTAAAATTGCTAACTGCAAGGCATAGTCAGCAATCAACTTAGGCGCCCTATCGGGTGGACGACGCTTGCCATCGATGGCATTGGCACGCATATAAGGAAAGTTAAAGCGAGCCACTGTGGCGCTAAAACTCAACCCCTTAGCCATTACTGACATAAAATCATGCTGCATATTGGCGCCAGCACCATGAGTCAGTACGATTAGGGTGTCAGCGTGACAGCTGAGCGTGTCTTTGCCGTTTGCACCATCAATCAGATACTGACTGGCATCGAAGCGTAAATCCTCGCTCTTGAGCGCGGCAACAGTTGCTGCCAACTCACCATCTAAATAGGCTTGCTTTAAGTTATCCTGTAAGCAACTCACTGCGGGTCTCCTCTTCAAACATGTCCAGCATCCACTCTCTAAAGGCTACCACTTTACCTATTTCAGCATGGTTTTGTTGACACACTAAGTAATATGCATTCTTACTGACTAAAACTTCAGGGAAAGGACAGACTAGACGGCCCGCTTTGATATCGGGTCTTGCAAGTACACTGTAGCCTAGCGCCACACCTTGACCGTGAGCGGCAGCTTGCAACACAAGAGAAGAATGACTAAATATTGGACCTTGGTTCACATTAATATCAGTAATTCCACATTGTCTAAACCAAGCCAACCAATCTTGGCGACTAGAGTCATGTAGCAAGGTGTGATTTCTAAGATCGCTTGGCTTTTCTAATGGCTTAGGACCATTGAGTAAAAGAGGTGAACAAACAGGAATAAGTACTTCGTTTCTTAACTTATCTGCACGCATTCCTTGCCAGTTACCCATGCCATAATAAATTGCCACGTCGACATCATCGGTAAGTGAGCCATCCTCGTCATCCACAGCTTTAATTCGCACATCAATCTCTGGGTTTTTCTCACTAAACTTAGCCAGTCGAGGTACCAACCACTGAATCGCAAAGCTAGGTGAGGTCGCGACTGTAAGCGAACCTATGGCACTTCTCGCTAATAATCTGTCTGTCGCATCGGCAAGTTGAGTGAAGATATCTTTTATATCGAGAAAGTAACTCTGACCTTCCTCGGTTAACAGCAATGATCGGTTCTTACGACGGAATAATTTTAATCCTAGATACTCTTCTAATGCTTTAATTTGATGACTCACTGCAGCCTGAGTAACAAACAATTCTTCAGCAGCCCGAGTGAAGCTTAAATGCCTAGCTGCTGCCTCAAATGCCTTCACTGCATTTAGGGGAGGTAATCGTCTTGCCATAGTGATCCAGATCCCGATTTTTAATTAGTTTTTCTAATGCCTATTGTTACATTTTATCGTTTGTAAAGGCCAGCCTTTTTGTACAGAATTTGCCCCAACGAAATGATACCAGTTGGACAGCCTCTACGACGTAATTGGGGAGTGTCTAACAACCCAAATTTAAGTCTGGAGACTAACACCAATGTTAAACCTAAAATCAGTATTTGTTATTGCTATGCTCAGCGCATCAGCATCGGTTAGCGCTGACGAAATTACAATCGACACCAAAGATATTGAAGCGACATTAACAGCTAACTTAGCAGAAAGCATGGAATTAATGCAGGCTCAGCTAACTTCTGAACTTGATACTATGCTAGTAACAGATGAACAGAAAAAGAACGAAGAAGCCACCGCTCAGGTGTTATTAGCCGACTAATATCGCTGCTAACTCTTCAACTTTTAAACCACCAACTTGGTGGTTTTTTTGTGCCTGTTTATTACTAGCCGCTTAAAATAGCGCTTCCGAAAATACAAAAAAGGCGACTAATTTAAAGTCGCCTTTGCCATACTTACGCTAATAAGCGCTCAGTAGCTCATATTAAGGGCGGTAAACCTTAACATTGGTGTAACCTTGCTCCTGCAGATAAAGCGCCTGCAGCTTACTCATGACGCCACGGTCGCAATAAAGCAGGTAGTTCTTCTCTTTATCTAGATCGGCAAACTGAGTCGCTAGCTTATAGAAAGGAATTGCCTTCACTTCAATACCATCAACTGCTAGTGGAGATTTCTCTTCCTCTTCTGGCGCACGGACGTCAATTATGATTTCGCCAGCACTGATCGCATCGACAGTTTCTGTTGAGGTAATTTTAGTATCCATCTGCGTTGCTATCTCCCTAATATCGATAATTTCAGCATCTGCAATCACGCGGTCGAGCAGATCTTCAGAAAACTTAGCTTCTTCGGCTTCAACTTTCGCTAATACCGCTTTAACCGTTGGCTTTTGGGAAATCACACCACAATACTCTGGAATTGATTTAGCAAAGTCTTCGGTACCGATTTGACGACTAAGGTTGATAATATCTTGCTTATCCATTGCAATCAAAGGACGTAAAATTAGCTGCTCTGTACAACGGTCAATCACGTTTAGATTCGTTAAAGTTTGGCTTGATACTTGACCCATAGCCTCCCCTGTAACTAACGCTTGAATACCCATTTTTTGTGCAACACGCGCTGCTGCACGCATCATCATACGTTTAAGTACCACGCCCATCTGGCCATTATCGACACGCTCTAGAATTTCTTGAACTACAGGATCGAACGGCACAGAGATAAACTTAACTTTATGTGACTCACCGTATTTTTGCCATAAATGATAAGCCACCTGCTTAACACCTATTTCGTGCTGGTCGCCACCTAAGTTAAAGAAGCAATAGTGGGTACGAGAGCCACGCTTAATAAACTGGTAACTCGACACACCAGAATCGAAACCACCAGAGATTAGCGACAACACATCTTCTTGAGTCGCCATAGGGAAACCACCTAGGCCTTCAATACGCTTATCGATAAGATAAAGATTGTCATTATCGATCTCTAGGTGCACTGTCATATCAGGATTTTTTAAACGAACACCTGCCGCCTCGGTAAATTGATTTAATCCACCGCCGACATAGCGCTCAACTTCAATCGAATTAAAGTCATGCTTACCCGCACGCTTTACACGTACACAAAATGTCTTACCGACTAATTGCTCTTTATAGGCAACTAAGGTTTGTTGGTAGATGTCATCGACAGAGGTAAAGGTGCTAACACTGACTTGTAATACATGGGCAATACCTGGAATACAGGCTAAACGCTCAGCAAATGCTTCAACCAGATCAGGCCTATCATCTGGCACCATCACCATGATCTTGTCCCACTGGCGCTGTACTTTCGCAGACTCATCGACTTTTTTAAGTACGTTACGAATGTTGGTCTCAAGCATCTTGGTAAAACGCATTCTTACCGGCTTGCTTTTCATCATGATTTCAGGAAACAGTTTTACGATAAATTTCATTGGTCTTCCGCGAGGGGGTAGTTTAAACAGCAATTCACCGATTATAACAAGATCGCGTAGCAATTGCGTATATCCAATCTCAGTTTGTCTCGACAAAACCGTAAATATTGGCTGATAAATAGTCCGCATAGGGTCTATTAAACCAAAACACGCAACAGAGTGGCCTCATATTGCGTGTTTTATATTGTCTATTTAAAGTGATAACTACTGGCTGACTTGGATCTCTTTCGACTCTTTAGCTTTGCCCTGCTCAATCGCAATTTCAACCCGACGATTTCGTGCGCGATTAGCACTGGAATTGTTTTCCACTAACGGATCCGATGATGCCATTCCCACCACTTTCATCCGTTTTGGCTCAAAGCCCTTCACCTTAATCAACTCATGACCAACGGCCACGGCTCGCTTGCTCGATAGATCCCAGTTAGAACTATATAACTCGTTAGAGATGTTCCAGTCATCGGTATGCCCAGAGACAGTGACAATACCTGGCACATCTTTAAGCAGCTCACCGACACGGCGTACCACAGGTTTGAACCTAGGTTGTAGGAAGCCCGATCCCGAAGCGAACGCGCCTTTTTCTCGAATGCGAATAATAATCTGTTGACCTAAGGACTCGATCTCGATTGCTCCATCGACGATCTCTTTATTGAGCTCCTGTGCCATCTTCTTCACCTGCTCGTTGATTTTATCTTGAGCAGAAGCTTGAGTCTTAGTGGACTGGGTATCCGATTGAGCAGCGTTTTCAGCCTTAGCTTCCGCCTCACTTTGCTCTACAGCTGTCGCCGAGGCCTGACCACCACGTTGTTCGCCGCGTTGCTGTTGAATGCCCCCAGCGCTTGAGTCTTCACCCTCTTGGAACTCGAGCATAGGTTCAGTCATTTCATTAGTTTGCTGATTGATAATCTCTATCGGCGTCGGCTCTGGTTTACCCGGCCTAAACTCTAGGGCTATCACAGAGGTGCCCTTTGGAATATCTTTCACTTCAACTTTATTCTGCACACCGAAGGCGTACTTCATCGAGCCGGCAATTTGCTTAAACTTCATCACGTCCATTTCTGAAAATGCCAGCAGCAAAACGAAGAAACACATCAACAGCGACATCAAATCCGCAAAAGTTGCCAACCAGAGCGGTGCGCCGGGTGGAGGACAATTACATTTGGCTTTTTTAGCCATCTGCTTACGCCCCTTCCAAGGTGTCTATTTTTCTCGTTTTTTCTGATAAGTAATTCTTGAGGAAGCCTTCAATAACCCGCGGGTTCTGACCATCTTGAATTGCCAAAACCGCATCCATGATCAAGTTACGGTTTAGCATTTCTTCATTCATTCTAAGGGATAATTTATCGGCAATCGGCAGTGCGACCATGTTAGCAACCACAGCGCCATATAATGTCGTTAACAGCGCAACCGCCATCGCAGGACCAATCGATTTAGGGTCATCCATATTAGACAACATTCCCACAAGGCCAATCAAAGTACCAATCATGCCCATGGCTGGCGCCACATCACCAATTGATTTGAAAATACCAATGCCCGTTCTATGGCGCTCTTCGGTTAGCGCGATGTCTTTTTCAAGCGCGTCACGCACCACATCACCATCGTGACCATCAACCAGCATATCAACCGCTTTTTGCATAAAGCTGTTACCGATCTCAGCCTCTTCTAAAGCTAAGAACCCCCCTTTACGCGCAGCATCGGCCATTGAGATAGATTGTTCGATAAGATCTTCTGGTTTGTCTAACTTGAAGATAAAAGCTTTGGCGGCAATCTTAGCTGAGCCTAAAAACTGTTTGAGGTTGTACTTCATCATAACCACAAACAAAGAACCGATTAAAACAATGAGAATCGAAGGCACGTTAATAAAAATGCCGATACCACCACTACTGACCATTGCCATGATAACGAAGGCAAATGCGCCAATAAGTCCTATCAGGGTTGCTAAATCCAAAACTGCTCCTCAATACCAATCAAAACACTGTCAACTCACAGCCTCGAATGCTAATAGCTACATAAATACAGAGAATAAAATTAGTAGCGACAATATTATGCCTTTGGTTCAACGGCAAGTGCCAAGTCGTGAAACACACCATTGGCAGCCATATTTTTAGCATATCAACATATATAACGACCAAAAAAAGGATCTCTTGAGTGATATTTCCGTTAAAATACGCCTTCATTTGCAGGAATACCTCTGAAGCTTGGCGACTGAATAGCTGATCTATACTCCGTTAGCTCACGTATAATTTACTCACTTTGCAGGTAAGTTTGATATTGAAAGCGTGCTTTTGCGCAAATAGTCAACGGCTTGATTTGACCCTTGTGCCCTGCTGATATACTTTGTGTACCGCTTATTTCTAGGAATGATCATCGTGGCAAAAAAACCAGAAAACCTCTCATTTGAAGATTCACTTTCCGAGCTAGAAAAAATCGTAACTGACTTAGAGCATGGCGATATCGCTCTCGATGACGCATTAAAGCAGTTCGAGCGCGGAATTAAGCTTGTGCGCAACAGCCAAAGCAAGTTAGAAAATGCTCAACAAAAAGTGGCCGTACTAATGCAAGAAGAGGGTGTCGACACTCTTAAACCTTATGATATTGAGGGTGAGTAATTGTTACTAGAGTCACTAAAGCTATACCAAGAGCGTATCAACCAGCAACTTGAGTTGCGTATCGACGCGCTTGCCGATATCGAACCACAATTAAAAGCAGCGATGAAGCATGGGGCCTTAATTGGCGGAAAACGCATTAGACCCTTTCTGGTTTATGCCGTCGGCGAGATGTTAGGCGTGAAGTTGTCAACCTTAGACTCTTGTGCTGCGGCTGTTGAGTGTATCCACGCCTACTCTCTGATCCATGATGATTTACCCGCCATGGATGACGATGAACTGCGCCGCGGGCAACCTACAGTCCATATTGCATTCGATGAAGCAACCGCTATATTAGCCGGTGATGCATTACAGGCTCTGGCCTTTGAAATCATCAGTGAGCCCATCGAAAACATCACTCCATCACAGAATTTAGCCATGGTTAGAGCCTTAGCCAGCGCCTCTGGGTATAGTGGCATGTGCGGTGGTCAAGCGATGGATTTAAGTGCCACCGATAAACAGATCGAACTCGCCACCTTAATACAGCTACACAAACTAAAAACCGGTGCGCTTATTCGTTGTGCGGTAGAGTTTGCCATCATAGCCGCGAAAATAGAGGGTAAAGAGCGTCAAGCTCTACTCGATTTTGCCGATGCTATTGGCCTAGCTTTCCAGGTACAAGACGACGTGCTCGATATCATCGCCAGCACCGAAGAGCTAGGAAAGCCACAAGGCTCAGACACAGATTCAAACAAAAGCACCTATCCAAAGTTGCTTGGTTTAGAAGGCGCTCAAGAAACTGCGGCAAGTTTGATTGAGGACGCACTATCAGCGCTGGCTAAATTACCATACAATAGCCAGTTAATTGCAGAATTCGCCCGTTACATCATTGAGCGAAGAGTTTAATAAAGAGACAAAGAATCTCGTATGAGTTTTGATATTTCTCAATTTCCTGTGCTAGCACAGGCTAATACCCCAGATGAGCTAAGACAGCTCCCTCAAGCCGTGTTGCCACAATTGGCAGATGAGCTTAGAGGTTTCCTATTGAAGTCTGTTGGTAAATCAAGCGGTCATTTTGCATCGGGTCTTGGCACGGTGGAACTGACAGTTGCGCTTCATTACGTGTATAACACGCCATTTGACAGATTAGTTTGGGACGTTGGTCACCAGGCTTATCCGCACAAAATTCTAACTGGTCGCCGTGAAAAGATGCACACCATTCGCCAAAAAGGTGGGGTGCACCCATTCCCATGGCGTGAAGAAAGTGAATACGACACCTTTAGTGTTGGTCACTCTGGTACGTCTATCAGTGCAGCTCTTGCTATGGCTGTTGCGGCAGAAAAAGAGCAAGCAGGCCGTAAAGTAGTTGCCGTCATTGGCGATGGCGCAATGACTGGCGGCATGGTGTTTGAAGCCATGAACCACGCTGGTGACTTGCATAACGACATGCTAGTGGTGCTAAACGATAACGAGATGTCTATCTCTGAAAACGTTGGTGCACTCAACAATCACCTTGCACAGCTAATGTCAGGCCGCTTCTATACCACTATCCGTGAAAGCAGTAAGAAAGTGCTTAAAGGTATGCCGGTCATCAAAGAGATGGCTAAGCGCACCGAAGAGCACCTAAAAGGCATGGTCGTTCCAGGTACTTTATTTGAAGAGCTTGGCTTTAACTACATTGGCCCAATTGACGGCCATGATGTTGATGCACTTGTTGAAACCATGCGTAATATGCGTAATTTAAGTGGCCCACAAGTGCTGCACATCATGACTAAAAAAGGTCGTGGTTATGAGCCTGCGGAAAAAGATCCTATCGGCTGGCATGCGGTACCAAAGTTTGATCCGTCAACCTTCGAGAAACCTGCGGCTAAGCCGACAGACCCTACCTTCTCTGAAGTATTTGGTAAGTGGTTATGTGATATTGCTGAAAAAGATGAAAAAGTCTTAGGTATTACGCCAGCCATGCGTGAAGGCTCAGGTATGGTTGAGTTCTCTCAACGTTTCCCTAAGCAGTACTTTGACGCAGCCATTGCCGAGCAACACGCGGTCACCTTAGGTGCTGGTTTTGCCTGTGAAGGCTATAAGCCTGTTGTGGCAATCTATTCAACCTTCCTGCAGCGTGGTTATGATCAAATGATCCACGACGTGGCTCTACAGAGACTACCAGTCCTGTTTGCTATCGATCGCGGTGGTATTGTTGGCGCAGATGGCCCGACTCATCAGGGTGCATTCGATTTAAGCTTTATGCGCACCGTGCCGAATATGGTGATCATGGCGCCATCCGATGAAAACGAATGTCGCCAGATGCTATATACAGGTTATTGCTACAACGACGGCCCAACCGCTGTGCGTTATCCACGTGGCAGCGCTACCGGTGCTAAGCAAGTCGAAACCATGACGGCGATGCCAATTGGTAAAGGCCAGATCAAACGTGAAGGTAAGAAGATTGCCATCCTTAACTTTGGTACCTTACTAGCAAGCAGTTTAACGGCTGCAGAAGCATTGGATGCCACCGTTGCCGATATGCGCTTTGTGAAGCCACTGGATGTTGAACTGGTTAAAGAGCTGGCTGAAAACCACGATGTATTAGTCACAGTGGAAGAGAACGCTATTATGGGCGGTGCGGGCTCTGGCGTACTTGAGCTATTGCAAACACTTAAGATGCCTAAACCGGTATTGCTAATTGGTTTGCCTGATGAGTTTATTAAGCACGGCGCACCAGATGAAATCATCAGTGAGCTAGGTTTAGATGCTGCTGGTATTCAAAAGCAGATCGAAGACTATATCGCCTGATACCAATCAATAAGCGTGTTTATGTCTTGAATCGGTGAGAAAATAGCTAAATAAAAAGGACTGCTTGGGCAGTCCTTTTTTAATGCTTGTTTTGCGCTAACAAGTTTTGTTAACGCAAATAAACAAACTCAATTAGCCTTGAGAAACCATTACCATTGCTGGGCGCAGTAGACGCTCATTCAATGTGTAGCCCTTCTGCATTACCATCATAACGGTGTTAGCCGGGAAATCTGTGCTTGGCTGCATACCAATAGCTTGGTGAAGTTCAGGGTTGAAGGTATCACCTTGTGGGTTAACTTGAACTAAACCAAACTTCTCAACTGTGCTGATAAAGCTCTTCGCTGTTAGTTCAACACCTTCGTAAATGGCTTTTGTCGCTTCAGCTTCTGCGTCGGTACCTTGCAGAGCGCGTTCCATATTATCTAATACGGGAAGCAATTCATTGATGAACTTCTCTAATGCGAACTTGTGTGCTTTTTCTACATCCATTGCCGAACGGCGACGAATATTATCCACTTCAGCTGCTGCGCGGATCACAGAATCTTTTTGTGCATCGACTTTAGCTTCAGCTTCTTGCAAAGCTTTCTCTAGCTCTTCAACGCGGAAGTTTGCTTGAGTAAGCTCATCCATCAAAGAGGCTTCATCAGTCGCTTCTGTACCGTTCTCGTTAAGCAATTCGCCTTCTACGATCTCTTCGACTTGGTTATCTTGTGCTTTATTTGTTTGGTTGCTCATTTTTGCTCCAGCTAAAAATGCTTTGTTTCTGCATGCTCTGGGCATATTATGGGGATCAAATTTAAGGTTTCAAGGCCTAAAGCTGGATCTAACATAATTTATGAGCAATACGTTTCACACAATTGGTCTAATTGGTAAACCTAACCATAAAGGTACGACTCAGACCCTAAAAAGGTTGCATCATTGGCTTAGCATGCAAGGCTATAAATTGTTAGTCGAAGAGCGAGTCGCCGGAGAACTTGGGCCACAAGCTCAATCTGTCGATCTATTAGAGATAGGTAAGCAGTGCGATTTAGCGATTGTCGTCGGTGGTGACGGTAATATGCTAGGTGCCGCCCGTGTGCTTGCACGATTCAATATCGGTGTTATTGGCGTTAACCGTGGCAATTTAGGCTTTTTAACCGATTTACCACCAGACTCTTTTGAAGAAGCATTATCAAAAGTACTCGATGGCGAGTTTGAAATAGAACAGCGTTTCTTACTCGAAGCCGAGGTACACCGTCATGGTGAATTAAAGTCTAGCAACACAGCGGTAAACGAAGCTGTACTTCATCCTGGCAAAATTGCTCATATGATCGAGTTTGAAGTCTATATCGACGACAAATTCATGTATAGCCAACGTGCCGACGGGATGATCATCTCAACACCTACTGGTTCGACAGCTTATTCACTGTCTGCGGGCGGCGCAATTTTAACACCGAACTTAGCTGCGATGATCTTAGTGCCTATGTTTCCGCATACGCTTTCCTGCAGGCCGATCGTTGTCGATGCTGCCAGCATCATCAAGTTAGTCGTATCACCGCATAACGCCGATAATCTAGAGGTCAGTTGTGATGGCCACGTCCATCTGTCAGTCTTACCTGGTGATGAGATCATTATCAAACGTAGTGATGAGACCTTAAGACTTGTCCACCCTAAAGGACACAACTATTTTCACGTTTTGCGTACCAAGCTCGGCTGGGGAAGCAAACTATTCTAGTAATCCCATCATGCCGATATGCCCTGCTTTAAATGGCTATCGGCATCATATCAACAAGTCCTCAGCTCCTTTTTACTCGTAACTTTCATTACTTCGCTGTTAATAAATTACAGCTTTCACTCCATCTTAATCCAAGCTGTATATATTGAAGCTATGCTCAACAAATAACTAAGCCAAGTAAAAACATTAACTTAAATTAACAATGACTCCCAAACACAAAAGAACAAGTTCCGAAATGTGACACAAGCGACATTTCCAACTAACTTCAAAGCTCTTATTCAGTATCAATCAAGAAATTTAACGATCAATTCAAGCCAAAATGACCTTGATTTAATACCTTATACAAGCCAAAGTGCAGTTCCTTTCGATAAAATCGTGATGCACAGGCAACAGTAACAGGTTTTCACGTGATCAAGATCACAACACCGAAAAGCATGAAACCGTGACACCTCTCACCAATGGCATTATCAACCACAATTAGGCTGCAGTATGATCCAGATCATATTCGCTAATCCCTAATTCACGTTTAGTACGCACTGTTTCCATCATAACTAGAAATGAACCGATGGTTTTGGCAGCAAAAATTGCAGTTAGCCACTCAAACTTAATAATTTGAAGTAGAAATTGAAGTTAAAAACCCCAACATATCGAGGCAAGCATGACCTTTATTCAACTACTCGCAAGCTTAACGCCGATAATTAGCGTAATGCTGTTTTTAGTCCTACTGCGGATGCCAGCATCAAGAGCAATGCCTATTTCTATGGTGTTCACCGGACTTGCAGCAGTATTCATTTGGAAAATGGACACCACTTTTCTTGCCGCTTCGGTGGTCGAAGGCTTGTTATCAGCATTAACTCCGCTGACTATTATTTTTGGCGCGGTATTCTTGTTAAACACGCTTAAGTATTCTGGCGCTATGGATACCATTCGCGCAGGATTTACCAATATTAGCGGTGATGCTCGCGTACAGGTCATCATCATCTGCTGGTTGTTTGGCTCGTTCATCGAAGGCTCAGCAGGTTTTGGTACGCCTGCAGCTATTGGTGCACCTCTGCTTGTCTTACTGGGTATTCCTCCGATTGCTGCAGCAGTGGTTGCCTTGATTGCTGATTCTACCTCGGTCTCATTTGGTGCTATCGGTCTGCCAGTTCTGTTTGGTATGGAACAAGGGCTCACACAGGGTGGCAGCAATATGGCAGCAGAGCAAATTGCTCAACATGGCGGTAGTTTTGCCGACTACGCGCAGTTTATTGCTATGCACATGATCACTATCGATTTAATCACTGGCACACTTATTCCATTGACAATGGTGGCGATCCTAACAGGCTTCTTTGGCCGTAATAAATCCTTTAAAGAAGGCTTAGCCATTTGGAAGTTTGCCCTATTTGCCGGCCTTGCTTTCACCGTACCGGCTTGGTTAATCAACTACTTTGCGGGCCCCGAATTCCCATCGGTTATTGGTGCATTAGTCGGTATGGCTTTGGTTATCCCTGTGGCAAAAAAAGGTTACCTATTACCAAAAGAGCAATGGAATGATTTTGCGGAAAATGACGGTCAAGAGCGCCAAGAACTGGACACTGAGGTCAAGTTCTCTCAACTTGCAGCTTGGTCTCCATACTTAATTATGGCTGCGTTACTGGTACTTTCACGTACTGTTGCGCCACTAAAAGCCTGGTTATCTAGCTTTAACATCAGTTGGACAGGCTTACTTGGCACAGAGCTAAAAGCTGGCTTTGCCACGCTTTACGCACCCGGCGCCTTCTTCGTCTTAGTCTGTATCTTAGGTTTCTTCCTGTTCAGAATGAAGTCTCCTGCAATAAAAGAGTCTATCTCTGTCTCTTGTAAGTCTATGGTGCCGACGATTATCTCTCTAGGCGCTTCAGTACCTATGGTAAAAATATTCCTTAACTCAGGTGAAAACGCCTCGGGTCTTGCTTCTATGCCAGTGGCACTTGCCGATACGCTAGCCAATAGCATGGGAGCGGTATGGTCTTGGGTATCACCGATTGTCGGTATTTTTGGTGCCTTCTTATCAGGTTCTGCGACATTCTCGAACATGATGTTCTCGGGACTACAATACAGTGTTGCCGACAATATCGGTGCTAACCATGCACTTATTTTAGCCATGCAAGGTATTGGCGCGAACGCCGGTAACATGATGTGTGTAATGAACGTGGTTGCAGCCGCAACTGTTGTTGGCATGGCAGGCCGAGAGTCAGAGATTATCCGTAAAACCATGCCAGTTGCACTAGGCTATGCTTTAG
The DNA here is from genome assembly GCF_947497935.1 of uncultured Shewanella sp. Taxonomy (GTDB): domain Bacteria; phylum Pseudomonadota; class Gammaproteobacteria; order Enterobacterales; family Shewanellaceae; genus Shewanella. The sequence goes on from NZ_CANMIO010000003.1 coordinate 216,157, forward strand.
TTGCTGGCACTATCGCGGCAGTTTGGGGGGGATTCTAAGCCCTTCTTTAAGTCCTCCTTTAAGCCCTTATTTAAATAGGGCTTAAAACAAAATCTATAAAAATAATAATATCGGAAAGCCGTTGCTACAGCGGCGGCTTTATCCACTTTAAAATAAGTGTGTGAGATAAAATTAATGTCAATTAATTATGAAGCTGTATTAAGAGATCTGCGTAAGCAAGTGGGTGAAGACGCCGCAACAAACGATCCTGTTCGCCGTTTTGCTTGGTCAACCGATGCCAGTTACTTTCGTATCGTGCCAGAAATTGTGGTGCATGCCGATACCTTGGAACAAGCTAAACGAACCCTTGCGATAGCCCGTACTTATGGCGCGCCAGTCACCTTTAGAGCCGCAGGTACCAGTCTTTCAGGCCAAGCCATCGGCGAAGGTATTTTGCTTATATTGGGTCATGATGGCTTTAGAACATTATCTGTTAGTGAAGATGCATCGAAGATCACTTTAGGTACCGCCGTCATTGGCGCCGACGCCAACGCAGTATTAAAGCCTTTGAACAAAAAAATAGGCCCAGATCCAGCCACACTAGCATCGGCCAAAATTGGCGGCATAGTGTCTAACAACGCCTCAGGTATGTGTTGCGGGACAGCGCAGAATAGCTACCAAACAATTGCATCGGCCAAACTTTTATTTGCAGATGGCACTGAGCTCGATACGGGTTGTGAAACATCAAAAGCTGCATTTGCACTATCTCATCCTCAGCTATTGAAAGAACTGAGTGAACTTGCAGCGCTGACCGTCAACAACACCACGCTTGCAGCTAGAATTCGTAAAAAGTTCTCCATCAAAAACACCACAGGTTACAGCCTAAATGCCTTAGTTGATTTTGCCGAACCGTTCGAGCTCATTAATCACCTGATTGTGGGTGCGGAAGGTACGTTAGCGTTTGTTGAGGAGGTGACTTATCACACTGTTGATGAAGCCCGCTTTAAAGCCTCTGCCATGGCGGTATTTTTTAATATGGAAGATGCGGCACGTGCGATCCCACCATTGGTGGGCGACAGTGTAGCCGCTGCAGAGTTACTTGATTGGGCCTCAATCAAGGCGATCACTGGTAAAGCGGGTATGCCATTATGGCTTGCAGAGCTGCCTGAAGGCGCCTGTATCTTATTAATTGAATCTCGCGCTAATGACAAGGCGACACTCGAAAATTACACTAAAGAAGTTATCGCTAAGCTGACTCACATTGAAACCGAGCGCCCAATCACTTTCAGTGATGATCCAGCGGTATTTGGCCAATATTGGGCAATGCGTTCAGCGCTATTTCCTATTATTGGTGGCGAGCGCCCTAAAGGTACGTCAGTCATTATTGAAGATGTGGCCTTTGAGCTTGAACATTTAGCGGCTGCTGCAAAAGACCTTACCCAGCTATTCCACAAGCATCACTATCCTGAAGGAGTGATCTATGGACACGCACTCGCAGGTAACTTCCACTTCATCATCACCCCAACATTCAATACTCAAGCCGATATAGAACGCTTCCACGCATTTATGCAAGATGTCGCCGAGATGGTGATAAATAAATACGACGGCTCGATGAAAGCTGAGCACGGCACAGGCCGCGCGGTCGCCCCCTTTGTTGAGATGGAATGGGGCAGCGATGCTTATACCTTGATGAAGCGTATCAAACAGATTTTTGACCCTGAAGGACTTTTAAATCCAGGCGTAATTCTGAACGATGATAATCAAGTTCACGTTAAAAATATCAAACCTTGCCCTGTGGTCGATGACTTAGTCGATAAATGTATCGAGTGCGGCTTCTGTGAAAAGACCTGCCCGACATCGGCGCTAAATATGTCACCGCGTCAACGTATCGCAACCCTGCGCGAAATTGAACGCCTTGAGCAGTCTGGCGATAAACAAGCCGCCAGCGAAATGCGCGCAGCAGCAAAATACGATGTAGTTGATACCTGTGCCGCCTGTCAGCTTTGCACCATTGCCTGTCCAGTCGATAACAGCATGGGCGAACTGGTGCGTAAACTCAGATCGCCTTACATCAGTACAACTGAACAGAAGGTACTCGACTTTCAAGCCAAACACTTTGGTGCAGTCAATCAGGTGATCAGCACAGGTTTTGATGTGTTAGGCACAATTCACAAGATCACTGGCAGCGCCGTCACTGGTGCCATCATGAAGGCGGGTCGCGTCGTCAGCAAAGAAGTCCCTTATTGGAACCCTGACTTTCCAAAAGGCGGTAAACTTCCTAAACTGGCAGCGCCTATTCCGGGCCAAGAAACTGTGATTTACTTCCCAGCCTGTGGTGGTCGAACTTTTGGCCCAACTCCAAAAGATCCCGATAACCGTACCTTGCCAGAAGTGGTTGTCACTCTACTTGAGCGCAGCGGTTACAATGTTATCACTCCTGAAAAGACTCGCGAGCTATGCTGTGGTCAAATGTGGGAATCTAAAGGTGACTTTAAGAACGCCGATGCAAAGCGTAAAGAATTGATTGAAGCTGTTGCAGCCATGACCCAAGACGGCAAGCTGCCAGTAATTATCGATGCACTATCTTGTACTTATCGAACCCTTGCTGGCGACAAATCGTTGACAGACAAAGTCGACATTGTTGATATGGTCGACTTTATCCATGACAAACTGCTCGATAAACTCACCATCAACCGTAAGAAACCAGCGGTTGCGCTGCACTTAGGTTGTAGTGCACGCAAGATGAAAATCGAGTCTAAGATGGAAGCGATTGTTGATGCTTGTACTGCACAAATTGTTCGTCCAGCGGGGATCGATTGCTGTGGTTATGCTGGCGAAAAAGGTTTGTACAAACCAGAGATCAACGCCAGTGCACTACGTAACATTAAGAAACTTATTCCAGTTGATGTTAACGAAGGTTACTACGCTAACCGTATGTGTGAAGTGGGTCTAACTCAGCATAGCGGCATCTCTTATCGTCACCTTGCCTATCTATTAGAAGAGTGTACCCGTTAAGCCATTGTCGGTTTAAACAGGTATGTGCATAAGCATGCCCTTGTTCGAGTAATTGCAAGCCATTAGGGGCTATTTAAGCCCCTAATTTATCTCCCTGTCATGACGGCAAGCTCCTAGCCCCCAACAACCACTTTTAGCAACAGCAAGTTCAACTCTTAGATATAAACCACAAATTTTCCATATTATACAACCACCTAGATTATTTTCACTTTTGCAAAAATGGTCAATCTTATTTACTAAATTAGCACTACTTTTTACAGGGGTATCGGCCTATATTTAATGAGTGAATAAATATAAGCGAATGGCCATTAAAGATTAAGCTTGCTTGTTGAGTAGGCTTTTTTGTGGCTACTTTTTACGGTTAAAAGTCGCTAACTATGTCTGTAAAATAGAAGAGAAACTACAATGAAGATAGCTCTATTCATTCCTTGTCTAGTGAATCAGATGGTGCCTGAAGTGGGAATTGCCACCTTAGAATTATTAGAAAAACTCGGACACCAAGTCATACTGCCTCAAGGCCAAACCTGCTGTGGCCAGCCAATGACCAACTCAGGTTGTTATAACGAAGCCAAGAAAACAACCATGAAACTACTCAATGCCTTCAAAGGTGTCGAGTGTGATGCCATTGTGTGCCCTGCTGCTTCATGCCTGGTTGCTGCAAAAGAGAACTTCCATGAGTTTGATTCGAGCCCAGAAGCTCAAGCCGTAATCGACAAGTTGTATGAGCTCACCGAGTTTCTTCATGACGTCTCTCCTATTCCAGCATTTAGCAAACCGTTTCCACACAAGATCAGCCTACAGATGAGCTGTCATGGCATTCGTATGCTTGATTTAGCGACTCCAAGCGAACAAATGGGCCCGCGCATGAACAAGTTCGAAGCCGTGCTTGCTGCAATTCCCCAAATTGAGATTGTCTATCCAGACAGGCGCGATGAGTGCTGTGGTTTTGGTGGGACCTTTGCCCTAGATGAAGGCGCGGTATCGGCCAAAATGGGGAAAGATAAGGCGCAAGCTCATGCAGAAACAGGCGCCGCTTACGCCGTTGGTTTCGATCCATCATGCTTACTACATATCGATGGAATGGTCAGACGGCAAAAGCTGCCGATTGAGACTCGCCACATAGCTCAAATAATCAACGCAGCGCTTTAGGAGAAGATATGTCGACTTCAACATCAGCTACTCATGCCCATAAAGCGGAGATTTTTTGTAAAGATGAATCTCGCGTCGATTGGCACTCAAAAGCTCTGTGGATGCTACGTGAAAAGCGAGACAGAGCGGCGGGAAGCTTGCCAGAGTGGGAACAGCTTCGCCAAATTGGTTCAGAAATGAAACTTCATACTCTGACCCACTTAGGTCAGTATTTAGAAGAGTTTGAACAAAACTGCCTTAAAAACAACATAAAAGTACACTGGGCCAAAGATGGCGCAGAACACAACCGTATCGTGCATGGCATTTTAGCTAACCATGACGTTAAAAAATTAGTAAAGTCTAAGTCTATGCTCACCGAAGAATGCCATATGAATCCTTATCTAGAGGAACGTGGCATTGAGGTGATTGATACCGACTTAGGCGAACGTATTATTCAGCTCGCTGGACAGCCACCATCACACATTGTGGTGCCTGCAATTCACCTGAAAAAAGAGGAAGTGGGCGATCTCTTCCACGACAAGCTCGGCACAGATGCTGGCGCATCTGATCCACTTTACTTAACCCGCGCCGCCCGTGCGCATCTTCGTGAGCAATTTTTGTCTGCCGATGCTGCTATGACTGGGGTTAACATGGCAATTGCAGATAAAGGCGCCGTCGTAGTGTGTACCAACGAAGGTAATGCCGATATGGGCGCCAACTTACCTAAGTTGCAATTGCACTCAATGGGCATAGACAAGATAGTGCCCAATATCGATAGTGCCGCAGTCTTGCTGCGTACTCTGGCAAGAAATGCCACCGGCCAGCCTATCACCACATATAGTTCTTTTTATCGCGGCCCACAAGATGGCGGCGAGATGCATGTCATTATTGTCGATAACGGCCGTACAGACATGTTAAAAGACAAAATCTTAGCCGAATCACTTAAGTGTATTCGCTGTGGTGGCTGCCTGAATACTTGTCCGGTATATCGCCGCTCAGGGGGGTATAGCTACAACTATACCATTCCAGGCCCTATTGGTATCGCGGTGGGGTCGCAAAGCGATGATACAAACTCAATTCCTTGGGCATGTACCTTATGTGGTAGCTGCTCTTATGTGTGCCCAACTAAAGTGCCACTGGATAAGATCATCCACCATCATCGCCGTTTAAAAGCCAAGGCGGGAAAACTTCCTTACGGCAAATCCAGCTATATGCCGCTAGTAGGCAAATTTATGGCCAGTGAAACGGCACTTAACTGCTCGATGAGCGTGGCTCGTACTGCACTTAAGATTTTACCGGGTAGCCTATTAAAGCCATTCTCAGGCGCTTGGGGGAAATACCGCGAGTTACCAGTGGCACCAGACTCAAGCTTCGAAGCTTGGTTTAAGAAGAACAGAGGGTAAAAACATGTCTAGCAAACTCGACATTCTTAACGCACTGAAAAGCGCCGCTATTGCGCCTCAAGCCATGCCTGTCATCAATATTTCACCGCGAATTGATGATTTAGTCGGTCAGTTTGAAGCCAGCCTTAATACGGTTGCCGGTACCTTGCACCGTGAAGGTGGCTTAGCCAAACTGCAAGTGCAGGTTGATGAACATATTGCTCAGGGGATGCAAATCATCTCTATGGTTGACGGTGTTAAAGGTAATCGCGAAGTGACCGATACCGCCCACCAGCTAAGAGATATCGATTACGCAGTGATCCCAGGAGACTTAGGCGTGGCCGAGAATGGCGCGATTTGGGTTAATAATAAAAATCTTGGCCACCGAGTCACCCCTTTTATCTGTGAAAATCTATTCTTAGTATTAGATACGAATACAATTGTCGCTAACATGCATCAGGCTGCCAGTAAAATAACCTTAGATTCTGGTGAGTTTGGTACGTTTATCGCAGGTCCATCAAAGACAGCCGATATTGAACAAGCACTGGTTGTTGGTGCTCATGGCGCCTGTAGCCTTAACGTCTACTTAGTTTAATCAATATTAAACTGGTCCGAAAAAGCCCTAATTGCTATTAGGGCTTTGTTCAGCTATTTCAGAACACGGTATACGCACTGATGAGAATTACAATTTAAATTAACTTTATCTTTTCTCGATATAGTACTCTAGCTGAACTTTCACCTCTTTGGCTTTAACGGCTTTTCCATCAACAAACTTAGGCGCATAACGCCACTGCTTTAATGCTAATAGCGATTCTGTTGCAAATTTTTCTCCGCCAATCGTATCAAGAACAACAGGATCTTTAACAAAACCCATTTCATCTATGGTAAAGCTGAGCTGAGCTGAACCACTCTTCCCAGCTCTAGCATAAGACATGGGATAGTTAGGATTTTTGCGAAATAACGGTGTTGGCTCAATATCCTCTTTCCAAGGCTTCATACTACCAATCGCAATACAGTGTTGGGTGGACTTTTCACTTTCGCCATCATGCTCATAGATCTGTACTAACTTTGCATGAGCGGCCAACTCATAGGGATGATTAAAATCAAGCTTTTGAAATTGACTGATTACACCTAAAAATAGCACTTCGGCTTCATCAAAATCTTTTTCAGCAAAACGTACATTCGCTATCCTAAAACTGTTGAGTACTCGCTTCATTGCATCTTCTGGCAGTAATTCACTGTATGCCTCATGCGCATCAAAAGCGTAATTACGAACTTTGCGGGTGTAATATCGTGAGTTAACTAAACGCTCAAAATAAGCCATTTTAGTATCTGCGATGACCATTGCTTCGTCAGAATCCTCTGCAATATCTAAGGCTTCATCCAAATACTTTCGAGCATATTTTTTGCTACTGGCATCACTCAGCCCCAATAACGGATCTATCAGCTCTATAGCGTCATCACCATAATGCTTTTGGTAGATTTGTAATGTCTCTTCGAACAAGACAAACGCTTCAGGTTGAAGCTTTTTCGGTTGAGATTTGAGCTGTTCATCAAAGCTTTGATTAGGCATATTAGCAATTAATGCATTCGCTGCATTTAGTGCTAAATTACCGGTATTAATACTGTCAGCGCCAAACTTAGCCTTACCTAACTCATAAGACTGCAAAGCATAAAATTCAATATCAGATTGGTTTTCGGCGGTTACCGCAGCTTTATAAGCTAAATAGGCGTCACTAAACTCAGAGGAAAAAGCTGGGGAAGAAAGACTAACAACTGTTGTAAAAATAGCTGTTAATACAATATTGCGCTTATTAGCACTAAGCTTGGTAAACATGAAAAGTCCTTATTTCATTTTTATTCTTGATACGTAACCTAAAGTTGAACGACAGGTTAATCCGCTCAATTAGCATGGCTTTTTAAAAGCCAAACTAACATGCCCCTATGTAGGTCTCAATAATTAAGTTACGAATAATCCTTTAGCAACGAATGAACTTAGCCTCTATTTACGGTTATGTATTTAGCCCCCTAAGCCAGCATTTGGCTATGAGTTCGCTTCATAATCCACGCCATCCAAACCACCAATATCGTACTGCAGGTCGCAAGTGAGATCCAAACACCAGGCACGCCAAAGGCCCAAGCAAACACATATAAGATGGCAGCGAATAAAATCAGTTTAGCCCCAGTTAAAATTGACGCTTCTTTCGAATAGTTAATCGCTTGGAAGAATGACGCCCCCACTAACAATAAGCCTTCCATAGGTAGGCCCCAGAAATACCAGCGCATGCCCTCTGTGGCAATTGGCGTGAGTAAAGCGTTGTCACCAGCAAAGATATACACGAAAAGTTGTGGCACCGAATAGATGAAAATAAGCCCCAATGCTGCGCAGATTAAAGTGACTGAAAAGGCCATTTTTAGCGCCTGTTTTACTCTATCAAAGCGTTTGGCGCCAGCGTTAAAACTTAAGATAGGTTGTACACCAAAGGCGATACCTTCAAACAATAAGTAGAAGAAGGCTTCGGTATAGCTCACCACTCCATAAGCGGCAACGTGCAATGGCGTGCCCACCGCGAGAAATGCCACATTGTGCAGTGTCAGAACCACGGTCAAGTACATGTTCATTAAAAAGCTAGGTGTACCGACACGGATGATATTAACGCAGTGATCCCACTTGAGTTTCATCTGCTCAAGGTTGATACCAATTTCAGTTCGGCTGGAAAAGAAGTGCTGTAAACACAATGCACCTGTGACAGCCTGGGAGATCATGGTGGCTATCGCTGCCCCCATTAACCCATAGGGAAATACCACGATTAACAGCCAGTCCAGCACGGTATTGAGCACACCACCTAAGATTAATACACAAGTCACGAATCCGGGGCGACCATCGTTACGCAGCAAAGCGGTAAACGCCATCGACACAATTGGAAATGTCCCGAAGGCAAAATACCAAAATAGATAGTCGTCTGCACTGTTTAGGATCTCCCCCTCTGCGCCAAGCATGACGAGGATATCTCTAGAAAAATAACAACCAACAAGAGTAGTGATAAAGCCTGAAATTAAGCATAAGCTAAAGGTATTACCCAATATTCGCCGAGCGATATGAGACTCATCTTGACCTTGGTGGATTGACACTAAGGCCGCACCGCCCATACCCAACGTCGCACCTATCGCGTAAAGCATCGCAGCTATCGGGTAAGCCAAGATCATGCCCGCTAAACCGACTTCTCCTAGATAATGACCAATAAACATACCATCAATAGTGACGTATATTCCCGTCACTAACATGGACAAGATAGTGGGGATACTATAGCGCCAAAATAGCTGGCTTATTGGTTCAGTGACCATAGGTGAGTTTGTGCTATTTCGGCTGAATTCAGCCGTTGTTAGCGTCGGTTGAGTCATGAGTTTTCTCTGATTATTTTTATTTTTTGTTTTTTGTTTTTTGTTTTTTGTTTTTTGTTTTTTGTTTTTTGTTTTTTGTTTTTTGGGGTAGTTAGTATTCGCTGTTGATCGCGTCAATATTAAGTCTTATCGCTCGCCTCTAAAGCCATACAGTTTCATAAACGCTAGATTCTAGCGTCAGCCTCTAACCGTTAAGTTGCTTTGATATACGTAATAACGCGGATTCAAGTTCTGTGGATTCAATTGGTGACATCGATAATAGCTCAATTCGTGAGTCCATCGCATCGTCAAGCTCTACAATTGATAACTCTCCATCGACACCATTAAAGCCAGCAATCCCCTCTTCGGTGATCATCACAGCTTTTACCCGCTCAACCTGTAGATTTTTGATTAGGGCTAGCAATAGATCAAAATCAAACTCGTAGCTTGGGTCAAACACCCAACCACAGCTGTAAAAACCATCGCCTTGATTAGTCTTTCGCAGCAAACCGCGCTCATCAAATTGAGTATGTTGCTCAGACGATAAATCATCTACAGACTCTGAAAAGAGTGGGCTATAGTTAATATCGATTAAACGAGGCGCTGGCACACTCTTCTCGGTTTGTCTGAAGATTTCAGGTTCAATATTTAACCTTGTTGTGTTTGCTAAAATCGCGCCTTTATGGGCCTTTTCTAACAGCGGCATAATCGAAACACTAAGCTCTACGGCCTGCTTGAGACTCCAAGGCATAATCGGCACTCTTTCACTATCACTACTAGCTGGTTGGAGTGTAGGATCTGAGTGATTAATCATATCTAGATATTCAGATAAGTCCGATATTAAGGAGGAGGGATAACTATCGGCTTTACTCGCCAACACAACATCAGCGACTTGCAGCTGTTGATTAAAAATCTCATGTTTGGTGTAACGGCTATCATTGAGCTTTCTCGCGTCCACCAAGGTCACACAGGCTTTCATCGCCAACACTTGTCGATAATGAGGTTGAGTTAACACCTTTAACACCTCTTTAGGATGCCCTAGCCCCGTTGGTTCAATCAGCAACCTGTCAGGCTTAGCTTTGGCTATCAGCTGATTTATCGCCACCTGCATAGGCAAGCCCGCCGCGCAACACATACAACCACCCGCCACCTCTTTGATCTGTATTTGCTCAGAGTCAGCATCGAGTAACCCGGCATCGATACCTATCTCGCCAAATTCATTGACCAGTACGGCCCACACCTCTCCCTCAGGCTTATGCTGTAACAGAGCCTTAATTAAGGAGGTTTTACCGACACCTAAAAAACCGGTAATGACATTGGTTGGGATAATTTTCTGGATCATAGCTAGGCTCTATCTATCGAGTAACCTGAGATTCTAATCGTTAATCCAATCTAATGTCACCCCAAAACCGGGAGTTAGCCGAAGTTTTATAGCTGGCTATTTTCCAATCAATCTTTAAGCCATATGCTATGCTGATTACAGGTAAATCATAGGCTTGCCAATGGAATGATAGGAAGCAATGTTGAAAAAACTGATATTAAGCTTACTTTGGCTTACTGCACTAGTCATCACACCGTTTTGTTATTCACAGACTTGGTCTGATATTGATAAACCTAGCCTGACACCATCGAGCCAAGCACTCGACTCTAGTGTGAATGCACTACCCGATATTCACCTCGCAAGCCAGCGCGATCAAAGCCGGGCTGCAAACTTGCTTATACAGCTTTTTAATGAACAAGCACTGCACACGGTAAAACTAAAACAACAATTACAGGCATTTCAAAAATCTCCCTCAACAACGACTTGGCAGCAAGTTCAGCAAGTTAAACTGTCCTTAGATAATTTAAGCGCCAATAAGGCCAAATTACTCCAATACATCACTCCCAATCTCAATGATAAATACACAGGATTTGGCCCCGATGGTGTGCGCCAGATTATACTTGAAGCTCAAATTAGTGAAGCTAACGCGAGCTTTGCCTTTGTCTCGCAAGTAAGAAACCTAAAAGCCTTCGCTAACGATCTTACAGTCTCCCCCATTCCGCTGATCGTACTTATCATCAAATCAGCTCTCGTCTTTATTGTCCTTAAGTGGTGGCTAAAAGTCGGCCCGATATTAATCGTGTCGCGACTCGATAAAACGAAAATGGCTCGCCTCAAACGAGAACCTATTAGTAACATTTTTTGGCGCTACCTCAATAAAGTACACATTGTTATCGCTTGGTTCATTGCTGCCTCTGTATTGCTCAACTTATTTGCTCGCCTACCTGGACTTGGCAATATCAGCTACCTAAGCGTTGTGGTTTATTGGGCATTTAGCGCTGCGATTATTATCCGCCTTATCAACGAATTTACCGCTCACCATAGCCGCTATAACAACCAATCTGAAATTGTTGAGCTTAGGGTCAAAACGGTAAAGTATTGGATATGGTTATTTATGGTGTCTGGGATCATTCTCAAAACTACAGAGATGAGTGTTTATCAAGGAGCCATTTACGCCTGGGTGAAGACATTTATCGGGCTTGCCCTACTCATCTTACTGATTAAAACCTTAAGAGATTGGCGTCAAATCATCTTCAACCAGTTGAAGCAAAATGATGATCACCCCAATTACATCAAGTGGGCGATCAAAAATGAAAACAATTGGTTATTTTCTCCTGTGGCAACCTTACTTGGGGTTTTTAGGCTGTTTAACCAAAGAGCCTTTCAAGAGTTATTTAATAATCTCTCTCGCTATCAAAGCTTTAAGCATGCATTAGCCTACTTCTTTAGAGTTGAAGTAGCCAAGCAGAGCCAAGCAGATAAAGAAAATACCAATATGGTTCGTGTTAAAGGTGACGAAGCCTTTTTGTATGTGATGCCAGGCCATGAGGAGAGTGAGCTTGTGCAAGAGTATGCTAAGACCGAGCTCGATGAGCTCGCGCGCTACGTTCTAGCCCCAGTTCCGGCATTAGCTTTAGTCTATTCAGAGCGAGGCTTAGGGCTAACCACACTATTTAAACGCCTACTACACAGTGCCAACTCAGAGCATGCTATTTATTTAAGCTGTCCATACGGTGGTTATTCACCACTGATCCAACAGCTCAATATTGCCTTAGGACTTGAAGAAGATGGTAATGAAGCAGCCCTTATTCAACACTTGCGACAATCTGAGCAGCGATACATTGTTTGTATCGATAATTGCCAACGATTAGTTAGCCCTAAAGTTGCTGGGTTAACCGATCTGATGAAAATCACTAAACTGCTACGCCGCGGCCGTAATCAACATGGCGCGGTTTTAGGGATGGAACAGTCGGCTTGGCGCTTTATCGACCGCGCAAGAGGCGAGCGCTTACTATTTGATAAAGTCATTGCCATGCCACGTTGGAATGAGAAACAAATTGCCACCTTGCTAAGTAGCCGTATCACTATTGAAGGTGAGTATGGATTAAGCTTTGAAGGACTCAAATTACCTAAGCAATGGGATGAACAAGATCTCAGTGAGCAACAGCGAGCCGAACAAGGTTTCTACCGTATTTTATGGGACTACTCCGACGGTAACCCAACAGTTGCATTGCGGTTCTTTAGAATGTCACTTAATAAAGATAAAACCAGTGGCAAGGTGTTTGTCAGAATATTTACAGCACCTGACGCAAAAGAACTAGAAAACATGCCTAAGCCAATGCTAGCGGTATTACGCGCCATCGTGCAGTTGGAAGTTGCTTCAGCGGAAGAACTGTCGGATTGTACTCAACTTGGATTCTCCGAGGTGTTAAATACACTGCGTTATTTTCAAAACCGTGGCTTTGTGGAGTTAGTGGATGATAAGGCAAGGATTTCTGCACACTGGTTTAGATACATAACCAATACACTGCACAATCAACACTTATTGGTGAAATAGATGAAAGACTCTCTGCAATTACCCCGCGTAATCGGATTAGCTGTACTTTGTATCGCCATGCCAACAGGGGCTGAAACCACAACAGCAAACTTAGACAGTCTCACAGAGATTGCCAGCCTGATCCGCTGGAGTGGCGTATTCATGTCGTTGATTGTGGTATTTATTGCCTGGTTAATGCTTAAATTTACTCAAAACCTGGTCGACTCTATCGGTGGCCAGTTTGCCCAGCGACGTATGCTTGCCCAAAAGCTGCAATCCTTCTTTCAATTCTTTGTCTATATGACCGCGGGGATCTCGGTGTTTATGCTGAGCTTTAGGGTCGATGATAGAGTGCTTACCCTTATTGGTGGCACCTTAGCGGTATCTGTCGGCTTTGCGATGAAAGATCTGGCTGCATCCTTTATTGCTGGGCTCACTGTCATGATAGACAGACCCTTTCAAGTCGGCGATAGAGTGACATTTGAAGGCCATTACGGCGATATCGTCACCATAGGACTACGCTCCGTCAGAATGTGTACTTTAACTGATGACATTATTACCATTCCCAACAGCAAGTTTCTAAGCGATGTGGTTGTTAGTGGTAACTATGGCGCTTTAGATATGCAGGTGGTGATCCCCTTCCATGTCGCGCTGGACCAAGACCTTACTTTAGCCAGTGACATCATTCGTGAAGCTGCAGCATCGAGCCGCTATATCCACCTGCCAAAACCCATTGTGGTACTTGTGAAGCAAGATATTAGTGATAATTACTTCGCGATTAAGCTTACGCTTAAAGCCTACGTGCTAGATATCAAATATGAAAAACTATTTGAAACAGACATTACCCTGAGGGTTATGCAGGAGTTTAAAAAGCAGAATATCTGCCCGCCAACCATTATGCAAAGCACCAAGATATACCGTTAAAAGGACTCATGAGCCGCACTAACGACGCAGTATTAGCCAGCAAACTGATACAGAGCTATTTAAGGTAATGCGTATCGATATAATCGCACCACAGATCTGAGTCTAATTCTGGTAGTTCATTATTGCCTCTGATCCCCAGTCTAAACTCTACCACTGAGCGCCACTCTAACGAGCCAAGATCGGGTCCGTGTCCATGACCATCACCAGTGATAATTTGTTGTGCCGCTTTTTCAAACCAAGCAGGTTCACAAGCTTGAATGTCTGGCCGTTCATAAACACTCTTATCATTCACGCTAATCGCTTTTTCAGTCGTATCTTTTGGGACTATTTGCGCACATCCACAAAACAGCACCACCACAACAATGCTAGCCACACCATAGATTTTATTCACTGAAATCGACTCCAAATTAATTAATAACGATAACACTATCAAATCATGCACATTTTAAGGAGGAATTAAAGTACAACTAAATACCTCCTAAATGCTTTCTAAATAAAAACAACGCAAAACACCACCAAGCAACAAGACCAAAACACGCAGACAACACACCAGCATCATCACCGCAAAGAGTGGTGACAATTCAAACACATAGTCACTCAATCATCCAAGATTTATGTTCATCCTATATACACCTGTATAGAATATCATCGAAGCTCAACTAAATGAGCTCGTTATTATAATTATTATTGATGGGTCAAAATATGAAATTTCTAAAAACTGCCGCTGCGGCTGCAATCACTGTTGCGTTATTAGCAGGATGTAATGACGAAACCAATAACTACCACCCAACTGAGCCAACACCAGATCCTATTGAGCCAGTAGAGAGAGACGGTCGCTTTGCCGCGTATAACTTATCATTCGATCGTACAAGCTTTGAGCAGCTTGTTAGTGAGATGACACTAACAGCTGAAGAGCAAGACGCATTAATGGGTAAGTGGTTCGACGGAACCTTAACTGATACAGAAAAAGAAGTTGCAGAAAAAGTTATTCAAATCCGTAACGTTGCAGCTGTAATTCAAACAGAGCGCCCAGCTGTATTGATGATGGGAGAATTCAACAACGACGGTATAGGTGAAAACCAAGATGCCATGGTGGGCTTCCGTCTTAACTACTTGTCTGTACCGCAAAATGGCTTGGGTGCGACATCTGATGAAAAGAAGATGCTTGAGCCGATCCAATTTGGTTACTCTGAGACATTCGCCACTAACACTGGTTTACTTAGCGAGTTTGACTTAGATCGTGACGGCAAGATTGCCTTACCTGGTGATGCTTGGGGCTTTGGCTTCTATCACGGTCAATACGCATTTGGCCTGATCTCAATGTACCCAATCGACACAACCAATATCCGTACTTTCCAAAACTTCAAATGGAAAGATATGCCGGGCGCAACCAATCCAACTATCGTTAATTGCGATGATGAGAACAATCCGATTCCTGCAGGCATGAAGTGTGGCGATGAATGGTACTCAGCAGAAGCTTGGGCTGAAAAGCCACTTTCTTCAAAGAACCATGTTGATGTGCCAGTATTCGTCCCCACATCAGATGGCGGAACTCAAACTGTTCACCTGTTAATGTCACACCCTACACCACCAGTATTCGATACAGTAACGAAGAACAACGTACTGCTAAATAGCGCAGAAGTCGCTTTTTGGGATGACTATGTATCAGGTTCAGATTACATGTATGACGACAAAGGTCTACAAGGTGGTTTAGCTGACGACGCATCATTTATGATTATGGGCGACCTTAACGCTGATCCTAACGATGGCGATGGTAAAGTTGAAACGATTGCTAAGCTACTAGCCAACGACCACATCAACACTCATGCAACACTGGGTGTTTACGCTCCTAGCAGCTTAGGTGCTGATGAGTGCTTTACGAATGGCGAATGTGGTGACTGGGGAACTGGCAGCCCACAGTATGTAACAAGTACATTTGGACTACGTGTTGATTACGTTATGCCATCAAGTGACCTAAACATCACTGACTCAGGTGTATTCTGGCCAGCCACCTTCGAAGAGGGTCGTCTACTAATGAATGATGAGCGTGTAGGTAAGTATGGTGACGGCAAAGATATCTCATCTGATCACCGCCTTGTTTGGGTTAAAGCTGAATTCTAATTGATTCAGCCATTACAGATATACTTGTAATGGCAAACCAAATGAGTAATAAATTAGCGTTCAGTACAATTTATTTACTGAACGCTTTTTTATCGGATTAGAGATTAAACTGAAAATTGCATCGATGAGTTAAAACAGATGACGGGTTCGATGTCTGTATAAGGCTCGTTCACCCAACACTCAAGTCTAAATTTCTCATAAACTTCTCGAAATGGCGTATGGTCCAGTGTCGACTCATCGAGCATTATTTTCGAAAAGTCTTCAGACTTAATGACGATATAAACAGACTCATATTCAGCGGAGGATTCAAAGAAAACACTGTCCCAGTAGTACCCTTTTTGATCCATTTCTCCCTTAGGGTATTGGATATTTTCACGCATATAGCAGATCAAATCATCTAGCTTTTCTCTTGCTCCTAACTTGAGTTTAATTTTAAGTAATTTAGATTCCATTCATTCCTCATCGAAAGCACTGACACTTAGCTTTATATTTAATTTCCTGCGTACCTTTGCAGGTAAAAAGACTGACTTTACCCCATAAAAAAGTGAACATGCTAACAGTAGCTATGTTCACTTTATTTAGATAGGTATGACTCAATTTATACGCTATTTTTTAGCTTTATCTTTTGAGCGACCGTAGCTACTTTTTCCCGATGCTGCGCTACGGAAATTACTTTTTCCTACTGCGTTTTTAGCCGGGCGATTTTTGTCTTGATACTTACGTTTATTGTGGCCTTTCTCTTTTACAGGCTTTACAACAACGTCACGATAGCGAGCCGGTAAAGGGGCGCCTTCTTCATAACCTGGCATAGTCATGCGCGGTAAAGTCTGTGCGATTAACACTTCAATTTCTTGCATCATCTCGCGATCTTGTGGTGATACAAAAGAAATAGCACGACCCGCGAGGCCCGCTCGTCCGGTTCGACCAACGCGGTGAACATAGTCCTCAGCAGCAAACGGTAACTCTAGGTTAATCACCAAAGGCAGCGCTTCGATATCTAAACCGCGAGCGGCTACATCGGTTGCTACCATGACGCGTAACTTGCCAGATTTAAACTCCTCAAGTGCTCGATTTCTTGCCCCTTGAGTCTTTTCACCATGGAAGACGGCGTTTTTCACACCATCGAGTTTTAATTCCGTATGTAGATGCTCGGCACTTTCTCTGGTGCTGACAAACACCAAAACTTGCTGCCAGTTGTTACGGCCGATCAATTCAGAAAGTAACTCTGACTTTCTGCGAGTA
This sequence comes from uncultured Shewanella sp., assembly GCF_947497935.1. Lineage (GTDB taxonomy): Bacteria > Pseudomonadota > Gammaproteobacteria > Enterobacterales > Shewanellaceae > Shewanella. The sequence continues at coordinate 233,186 of NZ_CANMIO010000003.1, forward strand.
TCAACAAGGTAAACTTCTTGGGTAATAAGGCTTGCAGTGGCAGAGGTTGCAACATTAATCCACTCTGGCGCAATTAACATTTTTTCCGCTAGCGTTTTAACTGCGTCACTGTAGGTCGCAGAGAAAAAAAGTGTTTGGTGAGTCGCAGCCACCAGCTTCTTCACCTTTTCAATATCACGCACAAAACCTAAGTCCAGCATGCGATCCGCTTCATCCACTACTAAGTGAGTCACGTTTGACAAGTCGAGGCCAAACTGGCCAATATGATCGAATAGACGGCCTGGGGTCGCAACTAAGATATCGACTCCAGCTTGCAGCGCTTTGCGCTGCGGGTTCATGTTCGAACCACCATATACGGCAACAGTTTTAAATGGCAAATACTGCGCGTACGCCGTAATGTTATCGGCAACTTGAATCGCCAGCTCACGAGTAGGAGTAAGGACTAGCACCTTAACAATCGGCTGATGAGTCAACTCGGCTTCACTATCAGTAAATAAGCCATATTCCTTAATCAAGGTATTAAGTAGCGGTAGTGCAAAAGCCGCTGTTTTACCCGTACCCGTTTGGGCACAAGCCATAATATCTTTACCTTCCATGGCAACGGGTAATACCTGCGATTGAACTTGAGTCAATTGCTGGTAACCGCGGGCAGAAACTGCATCTAATATTTTGGAATGTAAATCGAATGCATCAAAGTTCATGGTCGGCTCAATAGGATTAATATAAAGGAATGGAAGGAATAAAAGTGAGCGCGGAGTCTAGCAAAATCCCGCTCGAGATTATATAGCCAAACTAAGTCTATCTCGGCGATTCTAAGTTTATACAATCTAAGTGACACAATATCACTGTCTAGGTTAATTATTCTTGAATGAGAATACTCGATTCAGCACTTCCATGGCCTTAACCACTTCACTGCAACCAAGTACGACACTGTAAAATCGCTCATAATATTGACTCAGCTTAAGCTCGATCCTTTGCTACAGGGCTGTTTTCCTCCAGAGTATGCTCAGCGACAAGATAGGCCTGTTCAAACTTTTCAACTGGTACAGGTCTTGAGAATAGATAACCTTGCCCAAAATCACAGCCCGCATTGGCTAAGATTTTACGCTGGTAATCAGTCTCGACGCCTTCAGCAATGACTTTCATCCCCAACTTATGAGCCATCACTATAATCGCCTCACATAAGGTAAAATCATCACTATTACTATCTAAATTTCGCGTAAAAGACTGATCTATCTTTAAAAAGTCTATATCGAACTTCTTAAGATATGCCAGTGAAGAATAGCCAGTACCAAAGTCATCGAGCGAGATTTGTATCCCTGAATCACGATATCGTGTGAGTTTAGATGAGATAGCACTATTGCCATCGAGCAGTAAGCCCTCGGTGATCTCGATACAGACATTATTATTGGTTAAGTTGAGGGTCTTTAACAAAGACACCCAAGAACTTAGGCTCTCGCCTTCATCCCTAAACTGAACTGGGGATTTGTTAATACTAATTTGCACCTCAATGCCGAAACGATCGCGCCATAAGGCACTCTGGCGGGCAGCTTGCTGGAACACCCAGTTACCTATTTCAATAATGAGCCCTGTCTCTTCGGCAACCGCAATAAATTCTATTGGAGATACCAAACCACGTTTAGGGTGACGCCAACGGATCAAGGCCTCCGCTTTAAGTTCCTGACCGCCCTGCAAGCTAACGATTGGTTGGTAATAGAGTTCAAATTCGTGGTTGGCAATGGCTGAACGAAGGTCTTGGATCAAACGCATTCTATATTTGGCGTATCGCTGCATCGATGGCGTAAAGTAATGAAAGCGATTTCGCCCTTCATCTTTTGCTGCATACATGGCCTGATCGGCGTGCTTTAATAATCCCTCAATGGTTGAGGCATCATCGGGGTAAAGAGTAATACCAATACTGGCACTGATATAGGCCGTTTCTTCCCCTAAGTTATAGGGCTCCGCAATACTCGTTAAAATATGTTTCGCTACTTTATCAACACCTTTGATATCGGTAATGCCAGATAATACTACCGTAAACTCATCTCCCCCTAGTCTTGCCACCACGTCAGACTCCCGAATACAGGCTTTTAGTCGCTTAGCGGCTTCCGATAGCAACATGTCTCCCATATCGTGGCCGAGAGTGTCATTAACTTCTTTAAAGTAATCTAAGTCTAAAAACATCAATGCAAAATGTTGCTCGCGGCTATCTGACTTTAAGATCTCCGCATTAAGGTAATCCAACAGCATACGCCGATTTGGCAGGCCAGTTAACGAGTCATAATTAGCCTGTTTCCAGATTATTTGTTCTGCTTGCTTCTTTTCTGTAATGTCAGAGAAAAGCGCTACGCGACGCTGTGTCTGCGCTTCGGCATCAAACAAGGCATTCAGGGTTAGCCAAACCACAAATTCCTCACCGTTTTTACGCCTTAGCCACACTTCTCCCTGCCAGTGCCCCTCTTCTTCAACTCCCATGTGCATCTGCTCATAGGCACTTCGATTATTACGGTTGCACTGTAATATCTTGATATTTTGATGTTTAACTTCGGCTTCGGTATAACCGGTAATATCTGTAAATGCGGCATTAATATTGATAATCATGCCCTGCTCGTCCTGCACACTCATGGCTTCACGACTATTGTTATAGACCGAGGCGGCAAGCTTTAATGACTCTTCAACCCGCTTCCTATCAGTGATATCTGTGTGGATCCCACACATTCTTAAAGGACTGCCACTTTCATCTCGGCTCATCACTTTCCCAGAGTCTAGGATCCATAAGGTTTCACCCGCTAAGGTGCGAATACGGTATTCGACTTTATGTTGCTCCGTTTCACCACTTAAATGTGCTTCTATCGACTCTAGTACTGTGGCTCGGTCTTCAGGATGAATCGAGTCAATCCACAGCTTTTGTTGACTATTGAGGGTATCGACATCACAGCCAAGTAGGGCCGCACAGTACTCGTTTCGCTCGATAACATCTTTACGAATATCCCAATCCCAAAAGCCTAGCTCACTGCTGCCAAGCACTAAGCCCAATTGCTCCTGACTGGCGAGTTTCTCTTTCTCTGCTTCCTTTTGTGAGGTGCGGTTTAAAAAGCCTGTAATAATCAATTCGACTCTGGATTGGACTCTTTGACAAGCTACTGTCATATGGGTATAGACTATCGATTCATCTTTGGCGATAAGACAGAGATCAAGCTCAAACTCATTAATCCCTCCATCGAGCATCCTTAAAAAATAATGCTTATAACTTTGAAAATCATCAGCAGACATCAGCTCTGACCAAGACTGACAGAGCAACTCTTGCTCGGTATACTTGAGCATCTGACACAAACTTGAGTTCACCTTAATCCATTCATGGGTAATATCAGTAATTGCGATCCCCATATTTCCACTCTGGAACTGTGACTTAAACAGCAAATGGTCCTGCAACTTAATTTTTTGATCCCGTTCTATCTCGATACGCCTAGATAGCAATAGCCCCAGTAAAACGGTAGTGATAGGGAAGATGATCAGAAAGGGGACAGTGATCTGTTTCAATAGGTTGATGGCTATTTCGATGGGCATGGTCAAGCCCCAGAGTAGAGTGACACTATGGGTCATCAAGCCAAAGGCAAATAACTCACCGATACGGATATCACCAATATCTCCTTTGCGGTATCTCCCCCACAGATATCCCATAAGACCTGATGTCACTATGGTACCAACACCAGACCATACTGCTATCCCCCCTTCACTCAGCCGATATAAACTGCTGATGATCACAGCAACTAACGTTGGCACACCACCAAAGAAAAGACCACTGACACTTAAAATAACCGTTCTTGAATCGATATAGATAGCGTTACTGTGTTGCCAAGGCATCAGCATGACGGAGATGGTAATAACCGCGACTAGCACACCAATCCCTACACGCCATAATAAATCCAGAGAGCGTTTATGATTACGCGGAAAGGCGTCATACACGAGAACTAGCGCGAGTAATAATGCGGCATTTTGTATAAGAGAGAGAATTAAGCCTTGATCCATAAGAAGCTATTCATCCTTGATATTTCCTTTAAAAATCGTTTTTTTTATTTTTAATTAACCCATCTAGAAGACGATTTTTAAACCTTGTAGGTTATCGCTTGATTCGACAACTCCCCTACATTTATAGGGAGCTTGAAAACTTGCAATCTATTGTCAGTATAGGAAAACATTCGAATCACTGTTACCTTTTACAACACTTTAATTACAAAGATAAACACTAAAGAACCAAAGTTCAAAGGTCTGAGACGAATTTTTACTCTAAATTATTATAGGAAATGGAAAAACCGTAGCTGAGACTGAGTCCTATTCGCCTCTAATAGATTAAAGGCTGAATCTAATTCAAGCCTGTGTAACACCGCTATTGACCAGAGTAGATAAGGTGAATGATTAATTCCATAAGGAAACATTCACCTAAAAATCTTAGCCTAATAGCGGATTGTCAGCTGTAAAAATTAACTAGCTTGATGAGTGACTAAAGTCGGATTTAGTAAGTTGTCATGCACCGGGCAACGATGGCAAACCGTATCAAGAAATTCACGTTTTTGCTCATCAAATAAGGGTTCTTTATTCATTGTAGCGTCCATATCCACTGTGATGTCGATATGCTTAAAGCCAACGGGATCGTCGGTCGCTTTTCCAAGTAGCCCTGCCGTATTTAACTGTGCCTTAATCGATACATCAAAATGGTTAAGTGTAATCTTCTGCTCTCTAGCAACCATTCTAGCTATAGTCGAGATACAACCAGCTAAAGAAAAAATAAATGTCTCTAACGGATTGGCACCTTCGTTACCTGCTGTAGGCTGATCGATCACAAGTTGGTGCTCTCTCACTTGTGCTGTAATTTTCCAACCATCACCCATGTGAGTTTTAACTTCAACGCTCTTTTGTGGCATGTTAATACTGCTCCATTAGTTTTATTTCAATGAGATTATTCTAATGAATATTTAAACCAAAACTCAAGCGCTATTCACAGTTTACTGTATTTATCAGTTAATCGTTTACAGATTATTTACTGTGATAGACTGATAAGCCAATCTCATACACTGACAAATTAAAGCAAAATCACTATGTCACAAACTCATACCATGCAAGCTAATACCTCTGATACTAAGTCAGTACAGTACAGTAAAACCTACAGCTTTCCCGTGCAGATCTATTACGAAGATACCGATTTTTCAGGCGTGGTATATCACCCTAACTTTCTAAAGTACTTTGAACGCGCTCGTGAACACGTCATTGGGGCAAAAGATTTGGCCAACTTATGGGATGAGCATGACTTAGGTTTTGCGGTATATCGCAGCGATATGCTTTGTCACGACGGTGTGGAGTTTGCCGATATTATCGATATTAGAACCAAGTTCTATTTTGAGAGTAAGTACCGTACGGTTTGGTTGCAGGAGATCTGGCGTCCTAATGGAAAAAAGCCCGCCGTCACCGCCCAGATTGAGATGATCTGTATGAATAAGAAGCGCCAGCTAAGCCCTATGCCACCGCAGTTAATTGCTCGTTTAGGTGAAGCTTTTTCTGAAACCGTTATTCTTTGAGTGTCTTTTGCCTATCTGTTTTGATTAAAGCTTACAATAACTGATGAAAAAGGTAAGTCTCAAACTCTAGATGCTGAGCATAATCGGCTTACCTTTTCTCATAGCCTGCTACACTGGTGCTAACCTAGTCATAGGCATGCCTTAGCTAACCTGACTTATTTTCGACCAGCGAGCTCCTAGCTCTTTCGCTGTTAAAGGCTTAGAAAAGATATCGCCTTGAACTTTATCTACGCCCATATCGAGCAATAACTGTAAAATCTCTTCAGTTTCCACCCCTTCAACAGTCACCTTAAAACCAAGACCTTCCGCCAATCGAATACTGGTATCCATTATGTGTCTAGCCCTAATATCGACTTCAAGATCCTCTAGAAATGCTTTATCAATCTTGACCTCATCGACAGGCAAATATTTAAGGTAAGCCAAAGAAGAATGACCCGTCCCAAAATCATCGATAGCCACATCGACTCCGAGGTGACGCAGACGCTTAATCGTTACAACCGCCCCATCTAAGTCTTGCATCAACTTACTTTCGGTGATCTCTATCGAGATCGCATTCGCCTTTAATTGATATTGCTCAAGTCTAGCCTCTATTCCGGTAATCAAAGACGCATTACGCAGATCTTGAGTCGATAGGTTTACCGCCACCTGTAGCTTAATACCACTTTGCTGCCATACAGCTTGCTGTGCAAATACTTGATCCAAGGCCCATTGGCTGACGATATCGATCATGCCGGAATATTCGGCTAAGGGAATAAATTCACTAGGCGATATATTGCCTAATAAAGGATGCTGCCATCGCATTAAGGCCTCGACTTGCTGACAGTCTCCGTGGGGGAAACTTTGCTTCGGCTGATACACCATATAAAGCTCGCCATCACGCAGTGCCTTGGCCAGGCTATTAATAATCGACACCTCTCTAAGCTGCGCAGCATCATCACCCAGCTGATATTCAGATAATGCCACATCATGGGTCTTGGCTTTTTTTAACGCTAAGTCTAGTCGTCGCAACATGGTACTGATATCACTGTGAAAAGGCTTTAGTGCCAAGTGTCCCATCTGCACTCTGGTAGTAATGATACTTCCGAAAATATCATAGGGGAGCTGCAATTTGTCGATGATCTGCTGTAGTTGTTGCTCCGTCATTTCGCTAGTGAAATAGATAAGAAATTCATCTTCATTCATCCTAGCAATTAACGAACTTTCCGGGGCTAGGCTTTTCACCCGCCCTGCCATCTGCTTCAGCAGCTCGTCGCCAAAGTTAAAGCCAAACAAATCGTTCACGTATCGAAAACGATAGATATCGAGTAACACTAAGCTACCACGATTTAATGGCATTAAAACGGCCATTTTGCGCTTCATGCTCAATCGATTATCAAGCTCAGTGAGCTTATCGCGTTCTGATTGCTTACTTTGGGTATAGAGAGTAGTGACGAGATCTTTTAAACTGAGAAGTTTGCCCGTTAAAGAGGCGTTACTGGAAGGGAGCTTAATCCCCTTCAGGTCAAGAAACTCAAATAATTTATTGAGTTGATGTCGCAGTCTGAGCAGCCACAAGAGTGCACTTACTAACAAAGCTATTAGCAACAAACACACAGTGGAAATCATCCAAAAACTGTCCATCAATGAGTACTTTTACCGTTATAAAATCTCTATTTATTCAGTTATAAACTATAGTGACCACAGGCTCCAACACCAGCACACACTATAGTTTAAATTTTCATCGCATCACGATTTAAACGTCATGATTTAAACGTCAAGGTTATTCGTAACTCGCCTTGATAGATTGGTAAGCCTCTTGGAATCTATCACCTACTAATTCATCTGCCGATACAGGTAAACCACGCTCAATAAAGGCTGTCATCCTTTGCTCTAAATCGTCGCCAGCTCTTAGCTCGCCGGTATAGAAAGCCGCCGCGCGAATAAAGTCCAAGTAACTTACTTGTTCAGAGTTATAGGTGAGGTCAGCCCAGCGTTCTACTACTTGCATCACATCTGGCGAAAACTCCCAGCTCTTTAACACGGCACGCCCTAACGGGCCTTGTAACTTTTTCACTAAGGCTCGCAACATTTCTATGCTATCAAATAACTCAGGTTGAGCCTCGGCCTCAGTCAATACCGGCAGCGCGCCAATGTTATGTACCAGACCAGCTAATGTCATAGTGTCAAAGTTTAGCTTGCTACCCGGATTATTAGCATTATAAATCTGCAACATCGCGCACGCGGCAGCCGTCACATCAATAGAGGAACTCCACACCTCATCCATTACCTCCCACACCATTTGATTGGTGGAGATAAACAGCTGCTCCATCGCAATTGATGTCACAATGGATTTAATCTGAGTCAACCCAATACGGTTAATGGCGGCATTGACGTTATCAGCGGGGATCCCACGACTGTACATAGCGCTATTGGCAATACGAATAACCCTAGCTGAAATAGCCGCATCTTGACCAATAATACTAGCCACATCTTTTAGGCTGGCGTCTTCTTGACCCACCACTTCCTGCACCCGCATAGCAACCTCTGGCAAGGTCGGCAACACTAAGGCATCGGACTTTAATTTTTTTAACAAACCAACTAATACTTGATGCTCTGTAGACATCTCAACTCCCTTATAACTCGTATTAATTTGCAGCGAATCGAGTATAACAGTAGAACGCTTTGAGGTACGTGCAAAATACTATTTATGGGTCAATACTTAAGCAAGCGACGAGATTAGGGTTAAATCGCTTAAAAAATGATAAGGAGATCACAAGATCTTATAATAAACGACTCAGATCGACCCAAGTCCACTTATTATATACGGCTGACTTTCTTGCATTAGTACACCCGCATTCAGTAAAATGCGCGGCCGATTGTCGAATCCTTATCCGTTAACAGAGAAGCTATTATGTTTAAACCTGAGCTATTGTCCCCTGCTGGCACATTGAAAAATATGCGTTACGCCTTTGCCTATGGCGCCGATGCGGTTTATGCCGGCCAGCCAAGATATAGTCTTCGCGTACGTAATAACGACTTTAAAATGGAAAACCTCGCAGCGGGTATTAAAGAAGCCCACAGCCTGAATAAAAAGTTGTATGTGGTTAGCAACATTGCACCGCACAACGCCAAACTGAAGACTTATATCAAAGATATGGAGCCTGTAGTTGCCATGCAGCCTGACGCGTTAATCATGTCAGATCCAGGTCTTATCATGATGGTACGCGAAGCGTTTCCAGATCAAGTGGTTCACTTGTCAGTACAAGCCAATGCCATTAACTGGGCGTCGGTTAAATTCTGGGAATCTCAAGGCATTAAGCGTGTCATTCTTTCTCGTGAACTATCACTCGATGAAATCGAAGAAATTCGTCAACGCTGCCCTGATATCGAATTAGAAGTCTTCGTTCATGGTGCGCTATGTATGGCGTACTCAGGTCGCTGCTTACTGTCTGGTTACATCAACAAACGCGATCCGAACCAAGGTACTTGCACCAATGCTTGCCGCTGGAAGTACGATGTCCATGAAGCGCAGCAGACTGAAACTGGCGATGTGGTTCCAGTTAACCCAGCAGTGCAAATTGAAACGCCAACATTAGGTGCGGGTCAGCCATCAGATCAAATCGTATTGCTGCAAGAAGCCGGTCGTCCAGGCGAGTATATGCCTGCGTTTGAAGATGAGCATGGTACTTACATCATGAACTCAAAAGACTTACGTGCAATTCAACACGTAGATCGTTTGACTAAGATGGGCGTCGACTCTCTGAAAATTGAAGGTCGTACTAAATCTTTCTATTACGTTGCACGTACAGCCCAGCTATATCGTCAAGCGATTGAAGATGCTGCAGCGGGCAAAGACTTTGACCGCACACTAATGCATAACCTAGAAGGTCTTGCACACCGTGGTTATACCGAAGGTTTCTTACGTCGTCACGTACATGATGAATACCAAAACTACGATTATGGCTATTCAATCAGCGATACTCAGCAGTTTGTTGGCGAGTTTACAGGCGTTCGCAATGAAGCAGGTCTTGCTGAAGTTGATGTGAAGAACAAGTTCCTTGTGGGCGACAGTGTTGAAGTAATGACACCGCAAGGTAACCTAACATTGAAGGTTGATAGCCTAATTAACCGTAAAGGTGAAAGTGTTGAGGCCGGTCTAGGTTCAGGGCACTTCGTATTCCTAGACGTACCAGCAGGCGTTGAGCTTGAAAAAGCGGTATTACTGCGTAACTTGCCACAAGGCCAAGATACCCGCAACCCGCATCAAGCAACTGACAAACCAGCTTAATACGCTCGGTTTCATCAGTAAAATCAGCACAATGGGCCCGCAATGCGGGCCTTAATTTTATTTCCCCAAATGACCAGCGTACTACTGCACCTCAAAATAAGTACTACAGATTTAATGCGTTCGAAGCGATATAGATATCGGTCTCCATACTCCACAGCAACGGCGCACTTTCTTTTTCCTTAAAATCACTACACAAATAACCAAATTATATTAGCTGTTGATTATTTAACCATTTATGGCTAATACTGATTGGTATAAGTTCACTATACTTTGCACTTCATAATTAAATAGCTTCCCGTTCTCCGTTATAAAAGGAATTTGTAATGAATAGACCTAAGCTCCCACTACTGATAACACTTTCTCTCGTGCTATCTCACTCAACCATCGCAGCAACACAATCCAAACCCGCCACCGAGTTCACCAAACAAGAAAATGCAGTAGTCCTAAACACCCTTCCTTTTAATGACAAAGAGGACTTTGAGAATGCACAGCGTGGCTTTATTGCCAAACCAGAAACAGTCACGATTAAAGATGCCCAAGGCAATGTGGTTTGGGATCTAGAGCAATATAAAACCTATATTAGTATTGATAAAGATGCCCCAGATACCGTAAACCCTAGCCTATGGCGCAACTCGCAACTCGTAATGCAACATGGGCTTTTTGAAGTCACTGATAATATTTATCAAATACGTGGATTCGATTTGACCAATATTACGTTTATTAAGGGCAAAACAGGTTGGATCGTGTTTGATCCGCTTATCTCGCCAGAGACCGCTAAAGCTGCACTTGATTTCATCAATGAACAGCTGGGTGAACGCCCTGTTGTCGCCATCGTTTATAGCCATAGCCATATCGATCATTATGGCGGTGCAACAGGAATTGCAACGGTAGAGGATGTAGCCTCAGGCAAAGTACAGATCATTGCACCAGAGCACTTTACAGAACATGCCGTCTCAGAAAATGTGATTGCAGGTAACGCCATGGGACGCCGCGCGGTATATATGTACGGCGCTCTTCTCCCCCGTAATGCTCAAGGTGGTGTCAATGGTGGTCTAGGTATGACAGTGTCAACTGGACTTGCAGGGCTACTACTTCCAAGTCATGAGATCACCAAGACCGGTGAGAAGCTAAACATTGACGGAGTTAATATGGAGTTCCAGCTCACCCCTGGTAGCGAAGCCCCCGCAGAGATGAACACCTGGTTTCCAGACATGAAAGCACTGTGGATGGCAGAAAACTCGACTAACACCATGCACAATATCTTGACCCTACGTGGTGCTCAAGTAAGAGATGCCTTGATCTGGTCAAGCTTTCTAGATGAGACCATAGATACTTGGGGTCAAGAAGCGATAGTGAAATTTCAGAGTCACCACTGGCCAGTCTGGGATAGTGAAAATATCATTCCATATTTTAAAAAGCAGCGTGATATTTACAAGTTTACTCATGACCAATCAGTTCGCCTAATGAACCAAGGCTATACAGGCGAAGAGATCTCAGAAATGATAACCCTACCTGCTGAGCTTGAACAGAATTGGCCAACCCGTGGATATTACGGCACCTTACGCCATAACAGCCGTGCCGTATATCAAAGATATATGGGCTGGTATAACGGTAACCCATCAAATCTCAATAATCTACCGCCTGAAATGGTAGCAAAAAAGTATATGGAGTTTATGGGCGGTGAAGCGGCAGTACTCAAGAAAGCGCAAACCTCATTTGATAAAGGGGAGTATCGCTGGGTTGCAGAAGTGATGAAACACGCTGTATTTGCTAACCCTGACAATCAAGCAGCTAAAGAACTATTGGCCGATGCTTTCGAGCAGCTTGGATATCAGGCTGAATCAGGCCCATGGCGCTCAGTATATTTGCAAGGCGCTTATGAGCTAAGAAACGGTGTTCCATCAGCAGGAGGCACACAAACGGCAACGCCAGATACCATTCGAGCGATGACACCAGAAATGCTGTTTGACTTCTTAGCAGTAAGGTTAGATTCAAGCAAAGCTGAAGGTAAGTTAGTCAATATCAATATTGATTTCACAGATCTTAAGAGTCAGTACACGCTGACATTAGAAAACGCCGTACTGCACCATAGTCAAAATCAAGTCGAGAACCCAGATGTCGCTTTAGTGATGACGATGGAAACCATGAACAGTATTCAGCTTAAAGAACTCAGTTTTGATGAAGCGATTAAGAATGGTTCGGTGAAGTTAACCGGTGACAAAAAGCAATTTAAAGAGTTTCTTGGGATGCTAGATGAATTTAACTTCTGGTTTAACGTGGTTACGCCATAAAAGCTAAGTAAAATCTTAACCTAGCAAATAGATTTTGGCCCAACCGAGCTGATGATAAGAGTACTAACAACTAACGCTACAAATTTAAAAAAGGCCTCTATTTAGAGGCCTTTTTAGTTTAGGTTGAGTAAGTACTCGCTTGTAATACCAATCAGAGCTTGTTAGAAAGTCACTCTCGCCCTCAGCCCAAAAACCCAGGTATCTTTTTCTGTTGAGATAGCGGGGTTATCAATATATTGAATATTAGGGGTTAACTGCACAAATTCACCCAGACTCATGTTGTAATACAGCTCTGAGGTAAATTGCTTGTCGTCACTCACGCCATAGGCCTTGCCTAAGTTTTCATTCACTTCACTGAAATTAATCGCAAAACCTAAGTTATTTTTCTCACCACCTAAACCAAAATAGCCAAGCCCTAGCGTTAACGACTTATCGTAAAGCGCGACGTCCCCCTCCGATATACCGCCTCTAACAAACGGCATTATTTGCGGTGTAACAAAGAAGCTAGCCGAAAAGTTAACCCCTTGGCCACTTTCACTTAGTTGGGTGAGATTATGTTGAGTGCCGCCGTCCATATGCCACAAAGTCACATGCACATTGTCGGTATAGATATGCTCTTGTGATGCCGTCCAGCCAAGCTCAAATGTGGTAAACAGCTTATGATCATTAAATAGCGTGTCAAAGCCATCTAATGGTTTATCTGATTTACCTTTGGCATCCGCAGCGCCGGCAATAATATAAATATTATCATTAATCATATGGCCAACGGCCAAACCCAAAACCCCATCGTCCGGTAACCCAATTGCGCCCGCCCCAGTGCTAAATGCCAAGTTGGTAAAACCTGTCCAAGGACTCGCTAATGCGTAGGTATCGACATAATCGGATGTATCTAAGTAACCCGCCATTAAGGCGGTTTTTCCTTGATTAAATTGCTGCTTCCAATAGAGGTTGGTGAGCCGTCCGCCTTGGTCGCTATATGCTGGACCTATCATACCTATATAACCCAGACCCGGCTCAATAAATGAGTAAGCTTTCGGAGCAGTCTCAGTATAACCATGTCGATGCTCAACCTTCCAAACAAGCCCGCCCACATTGCCGCTCTCTAAGCCTGTTAAGTTCCAAGAGCCATAAAAACGAGCCACACCAGCGACAGAATTATCAGCGCCGCCTTCGGTAGGTGAGCTTGCCGATAACCCCAGAACTTGATAATCAAGCCCCAGAGTCAGGTTATGTTCACTTGCTAGGTTTTCTCGCCAAGACTCTTTCTTACGAGTGTTGTCTTTAATGGTGTTATCAACCGTATTTGGGCTACCAAAGCTGGTACTGGCATAACTCGCAGCGCTAAACAGGCTACCACAAGCAAGACTGGCTCCGATTAAAACCGCTAAACGCATTGTATTCATACAGAGTTCCTTATTAACACGCCTTTCATTCCATGTGTATCGTTCAGTTAGTGAGCATGCCCTTTATGCTCATGTCCTTTGCGATCATGCTCTTTATGATCTAGCTGCTGTGTCGCTTCCATCGTATCTGTGTAATATTTCTCAATCGTTAGTGCATCCATGGCGTAACCCATAGTGACATTCATTTTGCCATCAACCAGTTGTACCAACTCAGTTTGTTTATCTGCGTTAATCTTACCGACCACTGTCACTGGAAATTGTGCATTCTCAACTTCAAAGCCAGCAGCAAAGCTGAGTTTCACAATCTGATTTGCTGCAGGTGGTGGCATATGAATGCACGCTCCTGCATAGGGTAATAATAAAAACTCAGTTGCTTTCACGCCGTTAAATTTTGTCGGCACCACAAAGCCTGACATGCTAACCATTTTGCCATTCACTTGTGTATTTAAGCTCTCGGCTCTTCGCTGAGCAAGCGACATATAGCGCGCTCTTGCATCGAGCGCCGCATCAACATCTACACCTTCATCAATTAGACCTTGGCGTGCTCTAACGGCGTTTTCTTTATCAAGCGCTTTTGCGCTATCTTGCAGTTGAATCACAGCGGCAAGTAATCTTTTTTGACTTTCAGTTACGTCTGGCAAGCTAACATCTTGCTCATTAATAATTGGCGCCAGCACTTGCCAATCTAGTGCTTGCACCTCTAATGTTTGCAAGTCTAGTGCTTGCACGTCTAACGGCTGTACATTAGCCATTTCAGAGTCTGCATGAACCGCAAAAGATAAGCTCAACAACACTAATAATACTTTCTTCATCGCGCCCTCTAAAATAATTGATTTCACACACTTGATTTCACACACAGAAGTCCACAACCCCGCTTTAGCAACGGGCTTTAACGAAAGGCTCATCGATAAAAGCCCATTGATATAAAGGCAAGCTAGATGGCTTGCCTTTGATCCTTAAAACAAATCAAATTACATGGTGTTTTTATAGATCACACCGCCTTTCATGATGATTTTCATCGTCTCGATACCATCACGCTTAGGTGCATCAAACCATTTCTCGTTAGCACCAATCACAGTGAGATCTTCTAGTGGGTTACCATCAACCAATAGCAGATCCGCGTAAGCGCCCTCTTCGACAACTCCAAGCTTACCTTCAAAATAGGGGTCTAACACTTCACCCGCCAGTTTAACGATTTCGCCGTTTACCGATGTCATCGACAGCAAGGTGTAATGGTTGCCGAAGAACTTACCACTTAAGTAAATAGAGTGATCAGCTTGCTGCTCACAGGCGGCAACGCCACCAACACAATCCACGTGGAAACCTAGCTTAGGCTGATACTTATTGACATTATCGATGTAGTCACCAAAAGCGGCTTGTGCGGTTTTAGCTTTACGCGCAGAAGCTGGGTTGGAGTTAATCGCTTCAATCTCGCCTAAATAGGGTGAGAAGGCCGTCATATTGGTGGTCATATAGGCATCATTTTTCTTCATTGCTCTATAGACATCTTTATCGAACATAAAGGCATGCTCAAGGGTTTTCACACCCGCCTCTAGATTACGCAGCAGTGAGACCTTACTGTATACATGGGACATGGCGTAAGAACCGTAGGCATTGGCCACTTCTACTGCCGCCTGTAACTCTTCAAGTGAATAGGCATTAAGCTGCCACGGATCAAACGATGACGCTACGCCACCACTGGACATTAACTTAATCTGTGTTGCCCCTTGCATGTAGTTTTGACGAGCACAGGCTTTAATGTCACCAATACTGTCTGCGGTGCAGCTCATACCAAGGCGGCCGCCCGAGGAGTTGTGGCCATAAAAAGTTTCATTTGGAGTGGTGAAGTTACGAAAGTCTGCATGAGAGCCTGTTGGACCAATAAATGCTCCAGAGGGATAAATTCGCGGACCGACGAGCTCACCGCTATCAATGGTTTTCTTAAGGCCTGCGCCCATACCACCAGCATCACGCCAAGTGGTAAAACCTGACATCAAAGCCGATTTTGCCCGCGCTGCAGAACGTGCAGCCAACTCTTCCCAGTTACGGTTATTTTCAATATCCGGTAAAGAAGAGCCATTCATCTGTAGGTGGCCGTGACCTTCAATCAGACCCGGCATTAAGGTCATACCTTTACCGTCAATAACCTTGGCATCTTGCGCAGAAATCGCTTCGCTAGACACCTTACTGATCTTATTGTCAACCACTAACACTTGATGGTTTTCTAGTAACTCATCTTTCTTACCATCAAACACATTGACGTTTGTAAACAAGATTGACTCAGCACTAACAGAAAAAGCTAATGAGCAAGACACAGCAACAACAGACATCTTCAACGTTCGGTATTTCATTCGTGCACCTCTAGTTATCCATGCTTGGTGAGTTTTCACCTCGCGTAACATTCCATACTTAAAAAAGCGTTACAAAATCAGCGACAACAAACACACTATTTGCCACTAACACTTCGTAAACTAGGTTAAATTTTGGACGAACACAAGATTGAATAATAGCCATTTGACGACAACAAGTGACAACGTTGAGCAGCAAAGGTAGATGTTTTTGTTTCTAGCTGGCGCGCGATTAACTGAATTGACGGCGATACTGACTGGGGGTCATGTTCATTTGGCGTTTAAAAGCCCGAGTAAAATGAGCCGCATCGGAGTAGCCCATCCTAATCGCAATTGAGGTGATCTTTAAGGAAGGGCATTTTAGTAGATCTAAGGTTTGCTCAAGCACCATCTCTTCGACAATATCACCATACTGAACATGCTCTTTTGCTAAACGCCGCTGCAAGGTTCTTACATTTAAGTTTAAAATTTGGGCTGCAGTCTTAATCGGTAATTTGCCCATCGACAAGTAAGGTTGGATAGCCAACTTGAAAGTACCTAGAAAGCAACTCAATCTAGGTTCAGCAGCGATATGATCTCTAGTCGATATATAGGGATGAGTAACGGGCGCCTTCATTAGACTTTCTGAAATTGAAAAAGCCGTTACCGGCCTATTGCTGAAAAACTGCGCTCGACTCAGTTGAGGTAATAGAGAAAAAGCAGCGTCATTTGCGGATTGAACCCCCACTTGCTCAGGTCGCCACTTATTGTTTGTTAGCGCTGATAACAACTCACAAATAAATATCGCAGAAAACAACTCCGCATGGGTGAACCAGGCTTTATCCACCCCCTCTTTTTCCCGCACCAACCACCATTTACCACCAGTGAATTGAGTATAGACCTGAGTATGGGTCAGATTAGACTTTAACTGCTCAGCAAACTCATCTAAAGCCGCTTTCAATGAGTCCTTTTGAGTCAATCGCCTAATAAATTGGGGGATATAGATATTTTTACATGCACTTTGGATCAGTTGAATAAATTCTTGAGGTTCGAGCTTTTCGCCCAGAGTTTGAATGAGGTTTTTAACCGTATTCTCAGGAAGGTAGTCATAGTTATTCTCACTAGAGTAGAGATCAACCGGGACCTTTGCCTGTTGCAATATAGGATAAATACTGCCATCTAACCCTCTGAGCAAACTTGCAAAAAATGCGACATCTTGACGCTGAATAAGCGGTATTGCTTCATTATTAGAATCCGACGGCATAGTTCCTTCCTAAGTGATAGTTTCTCCCTAAGTGCTATTTTCATTTATAAATCAATATCGAAAGCCTGTCTATAACACCACAGTCGCTCATCTTGACGTTCAAAAACTACCTGCATGGATTCAAAGCTCGCCTTAGGTGTGATAATAGTCCCTCTTCACCGCATGACGAGCCTAGTCTGCGCCCCTTTGTATGGTATAATTGTTTGGTATCATTTTTAGACTGCTCCGCTAGGCGGGGTTTTAGTAATTTTAATAGGCACGCTAATTCAATGGCATTATTAATCGACGACAGCTGTATCAACTGCGACATGTGTGAACCCGAGTGTCCTAACCAGGCCATTACTATGGGTGAAGAGATCTACGAGATTGATCCAGTTTTATGCACTGAATGTGTCGGTCACTACGACAAACCTACTTGTATTTCAGTCTGTCCTATCGACTGTATCGCTGTCGACCCAGACCATAAAGAGTCTGATGATGAGCTATTAATTAAGTACCATATAATTACAGGTAAGCCGGTCGAATAAGCTAGTCTTGACGATAAACAATGGAGCCATTAGGCTCCTTTTTGCTTTGAAGTGAAGCTAGGCAAGACTCTAAAATACCGCTCACGACTAATGACTTCGTTAGTCTGGCAACGTAAAATTAGCCTTAATACCTCGCTAACTCAGGCTTTGTTGCCCTTAATTGCATTCAAGCTTACTTGCTTTCATCCAAGCTTAGCGTCCGTTTACCTCTCAAAAAGATATTAACTGCCCATGTATTTAGCTCAGCACTGTTTTACCCCGTTCAAATCGGCTATCGATAGTTACGAGCTGCCACTGCGTTTTACCTTTCCGTTTTACTATGAGCCGCACCCGCTGTGTTTATTGGCCGCCTCTGAGCTGCAAGAGTACTTAACCACTCAAACTGACTGGCAGCATAACTTTGGCTTAGAGGATGATGTAAACAGAACTACCGACGCGGCTAAAACCGCCGCCATTGGTAAAATGTTTGGCGTGCTTATCGTGCGTAACTCTGCTGGGCAGCTTGGGTATTTAGCGGCATTTTCAGGTAAGTTAGCCGAACAAAACCTACTCAATGGTTTTGCGCCACCCGTTTTTGATATGTTGGCAGAGGAAAGCTTTTTCCATGGCGGCATGAAGGCGCTTAACCAGCTTACTGAGCAATTGAAAAGTGCCCAGAGTAATCCTTATATTGCTAAGCTCAGTGCTGAGTTAGCACAATTACGCAGCCAGGCTGAAAGCGAGCTAGAAGCGATACGTGCGCAAATTATTGAAAACCGTAAAACACGTAAACTTCGCCGTATAAGCGTTGAAAATCAACAAGATCCGGCGGCACTTAGTGAGCTAAATGTGCAGCTAGGTAAAGAAAGTGTCGCCGAGAAATTCCACCTTAAAGCCACCAAGCAACAATGGGACTCTCGATGCGATGAAGTCGCCAGCCAACTAAATGTGTTGCAGTCTGAGATAACATCACTCAAAGCGAGTCGCGCTCAACATTCTAATAGACTACAAAAACAGATTTTTGCGCAGTATCAGTTTTTAAATCAAGCTGGTAAGTTAAAAGATCTCAACCAGATCTTTAAAGACAGCCCTACCCAGCAACCACCAGCCGGAGCAGGAGAATGTGCAGCCCCTAAACTGCTGCAATTTGCCTTTAAGCATGACTTAACGCCTATCGCCATGGCAGAGTTTTGGTGGGGCGTATCACCTAAGTCTGAAATCAAGCAGCATAAAAACTTTTATGGCTCATGCCAGGGTAAATGCCAACCGATTTTAAGCCATATGCTGGAAGGTATTGAGATGGATGAAAATCCATTACTGACGAATCCTGCCGAAGGTAAATCGTTAGAGATTGTCTATCAAGATGACGCGATGGTGGTGGTTAACAAACCTGCAGAATTCCTCTCGGTACCAGGCAAAAATGTCACCGACTCTGTGTATGCGCGCATGAAGGCACAATTTCCACAGGCCACAGGTCCGCTTATCGTTCACAGACTCGACATGTCGACTTCAGGTTTAATGGTGATTGCGCTAAGTCGTGAAGCTAACAAGTCTTTAGCGCAGCAGTTTATTGCCCGCACGGTAGAGAAGCGTTATGTGGCTCAAGTATCAGGTGTTGTTGAGGCTGAACAAGGTGAGATCAGCTTGCCACTGAGAGGCGATATTGATGACAGACCGAGACAACTGGTCTGTTATGAGCATGGTAAGCATGCGCAAACTCATTGGCAGGTAAAGTCGCGCAGCGCTGATGCCACTATGTTGTATTTGTATCCGCATACTGGCCGCACTCATCAACTTCGAGTGCACTGTGCTCATCATGAAGGCTTACATCTACCCATTATTGGCGATGACCTTTATGGCAAGAAAGCAAACCGCTTGCATCTACATGCTCAGCGTTTAGTACTAAACCACCCAGTCACTAGAGAAAGGTTAACTTTTGAGGTCGATGTCGACTTTAACCAAGAAGTTTAATCAGAGGGGACTTAATTTAAAGGGCTTAGTCTAAAGAGAACAATTTAATAGGCTAGCATTAAAAAAGTTAGCCTATACGAGCAAGTCATGCATAACCTACAAGCTATGCATGACAAACGAGCTGAAAACGCTATCGATTAAGCAAGTGCTGGTTCTGCTTTTGCTTGTAATGCTTGTAGCGCCTGCGCCAACTTTTCAATTGCCACTCGAATTCCAGCTGGCATGGCATCAAATTCAACACTGAGCAGTAAGTTTTTCACCTCAAGCCCAAGCTCTGTATCGCCTTCAATACTAAGTTTACGCTGGAAAAACAAGGTATCAGGATCTTCTTTTGCCGCGGCAATCAGTAGCAACTCTTTTGATTGAGCGGTAAAGGTAACTTCGGCATCTTGCAGTTGACGAACTTGCCAAGTGTCGGTGTAAGTCACTTCAAATGTCAGCCCCAAATCTTCGATATTAATCGCCACCCAGCGCCCCTCTAGAAAGTCTAATTCTTCATCGGCAGCTTGCTCTGCTAGCAATAAACCTAAGATGCGCTTTAGTAACTCTGCTTTTAGCGTAAATGGCACGATAGCTAATGGACGCGCAATCACCTTCGGCCCAATTTCGAGCATTTTATGAGCTAACTTGTGAGGAAAAAAACCTTGCATGTAAATATGTATCCAAAATGAGGCAAAGAAGGGAATATTACCTAGATTTTATGATCACAAACCTGTTTTACATCAAAAATATGATCTTCATTCCCTTTTAAACTCCTGTTTCAATATTTTTGGAGCATCCATATGGAATTACTGTGCCCCGCGGGAAATCTCGCATCCCTAAAAACCGCCCTCAATGCAGGTGCTGATGCGGTCTACCTCGGTCTGAAGGACGATACCAATGCACGGTCGTTTGCAGGTTTAAATTTTACCCCGAAGAAACTTCAGCAAGCCGCCGAATATACAAAGAAGTGTGGCAAGAAGATATTTTTGACCATCAACACTTTCCCTAAACCGGGTGAAGAAAGCCGCTGGTATCAAGCGATTGATCTTGCAGCAAACACAGGTGTTGACGCATTAATCATGGCGGACTTATCTCTGCTCGATTACGCCCATAGTAAATACCCTCACCTGCCCTTGCACCTTTCGGTTCAAGCAAGCGCAACCAACTTAGGCGCTCTTAAGCTTTATAAAGAAGAATTTAATATTGAGCGTGCGGTATTGCCACGGGTGTTATCGATGAAGCAAGTGCGCGACCTGGCGAAGGTCACTCCGGTCGATCTAGAAGTGTTTGCTTTCGGTAGCTTATGCATTATGGCCGAAGGCCGCTGCCACTTATCTTCTTACGTCACAGGTCAATCACCCAATACTGGCGGATCTTGCTCACCTGCCAAGCATGTTCGTTGGCAAGAAGTCGGAAGCGATCGTTTAACCCTGTTAAATGACGTGTTAATCGACAAATCAGGCCTAGATGAGCAGATGGGTTACCCTGTGGTATGTAAAGGCCGTTACACCACTGAGGAAAATAACACCCCTAGCCATATTCTTGAGTCGCCAACAAGCCTTAACACCTTAAGCTTGCTACCAGAACTCGCCAAAGCCAACGTGGTATCGCTAAAGATTGAAGGCCGTCAGCGTAGCCCAGCCTATGTAGAACAGGTTACTAAAGTGTGGCGCGCCGCTATCGATAGCTACATGTCTGCCCCCGAGAAATACCAGACTCAGCGGGAGTGGGATCTTGCACTGGCAAAAGTCTCTGAGGGACAAACCACCACTCTCGGCGCGTACGAGCGTAACTGGCAATAATCATAGGCTAAAAAGGACATATAATGAAAATCTCACTTGGCCCGTTGCAGTATTGCTGGGAAAAACAGAAAGTTAATACTTTTTACGAGCAAGTTGCCCAAAGCAATATCCCATTAGTTTACTTAGGTGAAACAGTATGCAGTCGTCGCCGACAGCTTAAGTTTTCCGACTATTTTGCACTTGCACAAATGCTCAGAGAATCAGGTAAACAAGTCGTGCTATCAACCTTAGCGCTGCTAGAGGCACCATCTGAATACACAGAGCTGCAAAAGCATGTTGATAACGGCGAGTTTATGATTGAAGCCAATGACATGGGTGCGGTACAGGCGGCTAAAGAGCGCAACTTACCCTTTGTCTGCGGTCCAACCGTCAACAACTATAACTTTGCGACATTGAAAAAATTGCACCAATGGGGCATGCAGCGATTTGTGATGCCGATCGAGTTATCAAAAGATTGGCTAACCCAGGTTATCGAGGCTGAAAAGCCAACACCTTTTGAAGTGGAAGTCTTTGGTCACGGTTATCTGCCACTCGCCCACTCGGCCCGTTGCTTTACCGCACGCCAGCAAGGCTTACAAAAGGATGATTGCCAAATCGTATGCCTTGCCAACCCTAAAGGGCTGCTAGCACAAACTATGGATGACCAACCACTATTACGGCTAAATGGTATTCAGACCCAATCGGCGAGTTTAATCGATCTGTCGAGTGAAGTTGAACAGATGAAATTGATGGGTGTCGACTATTTCAGGGTATCACCTAGTAGCCTACAGAGCATTGAAATCGCTGAGCAGATTTTATCACTACCAACAACGGATAAAACCTTAGCTTGCAACGGTTATTGGCACCAAAGCGCAGGCTTTAGTCAGGTGTAGACGGCGTTAGTGAATAGGCTTTTTCAAGTCCTTGATCACTAAGCAAGTCCAGAACAGAAATGTGGTTAGGCTTACCCATTGAATAATGGCTGGCCACCATATTTCTGCTCTTGTCGGTTCGGCCAACATTTCATTGTAAAAAGCACTGTCACCTTCCGTAAACCCCAGTTCTAGCAAAGGCAGTAGTAGAAAAGAACTCATCAAAATAAATGCCAGCCCCCCGCTAACATGAGTCAGGACTGAACGTTGTGATTCTTTCGCAAGCAGCTGATATAAGCCATAGAATAATAGGCTGCTACAGCCAAAGATAAAGAAATACTTAATCGCGATCACATGTAGGTGGTAAACATTAATAGGAAACAAACCCATCGCAGCGAGAGCAAGATAACTCAACCCTAGACTGGCGTAAAACAGGTAACTCCAAGGAGAGGTGTCTAGCTGTAGGCTAAGCAAACAGAAAAGCACGACACAAAGGCTGCCAAAAAAAAGCCCGCCATTCACAATCACCGCATAATAAGAGTGACCATAATTTCCTAATTCACTTAACGTGTTGCTAAAAAAATTAAAGCTTTCACCATCAAACCGTTCAAACATTAGTAGCGATAAAACTAGTCCTAGCACCTGCCCAAAAATGCCAAGCATGCCGAACCTAAATGCTAACGTTGAAACTTTACTGTATTTCTTAACGAGCATAGTTCCCTATTAAATCTTTTTATTAACGTTTATTAATGTATATCGAATCGCCTGACGGTAAAGAGGCATAGCTCAGAGTTTTAACAAACAGTTATAACCAAACTAAGTTACCTATTTGTTACTTTTATAGTCTGCACATTAAAATTTCAAGCCTATGACTAAAAATAATCTAAAAAACGTAGGTAAAAAAGGGAATAATCCCAAAAACTTAACCGTATTCAGTCAACAAAATTACTCATGATGAACTGGCTTAAAAAAGCCTTATGCTCAATGTAAACAAGTGTATTAATGTTATATTATATGAGCTTGTGTTAATGCGTCGCGTTCTAATTGCGATGCTTTTGCTGTCACACGGAATAATAATAATGACAAAGAAACAAGCAAACTTAATCAATCAAGAGGTTAAGTTAACCCCTAGCGATCAACTCATTTCAACCACAGATAAGCGTGGTGTGATCACCTACGTTAATCAAAGATTTCTTGAGATCTCAGGTTTTGAACAAGCAGAGCTTATCGGCCATAACCACAATGTGGTGCGTCATCCAGAAATGCCCAAGGCCGCATTTGAAGATATGTGGGGAAAACTTAAGCAAGGACTGTCTTGGCGAGGTGTGGTGAAGAATCGTTGTAAAGATGGCAAGTACTATTGGGTCGATGCTTTCGTCTCCCCCCTCTTTGAGAAAGGCGAGCTCATAGGTTATCAATCGGTACGCGTGGCTGCCAATAATACACTCACCACAAGAGCCACCCATATTTACCAGCGCCTCAATCAAGGGAAGCGCGTTAACGACCCCATCAGTTTAACGAATAAAAGGCTTCTCTCAGTCCTTTGCACCAGTACTGGCTTATTGGCTGCCGGCGCCATTTGGGGTTGGGGCGTTATTATTGCGGGGATCATTCTAATGGGGGTCAATCTTGCCATCTTTTTTGATGAGGCTTTTCGGATCCCGGCAAAACTGATGAAGATGAAACAAGAATATGACTCGGTCAGCCGCTTTATTTATTGTGGCCGCGATACCTCTTCACTGTTAGATTTCCAATTAATGATGAAAGACGCCAAGCTACAAGGCGTGCTCGGACGCTCGCAAGATAATGCCGAGCATATCGAGGATATTGCCTGCCAACTGATTGCCGCCACAGAGCAAACCCATGCTGGCTTAAACGTAGAAAATCAACAGATAGAACAGATGGCCAGTGCCACCGAAGAGATGGGTAGCACCATAGGTGAAGTCGCTAGGAACACAAAGTCCACTTCAGACAGCATTCAACATAGCTATCAGTTTTGCCAAGATAGTCGCGAAAAAATGCAGCAAAATGCCACAGGTATAAATCAACTATCAGACTCTGTTGCCGAAGCCGCAGCGAACGCGCTCTTACTTAATAAAGAAGCCGAGCGAGTCGCGAGTGCAATGTCTGAAATCGATTCAATTGCCGAGCAAACAAACCTACTCGCACTCAATGCTGCTATCGAAGCCGCTCGGGCTGGTGAACAAGGACGAGGGTTTGCGGTAGTCGCCGATGAAGTTAGAGCACTATCGAGCCGTACTCAGCAATCAACCACGAGCATTTCCGATAGTGTTAACAAAATGTTTTCCATGCTAACACTATGGTCTAAGCAGATGAATCACAGTAAATCTCAGGCATTATTATGCAGTGAAGATGCCGAAATCTCCGTACAAAAGGTGGATACCATCTATCAGTCGATGAAGAATATTCAAGAATTAGCTATCCAAAATGCGGTTGCAGCAGAGCAACAAACCTTAGTTGTGGCCGAGATCAACCAAAATATCTCTCAAATTAGCCAAGTATCGAGTGAGAATCTATGCGCAGTTAACTCGGTTGAGGCCTCTGTGAAGGAATTAAAGCTCAATGCGGAAAAAGCAAAATCTTTGAGAAAAACATTTAGTTAATTCCTCTTTAAAAGCCCTTTGGGCCGTTACGCCCCCCGTGTAACGGCCCCACAAAAACACCAAGCGCGCAACACCCAACCAACAATTATAAACATCTGTTTTAAAAAAGAATTAACCTAAAAAAGTTTTGTGCTTTTTCACTAACTTCCGATACAATATAAATAATCACATTGAGCTAATAACTATTCGATGGTAGTGAATTCCACTACAGAATAACTGAATCGTTTTACTTAGATGTTTTAAGGCGGTAAATTCGCCGACTAACAGTTGAATGGATATTCAATAATATTTCTGTTTATGCATAGACGTCTATTTATCGTCATATTAAGCAAAAACTCGTTATTTAGGGTGTAGATAAAGTGTCAGAAAAACAAACCCACAACATTAAAACAATACTCACGTTCATCGTGCCATCCTTGATTGGTTTATTACTGTTTATGATGCCAATCAATTATCAAGATGCGCTGACGATCCCTATCGCGATCATCTCTAAGGGTCTGCAGAATCTGTTAAGCGACGTTTTAGTCGGTATCGTGACTTCAATTGTTATCTTTACTGCGATAGCTTCATTACTCGCAAAAGTATTACAGCCTAAATTTATTGTTGAGAATCGTTTTTTAAACTCATTATTTAACGTTAGCCCTATCTGGTTAGTTGTTCGCGTACTGGGTGCAGTCTTTATCACTTTGACATTTTTTAACGTAGGCCCTGAAGCAATTCGCTCCGGTAGCACTGGTGCATTAGTGCTGAATGACCTACTTCCTGTTCTATTTTCAGTCTTTCTATTTGCAGGTATGTTACTACCGCTACTACTGAACTTTGGTCTGCTAGAGCTGCTAGGTACTATGCTAACCAAGGTTATGCGCCCTGTCTTTAACCTACCAGGTCGTAGTGCTATCGACTGTATGGCTTCATGGTTAGGTGATGGTAGTGTCGGTATTTTGATGACCAGTAAGCAGTATGAAGCTCGCTTCTACACTCAAAGAGAAGCGGCTGTCATTGGTACCACCTTCTCAGCTGTTTCAATTACCTTCTCGTTAGTGGTGATCTCTCAGGTTCAACTAGAGCATCTATTTGTACCTTTCTACCTAACCGTATGTCTTGCAGGTTTCGTAGCGGCAATCGTGGTACCTAAACTACCACCACTATCATGGAAGAAAGATCTCTATGTAGACGAAACACCTCGCCATGCTGATGATGAAACCATTCCAGCGGGTCACAACGTATTCTCATGGGGTCTTCACCAAGCGCTAGCCAAAGCTTCTCAAGCCGGTGGCGTTAAGCACACTCTTGTTGATGGAATGAAAAACGTGGTTGATATGATTTTTGGCGTGATCCCTGTGGTAATGGGTATCGGTACTATCGCGCTAATGATTGCCGAATTCACCCCAATCTTTGAATATTTGGGTATGCCATTCATTCCACTACTAGAGCTGCTACAGGTCCCTGAAGCGACAGCAGCATCGAAGACGATTATGGTGGGCTTTGCGGATATGTTTATTCCTGCCATCTTAGCCAGCTCTATTGAATCAGACATGACTCGTTTTATCATCGCGACTTTGTCTGTGACACAGCTTATCTATATGAGTGAAGTTGGCGCGCTACTAATTGGTAGTAAGATCCCAGTTAACTTCCTTGAGTTGTTCGTGGTATTCATCTTAAGAACATTAGTCACACTGCCTGTTATTGCTGGTGTAGCGCATCTAATTTTTTAATCTTGAACTCAAAGAATCTAAAAAAGGAGCGAATTTTCGCTCCTTTTTTTATGCCCTATTCACAGCGCTACTCATCCTAGTCATAAACTTGCCATAAATGGTTCATCAAGGAGTCAATCCCCGCTTCTACTCTAGCTGCAAATAATCGTTTATTTATATGATGAGCCGATGAGTAATAAGCCAAGAAAAAATACCCGCTTAACCTCCACTTCAGCAAACAGCCCGATTATCCCAGCTCAACCTCAGCAGAGTTTCAATGCCCTGTGGTTATCCGACGTTCATTTAGGTAGCAAAGACTGTAAGGCTGAATATCTACTGCAGTTACTAAAACAAGTCGAAACCGAGTCTTTGTATCTGGTGGGTGACATTTTCGATGTCTGGGCATTAAAACGCCGTGTCTACTGGCCTGAATCCCATAACAAGGTATTACAACAACTATTAAAAATGGCGCGTGATGGCACTAAGGTTGTTTATATCCCCGGTAACCATGACGAAATATTAAAGCCATATAGCGGCTTTCATCTTTGGGATCTGTCTATCTCAAACGAATATATTCACACCGGGGTTACCGGCCGCAAATATCTGATGTTACACGGCGATCAGTTTGATTCAGAAGTCTGTGTTGGTCGGGCGTACGCCAAACTCGGCGACCATCTATATGATGTTTTGCTATGGCTAAACCGAGGACTGCATAAGGTACGTACTTGGCTTGGTTATCCGTATTGGTCTTTAGCAAGCTATATCAAACTGCGCATCAACAAGGCTCAGCAAGCCATTCACGATTATCAGTCTGCAGTGCTGCGTTACGCGAGTAGCAAAGGCGTCGATGCCGTGATCTGTGGCCATATCCACCAGCCCGCCCTGAATATCCAAGATAAGATCCTCTATATCAATGATGGCGATTGGGTCGAGAACTGCACCTTAGTTGCAGAATCTGAACTGGGCGATATTTCTCTGCTTAAGTGGAACGAAACCACTGCTCAGGCCCAAGTCATCAGTTCTTACTCTTTTAATGATAATCAGCAAGCACCAAGCGAACGGCACGTTGCCTAGGCTATTTTACTGAAGTAAACCAGGTGAACTCATGATATTTACCATCGATAATGTAGTAGAGAAAAATCTTCCTAAGATCAATCAAACTCCTTGGCTATCAACCCCCACTAAAGCCATGCTGCGATACTTATTAAACGAGAAAGCCTGTAACGATATCGCCAGCCAGTTTTCCTATTTAAAAGGCATAGATTTTGTTGAGCAGCTATTAACTAGCTTTAACTTTAACTACTCGGTCCCCAGCAGTGAAGTCGAGAACATCCCCATTGAGGGTCGAGTGGTGATCTACGCCAACCACCCTATCGGCTCACTCGATGCTCTTGCCATGATAAAGCTCATCAGCAAGATCAGACCCGATATTAAAGTGGTTGCCAATGAGCTATTAATGGCACTAGAGCCAATGCATTCTGTACTGCTTCCTGTGCGTAACATGACAGGTGGTACGCCCAAACAGCACTTAGATAATATCCATCAACACCTTAAAAGTGAGGGGGCGGTATTAATCTTTCCCTCGGGAGAGGTCTCACGATTACGTCCCCAGGGTGTCGTCGACTTACATTGGCACTCTGGTTTCGTAAAAATAGCCAAGGCGAGCCACGCGCCGTTATTGCCTATGTTTGCCGATGCCAAAAACTCGGCCACATTTTACGGTGCCTCTATGATCTACAAGCCGCTTGCTAGCCTGCTTTTGGTCAAAGAGATGTTTAAACAAGCCAAGAACACCATGCCAATACGTATTGGCGAACTGATCCCTAAAGAAGTGGTTATGAGCAATGACTTCTCCCTGAAAGTGAAAGTGAAGCTACTGAAAAACCACCTCTATCGTATAGGCAAAAACCGCAGTCCACTATTTAACACTCAAAGCGCCATCGCTCATCCAGAGCCCCGCTGTGAGCTACAGGCCGCATTACATCAATGTGAATTACTCGGTGAAACCCAAGACAACAAAAAAATCTACCTATACCAGCACAAAGACAGCAACCCTATCATGCGCGAGATAGGACGTTTGCGAGAAATAGCCTTTCGAGCCGTTGGTGAAGGCAGTGGCAATCGCCGTGACACAGATAAATATGATGCCTACTATCAGCACTTAGTGCTATGGGACCCTGAAGTGTTAGAAATCGTTGGTTCTTACCGCTTTGCTGGAGCGAGAGAGGTGCACAAAATGCACGGTAAAGATGCGCTATACAGCCAGTCGCTATTTGACTATCACGAAGATTTTAGCCCCTATTTCGAGCAAGGACTAGAACTTGGACGCAGCTTTGTTCAACCTAAGTATTGGGGCAAACGTAGCTTAGATTATCTTTGGTTTGGCATAGGTGCATTATTGGTTCGCAACCCACAATATCGCTATCTATTTGGGCCAGTGTCATTGAGCGACAGCATACCTGAACAAGCAAAAGAGAGGTTAATCCACTTTTATAAAACCCAATTTGCCTGTGAGCAAACACTCGCTCACTCCTACAGCCCATATAGCTTTAGCCAAAGCCGAGAAGCTGAGCTCGACCAAGATTATGGAGAGTTAGATTATAGTGTGGGCTTTAAACAACTCAAGCAAACCATGGCGAGTATGGGCAGCGCGGTTCCTACGCTGTATAAGCAATATGGCGAACTCTGCACTGCAGGTGGGGTTAAATTCCTCGATTTTGGAATAGATGTAGAATTTGGCGATTGCATTGACGGCTTAGTGTTAGTGGACACTCACAAACTCAAACCCAAGAAGCGTAGCCGCTACCTAGATTGCCATTTGCCAGAGCTACAACTTGGCGGTGAAATAGCGTAACTAAACCCAATGCCTAAATAACAAAAAGCCAGTCTCTTAGGACTGGCTTTTTAAGTAACGATGGGGATTAAATCGCCCAACCGCCCATGTAGAACACCACTAAACCTAAGGTAATCGCAAGCACACCTGGCTTAAGTTTGCGCCATTCACCGCTACATAAGCGGCCAATGACCAAGGTAACAAAGCCTAATAAAATGCCGGTCACGATGTTACAGCTTAAGATAATAAACACCGCACAGGTTAAGCCTGCCATGGCATCGACTTTATCGTCAAAATCAAGCTTAGTCACATTACTGAGCATCAACAGACCCACATACATCAACGCAGGGGCTGTCGCATATGCTGGAACTAGGTAGCTAAGTGGTGCAAGGAACATCATTAGCAAGAACAGCACACCAACGATTGTAGCCGTTAGACCTGTTTTACCACCCGCCGCTGTACCCGCTGCCGACTCAATATAAACAGCTGCTGGTGCGCCGCCTACTGCGCCAGCAAAAATGCTGCTCACAGAGTCTGAAGTTAGCGCCTTACCACCATCGATAATATTGTCTTTCTTATCAAGCAAGTCCGCTTGACCCGCAACGGCGCGAATGGTGCCTGTTGCATCGAAAATTGCCGTCATCACCAATGCCAATACGATAGGCATAACTACAGGGTTCAATGCGCCCATGATGTCGAGCTGGCCGATAAGTGACTTATCAGACATCAGGTCAGGCAGTGCGAAAAAGCCTTGAAACTTAACGGCTGGATCAAATACTAAACCAAATACTGATAGCGCGATGATCACCACTAGGATCCCACCAGGCATACCACGGCGCTCAAGACCGATAGTGGCTGCAAGGCCAATAATCGTTGCAATCACAGGTAGGCTATGAATATCGCCTAGTGCGACAGGCAGGCCTGTTTCGTTGGCCACAATCAGCTGCACACTGTTCGTGGCAATTAACAGTAAGAACAAACCGATACCAATACCTGTACCGTGAGCAATACCTTTTGGTAAGTTAGTCAGTACCCATTGGCGCACGCCAGTAACACTCACTAGCGTAAATACGATACCCATTAAGAAGATAGCGCCTAGCGTCACAGGAATTGAGATCCCTTGGCCCAGTACCATGCTAAATGCGGTGAAAGCGGTAAGTGAAATTGCGCAACCAATTGCCATCGGCAAATTAGCCCATAAGCCCATCAGTAGCGAGCCAAAGGCCGCGATTAAACAGGTAGCAATAAATACTGCACCGGTATCAAACCCGGCCGCGCCTAACATATTCGGTACGACAATCACCGAATACACCATGGCTAGAAACGTAGTAAAACCCGCGATCACTTCGCGTCTTAGGGTGCTTCCACGAGCTGAAATATTGAAGTAACGATCCAGAATAGAGTCGCTAGGAGTAGCAGAGTTTGGCAGAGTCTGTTCAGACTTCATAGTAGTTAACCTTTTGATCTCTTAAATATTAGGCAAACCAACTGGGTTCAGTTGGCGACTAGGCTATGGCAGGTAGAGCCCCGACTAAAATATCGGGTGAGAGATCCACTTATGCCAAGAAAGACACCGGTGACCTGCGGACAAAATGCCTGGTAAAATTTACTCTTACCAACACAGCCTTTGTTGGCGCGGAGTTTACAGTAATCTAAAGCGCGGCAATAGCTAGCGAGTGATATTTTTGACAAGAATCAACAAAAAAAATGCTAATACGGAATAATTCATCTTGATGAGGGTGGGATATAAAAAAGCAGCACATAAGTACTGCCTTTATATGGTGAAACTTAAACTTAACGTCGACGTTTACTGCCACCCAAGGCGCGTTTCTTGGCTCTTTGACGCTCAGCTGATTTACTATTTTTTCGACTAACCGGCTCACTCTTAGTTAAGTCTGGCTCAAAACCTGGCAGCCACTGCGGCGCCAAGCGTTTATCTAATACGGTTTCAACCTCTTCAAGCAGCAAGGCATCATCTTCGCTATAAAGCGTTACCGCTTTACCAACACTACCAGCTCGGCCTGTTCGACCAATACGGTGTATATAATCTTCGGCAATAAAAGGGATCTCATAGTTGACCACATATTTAAGTTCAACAATGTCTAGCCCCCTCGCAGCGACATCGGTAGCCACCAGCGCTTTAATTTTTCCTAGCTTAAAGTCATTAAGCACCTGCTCACGAGCGCCTTGGCCTAAGTCTCCATGAAACGCCTTAGTCTCAATACCCGTTGCCAACATTTTCAGGGCAATATTGTCGGCAGTCTGCTTTTTGCGGCTAAAAATAAGCACCTGATGCCAGTCATACTTGTTAATCAGATGACAAATCAAATCGGTCTTACGGTCACTATCGACGGCATACACTATCTGCTCGACGCTATCGGCGGCGCTATTAGCCTTATCGACTTCAATTCGCACAGGTTTATTTAATAGCTTCTTACTTAAGTCATAAATTGCCGTGCTAAAAGTAGCCGAAAATAACAAGGTCTGACGCTTAGCTGGCAACTGTTTTAAGATGGCGCTAATTTCATCCATAAAGCCCATGTCTAACATGCGGTCTGCTTCATCAAATACTAAGTAATCAATACTCGAAAGATTTAACGAGCCTCGACGAAGATGATCCAGTAAGCGACCCGGCGTCGCGACGACTATGTCACAAGCAGCTGCTAATTTTGTCGCCTGAGCATCGATACTTACGCCACCATAAATTACCACGCTAGCGATATCGGTATTAGCTGCATACTGGCTAACATTGGCGTTCACTTGCACAGCCAACTCTCGCGTTGGCACTAAGATAAGCGCCGTCGGCTGTCGGTTCGCTAAAGGCTGTCGGTTTGCTAAAGGCTCTTCTGCGCTTTTATCAAGCAAGCGTTGCAGTAGTGGCAAGGTAAATGCCGCTGTTTTGCCCGTCCCAGTTTGCGCGCTCGCCATGATATCTTGGCCGCTTAAAATAGCCGGGATCGCCTCGGCTTGAATGGCCGTTGGTTGTTGGTAGCCTTTTTGCGCGAGCACGCGTTGAAGTTTGTCACCTAAGGGGAGTAATGAAAATGACACTGACATTCCTTAACTTGATCCAAGAATCACAATCTAAACTAAAGGGGAGTTTAACAGAACTCTGGGTTAAATAAGCTCAACTATCTGCTCGCCTACTAATTTTAGAGCCCATTTGCAGCTCCCTTCTATGTCAAGTGTTCCCTTTTTATAACAATCGCTATCAATGTATTTCCATTCTTCTGCTATTTGAATGTTTTTCACTCTTTTGCGTATACTGTTCACTCACGGATGATAATACGAAAAAGACTATGAACCTCAGTAAAATAGCCAGCACTTTCCTCGCTGCCATCATAAGCCCAATGGCCTTTAATGCTATCGCTGCAGTAGATTTTTTCGACCCTATCGATGGCTACTTTGACGCGGGCCAATACCTTGCCGAAAACGCCTATGGCTTTTTACCCGTTCCCACCATTATCACCGAACCTTCTGTGGGAAACGGCATTGCCGTTATGGGGATGTTTCTACACGAAAGTGCCGAGCAGCAACAAGCACGTAAAGAGCTTGCCACTCACTCAATCGATGGCGGCGCGCAGCTATTAACTCCGGGGATTTCGGTTGTCGGTGTAGGGGCTACGGATAACGGCACTAAGATGGCATTTGCGGGTCACAGGCAAACCTGGGCGCAAGATAGCGTGCGTTACCTTGTTGGAGGCGGTTACGGCGACATCAATATGAGCTTTTACAGCCAACGAGACTTTGCCCAAGGCTTGTCGTTAGATATGAATATGCAAGGTTTCGGTATTATTCAAAAGCTACAATACCGTATCAACTCAAGCCCACTGTTTCTTGGCGTCTCACAAAAATATCTCAGCCTAGATTTAAGCAGTCGCCGTGAGTTTGACAATATTCCGCCTGAGCTTCTAGACAGGCTAGCGGATATCATAGATACCACACCTAGGGTCTCCTCTATTGGCGCTATCGCCGAATATGACAGCTTGAATAACTTCTTTCTCCCCACCAGCGGCTACAACTATCTACTTGAGTATGATTGGTTTAGCAAAGATATCGGTAGTGACTACAACTACCAAACCCTCAACGTTAAAGGCTTAAACTATTGGCCACTCTCAAGCCGTCTCACCTTAGGCGTAAAACTGCATTACCAAACCATCGAGAGTGACGGCCGCCTGCCTATTTTCACTTACCCATTTATCGATCTGCGCGGCATACCTAAAAATCGTTATCAGGGACAAAATGTCGGCTCAGCTGAAGTTCAAATAATGTGGAAGCTTAACCCTCGCTGGATGTTGCTCTCATTCGCTGGAAGCGGCTTAGCGGGTAAAAGCTCGAGTGATATGTGGGATGGAGAGTTGCAAAATGCCTATGGTGCTGGCTTTAGGTACACCATAGCTAGACGTTATGGCTTACATATGGGAGTCGATGTGGCGCGGGGACCAGAAGACGCGGCTTTGTATATCAATGTAGGAAGCGGATTCTAGTTACCACCCAAGCTAATTTAGTAATGATTGATATTTAGCGATCCGGCTCACAACTCGACATAAAACCGAATAGTTAAAACCGAGTAAGCTGCTCAAGATCACAGTTTGCTTGAGCAAAAAAACGACAATAGCCATCCGTTTTTCGTGTCTATTAGGTTTTGCCGTTTCGTGTTCGAATTATCACATCAAGCTTTATTATGGGCTCAAGCCTTAGGCTTTATCTCAATGACCATAGGTTGGTGGGCTAACTATCAGAAAAATGATCAGCAATTACTATCAGGCAACCTCCTAGCCTCCGGTCTCACTGCTATCCATTTAGGTCTACTGGGCAGCACCTTAGGCATGTTCAATCAACTTCTTAATGCAGTCCGCTTCGCTACCTGTCGCAAAAGCGCCTGCCGAATGCTCCTACCGCTAGTGTTTTCAAGTATTGCAGTTCTACAGGGATTAGTGTGGGCCGAGCATTGGAGTGAATGGTGTGCTATCGCTAGTGCAGTACTGATGAGTTTTGCGCTATTTCACTTGAAGGGCGCTCAGTTACGTTCAGCCATGATGATAAGTAATATGCTCAACTTAACACTTTCTGTCTATTTATCTTCTTGGTCAGGGATCTTATATCAACTAGTGACACTGGTTATCTTGGCACAGAGTTTATGGCCGCAAAAGCAAGCGGAGTACGCCACTGAACAAGCCGCTTAAGGCTTAGCGTCTGCTATCGAGTCCCCCGCCTTGTGGCTAAAACTTAAAGGTGGTTAATCACTGCTGATATTAGAAACGGGTGGTAGCTTGCGATATTCGCGATTGATATTCATTGTTGCTATTAGTATTAGCTAGGATTGCGCTAAGATTATGATACCAGCAAAGCAATCTACACTCTGTAGGATTTCAAGGAACGATATGGATGATAGGCGATTATTTTCGCGGTTAATCTTTGCAACCGATGCCAAGTTGATCAGTCGCGATAGCCAGCATGAAAATCGCTGGCCAACTAAACTACTGGATATCAGCCTTAACGGCGCCTTGGTTGAGCTCCCCCGAGACTTTAACTTTAACGACACAGAACTGACACTGGAATTTAGCCTGCAAGAGCCTGAATTCAGAGTCGTGATGCAGACCAAACTTGTGCACAGAGAAAATCAGCAGCTTGGCTTAGCCTGCCAACACATTGATGTTGAGAGCATTAGTCATCTACGCAGACTGCTAGAGCTTAACTTAGGTGATGCGAGTTTACTCGATAGGGAATTGGAGCGGCTATTCGAGCAAAAGCGCACGAATATCGGATAGGAGTCCAAGCCTCTCGCCTACAACAATCCCAAGCTTTCAGTAAAAACGCCGCAATATTGCGGCGTTTAAGCATGCTTTTGGGTCAACTATCTATTTATTATTGATTGATGAAATTGACATTAATTTATCAACTCAAGCAACTCATGAATCGTCTTCACAGGGATGATCTTCGCGCCTGCGCCTTCCATTGACTTATGGTAATTACGAAATGGAATAAAAATCTCCGTGAAGCCGTGTTGAATCGCCTCCCTGACTCGCGGAACACCACTATCGATTGGGCGAACGTCACCATTTAAGCTTAACTCTCCCATGATGCAAGTGGTTCTTGGCACTACAAAATCATTCAAACTGCTTAGCAGCGCAGTCACTAGTGCTAAGTCGATGCAGGTTTCAGACTCATCAATCTTAAGGCCACCGACTAGGTTAAAATAGGTGTCGTGGAAGATTTTCGTCTTAGTGTGCTTACGTAAAATACCCGTCAGCATTTTGATTCGGTTCATGTTTAACCCAACACAAACACGCTGAGGGAACTCAGCCTCGGTTTCAGTGGTTAAACACTGGATCTCGAGTAGTAAGTTACGATTGCCCTTACGGATACAGGTAATCGCCGCCCCCGGTGACTCAGTGGTGGATCCCGATAAAAAGATCTCACTCGGATTATCGACACTGATCATGCCACGTTCGGTCATCTTGAATATGCCCACGGTATCGACATCGCCAAAACGGTTCTTGTTCGCCCTGAGGGTACGCACCTGGCCGTCATTACACTCGATATGAGTTAAACAGTCGACGATGTGAATTAGGGTTTGCGGCCCTGCAGTCTCATTATTCTTGTTAACGTGAGCCACTAAAAACATGGTGACGTTATTTTGCTTACAATACTGAGTGAGTGCCTGAGCGCTCCCCTTTACCTGTGAAGGTGAGCCTGGGCTACCATTAGCTAAATCGGTTACGACCGCCTGAATAGAGTCAATAACTGCAAACTTAATCTTCTTCTCTTCAAGCTCTGCAATAATTGCCTCAACACTGGTTTCGGCCATCAGGAATAAGTTATCTTCATTGCAATCTAGCTTTAGACGGTTAACTCGGTTTTTAAACTGCGACAGTGATTCTTCAGCGGTACAGTAAAGCGATGGCATTAACTGCGACATACGAGACACAAGATCCGATAAAATCGTGGTCTTACCCGCACCAGGATCGCCAGAGATGATGTTTACCGAACCTGTGGTCAATCCACCACAAAGCACTCGGTCTAGCTCGCCAATGCCCGTCAGCATCTTTTGCGCTTCAAACTCTTCAATCTCGGTTAGTTTCTTTGAACCACCGCCCACAGAGCCTGCGTAGCCAGAGACAGAAGAGCGCGCAGGTTTCAGCGCTGAAATCTTCAGTTCACTGATAGTATTCCACTCCTGACAGGCACTACACTGCCCCTGCCATCGAGGAAAATCTTGACCACACTCATTACATACATAAGCTGTTTTATTCTTTGCCATAGTTCTTTCTAAATCGTATAAAATCGGTAAAGTAATGCCAATATTGGCCGATACTTATTTAAGATAGAAGGGATCGATATTAATTCCCCCTGAATATTTGTCCTGAGCCTATCAGCCATTGCTCTATTTAGCATCCCAAAAGAAGTGATTAATGACGTTACAATTGCATAAAGCCCTCGTTGAACAGTTAAAACCCCTGTTAATGGAACCTGAATTTCCGGA
Organism: uncultured Shewanella sp.; assembly: GCF_947497935.1. Classification (GTDB taxonomy): domain Bacteria; phylum Pseudomonadota; class Gammaproteobacteria; order Enterobacterales; family Shewanellaceae; genus Shewanella. Next base: position 270,060 of record NZ_CANMIO010000003.1, read on the forward strand.
ACTGTTCGATCAGCTTACCGCTGATGAAACCAATTCAACGCGCTTTTTGCTCAAGATGGAACTCAATAGACTGGCCTCAGCCTGCACTAGGCTCATCGATCTGCGCAATAAAACCGAGCTCGACTGTGAGGAGTTTATTTTTGCCGGTCAGCAACATTATCTGGACGCGCCCGCCAAAGAAAGGTTTTTAGAGGCTCTCGCACTTTATCGCGACGAGTATACCTTAGGTGTTTATGAGCAAGTAATAGAAGCGCACAAGCATCGTATTTTGAAGCTGCGCGAGTCTAGCCAGACTGAAGTTGTCAGCGACACCTCGCCGTTTGTTGCCAAAGCTGTAGTATTAGGGAGCTACTTCGCCCGCTGCGAAGAGCGGATGAATTACAGCATGCGTATCAATGTCACCCAAGGGCATCTTAGTTTTAACGGGATCACCGTCGATCTCTCAGTGGGCGGCGCAAGGATCCGGATCCCTGCTAAACATGGCCTACAATCCAACACGCCTATTTGCATCAAGCTGTTGGAGCTTGGTGAAGAGTATTATCATCAAGACCTGCAGCAAGGTATCGACTATCAAATTGTCGATACCGAACAAAATCATGAGTATTGCTGGCTTAGATTAAAGCGGACTTCTGGCAGTGAAGCACTGTCACAGATGCTAGAGCAATTGATCCGAGGTTATAAGTTTCGCTATAAGGTCGATGTCAATGATGTGCTAGTCACGACAAAAGGACTGGGGTTTGAACGCCATTACCTGCCCCACTTACCACATCTACCACTATTTATTGAGACGAAAACGAATTCAGACGCGAATGATGACCAGCAGCTCATCATCAGCCATAAACTACTCAGTCGCGATAACCAAGCTATTAGTGAGTATTTCAAAGATGAAGATAATATTTGTCAGCTAAGCAGCTTTCTCACCCCTGTTAGACTGAAACGCATTATAGAGTCAGAAGATGATAACCAACACTGTCAGTTCTTCTGCTTCACCTTCACAGCCCAAGGGGCAAAATTCTTTTATTCAGCAAGCTTAGCGGAACTAAATTCTCGCGATCTGTTAGCGCTATTTTTAAGCTTTGGTGCCACTAAGCCTAGCTTTAAAGTATTTAAGGTTGCGAAGCAAGTTGTCGACCATCAACAATCCTATAAAGCCAGTATTTTGCCCGGAGATGAAGGCCGTTACTCCGCACTGACAGAAACCCAATTAAGCGCTTTTAGCCATATACTACAGCTCATCGATATGACCCCTATTAAGGCTGGTGAGCTATATCAAAGTTGGGCTCAAATAAACCGAGATGCAGAGAATCAAGCCAGTGTTAACGAGTTAAAAATATTTGGCCAAAAGAAGGTCTCTCAACACGGTATAAAGCTTATCTCGCTGCAGTTTAGCGAACGCCGCAATGAATCCCGCTTTGCCTTTAAAACAGCTGTAATGCTTAGCCAAGGTAAGCTCAGCGTAGCCGCAAACACAGATGATATTTCAAGTCGCGGATTGAAACTTAGTCTCACAACACCTGTGAGTTTCAATGAAGCCGACCCCATTTTAATCAGCTTCCCTAAACTACAGTCTCTTGCAGGTAAAACCTCATTAGCGTCATTGCCTTACCGATTGATCCGTACCCGTAAAAATGGCATCACCTTACACCTCACCGCGCTGGTTGGTCACACGCCTCATGTCGGCGTCGAGTTTTTAAATCGATTGATTGAACATAATCGTGATAAACTTGAGAAGCTTACCGAAAATAACCATAACGTCAAAGAGCTCGCCGATGGCATGAAAAATATTGCCATGCGAAAACTGGCTTCCGTCCCCTACTATTTAGAGCGCACAATAAAGTCGGCTTATATATCGACCTTAGGTATTGGCACCGAGCAAAATCATATTGCCAACATCTTCGCCTCTCAAAGCGATAATACATTAGCTTACAACCTAGCTCCTTTACTTGACGGCGGTAAGTTAAAGCGAGACTTCATCACACCAATTCGCTCCATGAAGCCACAAAATGGCTTATCTTATTTTGAAATATTCGTGCAGATCTCCCGAATGTCCCAGGGGCAGATAAAAGTGCGCTGCATCAGTGATTGTGACCTCTCTGAGCGCGCACAACAACTTAGCTTTATTCAGCGCAGTCAGGGGCTTGGTGAGTTTATGGCGTTAAGGGTATATCGCGGTGCCACAGGTAAACCTGACTTAAATTACATTCGCCGAGAACGGGAATACATCAATATTCACTCCCCCCATAAAGGTAAGAAGCTAGAAGAGCAACTTTGGAATATTATTGGTGTGGGCGAGTTTCTGGATGTAACCCAAGAGGTGACACTACGCTTTCCAGAGCTTTACCATTAATTATCCCTCTAATACTTATCAGTATAGGACGCCCTCGTCTGTAAAAGACTGAGTCGCTGTGGCCACTACGACTTTGACTACATGATGGAAAGGCGGCCCCAGCTCCTATTCTTTAGGCTTAGCGTCCTGCTTATGCTGAATGACGCTGTACATATAGCCTACGACCACTAAGTTAATGATTAACACAGCAACGGTGACTAAATTAGGTTTAGTGAATAATTCATAAGCCTCAAAAGGCAGGTAAATCCCACCACTCAATAAAGCGAACCACTCAGTCCACACTAGACTATGCCAAAGACCATAGGCTTCGATAAAGCGAACACCCGCATAGAGTAAGGCCCCAGCTATCACCAGTGTAATGTTGGCAGGTGTCACTTTACCAGCCTGTGTGATCACTTCCTGAACCAAATGATTAGCTGGATTTAAGTGGGAGTGCCTAAGCAACTCTTCTACCACCAGCTGAATATCCTGCCCAGCGAGTTTATGCAGCCCAAAGACAACTAATACCGATATTACACCTTTCGTGGCCTCTAACAGTGCGATGGCTTTTAAGCCGTTTTTAGCTGATGACATAGGATCCTTTAGGCCTCGTGATGCCGCTCTCTAGCGATGAATGCGAATAAATAATACCTGCTTCTAATGTTACGCCTTTTTGCTGTGCTTGAGTGCCGGATTAATTACCTTTAATGATGCACAGTCTTCTTTACGACAGTCACCATGCTAAGCTACTAAAGATAGCTAATCCCACCCATGAAAGTGACCAATAATCAGCCACTCATTAATTAACGATTAACCCAAGATGTATTTTTATTAATGAAAGAGAATAGTTAATTAGCCACGTTAACTCCTGAGGTATAGTGCTAACTAAGGCGATTTATGTCCATAAATCGGAGGTGTTTAGAGTCTCTTTTGTCACTGATAACACCACGAGTAGCAACTATCTCAAGTCTCTGCAACATTAAGCATTTACCTTGAGTACTATGCCCCTTTAGGAACACCAACAATGCTAGATTCATTTGTCTCAGTCATAACAGCCCTATGGCAACAAGACTTCGCTTTACTGCAAAGCCCTGGCAGCGCAACCATGATTTACATTTGCGTTTTCACCTTAATTTGGCTAGAAAGTGCACTTCTTCCTGCAGCTCCCATGCCTTGTGATAGCGTCGTAATCCTCTCTGGTAGCTTAGCCGCAGCGGGAATTATCAGTTTTCCTATAGTATTTGCCGCTTTAGTCGTTGCTGGTGCAACAGGGAGTTGGCTGGCATTTATACAAGGCAGATGGCTACACAAGTTGCCTAAGATCCAACGCTGGATAGATGCCGTACCTGAAAACCGTATGAAGACGGTCGATAACTTACTTAATAAACATGGCTTATTAGCCCTTTTTACAGCGCGTTTTATTCCTGTTGTACGCCCTCTATTGCCACTAATGATGGGATTGCACATAAAGAAAGTGTCAAACTTTCATTATTTCGCTTGGTTAAGTGCTGCGATTTGGTGTGCACTTTTACTCGGCTTTGGTTACTCACTGTCCTACCTACCAGAGAACGTCGCTCGCGTTGTCACTATGGCGTTAATCATTGCCCCATTCGTGACACTGGCTATCGCCATTGTTAGTCTACTGAGCCGTTTTATCATTAAAAGAAGACGGATGAAAAAATTACCTGTCGCAGAGCTTATACAAGAAACCGTTCTTGCCAAGCCAGTTACGCCGCTAAAGAAAACCGCTAAGTAACATGCTTTTAGGGTCCTGTCTCTGACAGGACCCGCTTGAACCTCGCCTGTTATGACACGCTGTGCCTTCAATTATTGAATACCACCTAATTCCCAGTGTCATTGCAACCTAGACTTGTTAGCCCTATCTATCTCTACTTCCTTAAGCCGTACTCAGGACTAAAGCGAAAGTCATAGCAATTAATATCTAAGCCGTATATCTAAGCCGTATATCTAAGCCACTGCAGATTAAGCCCCACCGAGCAATGAGACACAAAAAAACCGTGAGACATAAGCCACACGGTTTTTTTGTTCCAGACTAGACACTAAATCCAATTCACCCAGCTATTTCATTACGCGTCCAAGAAGTTCGACACCAGAACATTACTCTAGGTAACGTCTCATCAACTCATAAGCTTGGTTTAGCTGCTGAAAATCAGGCTTACCTTCTTTAGGGCGATTATGTCTATCCAAATACTGATAACCACCTTGAGTGCCTGACACATGCAAAATGCTACTTTCATTAACTAAGGCATAATCGCTGTAACTTGCAAGAATGAGCCACTTTCTTCTATCAATATATCGCTCAAACAAGTTATACCCTGCGCTATAGTTTTCTACAGGTCCAGTCGCACCTAAGTAGTTTTGCATCAGCGTTGGAACTAAGTCCATATGATCAGTAAAGTATTGATTCACTCCCGGCTTAAGATCTGCACCTAACATAATAAAAGGCACTTTTATCTGAGGGTCGGTAAAATTACCATTGTGGCCCCAAAAATTTAGCTTGTTATCGTTAATTTCTTGACCATGGTCTCCAGTAATCACCACTAAAGTATTGGCCAACTCTCCCGACTCTTTAAGCTGAGTGAGGACTTTACCTATCAACGAATCGTTAAAATTCACGCTGGTGTTATAGCGGTTAAGGATAGGCAGCCTATCGGTATCATTATTGATGTTTAAGTAATCCATTCGAGATGCTTGTGGCTCGAATTTATTCGGGTAATCATCGGGAAAATCATATCCATGGGGAGAGTCATAAAATAAAAATGAGAACGCTGGGCGGGTAGGATCTTTATGTTTATCCCATTCGAGCCACTCTTGAGTGATCTCAATATCTCGACTTGCCTTGGTCTCACCTTTTGAGCGCACTCTTAAATCAGGCACATGAACAAAAACCGTTTCATCAAATTCAGGTTTTAAAAGGTGTGCAGAAGAAAAGATCCCTAGTTGATAATCCAGCTGCTGCATTCTATCCATTATCACCGGCGATTCGCGATTGCGATAAAAACTATGCCAATAGGTTGCTGGTAAGCCATAAAATAGACCAAATATTCCCGCGCGGGTGGCATTACCTGTAGAGTAATGCTGCTTAAAAACCTGACCATCTTGGGCATATTGCCAAATATTTGGGGTCACTTCGGCACTAAAACTATCGTGACGCCAAGAGTCAATCACAATAAATAGGACGTTAGTAGGTGTGATCTGCTGATAACTTATCGGCGTTAACGGATAAGATAAGTTACTACTATTATCGATTTTTAATTTATTTTGCTGAGCCAATTCAGCTTCATTAACAAAACCATATTTCAACATCAATCTGTTGGCTGTCGCTGGGTAAAACAGCGGTAAGAAACGACTAAAGTTGGTAATCGAATTCACGGCATTAGCACTCGCCCAAATATGCACGGCATGTGTGGCGAGCATACATAAGAAAAGAAGGTAAGTGATATACCGCAATACCGGTTTAAAGCGGTCACAACCTCTAGTTAATACGAGCCAATAAATCCCACATTGCAGCGCGAATGTCAGCACGATCAACGATGCGCCAAACAGGTAATTTTCCATCGAGAATTCGACGATGCCACCGGAGAAGATCATTTCAACCAGTACTGGTTGAATATGAAAGCGATACTGGGCAAAAACCTGAGTATCCCCATATAAGGTTATCAACGCTACAGTAAAAATAATCGATGTTAAGACTAGCCTAAGCAGAATCGGTTTAATCAAACTAAGCGGTAAACTAACTAGGCCAACTAACCCAGCGAGTAACCCCATCTGCCCAGCCGTAGCAAGGATAATATAACCCCAATCTAGAGAGGTTAAGTTAGCGGGAAGGTAATCCAAGTAACTCACAGATAAGATAATAAATATCAATGCATTTATTAGTGTTAGCACAGTGTGAGATTTCATTCGTGCGCGCAAAGGTAACATGTTCACGTTCCTGCTCGTCCCCATTACCATAACGGGAGACATAAAAAGCGCGAAGTTTACCCACTCACTCGCCTCGAATACGTGACGCAAGTCACAATTACTTTGACTCATGATGAATTGAGCATATCAAGGTCCGTTATCACCTCAGTAAGTCTTTGTTAGGAACTGTTGAAGAGTTAATAGAAAAAATAGCGGCCCAAAAGAGCCGCTATTTTTGATTAAAACTTTGAAGTAAAAAACTAACGATTAGCTAATATAGCTTTGGCCTGCATAAACAACAAAGTGTCGTAGCGCTAACACGCCTAAGATAGTGCTACAAGAAACCGTGATCAAGAAGCCTTTAGTGTGACGCCAAGCCTTAGGGGCTAATGTACTGGCCAGCACCGGTACAACAAGACCAAGGCCTACGACACCAATCCAGAACACGCTCGCCCAAGTGCCCGTCGTGATCGCCGCCGTAGCCGCCTGCGCTGCAGGACCTGAGAAGTTGAGTCCCACAAATAGTAGTACCAAACAAAGTGCTTCGTTAAAAGCCACTGGATATTCGATACGATGCACTTGCTCAATACAGTCAGACTCTTTCTTACTAAAGAACAGAGTCGCGACCAAGATGTTACCCGCTGAGCCGACTGACATGGCCGATGCTAAAAACAGCGCAGGAAGTACCGCAGTGTTTAAGATAGGGTAGCTTATCATTGCCGATAGTAAGAATCCGGTATAAACCCCAACACCTAAACCCAGTGCAAAAATCAGCTTATTAAGGCTATTTTCTAACTGACGACACACTTTGAGTATGCCAGCGAGCCATGGTGCGTAGTGCAGAACTTGTTTTTCAAATACTAATGCCGCAAACACAAACACTAACGGGATATATATAAGCAGTGCAATCACACCCCATGCCATCACCGACGTAAGATTATAGTTAAGCAGAATATGGTAAAACTCAAATGGCTTAGTTAAATCGAGTACCAGCAGCGCCATACCTAAACAGATGGCTACAGGGCCAATTACCGCCGCCGCTTTAATCACAGGTAAGCCTTCAGTCGGTTGACCACGGCTTTGCTTGTACCATTTAAGTCCAATAGCCACCAGCATAGAACCCGCTGACAAACCAGCCATAAACAAGTACACCGCGATGATCCAGTTCCACACTACTGGATCGTATTGTTCCATCGAGCCCCAGATATTGTTCATGCTTTGATCCCTCCTTTGCGGCTAGGAATGCGGTAGACCCGAGGCTCTGTGCCTAAGTTTACCTTTTGTTGGTAATGAGGTTTAGTGTCTAACACTTTACGTACTTCAGAGTTCATGTCGTTTGCATCACCAAACACTAATGCTTGAGTGGGACAAACGGTGACACATGCAGGCTCTTCACCGCGAGCTAAACGCGTCTCTTTACAGAAATCACACTTATCTGGTACCCGAGTTTCTGGGTTAATGAAACGAACCTTGTACGGGCAAGCTGCGACACAGTAAAGGCAACCAACACACTTCTTCTCGTTAATCGACACGATACCGTCATCATTGACGTAAGCCGCGCCTGTTGGGCAAACTTTTACACATGGTGCATTTTCACATTGCTCACATGAGACGCGGTTATACTTAAAATGTAGGTGGGGGAAGTTGCCATAAGGCCCTTCGATTCTCACCTGAATTCGAGTCACTGACTCAGGTACATTGTTTTCACTGCGGCAAGCAACGTTACAAGCCTGACAGCCAATGCATTTGTTTTCATCGTGTACGAGAACATAACGCTTAGTCATAATTAACTCCGATTAAATCTTGGCAATCTTGACGCCGGTAGTGTGCAGGTTCATACCTGTCACCGGAGAAGTCACGTGAGGAAGTAAGTTACCGCAGTGCACGCCTTTACCGGTTGCACGAGCCAGTTCTTTGTTCTTTGAGCCGCAGCCCATATAAGCAAATACGGTGTCAGGGCGAATACCCGGTGTGACTAAGGCATGACCCTCTTCACTGCCGGTATCGTTGTAGATACGGATCTTATCGCCACTTGAGATATTCAGAAGGCCTGCAGTGATGGGGTGGATCCATAGGGCGTTATCTGACATCAAATTAGCCAGCATTGGTACATTTTGCGTACCCGCGTTGGTGTGCACTGCAACCTTGCCTTGAATGAAAAACAGCTCATCGGCTTTTTTCATTGTCACTTCACGGTAACGGATCACTCCACGGCCCGGCGCCATCTTCTCAACTTTATCTGAGCTAAGTTCAATCTTGCCTGAAGGCGTTTTAAAGCTTAACTGGCTGCCATAAGTGCCATCTTCATCAACGGCTTTAGCGTTGGGGTAGCTTGCTACAAAGTCTCTTACCATGCCACGCTCGCGCAACATTAACGGCTTACCGAAGCTAACAAAACCTTCCTCTTTGATCCTTCTTAATAAGTTCACATCACGCTGCACTTGGAACAGCTGCAATGTTTCCATATTTTCCCATGGGAAAAACTGACCTTGGCCTAGCTCTGTGGCGAGCTCTTTCCAGATCTGCCAGCTTGGCTTAGTGTCACCAATGGTTTCGACCACGCGTTGACGCACATAGTAAGCAGGATTCTTACCTGACTTATCAGCAATCTCTTCGTCACGCTCAAGATAAGTGGATTCTGGCAAGAAGATATCGGCATAAGCCGCTGACTCACTGATATAGATATCGCAGGCCACAATAAAATCGAGCTTTTGCATCGTCTCAACAATACGCGCTCTGTCTGTCATGGTTTGCATTGGGTTTGTACGGCTCATTACCCAGGCACGTAACTGGTATGGAACGGCATCTAAAGTCGAATCAAGAATCGTCTGGTAAATACCACCCGATGACCAAGTCAATGCATACTGCTCATCGACCATGTCGATGCGCTTAGCATCGCTTTTAGGCATGCCTTCAACACCTGGCTTTGCTAAAGTTGGCGCAACCTTATCACCGGCAAACTTATTATAGCTTGAGGCTTTCTTGCCAAAGTACAGGCCACCTTTACGCTCAATGTTGCCCACCAATACGTTAGCAGCATAGAGTGCGCGGCGCATCTCAAACTCTTCGGTGGTAAACGATGAACGGTGACCAAAATCGACTAGCGCATGAGGCGCAGCGGCGGCATATTCATGGGTAATGCGGCGAATATCTTCAGCAGGTACATCACTAACAGACTCGGCCCACTCAGGTGTGTAAGCCTTAACTTCTTTGGCAAAATCTTCAAAACCCGACACATACTGCGCCACAAACGCTTTGTCGTATAAGTCGTCGCTAATCAATGTATGACAAATTGCCAGTGCAACCGCAACATCTGTCCCCGGCTTAATCGCGTACCACTCGTCAGCTTTATCCGCCACAATCGAGAAACGTGGTTCAAATACCACAAGCTTTGCGCCCTTCTCCATCTGTGCATTCATCATACCTCGGGTTTCAGACATGTTAATGCCTTCGTAAAGGTTATGACCAAAGTTAATGATGTACTTAGAATTGCTTAAGTCACGCTTGATTTTGCCGCCAAACATGGCTTTAGCCGCAATCACGTAACTGCCCGGACAGGTAGACGCGTGGGTAAAGGTATTTGGACTACCAAAGGCTTTAGCTAAATGAAACAAGTGACCAGACAGAGAGCCTGACTTTGATGAGAAGGCGACGGTTTCAGCCCCGTGCTCAGTTTTAATCTTATTTAGGTTTTGCGCAATAATTCGGTAGGCTTCTTCCCACTCAATCTCTTGCCAGTTGCCTTCACCACGCTCGCCAACACGCTTAAGGGGCTTAACAATACGTTGCTTATCATAAAGCTGGCTGTGACCTGCACCACCGCGAGCACACACAGCCCCACCAAATGATTTGGCGTTCTTATTACCAAGAATCGATACGTTCTTGCCATTCACCACACGGGCAGAGATCGGGCAACGGGTGGAGCACATTTCACAAATACTTGCGATAGACTCTGCGCTACCTTGCAGCTCAGAATGTCCAAGGGCCGCTAAAGAGCCTGGAAGCGTTGCTAAAGCGCAAGTCGCTGTGCCTGCTCCGGCCCCTTTAATGAAGGTTCGCCGATCTAGTTTCATGTTAAATCTCCCAATGACAATGATCCTTAGCAGAGCAATGAATTAAGCTCTGTGTTAATCGCTATTTGCAATCAACTCATTCCTAAGGTTTTCCTCATTGTTATTGAGGGAGGGTAAATTGAATATTGTGGTAAACCACATACCGATACAGTGATAGTCGGCTTTGTGAGGTAATTCACAGTTCAAATTTACACCAACACAGCCACTAAAAGCTGTAAATTGTGGTAAACCACATAAAGGCAAATGGTTTAAAAAAATTGCAGGTTACTGCATGTTTTCGATATAAAATGTGCGGCCTCATTGCCGCACATAAGCTCACTCTTCTCTCGTCGCCAAGCTGTATCGAATAGCGCTTAATTAAACTTCTATCGGCGCCTCACTGCCTCGCTTTTTAAGGTTAAGCGTTGCCACACAACCTGATTGCCCATCGCTGCGATTAGCCAATACAAAGCGCCCATCATGCTCCTTAATCACCTCATTACAAATGGCTAAGCCTAGCCCTAACCCATCCACTTTAGTGGTGTAAAAGGTCGCCATTAAGGTATCGGCTTCCATCGCTAAACCTGGGCCATTATCGACAATAGAGATATTCACTTGATGCTCTTTAAAGTCCAACTCTATCAAGATTTTACCTATCGCCACATTTTCCGAGTCAGCAATGGCATCTAAACTGTTTTTAATTAAATTGATCAACACCTGCAATAAGCCCACTCTATCTGCGGTGATAAAAAAGGGCTCGCCTTTAATCTGGGTGTTAATTTGGATCTCTCGTCTGGCTAACTCTATTCGTAGTAGCGAAATACTCTCCTCGACTAAGGTAAGAATATTCACGTCCACCATGACCGATTCTCGGCGCTTAAGTAGACCACGAATTCGGTGCACTACTTCGCCGGCACGAGTCGATTGCTTATGAATTTTCTCTAGTAGTTCGATACATGCTTGTACATCAGCTTTTTCTTGCCCCTGCAAACGCATGATGCCGCCTTCGCTATAACTGGTAATTGCCGCGATAGGCTGATTAATCTCATGGGCAAGCCCTGCACCGATCTCTCCTATGATTGAAGCACTTTGTAGACGCTCTAATGCGATGGCTTGCTGCTTAAGCTGCCGTTCTGATTCAATCAACGAGCTACTTTTCTGGTGAAAACGATATTCAATCCACAGGTGATACAGGGTCGCTATAATGAAGACTAAAACCGACAAAATCCCCCAGTGGCGGTTATCCTCAAGCCACTGCTTCACCGAATCCCAGCGGCTACTATCGGGCGTCTTTACGTGCAGTTCTTTAAATAGTTTGATGACCGCAAGCTGACTAATAGGTGAGGTCCACCCCTTTAGCTTCGCCTTGATTGCAGCAGGATTATTCGCACTTAAATCAAGCAAGGCTTGGGTAATCGCTTTACTCAACTCGGTACTCACACTCTCGGATGCAGCAAAGGACCAATTCGGATAAAGGTTAGTACTGCACTGACACTCTATGCCTTCTGGTCGGCTAGGATTCAATACTCGATAATTAGCGCGGTTAATCAAGCCACGCTCGACCATATCTTCTAAGGTACACAAAGGCGTGATGGCAGCATCGACATTACCATCGCGAACTTGGTAAAGCAGAGGATCGAGTGGAAATCCTAAAAACTTGGTTTGGCCAAAGTAAGTTTCTGGCTCCATTCCCAGCTGATGCATCAATCCAACAGTGGCTTGATAGCCACCCAACGCATGAGGGTCACTAGCGGCTATCACCTTGCCTTTTAAGTCATATAAGGTGCGATAGTTACTATCAGCCTTAACGATAATTGCCGAGCCTATCGCCGAAGTGGTGCCGTTATGGCGCTTAGAACGCATGGTCGCGAGCCAAGATAATGGATACTGATTGGACAGATACAGGTATTGACCAGGATTGGTAATAATAAACTGGATTTGCCCTAGCTCCATCGCCAAATTTAATGCTTCAAAATTTCCAGGATAAACATGGAACTCAGCCTCTGGCACTTGTGCATTAAGGTATTCCATCATCGGAGTCCAACGCTCAATGGCTTGTTGATGCCCCCAGTTTGCCAATACTCCAACATAAAACTGCTGCGGTTTAGACCAAGCTACCGATGAGAACAAAAGCACACAAATACAAAGCAAGAATCGAGACAATTGAATTTCCTTAGGATCTGCGCCACGACGCCGTTAAAGAGTGAACTGCTCCCCTTAATTAAGGATTCCAAACCTAACCGACATAAAAGTGGCAGCAGTTATTTAGCAACAGCTTACGCTAGGCCAAGATTTATAGAGCGTGATGCATTTCATGCTTTGTAGATTTTTGTTGGATTAAAGCCGCGAACTGGGATATCTATCATCTAAACACCGCAAACATAAGGGTTTCGCGTGCAACAAGAGATCAACGGACCAGTCTATTTAGTCGATGATGACGAGGCGATTATCGACTCAATCAGCTTTCTAATGGAAGGTTATGGTCATAAGCTTATTAGCTTTAACAGTGGCGATCGTTTCTTAGCAGAGGTCGACTTAACCCAAGCAGGATGCGTGATATTAGATGCACGTATGCCAGGACTAACAGGCCCCCAGGTACAGCAACTGCTCAGCGATGCTAACAGCCCGCTTGCGGTGATTTTCTTAACTGGCCATGGCGATGTACCTATGGCCGTGGATGCTTTCAAAAATGGTGCTTTTGACTTCTTCCAAAAACCTGTACAAGGCAGCTTGTTGTCCCAATCTATCGTTAAGGGCCTTGCCTACAGCTTTGGGCAACAGCAAAAGCTTACAAACCAGAGTCTAATCGATACCTTGTCGGAACGGGAAGCGCAGATTTTTCATTTAGTCATTGCAGGCAATACCAATAAGCAAATGGCAAATGAGCTTTGCGTTGCGATTCGAACAATCGAAGTTCATCGCTCAAAATTGATGGCTAAGTTAGGAGTGAGCAATCTTGCCGAATTAGTCAAACTCGCGCCGCTCCTGGCTGAAAAGAACGACTAAGACGAACTAAACTCAGAGGGCTACTAGCCTTAACACTACTAGCCCTGAACACTGTTAGCCATTAAAGCTATGATACCAGTCCCTAACCCGGGGAAAGTGATCATTGACCGCATCTTTATGGGTTAGCATTCCCCCATGATCATAGTCATGCTTAAAGCCTTGCTTCTTTGAGAGTAGCGTGTAATCGACCTGCTTAATTTGGCACTCATGTATCATCCGCTGAACATCGCTTGGGTTACCTAACACGGTATCCCCTTTGCCCGCTATAAACCAAGACTTTGGCCACTTAGCTACGCTTGCCGCCTGTCGATAATCGAAGCCATCATCACTGTCGACCCACTCGCCTCGCACCCACTCGATACTCTGGCGCAATGAGGCTCTAGACTCATTATCCATACCCATTCTGAGTTTATCTGCAGGGAGATAGCCCCTGCGCCAGGCGATCATCGGCGCAATCTTATTCCAAACGAGATCGACACTAAGCCACTTTTTAACCGACTTGACCTCAATACGGCGCTTACTACCAAAAGTGACGAGTGACGCAACCGACTCTTGTAAACTGCTATAACGAGCAATCGCACTGGCCATCAAAACGCCCCCCCAAGAGTGAGCACACCAATGTACTCTTTTGGTCTTTGGGTGAAGCGATAGAATGTACTGCTGAATAAGTGGAAGTTGCTCTCTAATCACCTCGCCCTGACCCGCCTTAAAGCCACGAGCGAGTTTGGGCTCACTCAGGCCTCGACCAAGGGTATCTAATACATATACCACCACGCCTGCGTCCGCCAAATAACAGGCTAGCCCCTTACCGGAATCACTATAGAACACGCGACCATTAGACATAGCACCATGCAGCATAAGTACAGGAGGTTTACTCATGTCGGCTTGTACTGGTGTAATTTGCCTTAGGTGTAGGTACCCATGGTTATAGGGGATATAGAGGGATTTTTGCTGAATATTCAATGGCTAATACTCTTATATTTTTAAACTAAGCTACTGAAATACTAGCCTAAAAACAAGAGTAAAGACTCTAACTGAATGTTAAATACAGCCGACTAGACCTGCTTTAAAACATGCTAAGGTTGAAATCAATCAAAAGGATCAAGATGATAGCCATCTCTTTTAAACATAAAAAAGCTCATAACAAAATTGCTATGAGCTTAAAGAGCTGCGGACGTTACAGGCTGAGTAAAACTTAGCAGCTATTTTCTAACAACGAATCCCTAACGACTAGAAACTAGCAACTTCTGTCTAATGTCACCTATCAAATAACTATTCAGTTAATCTAAGTGCGCTGGAACAGATAAGGTAAAACCTTGAGGTTGAGTCGGTTGATGCTGACATCCGCAGCCTGAACCAACTTAGGTTTGGCATGATAGGCAATACCAAAATCGGCGGTATTGATCATCGGGATATCATTAGCCCCATCACCTATCGCCACTCTCTGCCCTATAGGTATTTGCCACTGTTTAGCACAATTTAGTACGGTATCGGCTTTGTATTGGGCATCGACCACTTGGCCTGAAACCGTTCCAAGCAGTTTACCGTTTTCAATATCAAGTTTATTGGCAAAAGCGGCATCGAGCGCCAATAACTGCTTAAGATGTTTTACAAAGGGGGTAAAACCACCAGAGGCTACAACGGTGCGCCAGCCATGACTCTGTAGCTCAGCAATCATCTCTTTTAAGCCCGGCATGAGCGGTAACTTGCCACACAAAGTATCAATAATTGCGGCATCGGCGCCTTTAAGTTTAGCGACTCGGCCTCTGAGGCTCTGCTCAAAGTCGAGCTCGCCTTGCATGGCAAGCTCTGTCACTTCAGCCACGGCCTGGCCAACACCTGCCATTTCTGCTAACTCATCGATACATTCAATTTCGATCGCGGTTGAGTCCATGTCCATCACCAACAGACCCGCTTGGCTTAGTTGCGGCGCATCGACAGCTAATTCAAATAGCTCTAGAGAATCGGTTTCACTTATCGAGGCGATCTGTGACTGGTTTAAAGATGTTGATGTACAAACTTCAACACAGGTTAAACCACAATCACGCTTAATTAGTGCCAAGCTCAACTTAGCATCTAGAGACGCAAGCCAAGTCTCTAGGGCAGTGTTAATATCCAGCTGGCACTGCGTGGTCGAGACTGCTTGCTCGGAAAATACAATCCGATAACGAGAAAAACCTTTAGGGTATTCAGTCTCAATATGACGAGAGTAACTTTGCTCACCAGTAGTAAAAGACACGCTACTTTTAGTACTTAACCAAGTAAAAACAGTCGATTGACTCAAACTTTCCATTAGTTATGGCTCTCCAACTACCGAGCACAGACATAATCAATTATGATTAGGTGAGTACACAATAAATTAAGGGTTTCAGTGTTCTATTTAAAAGGCCTAAAAAAGAGCCATCGAATAAGTCGCCTATTACAAATCATGATTGCGATCGCTTTATTCATCGGTCTCGATCAGTTGTGGGAAACTAGCCTACTACAAGGACAGCAGCTTCTAAAGTCCCAAACAGAAAAGATGGCGAGATTGCTGGTACAACAAACAGCTTATGGTGCCGCCCCCGCGCTACAGTTAGAAAATGATGAGCAGCTACAATGGCTTGCTCAAGCATTAGTGTTAGACCCTAAAGTGATGTCAGCCACCATCTTCAGTGAAGACGGCGTAAGGCTATCATTCGCCCAAAGCGTCATAGACGAAGAGCTAGAGCCTGATTCTGAAGAGCTCACTACTATTTTGCAGCAATACCCGCCCTATGTTGAAGCAGTCTCTCAAGATGGTAAGAACTTAGGCTATGTAGAGGTGCGTTTAGAGCCAAAATACTTCTTTAATGAGATAAAAGAAGCTCACCATATCAACATGGAACAGCAACAGATGATGCTGCTGATTGCTGGCCTTATCGGCATGTTACTATCGCGTGCACTGTCATTTAAACGTGCCGATTTTGATAGACGCAAAGCCAGAGTCAAACTTAGACAATTACTTGCCAAGAAGAATGAGAAAGCAGCTGCAAAAGCAGCTAAGAAACAGGCCGCTGCAGATAAGGAACAGGTTAAAAATGCTGAGTCTAGGAGTATTGCGGCATCCTATATCGAAGCCGAAGTTGAAACTAAACCCGAAGCAAAAGCAGAAAGTAGTGAAGCAGAAATCAAACCTGCTACGAAAGCTAAAGCAAAACCTAAATCTACGACAGCTACCGAAGCTAAACCTGCTACAAAAGCCAAGGCCGCGGCAAAAGCTAAGACTGAAGCAAAGCCTAAAGCAGCAGCGAAACCTAAAGCACCTGTGAAGCCAAAATCAAAAGCAGCATCAAAGCCCAAGGCCGCACCCAAGACAGGGCCAAAGGACGAGGTTGAATAGCTAAAAACAAAAACGGACGCATAAGCGTCCGTTTTTTCATACTGCAGTCTGTAACTGCAAAGCGTTACAATTACAGAGTAATTGCAGCTTCTAGAGTCATTTCAATCATTTCGTTGAATGTTGTTTGACGCTCATCAGAAGTCGTCTTTTCGCCTGTACGGATATGATCAGATACAGTAACAACACACAATGCTTTAGCACCGAACTCTTTAGCTACGCCGTATAAACCAGCAGCTTCCATTTCGACACCTAGCACGTCCATCTTTTCCATCACGTCAAACATTTCTGGATCTGGCGTGTAGAATAGGTCAGCAGAGAAAACGTTACCTACGCGGTACTTAGTCCCTTTTGCTTCAGCAGCTTTAACTACTGCGCTTAGTAGACCGTAATCACAGATAGCTGCGAAGTCTTGGCCACGGAAACGTAAACGGTTAGTTTGTGAATCAGTACAAGCACCCATACCGATGATCACGTCACGTACTTTAACGTCAGTGCTGATCGCGCCACAAGTACCCACGCGGATTAGGTTCTTAACACCGTAATCTTTGATCAACTCAGTTGCATAGATTGAGCAAGATGGGATACCCATGCCTGAACCCATAACAGAGATACGAACGCCTTTGTAAGTACCAGTGAAACCTAGCATGTTACGTACGTCAGTGACTTGCTCAACGTTCTCTAGGAAAGTTTCAGCAATGTACTTTGCACGTAGTGGATCGCCTGGAAATAGAACTGTATCGCCAAATGCACCGTCTACGGCATTAATGTGTGGTGTAGCCATCAGAATAACCCCTATTTATATTTTTAGACCGTTGTATCAACATAGTCTTGTTTGCTAGTGGCTCAATCTGAGCCACCAAATTCAAATTTGTTTACAGCTTAACGAATAAAAGATTCGCCATATGCCATCGGCTCAAGCTTAAAGTAGCTCGCGATAGACTGACCCATATCAGCAAAACTGTTACGTAGTCCTAATGAGCCAGCTTCTAGACCCGCACCATATGCAAGAACCGGTACACGCTCACGTGTATGGTCACTACCAGGCCAAGTTGGGTCACAACCGTGGTCAGCAGTCAGTAGTAAGAAGTCGTCTTCATCCAGCAGTGCTAAGATCTCAGGTAGACGGGAGTCGAAGTACTCAAGACTACGTGCGTAACCTGCAACATCACGGCGGTGACCATAATGCGAGTCAAAATCAACGAAGTTTGTAAACACAATCGTGTTATCGCCAGCAAGCTTCACTTGCTCTAAGGTCGCATCAAACAGCGCCTCTAGGCCTGTCGCTTTCACTTTCTTAGTGATACCACAATGGGCGTAAATGTCGGCAATCTTACCCACACTCACCACTTCACCACCGGCGGCTTTTAGCTTATCCAGTACCGTTGGTGCTGGTGGTTCAACTGCGTAATCACGGCGGTTGCCTGTTCGCTCAAAACTTCCAGGACCTGTACCCACAAATGGACGCGCAATCACACGACCAATATTGTAATCAGCAAGCTCTTCACGGGCAATAATGCAAAGCTCGTATAATTTTTCAAGTCCAAAGCTTTCTTCATGACAAGCAATCTGGAATACCGAGTCCGCAGAAGTATAAAAAATAGGCTTGCCGGTGCGCATATGCTCCTCGCCAAGCTCATCTAAAATCACTGTTCCTGAAGAGTGACAGTTACCTAGAAACTCAGTTAAACCTGCACGAGCTAAAATTTTATCAGTTAGCGCTTGTGGGAAAGAGTTTGTCAGCTCGCTAAAGTAGCCCCATTCGTAAAGAACAGGTACGCCAGCCATTTCCCAATGCCCACTAGGTGTGTCTTTGCCAGAGCTTAGTTCATCAGCGTGACCATAAGCACCAATCACTTCTACATCGTCACCAAAACCTGCTGGGAATTCACCCGTGCTTTCTTTCGAAGCATGGCCAAGGCCTAAACGCGCCAAATTAGGCAGCTTTAATGGACCTTCACGGCCATCATTTGCTTTACCTTCAGCACATGCCTTTGCAATATGACCAAAAGTGTTAGAACCCACATCACCGAAAGCTTCGGCATCGTGCGCTGCGCCAACGCCGAAAGAATCCAGCATCATGATTATAGTACGTTTCATAAACGGTGCTCCGTTACAGATCTGACTCGCGAATATAACGATATATTTCCGGAGTTGTTTCTGGTTTGCTGTCGCCAATATGAATCGCTTTTTTCACTGCAGCTTCCGCTTCAGCAAAGGCGCTTTCAGATTGGGCGTGAATAAACGCAATAGGTTGCTCAGGGCTAATCTCGTCACCTAGTGCGCAAACTTTAGAAAGTCCGACACTGTAATCGAGAGCATCACCAGGCTTGCGGCGACCGCCGCCCAAGGTCACTACTGCAAGTCCGAGTTCACGGGTGTCCATTGCCGAAGCAAAACCGGATCTATCCGCGTAAACAGGACGAATAATTTGCGAATCAGGCAGGTACTTACTGTAGTTCTCAACGAAATCAGCTGGACCACCTAAACCTGAAACCATACGACCGAAAATCTCTGCCGCTTTTCCGTTATCCAGTACCGCATTTAATTTGGCTCGTGCATCGGCTTCGCTATTTGCGATACCGCCAAGCTGCAGCATTTCAGCGCACAGTCCCATAGTCACTTCATAGAGACGAGGGTTACGGTAAGCGCCTGTCATAAAGTCGATCGCTTCTTTCACTTCGACTGCGTTACCCGCACATGACGCCAATACTTGGTTCATATCAGTAAGTAATGCCGTAGTCTTAGTGCCAGCACCATTAGCAACTGCAGTAATACTGCGCGCTAACTCTTCTGAAGCTTCATAGGTTGGCATAAATGCGCCACTACCGACCTTAACGTCCATGGCTAATGCATCTAGACCCGCGGCAAGCTTTTTAGAAAGAATGGAAGCTGTGATTAAAGAGATGGACTCAACCGTTGCGGTATTATCACGAATTGAATAGAAACGCTTATCGGCTGGAACCAGATCGCCCGTTTGACCAATAATGGCCACGCCCGCCTCTTTTACTACCTTGCGAAACAGTGCGCTGTCTGGCTCGGTATTATAACCTGGAATGGCATCAAACTTATCGAGCGTACCACCGGTATGGCCAAGGCCACGACCCGAGATCATTGGTACATATCCACCACAAGCTGCAGCCATAGGGCCTAACATCAAACTAATGACATCCCCCACACCGCCGGTTGAGTGCTTATCGATAATTGGACCGTTAAGATCCAATGACTGCCAGTTGAGAACTGTGCCGGAGTCACGCATCGCCGTGGTTAACGCAATACGCTCATCCATGTTCATGTCATTGAAATAGACCGCCATGCCTAAGGCTGCGATCTGACCTTCTGAAACAGTATTGTTGGTGATCCCTTTGACGAAGAATTGGATTTCTTCAGTCGAAAGAGCCTCAGCATTACGTTTTTTACGAATAATTTCTTGAGCTAAAAACATGTACTACCTCCAAGAGTGTAACTGAATTTCTATTAAATAGTATTTTCAGTTATCAATCCGCTAAAGCGAATCAAAAGTCGTAATATTGTTACATACTAACGAACTTTTGATACACCTAATTAGATTTAGATCACACTTAACAACAAGTTTAATCTTTAAAGGTTAGTAACCCTGTGCACCTTGTGGTGCATCGCCTAGCTCAAGTGTATGAAGTAGGTTGGTTAGCAGGCTTGAAGCGCCGAAACGGAATGTCGCTGGAGTCGCCCAGTCATCACCTAGAAGACGAGCCGCAACGCCCAAGAACTCAGCTGCAGCTTCTGCGTCTTTTACGCCGCCAGCAGGCTTAAAGCCAACCTTAGGGTTCTTTTCGCTGATCACTGTCATCATGATCTCAGCCGCTTCTAGAGTCGCGTTAACAGCAACTTTACCTGTAGATGTCTTGATAAAGTCTGCACCAGCATCGATAGATAGCTCAGATGCCTTACGAATAAGAGCTGGGTCTGCTAACACGCCAGATTCGATGATAACTTTTAGGATTGCATCTTCACCACAAGCTTCTTTACAGGCTTTAACTAGCTCGAAACCTACAGTTTCGTTGTCTTCCATTAGTGCGCGGTATGGGAATACTACGTCAACTTCATCCGCGCCGTAAGCAACAGCAGCGCGAGTCTCTAATACTGCGATAGCAATATCGTCGTTACCGTGTGGGAAGTTGGTCACAGTTGCGATCTTGATATCGTCACCACCGATTTCATTCAATGTTTTACGCGCAATAGGAATGAAGCGAGGGTAAATACAGATAGCAGCAGTATCGCCAGCTGGAGTCTTAGCCTTATGACAAAGGTCTATCACCTTCTGATCTGTGTCATCGTCATTTAGGGTAGTAAGATCCATTAAACTAATGGCTTGTTGTGCTGCTTTTTTTAAGTCGCTCATAATAGCTCTCCGAGAAAGATTCAAATTATTAATTTAAAACAGAAAAATATCGCACGGCGATGCCTTGAACTGGCTTATTTTGATTATTGTTATGGGCCGGGCCTTCGGGCATTGCCGAATATATGTTTAACGCCTTACAGACTCTAAACACAAAAAACAATTCAAGTATCCAACGTTGTTAACTCCAATGAGCGCAACCATCCTGACACTAGTGCCACGACTTGAATCCATGAAGACCGGGAAGGGAGATTGATACTGCTTATTTCTACCTTTCCGCGAAAAATCCGTTTTAGCGCGTAATAAATCTTTTATAACTTTTGCAGTAACCTCCCCTATATAACTGCTTATAGGAGAAGAGTACTTAATACTTACCTAAACAAGCTGATTAGCTGAATTCTTTTGATTGAGCATAATAAATAATAGCTGATGCTTAAGTAAAAATTAAGACGTTCACATTACCGTTTTCAATTAAAATTTTAAGGGTGTAATTTGCAGTAGTGAAGATTAGATAGAGCCGCGAATTTCGCGGCTCTGTCGTCTATTTACAATAGTTTTAAGCGATGCTTAGAACTTGTAAGTAGCTGTGAAGTAGTGTGCAAAACCTGTTGATTCTAGACCGAAAGTACCGTCATCTTTAAGAAGGTATACGTCTTGGTATGCCTTTAGACCGTAACCTAGAGCATAGTTCTCTGAGTGCCAGTGTAGACCGAAGTATGCAGCACCACCACTAGAAGTGAAGGTAGTGTTCAGGAAGTCACCGTTGTCATCGTAAGCTTTAACTTCGTCAGCACCAAACTGGTAATCGACATAACCCTGGAAAGAGATGAATGAACCGTTGTCGAAGTTAACAACTGGCTTGAACCAGTTCATAGAGAATTGGTAACCGTTCCAGTCTTTAGCATTCATATCGTAGTATGAGTAAAGGTTCATGCCAGTTTTACCTAACCATGGAACCATTACGTCAGCACCAATACCAACTGAAGCATTGTTAACATCTTCACCGATAATACCGCCACCCCAGTTAAATAGAGTTGAGATATAAACTTCTTGGATAGGACCAGCTGATAGATCCCAACCTGTCATCGCATCGATAGAGAAACGAGGAGCAAACTTCATGAACATCTTGCTCTTGTTTGCGCCAACAGCTTTGTCACCTGAGCTGCTAGTTGTTAAGTTGAACACGTCAACGTAACCGTATAGGTCAACGATACCAGCGCGGCCGCCGAATTCCATTTCTAGGTAGTCATGTCCGCCATCATCAGCGTCAGAACGTGGAAGCTCGTTTACAGCGTACATTGCGTTGAACTGCATCCAGCTGTAATCGCCAGCGCGTAGATCAGTACGGTCAGCAGCGAATGTAGGTGCAGACATAGTTGCAGCAACAGCTGTAGCTGCTAGTGCTAAAGTTTTAACGTTTTTCATCATCAACCCCATTTTATTTATGGTTTGCCGCCCTTCTTTATGAAGAGTCAGCGTTTCTTTTTTTATGGCGCGCATTTTACTTTATTTATGCCAAACTTCAACAGTATTAATGTAAAAATGCGAACACTAAGTTTTAACATTCGAACAACTTTATGATTTTAAGGCAGTAAGTGCTGCTTTATCACTCTTATTGTTGTTTTTAAGCCGAAAGAACCCCTAACCATAGTTATTGATCATTTCAACGAATGTCTAGTTTGGAAAACGATTGACTTACATATGTTTTAGCTTGACTAGAGCTAAAACAAAGACTGAGCCATATAGGCTCAGTCTAAAAGAGGCTTACAACG
The DNA here is from genome assembly GCF_947497935.1 of uncultured Shewanella sp. Taxonomy (GTDB): domain Bacteria; phylum Pseudomonadota; class Gammaproteobacteria; order Enterobacterales; family Shewanellaceae; genus Shewanella. The sequence continues at coordinate 292,876 of NZ_CANMIO010000003.1, forward strand.
CTAGGAATAGACCCGCGATAGTTGCACTCATTAAGTTAGCTAGAGAACCCGCGATAACCGCACGGATACCAAGCTTAGCTAGGTCATGACGACGAGTCGGAGCCATAGAACCTAGACCACCAAGTAGAATCGCGATTGAAGATAGGTTAGCGAAACCACATAGAGCGAAAGAGATAATCGCTTTAGTACGGTCACTCATTACTTGGCCCGTTGCTTCCACTAAGATACCGCCATCAGCAACATCTTTTAGGTATGGAGCAAAGTTTAGGTAAGCAACAAACTCGTTAATAACAATCTTCTGACCGATGAAAGAACCAGCGACAAGTGCTTCGTTCCAAGGCACACCGATAAGGAACGCTAAAGGCATGAAGATATAACCTAGAATTAATTCTAGTGTTAAGCCTTCCATACCGAACCATCCACCAACGCCACCGATGATGCCGTTGATCATAGCAATCAAACCAACGAAAGCTAGAAGCATTGCACCAACGTTTAGTGCTAGGTGCATACCAGATGAAGCACCCGCAGCCGCTGCGTCAAGAACGTTAGCAGGCTTATCAGGATCTTCTGGTAAGTCACTCATGTCGTTCTTAGCTTCTTCAGTTTCAGGATGCATTAGCTTAGCCATTAATAGACCAGCTGGTGCAGCCATGAATGAAGCGGCAACTAAGTATTCAATCGGTACACCCATCTGTGCGTAACCAGCCATAACTGAACCCGCGATAGATGCAAGACCACCAACCATGATTGCGAATAGCTCAGAGTTAGTCATCGTTGCGATAAACGGACGAACGACTAGTGGCGCTTCAGTTTGACCAACGAAGATGTTAGCGGTTGCTGACATTGACTCAGTACGACTTGTGCCTAATGCTTTTTGTAGCGCACCACCGATAATACGGATGATCCACTGCATGATGCCTAAGTAATAAAGAACTGCGATTAATGAAGAGAAGAAAACGATGATTGGTAGCACGTTAATGGCAAAAATAAAGCCAACTTTAAAGTTAGCTAAATCACCGAATAAGAAACCAATACCGTTTTGAGCGTATCCAATAACACTAGATACTGCGTCAGACACACTTTTCAGAATGTCTTTACCGACTGGAACATACAATACAAAACCACCGAAAGCGGCCTGAATTGCTAATGCACCAAATACGGTACGCTTGTTAATTGCTTTTCTATTGTTTGATAACCCGAAGGCTATCGCTAGTAGGGTGACCACCCCTACTAAACTCATTAAAATATCCATTAACCATCACCCTATTGTTAATACTTTTTAATTATGTTGTTAACCAACCTTATTTTACGTTCCCGATTATACCCGACCACGTTGCTAAAAGCGTCGTATTGATCAAATTTTTGAAGTTTTATTTCAATGATTTCGTTGGAATTTCTGGTGCGAGTAACATCTGTTTATATAGAAAAAAATTAGAGGTCAAAGAGTTGCGAAACATTAAAGAACATCTGTTCTGAAATGCGAACGGCCGATTTTTTTTGTAAATTAGCTATTTTTCTGAGGATTTCAGGCAGGATTAGTGGGGTATTACGATTATTTCCACTGGATTTCGGTGCCATCGCAGGTGAATCTGTTTCTAAAATGAAGGACTCTAATGGCAGTTGGGCTACAGTTTCTTGTAATTTAGGTGCATGATCATTGAGTAATAGGCCGCCTATACCTAACTTGTAACCCAAGTTAACATACTGCCTCGCTAACTGTGGCCCACCATAAAAGCCATGAATAACACCTTTTCTGCGTGGAGCCTCGGCTTTAAGGAGCTTTAGCGTGTCTTCATGAGCTTTAACGCAATGCATAATGAGAGGCAGATCAAACTCTTTAGCCAAACAGATTTGAGCTAAGAATAGATTCATTTGTGTTGTGAAATTACTTTTATGTAACTTATCTAGTCCACATTCGCCGAGAGCCACTAAACGGCTGTCATCCTTATAGCGTGTAAGTATTGCTCTTAGACCTGTCATGTTCGCTGTTGTTGCACTCTCGCTATACCAAGGATGAATTCCGAGTGCATAGTAGCAGTCATATTGCTTGGCAACTTCTATTTGTCTCAGCCAGTTCTCGGGGGAAACACCAGGGATCAACACATTTTCGATGCCTGCATTCCGCATCTGTTGAAACAGAGTCCCCCTGTCTTCATCAAACTCGGGGAAATCTATATGAGCATGGCTATCGATAATGGGTTCCATAAACCTCGCTTTCACTCCCTTATAGACTGGCTATGATGCAATTTGCTATCAGTTTTTCCCGTTGATGCTTCAATGACCGATTCTCTATCTCTCGGAGCAGATTCACACTTAAGCTTAGGAGCCGACTGAAACTCAGGATCTGTTAGACGAGGCGCACAGCTACGACGATTCTCCGGCGTTAACCCCATCGAATCACACCATTGAATGTATTTATACCAAATAGCCCTAATTAGCTTCATATATTCCCTCCAGTTCACCTGTTTGAGTTTATCCCAACCTAGTGACCTTACCAATATAATTGAAGACCAAACAAACGTACCGAGATAAAAAGCAAAACCCCAGGCATGGCCTGGGGTTTGAGTATTGAAGCTATAGATTTGGATTAATTTTCACGCGTCTTAGCAAATTCAATATCTGGGTAACGTTCCATCGACAGGTTAAGGTTAACCATAGTCGGTGCGATGTATGTCAGGTTGTCACCACCATCTAACGCTAAGTTCATGCTGCACTTGCGCTTGAACTCATCGAGCTTCTTATGATCGTCACAGTACACCCAACGTGCAGTCGCGACGCTGATGGCTTCGTAAATCGCTTCTACTTTATATTCAGTCTTTAGACGACCTACAACCACTTCAAACTGCAGTACACCAACGGCACCTACAATTAAGTCATTGCTATCGAGTGGTCTAAATACCTGTACAGCGCCCTCTTCTGAAAGCTGTACAAGGCCTTTAAGCAATTGCTTTTGCTTTAAAGGATCTTTTAAGCGAATACGACGGAACATTTCTGGCGCGAAGTTGGGAACACCAGTAAAGCGAAGCTTCTCGCCTTGAGTAAAAGTATCACCAATACGGATTGTGCCATGATTGTGTAAACCGATAATATCGCCTGGATATGCGGCTTCTGCACGGTTACGGTCGCCAGCCATAAAGGTCAAGGCATCGCTCACGTTAACGTCTTTACCAAGACGAACATGATGCATCTTCATGCCTTGCTCGTAACGGCCAGAACAAATTCGCATAAAGGCAACACGATCTCGGTGCTTAGGATCCATGTTAGCTTGGATCTTAAATACGAAACCACTGAACTTCTCTTCTTCCGGCTGAACGTCACGAACTTCAGTTTCACGAGGCTGAGGTGTTGGTGCCCACTCAACGATACCGTCAAGGATATGGTCGACACCAAAGTTTCCTAACGCGGTACCGAAGTAAACAGGCGTCAGTTCACCTTTTAAGAATAGCTCATGGTCAAACTCGTTCGATGCACCAATAACCAATTCCATCTCATCACGAATATCCGCAGCATAGCTACCGATAGCTTCGTCAAGTTCAGGGTTATCAAGCCCCTTAATGATGCGAGAATCTTGAATTGTGTGCCCCATACCATTTTGGTACAGAATCACTTCGTCACGTAAAATATGGTAAACACCTTTAAACTCTTTACCGGCACCGATTGGCCAAGTAATAGGTGCACACGCGATATTAAGCACGTCTTCGACTTCATCCATCAACTCGATTGGATCACGAATATCACGGTCGAGCTTGTTCATGAAGGTAACGATTGGCGTATCACGCAAACGCGTGACTTCCATAAGCTTAATAGTACGTTGCTCAACACCTTTCGCAGAGTCGATAACCATCAAGCATGAGTCAACCGCCGTTAATGTACGATAAGTATCTTCAGAGAAGTCTTCGTGACCAGGCGTGTCTAATAGATTAACCAGCGCATCGTTATAAGGAAATTGCATTACAGACGTAGTAATTGAGATCCCGCGATCTTTTTCCATCTCCATCCAGTCAGATTTAGCGTGCTGACCTGATTTTTTGCCTTTAACGGTACCCGCTTTTTGTAACGCGTTTCCGAATAAAAGAACCTTTTCAGTAATGGTGGTTTTACCCGCATCTGGGTGAGAGATGATGGCGAAAGTGCGACGTTTGTCGACCTCAACTTTATAGCCTGACATGTTTACCTGTAATTCTGGGAGTTCACAAAGGCCGCAATTATAGCCGTTCACCTATATTTTGGCTACCAAACTAAAGAGTAAAATCAGTATGGGGATGATTTGTAAATGAATACCAATAAAAAAGCCTCCTAAAGGAGGCTTTCAAGAGGATAAAACGCTTTAGTTCGTTGCCAATTTCATTGCTTCATTGGTTCTAGCAAGCTCAAGCCTTGCATACCTGTGCTCAACGAAGTCATAAATATTTGTCGCTAATGCGAGTCTAAAGTAATTAGCCGCCTGGACATTATCACCTCGCTTTTGCGCAATCTTAGCCATATAGAAATAGGCTTCACAGAGCCGCTCGGCATACTCGTCGGGATGCTTTAGCCCTTCTTTAGCGAGATTAAATACCTCTTCCTTGCTCTTTTGGCCTAAGTAGAAATCAACTAAAGCCGTCGACCAAGCATTTTCCTGCAAGTTTTTACGGTTTTCAGTTAATTGAAGCTGCGCAGCTTGCTCATCGACTTCCCGTTCGGCTAAATATAGCCAAAGCACTCTGTAACCATCAGATGGATCTCGGTCGTAAAAGGCATTCATATCCGAAACCGCAAGTTCCATACGCTCACCATAATAAAGTGAAATCCCACGGTTTAGGTAGGCATAGTCGTATTCCGGAGACAATTCCAATACCGCATCAAATGCTTCATAGGCACTTTCAAACTCACTTTCCTGAGTGTAATAGATCCCGAGGAAGTTGTAGGCATCGGCTAAATTAGGTTGAAGCTTTAGAGCCTGATGGAAATCGATTCGACTCAGTATGCGTAAACCAACACGGTCGTAAATCACTCCACGGTCATAATGAAAACGCGCACGTTGCTCAGGTGTTAACTCGACTGATGCTAGGATTTCATTTAACTTTGCTAAGGTTATTTCTAACTTATAATCGGGCGAAATAGGGGCAACCCTTATCGACGCTTGTTGATCGTTATCGGACTGAGTGGACACACATCCTGTCAGCAGCATACTCACACAGGCCATAAGCATAATTACGCCTGTTCGCATCTTTTGATTCATCCATTTAACCTTCTGAGTTCGCCAATAGCACCAATCATAGCAACCCCTAATCACTACTGCTATCAAGGAATTGAAAATAATCCGCTTATCGTTGATTAATTCAACAGCCGACTTTGTTGTAGACATAAAAAAGGAGGCCATTGGCCTCCTTTTAATTCAAAGTGCTAGTGCTTACTCGGCAGCTGGCGCTTCGGCTTTAGGTGCAGCTTCTTTCATAGAAAGACGTACACGGCCTTGGCGGTCAACTTCCATCACTTTAACTTTAACTTCTTGACCTACTTCTAGGTAGTCAGACACGTTCGCAACACGCTCTTCAGCGATTTGAGAAATGTGTACTAGACCATCTTTACCTGGAAGAATCGTTACGAATGCACCGAAGTCTACGATACGAACAACTTTACCGTTGTATACTGTACCCACTTCAACTTCTGCAGTGATCTCTTCGATACGACGGATAGCTTCTTTAGTCGCTTCACCATTTGAAGAAGCAATCTTAACAGTACCATCATCTTCAAGCTCAATCGTAGTACCGGTTTCTTCAGTAAGTGCACGAATAGTTGCACCACCTTTACCGATAACATCACGAATCTTCTCTGGGTTAATCTTAAGAGTGGTGATACGTGGAGCGTGGTCAGAGATATCTTCACGGTGACCAGAGATAGCTTGGTCCATAACATTTAGGATATGAACACGTGCGCCGTATGCTTGCTGTAGAGCAATCTGCATGATCTCTTTAGTGATACCTTCGATCTTGATATCCATCTGCAGTGCAGTAATACCATCACGAGTACCAGCAACTTTAAAGTCCATGTCACCTAAGTGATCTTCGTCGCCTAGGATGTCAGATAGGACAACGAAATCGTCGCCTTCTTTAACTAGACCCATTGCGATACCTGCAACAGAAGTCTTGATTGGTACACCTGCATCCATAAGAGCAAGAGAAGTACCACAAACAGACGCCATAGAGCTAGAACCGTTTGACTCAGTGATTTCTGACACGATACGAACGCTGTATGGGAACTCTTCAGCAGTAGGCATAACCGCGTTAATACCACGCCATGCTAGCTTACCGTGACCAATTTCACGACGCTTAGGAGAACCTACCATGCCTGTTTCACCAACAGAGTATGGAGGGAAGTTGTAGTGAAGCATAAAGCGGTTAGTAGACTCGCCCATGATACTATCAATCTTCTGTGCATCACGCTCTGTGCCAAGGGTACAAGTTACTAGTGCCTGAGTTTCACCACGAGTGAACAGTGAGCTACCGTGAGTACGTGGAAGTACGCCAGCCATAACGTTAAGCGCACGAACCATATCTGGCTCACGGCCATCGATACGAGGGTTGCCTGCGATGATGCGGCTACGAACCACTTTCTTCTCTAGGCTACCAAGAAGACCGTCGATTTCACGTAGATCAACATCTGCGTTTTCAGCTAGCAATGCTTCTTTAGCTGCCGCTTTAACAACACCAACTTGCGCGTAACGATCTTGCTTAACTTCAATTTGGTAAGCTTCAGTTAGACCGGCTTCAGCTAAATCTTTGATCTTAGCAACTAGATCTTGGTCTTGCACTGGTGCAGTCCAATCCCATACAGGCTTGTTAACTTCTGCTTGAAGTTCTTTAATTGCTTTGATAACGACTTGCTGCTGATCGTGACCATAAACAACCGCACCTAACATTACTTCTTCAGGTAGCGCGCTTGCTTCTGACTCAACCATAAGTACTGCACTTTCAGTACCAGCGACAGAAAGCTCTAGCTGACTATCAACTAGCTGAGTTACCGTTGGGTTAAGAATGTATTCGCCATTAACATAACCAACACGTGCAGAACCTAGTGGACCATTAAATGGAATACCAGAGATAGAAAGTGCAGCAGAAGTACCAATCATAGAGATAACTTCTGGGCTGATTTCTGGGTCAACAGAAACAACAGTAATGATAACCTGAACTTCGTTCTTGAAACCGTTCGGGAATAATGGACGGATTGGACGGTCAATTAGACGTGCTGTAAGCGTTTCGCCTTCAGATGGACGACCTTCACGCTTAAAGAAGCCACCAGGGATCTTACCTGCTGCGTATGTTTTTTCCTGGTAATTAACGGTTAGCGGGAAAAAGTCACGGCCTGGCTCTTCAAACTTCTTGCCAACAACAGTAACCAATACTGTTGTATCACCCATACTTGCCAAAACAGCTGCATCTGCTTGACGTGCAATAACCCCAGTCTCTAATGTGACTGTGTGCTGACCATATTCAAAACTCTTTACGATTGGATTCACGTGAACCATTCCTTAATATTTAATTACCTTAATTACGCGCGTAAGTATACTGCAAGTTTATTCAATAGATAAAGAGAATAGATTGATGACAAAGCGGAATCTTTTCCCTACAGTGGACGCATTAGTCAGAAAACAGCTAAGACACGCCAATATCTCTGCCAATGAAAAAAATCTAAACCATTGAAATAAGGGAATAGAGTTAAAGATGGAGAGTTTCAAATCGCTAACATGGAAGCAGACTATTTTAGTGGTTTCTTCCACGTTATTTTTTGCCGTAGTGATCTTTTTTATTGAATTAACTTTACTCGTTATCAATGCTCGTCAAGAACTTACCGAGAACCAACGAGAACTCATCGACTCTATAGAACAACCTGCGACCGATGCCATCTGGGCCTTAGATGATTTACGTGCCAAACAAACTATCCGAGGCATTTTAAAAGTAGAACACGTTGGCTCGGCGATATTAAAACATGAAGATGGCAGCCGTTTCGTCGCAGTCAATAATGGTGCTCCTGCCGTTAATCCAGAACTTTTTACTGATATCAGTGCCGAACTGTTTGGCGACCTAGAACATATCTCTCGCTCCCTATATCGGCCTTTTTATATCGATGCGGATGGAAATAAAGAACTTATCGGCACTCTAACCGTGTTCTACTATACTCAAGAGCTAACAAGCTCTTTGTTTTCCAGCCTTAGATTTAGCCTTTGGGCAACGCTAGCAAGAGCCTTCTTGCTAACGCTTGTTCTGTCTATTGTATTTCATCGTTTTCTCACCCAGCCTATAGCGAAAATCAGCGAAGCTATCGATAGAATCGATCCCGAATCCCCAGCTAAACACTTGCTTCCAGCAGCCCGTAGCCACAGTAATGACGAACTCGGAACGGTTATCACCAAGCTCAATCAGATCTTGGTTCAATTCGATACGACACAGGCAAAGTTGCGCAAGATGGCGACACGGGACCCCCTTACTGGACTGCCGAATCGCGCTTTGCTGCTTGAAACTATTGCGGTAACCATCCAAAGAGCAAAGATGCAACAGAGTCGTTTCAGCTTGCTGTTTATTGATTTAGACCGTTTCAAAAATGTTAATGACTCCTTGGGCCATGAAATCGGCGATCAATTTTTAGTTCGAGTTGCACGTAGCTTAGAGTTAACTGCTGGACAGATTGGTACGGTCGCGAGACTAGGAGGAGATGAGTTTGTAGTTTTGACAGATGGCTTAGATTCCCCCACAAAAGCGGCAGATTTTGTCGACAAGCTACTGGTTCAACTCAATACGCCTATGCAGCTTCATGAGCATACAGTGCACCCTGCGGCTTCTATCGGTATAGCGATCTACCCCGATGATGGGCTTAGAGCCGAAGATCTTATTCGCCATGCCGATATCGCCATGTACAGTGCTAAAGCGGCAGGCTCAAACCAATGGGCATTTTTCAAATCCCAGATGACCGAACGTGCTTCGGTACGCTTAAAAACCGAGGCTTCATTGCATGATGCGCTTGTAAACGACGAATTCACACTGCATTTTCAGCCTAAGCTAGATCTCAGAACTGGAGAAGTAGTCGGCTGTGAAGCACTGATCCGTTGGCACAAAGATGACCGTCTAATAAGTCCAATTTCTTTTATTCCTGTCGCAGAAGAAACGGGCATTATTATTCAAATTGGCCGGTGGGTTATCGAGCAAAGCTGCAAAACAATCAGAGACTGGCAAACCAGCTATAACTTTTCGATGCCAGTTGCCATTAATGTCTCATCACAGCAGTTTTTAGACGCCAGTCTAGTGCCTGATATAAAACAGGCCGCTCTACGTTATCAAATAGCGCCTGAATTACTGGAAATAGAGATAACCGAAACGTCTCTGATGAATGACGTAGAGTCCGCAATAATAAAATTACAACAGTTAAAGACTGCAGGTTTTAGTATTGCTGTAGACGATTTTGGTACTGGTTACTCTTCTCTATCATACCTACGACGTTTGCCAATAAGCACCATGAAAATTGATCGTGGATTTGTTTCTGACCTGCCTGAAGAGAGTGCAATAGCATCGACTATCTTGATGCTTGGCAAGCAGCTCGACTTAAACATTGTCGCCGAGGGAATTGAAAATGAACAACAGCTTACTTGGTTACAAAACCAAGGCTGTGAGATAGGGCAAGGGTTTTACTTTAGCAAGCCTCTACCGATAGAAGCGTTTGAAGCCACATACATTGCTCCAAAATGTAACCTCATAAAAACTGTCTGAAAATAGAAAAAGCTGATAAGCCTAATCGAATACCAAGAGAAACCTCAATCCGCAGGCACAAAAAAAGGAGGCATAGCCTCCTTTTAATAGATCAGACGTTAAAATTAACGACGTAGACCTAACTTCTTGATTAGCTCTTGGTAACGTACAACTTCAGTACGCTTAAGGTAAGCAAGAAGCTTACGACGTGAGCTAACCATACGTAGTAGACCACGACGTGAATGGTGATCGTGGATGTGCTCTTTGAAGTGACCTTGTAGGTGGTTGATTTGTGCAGTTAACAATGCAACCTGAACTTCAGTAGAACCAGTGTCGTTTTCGCAACGACCGAATTCAGCTAGAATTTTAGCTTTAGCTTCAACACTTAGTGACATTTCTATCTCCAAAATATTACATTAAAAAATCTTTAGCCGATCACTAACTCAGCCAAAGGGGCGCGCCATTCTACCTATTTACACTATAGGTAGCAAGAATAATGTCGGATAAATAACCCTCTATTAATCTTGTTGCTCCCTTAATACTATAAGGCGCTTAGGAGCCAGTAATCCGTCATCGTTCATCTGGCCAATTCCAACAAACTGATTAGAATCACCAATGGTGATCCGTACCAGCTCGTCGACAGGTAAATTAGCCACCTGAACAGGATTACCGTTCATTAAGTAAGTGGCTAATTCATCAGAGACATTCACCTCTTTAAAGCCACTTACCGCAGTATCCATAGGCAATAACAGTGGATCTAACACCTCTGTTAACGGTAACGATTCAGCATCAGCCTTGGCCACTAACTCTTCGAGCTGCTTGAGCGACACCATCTTATCGTATGGGTAACCAGCAACTTGAGTACGGCGCAGCATGATGACATGAGCACCACAACCTAACATCTCACCTAAATCATCAGTGATAGTGCGTATGTAAGTCCCTTTAGAACAATGTATATCTAAGGTCAACTCATCGCCTTCAAGACTGATAAAGTTGAGCTCGAATACATTGATAGGACGAGCTTCACGAGGAACCTCAATGCCTTCACGCGCATACTTATACAAGGGCTGACCTTGATACTTAAGCGCAGAGTACATTGAAGGTACTTGCATCGTCTCACCGCGAAAGTGTTCCAAAGCCGTATCTAATTGCTCCTGAGTGAAGTTAACTTCTCTCGTTTGAACAATCTCACCATCAGAATCACTTGTATCTGTGCGCTGACCTAGTTTCGCAGTGACTAAATAACGCTTATCGGCATCGAGTAGGTGCTGTGAAAACTTGGTCGCTTCACCAAGACAGATAGGTAACATGCCCGTAGCTAGCGGATCCAAAGCACCGGTATGACCTGCTTTATTGGCATTAAAAAAGCGTTTCACTCTTTGTAATGCAAAATTTGAGCTCATACCCGTGTCTTTATCTAACAGTACAATACCGTCGATAAAACGGCCGCGAGAACGACGTGCCATTACTTATCGCCCTCTTCCTTGGTTTCATCTTGCGCAGCATCAGGTTCTACACCATGTTGCTTCTGCTTAGCTTCATCATTGCTGATAACGCGGCTTACTAGGTTAGACATACGCATACCTTCAACTAATGAACTGTCGTAGATAAAACGTAGCTCTGGCATAACGCGCAATTTCATGCGGCCAGCAACTAGTGAACGGATATAACCCGCAGCTGCGTCCAATGCTTCTACTTTCTGTTCAACTAGCTTTACGTCTTCCTCGAAGAAGGTCACATAAACTTTTGCATAGTTTAAATCGCGAGAAACATCAACGTCATTGACTGTGACAAACCCGATACGTGGGTCTTTCATATCACGCTGAAGGACAACGGCTAGCTCTTGCTGAAGCTGTTGTGCGATACGGCGTGTACGACTAAATTCTTTTGCCATAATATATTTGCCATAAATATTAAGGGCGGCTAACGCCGCCCTTATAACTAACTCGATAAATTACAAGGTACGTGCAATTTCTACAGTTTCGAAGACTTCGATCTGATCGCCAACTCTGACGTCATTATAGTTCTTCACACCGATACCACATTCCATGCCGTTACGAACTTCGTTAACGTCATCCTTGAAGCGGCGAAGAGATTCAAGCTCACCTTCGTAGATAACAACGTTGTCACGTAGAACGCGAATTGGAGCGCTACGCTTGATGGTACCTTCGGTAACCATACAACCAGCAATTGCACCAATCTTAGGCGACTTAAACACGTCACGAACTTCAGCAAGACCAATGATTTCTTGTCTGAATTCAGGTGCTAGCATACCACCCATTGCATCACGAACTTCATCAATCAATTGATAGATGATGCTGTAGTAACGTAGGTCAACACTTTCACTATCAACAACTTTACGCGCCTGTGCATCAGCACGAACGTTAAAGCCAACCATGATAGCGTTAGACGCTGCAGCTAGAGTAGCATCAGTTTCAGTTAGTCCACCTACACCGCGAGCGATGATGTTAACTTTAACTTCGTCTGTAGATAGCTTCTCAAGTGAGTCTGCAATCGCTTCAAGTGAGCCCTGAACGTCTGCTTTAAGTACCAAGTTAAGCTCTTGAACTTCACCTTCAACCATGTTGGCGAACATGTTTTCAAGCTTAGACTTCTGCTGACGTGCAAGTTTAACATCACGGAACTTACCTTGACGGTAAAGTGCTACTTCACGTGCTTTACGCTCATCACGTACTACAGTCGCTTCGTCACCCGCTGATGGCACACCAGAAAGACCTAAGATCTCAACAGGAATTGATGGACCCGCTTCAGTAATTGACTTACCGTTCTCATCTTTCATCGCACGGACTTTACCGTACTCAAGACCACATAGAACGATATCGCCTTGCTTAAGCGTACCTTCTTGTACAAGTACTGTTGCAACTGGACCGCGGCCTTTATCAAGCTTAGATTCAACAACAACACCAGCAGCCATACCTTCACGAACAGCTTGAAGCTCTAAAACTTCAGCTTCTAGAAGAATGCCTTCTAGTAGCTCGTCGATACCTGTACCGTCTTTAGCTGAAACGTGAACAAACATGTTGTTTCCGCCCCAATCTTCAGACATAACGCCATGCTGAGAAAGCTCAGACTTAACGCGATCTGGATCAGCTTCTGGCTTATCGATCTTGTTTACAGCAACAATCAGAGGTACACCGCCCGCTTTAGCGTGCTGGATAGCTTCGATTGTTTGTGGCATCACGCCATCATCAGCTGCAACCACAAGGATTACGATATCGGTCGCCTTAGCACCACGAGCACGCATAGCGGTAAACGCCGCGTGACCAGGAGTATCTAAGAAGGTGATCATTCCATTTTCAGTTTCTACGTGGTACGCACCGATGTGCTGAGTAATACCACCGGCTTCGCCTGATGCAACTTTCGCACGACGAATGTAGTCAAGTAGCGATGTCTTACCATGGTCAACGTGACCCATGATAGTAACAACTGGCGCACGAGGCTCAACTTTAACGTCACCGTTACGGTCAGCAAGTACTTGATGCTCAAGCTCGTTCTCACGAGTAAGTACAACTTTATGACCCATCTCTTCTGCAACAAGCTGTGCAGTTTCTTGGTCTAGTACTTGGTTAATGGTAACCATAGAGCCCATCTTCATCATCTGCTTGATGATTTCAGTGGCTTTAATTGACATCTTAGAAGCCAATTCAGAAACAGATACCGTTTCACCAATGCTCACATCAGCTTTTACTACTGCTGCAGGCTTAGTGAAAGCGTGATCCATAGACTCTGGTGCTACGCTACGGTTGTTGCGTGAGTTACGAGAGTTACGGTTGTCACGACGGTTATCTTTACCGCGCTTACCTTTACCGCCAGGCTTACCAGCACCTGCGTTAGCATTGGCATTAGCATTGTTACCAGCGTTAGCTGAAGGCTTACGAGGACGACGACCACGCTTTTCAGCGTTTGCATCTGCTGTATCTTCGGCTGCACGCGCTTCAGTAGAAGTCGTCACGTGGTGATCAACTGATTTCTCAGCTTCTTTACGTGCTTTCTCTTCTTCAGCCCAACGCTTTTCATTTTCTTCAGCTAAACGACGAGCTACTTCTGCAGCTGCTGCAACTTCTTCATCTGCTTTAGCTTTTGCTGCTGCTTCTTGCGCGGCTAGCAATTTTGCTTCTTCCGCTTTCGCAGCTTTGTCTTCAGCAGTTTCTGCTGCTGGCTTTTCTGTTTGCACTTTTGCTTTCGCCTTAGCTTCCGCTTCTGCTTTAGCTTTTGCTTTCACTTCTGCATCGGCTTTCGCCTTAGCTTCTGCTTCTGCTTTTGCTTTTGCTTCAGCTTCAGCAGCCTTAGCTTCTTCTGCCTTTGCCGCTGCTGCTAATTCAGCTTCAGCCGCTTCGTCGCGTTTAACGAAAGTACGCTTTTTACGCACTTCAACTTTAACGTCTTTTGACTGTCCACCGCTACCAGCAACACTGAGTGTTGAAACTGATTTGCGTTGTAATGTCATTTTTTGTGGGGCTGCATCGCCACCGTGTTGCTTCTTCAGAAAATCAAGCAACTGCTGCTTTTCAGATTCAGAAACCGTATCGCTTGCCGACTTCTTAATACCAGCCTGAGAAAACTGTTCAACTAAACGATCAGTGCTTTTCCCTACTTCTTTGGCTAGTTTATCTACTGTAGTATCCGCCATATATAAAACTCCCCTCTGCTGATCGACTTATGCTTCTTCGCCAAACCAACAGATATTACGGGCAGCCATAATAAGCTCACCTGCTTTTTCTTCTGTCAATTCTTCAATTTCGATCAAATCATCAATGCCTTGTTCGGCTAAATCTTCAAGCGTAATTACGCCTTTGCTTGCCATTACGAATGCCAAGTGTCTATCTAGACCTTCTAACGCAAGAAGATCTTCACTTGGTTCAGCACCATCAAGTGCCTCTTCAGTCGCAAGAGCACGAGTAGAGATCGCCGCTTTAGCGCGTTCTCTTAATGACTCAACGATATCTTCGTCGAATCCATCAATTTCTAGTAACTCTGATTCAGGTACGTAGGCAATCTCTTCTAGAGATGTGAAACCTTCATCTGAAAGCAATTGTGCAAACTCTTCATCAACGTCTAGCGCTTGAATGAACAAGTTCACAACCTTTGCGCTTTCAGCCTGATGCTTAGCTTTCATGTCATCAACTGTCATCACGTTTAGTTCCCAACCAGATAGTTGAGTCGCTAGACGAATGTTTTGACCGTTACGACCAATCGCTTGCGCTAAGCTGTCAGCTTCAACGGCGATATCCATTGAGTGGTTATCTTCATCAACGATGATAGATGCCACGTCAGCTGGTGCCATACAGTTAATAACGTATTGCGCTGGGTTATCATCCCAAAGCACGATATCAACACGCTCACCGCCAAGTTCATTAGATACAGCTTGAACACGTGCGCCACGCATACCAACACAGGCACCGATAGGATCGATGCGACGGTCATTAGACTTAACCGCAATCTTAGCGCGAGAACCAGGATCACGAGCTGCGCCCATGATTTCGATCATCTCGTCTTGAATTTCTGGTACTTCAACCCGGAATAGCTCGATAAGCATATCTGGTTTAGTACGAGTCAAGAATAGCTGCGCACCGCGAGCTTCTGGACGTACAGAGTAAAGCAGTGCACGAACACGGTCGCCTGGACGGAAAGATTCACGTGAAATCAAATCTTCTTTAAACAGAACGCCGTCTGCGTTATTACCAAGATCGACAACTACGCTCTCGCGGTTGCTCTTCTTAACAACGCCAACAATCAACTCACCTTCGCGATCACGGAACTGATCTACAATTTGAGCACGCTCAGCTTCACGTACTTTTTGTACGATAACTTGCTTAGCAGTTTGAGTGGTGATGCGGTCGAATGCTACTGATTCAATTTCATCTTCGATGAAACCACCTAACTCAATTTCTGGATCGTCAAACTTAGCTGCTTCAAGCGTAATTTCACGGAATGGATTTTCCAATGGTACGCCTTGATCTTCAACAACCATCCAACGACGGAATGTTTCATAGGCACCAGTCTTACGATCGATTGCAACACGAACTTCGATGTCACCTTCGTATTTTTTCTTGGTTGCTGTGGCTAGTGCAATTTCCAGCGCTTCGAAAATCTTCTCGCGCGGTACACCTTTCTCATTTGAAACCGCCTCAGCGACTAGCAGAATCTCTTTATTCATTGTCTTGCCTCGTTCACCTTGAATTCATCAAAACTTAGCGATTAAGTTGCCTTTACGGATATTATCCAAAGCAACGATAAGTTCGTTCCCATCTACCGACAGATTAAGCATTTGCCCATCAACGCCAGTAACGGTGCCTTTTAAATTACGACTGCCTGCAACAGGCATAGTTAGTTGTACTTTTACAGTCTCACCAATGTAGGCCTGGTACTGCTCGGCAGTAAACAAAGGTCTATCTACACCAGGAGAAGAAACTTCTAATGTGTACTCTGATGAAATTGGATCTTCAACATCCAATACAGCACTGACTTGGCGGCTTGCTTCGGCGCAATCTTCAATGAAGATGCCCTTTTCGTTGTCTATATATAGACGCAAGATAGAGTGCTTGCCTGCTTGAATATATTCCAAACCCCAAAGCTGATGGCCTAATGCTTCAACTGGCGCTTTGAGCATCTCTACCAGTTTGCGTTCTAATGTAGCCAAGGTTACCCCCAGAAAAACAAAAAAGGGCCTAATAGCCCCAGTACACGCCACAGAAAGTGGCCGTTTTATAAGTTCCAGATAACAAAAAACCCCGTAATGACGAGGTTGATATATCCAGAACCTGTAACAGTATAGAAATAAATTTCTTTACTGGGAAGCTGGTTGCGGGGGCCGGATTTGAACCGACGACCTTCGGGTTATGAGCCCGACGAGCTACCAAACTGCTCCACCCCGCGACAACTTGTGCAAGTATATTGAGATTCATCTCGACTTGCAATAATAAAGCGCTCTTTAGCCACTTTATTATCCTCGATTTCGTCATTGTCGAAATCAAAGATTTGGTGCGGATGGAGGGACTTGAACCCTCACGAGCATAGCTCACCACCCCCTCAAGATGGCGTGTCTACCAATTCCACCACATCCGCATAAAACTTGTAATCTTGACTGCTTTTATTGTTCGCCACTTTGAGAGGTTAATGGCAAATTTACAGTCGGTATCAAGCTATTAAGATTGATACCTTTCATAAGTTTCCTTATGAATTAGTCAGGGATCTTGTCTTCTGACTTTTCAGCTTCTTGCTGAACCTGCTCAACTACTTGAGCAGCATCACTTCCTAAATCGTCCCAAGCACCTTCAGCTTTAGAGTGATTCGCACTTAAGTTACCGATGGTAAGACTTAGTGCAAAAAACGCTACTGCTAGAACCGCAGTTGAACGAGTCAAAAAGTTACCAGAACCTGATGAACCGAACAGAGTACCTGAAGCACCGGCGCCAAAAGAGGCCCCCATGTCAGCACCTTTACCTTGCTGAATTAGGATTAGGCCAACTAGACCAATCGCCACCAACAAGTAAACAACCATTAGAACTTCATACATATTATGCGCTCATCGCTATCGTACATAAACTGAGAAATTCGGTAGCATTGAGGCTAACACCGCCAATCAATCCACCGTCTACATCAGGTTGAGCAAACAAGTCTGCTGCATTACTCGGTGTTACGCTACCACCGTACAAAATCCTGATATTTTCTCCGATAAATGGAGATACTTCAGAGAGGCGTTTGCGAATAAACGCATGGACTTCTTGAGCCTGCTCTGGCGTAGCGCTCTTACCTGTCCCTACTGCCCATAATGGCTCGTAAGCGATAATCGCGTTGTCAAAAGCCATGGTGCCATTTTTTTCGATGACGATATCTAACTCTTCTGCAATCACTTCAAAAGTGCGTCTTGCTTCACGAGCTGGACCCGACTCACCAACACATAATATTGGGGTCAAACCATGTTTCTGAGCGGCAGCAAATTTCTCTGCTACTATGTTACTCGTCTCTCCGTACATACGGCGACGTTCTGAATGTCCGATAATAACATATCGACATCCTGAATCCTTTAACATCTGACCAGATATTTCACCAGTATAGGCACCGAAGTCATGTTGACTTAGATTTTGAGTACCCATTCTGACTAAGCAACCATTTAAGGTTTCTTTATTTTCATCTAGTAGCTGTCGAACACTTTCTAAGTAAATAGAAGGTGGACACAAAACCACTTCCACTGAATCATCTTGGAGCTTGGTAGCGAACTTATTGAATAGCTCTTGCGCCAACTGCGCACTGCCGTTCATTTTCCAATTACCAGCAACCATGGGGCGTCTAAGTGCCATTACAGTCTCCTTTGAAAGCGGCGTGAATAATAGCGAACCACTTGTTAAGTTACAATAGCTAAAAGCGTTATTTTTACGAATTCAGGAGGGAACGCGTATTTTTTATGCGAACAAGATGCTGGCAGTACGATTTATCACAACTTTGCTGGATATTTCAACACTACTGCCAGTCATACCTTATTTAAACCATTAATTACTAGACTAAATTACGTACAGCGTCAGCAATATAGTTCGCATACTCAGTCACGGCTTCTTGCTCATCACCTTCAACCATCACGCGCAGTAGTGGCTCAGTGCCCGATTTACGCAGTAGTACTCGACCTCGTGCACCTAATTTTTGCTCGACTTCGGCTTGGGCGGCAAGTACAACCTCTGAAGCTAGCGGATCACTGTCCCCTTCGAAGCGAACGTTAACCAACACCTGAGGCAGCATGGTAATGTTGGCCGTCAACTCTTCCAAACTAGCATTTTGACGCTGCATCGCGGCTAAAACAAGAATACCTGCAACGATGCCATCGCCTGTAGTGCCGTGATCTAAATTAAGAATATGGCCAGAGTTTTCACCACCAATTCGCCAATCATGCTCTTTTAGTAGTTCCATCACATAACGGTCACCCACTTTAGAGCGAACAAATGGGATCTCTAATGCTTGTAGAGCTAAATCAAGACCTAGATTTGACATCAAGGTACCCACAACACCACCGCGAAGTACGCCACGCTTTTGCGCATCACAGGCCAAAATGTATAAGATCTCATCGCCATCAATCACGCGACCATGACGGTTAACCATCATGATACGATCACCATCACCATCTAATGCGATACCTAGATCAGCATTTTCAGCGAGTACGGTTTCACAAATTTTAGCCATTGAGGTGGCACCAACCTTATCGTTGATGTTCAAACCATTTGGCTTATCACCGATAGCGATAACCTCTGCACCAAGCTCTCTAAATACACTCGGTGCGATGTGGTAAGTCGCACCATGGGCACAATCGACTACGATTTTAAGACCGCTTAGTGTTTGCTCCGCTGGGAAGTGGCTCTTACAATATTCAATATAACGACCGGCGGCATCGTCAATACGATTAACCTTACCCAGTAGGTGAGACTCTACGCAGGTTAACGGCTTCTCAAGTTCAGCTTCAATTTCAAGCTCGACTTCATCATCTAGCTTACTGCCATCGGTAGAAAAGAATTTAATGCCATTATCATAGTAAGGGTTATGGGACGCACTGATCACAATACCCGCCTCTGCGCGGAACGTGCGCGTAAGGTAGGCCACGGCAGGAGTAGGCATAGGCCCGATAAGCATCACATCGAGACCCGCAGCAGAAAGACCCGCTTCTAATGCTGATTCAAATAGATAACCTGAGATACGTGTATCTTTACCGATAATCACTTTCTGCGTACCAGAGCGTGATAATACCCGTCCGGCAGCCCAACCCAATTTAAGCGCAAGCTCTGGCGTCATCTTTCCCGCGCCAACTTTGCCACGAATACCGTCTGTTCCGAAAAATTGTCTTTGCTTCACTTGAACTCCAAACTCAATAATCAGGTCGATCTAAATCCATCGATTCTACCGTAAAAAATACTAACCCTAGCTGAACTGCTCCGTGAAGAGCCAAATAGTTAAGCTAAGGTTTTAAAATTCTTTGTAGCTTCTAACACAGCTATCGTGTCACAGGTCTCTTGCACGTCATGAACCCGTACTATCTTTGCACCCGCTTGTATTGCCAGCATATTACCAGCAAGTGTGGCACTTAATCTTTGTGATACCTCACGTCCTAGTAACTGACCAAACATACTCTTGCGCGATAAACCTGCCAAAAGAGGTAGGCCCAATGGCTCAAATTCAGCCATTCTGCTTAGCAGTTCATAGTTATGCGACAATGTTTTACCAAAACCGAAACCGGGATCTAGCACAATATGTTCGCGCTTTATTCCTGCAGCGATACAGGCATCGATTCGCTCACTAAAGAAGTGGCTAATATCACTGATGATATCGTTATATTGAGGCGAATTTTGCATAGTCCTTGGCTGACCTTGCATATGCATTAAACACACTGGCACGTTGAGCTTTGCCGCAGTTTCAATTGCCCCTGGCTCCTGAAGAGCTCTAACATCATTAATTAAATGAGCGCCGGCATTGACTGCGGCTTCCATCACAACGGGTTTACTGGTATCGATTGAAATCCATACATCGTGATTTTTACTCACGTACTCGATTAATGGAATGACTCGTTCAATCTCATGCTCAGCTGACACATCTTTTGCACCAGGGCGAGTCGACTCGCCACCAATATCAATAATCTTAGCGCCCTGACTGACCATTAAATCCGCTTGGATACACGCGGTTTCAATCGATGAATATTCGCCACCATCAGAAAATGAATCCGGCGTGACATTAAGGATCCCCATCACAACTGGGGAGCTTAAATCGAGAATGTGATTGCCACTAACTAATTTAGACAAAATAAAGTTCCGTAAACAAGAAAACCCCTAGAAGGGGTTTTCTTTATCAAACTAAAGATTACTTAGCCGGTGATTCGTCAGCATCGCTAACATCAGGCTTCTCTTCTTTAACTTCCTTGATCTCTTCTTTCTTTTCAGAAGAAGTGTCATTGTTGTCGTTGTCCTTAGACTGCTGGTCTTTTTGCCATTCAGCAGGCATACGCACTTCACGACGAGCCATCAAGTCATCAATTTGCTCTGAATCGATAGTCTCATACTTCATCAAGGCATCTTTCATCGCATGAAGAATATCCATATTTTCGGTTAGGAAAGTATGAGCGCGTCCATAGTTTGCGTCGATAAGCAGCTTAACTTCGGCATCGATAACGCGAGCAGTGTCATCAGACATATGCTGAGACTTACCCATGCTACGACCTAGGAACACTTCGTTTTCATCTTCAGCATAAAGCACAGGACCCAGCTTCTCAGAGAAGCCCCATTGGGTCACCATGTTACGTGCGATAGACGTTGCATACTTAATATCTTGCGATGCGCCAGTAGAGACTTTTTCGCTACCGTAAATCAAATCTTCTGCAATACGTCCACCGTAGGCAACCGAGATTTGACTCTCAAGCTTACGACGGCTTTGGCTAATTGCATCAGCTTCTGGCAAGAAGAAGGTCACACCTAGAGCACGACCACGTGGAATAATCGTTACCTTATGCACTGGATCATGCTCTGGTACCAAACAACCCACAATCGCATGACCCGCTTCATGGTAAGCGGTCATCTCTTTCTCTTCTTCTGACATCACCATAGTACGACGCTCTGCGCCCATCATGATCTTGTCTTTTGCACTCTCAAACTCTTCCATACCGACAACACGGCGGCTGTTACGAGCAGCAAACAATGCCGCTTCGTTAACAAGGTTTGCAAGGTCAGCACCTGAGAAGCCTGGAGTACCACGAGCAATTACGCTCGCCTTAACGCCATCGGCTAAAGGTACTTTACGCATATGTACCTTAAGAATCTGTTCACGACCACGTACATCAGGCAAACCTACAACTACCTGACGGTCAAAACGACCTGGACGTAGTAGTGCAGCATCGAGTACGTCTGGACGGTTAGTCGCGGCGATAACGATAATACCTTCGTTACCTTCGAAACCATCCATCTCAACTAGCATTTGGTTAAGAGTTTGCTCACGCTCATCGTGACCACCACCCACACCTGCGCCACGCTGGCGACCTACAGCATCGATTTCATCGATAAAGATGATACAAGGTGCAGACTTCTTCGCTTGCTCAAACATGTCACGTACACGAGATGCACCAACACCAACAAACATTTCTACGAAGTCAGAACCAGAAATAGTAAAGAAAGGCACTTTCGCTTCACCAGCAATCGCCTTAGCAAGCAAAGTTTTACCCGTACCAGGAGGACCAACTAACAATACGCCTGTTGGAATACGGCCACCTAGTTTTTGGAACTTGGTCGGCTCTTTCAGGTAGTCAACCAGTTCTTTAACGTCTTCTTTAGCTTCATCACAACCTGCAACGTCACCAAAAGTCGTCTTGATCTGATCTTCGCTCATCAACTTGGCTTTACTCTTACCAAATGACATCGCGCCTTTACCGCCACCGCCTTGCATCTGGCGCATGAAGAAGATCCACACACCAATCAGCAATAGCATAGGGAACCAAGAGATAAAGATCTGGGTTAAGAAACCTGACTCTTCAGCCTCTTGTCCTTTCATCATGATGCCCTTACGGTCAAGATCATTGATTAAATCAAGATCTGGCATTGGCATGATGGTGACAAACTTCTCACCTGTAGTGGTTGTTCCTTCAATGGTACGCTGATCGCTTTTCACTTCGACAGTACTAATCTGCCCAGAGCGAACATCGTCTAAAAAGGTTGAATAATCCATCTTCTGCTTGGTAGAAGAAGAGGGGGAATAGCCCTGAAAAACTGACATCAACACAACTGCGATGACAACCCAGAGAATTAAATTTTTTGCCATGTCACTCAAATTACTCGACCTCTTTTAAAGTCTTCCGAAAACTAATGTTAGAGTACTTACGATAGATTACTATAACTTGTAGCCGGTCGCCACAAGATAGACTTCACGCGATCGCGGCCGTGAAGAATCGGGCTTACGTGTTTTAACGGTTTTAAACGCCTCTTTAACCGCTTTCATGTATTCATCAAAGCCCTCCCCCTGAAAGACTTTAACCGCAAAGCTACCATTAGGTGCCAAAACTTGATGACACATATCTAAGGCAAGCTCTACTAAATACATGGCTCGAGGCTGATCAACACCACCTGACCCACTCATATTCGGTGCCATATCAGACAGCACCACATCAACCTTGGCATCGCCCACTCGAGTCAACAATGCGTCCAGTACTTTCTCTTCGCGAAAATCACCCTGTAGGAAATCAACACCGACAATAGGGTCCATAGGTAAAATATCGCACGCAATAACTTTACCCTTGTCTCCAGCCAACTTAACGGCAATTTGAGACCAACCACCCGGCGCGGCACCTAAATCGACAACAGTCATCCCCGGACGAATGAGTTTATCTTTTTCTTGGATCTCTTCAATCTTAAAGGCCGCACGCGACCTTAAACCGCGCTTTTGCGACAGTTTGACATAGTGATCGTCGAAATGTTCCTGCATCCAGCGAGAAGAACTGGCTGTTCGTTTTTTTCCTGACATTTAAAATCCGCAACAAAATTGAGAGTTACACAAAGCCTATATAAGGGTAGAATAGCGGGTTTTCAACAGTAACTCAGCATAAAGTTGGTATAAATGAACTTAACAACCAAACAAAAACAGCACTTAAAAGGCTTAGCGCACAGTCTCAAGCCTGTAGTGATGCTTGGTGGCAACGGCTTGACTGAGGGAGTGCTGGCTGAAATTGATAATGCACTTTCACATCATGAATTGATTAAAGTGAAAGTAGCCTCTGGTGACAGAGAGCTTAAAAACGCTATCGTAGATGCCATTGTACGTGAAACTCAAGCTGAAAAAGTACAGCTTATCGGTCACGTTTTAGTACTGTTTCGTCAGTCTGAAGAAATGAAAATTGCTGTGCCAAAGGCAAAGTAATTAGCAAAGACAGCTTTAAACTCTAAAGCTTTCAATGCAAGATAAATAAAAAGAGCCGCTGTTTTTACAGCGGCTCTTTTTTTGTCCAAGTTACTCACCTAATAACGTTACGGCACGTCGTTAATGGGCTCAACCTTGTAATGCTCTGCACTCACCTTTAAGTACTCAGGTAAACTGGTTCCTACTGAGATTGATGAGATAGTTCCAATTAATATTCCCAAGAACATCGCTATCGAAAATCCTTGAAGGGGGGCCCCTCCCATAATCCACAGCGCAGCAACCGTGAATAAAGTTGTCCCACTGGTCACCATAGTGCGCGAAAAGGTTGCTTGTACTGCACTACTGCAAATTTCATCTATCGCCGCCTTGGGCTTAGCAATAAGCACTTCCCTAACCCTATCTGCAATCACGATGGAATCGTTTAAGGAGTAACCTAAAATCGCCAGTACGGCAGCTAAAATAGTTAGATTAAATTCCATTTGAGTCAGCGAGAAAAACGCTAATACAAAGATAACATCATGAAACAGCGCTAATAACGCACCGCTAGCGAGGCGCCACTCAAAGCGAAAACTCAAATAGCCCAAGATACATAACATCGCGGCTAAAAGCGCTAAACCGCCCTGCTCTGCTAACTCTTGACCTATTTGTGGTCCAACAATGCTCGAATTAAGTACTTCGACTCGATCAGTTAATGGTGCAAGCACTGTACGTATATCGGCTTCTGACGCATCATCGACTTTAGCGTAGCGCAGCACCCAACGACCCGGCTCGCCTGCAGAAATCACACTCACCTCTTGCTGTGAATCTTTACCAAGTAACTCACTTATTTGAGTGGCTTTAATATTCGGTTCGAGTTTCACCTCTGTCACTACGCCACCGGTAAAGTCCAAACCTAGATTAAAACCATTGGTCAAGATGATGCCAATTGAAGCAAGCATGATCAGCACAGAGAAAACACTCGATAGGTAACGAGCTTTGGTTAACTTGCTTAGGTTACTCATATTTTTAAACTTCATATTACACCTTCACGTTACGACTAAAATCACGACCATATACCCAGTTAACTAGCGCTCTGGATGCAAATATTCCAGTAAACATGCTAGTAAGTAGCCCTAGCCCTAGGGTTAAGGCAAAACCCTGAATAGGCCCATTACCTATGGCATAAAGCACTACCGCGGTGATCATGGTGGTAAAGTTAGCGTCTATAATGGTTGAAAATGCACTATCAAAGCCTCTATCTATCGCGTGAGCAAAGCTTCTCCCCTCTTTTAATTTATCCTTAATTCGTTCAAAGATAAGTACGTTAGTATCAACCGCCATGCCGACAGTAAGCACTAACCCAGCAATACCTGGTAACGTCAAAACAGCACCGGGAATTAACGCCATCAACCCAAAAATAAGGATCATATTGGCCATCAGCGCCACATTGGCAATCCAGCCTAAACGACGGTACCAAAGACCCATAAACAACAAAGTGATTGCCATACCTAATGCAAGCGCTGAAAAACCGTTAGTAATATTTTCTTCACCTAGGCTTGGACCAATTGTACGCTCCTCAACTATGGTCACAGGTGCCGTCATTGAGCCAGCTCTCAATAACAATGCCAACTGCTGAGCAGCAGCATAATCACGAGAACCAGTGACGCTAAAACGGTCACCTAATTGCGATTGGATGGTCGCAACGCTAATGACCTCAGTGGTTTGTCTAATTTTCCCCTCATCATCGCGGCTATATTCGCTATATGAGGTCGCCATCGGCTTGCCGATATTGTCTCGAGAAAAGTCTGACATCATGCCGCCGCCATCGCGATCAAGGTGGATCACCACTTCTGGTAAGCCCATTTCACCTAGTGATGCCCTCGCATCAACGATATGCTCTCCTCCCAAAACCGCACGTCTTGCCACATAAACAGGCTGGCCCTGCTCATCCTTGAGCGTCTTAGCATTGACAGAACCCGGCTGCATGACCTGATAGAAGGCAAGGCTTGCAGTTGCGCCAATCACAGACTTAGCCGCGGCGGGATCTTGAACACCAGGAAGTTCGATGCGGATGCGATGCTCGCCTTGACGTTGAACCACAGCTTCAGTGATCCCTAACTGCTCAATACGGCTACGCATGATCTGCAGATTTTGCTTAACGGTGAGGTCTCGAATATTAATCTTCTCAGCTTCAGTCATAGCAACACTCAAAGACTGTTCACCTGAGTTAGACATTTGCCAATTTGGATATTGTTTGTTGATAAACTGCCTAACCGCCCCTCTTTGCTCGAGTTCTTGAGTCGAAACCTGCACACTCCCATCGACTTGCTGCTGAACGGTCACCCCATATAAAGACTCTTGACGTACAAACTGCCTTACCGACTCAATAAAGGTGTTGTATTGCAGCTTGTAGACAGGCTCAATCTCAACATCAAGCAAAAACTGCACCCCGCCACGCAGATCAAGTCCCAGCTTAATTGGCGAGAACCCAAGAGATAATAACCAGTTTGGCGCTGCGGGCGCTAAGGTTAGAGTTACCTCTGTTGGATCTTTTACCTGGTTGCTAAGGAGTGTTTTAAGTTGGCTCTGCTGCGAGTTATCATCTATCACAATCAAGGTCTGCCCTGAAGATTGATCGATTCGCTTAACCTTGACACCTTGGGATACCAGTAACTGATGAAGCTCTAAAGCATTGACCTTCAAACCCGCTTCTTTACTGATCTGAACGGCGGCATCCTCACCAAAAAATGTCGGAAGTGCGCTGAACAACATGATGATAATAGTGACCACTAACAATACATATTTCCATGCAGAGTAGTGGTTTAAAATAGTCGTATTTTTCTGTTCTCTCATAATTCTATTGCTCTTTAAATTACCTAAGTCGCGATGATGGCTTGCTGCAGTCCGCTTCAAATTGGTTATTGGTGAGCAGAGTCAGGGCAACATCGCAGTCATTGCTATCGAGCGCAGCAACAGCTATAGAGCCATCTAGAATAGAGGCTTGAGCGGTATGACGATCCGTTACTTGTCCTCCCCCAAAACGGAGTATTGAGGGAATTAGAGAAGGTAAACACACGACGAAGCGTGAAGCATAAACTTCCTAAACAGGTAAAGGGTCTCTCGATAGGTAAGCCAAAACAGGCTTATGGAACTTAGCTAAATGAGCGAGCTTGAGAAAAACGATACAGAAGGTTGGACTCTTTCCATGCACAGAGTCTATGGGAGGGGCTTTTGATATGCAGCAACCAATCAAGGGCCGGCACAAAATCCATACGATAGCCAACGGTTAAAGAGGGCACCGCTGGAGAAACAAATTCAAATACGAGAAGATAATCGGGACGTGTTTGTTGCAGGTCATGCTGAGAGAAACTGACAAAACGTTGAGAAACTAAAGGGGCATACTCGGAATCATGACTTTGCTTCTTCTGGGCATGATTATCTTTTAGCGCGACCGAATTGACATCAGAAGTGTTTAACACTGGCAATATGTCCGCCACTGCCAACACTCTGCTTTGCTGCTGATCATTAACGTGCGTAACTCCCCATGTATCGACATGAGTCTGGTTTTGCTCAGACGCATTTGCACACATAGGCGTGAGAAGTAATCCTCCTATGAATAACAAAATGAATCCAAACCGTACCAATAATTGCACTTAACTTCCTAATATCTCTCGTTTGTGACATACATACTAAACAGTGTATCGCGCAGACACAAACCTTTTAACTAGCAAAGGTGTGCCACAAATAATAAAGCCGCAAAAAAGCGGCTTTATTCAACTCTCTAACCTTAATCTCAGGTTAAGGCTAGATATATTCAACTTTGATGACTTCAAAATCGTTAGTGCCACCCGGCGTTACGATTGAGATCTCGTCATCTAAGTTCTTACCAATTAAGCCACGGGCAATTGGTGAGCTCACTGACAGCAGGTTTTCTCTAATGTTAGCTTCATCTTCACCCACAATGCGATACGTCACTTCTTCTTCTGTATCAACATTTAAAATGGTAACAGTAGAACCGAAGATTACACGGCCATTGTTAGCCATAGTGGTCACATCGATGATTTGTGCGTGAGATAGCTTACCTTCAATATCTCGCACGCGCGCTTCGCATAAACCTTGCTCTTCACGGGCAGCGTGATATTCAGCATTTTCTTTTAAGTCGCCTAATTCGCGCGCTTCGCCAATTGCTTCTGCAATCTTTGGACGACGCTCAAATTTAAGGTGATCTAATTCTTTGCGCAGCTGTGCAGCACCGACAATGGTCATTGGAACCGTACTCATAAGCTTCTTTCGTCTCCTTTAAAACAAAAGCAGGCCTTACTCAACATTAAAAGTTGAGAAGGTAAAATCTGGTGGAATTACGTTATTGTAAACGTAGAGGGCAATCGATGCACCTTAATCTGTACTTGCACGCGAACTAGCACTCAAGCTAGTCATACAGTATTTGATTCAAATGGCGATACAAGACAGTAGAGCTTACTCAACCTTCTACAGAGTTGCTAGCAAAGCAGCATAAATATTTATTTAATGTCTGCTCTATCGCAGCGATTACCGTTAAACAATAAAAAAGGCCGCTATTAGCGGCCTTTTTATTCAAGCTTCGCTTAACTTACTTAGTAATGCGCTTGTGCAGCTCTTGTACTGACGTCACATTTGAGCGGTCATCCGCTGAATGAGCCATACAAGTTGCAAATGCAGCATTCAAAGTCGTTGTGTAGTTCACCTTGTAACGCAGTGCACCACGACGTAGCTGACGTGAATCTTCAATCGCCTTACGACCTTCAGTCGTGTTAACGATGTAGGTGTACTCACCGTTCTTGATACGGTCAAGAATATGAGGACGGCCTTCATGTACCTTGTTCACTAGACGTGGGTTAATACCCGCTTCGCCTAAGATAACCGCGGTGCCATGGGTTGCATCGATTTCATAACCTAGTGCAATTAGCTGCGCTGCTAAATCAGCTACGCGTGCTTTATCGCTGTTACGTACAGATAGTAATGCACGGCCAGACTTAGGTACTTCAGATGTCGCACCAAGCTGTGCTTTAGCATACGCTTCAGCAAACGTGTCACCCACACCCATCACTTCACCCGTTGAGCGCATCTCAGGGCCGAGTAGTGGATCAACACCTGGGAACTTGTTAAACGGCAAGACCACTTCTTTTACAGAGAAGAATGGTGGAATAACTTCCTTGGTGAAGTTCTGTGATTTAAGGCTTTGACCTGCCATCACACGCGCAGCAATCTTAGCTAATGGAACGCCTGTTGCTTTCGATACAAATGGCACGGTACGCGCTGCACGAGGGTTAACTTCAATCATGTAGATCTCGTTATCCTTCACCGCAAACTGCACGTTCATTAGGCCAATTACGCCAAGTTCCATTGCAAGTTTACCCACTTGCTCACGCATGCGGTCTTGAATGTCTTGGCTTAAGCTATATGGAGGCAGTGAACAACCAGAATCACCAGAGTGAACACCCGCTTGCTCGATATGCTCCATGATTGAGCCAATCACAACGGTTTCGCCATCGCATACTGCATCGATGTCGATTTCAATTGCGTTATCTAAGAAGCAATCAAGTAGTACTGGAGACGCGTTAGACACACTTACCGCTTCATTAAAGTAGCGACGTAAGTCTTGCTCGTCGTATACGATTTCCATCGCCCGGCCACCTAGTACATAAGATGGACGAACCACTAGCGGATAACCGATACGCTCTGCAGAAATAACAGCGCCTTCAACAGTGGTTACTGTATCGTTTTCTGGCTGCTTCATGCCTAAACGTTCAATCGCTTGCTGGAAACGCTCACGGTCTTCCGCGCGGTCGATTGCATCTGGGCTCGTACCAATAATCGGTACACCAGCAGCTTCAAGGTCACGTGCTAGTTTAAGTGGTGTTTGACCACCGTACTGCACGATAACGCCTTTTGGCTTCTCGATACGCACGATTTCAAGCACATCTTCAAATGTCACTGACTCGAAGTACAAACGATCTGATGTGTCGTAGTCGGTAGAAACCGTTTCAGGGTTACAGTTAACCATGATGGTTTCATAGCCGTCTTCACGTAGCGCTAACGCCGCGTGCACACAACAGTAATCAAACTCAATACCTTGACCAATACGGTTTGGACCGCCACCTAGTACCATGATTTTGTCACGGTTAGACGGGTTGGCTTCACACTCTTCTTCATAAGTAGAGTACATGTAAGCCGTATCAGTTGAGAATTCAGCCGCACAGGTATCAACACGCTTGTAAACTGGGTGGATTTCGAAACGAGTACGTAGCTTACGTACTTCAGTTTCGCTTACACCAGCAAGTGCTGCTAGACGCGAATCTGCAAAACCTTTGCGCTTTAGTTGACGTAATGTGTGTTCATTTAGACCTGCAAGGCCATTCTCAGCCACTTCTGCTTCAGACTTTAATAGATCTTCAAGCTGAACAAGGAACCAAGGGTCGATGTTAGTTAGACCAAAGATATCTTCAACAGAAAGACCAGCGCGGAATGCATCAGCAATGTACCAAATACGGTCAGCACCTGGCTCTTTCAGCTCATGACGAATACGAGTTAGCGCTTCGCTATCAGCTAGGTCGATGTGTGGGCATAAACCATTCTTGCCTACTTCAAGACCACGAAGGGCTTTTTGCAATGACTCTTGGAACGTACGACCAATTGCCATTACTTCACCCACAGACTTCATCTGTGTGGTTAGACGATCGTTTGCACCAGCAAACTTCTCGAAGTTAAAGCGAGGAACCTTAGTTACCACGTAATCGATTGCTGGTTCAAATGACGCAGGTGTTGCGCCGCCAGTAATGTCATTGCTTAGTTCATCAAGAGTGAAACCAACCGCTAGCTTAGCTGCGATCTTAGCAATCGGGAAACCTGTCGCTTTAGATGCTAATGCAGATGAGCGTGATACACGTGGGTTCATCTCGATGATAACCATACGGCCATCCTTCGGATTGATACCAAACTGAACGTTTGAACCACCGGTTTCAACACCAATTTCACGTAGCACTGCTAGCGATGCATTACGCATCAATTGGTATTCTTTGTCTGTCAATGTTTGCGCTGGCGCAACAGTGATTGAGTCACCGGTGTGCACGCCCATTGGGTCGAAGTTTTCGATAGAACAAACAATAATACAGTTATCGTTGCGGTCACGGACCACTTCCATCTCGTACTCTTTCCAACCAATCAAAGATTCGTCGATAAGCAGTTCGTTAGTTGGCGATAACTCTAGACCTTGAGAACAGATATCCTCAAACTCTTCTTTGTTATAAGCGATACCACCGCCGCTGCCACCCATGGTGAAAGACGGACGAATAATACATGGGAAGCCAACTTGGTCTAATACACCGTAAGCTTCTTCCATTGTATGTGCGATACCTGCACGCGGACACTCAAGGCCAATCGACTTCATTGCCTTATCAAAACGGCTGCGGTCTTCCGCTTTGTCGATTGCATCGGCTGTTGCGCCAATCATATCAACATTAAACTCTTTTAGTACGCCGCGGCTTTCAAGCTCTAGGGCACAGTTAAGTGCAGTCTGGCCGCCCATTGTTGGCAAAATTGCGTCAGGACGCTCTTTAGCAATAATGTTACGTACCACTTCCCAGTGAATCGGTTCGATGTATGTCGCATCGGCCATCTCTGGGTCAGTCATAATCGTTGCAGGGTTAGAGTTAACTAGAATAACTCGGTAGCCTTCTTCGCGTAGGGCTTTACAGGCTTGGGCGCCTGAGTAGTCAAACTCACAGGCTTGACCAATTACGATTGGTCCAGCACCTAGGATAAGAATACTCTTTATATCTGTACGTTTTGGCATTGCTTAAATCTTCTCCCGGATGAATTTACTACTTGGCGTTTTTACGGTACAACTCAATCAAATCAATGAAGTGATTGAATAACGGTGCTGCATCGTGTGGTCCAGGGCTCGCCTCTGGGTGGCCTTGGAAACTAAATGCAGGCTTATCAGTTAGGTGAATACCTTGCAAAGAGCCATCAAACAGTGACTTATGCGTCACCTTAATGTTGGCTGGCAGTGTTGCTTCATCAGCGGCAAAACCGTGGTTTTGGCTGGTGATCATCACATTACCTTGCTCGATATTGCTCACTGGGTGGTTAGCACCATGGTGACCAAACTTCATTTTCAGTGTTTTAGCACCTGAAGCTAGCGCGAGTAACTGGTGACCTAAACAGATACCAAAAACTGGAATATCAGTTTTTAAGATCTCTTGAATCGCAGCAATCGCATAATCACATGGCTCTGGGTCGCCAGGACCGTTTGATAGGAAAACCCCATCAGGATTCATCGCTAGCACTTCGCTAGCAGGAGTTTGAGCAGGAACAACTGTTACGTCACAACCGCGGTCAACTAACATACGTAGGATGTTGCGCTTAACACCATAGTCGTAAGCAACCACTTTATACTTAAGTTCAGCTTCAGGAGTGTCAGATGGCAAACCGCCAACTAAACGCCAGCTACCGCTGCGCCATGAGTATGTTTCGTTTGTGGTGACTTCTTTAGCTAAATCCATGCCTTTAAGACCAGGGAAGGCTTTAGCTGCAGCTAGCGCTTTAGCTTCATCTAAATCACCAACCATGATGCAACCGGCTTGGGCACCTTTTTCGCGTAGGATACGAGTTAATTTACGAGTATCGATATCAGCAATACCAACAACGTTGTTAGCGATCAAATAATCGCTTAAAGATTGCTGATTTCGAAAGTTACTTGCGACTAATGGCAAGTCTCGAATGATAAGGCCACAAGCATGAACAGAATCAGATTCTGTATCTTCTTCATTGGTACCAGTATTACCAATATGTGGATAAGTGAGGGTGACCATTTGACGTGAATATGATGGATCAGTCAAAATTTCTTGGTAACCAGTCATTGAAGTGTTAAATACTACTTCACCAACAGACATCCCTTCAGCACCAATTGCAGTGCCAGAAAAAATTGTTCCATCTTCAAGTACGAGTAAGGCAGACTTTGTCAACGCGACCTCCGGAAAGAGCCAAATCATTGAAATTAATTGTTTTTTATATGTTTTTAAGATACCAACTTTCGCTAAAATGCAAAATTTTGACAAATTCCGCCGATTTTATATGTAAAATTCAAACCTGTCCATAGTACAGATAAGGAATTTGTCAAAAAAATTTTTTAGCAAAAAAAAACCGCTAATAGCGGTTTTAAATAGTTATGCTTTCAAGCCTAAAACTTGCTGCATATCGTAGAGCCCTGCATCTTGCTCAACCAACCAAGTTGCTGCGCGCATTGCGCCATTGGCAAAGGTCATACGGCTAGACGCTTTATGGGTGATCTCTAAACGCTCACCGATATCGGCAAATAACGCAGTGTGTTCACCAACGATGTCACCAGCACGAACTGTCGCGAAACCTATGGTTCCTCTGTCACGTTCACCGGTAATGCCTTCACGGCCATAAACTGCGCACTTCTCAAGATCACGCCCTAAGGTTTCGGCAATGACTTCGCCCATCTTAAGTGCTGTTCCTGAGGGGGCATCTTTCTTATATCTATGGTGACCTTCAATGATCTCAATATCACTGTAATGACCCATCACCTCGGCAGCCACTTCAAGCAGCTTCCACATTAGGTTAACGCCAACAGCCATATTCGGCGCCATTACAATAGGGATCTGATCAGCATAGGCTGAGATTTGCTCTTTTTGAGCATGATTGAACCCGGTAGTACCGATAACGATTGCTTTGCCGTTTCTCGCACACCAGTCTGTATGGACTACAGAAGCTTCTGGCGAGGTAAAGTCGATAAGCACATCAAAATCATCTACCGCTTTATCGAGTGAGTCGGTGATAGCAACATTCATAGCACCAACACCAGCAAGTTCGCCCGCATCGACGCCCATTAGGGTCGATCCAGCACGCTCAATCGCTGCGCCTAACAAAATAACTTCATTTTGCTTGGCCGCTTCAATAAGAGTACGTCCCATACGACCACTGCCGCCGGTGATTGCCACTCTTACTCGTTCAGTCATCTCAGTTTCTCCCTGCAAATGTCAAAAAAAAGCCTAAGTATTAACTTAGGCTTATTGTCTTTATTAGAGAATATCTAATAATTCAACTTCAAATACTAAAGTTGAGTATGGTGGGATCGCAGCACCTGCGCCGCGCTCACCGTATGCTAGGTGCTGTGGTACAAACAGTCTCCACTTAGAACCTGTAGGCATAAGTTGTAGTGCTTCAGTCCAGCCAGCGATAACGCCAGAAACTGGGAATTCAGCTGGCTCACCACGAGCTACTGAGCTATCAAATACATCACCAGAGATGAAAGTACCGTGATAGTGAGTACGTACTGTAGAGTCGTAACCAGGCTTGTCACCATTACCTTCGGTAATGATTTCGTATTGTAGACCTGAATCCAAAGTTACAACGCCTTCACGTGCGCCGTTGTCTGCAAGGTACTTATCACCTTCTTCAGATGCAGCAGCTGCAGCAGCTTCTTGAACTTTCTGGATACGCTGGCTGATTTCAGTGAATGCAATTTGCATATCTTGCATAGATACAACACTTTCTTTACCTTCGAAAGCGTCAGATAGACCCAATTGAACAGCAGAAATATCGATACCTTCAAACGAGTTAGCGGCTAGTTGCTCACCTAGTTGACGACCAACACCGTAGCTTGCTTGACCTTCAATTGTACTGAACTTATCAGACATAATGATTGTACTCTCAATGATTCAATGAATTTTCGCGCCGAACTTTATCATAATTTCTGTGATATTGCCCTAAAAACTGTCGCTATTCTGGTCTTTGACAAGTATTTTTCACGCTGGATTTATTAGCTTGATATAAAGGCTGCGCTTTCGCCTGCATTTTCTGCAATTGTGCGATGCGCTGTCCATGTGACGGGTGAGTCGAAAGCAGCTCTGGCCCCTGCTCTCCACCCACTTTTGACATATTTTGCCAAAGCTCAACACTCGCCGCGGGATCAAACCCCGCTTTTGCCATCAGCTCCACACCGATAACGTCGGCTTCCGACTCCTGACTACGACCATAAGGTAAGATGTAACCCACCTGTACCCCTAACCCCAAAGCTGCCATGTACAATTCTTTGTCGGCGATACCGCCAGCACCTAAGGCTAAATCGGCGAGCTGCATACCCGCGCCGGTCATTTGTGCCCGTGATACTTGCTCATTACTGTGGTTAGCAAGTACATGCGCCACTTCATGACCTATGACTGTGGCAAGTTGATCTTGGTTAACTGCCACATCAAGCAAGCCGGTATATACCCCTATATGTCCACCAGGTAATGCAAACGCATTGACTTGATCAGACTCAAACACCACCACTTCCCAAGGTAAGCTTTGATCCGGTAATGCTTGAGTGATTCGATTGGCGACGCATTTAACATAAGTGTTTAGCGCCTTATCTTGGCTCACTTTCTCTTGCTGCTTTATTTGCGAAAATGACTCATCGCCAAGCTGCGACATCTCTTGATTAGAAAACAGTAAGGTTTGTCCGCGTCCTGTTGGTGATTGAGTGGTTGCGCAACCCGTTAAAAACAACGTAGCGCTCAGCAGTAACAGTATTGCTTTCATATATTGCTAGCCTCTATTTTTATATTTTCTACTTTTGTCTAGTTTCAGATAATAAAAAGCCCCGCGATTGCGAGGCTTAAATTATATACTGAATAAATTCAGTTCTAGCTATTCAGATCTTGAAAAAACTTCTTAACACCATCGAAGAAACCTTCAGCCTTTGGGCTATGCTTCTTTGACTGACCCGTTAAAGTGTCTTCAAATTCACGAAGTAACTCTTTTTGACGCTCGTTAAGGTTGACTGGCGTTTCCATCACAACCTTACATAGCAAGTCACCGACAGCATGGCTACGAACTGACTTAACGCCTTTGCCGCGCATACGGAACATACGACCAGTTTGCGTTTCTGCAGGGATCTTAAGGTTAACTTTGCCATCAAGTGTTGGCACTTCAATCTCGCCGCCAAGGGCTGCCTTGCTGAACGAGATAGGCACTTCACAATAAAGGTTGTTACCATCACGCTGGAAGATTGCATGCTCGCGCACGCTCACCTGTACATATAGATCACCTGGAGGTGCACCGTACTCGCCCGCTTCACCTTCGCCTGATAGTCGAATGCGATCGCCGGTATCGACACCTGCTGGGATCTTAACAGATAGGGTCTTGCTCTTTTCAACGCGACCTTCACCATGACACTTGTTACAAGGATCTTTAATGATCTTGCCGCGGCCATGACAGGTAGGACAAGCCTGCTGCACGGCGAAGAAACCTTGACGCATCTGTACTTGGCCTTGACCATGACAGGTACCACAAGTGGTTGGCGAAGAGCCTTTCTTAGCGCCGCTACCATCACATGAATCACAGGCTGCGAGTGTTGGAATACGCAATTCTTTAGTTAAACCGCGAACCGCTTCTTCTAGAGACAGCTCCAGGTTGTAACGCAAGTCGCTGCCGCGCGCCGCTTGACGCTGACCACCACGGCGTCCACCACCGAAGATGTCACCAAATACATCGCCAAATACGTCGCCGAAATCGGCGCCGCCACCGAAACCACCACCGCCACGATTTGGATCGACACCTGCATGACCAAATTGATCATAAGCCGCTTTCTTATCGCCGTCGGTTAGAATTTCGTAGGCTTCTTTTGCTTCTTTAAAGCTGGCCTCAGCCGCTTTGTCACCCGGATTGCGGTCAGGGTGGAATTTCATTGCTAAACGCTTATAAGCTTTCTTAATTTCGCGTTCGCTGGCGTCACGTCCGACACCTAATACTTCGTAATAATCGCGCTTTGACATAATGTTTAATTTCTTTAGCTAAAGTTGCACAAACGGGCGTTAGAGTTTCCTCATAACGCCCGCTACAATAATTTAGGAGTTACCCGTCATTATTTTTTGTCGTCTTTAACTTCTTCAAACTCAGCGTCAACTACGTCATCTTCAGGCTTAGCCGCTTTCGCTTCGCCTTCTGGTTGACCTTGCTGTGCTTGCGCTTTAGCTTGAGCGATTTCCATTAGCTTAGCAGACGCTTCCATTAGCTCTTGAGTAGATTTTTCAATCGCTTCTTTGTCATTGCCTTTAACAGCAGTTTCAACGTTAGCCATTGCAGCTTCAATCTTCTCTTTCTCGTCAGCTGGTAGTGCTTCGCCCGCTTCTTCAATCTGCTTCTTAGTGCCGTGAACCATGCCATCAGCTTGGTTACGCGCTTGAACTAGCTCTTCAAACTTAGCATCTTCGTCAGCGTGTGCTTCAGCATCGCGAACCATAGCTTCAACTTCTTCATCACTTAGACCTGAAGAGGCTTTGATAGTGATGTTTTGTGCTTTACCCGTCTTCTTGTCTGTAGCAGATACATGCAAGATACCGTCAGCATCGATGTCGAAAGCAACTTCAATTTGTGGCATGCCACGTGGAGCAGCTTCAATACCTTCTAGGTTGAATTGACCTAGAGACTTGTTACCGCTTGATTGCTTACGCTCACCTTGAAGTACGTGAATTGTTACAGCACTTTGGTTGTCGTCAGCAGTCGAGAAAGTTTGTGAAGCTTTAGTCGGGATAGTGGTGTTCTTCTCGATAAGCTTAGTCATTACGCTACCCATAGTCTCAATACCTAGAGACAGTGGAGTAACGTCTAGTAGCAATACGTCTTTAACGTCGCCAGATAGAACGCCCGCTTGAACTGCAGCACCGATAGCAACCGCTTCGTCTGGGTTAACGTCTTGACGTAGTTCTTTGCCAAAGAATGCAGATACTTCTTCACGAACTTTAGGCATACGAGTCTGACCACCAACAAGGATAACCTCGTTGATATCTGAAACAGATAGGTCAGCATCGGCTAGAGCCACTTTTAGAGGCTCTAAAGAACGCTTGATTAAGTCTTCAACTAGTGACTCAAGTTTTGCACGAGTGATTTTAACCACTAAGTGCTTAGGACCTGTTGCATCGGCAGTGATGTATGGCAGATTAACTTCAGTTTGAGTTGTGCTTGATAGTTCGATCTTCGCTTTTTCAGCCGCTTCTTTTAGACGCTGCATCGCTAGTGGATCGTTACGTAGGTCAAGACCTTGCTCTTTTTTGAACTCGTCAGCAAGATACTTAATCATACGGTTATCAAAGTCTTCACCACCTAAGTGAGTGTCACCGTTAGTCGCAAGTACTTCAAACGTTTGCTCGCCATCAACGCTGTCGATTTCGATGATAGAGATATCGAATGTACCACCACCTAAGTCGTATACAGCAACGATGTTGTCGCCTTGCTTCTTATCGATACCGTAAGCAAGTGCTGCAGCAGTTGGTTCGTTGATAATACGCTTAACTTCAAGACCCGCGATGCGACCCGCATCTTTAGTTGCTTGACGTTGTGAATCGTTAAAGTAAGCAGGAACAGTAATAACCGCTTCAGTTACTTCTTCACCTAGGAAATCTTCTGCAGTCTTCTTCATCTTCTTCAAGATTTCAGCAGAGATTTGTGGTGGAGCCATTTTCTTGCCTTGCGCTTCAACCCATGCGTCGCCGTTGTCAGCGCCGATGATTTTGAATGGCATGATATCAACGTCACGTTGAACTTCGTCATCTTTAAAACGACGACCAATAAGACGCTTAATAGCAAATACTGTGTTAGTTGGGTTTGTTACAGCCTGACGCTTTGCAGACTGGCCAACTAAAGTTTCATCAGCAGTGTATGCGATGATTGAGGGTGTAGTACGATCGCCTTCAGCATTCTCCAATACGCGCGCTTTGTCGCCATCTAATACTGCAACACAAGAGTTAGTTGTGCCTAAATCGATACCAATAATTCTACCCATGGAGTCCTCCGAAAAACTTTTAAAAACTAAATTTGTTATCTGGTTATTGAAATGGGGACAGACCGAATACTTTTCAAGTCTTTTTTTTCATCCCAAATCGTCTCTTAACCCCTATATTGGGACGTTTAGAGTGAATACAAGGGATAAATTAAAAATTATCTTAAGAATGCATTAATTTGATCTGTGACTCGTTCGCAAATCGAGCCAAAACGTATAATGGATACAATCTAAGAGGTAGCGTATTAACTTGATTCGTCAGCAATCAATGTGCGCTTAGTTTTCATCTCATTTTGTAGAGTAGTAAATGAAATCATCCCATCAAGCATATCTGTTTGGTATCGGTGCCATTTTCTTATGGTCGACCGTCGCGACAGCGTTTAAGTTAGCATTGGCACACTATACCCCGTTGCAATTGGTGTTCGTTGCCGTCACAACATCAATATTTGCTTTAGGCGCTATCCTTATCGCCCAGAGAAAGTTGCCACTGATCAAACAGCAATTTCTTCAAAGGCCCTTGTTCTATCTTCAAACGGGATTATTGAATCCCTTTTTATACTACTTAGTGTTATTTAAAGCTTACGATCTGTTGCCGGCTCAGCAAGCACTGTCGCTTAATTATACTTGGGCCATTTTGTTGCCCTTGTTATCGGTACCTTTACTTGGTCAGAAATTGAGAAAGAGTGATATTACCGCGGCATTGGTAGCCTACTGTGGGGTGTTCTTTATTGCGACTAAAGGCAATATAACCAACTTTCAATTCGAGAGCATGGCAGGTGTTGCTTTAGCACTAACTAGCACAGTGCTGTGGTCACTCTACTGGATCGTTAATACCAAAGATAAGGGCGATCCCGTAGTTAGCCTACTGCTTAGCTTTTTAGTAGGGCTACCTTTTATCCTAGTCGCACTCATGATGACCCAGTCGCTACCTAGTTTAGATATGAAGGCACTGTTTGCCGGCGTCTATGTTGGATTATTTGAAATGGGTGTGACTTTTGTACTTTGGCTTGTAGCCTTAAAGAAGGCTGAACGCACAGCCAGTATCAGCACGCTAGTATTTATTACCCCTGTGATGTCGATAGGCTTTATCGCTTGGATCTTACAAGAGAGCATCGAAAAATCGACATACATAGGGCTCGGGCTAATTATATTCGCATTGGTACTACAGCAAATATTGCCTAAAGTCGGCCAATGGCGTACAAGAAAACGTATTTCAGCTTAAGTGTCATAGACTGAATAAGTAGAAAGTATGAAGCCGAACCTAGTGTTCGGCTTTTTTGTCTTATAAAAAAATATTGGGCTAGACTTCAGTGAAGGCTCATCAAGTAAGACATAATGATAAGGTCTGGGTAACAAGGTTTTCTCCCTTGTAATCAAAAATCTTATTTAAAGGTGCCTAAGCGGCTTGAATGCTCGCTTTTTTAGAATAATCACTACTTTTTTGTAAAGCCAATTGTAAATAGGGCTAGGCATAGGTATAAAGTAACAACTGCGTAACAAAACGGATATTAGTTATGTATTACAAATATATGGATGCACTTAAATTTTTTAGACAACCTAAAGTAACTGGATTTATCAGGTTAAGTTCTATGTTAATAGCCGTCGCGATGCTATTAAATGAATTGCAGCAGGAGCGATCTTATTCTTGGTATTTTGCTTTTCTTTACTGCTTCTTTTTAATTCCCACACTCTACTTTACCCGTGAGAACCGATATCGGCACTTCTTTCATATGCGAGACATTCTCAAACCCTTTAGGATCTATACAGCTTTGATGACCATCACTTATTTGGTGTTATACGTCCACCAGATCATCACATACTAAGCTTGTCCACCTTTAGCCAGGCTTGCTTATGCTTTCATGCATTAGTGCATTAGTACCAACCCTATTCGAACCAGCTCTGCCCATAAAAAAAGCCGCTCAAGGCGGCTTTATTATGTAGGCTGTTAAAGCCATTAGCGAACGGTGTAATCTCCCCAGGCTAACCACTTATAGGTGGTTAGTGCTTCTAGACCCATAGGTCCACGAGCATGCAATTTTTGGGTACTCACAGCCACTTCAGCACCTAGCCCAAACTCACCGCCATCGGTGAAGCGGGTACTTGCGTTCACATAAACGGCGGCTGAATCAACCGCATTCATAAACTCACTGGCAGTATGAATATTGTCGGTCAGAATCGACTCTGAATGACCGCTTGAGAAAGTTCGGATATGCTCAACAGCGCTGTCGAGATCAGCAACAACCTTGATCCCCAATGTCAGCGACAGCCACTCAGTAGCAAAGGTTTCTTCATTAGCCGCGTTAACCTCAATCCCCTCACTGCCTAGAATGACTTGCGTCTGCTCACAGCCATAAAACTTTACGCCTAAACCACTAAGGTGTTTAGCCAAGACAGGGATGAAAGCTTTAGCATGGCAGGCATGAATAAGCACGGTATCAAGCGCATTACACACAGTTGGGCGTTGCACTTTCGCGTTTTCAATCACAGCAACCGCTTTCTCAAGATTGGCCGCAGCATCTACATAGATATGACAAATACCAATACCACCTAAAATAACCGGAATGGTGGCTTGCTCTGCACATAAACGCTGTAAGTTTTGCCCACCACGAGGCACGATCATATCGACGTACTTATCGAGTTTAAGCAGGCCGGAGACTAAGGCTCTGTCTGGGTTATCAATCAACTGTACGCAATCTTCAGATAAACCTTGCTCTAACATAGCAGAGCGGATCACCTTACAGAGTGCTTTGTTTGATGACAGCGTTTCTTTACCGCCGCGTAGAATAACCGCATTACCGGTTTTTAGTGCTAATACAGCGATATCGACGGTCACATTTGGACGCGCTTCATAAATAACCCCGATGACACCTAAAGGCACACGACGGCGCGATAAGCGTAAACCGTTATCGAGTAAGCGGCTATCGATTTCACTGCCAACGGGATCGGTCAACCCAATCACGTTATCGATGTCGCTAATCACGCCCATCAGTCTGGTTTCATCGAGAAGTAAACGGTCAATCATGGCATCCGATAAGCCATTAGCCTTCGCATCGGCAACATCTTGCTGATTGGCCGCGACGATGTCATCTTTTGCAGCCGTCAGTTTATTAGCGATACAGCGAAGTAGCGCTGACTTTTGCTGACCCGATAGCGTGGCCAAAGCATAACTCGCCTGTTTAGCGTTTTGGCCTAAAGCCGTTAAATATTCGTCGTTATTCATAACACCACCATGTCGTTGCGGTGAACCACTGCATCACCATAATCATATCCTAACACCTCTTCGATGCTATCAGAGTGCTTACCAGCGAGCTTAGTCACATCAACAGAACCATAGCGACTCATGCCTTTAGCATATACCTTGCCCTTGCTATCAATCAGTTCAATGGTATCACCACGTTGGAATAGCCCTTTGACCTCAGTGATCCCTTTAGAAAGCAAGCTTCTGCCCTTCTCAGTGACCGCGCCAATCGCACCGCTGTCTATAACGAGCTGACCACGAGCTTTCGGGCCGGCTAAGATCCACTGCTTGCGGCTCTCTAGAGGGTGTTCAAGTGCAGTAAAGTGGGTTCCAACTGGCTTTTTACACACTACATTTTGAATCACATCTTTGTGATGACCCGAGGCAATAACCACCTCAATACCCGCGCGACGCGCAATATCAGCCGCTTCGAGCTTAGTCGCCATGCCGCCCGTACCTAAACCGGAAACGGCGCCGCCAGCCAACATACGCAAGCTATCATCGATATTCTGCACTTCTGTGATTAACTTAGCATCTGGATTCTTACGCGGATCGGCATCGAACAAGCCTTTCTGATCCGTCAATAAAATCAATAAATCCGCATCGCATAGCAGCGCAGC
The DNA here is from genome assembly GCF_947497935.1 of uncultured Shewanella sp. Lineage (GTDB taxonomy): Bacteria > Pseudomonadota > Gammaproteobacteria > Enterobacterales > Shewanellaceae > Shewanella. Next base: position 335,146 of record NZ_CANMIO010000003.1, read on the forward strand.
TCGTGCAGACAAATTATCATTGTCGCCCACTTTAATTTCAGCAGTTGCTACGGCGTCATTCTCGTTAATAATCGGGATAATGCCATTGTTAAGTAAGGCATTGAGTGAGTCCCTAGCGTTTAAATAACGTTCTCTATCATGTAAGTCGGCACGAGTTAGCAGTAGCTGACCAACATGCAAACCATAGATACTAAACAGCTGAGACCAAGCAAGGATTAACTGACTTTGACCGACTGCTGCAAGTAATTGTTTACTCGCTATGGTATCGGGTAATTTGGGGTAGCCTAAATGCTCTTTACCTGCGGCTATCGCACCAGAAGTACACAATACGACTTCGACACCCGCTTTCATCAAGCAGGCCATCTGTCTTGCTAATTCAACCATGTGTGCCTTATCTAACTTTAAACTGCCAGATGTCAGTACACTTGTTCCCAATTTAACCACTACGCGGCGGTAACCAATCTCACTTAAGTTCATTATTTGCTAACAAAATTACATTGAATAAATCCTTATACCCAATCTAGGTTTGAAATGGTAGTAAGCACCAACAAAGAAACTAAAAAAAATGGCTGAATTAGATGTTTCCTGTCGTAATTGCGGGAAATTTAGCAGAACGTTGAAATTTAACGTCAAAATTATTAACAGCCATATCGATTTTGCTACAGTAAAAAAGCCACACAGAGTGTGGCTTTTTATCGATAATTCACCTGTAAGCAATACGCTAAAAACAGATAGCGCAGAGTTAACCGTAGATAAATTTAGCAATAAACAATGCGGCTAAGATCACCACACCTAGGCTTAAATCTTTATAGCGGCCACTCATCAACTTAATCACCGCATAAGAGATGAAGCCCATCGCGATCCCTGTTGCAATCGAGAAGCTCAGCGGCATCAATATGCATACAACCACAACTGGGGCGGCTTCGGTAATATCTTCCCATTCAACATGTACAAGGCCAGACATCATAAGGATTGCCACGTAAAATAGCGTTCCTGCAGTTGCATACGCAGGTACCATGCCCGCCAATGGCGAGATAAATAATGCTCCTAAAAATAGCACTCCCACAACAACGGCTGTTAACCCAGTACGCCCCCCCGCACTGACGCCAGCGGTACTTTCAACATAACTCGTCGTGGTTGATGTGCCCAGCATAGCCCCCGCAATAGTCGCCGTGCTGTCGGCTGTTAACGCGCGGTTTAAGCGGGGTAAACGGCCTTTATCATCTAAGAAGCCACCACGCTGAGCGACGGCCACTAAGGTACCCGAGGTATCAAACAGATCCACGAAAAGAAAAGCAAAGACCACAGATAACATGCTGACTTCAAGCACGCCAGACAGGTCCATTTTCATAAACGTCGGCATGATGGATGGCGGCGCAGAAACAATACCTTGATACTGCACATCGCCAAACAGTAGGCCCAGTAATGTAATCGCTAGAATGCTGACAACCACGGCGGATTTCATTCCGTGGTGCACCATGGCAATAATTAAGAAGAAACCTAACGCCGCCATTACCGCAGGAAACGAAGTGATGTCGCCCATAGTCACTAAAGTCGCAGGGCTACTCACTACAATTCCGGCACTTTTAAGGCCTAATAAGGCCAAGAACAAGCCGATACCCGCGGCAATACCGATTCGCAGCGACATAGGAATGCTATTAACAATCCACTCTCGAATACGCACTAAAGACAGAACTAAGAAACAGATCCCCGATAGGAATACAGCACCTAAGGCAGTTTCCCATGAGTAACCCATCTCGCCAACTACGGTATAAGTGAAGAAAGCGTTGAGCCCCATACCTGGTGCCAGCGCAATCGGGTAGTTAGCCACTAAGCCCATGACTAAACAACCGATGGCGGCTGCTAAGCAAGTCGCAACAAAAACGGCGCCATGATCCATCCCTGCATCGGCCAGCATCATAGGATTAACGAAAATAATATAAGCCATAGTCAAGAAGGTCGTGAGTCCCGCGATAACTTCTTGCTTAAGCGTTGTTTGATTTTGTTTTAATTTGAATAGTTTTTCTAACATGGAACTAAGTCCCTTGGTTTTTATTATATTGATTTGTAGGGTGTATTCATTGCTAACCTAAGCAAGACTTTTCGAGTTAGCAAACAATCATTGTTTGAATCAGCGTGAGCCTAGGTTAACAAGGTATCAATGTGGATATGTACAAAAGTTGTTCAAAATGTACATTCGCAGCGATTATACGGAGGGTTTACGCCTGAGACCAGTAATTTCAAACACATGTTTGTTTTTGAGTTTACCAACTCTGGAGGATGCTTAGTTTAGCTTAAGTCAGTTTTAGTCAGATTTAGCGATCTGATTGTTTTGTAGTTGATAACAATTAATATGTCAGCTATTAAAGTTAAACTTCGTCTAAAAATTGAAGCAATCAAACTTCGTTTGATAAAAGATCGTGAACTTCCAGCTCACACTCGGCCAAGAAGGGGTCAACAGCAACCCCCTCTTGGATCTCCCCTGCCGCCCCAGACGAAGTTACATGCATTAGATACGGGCCTCATGCTTATGGATAAATCGCTATCGCTTCCGATGGGGCATCCTGCCCCGCGAAAGCTACGCCGACATCCCTGTCGGCATCACGCGATTTATTCCAACACACTTCGGCAACTTCGATGGGGAATAGGTGTTTTCTGTTAGCCTAATATGACATGCAGCTTTTTACGTTTTGATTAAAGCTATAAAGCTCTCTTAACTCGCTTTTGGACAAAAATGCGTTAGAGCCGTTACTCTAAAGCGTTTATATCGGATTAGGAAAAGTATCTTGAAACCTTAAACGATAGTTGCCTGTGTGAGAAAGGTGGTTGTGATACTAAATTCAATGTTAATAGACTGTGTAATGTAGGACAAAGATAGCGCCAAAAATCAGCTATTGACGCCATAGTCTCTTTCCTATGGCTTCATTCAGACTCTGGCGTTAGCCAGCAACGACCTTGCCATTCGTATTACCTTCCCCTTAGTTGGGGTGATTCAGACTTCTATCAGCTTTGCTGGGCAAACAAAAAAGCCACTACTGAGTAGTGGCTTTTGGGAGAGAGTGAGATTTTGCTACTTAGACGCGTCTAAGAATCGTTGATAACGCTCTTCACCTTTAAGCAGTTTTGCACGCTCAACATCATCAAATACACCAATCGTTGGCATCTCCTTATCATGGCAAGAGGCACAGGCGTTTGGCAGTACCGCAGCAGAGGTACATACAAATGCATTTGGTACAAATGGGCCATCAGCATGACAAGCAGGTCCCCAGCTCACAGCCATATCAAAGTAAGCTTGTTGCTGTGGGTCGCTACCTTCATTGCGGCTATATGGCACTAATGCATCATAGTTCGCAAGTGATTCAGTAGGTGTTATCACCTCAAAATCATGGCTGTTGTTATCCCACATAAAGGCCACTGAGCTAATCGCTGTTGAGTGACAGTCCATACAGGTTGCTCCTACCATATCGTGGATCGGCATTTTATGATCGGCACCTTTATCATGGCAGTTCTGGCATAGTTTATCTGGGTTGTCCGCAGGAGCGTTAACTTCCATGCTGTGTGGGTTGTGACAATCACTACACGCCACCTGCATTTCAGCATGTTTTGAACCATTGTACTCGACCACTGAGTTTTTCTGACCTTTAATCCGATCAGTACCTAGCCATACACCTTGGGTATCAAAGGTAGTGAAGTCTAGTACGCGATCGCCCACCTTAAATGTCTTACCAAGCTCAGTAGTTGGGTTGCCTGCATCATCCAATACAAATTGATATAACTGCGAGTATTGTTTTAAATCATGATGTTTCGACATTTGGTGGCACTGCACACAGCTGTCATTTTTCTGCTCAAAGGTCAGCTTAGCTGGGTTAGTAATATCATCGCCATTCATCGAAGTGGCATGAATAGAGCCGGCATTGTGGCATTTCTCACAGGAGATACCATCTTCCACTTCACCACTGTGCATGTTGCCTTTGCTCACCAACATGCCGTAGTAGTCATTCTCCTCCCAGCCCATCACCTTAGAGCCTGTCGTATGACAAGTCATGCACTGGTTTTCCCAGCTCATTTTATGTAACTCGTCGGCGACAATAGCGCCATTACTATGAACGTCATCCATCTTTTTAAGGCTACCGTCAGCGTTCCAAAACACTGAACTGGTGTAGAAGCCGCTAAAGTAGCTTCTGCCTTCATAGTTCACCCAAGCAAATGGCATGGTAAGGCCGATGGCATCTTGTGGATCGGCAGACTTTTGCTCGTAGTCATAACTGATAAACTGTTTGGAAGTCGTCGATGAAATACCGTCAATGCGATAAGTTTGACTATTATCAGGATTCACTTTATCAAGCAAAATCACATAGTATTTACCGTCATCACCTTTGTATGTGGTAATACTATTATTGGCTTTATATTTTATTTGATGAGTTATCGGGTCAGCTTCAGTGCCCCAGTCTAACTCAGGAATAATTGCTTCAATGGTTTTATCGGCATCACCAGTATACAAGCTGCGATAATCGTCAGCGTGGGTGGTGTCTTTCCACTCATTGTATTGGCTAGAATGGCATGTCTTACAGGTTTGCGCCGTAACAAAAGTAGCCTCTTGTTCTGGCGGTTGTTCTTTGGCTTCAACGGTAATGGTAATGGTTGAGCTTGCCTCTAGGTCGCCATCGGAAATGGTATAGCTATAGGTTTGCTCACCCACTTTGTCATCATCGGCTGAATAGTACACCACATGGTTGTTGTCTATTTCTAAATCACTGGCGGACACCACGGTTAGCTCATCACCATCCAGGTCGCTATCATTGGCTAATACGTCAATCACAACGGTACTGCCTTGTGTCACCGTGGCAACATCTGGCATCGCTATAGGCGCCTGGTTTTCAGGCACTTCAACGGGCGTATCATCATCACTATTACAACCGAACATTATCGGTAATATTGCTAAGCACACTACACTTAATTTTCTCATGTTCATCACCTTTACGTCTTATAATAGGCTTATTGAATAAACCTTCTATTAACAGGTTAATGACACAGAAAATTGCTTCAATTAGCAAAATTGTCCCCCCAATACCTTATGTGATTAACGTCACATGCCAAGCACACATATTTAACTTTTTGCTTACTCGAACACGGTAAGCTAAAAAGTATCTCGCTACAATAATCGTCAATGCTAGGTACTTACCTCCATAAAGAGGTAGTTACCACACAAGGAGTTCAATATGCATAAACACAGTCTGGGGAAGGCTCAGTCTGAATTAGAGTAAGGGTGAATACCTATGATTAAGTATAGTGTTAGACCTGCGGCGGCAACGCAGAAATTGTTAAGCTATTGTGACGACACTCGGTTTGCGATGCCGGCAAAGTTTGATCATTTCAAAACCCTAGAACCGACTGACCTTATCAGTGGCCAAACAATTTTTGCCGCCCTAGACACAGTGGAAAAACACAGTGACGACAAGCTGTTTTACAACAACTTAGAGCCTTATATTCATGGGGATGAAGGCAGCATGGCCAAAAATTTAGGTGTACAGGCTAAAACCCCTGCTGAAATGTTGGTGAGCTTTGCCAAGATCTATTCAAGTAAATTAAGCTCAACCAAGCTGCAACTGCTAGAAACCGATACTGAAATCAAACTCATTTCACCGCGCTTCACTAATCATGCAATATTGAAATATGGTGATCTGATGTTGCACACCACCATTAAAAGTATCTTGTCGCCGTTTATGAGCTTAAAAAACCAAGATATCAATATCGAACTGCCTTTCGATAAACGTTTTTATGGTAAATACGCGGACAAGTTTGAAACGGTCTACTTTGACACTAACGCATTCGCTGTAACCATTAAAAAGCATGCATCTGAAAGCAATCTTATTAGTCATGTGCAGCTCAACACCCCCTTACCAGTGCAGCAACAGATCACAGCGGCAGCCAATATGCTACCGCCGGATCAACTGTCAATCAGCAATATTGCATTTATACTCGGTTGTAGCGAAAGACAGCTGCTAAAAACACTGTACACTATCAAGGTGCCGGCGACACAAGCACTGCAAAAAATCAAATTCCAACGCCTCAAAAGTCAATTGGTACGTGAAAACTGGAATCTAAAAAAGGCCGCCGCCGACTTTGGTTATAAAGATCAAAGTGGCATTACCAAACTATTTAAAAATATCGTTAACCTTACTCCTAAGGCGTATAGAGAACAATTATGAAACAAAGCCATCAAGTTATCTCGACCTTTATCTGAGCTTACTCGTCACTGAGATGGAAAGGTTTTATCACATAGATGCTTTTAAATTGATTATCTTGATGATAATGCCAATGTTGCTCAAAGATCTAATCTAAATAGGCTGCACAAAGTCTGTATTGGGTTAGCAAATTTGGCCACAGAGTTTGAGCTCTAGACATGAGGAAAAATAAGCCAAAATGCAGATGCTTTAAATCATGATCAATCTCGCTCTGGCTTGCTTTGGGGCATTTTCAAGTTAGAAACTAAACCTCTCAGCCGAGTGAGTACACCAATTATCCCGTGTAGATACGGCTGCGGGCTTCGGTTTCAGGGATGAAACCGCAGAGCGTATAGGGACATATTTACAGCGTCTCGCAGCAGTGTCTGCACATAAGCCCGCTGCAGGCGATTGATAACCATGAAGCTACAACACAGAACACACTTCCTGTAGCCACAGCTCAGAAAAAATGTAACCTGCTTTCATTCGAAGGTTAACTCACTTTGGGGCATTTTCAAGTTAGAAACTAAACCTCTCAGCCGAGTGAGTACACCAATTATCCCGTGTAGATACGGCTGCGGGCTTCGGTTTCAGGGATGAAACCGCAGAGCGTATAGGGACATATTCACAGCGTCTCGCAGCCGTGTCTGCACATGCCCCGCTGGAGGCGATTAATAGCTACTTAGCTACAAGTTCAAACGGGCTATCCTATCGCAACGATACAAAGATAATGTAATCAGCCTCCATTCCAAGGCCAACCAATTTTAGGGCAAAACTGAGTTACGACACTTACGGGAAACACCCATTCCCCATCGGAGTTGCCGAAGTACGTTGAAGACTCTTTATAAATGAAATGGCCAAGAGGGGGAAGCTGTTGTCCCCTTTTGCCCGAGTGTGAGCAGGAAGCTCACGACTTTGGTCAGGCGCAGCCTGATGCTTTAAGTCTCGGGTGTGGGCGAAGCGCCACGACCTTTATCAAGCGTAGCTTGATTGCTTCAAACGCAAGTTTGTTAGACGAAGTCTAACTTAAAGCCCAGGCGCAGCCTGATTGACCGCCTTAAATTCAAGGCAAAAAAAACCAGCTCAAAGAGCTGGCAAGACATGTTTCAACTATCTCTAACAGAGCGCCAAAAGGAAATCGGCATAATGTTGCTGGCGTTAATTCATAGCAATATCGGTATTGATATCCACCGACCTTCTAGACCCATCAAATTCAAGGCAAAAAAAAACCAGCTCAAAGAGCTGGCAAGACATGTTTCAAGTGTTCCAAAAGGAAATCGGTTAGCGCGCTAGCGTTAATCAATGGCATATCGACAAGGTCAACATACCACTTGAGTCTAAACACACCCAAAGGGTGTTATAAGGTTGATGGAATGATGAAATTACTCTAAAGGAGGGTTAGCCCTTAAAAGTCATGGCGTATAAACCGCCACGCAAAACATTTGAATCCAACCAAGTGTTTTGCCAATAAATCGAAGTTTGTCCTGTATAAGACATAGTCGGTACTCCTAACAAAGTTGTAAACTTAATCTCAAATTAAATCAGTCTATGGGGTTGAGCCAAACTAATCTAATGAGGCAACTTGTCGCTCGATTCCTTGGAGAATTATCCATCCTGGATAGACTTTAAAACTGGAAAGACTCTGCTTAACCAGTGACGACAATTATATGCCTCTGTAATTTTATTACAAGTATTTATTATAAATAATGCTCAAAAACTGTCACAGCGGTAATTTTACGACACCAAGCAGTGATATAGCTCACACTGAAAGCAGGTTGGATGCCTAATATCACAAACAGGCAGCATTTCTGATCAAAAATACTACACGATTAGCGTGAATTATAAGCAGACCATTAATGGCTTGGCTGAATTTCAGCCAAAAAAAAGCCCACTCAATGAGCGGGCAAGACATTTCAAGTGTTCCTAACGGAAATTGGTTAACGCGCCAGCGGTAATCAATGGCAAACAGCGGAGTATACTAACTCGGGCCATCTGCGACTTGGTCTACAAGCATCTAAAAAGATACAATAAAGGTTGATGGAAACTGGTTAACTAAAAAGGAGGGTTAGCCCTTTAAAGTCATGGCGTATAAACCGCCACGCAAAATTTCTGTGTTTAACCAAAAGCTCTGCGAATAAATAGTGTGACTAAAATACATATTGATTACTCCAAACAAAGTTGAATTCCATATACTCTACTTTCGTAAAAGCCGTTCGTTGGCTTGTAGAGTCAACTTGTCGCTCGATTCCTTGGAGAATTATCCATCCTGGATAGACTAAGTGTCGCGAAGCACCATTGCTTACCCGACGAAAGCAATTATAGAGAAATGTAGTTTTATTACAAGCTTTTTTATTAAAAAAGCCAAAATAAACATTTTTACGTTATTTTATTACAAGATTTATTAGCGAAAGCCTCTATACCTCTTTGATTAGACTCTAGGACACAAACAAAAAACCAGCACGTAAGGCACTGGTTTTATAGATTATATAAACTAAAACACCGACATCACATTATTATTCAGCTCACTTAGTCGCTGTAATGTAATGAAACAAGCCGACTAAAGGTGTTGCCGTTGGCGTACCGTATTGAGGGTGTCCTTCGGTTGCACTACCGGCGATATCGATATGAGTATAAGCAATCGGCTTGTCAGCATTTAAGCCATGAGGACTAAGACCTGATGCTTCAATCAAAAATGCCGCTGGGTACTGATGCCCGCGAGCGGTCACTGATGATGGTGCATTATTAGAGGACAACATATCTGCAGCCGCGGATGGGTCGACAATTTTACTAAAATCATCCCGGCGTAACTGACTCACCTCAATAGGCTCGCCCCAAAGCGATGCTTGCTCTTGCATCACTGAAGCAACATTTTGCTGCTTAGCTACGCTATTTTCCACGACCGCAGTATATCCGCCAAAGCAACGCACCACATGTCCGGTTAGTGTCGCTACCGAGAACATCTGTGGGTTAACCGCTGTGATAGCCTTTATACGTAAATGAGAAAGCAGATCAGCTAGCACTAGGCGTCCTTCTGCATCAGTATTACCAATACGGACACGTTTACCCGCATGACTAGTGATGATCTCGTCGGTGACAAAGGCTTCACTACCGATGCTGTTTCTCACTAAACCTAACTCGGCGACAATCCGAATCCCCTTAGGTTTTAACATACTGATAGTTTTCATTAGACCCGCTACTGCAGCCGCGCCGCCTTTATCTCGGCTCATTCCTGCCATACCACCGGCAATTTTTAGATCGGCGCCACCCGTGTCATACACTACGCCTTTGCCTGCAAACATATAGGTATGTTCAATTTCGCCCTCGCCCACATATTCAAGCTTTACCACCCGAGGTTGATGTCTCAGTACACCAAAAGATGAGCGGCCGACTGCACATAATAGTGGATAATCTCGCTCAAGAATGTCTCGGTCTTCGACCACACTCATTAATAAGCCTGAATCTTGAAGTGCTTCGATGCAGTAATCGGCAAAGGCTGGTGCAGACATACGTTCTGGCTCGGTGCCACAAAGGTCTCGTGCCAGTACCCTGCCCGCCTCGATTGCAGTGAGTGCTACTGCGCTTTTTTTATCACTTAACAGGCCAATGGCTTCTAACGGCTGATCACCAGCTCCCGCTTCTCTAAGCTCCAATGCTTGCCAAAGCTCTTGGCCGCAAGCAAGCGCAGCCACTTGAGCGGCATTTTGATAACGCTGTTCAGCTAAGTTGTTGACTATGAGTAAAGGACGCTTAGCTCCCGCATCTTTTGCCAGTTTGATACCTTGTCTTGCTGCATCGGCGAAGACGCGAACATCTTGATAGTCATCATCCGCCTTTTTGACTGGTGCAATAATCAGGCGTCCACCAGCCATCCCAGGAGCAAATAGCAATGTAGGAGACTGGCCAACCCGCTTATCTATCTTTTGACCATGATTTGCTAGCATTACAATCTCATCAAATTGCAATGATTCAAGATCAGCGGTGACCACCACGAGGGCATCCCAGCCGTTTCCTTCAAAAATGGCTCCTTGATCGACTTCATCAACAAACTTAACTGATCCCATAACCTTTCCTTCTTAATTTTATAATTTTGCTCCCGCATTATTCCCCTATTGTGGTCAGATTACCAACGACTTTACCGAGTATGAAAACTATTGTGGAAACTTCGGCTGACAAGGCTGAATTCATCAAGCAGCTTACGACTCCGCGGCGCAGTAAGACTATGCTAGACTGTCTGCAATTTCTGCCTCACTGGCAGCCGCGCGCGATAGATATTACTCGAATAGGAGATTTTTAAGTGACCACTCTTAGTCAGTTACAACCACAAGCACTTTGGCAATGGTTCGAACAGATCTGTGCCATTCCGCATCCCTCTAAACATGAGCAAGCCTTGAGTGCTCATATTCAGGCTTGGGCTAAAGACAAACAACTCAGTGTCGTTGAAGACAAGGTCGGTAACCTGATCATCAAAAAACCTGCCACCGCGGGCATGGAAGACCGTAAGACTGTTGTGCTTCAAGCCCATATCGATATGGTGCCGCAGAAGAACGCTGATAAAGTTCATGATTTTGAGAAAGACCCGATTGAAGCTTATGTCGATGGTGACTGGGTTAAGGCGAAGGGCACCACACTAGGCGCTGATAACGGTATCGGTATGGCCTCTGCACTAGCCATTTTAGGCGCCGATGATATCCCTCACGGCCCACTAGAAGTGCTGCTTACCATAGACGAAGAAGCGGGCATGACAGGTGCATTTGGCTTAGAGGCCGGCATGCTTGACGCTGAAATACTAATCAACACTGACTCAGAGCAAGAAGGTGAGATCTACATGGGTTGTGCTGGCGGTGTTGATGCACAGTTAAGCGTACCTATGGTTTGGCAATCTCCAGAGCCGACAAATGCCAGCTATAAACTGTCGATTTCTGGCCTTAAGGGCGGTCACTCTGGCGTTAACATTCACTTGGGCCGTGGTAACGCTAATAAACTATTAGCGCGCTTCCTGTTTGATCATGGCGATGAACTTGCCATCGAGTTAACTCAATTTGTTGGTGGCTCACTGCGCAATGCGATTCCACGTGAAGCCGAAGTCAGCTTTATGCTGCCACCGGAAAATTTAACACTACTGCAAACTCGTATTACTGAATTTCAGGCCTTAGTGCGTGAAGAATTAGCGATTGCAGACCCGGGAACAGTGCTCACCTTGGCTGAAATCCCAGCTGAGAAGCAAGTAATGAGCGAAGACTCACAGCAGATCCTTGTCGATCTACTTAATGCCTGTCCAAATGGCGTCATTCGCATGAGTGATGAAGTTGAAGGCGTAACTGAGACTTCGCTTAACGTGGGTGTGATCAGCACCGATGATAACGGCGTACAAATCCTTTGCCTTATCCGTTCATTGATTGATTCAGGCCGCAGCGAAGTGGAAGGCGTATTGACCTCGCTTGCTAATCTTGCTGGTGCAAATGTTGAGTTCAGCGGTGCTTATCCTGGCTGGAAGCCTGATAATAGCTCACCAGTCATGGCAAGCGTTCGTGAAACCTACGAAGCGATTTACGATAAAGAGCCGACTATCATGGTGATCCACGCAGGTCTTGAATGTGGACTATTTAAGAAGCCTTACCCAGAGATGGATATGGTGTCTATTGGCCCAACTATTCGCTACCCGCATAGCCCTGATGAAAAAGTGAATATCACTACCGTTGGCCAATACTGGAAGCTGTTGTTAGCCGTACTTGAACGTACTCCAGTTAAAGGCTAATCAACCTTGCAAAGTCAAAAGGCCACTTAGCTATTAATTAGCAATAAGTGGCCTTTGTTATATCTAACATCAGCTAGGGTATCTATTACCATTCTAACCCCAAGCCATTCGCTACTCACTTTACCCAAGCAGTAGCCCTAATGAAAAAGTGAATATCACTACCGTTGGCCAATACTGGAAGCTGTTGTTAGCCGTACTGGAACGTACTCCAGTTAAAGGCTAATTAACTGTAATTAGTTTTAAAACGCTAACAAAGGCCACATCGCAATGAGTGGCCTTTGTTATATCTAACATCAGCTAGGGTATCTATTACCATTCTAACCCCAAGCCATTCGCTACTCACTTTACCCAAGCAGTAGCCCTAATGAAAAGTAAATATCACCACCGTGGGTCAATACTGGAAGCTGTTGCTAGCAGTACTGGAACGCACTCCAGTAAAAGGTTAATTAACTGTAATTAGTTTTAAAACGCTATTTCAGTCTAATACCAATCAGTATAAACAGTTAAAAACCTAAATCCATCTGCGAGCTATCCGCATCGTTATCTTCTGTTGTCATACTATTTGAAGCCAGCCCCACCGATACCCCTAGTAAGCGAATACCACGGTCATGCTGCCTTTCCATCGCTTGCTCAAGTAACTGATAAAACAGGTTTACCGAGATTTCATCACTTCGATGTTCAATAGTTGTCTGTTTAAAGTCCTCAAACTTAATTTTAACGACTTGCTTGTGGATAGTTCTGTCCTTGGCACTGCGACTCACTCGTGCACCTAGCTCTTGAATAAGTTGAGGCATCACGGATCGGCACTGCTCCAGCGTGTGAATATCTTTGGCTAAGGTGGTTTCAACCCCAACGGATTTGCGCTCTCGATTAGGTGAAATGCTACGCTTGTCTATGCCTTTAGCTCGCTCAATCAATACACTGCCAAACTTACCAAAACGCTCAACCAACTGCGCCTGAGGATATGCCTGTACATCACTACAGGTATGTAAGCCTAAATCGGCTAGTTTTTTAGCGGTAACTTTGCCAACACCTGGAATTTTTATCAGCGGTAAGGTTTTAACAAACTCATTAATCATGTCTGGGCGGATCACATACTGTCCATTAGGTTTATTTAGATCTGAGGCTATTTTGGCTAGGAACTTAACAGGCGCGATCCCTGCAGATGCCGTCAAACCAGTCTCGGCCAAGATGTCGGCTCGAATAGCTTCGGCAATTAAGGTTGCAGAGCCTTTGCAGTGCGGGCTATCTGTGACATCCAGATAGGCTTCATCTAAAGATAAAGGTTCAATTAAGTCGGTGTAACGTTCAAATACAGCTCTAATTTGACTGGAGACTTCTTTATAGACCTGCATTCGCCCTGGTACTAATATCAGATCAGGACAAAGCTTCAGGGCATAGCCAGATGCCATAGCCGAGCGTACGCCAAACTGACGTGCCTCGTAATTACAGGTACTTATCACCCCACGACGATCGCTGCGCCCACCCACAGCAATAGGTTTCCCTCTTAATTCGGGAAAGTCGCGCATTTCCACTGCGGCGTAGAAGCAATCCATGTCGACATGAATAATTTTTTGCAAGCCAATATCCTCCGAAAAGAATATTACTGTATATAAAAACAGTATTCAATATAAACCACACAGATCAAATGCTGACTTAACATAATGGCAGCCTGTAAAAGTGCTAAGCAGTTAATCTAAAGTATGATTCAACTATTAGGCTCGGGATAAAAAAGCTTACTGAGCATCGTCAGTTCTTCTGCAGATAAAATGGATAAAGGCTTAATATGATTAGAAAATCCCTGCCTAGGATCCGCGAGCAGCTTCTCATCATTCACTTGGGCCTCGAGGCGTTCGATATACTCAAGCAGATAATCAATTTGAAACTGATTATCTGCATCTAGCTGAGTCTTATTTGTTTCAGATGTTATCAACATCGCCCGCCCCCAAGCAGTCAGATAAGATGGCAGTGTGACTAATGCTGTACTCTGGCTTTATCCGCTGGCTTTAGCTGCGAAAGCGCGAGATCAAAAGCAATAATCGCATCGTCTAATGCTAGATTAATCCGATAGAGCTGAACCCAGGCTGTATCAGCAGTTCGGACAATCAGCTTTGCTATCAGTTTGAGTATCAATTAGGGAGAGCTGGGGGAAATATCGCCAAAAAAAGAGCCGCTATATTGCGACTCGTAAATCATCGTTTATATCGCTTACATCTTACTTTGAAGGTAGTTTGGTAGGCCAACCTTATCAATCAACCCGAGTTGCTTCTCAAGCCAATACATATGATCGGACTCGGTTTCTTCGAGTAATACCTCTAAGATCTCACGGCTTTCATAATCACTCTTCTGCTCGCACAAGGCAATTGCGCTGCGTAAGTTATCAGCAACCTGATACTCATAGGCTAAATCATTCTTAAGCATCTGCTCAGTATCTTTGCCAATGTTTAACGGTTCTCGACTGGCAACGTCTGGTGTTCCCTCTAAAAAGAGGATTCTTTGCACTAACTTTTTAGCGTGTTCGCGTTCATCATCACTCTCATGAGAAATGCGCTCATGAAGTTCATTGAGCCCCCAGTCTTCATACATTAAACCATGAACGAAATACTGATCCATTGCCGATAGCTCACCTGTGAGCAATTTATTAAGCGTGTCGATGACTTCTTTGTTACCTTTCATAACTGCCTCCAGTTAGCTCATTTTTGACTGTAGGTAGTTTTGAATACCCATTAACGAGATAAGTTCTAGCTGTGCCTCAAGCCAATCGAGGTGCTCCTCTTCATCTTCTAGTAAGTCCTCTAAGATATCTCGACTAACATAATCAGCCTCTAACTCACATAGGGCTATCGCCTCACGAAGCAATACCAATTCCTCTTCAAGCATGACTTTGTCGCACTCAAGCATCTCTTGGCTATGTTCACCGATCCGAATTTTATCTAACTGTTGTAGGTTTGGTAGCCCTTCAAGGAACAACACTCGCTCAATTAACTTATCGGCATGCTTCATGTCTTGAATGGATTTTTTATAGGCCTTTTCATCGAGTTCACCTAAACCCCAATTCTTAAACATGCGAGCATGGAGGAAATACTGATTAATTGCGGTAAGTTCGCTGGTCAGCACCTTATTGAGCTGACTAATGATCTTAGGTTGTCCTTTCATCTGTTCATCCTTAGTTAAATTGATCTATATCAATATTTATAACCTAGAACAAAAAACGACCACTTACAAATAAACTTTATATTTCAAAATCTTAGTAAGGATAACCATTCTCATTAGTACTTTAATTCTTACTTGGGTAAATAAGGAAGGCGATGTGTATTTATCTAGTTAAACTAATCGATTAGCACATAGACAAATCAAAGCGGTAACAACTGGTGAACACTTGTTGGCGCTATATATGAGTGTAGGCAGTAACAACAAGCTGCTTTAGTGAAAAATGATATAAAAAAGGCTCCTATAAAGGAGCCTTAATTGTCGCGAACTATGCAGAATTAAATAATGCGATTCTGCTCTAATTTTTCACGGCGTTCTTGTTCTGCCATGCGTGCTTTGCGCTTGTCGCATGGATCATCACAATCACACGCTTTCTCAATTCCGAGCGCACCGAGACCACCGCAGCTTCCAGCAACGGCTTGTCGCTTGACTAAATAGCCTATCGACATTAAGAAAAAGAAACCTAATAACACGACAAAAGCCGCAATAAATGTGCTCATATTCGACTCCAACTACTGAGTAACGAAAGGTTTGAAAGCTTCACTATAGAAGACTTTAAAGCCATCATCTTGCTTTTCAATAAGCATTATCGCTAGATGCTCACGTTTGGCAAGTTCTAGTGACGCTTGAGTACCTAGCACCATCATAGCAGTCGCGTAGCCATCTGCAATCATTGATTCTTCATGCAGTACAGTTACCGACGCTAATCTATGGTGTATCGGGTAGCCTGTGCGTGGATCGATCAGGTGTGAAAAACGCTTTCCGTCTTCTTCGTAATAATTACGATAATCCCCTGATGTTGCCATCGCCATATTCTTGGGCGAAATAACTTGTTGAATAGCCCCACCAGAATCGCCTGGTTGCTCAATAGCAATACGCCATAAAGAACCATCGGCTTTAGTGCCACGTAAGCTAATCTCACCACCTATCTCAACTAAATAACCTGTCGGCTGGTACTTATCTAGTAAGGCGGCTATTTTATCAACACCGAAACCTTTTGCAATAGAAGACAAGTCGACATAGATGTCAGGATCTTGCTTACTAATTCTATTGCCATCAACTTCTATCGCTTCAATACCAGTTCGCTCCATAGCGGCATCTATTGCTTGTTGAGATGGTATTTGAGTCGGTTTCTTATCCGGACCAAAGCCCCATAAATTAACTAACGGCCCTAAAGTAATATCTAAGGCCCCATCGGTTATTTTGTATAATGCTAATCCTTCAGCAATTACCTTGGCAGTGTCCGCCGATACTTCAACCTTATCGCTGCGAGTCATCTGGTTGAACTTAGATAACTCAGAGTTTGGTCGGTAAGTCGACATCTGATCGTTAACCTTTTCTAGGGCTAAGTCGATCTCTGCTTGCAGTAACTGAACATCTGGCATTCTTTCATTAGGAACGACCTTAATATGGTAAGTCGTGCCCATTGTGTTGCCAGACAGTGAAATCACTTCAGCTTGTTTAGTACAAGCTGAAATAAAAAAGGCTAACCCGATAAGGGCCAGCCAGTTTACTAAGGTCTTAAACATATTGACCTAGATCTCCAATAAGAGAAGGGTTAGCCACCGAAGTCATCCAACAGGATGTTTTCATCTTCGACACCAAGATCTTTAAGCATGCCAATAACAGCTGCGTTCATCATTGGTGGGCCACACATGTAGTACTCACAATCTTCTGGTGCTTCATGGTCACGTAAGTAGTTCTCATACAATACGTTATGAATAAAGCCAGTGTAGCCATCCCAGTTGTCTTCAGGCTGTGGATCAGACAGTGCAACATGCCATTGGAAGTTGTCGTTGTCTGCCGCTAAGCCATCGAAATCTTCAACATAGAACATTTCACGACTAGAACGTGCACCGTACCAGAAACTCATCTTACGCTTCGAGTTAAGACGCTTAAGTTGGTCGAAGATATGCGAGCGCATTGGCGCCATACCAGCACCACCACCGATGAATACCATTTCTGCGTCAGTTTCTTTAGCGAAGAACTCACCAAATGGACCAGAAATTGTCACCTTATCACCCGCTTTTAGGCTAAAGATGTACGATGACATCTTACCACAAGGCAGAGACAAGTTGCGTGGAGGTGGCGTCGCAATACGTACGTTCAACATGATGATACCTTCCTCTAAAGGATAGTTCGCCATTGAATATGCACGGATTGTTTCATCATCGACCTGAGATTCTAGCTTGAAGAAGCCAAAGTGTTCCCAGTCGCCACGGTATTCTGCAGGAATATCGTAATCTGCGTACTTAACATGGTGCGCTGGTGCTTCAATCTGAATGTAACCACCTGCCCGGAAAGGTACAGAGTCACCATCAGGAATTTGTAGCTTAAGCTCTTTGATGAAGGTGGCTTTGCTATCGTTAGAGATAACTTCACATTCCCACTTCTTAACACCAAAAATCTCTTCTTCTAGTTCAATCTCCATGTCAGTTTTAACGTTTACCTGACAAGATAAACGGCAACCGCCACGAGCTTCACCTTTGCTGATATGGTCCAATTCAGTTGGTAGAATATCACCACCACCTGATTTAACGTGCACTTTACACTGACCACAAGTACCACCACCGCCACATGCAGATGAAACGAAAATACCGCTCTCTGCCAATGCGCCTAGTAGCTTACCACCAGCTGCTGTTTTAATTGCTTTACTCGCGTCATCGTTGATGCCAATAGTGACATCGCCGCTTGCAACTAGCTTAGATTTAGCAAATAAAATCACCAAAACCAAAACCAATACAATCGCGGTAAACATACTCACACCGAGATATACATCGATTGGAGTAGATTCAAGAATACCCATTAACTTATCCTTAAAGGTTCAAATTAAGACGTCGTTATGGTGCCTCTTTACAGAGACACACCTGAGAACGACATGAAACCTAGAGCCATCAAACCAGCGGTAACAAAGGTAATACCTAAGCCGCGAAGCCCATCAGGAACATCAGCATATTTTAACTTTTCACGGATACCAGCAAGCAGCACAAGTGCTAATGCCCAACCGATACCAGAACCTATACCAAACACCAAGCTTTCACCTAGGTTGTAGTCACGCTCAACCATGAAAGATACTGCACCGAAAATTGCACAGTTTACTGTGATTAGCGGTAGGAAGATCCCCAATGCGTTATATAGCGGTGGGAAATACTTATCTAATGCCATCTCAAGGATTTGAACCAAAGCTGCAATCACACCGATAAAGGTGATGAACTTCAAAAAGCTCAAGTCAGCATCTGGTACACCCGCCCAAGCTAATGCGCCTGGAGCTAGAATACCTTGATAGATAATTTGGTTAACAGGAACTGAAATAGCCAGTACCACGATAACTGCAACACCTAAGCCCATGGCTGTTTTTACTTTCTTAGATACTGCAAGAAAAGTACACATACCAAGGAAAAAGGATAGCGCCATGTTTTCAATGAAAACAGAACGAATTAATAGACTAATATAATGTTCCATTATGCTTATCCTTTTGCTTCAACTTGCTCTGGCTTCATCACACGAATAATCCAGATCAATGCACCAATCAGGAAGAACGCGCTCGGAGGCAGAAGCAATAGGCCGTTAGGCTGATACCAGCCACCGTCTGAAATCTTGCTTAGGATTTCAATGCCGAATAATGAACCATTACCAAACAATTCACGTACGAAGCCAACTGACAACAAGATTGCACCGTAGCCTAGACCATTACCGATACCGTCCATGAAGCTCATCATAGGAGGAGTCTTCATCGCGTAAGCCTCTGCACGGCCCATTACGATACAGTTAGTAATAATCAAACCAACGAATACCGATAACTGCTTAGCAACATCATAAGCGTAAGCTTGTAGTACTTGGTCTACCACGATTACTAGAGACGCAATAATCGTCATCTGCACGATAATACGTACGCTGCTTGGAATGTGATTACGAATCAATGAAATAAATAGATTCGATAAGGCACATACTGCAGTCAGTGCAATCGTCATTACCAATGCAGTTTCCATCTTACTGGTTACAGCCAAGGCACTACATACACCCAAGATTTGCAGAGCAATTGGGTTGTTGCTGACAATAGGTCCAATTAGAACCGATTTAAGTTCTTTAGCATCAGCCATTAGCTAAGCCCTCCATTGCGAGCTTTTTCGATAAAGCGAGCAAAACCTTCCTCACCTAACCAAAAATCAAGTGAGTGCTGCACACCATTACCGGTAAGCGTTGCACCTGACAGTGCATCAACACCGTAAGGTGAAGCAGCAACAGCAGGGTTCTTAGTCACACTAATCGCGAGCTCACCCTTGTCGTTGTATAGCTTCTTACCTGTCCACTTAGCAATCCATTGAGGATTTTGAACTTCACCACCAAGACCTGGTGTCTCACCAGAGCCAGTGAAGTCGTAATAAACTAAGCTACGAATAGTATTCAAGTCAGGCTCAACCGCTAAGAAAGCATACATAGTTGACCACAAACCATAACCTTTAATAGGAATAATCACAGTTTGTAGCTGCTTGTTGTCATCATGTACTAGATAAACAACTGCTTCATTTGCTACGCGCTTAACTGATGCAATGTCGTTCTTCGGTACAAAAGACGTTGCTGGAGTACGCGCAGCTTTATCAGCATCAAACGTGTTGGCATCACCTTCTACAAAGTCACCGGTTTTAAGGTCGACTAACTTAGCTTCAACATACTTGTCGTATGTAGCCAAGACTTGAGACTTCTCAACTTTACCTTCGCGAGGGTTGATAAGTCCTGCAGCTTCAAGAATGTACTTTTGCTTATCGAGTAGTTTGTTTTCTTGTTGGGTAGGTTTCAACAATACTGCAGCCGTCGAAACGAACATAGAGCAGATGAAACACAAGCCAACAACAACAAATAGTGTTCTACCGAAAGAATCTTTATTACTAGCCACGTGCAATCCTCCGCTTAATATTCGACTGAACCACGAAATGGTCAAATAATGGAGCAAATAGATTCGCGAACAAGATAGCCAACATCATGCCTTCAGGGAAAGCTGGGTTGATAACGCGAATGAATACTGCCATAGCACCGATAAGAATACCGTAGCCCCACTTTGCGTTATTAGTGAAAGACGCTGATACAGGGTCTGTCGCCATAAACATCATACCGAACGCAAAGCCACCTAAAACAAGGTGCCAGTACCAAGGCATTGCAAACATTGGGTTAGTATCGCTACCGATAAAGTTAAGTAGGTAAGAAACGGCAATCATACCGACCATCACACCACCAACGATACGCCAAGAAGCGATACGGGTGTAGATGATTACTGCACCACCAATTAAGATAGCGAGCGTTGAAACTTCACCAACTGAACCAGGAATGAAGCCGAAGAAGGCATTCCACCAGTCAGTAGTTAAACCGTATTCTAGTGTGCCTTGCGCCGCTTGACTCAGTGCTGTTGCACCAGAGAAACCGTCAGCAACAACCCAAGTGGTGTCGCCTGACATACTTAGCGGGTAAGCGAAGAATAGGAATGCACGACCAGCCAGTGCAGGGTTTAGGAAGTTACGGCCTGTACCACCGAAAATCTCTTTCGCCACGACCACACCAAAGGTAATACCTAAGGCTACCATCCAAAGTGGAATAGTTGCAGGCAGTGTTAATGCGAAAAGGATTGAGGTAACAAAGAAGCCTTCGTTAACTTCATGTCCGCGTACTGATGCAAATAGGACTTCCCATATACCACCGACAGCGAATGTCACCGCATATATGGGTAAGAACCAACAGGCGCCATACCACATCAATGCGGCAACACCCGAATTTGCAGTCAATTCAGTACCAAACATACCGAAAAGAGCGACTTGCCAAGTGTCAGGAGCAGCAAAACCAGCCACTAATGCATCTTGTGCTTGTAAACCTACGTTGTACATACCTACAAACATTGCAGGGAATGCACATGCCCAAACCGTAATCATCATACGTTTTAGGTCCAGGTTATCACGAACATGGGTACGGCCCTTGTTCACATGACCTGGGGTGTAAAAGACAGTATATGCTGCTTCAAAAAGCGCATAAAACTTCTCATATTTGCCGCCTTTTTCAAACTGCGGCTCAATATTTTCGAAAAACTGTTTTAAGCCCATTAGCCTTCCCTCACAATCGTATCTAAGCAGTCACGTAGATATGACGCGTAGTCATATTTACCAGGACATACGAAAGTACACAGTGCCAAATCTTCTTCATCCAACTCCAATGCACCCAAGGTTGCAGCGCCATCGTAATCACCTGAAACCAGATCACGAAGTAACATAGTTGGCAGAATATCTAGCGGCATAACGCGCTCATAGTTACCAATTGGTACCATTGCACGATCACTACCACCTGTGCTCGTTGTCATGTTGAACAGACGAGAAGATGAAAGGTGTCCGAGGAATGCACGGGTAATAGAGAACTTATCTGAGCCAGGCATTGCCCAACCAAATAGTTCTTTCTCTGTGCCTTCTTCTAACAAGCTCACCTGATTATGATAACGACCGAGGTAAGCGTGAGGGCCAATAGCGTTGCGACCGTTTAAAACAGAGCCAGAGATAGAACGAACATTACCTTCTGCTGTTTCGCCGTCAAGTAACTGCGCCATAGATGCACCAACTTGAGTGCGAACTAGGCGAGGTTTAACAGCTTTAGGGCCGGCTATTGCCACAACTCTTTGGGTATATAACTCACCCGTAGCAAACAACTTACCAACCGCAATCACGTCTTGGTAGTTAATGTGCCAAACCGTTCTGGTTGCAGAAGCAGGTAATAGGTTATGAATGTGCGTGCCAGGCAATCCCGCAGGATGCAAACCAGCAAACTCTTCTACCTGAGTGTTAGCAGCAGGAATATCAGCGCCTGGTGCTTTACAAAGGTAAACCTTACCTTCAGTTAACTTTGAAAGAACCTTAAGTCCGTTTTCAAAGTCAGCTTTATGTTCTGCAATCACGACAACAGGATCTGCTGCCAGTGGTTGAGTATCGATAGCGGTGACGAAAATACCTGCGGCAGTTGAATCAACGCTAGGTACTTTACTGAAAGGACGCGTACGCAAAGCAGTCCACAAGCCTGATTGGATCAGGTTGTCACGTACTTGCTGTGTCTCTAACGTATCGATTGCAGTGGCGTCATATTTAGCAAAAGAGATGCTTTCATCCCCTTCTACTTCTATAACAACAGACTGCAGAACACGTTGAGCGCCCCGGTTAACTTCGGAAATTGTGCCACTTGCTGAAGCCGTATATATCACGCCAAGGTTCTTTTTATCTTCAAAAAGAATCTGACCTTTTTTAACTTTATCCCCTACCTTAATTTTCATGGTAGGACGTAAGCCAATATACTCTTCACCCAAAATAGCTACGTGTTTGATGGCTTTACCATCATGGATAACTTGCTCTGGCCCGCCTGCTATAGGTAGGTCCAATCCTTTCTTTATTGTAATCATATCCACAAGCACTACGTTATGAAGGAAAGACAATGCGCCGCGTTCCTGCTAAACACACAAGTTTTTTAACAAACCTCTAATTCGTGTTGAGCTAGCGCAGATTTATCGCTTAATTGCGATCACAATCACGCTGGTCGCGCGCATTTTACCCCAAATATCACAAGCTAGCCATGAAAAATGTGACTGTTTTAAAAGGTTGCAAATGTTTTAAGAACAAACATGCTAAATGTCAGTGCAGATTAAGAATCTTATAATATAGCTGCAAGCCACATTCCCCATACATTTAAACAGGTTAATTAACTTTTGCCACAAGTGAGTCTGCATTTGAAAGTGAATAAAAATAAAATTTACAGTTTTTTCTAAGTGCTGCTTAAATGCACTGACCAGCTCAGGATCACAACAGCGATTAATAGCCGAAAGCGGAGACATATAGGCAATTTTTCGCCTCAAGAGGCTATATTTCAGACTTAATATAATTAAACAACTGTTTAACAAATGCGGCAGTCTCATAGATATCATTGAGCTAAATATTGTGGAATTGGCTTTTCAGCGTCAAAAATCGACTTAAAGAAGTAAAATACGAATTTGTTCCAATAAAAAAGCCGCAAAGCGGCCTTTCTACTACATACATATCTGGTTGGCTAAAGCCCCTTCAGGATCTCTTCACTTAAACTTAAATCGTCATTACGATTCACATTGATCCCAGCTGCAATGATGTTACGGGCAATCTCTTTAGCCTGCTCAAGTGAATGCATCTCATAAGTGCCACATTGATATTCATTGAGCTCTGGAATATCAGTTTGTAGTGCGACCTTTAACACATCCTGCATGGCGGCAAGCCAAGCATCCGCGACGACCGACTCGCTAGGTGTACCAATCAAGCTCATATAAAAACCTGTACGACAGCCCATAGGGGAAATATCGATGATTTCAACGCTGTCACTATTTAAGTGATCACGCATAAACCCTGCAAATAAATGCTCAAGAGTATGAATACCACGCTCACTTAAGATCTCTTTATTAGGCACACAAAAACGCAGATCAAATACCGTTATGGTGTCGCCTTTAGGTGTCGCCATGGATTTTGCGACACGGACCGCAGGCGCATTCATTCGAGTATGGTCAACGGTGAAACTATCTAATAACGGCATTTTAATTTCTCCAAATTCGCGTTCAATGGCTAATCAGCATAGGTTAAGTTACTGCCTAAATCGACTGTAGA
Source organism: uncultured Shewanella sp. (assembly GCF_947497935.1). Lineage (GTDB taxonomy): Bacteria > Pseudomonadota > Gammaproteobacteria > Enterobacterales > Shewanellaceae > Shewanella. The sequence goes on from NZ_CANMIO010000003.1 coordinate 358,977, forward strand.
CATCGACTTAAGCTAGATGATACTTACGCACACCCGCCTCACAGTCAATATAAGCGTTACAATCTTTTTTCATAATCGCATCTTTTAATTACCACTTTGCAACCACTCGCTTAGCCACACTACTCATTTTTTTGTATTCCATGTTCCATGGGGATCAGATGACTAATACGTCACTCCATTCAATGTTTCACAGAGAACGGAGATAAAAGAGAACAGATACAAAAAAGCCACAGCGATATTGCCGTGGCTTTACTTACTCAATATTAACTCTATGTCAGCTCAATAGACTCATTTTAAAAGACTCTTAATAATAGACAGTACTGACACTTGCTAAATGAATTACCCCTTACATTTTGGCGATAAGGGTACATCAACCTCAGCCGTCCACTCTTCTGGAGTATAAGTGTGCATAGAAAGTGCGTGTAAGCCATGAGCAAACTCTTCTGCCAATGCCTCATTTACTGCACGGTGACGACCAATAAGACGCTTCCCCTCAAACTCACTACTCGTGATAATCACTTTAAAGTGTGTCTCAGAGTTAGGCGGCACGTGATGGTTGTGGCTTTCATTAATCACTTCAAGGTGTGACGGTGACAGTGCTGCGGTGAGTTTTTCGGTAATGATCTGTTCAACTGACATAACGATGTTCTCAATAATGCATAAATGCGACTGCGGCAGATTACTGCGATAGCTTAGAAAGATCAACTCGTGACGCACATAGCGAGTTCATAGCCAGCTCCTCGCCAGAGTATGCTACAAAAAACCATCAATGCAGCCGCATATTACACAGCCCCCTACAGCGTTAATCGATTCCAGACTGATGAAAACCGACAAGTAACCGCCTAAAGGTATAGTTGATTCGAGCATTCCTAACCTTGAGGCGTTTAGGGAGCGAGTGCTCCCAATCCTTTTGCATCGGCCAATGCATAATAAGCAAGTCGCCACTTTGCAGCTGTAGACAAATTTTTTGCTGAGTTTGTTTATGACGGATAAAAAAGTCTCGCGTCGCTCCAAGTGTCAGCGACGCAATATCGCTAGCAGGCTCAATCTCAGGTTCATCATCGCTGTGCCAGCCCATGGAGTCATGTCCGTCCATATATTGATTAACCAAGACGCCATTACTATTGAGCCCGTAATCTCTGGCGAGCTTTTGCCTCAATTTATAGGCGTATTTAGGCCAGGGCCGTGCTTCAATCAACAAACCTGAATAAAAATAATCACAGCCCCTATCGGCAAACCATACCTGATGACGTGGGATCTTGTGATATTTACCGTAAACCTGCACTTCAGGCTGGCTAAAAGGGTATTGTTTAGACTCGTTAATCAGTGCCTCTTGTTGTTGATGATTAAGGTAACCCTTTACTAAAGTGTAGGGGGCTCCCCCTTGCACACTCCTGCTAAGGAGATCCTCTTGTGAAGGCTCAATCTCGGATAAAGTAGGCGCATCAACCCCTAAATCTTCTTGTTTCATCGCCCCTCCTAGCCGTTAACAGCAGATATCATTATTGACATCATATACCTGAGATCATAAATCTGCGATAATATGCGCCCTAATTTATTTGGTACTTATTGGCATATGACGACACAGTTTTCAGTATCGGGTATTGAACTCGAACTCTTCCGTTACCCTAGCAGACAAGAGTCTAACCTGCAGGCGTGGGACGCCGCCGATGAGCATCTTATAAAGCACATAATCGATACAGAACAAACCAGCGTGAGTACTGCGATTGTGAATGATGGTTTCGGTGCACTAACTGCAGGCTTATTATCAATTAGCCCTAGCTGGCCGCTCACATTAGAGACTGATGCTAAAACCAGCCAGTTGGGCACAAGCCAAAACCTTGAACGTAACCAGCTATCGCAAGAGTCGATAACTTGGGTGAATAGCCGTGATGAGCTGCCTCAGGGAATTGAGTTAGTGCTGATGAAGCTGCCAAAAAATCTAAACTACTTTAGCCACCAGCTAAATAGACTGTCCCATGTACTACCAGCTGGTACTCAGGTTTTAATTGGCGCGAAAGCAAAGTCGATTAATAAGTCGCTACTGGAAACTATCCAGAAGAATTTAGGGCCTGCAAGTGCCAGCCTGACATGGAAGAAAACTCGAGTCATCACCTGTATCGCCGATGGCAAGGCTCGTGCTTTACCAAAGACAACGACTTGGTCAGTACCTGAGTTTAAGCTGCAGATCACCAATTTAAGTAACGTGTTTGCCGCCAATAAACTCGATATTGGTGCTAGGATCATGCTCGATAACATGCCAAAAGGTGACTATAAGTCGATTGTCGATTTGGGCTGCGGTAACGGCATCTTAGGCTTACACGCTAAGCAGGTGTTTCCTGATGCTTATATCCACTTTATCGATGATTCTGAAATGGCTGTCGCTTCAGCAAGAGAAAACTGGGAGCTAAATCAATTAGATAATCCAGCACTTGTTGGTGAACAGGCGACCTTTGGCTGGGATGACTGTTTAACTAATATGAGTGAAGGCTTCCGTCCAGATCTCATCTTGTGTAACCCTCCTTTCCATCAAGGTGAGGCCATTACCGACCATATTGCTTGGCAGATGTTCTTGGATGCCTTTAGACGTTTAAAAAATGGCGGAATTTTACATGTGGTAGGTAACCGTCACTTGGCCTATCACGTCAAATTACAGCGTATTTTTAAGAACTGCACCACTGTGGCATCAAACGGTAAGTTTGTTATTTTACAGGCGCAAAAAATCAGTAAAAAGGCACAAGATCCAGAGGTGGACTTAAGCTCTGACACTGAGACACCACATCCGCAAAGCGCATTGTACGGTAAGCCAAAAGCTTAACCATAAGCGAATAAACTAAAAACGGTGAGCCAAGGCTCACCGTTTTGTTTTTGATTATTTAAATAATCGCTACTTAAGCTCTGCTACCTGCTCTTCACGTTCATCTTCAATGTCTTGCCCTGCAGAGGCTTGCTCTGTCACCTGTAATGCCGCTGTTGCTGGCGGGGCAAATAACACCTTAAGCCTTTGCATGGGGCTCAAGTTAGGCGTCAATGCTTCTTTAAACATATCTTGCCACTCGGTAAAGGTTACCACCAGCGGATTAAAGCTATTAATTGGCTTAGTGATCCCGTACTCAACCGTTTCAACCTCCTTCTCAAAGGTGCCGAATAGTCGATCCCAAATAATCAAAATCCCAGCATAATTTTTATCTATATATTGTGGATTGCGGCCGTGATGGACTCGATGATGAGATGGGGTATTAATCACCCACTCAAAAATGCCTAAAGACTTGATCGCCTGTGTATGGACAAAAAACTGTAACCCTAGATTGAGCAATACCACAAACACCACCCAATTAGGGTCAAAACCGACTATGACTAGCGGCAGCCAGAATACCCACATCCCCGCCATTGGGTACATTAAGCTTTGCCTAAACGCAGTGCTAAAGTTCATATTCTCTGAACTATGGTGAGCCACATGAGCAGCCCACATCCAGCGAATACGGTGACTCGCTCGGTGGAACCAGTAATAACAGAAATCTTGCGCAACCATTAGCGCAATAAAAGTTGCTCCATTCATCTCTATATCGAAAAGCCGCCAACCGAAGAGCATCAGATATAACTTGGCGATAAGCAGTCCGGTAAGAATATCGGTCAATTGATGCATTGCCGCTAAGCCGAAGTTACACAACACCTCAGGCAAATGATAACGAGCATTGAGTGGTAGGCGGTTTCGTCTATCCCCCATATACCACTCGAGTAAGATACAGACGAAAAAAATCGGTGCGAGTACGAGTAGTAGCACTTCGGGGTGAGCTATCAGTGAATTAAAATCCATCTTATTTATCCTTTTTATTCTTACTTATGATTCACGATTCTTATGTCTAACCAGTTTTGCAACTTTAAAGAATCGATTTCATCTGTTTTCGCCTATTCTTATTCTTGGCTGAAAAACGAGGCTACCAACGAGCAAAGTGGTCTTCCGTTAGCCCCAAAACATTATCGAGCCGATGCTTTTCACCCAAATTATCAACAATATAACCATCAAAACGCCCTAAGTACTGCCTAAAATTACTCTTTAATAACCAAAGGTTGAGTTTCTCTTGGCGGCAGTTTTTCGGTGTAAATGTCAGCTCGACTTGGCCATTGTCTGAATAAACTCGCCAACTTCCTGCCGATGTTTTGTTGTCTGTATGGCGGGTAAACTCAAAATGCACAGGGCCAAGAAGATGTCTTTCACCGTTATGCCAAAATACATTCTCATGACAGCCCGTCTCATTCACGCCAGCGGCTAGATTAAGTCCTAAACTACCCTGCTCAGTTAAGCTGTTAATACTCGCCCAGCGCCAACTGGTTTCTCGTCGCATATAACCCGCACTAAAATCATAGCCCGCTGTGACTCTTTGCAATGGCTGCGGCTCATGGTTGATAATCAAACTGCCAGTTACCTTCAAGGCATTATGTTTTTGAGTATATGTCCAGCCGCTATAACCAGTAGGGTTACACATGGCCATTGGTAAACTCAGAGGCTGGGGCTGTAGATGTACATTAGCCTCAATGCCTAATGTATTAAGTTGTAGCTGCCAATTACCTTGCTCAATAACAAATTCAACACTCCCATTTTTGCCCTTTATTTTGGCGCGGCCCTGCATCGGAGACTCTGACATCCGATAACCTAAACCGAGTGGCTTGAGCCAGCTCGTTTCTATTAGCTGGTTAGTTTTAATATCATAGAGATAACAGAAAGCACTGCCTATATAGCGAATATCCGCCAGTGCTACACCAATAACGTAATGGGGAGTCACTAAGCTAATAAACTGGAATTGCTTATAGTCGAAATGCTTCGCCCAGCTTGAGGCAGGTTTATCCATTTCGTTAAAGTAGCGGAATTTATCAATCCCTAACTGAGTGACTGGACCATCAAAATGGCCAAAAATAGCCTGCCCCATCTCATCGATTAATCGCTGTGGTGCCGCTGAGCTCGTCAATATTTTGGGCGTCCACTGAGCAGTATTCGTAGGCATAAGTCTTAGATCCCTGAAGCTTATTTGACCTTTTACTCTAACTGGAACTCGCTCTGGTGAAAAGCAGTTAGCCATAATTTTGTTGCAAACATGTAAACGGGTGGCATTTTATTATTTAACGCCCAAATGTTTCTATCGAACGCCTAAGCTTGTACAGCTCAAAATCGGTAATTGATGCCGATCGAAATGTTATTAACCGTCATTTCTTGAATAGGTAAATATTGATACTCTGCCGTAACACCGATCCCAGACTTAAAATCCATGCCCCATCCAACCGCCACAAACATATCTGAGCCATGACTCGATACTTCACGTGAAGGCTCTTGGTTCCATATATTGGTCACTTTATATTTAAGATGAGATTGGCCAACACCGACTTTGGCAAATAGCTTATTGGCTTGGGATAAATAAACTTGACTATATACAGAGCCTCTAACACCGGTATAACGCATGTCTTGTACGTCAAACAACACACCTCCTAATGTATTTAACACTCCGCCCGTTCCAGCATAGGTCGCCGCTTCAATACCAAAATACTCAGATAGCATATAGCGATAAAATAACTCGGTATTTATGCCATCGCTCACACCTAGCTCCTCGCCATCAAAAGACTCAAAATCTTGTAACCCTATACCGATAGTGCCTCCGACTATATGCTCAGCCCGAACAGTCAGACTAGTCACCATAACCATCACCACTAACGCCAACCTCAATTTCATCACCACACTCTATGTCAACTATTATGGATCTCTAGTCTATAAGGGAGGCCTTAAGCGCAACTGAACTAAAACCTTATCCGCCCAAACTATCTTTAGTTCTGCTAATAAAAAATCGAGCTAGATCTGGAATACCAACTCGCTTCTGGTATGCTGAGACCATCAATTTTTTGCTAATTTATAAAATAATGAAATCTTTACTTTTAGTCGTTGCAGCCGCGGTATCAATTGTAGGCTGCGCCAGCCAAGGCCCTTCACATATCGCGTTAAACCCAGAAGTACCATCTATTACTCAACAAACAGAAGTAGAGCTTCCGGTTGCGCTACAAACGATTGATACTCGCTCGGCAAACTTCATCGTACGCTTCAATGACGGCGATAAAGCCGCACGCCTAGTCAGCCCGACTGAAGCGCCTCGCGTTCAGATGGACCAAGTATTTAGAGATGGCTTTACTCAAGCGGGCTATCGTATTGATCCAAGTTCGGTAAATCACATGCAGTTCCAGTTAGAACAGCTACTAACCGATGTCGACGAAAGTACATTTGGCTTCGAAGCCAATAGCCAGATTATTATCAATGTTATCGCTAAAAACGCCAATCAAGAGCTCACAAAACGCTATCGCGCCAAGGGGCGCCTAAAAGGTCCATTTAGCGCCGACTTTGCTACACTTGAGCTTGAAATGAACAAGCTGCTCGGTGAGCTAACCCGCGACATCATTAACGATCCTGAACTGAACCAATTCATTCAGCAGTAAAAATTAAGCTCAGGTTAGCAGTACTCAACTTGCCATTAAAAGGAACATTATGAAAACTTGGATTTCTAAGCTACTTGCTTCATTGACTCTGCTAGCTGCGAGCCAGCTTTCCTATGCGGTAGATATTCAGCCCAACACTCTTTATCCTCAAGTTGAGCTAGATACCAGCATGGGCAAGATAATCGTGGAGCTAGACAGAACACGCTCGCCTATCACTGTCGATAACTTTCTCACCTATGTTGTCAAAGGTCACTATGACAACACCTTGTTTCACAGAGTGATTAGCGATTTCGTGGTACAAGGTGGTGGTTTAGACTTGAACAAGGAAGAGAGGCCGACCGATAAGCCCATCGTTAACGAATCGGGTAACGGCCTATCTAACCTAACAGGTACCATTGCCATGGCCAGAGAGGCCGAGCCCCATACTGCCACCAGCCAGTTCTACTTTAATGTTGTCGATAATGAAAAATTAGATCCCTCATCGCGCCGCTGGGGCTATACGGTTTTTGGCGAAGTGACCTCAGGCATGGAAGTATTGCAGGCCATGTCGCAGGTGCCTACTGATTTTAATACTCAAGTAGAGTGGCCTGACTTCCCAGTGCAAGATATTGTTTTGAAAAAGGCGACACTATTACCACGTAACTAACAGCCAATATTCAGCCAACTTCAATCTTGAAATATTTTGAAATAATTTGAATTTTTTTGAGCAAAAGCCCTAATCTTGTGCCTATACTTATTTCGTTAAGTAAAAGGAGGCGGCTCAATGACACCAAATCAGTTCATTGACGATAAAGCGCCCCAGCTGGCTTTCTATGGAAAAGCGTTTTTGAGTGATCAACTCGATTTCAATGAGATCCAGTTATACCTATGGGACACCCTAGAAGAATGGCAGATGTACAATCATCAGGGTGATGCGCAAACAGATATGGAACGTGTGTTTTGGCACCTACTACACGCCTTTGACAGGTGGCCCAGTTGGGCTATTAGAGGCAATCAATTTTTGCGAAAGCAGATAGATGATTGTTGTGACTACCTCAGTATTGGTGGTCAAATTCCTCAAGGCTGTATAGGGATCAGGCCCTAGTGACATAATTGACATACAATAATATCCACCAAAAGAGCAAACTAGCTCTACCTAAGCCCAGGCCAACACTTTCGGTCTGGGCTTTTTACTGTCTTCCTAGTATAAACAGGTTAAATCTCGCTAAATATCTTGAACCTCACTGCGCTGAACCGTAAGATTTAGACAACTCACTCCAGCAAAGCTTGTTTATGTCTTCTGCATTCGTGCCCTCTTTTTTTCAGCGCTTAAAAGACGCCGCATCAATTTATTGCCACAAAAGGGTATTAATTTTATTACTGCTTGGTTTTTCGGCTGGCTTACCCTTAATGCTGGTATTTTCCACCCTATCATTTTGGTTAAGAGAAGCCGGAGTAGACCGAACTGCGATTGGTTACTTTAGCTGGATAGCCTTGGCCTACGGATTCAAGTGGGCCTGGTCACCATTAGTCGACAGAATGTCTCTACCGATATTTACCCGACTGCTAGGCCGCAGGCGCGGTTGGATGATGTTCGCTCAATTGCTGCTTGTCGCGGCCATCGTCGGCATGAGCCAGAGTGACCCCCTTGCCGATCTTGAAAGACTGGCGCTGTTCGCCTTAATGGTCGCCTTTGCCTCTGCAACACAAGATATTGTCATCGATGCATTTCGTATTGAATCGGCGCCAGTAAAAATGCAAGCTGCGCTGGCTGCAGCTTATCAAGTGGGTTACCGCAGTGCGATGATTGTGGCCACAGCAGGTGCGCTCACAATTGCGGCATGGATCGAACCCAATAACGATGCTTATAGCTTGGTCTCTTGGCAGACAGCTTATATCGTAATGGCAGGACTGATGTCTATCGGCATATTAACCACCTTGTTTAGTACTGAGCCTAGCGTAGAGACCAAGGAGGTCGACAAGAAAGAGGCCGAATTAAAGGTTAAGTTTGCCGCACGTTACCCAAAATTCATCGCCGCTAGTTTATCTTGGCTGTATACCGCTAGCGTGTTGCCATTTATCGATTTCTTTAAGCGTTATGGTCGCAGCGCCATTCTTATTCTACTGCTGATCTCTTGCTACCGAATTTCTGATATCGTGATGGGGATAATGGCTAATGTGTTCTACGTAGATATGGGCTTCTCAAAAACTGAAATTGCCACCTTAAGTAAGGTCTATGGCCTGATAATGACCTTGGTTGGCGCCGGCGCCGGCGGCCTACTGATCGCGCGTTATGGTACCATGAAGATATTATTTTTAGGGGCCTTTCTGGTGGCGGTGACCAATTTACTTTTTGCCTATCAAGCCATGATTGGTTATAACGTCAGCTTCCTAACCTTTGCTATCTCAGTCGATAACTTCAGTGCCGGTATCGCTACTGCAGCCTTTATTGCATACCTGTCGAGCTTAACCAGCAGTGGCTACAGTGCGACTCAATACGCACTGTTATCTTCTATTATGTTGCTGTTCCCTAAGTTTATAGCAGGCTTCTCGGGTGCCTATATCGATGCCTATGACTATGTCAGTTTTTTCATCGCAGCAAGTTTGATTGGCTTCCCAGTACTTGGGCTGATTATGCTGGTGCAAAAGTATGCGCCGAATCCCAACCAAAGTGAGCTAAGTGAGAGTGACTTAGTAGAGCAAGAGAGCCCTAAAAAGCTAGGAAGTTAGGAAGTTAGGAAGTTAGGAAGTTAGGAAGCTAGGAAGCTAAAAGAAAACTGATAGTTACCAGTCTTGATAACCAGTGGTATAAATAACCAACAAGTGAGTAAAATAGGTAACTCATTTGATTTTAGATAATGCAAACTGGCTAACAAAAACGTAAAACCTTAAAAACAAACAACTTTTATCATTGGCCTTTTATTTGCTTATCTTTATTTACTTATAATGTGACTCACTTGGAATAGTAAAAGGAAAGAATATGGATATTGGTCAGATTGTTATCGTTGCGATTATTGTTTTTGCCATCTTTGGAACTGACTTTTTTAAATACCGTTTTCGTATGAAACAGCTTGAAGCGAAGATCGACAGCAGTGACAAAATGAAGCTGATTGATGAGGTAAAAAGCATCCAGCACCGTTTAGTGGTTCTAGAAAAAATCATTACCGACAAGGGCTATGAGGTTAACGAAGAAATTAATAAACTAAAAGATTAACCTTGAAGACAAAGGCTGCCAGCATGGCAGCCCTAATCTAGACGAAGACAACTAAAGATTAGTCTCTGAAGTTATTAAACTGGAATGGCTGACCTAGCTCAGCTTCACGAGCCAATGCCATCACCTGTTGCAAATCATCGCGCTTCTTACCTGTAACACGTACAGAATCACCTTGAATCGAAGACTGCACCTTAAGCTTGCTGTCTTTAATTAGCTTCACTAACTTCTTAGCGACTAAGGTTTCAATCCCCTCTTTAAACTTCACTTTTAAAGAGAAGGTCTTACCGCTGTGAACCGCTTTTTCATCAACGTCCATCGACTTAGGATCGACATCGCGCTTACTCATCTGCATACGCAGAATATCAACTAACTGACGACACTGAAAATCATCTTCGGCTGTTAAGGTCACGACATGATCTTTGTATTCGATGCTAGCTTCCTTGCCGCGAAAGTCGAAGCGACCTTTCAATTCACGAACAGAATTATCAACCGCGTTACGCAGTTCAACTTCATTCACTTCTGAAACAATATCCATTGAAGGCATAAGTTTGGTCCTTAAAAAATTACTGTAGCCGTATTTTACGCACACAGCCTCCGAACTTGAAGTAAATAAACCATAAAAGCACAGGAAATTGTGGGTTGTTGATGACTTTACCGGCGGGTTTTCTTATGATTAAGACAAATAACATAGATGCATACGACGTGATAAACAGACAAACAATTTTTAAATGGGCGTTGGCTTTAATGCTTATTCTGGTGAGTTACTTAGTTTTCTCAAAACCCAGTTACCCTACAGGGATCCCTAATTTCGATAAAATTGGTCACGTTGGTAGTTTCTTTGTCTTGTCATACCTAACCTACTTAGCCTTTAAGCCTAAGTGGTACACGCTGGCGGTTATTTTAGCGAGCTACGCGGTATTTATCGAGGCTGTACAATCGCAACTCTCTTATCGTAGCGCTTCCTTAGCCGATTTTCTTGCCGATATGGTGGGGATCTCCCTGTTTTACTTTACGCATTGGCTTTATTGTCGTTACTTTAAAGCCACTAAGCTCACCGATCCTGATCTGCAGTAACCTAAATATGTCTTCTAAACCATCACTTCAAGTCAGTAGTGAACAGCAAACGGATCAACAGTTAAGTGCTAATTCATTAAGTGCTGAGCAAATTACTATTCTAGGTGCAGGCGCCATTGGCCAACTTATCTACCACCAGCTGACTAACTCAAGGCAACAACCCCATGTTCGCTTAAGTTTTATCGACAGAAAAATACAATCTGAAACTATTCCCCTAGAGTTCACCGGACTCGATGGTCAAAACGTTACAAGTAACGCTCGGGTTATCGGTCGAGAAGATTATGCTAAGGATCTCGCCAGTACCGAGCTTTTAATCGTCTGTGTTAAGGCCTATCAAGTCAAATCGGCACTCAACACTGTATTACCTTACCTGCCAAGTAACACTCACATCCTGTTACTGCATAACGGTATGGGACCTCACTTAGAGGTTCTACCCTATCTTGCAGGTCGTGGGCTAAGTCTTGGGACGACTTCGCAAGGTGCACTTAGATTAGGCAAGTACCATGTCAAACAAACGGGCGCGGGCCTGACACAACTTGGTCCATTTATCGGGCCACTGCTTGATGACAAGCTTCGGGAGCGATTACTCAGCAGTATTAGCCAAAGCACTTGGTACCCTGATATTTTACCGCTTCTTTGGCAAAAACTGGCCATCAATGTGGCAATCAATCCGTTAACCGCTATCCATAATTGCCCTAATGGTGAGCTTGCCAAGCCTCAATACCAAAATACGATAAACGATGCCGTTAGCGAACTGGTTAAGGTTGCCACCGCTGATGGACTCACACTGGATAAAACGCTTTTGATTGAGCGTGTTTATCAAGTCATAGAGTTAACCGCACAGAACTTCTCTTCCATGCATCAAGATGTTTATCATCAGAGGAAAACTGAGATAGATGCCATTAATGGTTTTGTTTTACAACGAGCCAATGCTCACCATATTCCAGCCCCCGTCAATCAGGCGCTCACCCAACAGATCACGCAGCTAGAAGCCAAATATACGCCCTAGATCTTTGAGTAGAAGAGCTTTTCCAAATCGACTAGCACTTGTGTTTATTATTAAAAGTTAAGCTTTTCATCAAGTAAAAACCTTAAGCAAGTTCTTTAATTGTGACTAGAATTAGTTCTGTTGGCCCAATTTACAATCTTGTAGTTGGAGAGAGTACAGGCGCGTTCAATGCAAAGAGAGCAATGGAATTCTAGAACAGGCTTTATTCTGGCGGCAGTCGGGTCGGCAATCGGCCTCGGCAATATTTGGCGCTTTCCCTACATGGCTTACGAAAACGGCGGCGGAGCCTTTTTTATCCCGTATCTGTTTGCCATGCTTTCAGCTGGGATCCCCTTTATGATCATGGAGTTCAGCCTAGGCCATAAATACCGTGGCGCAGCGCCAAAGATCTTCGCGCAACTGGGGAGAACACTCGGTTTTAGGCTGGAGTGGCTAGGCTGGTTTCAGGTGTTTATTGCCGCAGTCATTGCTATCTATTATGTCGCTATCATCGGCTGGGCCATCTCCTACTTTGTTTTCTCTATCTCCCAGAGCTGGGGCACAGATACTAATGCTTTCTTCTTCAATGAATACTTACAGTTAGGCGATAACTCCCCCACTAAGCTGGGCTCTATGCAGTTTCATATTGCGATCCCCATGGCGATAGCTTGGAGTATTACAACCCTTGCTGTATACAGCGGCGTAAAAGGTGGTATCGAACGTGCCAGTAAAATCATGATGCCACTGCTTTTCATCATGGTACTGCTGTTCATCGCTAGGATAGTGTTTCTGCCTGGCGCCTTAGAAGGACTCAACTACCTATTCAGGCCTGATTTCAGCATGATTTTAGATGCTAAAGTTTGGTCGGCGGCATACGGTCAGATATTTTTCACCTTAAGTGTCGGCTTTGCCATCATGCTAGCCTACTCTAGCTATCTGCCAGAGAAATCCGATATTAATAACAATGCGTTTATGACAGTATTAATCAACTGTGGCTTCTCTATATTAGGCGGCATTATGATCTTTGCCGTATTGGGTTATATGGCACAGGAGCAAGCCAAGCCCATTACTGATGTGGTCTCATCGGGTGTAGGCCTGGCTTTTGTTACCATCCCTGCCGCTATTAATTTGCTACCAGCCCCCTATATCTTCGGGCCGCTATTCTTCTTAGCTCTAGTGGTTGCAGGGATCAGCTCACACATCTCAATTATTGAAGCCGTGGTCTCTGCAGTTATAGACAAACTGTCTATTTCACGAAAAAAGGCGGCCTTGTTAGTTTGTGGTACGGGCTTTGTCATCTCTATGGCATTTTCTAGCAATGGCGGACTGTTACTGCTCGATCTCGTCGATTACTTTATAAATAACATAGCTCTACTCTCTAGCTGCCTGATAGAACTCTTCATTCTGGCGTGGCTATTTAAGATTGCCGATATTCGAGACTATGCCAACCGATGCAGTGAATTTAGTATCGGTAAATGGATGGAGATCTGCTTGCGCTTTATTGGCCCTATCATGCTAGCGATTATTCTAGTTAAGAATCTCATCAATACATTAACCGACGGCTATGGCGACTACCCGATTGCGGATCAGTTATTTCTCGGCTGGGGACTCGTGGCCAGCATGCTGTTTGCAGCCATCTTTATCAGCGTCATTTCTGGCAATAATATTTCAAAGGAGCCGAAACTATGAGTACGGGTGCCATTATCATGATGATCCTTGCCTTGCTGATCACATGGGGAGGAGCAGCGGTCTGCATCGCCATTGCAATGAAAGCCTCGAAAAGAGAGTGACAATAACAAGACATGGGTTTTTCTCTTGTCGTTGTCACCATGGTTCCTTACACTAAATAGTATATTTCCTAAAAAACGCCACAGATTACTATTCTTTCGATGACCCCTAGCATACGGCCTGAAGCCGAACATAAAAAAAACCTAGCTAAGACTCAACCAGTGGATCTGTCACTGAGAACCTCTTTATGGCTCTACCTTGCCAGCTGTTGCTTAATTATTTTCAGCGTACTCTTTCTAGATCGACCGATTTCGACTTGGATGCATTTGAATAGTCATGCGAGCGATATTTTCAAACCTCTGAGCCAAATGCCGCTTCTGTTTGAATCATTAACCGCACTTACCATCCTTGGTTGTTTTAGCCGAAAATTCCGCCAGAAATATGCTTCCTTAGCTCTGGCACTGACCTTCACAGTCATTACTGCAACAATGACAAGATTAGGGGCAAAGTTTATATTTGGCCGAACATGGCCAGAAACCTGGATCCATACTGAAACGGGTAGCAACCCTTCTTGGATCCATAATGGGATCGAAGGATTTCATCCATTTGCAATGGGAGCCGCCTACAATTCATTCCCCTCCGGACACGCACTCTTCACTTTTGCATTAGTCAGTGTGTTCTGGTGGCGCTTTTCAAAGCTTTATTGGCTGTGGTTACTGGCCATGATGGGCGCGATCGCTGGTCAGTTAGGCCAGAATTACCACTTCCTAGGCGACCTACTCGCTGGCGCAACCCTAGGGGTGTTATGTGCGCAGCTCTCTATTTCTCTGAGCAAAAAGATTCGCGCACCAAGAAAGTTAAAAGTAAGTAGTAACTAACTCCACATCACCAATATAGCAGCCAATGCGATAAGAACTAGCCCCAGTATATCTTTGATCTTCACCTTGTCTTTTAGCCAGAAAGTGGCAATAAGCAAGGTGAAGAACACCTCTACCTGACCAAGTGTCTTAACATATGGCACCGCCTGCAATGACATGGCACTAAACCAACCGATTGAACCTAAACAGCTTGTGGTACTGGTGAGTAGAGTCAGCTTTGGTCTTTGCAGTAGGCCGTCGATGGTGTTTTTATCAACGATATAGGAGTAAACCAACAGCACAGTTGTCTGAATTGCAATCACAAATAGCAACACCCAGGCGGCTCTGTGAGGGAAAGGCAGATCGAGATTAAGGCTTGCCTCCCTTACCCAAAGAGAGGTCAAGGCGAAGGCGGTACCACAAGCAAGCCCAAGCAATACAGTGGATAATGAAAGTTGTCTAAAGCCTTTTTTACTACTCATCATAAATATGGCTATTGCACCAATGAGCACGCCCAGCCATCCAAGTATTGACAAATGAGTACCGAAAAACAGCACTCCGAGAATGGCCGCAACCAGGGCCTCACTCTTAGCCAGCCCAGCCCCTACCGCAAAGTTTTTCATTTTAAAAAGCTTCACCATCAAAGCTGTGGCTATGATCTGCATCGCCGCCGCGCCAAGCACATATACTGTGAATTTGAGGGTGATAAAGGGAAGACCGACAGGCTGCCAAGCATAGAGGCCTAACAAGTAAATAATCGCGATTGGGGTTGCCCAAAGAAACCGAGCCAGGGTGACTCCAGCTATATTCACATCCCTACTTAGCTGACTTTGAAAGGCGTTACGCCATGCCTGCATCGAAGCGGCTAAAAAGGTGAATAAAATCCATGCCATAGTGAGTGAGTGCCAAAAATCAAAATGCCATTATGCCTGCAGTATGAATTTAAGGGGGAATTAGTCTTAGATACTGAAAATAACTCTTAGTGATAGTGTGAGGTAGTAGCAAAAAGGCCAAGTCATTTGACTTGGCCTTTTTATTTTGTATTGATTAACTAATATTTAAGCTTTTAAAGCCCATAGGTGTAACTCGCACCTAAGCCAAGTGGGAAGCCCAGTGCCCAATAAGCCAGTAACCAAACACTCCAGATAGATAGCAATGCCAAACTAAATGGCAGCATCATAGAAATCAGTGTACCGATACCGATATTCTTCACATAACGCTGACAATAAACCACAACCAGCGGGAAATACGGCATTAACGGCGTAATGATATTAGAGCTTGAGTCACCGACACGATATGCCGCTTGCGACAGATCTGGACTGATATTCAGTTGCATCAACATTGGTACAAGTACCGGGCCAATCAGTGCCCATTTAGCCGATGATGAACCTACAAACAGATTCACAAAGCCCACTAAAATAATCATACCCACAACGGTAATTTCTGCAGGTAAGTTAAGTGCTTTTAGACCACCAGCACCTTCAACCGCGATTAATGCGCCGAGATTCGATGCCGAAAACGCTGCCACAAACTGAGCACAGAAAAATGCCATGACGATGTAATGAGACATGCCACTCATCGACTTAGACATTGCCTGCACAATATCCCCAGATGTCTTAAAGGCGCCTGTCATATAGCCGTACACAAGACCTGGCAGCATAAAGAAGATAAAGATCAGTGGCACAATTGACTGCATCAACGGTGCTTTAAAGCTAGTTAAAGAACCATTTGCGTCACGTAGTGTTGAGGTTTCAGGCACAGTTAACGAGAAGAAGCCCACGATTGCCACCAACATCACTAAACTTGCCACACGGAACGCTTTAATCTCGAGTGGTTTTTCCTCTTCCATCGCAGGAAGATCCACTTCTTCGCGATTAACCTTATGAGTACGATTTAGGCGAGGCTCTAATACTTTGTCTGTTAGATACCAAATAAGCAGCGTGATAGGAATACAAGATGATGCCGCAAAAAACCAGTTATTCAGTGGGTTAACTTCAATTGTAGGGTCTACAATTTGTGCAGCCGCTTGCGTAAAACTCTGCAATAGTGGATCAATACCTGAAGGAATAAAGTTAGCGCAAAAACCACCGGATACGCCCGCAAATGCAGCGGCAATACCCGCTAGAGGATGACGGCCAACGGTAAAGAAGATCACACCAGCGAGTGGAATAACCACGACATATCCCGCATCAGTTGCGGTGTGGGAGATAATACCGACTAAAACCACTGCAGGAGTTAGAAACTTAGCAGGGGTGATTTTTAACATGCGTTTAAGTGCGGTGTTAATAAAGCCTGAATGCTCTGCAACACCCACACCTAACATTGCCACCAACACCACACCTAAAGGAGCGAATGCGGTAAAGGTAGTGACCATAGAGGTTAAGAACTTAGTTAGCGCTTCTGCGGTTAGCAGGTTATGAACCACAATAGGAGAATTAGTCGTCGGGTCGATTGCCTCAAAACTCACACCCGATAACAATGCGGATAACGCCCATACTCCAAACATCAAAATCAAAAAAAGCATCGCAGGATCCGGTAATTTATTACCTATCCTTTCAATGCTATCTAACGCTTTACCTAACATCCCTTGTGGCCCTTGCTCGTCAAGCGCCTGTTTATCAGCTTTCATCATTCAACCTATTTATTATGTTTCTTCTCGCATTAAGTAGATCCTATTGCCAACTGAGCAAATAAAACGGCTTAACGTCGAGTATTTTTTATAACCCGTAGCATATCGTTCGAGTCTGTATTTAAACTTAAAATATGCACTTAAGGTATCAATGTAATAAAAAAGCCCTGAGAAAATACAGGGCTTTATTCGTTTAATCACAAAATCGTGATGTCATGTAAGGAGTGACTACTTACTTGTATCGATTGGTGCAAAAGATTTAACCAGTTCATCAACCGCCTTCATCTGGGTTAGATAATTTTCTAACTGATGTAGTGGTAATGCACACGGGCCGTCACACTTAGCGTTATCAGGATCAGGGTGAGCCTCAATAAATAAACCAGCCAAGCCAAGTGCCATACCACTACGGGCAAGCTCTGTCGCCTGGGCACGACGCCCACCAGCGCTGTCGCTACGTCCACCTGGACGTTGTAGTGCGTGTGTCGCATCGAAGATCACCGGGTAACCCGTTTGCTTCATCTCATCCATACCTAGCATATCAACTACAAGGTTATTGTAACCAAAGCTAGAACCACGTTCGCACAGCATGATCTCATCGTTACCGGCTTCATTAAACTTAGTAATGATATGGCGCATCTCATGTGGTGCAAGGAACTGCGGCTTTTTCACATTAATAATAGCGCCTGTCTTTGCCATTGCGACAACTAAGTCTGTTTGGCGCGCAAGGAATGCTGGCAACTGAATCACATCAACCACTTCAGCCACTGGGGCACATTGATGAACTTCATGTACGTCAGTAATCAAAGGCAGGTTAAAAGTCGACTTAATCTCTTCAAAGATTTTAAGGCCTTCTTCCATACCGGGACCACGGTAAGAGTTAACTGATGAGCGGTTTGCCTTATCAAAAGAGGCCTTAAATACGTAAGGGATCCCTAGCTTTTGAGTCACCTCAGCATAGGTTTCTGCAATTTGCATTGCTAAGTCACGTGACTCAAGTACGTTCATACCGCCAAATAATACAAAAGGCTTATCATTTGCGATCTCAATCGAACCTAAACTAATGATTTTATTGCTCATCAATCTCTTCTCTCTTCGTGAGCCAAGGCCTTTGCCTTGGCGTTATTCAAATAGGCTTTCGCTGCAACCTTAACTGGCAACAGCTTGTAAAATCTGGCCACAAATCCACGCCATATAAGTGCCTAAAGCATAGCCTAATACCGCTAGTAGTACACCTACTGGCGCAAGCGCGGGGTGGAATGCTGCGGCAACAACAGGCGCAGATGCCGCGCCGCCAACGTTAGCTTGGCTACCGACCGCCATATAGAACAGTGGCGCTTTAATCAATTTAGCCACGATAAGCATGAAGCTTGCGTGCACTAACATCCAGATCATACCGATGGCGAAATACCAAAGGTTATCAGGGTCGGCTAACTTTGACACATCCATGTGCAAACCAATGGTTGCCACTAGGATATATAAAAAAGCCGATGCGACTTTCGACGCGCCAGCAGCTTCGATATGACGCACTGGGGTGAATGACATAGCAAGACCAATTGAGGTCACCGTCACAATCAACCAGAAAAACTTAGAGGTTAGGCTGTAATCCCTAGTCCATGGGTAATTTGTCTCAAAGAACGGGCCTAAAAAGTCGGCAACGACATGAGCCAGTCCGGTAACACCGAAACCGATCGCCACAATCATCATTAAATCACTTAAGCTTGGAATACGTGCATTTTCTGCGTGGTACTTCTCAACCTTATCTTTTAGAGCTTCAAGCGCTGTAGTATCAGCCCCCGTTTTGGCGTCGATCTGCTTGGCTTTTGATGCCATAAACAGCAGCACAGCCATCCAGATATTCGCCACGATAACGTCTACCGTCACCATGATAGAGAATATATCACCACCCGCTTCATAGATCTCCTTCATCGCGGCCTGATTCGCCCCGCCGCCAATCCAGCTACCAGCCAGTGTTGTCATTCCGCGCCAAACAGCGTCGGGTCCGGTAACACCTAGCACTTCAGGGTTAAGAGCCGAAACAATCAGCAATGCGATAGGGCCACCGATCACAATGCCCACGGTCCCGGTTAGGAACATCACAATCGCCTTTGGCCCCAAAGATAAAATAGCCTTTAGGTCGACACTTAAAATAAGTAACACCAAACACGCTGGCAGCAGGTAACGCGATGCAACAAAATACAGTTGCGAGGTATTACCATCAATAATATTGAATGTATTTAACAGCGAAGGTAAGAAGTAACACATCAGCAATGCAGGTACGAAGGTGTAAAACTTCTTCCAAAAAGCATGGCTACTATTACTGGTGTAAAACACAAAACCTAGCACTACAGCTAGAATACCTAATGCGGTGGCATCATTGGTCACCAGCGCATTGGTCACTGTATCCGTACTACTCATGAACTCTATCCCCTTGGTATTGGCAGTGTTTGCCTACTTATTATTTTTTTACTTCAATTTGTTGGTCTAACTTGTCGTTCTTATTTTTAATTTTTCGGCGCGTTTCATTGTTTTTTATAAAAGCTGCGCTCTATTTTTAACGCTGGTATACCAACACAATAGGGCCTTAAAGGCCCTATTGTGATTCTTAATGGAAAGTTTCAACTTCCTCTTTAAGTTCTTTCAATTGCATCTTCACCAATTCGATAACAGGATCATGCGGACTATTTTCCACAAAGTGGGTTAAATCGGCAGTGGCGACACTGATGCAACCTAATTGCTGTGCAATAAAGGCGCGCTCACGATTGAGGTTCAGATCATCCTGATGCCATTGTAGCAACAGGTTACAGCACTCCAGCGCAGGCTCGAAGTTATGAGCAACAATGCTGCCAGCTTTCATCTCATGGATCATTCTAGAAATAATACGCTTGATGCTAGCAGGCTTTAAATAACTAGGCTTAAACTTAGCACTATTGCCTAACTCACCACGCACGAACACATGCAGCTGGTGCTTCGTCAGCTGTGCCCCCGTTAATGGGTCTATATAACGAATTTCGTCATCAATACGGCTACAGAGTACTGTTTGCCCAGGTAATAGCAGCAAATCAAGTTTTAAATCGAGTTGCTTGCCCAATAACATCAACACCGTTGCTAATGTTGTGCTATTGCCTTGCTTCGACGTTAGGCATTTACCCAAGTCGGCAGCTTCAGCACTATAATATGCTTCGCGAGCGCAAAAGCCTAAATCGTTATAGAACCATTTAAGCAGCCCGTTTAAACGTTCGTGCCTATCAACGACATAAAAGCTCAACACTGAGCCGGCTAATTCTAGCCAAGCCCAGTTTGCATTTTTTTGCTTAGAAAAGCCCAAGTGCTCAGCAATTTCAAAAGCCGTTTCAGGAAGTTGAATTGAGTCGTTTTGTGTTAAATCAGTCATTAACCGAGCAACACCCCTTGCTTAAGGATCGCAAGTTTAGCGGCATAGACTACCCAACCGATTGCGCCAAAGGCAGCAAATACTTTAAATAATGTATTACGATTTGCTTTAAGAGCGATGGTTGCCAACACAATGTAAGCTACGACTGCACCCAACTTTTCAGTCATCCATGGATCAACAAAAGGATACTGCTGAATTGAGAAACATAAGATCAAACCAGATAACAGTAGGAAGGTATCAATAACGTGTGGTGCAATTTTAATTGCTTTCTTTTCTAATACGGGTGACTTACGCAAATGCAGTACGAAACGAACTAAGAAAAACAATACGCTAGTCGCAATAAGCGTCATGTGCATATGCTTAAACGCTGGGTACAAACTGTAAAAAGTTTCCATGAATAAAGATCTGTTTGCCGATAAAGGCGGCTAGTGTACCCCATACCTGAATCCATAACCAATATCCAACAATAGCAACAGGAAGAGTCGCACAAAGTTTAACCGAAACGAGTACTTCCCTCGAAGCTAGAACCATTTTACAGGCTTGTACTTTTGAGGGGATTTACGTTAGCGTTAATCTGCTTCTAAACTCAATCAGATAATAAAAAGAGACATAATTTATGAGTCAGAAACCCCAGTTTAGATTGGATGATAGCGATGACTTTGCTAATACCGTTAAACAAAAAATTGCTGAATTTAACTGGCAGCACTGGGAAGTGTCAAAAAGGCTTCCTCTAGGATTAAAGCTTGAGAATAACGACGGCCAACTACTGGCAGGCTTTTCTGGTCGAACTTTTGGCAATTGGCTGATGATTGACAACCTTTGGGTCGATGAAAGTTTGAGAGGACAAAGTATTGGCCACCAACTACTTGCCGAGGCCGAAGCAATTGCTAAAGCGCGAGGTTGTCAGTCTGCAATTTTGGACACGCTGAACTTTCAAGCTAAGCCATTTTACCAAGCTCGTGGCTATGAAGTTAAATGGACGCAATTAGCCTATCCGGCAAGCGGCTGTAAATACTTTATGGTGAAACAGTTGACTAAATAGTGCCATAAAAAAAGCACTCACTAGAGTGCCTTTTATTTCACCTTTCGATAAACCTTTAACGAGGCCAACGACCTAATGTACAGCGATCATTACTGCCAAAGTCTCGAACCGTAGCGACATTTTCATAACCGAGCTCAATTAACTTCTCTCTTAACTCGATAGCTTGTTGATAACCGTGCTCGAGTAGCAAATAGCCACCTGGCGCAAGGTAATCACGGGCCGACTCTGCAATGTAAAACAGATCCGCAAAGCCTCTCTGTGGTGCTGTTAGGGCACTCGCTGGCTCAAATCTAACATCGCCTTGAGAAAGATGTTCATCCTCTTCATCAATATAAGGCGGATTAGACACAATCAAGTTAAAGTCATAGCACTCTACAGCATCAAACCAGTCGCTTTGAAACACATCGACTTGTTCAAGCTTCAGATTGCTACGGTTTTCTTTGGCTAACGCAACCGCATCTTCGATTTTATCGATTGCGCAGACTTGCCACTCACTGCGCTCATGGGCTAATGACAAGGCGATAGCGCCCGTGCCAGTCCCTAAGTCCAGTACCTTGGCATTTTCAGCCAAAGGTAAATTCAGCGCCGTTTCAACTAAAATTTCAGTATCAGGGCGTGGAATTAACGTCGTTGGATTGACTCTAAAAGGCAGTGACCAAAACTCTCTTTCACCGACGATATGCGCGATAGGGTTACCACGTAAACGCTTAGCCAACATCTGTTTAAACTCAAACACTTGCTCTGGCTCTAAGCTTTTATCAGGCCAAGTATATAAGTAGCTACGCTGTTTATTAATAACATGAAGCAACATGACCTCAGCATCGAGTGATGCTGAGTCAGAAATACTTTCAAGCTGAGAAGAGGCCCACTTAAGCGCCCCCGAGATAGTTAATTGCAAGGAATATCCTTATTCATCTGTAGCACAATGATGGTGTGAGAGAAGGCTTAGCCTTCACCCAGTGCTGCAAGCATATCCGCTTGGTTTTCTTGGATCAGTGGTTCGATAACGCAGTCGATGTCACCTTCCATAAATTCGCCTAAGCGGTACAGAGTTAAGTTAATTCTGTGCTCACTTACACGACCTTGTGGGAAGTTATAAGTACGAATACGTTCTGAACGATCACCGGATGACACCAAGTTACGACGGGTACTTTCTTCAGCACTACGACGCTTCTCATCTTCAACCGCTTGAATACGTGCTGATAGCACGCTCATCGCTTGTGCACGGTTTTTATGCTGTGAACGTTGATCCTGACACTCTACAACAATACCCGTTGGGATATGAGTAATACGGATCGCTGAGTCGGTTTTGTTAACGTGCTGTCCACCGGCACCAGATGCGCGGAAGGTATCAACCTTAAGATCGGCTTTATTAATTTCAATCGCTTCTGCTTCAGGGACTTCTGGCAATACGATAACAGTACAAGCTGAAGTATGTACGCGACCTTGAGACTCAGTCTCTGGTACACGTTGTACTCGGTGCCCACCAGATTCAAATTTCAGCTTACCGTAAACACCTTCACCACTGATCTTAGCGATGACTTCTTTAAAGCCGCCATGCTCACCTTCGTTGGTGTTCATGACTTCAATTTGCCAACGCTTACTTTCAGCATATTTGCTGTACATACGGAACAAGTCGCCCGCAAAAATAGCCGCCTCATCGCCACCCGCACCCGCGCGGATTTCGATAAAGCAGTTATTATCATCATTCGGATCTTTTGGAAGTAGTAGAATTTGCAACTCATCTTCAAGAGTTGCAATTGCGGCTTTAGCCGCCTTATATTCCTCCTGAGCCATCTCTTTGAGCTCAGGATCATCTTCTTCCATCATCTCTTTAGCAGACTCAAGATCTTCCTCGGCTTGCTGGAAAGACTTAAAGGTGCTGACAACATCCTCTAGTTGAGAATACTCTTTAGACAAGGCGCGGAAACGTTCCTGATCGGCAATAACACCTGCATCGCTCAGTAACGCCAACACTTCTTCATTACGTTCAAGTAAGCCTTCAAGCTTACGAATCACACTGTCCTTCATTAAAACGCTAACCTTAGTCTTTATCTAGTCCAAGCACAGCTCTTAATTGTCCAAGAGAATTCAAGTCCCCTTGTCGACTCGCAGCGGTAAGCGCTTGTGTCGGCGCATGGATCAGTTTATTGGTAAGCTTATTAGCCAGCTCTAGTAAGACCTGCTCACTATTGCCACCTTGGGCCAACTTGTTGACCGCTCGCTCTACCAGCTCATTTTTAATCGCCATGCTTTGTGTGCGATATTCACGGATGCTGTCTACCGACTCTAGCGAGCGGATCCATTCCATAAATTGATAAGCTTGATCTTCTGCAATTAATTCTGCTTGCTCGGCGGCTTCTCTTCGAGACGCCATATTCTGTTCAATAATGCTTTGCAGGTCATCTACGGTATAGAGGAATGCATCATCTAAATCCGCGACTTCAGCCTCGATATCTCGAGGAACTGCTATATCAACCAATAACATAGGTTGATGACGACGTTGCTTAAGCGCTTTTTCTACCATGCCTTTACCAAGTATTGGTAATGGGCTAGCCGTAGAGGATATCACGATATCGGCCTTAGGGAGAAAATCTGGGATCTGTTCTAGTGTAATTGCTGTCGCACCGAACTCATCACACATGGCTTCTGCACGTGAAACTGTTCGGTTGGCAACCACCATGGCTGTAACGCCATTGTCTTTTAAGTGACGGGCAACTAGCTCAATAGTCTCACCGGCACCGATCAATAATACCTGAGTAGTACTGAGTGATGAGAAAATATGTTTCGCCATACTCACTGCTGCAAAGGCTACGGATACGGCAGCTGCACCAATTTCAGTCTCGGTTCGAATTTTTTTGGCGACAGAAAAGGTATTTTGAAACATGCGATCCATTGTCGCTGCAACAGTACCCGCTTCTTTTGCTTTCACAAAAGATTGCTTCACTTGACCTAAAATTTGCGGCTCACCCAAAATCAGTGAATCGAGGCCTGCTGATACTCGCATTAAATGTTTAACCGCTTCCTGACCTTTATATTGGTACAAGCAGGGCTCAACATCTTCATGGGATAGTTGATGATAATCTTCCAGCCAAGCAACGACGTCAGCGGCTTCACAGTTATTACAGTAAAGTTCTGTACGGTTACAGGTGGAAATGATAACGGCTTCGCCCGATTGAGTACTAGCAGCTAGACTCTTCATGGCATCATGAATTTTATCAGGTCCGAATGCGACTTTTTCTCGCAGGTCGACCGTGGCCGTTTTATGGTTAATTCCGATTGCTACAAGGCTCATTTGACTCGTTCTGGACTCTTGGGCATCTCATTTATTGGTGCCATTCTACTGAATTGGTGTTGTTAAAAATAGAATACGCTTAACAAAACCGAATAATAATCTCTGTTCTTACTCATTTTTTCAATTAGCATCACTTTTTTAACTATTCATATATAGTTATGTCACGCATTAACGACATTGAGCATTGTGTAAATGGTTATTTTTGCATATGGGCATTGGTAAATCATCCAACCCCTCGTATCATAAGGGCTCTTTTATATCAGTAATAGATGAATAATTTGAGACGCATCACAAAAAACACTTATCTATGGGTGATACTGGGCACTCTTTTAGTTAGCGGTTGCTCAACTACCATACCAGACAACCTAGTTCCCGTCTCTGTTAACAAAGTGCAGCAGGCTGACGCATGGGAAATGCAGGGTAAACTTGCGGTGAGAACACCTCAAGATAAATTCAGCACCAATCTTTATTGGCTACACAGTGCTGAACATGATGAATTGAAGCTTACCACTATGCTTGGAACAACTGTGTTGTCACTGTCGAGTCGAGCTGGTGAGGCCACATTAGAAGTCGATGGCAAAACCTACAAGGATAGCGATCCCCAACGATTACTCACCCGGGTATCGGGTTGGTCCATACCGATTCAGTCACTGCCACTTTGGATTACTGGCCAGCTAACAGTTGACGATAAACTGGTCAGCAAAGATGCTCAGGGGCGCCCAGCTAGACTCGTTAATACAGAGCAATTGCCCCCCTGGGAAGTCGATTTTAAAAGTTGGCAAACTCAAAGCGGTGCAGAGGTGCCGAGGTTACTTAATCTGCAACGTGGAGAGGTTAGCCTAAAGTTACAGCTGAATCAGTGGCAAGCTCTAGCACCACAAAGCCAAACTCTTTTACAACAGACGTCACCAACTGAGAACTCTTTATGACAGCGTCACTTTCATTAGGCTGGCCAGCACCGGCTAAACTAAACCTATTTCTACATATCAACGCTCAGCGTCATGACGGGTATCACGAACTGCAAACTCTGTTTCAGTTCATCGAACACTGTGACTACCTAGACTTCAAAGTGTTAACGACGCCAAATCTAAAATTACACTCCAATATGTCATCAGCTGTTGCCGACAGCGATAACTTAATTCTCAAAGCCGCAAAATCGCTGCAACAACGAACAGGTTGTCAGCTAGGCGCTGAAATTTGGCTGGATAAACGTCTACCTATGGGCGGCGGTCTCGGCGGCGGCTCCTCCGATGCTGCAACCACGCTAATCGCACTTAATCAACTTTGGAAAACAGGGTTATCGCCACAAGAACTTGGCGAGATAGGCTTGAAGCTTGGAGCAGATGTTCCTGTTTTTATTAATGGTTTTTCAGCTTTTGCCGAAGGTGTGGGCGAAAAATTACAAAACGTTGAGCCTGCTGAGTCTTGGTACCTAGTGTTAGTTCCCCAGGTACATGTTTCTACAGCTGAAGTCTTTCAAGACCCCGATCTCCCCCGAAACACGCCAAAGTTAAGCCTAGAGTCACTGATGAACAGCCCTTGGCAAAACGACTGCCAAACATTAGTCGCAAAACGCTACCCTCAAGTTGCCAAAACCTTAGCGTGGCTGCTAGAATATGCGCCGTCCAGAATGACCGGAACAGGAGCATGTGTTTTTGGTCAATTCGAACAGGAGCAAGAAGCTAAAGATGTATTGGCGAAATTGCCTGCATCGATACAAGGCTTTGTTGCGAAAGGGGCAAATATATCGCCGTTGATGCTGAGATTAGCTCAGTGTTAACCACATTCTGGGATATTTTTAAATCCCAGCCACAATCATGAAGCATACGCCTGAGGTTCCTACAGTGCCTGACATTAAACTTTTTGCCGGTAACGCTACACCTAGTCTCGCTAAGAAGATAGCCGATCGTCTATTTTGTAAACTTGGAGACGCAGAAGTAGGCGTTTTCAGTGACGGCGAAATCAGTGTCCAAATTAATGAAAATGTACGTGGTGCGGATGTATTCATCATTCAATCTACTTGCGCTCCTACTAACGATAACCTAATGGAACTTATCGTTATGGTTGACGCGCTTCGCCGTGCATCAGCTGGTCGTATTACAGCGGTTATTCCTTACTTTGGTTACGCGCGTCAGGACCGTCGTGTTCGTAGTGCTCGTGTACCTATTACAGCTAAAGTTGTTGCAGACTTCCTATCAAGCGTTGGTGTTGACCGCGTATTGACATGTGATCTACACGCAGAGCAAATCCAAGGTTTCTTCGACGTTCCAGTTGATAACGTTTTCGGTAGCCCAGTGTTACTAGAAGACATGTTAGCTAAGAACCTAGAAAACCCTGTTGTGGTTTCTCCAGATATCGGTGGCGTTGTGCGCGCTCGTGCAGTCGCTAAACTACTTGATGATTCAGATTTAGCAATTATCGATAAGCGTCGTCCACAGGCGAACGTTGCTCAGGTTATGCATATCATTGGTGACGTTCAAGGCCGTGACTGTATCATCGTTGATGATATGATCGACACTGGCGGTACACTATGTAAAGCGGCTGAAGCACTGAAAGAGCACGGTGCAAACCGCGTATTCGCTTATGCTACTCACCCAGTTTTCTCTGGCAACGCAGCTAAGAACATCGCTGAGTCTGTAATCGATGAAGTGATCGTAACCGACACGATTCCATTGAGCCCAGAAATTGCGGCTCTAGACAAAGTTTCACAGTTAACTATGTCTACAGTTATGGCTGAAGCAATTCGCCGTGTAAGCAACGAAGAGTCAATCTCTGCGATGTTCAAGCACTAATTCACTACGAATGAGTCTTTAACTAGAGCAGAAATAAAAACGCACTCATTTGAGTGCGTTTTTTTATATCCAAGACTCTCTACTTATGCCCCATCGACAAATCTACGCTTAAGCGCATCATCTCTTACTGCCTTTGTGACATCAAAAGCAATGCTACGGCGAAGTTTTACTAGCCAGCCCTCCACCTTATCCATATCCACTTTACAACTCTTTTTGCCGCAATCAGGACGCTCTGCACTTATTAACTTAACAGCTACAGTGTCTCCACTTACCACTAGCTCTGTTTTTATCTTATAGGTCTTATAGTCTAAATTGGCATAACGAATACCAGCGTCATCTTTACTGAAAACCCAGTGATTTCTCTTAACCGCATCGGTCAGCATACTGTCTAAATCTTGAACATAGTTTCCGTATGGGATCGAATCTTGATAGAGATGCAGCTCGCTAGCCGTAACCGTCATGACTCCAACACAGCTAACAAGTAGACCAGCTATGATTTTTCTCATCTTGTTATCCTTAACGTTATTAAATCCGTGATAATTGCTTACTGATACTATTTCTGAGATTTTTAATATAGTTGTAATAGCCTCGGCTATTCTTATAGCAAATATCGTCTACTAGCTTCTTGCACACATAGTCACCAAGAGCATCGTCATACTTAAGCTGAACCAATGACTGACTATATTCGATACGCATCACATTAGTGTCACCACGATAATCAAAACGCGCCAAGATATAGCCCTCGCCTTCGCCTTGATATACCCACGCAAAACCTTTAGTGGTCAGCATGCCCTCTAGAATAGCGTAGCGGATCTTATTGAGATCTGACGTCCCTGTTTCAATCTCTTGATGTACAGCTCGAATGTAACGGTTAGACGATTTAGGTTTAATATTGTCATTGATTTCAAGTCTTGCTGGCTCGGCTTGTACAACACAACTGAATAAAAGTAAGCAGGTAAAAGATAAGGCAACTAAAAGCCTCATAATATTCACTCCATGAAAAATACAAAGCAGAATCCTAGCATAGATTTTGAGCTGTTGTATCGAGGGCAAACAAGAAGGTGAGCGTGATGAACTAGCTAAGAAGTGATGAATACTCATCTGAACGCAGAAAACAAAAAAGCCCATCCTAAGATGGGCTTTCTTTTATATGGCTGGGGTACCAGGATTTGAACCTGGGAATGCCGAGATCAAAACCCGGTGCCTTACCGCTTGGCGATACCCCAATCAAACTTTCTAACTCATGACCCGCCTTGGCTAATCATGCTAAATAAATGGTACGGGAAGAGAGACTTGAACTCTCACACCTTGCGGCACCAGAACCTAAATCTGGCGTGTCTACCAATTC